>CBDBLS010000020.1:0-177270 GCA_965207105.1 Roseovarius sp. | reverse complement strand
CACGCCGCCTTTCTGGCGATGCGGCTGCTGGATGAGGCCCTGTCGCAGCAGACGACCCTAATCAGTCAGCGTACACTGAATAGAGTTCAAGACTGCTTCCGGATTTTTTGTGGTCCCCTGCCGTAAGATCACCGGTAGTCGCGACCAGATGAGAGGGCAGGGGCTGTCCCGACGCGGATTGTTGTATCACCGGATCATCCCAAAGCAGCATGATGGAGTGCGGCTGGAGCTGTGTGTACATCCCGATGTGGGGCTAGAGCCCGATCGTCTGCCTCCTGTACGTAAAGTGGGCGCAGCGGTGTTTCCTCGCCTGCAGCTGCAGAAGAAAGCGAGCGCAACCCAAAAGGCAGGAAACTTCGTTGTTACAGGGCTGACCTGTGGCGGGCCTCAGGAAAAGGCGGTGGATGATCAGTGTCGACTGGCTGCAGAACAGCAATGTGACACACTGATCTGGCCCGAGCTAACGATGCCGCCAGAACGGGTCGAACAGGTGGAGGAATTGCTGGGCGCATCGCCGCTGGGTGGTCGTCGCCCGCCTGTGGTGGTAGCTGGGTCGTGGCATGTCGAAAGCGGTGAGCGTATTCGTAATCGCAGCATAGTTCTGGACGGGCGTGGAAAGCGGATGCTCTGTTTCGACAAGTGTCTGCCCTACATGAAACGGAAATCACCCAAAGGCTGCACCGAGGACATTGAGCCGGGCGACTCGGTGCAATTGCTGCTGGCCGAGGACGAATTGATCGTGTTCCAGATCTGCCTCGACTTCTGTCACTCCGACCGGGAGGCGTTGCTGAAGGCCTGTGATGCTTCTTTGGCAATCGTTCCTTCAATGGGCGAGAAAGCCACCATCGATGCTCATAAGGTGCGCGCGTCGGCGCTGCAAATCTCCAACAACACCCGGACGGTGGTCGTTCAACAGAGTTTGAAACCACCGGTAGGATCGAAAGATCCGCCGATTGGCTATATCCTGCCGGGTGCGGCTAAACCATGTAAACTCACCGAAAACGACACAATTATGCCACATCAATTTACTTTCCACAATCTGGTCTAAAGCCTCCGACTTTAGTCGGAAAAACATTCAAACGTGCGCCGAAGGCGCTCATGAACCACTGAACCCTCTGACTTTAGTCGGAGGAGGTTCAGTTCATTTTGCGCTGAATGTGAGGAATCGCAGGATTGATAAATCGTTGTAAATGGTTATGAACCTATATAGGATATACTCATCCATTGGAGGTTGTCTTTGACAAATACGCTTGAGAGTATCGCACGTGGAGAGATCGATGCTGATATTGCGCGGACGGAGATTGATTGCCGCATCAAGGCAACCCAGGATTTCGCCAAGCCCTATTCGGCGCTGCTGCGGTGGACGTGGTTGGCGCTGTCGGAACGGCGCGCGGATGAAGATCTGCGCCACTGGCACCGGCTGATTCTTGATGTTACGGCGCGGGCTGGACAAGAGGATAGCGCCGCCAGCAAGGACCCGGATGCAGAAGGTCCGGCTGCCCAGTTCGCCGAGCGGCTGCGCGCGATGTCGGACATGGTCCGCGTATCGATCGGTATGCAATCGCGCCCGGATAAGGCGCGGCTTCTGACTCGTGCGCATGTGCCTGCAATCCTTCAGGCGCTGAACGACCGTTGCAACGAGGCGGTAGCACGTGCCGACCTGGTGCAGGCGGTCGAGATGAAAACAGCGAACCTGTCACGCATCTTGACGCTGTTGATCCTCGAGGGGCTGGTTGAACGGCAGGCCGACGGTCGCACCGCACGTTTCCGTATCACCGGTGAGGGCATCAAGCGCCTGGACCTGGGTGTTTATCAGGCGCGAAACAGCAAGCTAGTAGAAACCACCCGTCCGGTAGTTGAACAGAAACGGCAGACGGCGCATTATAAAACGAGTGAAGCTGCTGAAACAAGTCGAGAGCCCTTTGATCTGGCGTTCCGTATTCTTGAAAATAAAAGAAAAGCTAAACAAGGGCCGACGATGTACTTAGACCAGTTGGTCACGAGGATGCACGCTAGCGATCTGCGGAAGGCGTTCGCACGACCCCGACCGCAGCCCGATATACTCGAGTCATTTACAGTAGTGAAACCGACTGGACTGGAATACAAGCCATTCGAAACGATGTGCAGCAGTGGCGCGGAGAAACTTGCCGATTGCTGACGCCGAGCGATCAGGAGGACCCAAAATGGTTGAGAATATCGAACAGGATGCCGCCGCGAGTGAAGAAACTCCAGAATTATCCTTGACGACTGGTGTATTGGCTGACCAGCTTTATGTGCTCAGTACCTCAAGCATCACGTTGACGACGACCTTTGCTCAGTCAAGCGAAGGCAGGCCAGTTCTGCTGCCATTGGCGGACTGTCAGGTGCTGGGCCATGTTGTGAGCGAAGATTCCGATCAAGAGGTTGCTTTCAGAAGGCTCTTGCCGCTCGACAATATCGCGTTCCTGCTGCGCGACATGAGCGGCGAATTCCGGGAAGCAGTTGAGAACCTAGAAGCCCTGACATCGGGCACGTCGAATCTGTCGCAGATGGACACCACTCGCATGTGCGACTGGCTGCGCGACGTAGCGGAGCAGGCGGAAGCTGCCATCGCTAGTATCGACAGGATGGGACAGGCTAACTATTGAATTGAATTCGGTCACTCCGTACGGCTTTGTTGCACAAATGGCATGAAGGATTCACTGTTTGATTCCCGTGTGGTAGCTGGATGGCATGAGCAGCTGGTCCCCTACGACGTACAAGACCAAGAACTGGCCTTCGTACAATTCCGCGCTGAAGCAGCGCGGTTCGCTTTCTATCTGGTTTTGATCCTGAGATGCCGTGGCACGCGCCTCCGACAGGCAAGCGCGGTCGTCAGCGCGCTGTGTCGTCGCCAGAAGACGCTGAACGTCGCCATCCCTTACCGTGGCGGAACCGGCCCGCTCCACCTGCTAATTGACGCAACCGGGATCAAGGCCGAGGGCGAAGGGGAGTGGAATGCCCGAAAGCATGGTGGGAGAAAGAAACGCCTTTGGCGCAAGCTCCACCTCGGTATGGATGAGCAAACACTGGAGATCCGTGCCGTTGAAGTCACGACGAGCAACGTCGGTGATGCGCCGATGCTACCCGAGCTGCTGGAACAGATCCCACCCGACCAGGAGATTGCCACCGTCACCGCCGATGGCGCGTACGACACGCGCAAATGCCACGATGTGATTGCTGCTCGGGGAACTGCCGCCATCATCCCACCGCGAAAGAATGCACGACCCTGGAAGCCAGATACAGCCGGGGCCGTCGCGCGAAACGAAGCGCTCAGGGCGTGCAAATATCTTGGGCGGGCGCTGTAGCGGCGGTTGACCGGATATCACCGCCGGAGCCGCGCAGAAACGAAGATGAACTGCGTCAAACTACTTGGGCAAGGCCTCATGGCTCGAGACTTTGATCGGCAGGTCGCTGAGCTCCAGGTCCGTATCGCGGTGCTCACCCGCTACACAGCTCTTGGCATACCCGTCACAGAGGCCGTAGGATAAATCCGTCCGGGGAAAGGGAAAGTGCGCTCATAACCCGATTTGTGCAACAAGGCCGGGACGAATCCATATTTGGGCTTCATTGAGGATATCACAGCCCCAGGCTGAAGAGTTGAACCCGACAAGACTCTGAGCAACAAAAGGAAACTCGGCAACCTGTTCATTTTGTAACCGTTTGGTCTGGGCGCTCTGGCGCTGATTTGGTGGTCTCCGTTATGCTGCTTGGCAGCATAACGCCAGGGCATTAGTCCGTCCAAACGGGTGATCTTGTGATCGGCGATTTGCGAGAGGAGCCAGGTGAGCCAGGCTTGGGGGTCAACTTGATTGAGTTTGCAAGTTTCGATGAGGTTATAGGTGAATTAGTCTCGATGTGATCTGACACCGTCCCCTTCCCAGCTAGCTGGGAAGGGGACGGTGCTGCCCTTGTAGGGGCGGCAGTTGCCCGTTTTGATGGTGGTGCACACCAACCACAAAACGAGGAACTACAATGTTGAATACTTCTGAAAAAATCATCAAGCACAAGACTGGGCTGCTGAACTTGGCCGAGGAGCTGGGCAACGTGCCTAAGTGTCTGATTCAAAATGGGATGAAGGATTTCAATCTGTTGCAAGTAGTCGGGTCACGCGCCTGATGTGGGCGATGAGCAGCCAAGCCTCGGCGCTTTCGATGGATTTCTCCCGATCCTTTGCCAAATGTAAAACGCGGAGCAATATTGGGCCACAGAAGCGGCTGCATATCGCAGTTGTAGCGGAGTAAAAGTCCGCCAGTTTGTGCCCTTCGTTTATTCGGAGGGCGGGAGATGTATTCTGTGGATATTTATAGTCGTGTGCGCCGTGCTTGTTTGAAGGACGGTATGTCTGGCCGAGAAGCGGCGCGGTTTTTCAACATGGCGTAATCAGGATCAGCACTCAGTTACCCCTGTTATTCTGGATGCACATGCAATTGAAAAGGAGACTGACCAATGGAATATTTTGCTGGTTTGGATGTGTCCATGGAAGAGACGCATATCTGCATTCTGGATCGTGAAGGGGCCCTTATTCGTGAAGGAAAAGCGAGCTCAACACCAAAAGCGATCGCTGACTTCCTCGCTTCTGGACCACCATGTGCCAAAGTTGTATTTGAAACGGGACGGATGGCACCAATGCTTTACCATGGGCTGACGGAGCTTGGTGTCCCGGTTGTTTGCATCGAGAGCAGGCAAGCATATCAGGCCCTTAAATCTCTGGCCGGCCACAAGACGGACCGCAATGATGCCCGCGGTTTGGCACACCTGGCGCGGACGGGATTCTACAAGCCGACCCATGTCAAATCACTGTCAGCGCACGCAATCCGGTCGCTGATCGCAGCCCGCAAGAAGCTGGTCGGACAGCGTGTGACGCTCGACAATCAGATCCGCGGTCTGGTCGTCGTCTTCGGCGTGCGGCTGCCACGAGCTTTGTCTCCGGCATTCAAAAACGCGGCGCTAAAAGTTAGCGATGGAGTGCCTGGCCTCCATGCCGCAATTTGCGGACTGTTCGCAGCACGCGAAGCAATCCTCGCGGCGGTTGCAGCCATTGATGGCGACATCAAAAAGATGACCCGCAAATCCGAAGTCTGCCAGCGCCTTATGACGGTACCAGGGGTCGGTCCGATCACAGCATTGGCCTTTGCCGCAGCAATTGATGATCCGTCGCGTTTCAGGAAATCGCGTGATGTGGGGGCGTATCTTGGACTGGTGCCGCGACGGCATCAATCTGGTGAAATCGACTACACGGGCAGCATCTCAAAGCGGGGCGACGTGCGCGTCAGAACGCTTCTCTATGAGGCCGCCAATGTGATGCTGACGCGGTATGCCGCTCCGCTCAAATTGAAGACATGGGCCCTCGCAATCGGTGCGCGCTCAACGATGAGAAAGGCCCGAGTGGCTCTGGCGCGTCGTCTGGCAATCATACTTCATGCCATTATGCGAGACAAAACTGACTTCCAGTCCGCGTAAGGCTTACGAGGCGACAACGAGGATTCCTAAATCAAAGTTCCCATCTGGGACGATGCCCGAGGGAGGGCGTGAGACACGGCGCCGATTCTGTAGCAACAGCCAAGACCAACGGTATGATTGCGGTTTCAACATTGCCGACCCACACCCAGCCAACCCCATCATGAACCTCAGAGTTCGAAGAGAACAAAGGCAACCTCTGACATCAAAAGCAGGAAACTCAGGAAACACGCATTGACAGATTAGAGAACAGATTAGAGAACAGATTAGAGAACAGATTAGAGAACAGATTAGAGAACAGATTAGAGAACAAAGATCGTAAGACGATCGCGAAGATGCTGCGCCATGAACTTCCGCCTGGGTATCGTCGGTCGGAAGCGCCTCGGCGGCCAACGCTTGATGGTTATGTTGGTGTGGTCGATGAGATACTGCGCACAGACAAAGCCCTGATCAAAAAGCAGCGACACACGGCCAAGCGCATCTTTGAACGGCTGCGCGATGAGCATGGATATGCCGGCAGCCTGACCACGGTGACCTATTACGTGCGCGAGCAAAAACGGCGCACCAAAGAGGTGTTTGTGCCGTTGTCGCATCGGCCGGGCCATGCGCAGGTTGATTTTGGTGAGACGCTGGGCGTGATCGGTGGCGTGGAATGCAAGATCCACTTCTTCGTGATGAGCTTGCCACATTCTGATGCGGTGTTTGTGAAGGGATATCCAGCTGAGACAACCGAGGCGTTTTGCGATGGCCATGTGTCCGCCTTTGCATTCTTTGGCGGCATTCCGCAATCCATTCTCTACGACAATACCAAGATCGCCGTGGCTCGGATACTCGGGGATAAGACGCGCATCCGCACACGTCGGTTTACGGAACTGCAGTCGCATTACTTGTTTGATGACAAGTTTGGCAGACCCGCGCGAGGGAACGATAAAGGCAACGTTGAGGGCATGGTTGGATACACCCGCCGCAACTTCATGGTTCCCGCACCTCGCTATGACAGCTTTGATGATCTGAACGCACATTTGGAAGAGAAGTGTTTAGCACGTCAGGACGATACGTTGCGGGGTCACACCCAAACCATAGGCGCACGCCTGATGTCGGATTTGGATGCTCTGATGGGATTGCCCGTCGCAGAATATGAAGCCTGCGATCACGTCAGCACGCGTGCAACGTCGATCTCAATGGTGCGCTATCGCAGCAATGATTACTCGGTGCCAGTAGCCTATGCGCACCACGATGTTCATGTGCGTGGGTTTGTGCATGAGGTTATCATCGGCTGCGGCAATGAGATTATTGCGCGGCACAAACGATCCTACACATCAGCGGATATGGTCTTTGACCCATTGCACTTTTTGCCCCTGCTTGAACAAAAGGTGGGTGCCCTGGATCAGGCCGCGCCTTTGCAGGGTTGGCATTTGCCAGATGTATTTGCCACGCTGCACCGACTGCTTGAAGCCAGAATGGGTAAGCCGGGCAAGCGAGAATACGTTCAAGTCTTGCGCCTTTTGGAGACCTTCGAAATGGATGTTGTGCAAGGCGCAATCCAGCAGGCAATAGATATGGGTGCAATTGGCTATGACGCCGTAAAACACCTTGTACTGTGTCGGGTTGAGAAGCGGCCACCACGATTGGATTTGGACTTCTATCCATACTTGCCCAAGGCCAATGTCGGCACAACACGCCCATCCAGTTACATGAGCTTGATGGGAAGGACCGCGGCATGACCGAAGCCCCTCGGATTCTTCTACGGCATCATCTTAAACAACTGCGACTGCCAACGTTCCAAGGCGAGTATGCCAAACAGGCGCAGCTCTGTGCTGCAGAGAACAAAGATCACATCCACTATCTGGCGCGGCTGTGTGAGATGGAATTGATCGACCGCGAACGCCGGATGATTGAACGGCGCATCAAAGCGGCGAAGTTCCCCAGCACCAAGAGCTTGGATAGCTTTGACTTCAAGATCATGCCAAGCTTGAACAAGCCCCTGACGATGGATCTGGCACGATGCGATTACGTTAATCGCAGGGAGAACATCATCGCGCTCGGCCCGTCAGGCACGGGCAAGACACACATCGCCCTGGGACTTGGGCTGGCTGCATGTCAAAGAGGACTGAAGGTGCGCTTCACAACGGCTGCGGCATTAGTCCATGATCTGATCGAGGCTCAAGATGAGCGGAGATTGCAGCGCCTTCAAAAGCAACTGACCAGCCAGAACCTGTTGATCATTGATGAACTGGGCTTCGTACCGCTCAGCAAATCTGGCGCAGAGCTGCTCTTCGAGGTCATATCCCAATGCTATGAACGCGGCTCCATCATCATAACCTCGAACCTGCCCTTCGATGAATGGACTGAAGTCTTTGGCTCTGAGCGGCTGACCGGTGCGCTACTCGATCGTTTAACCCATCACGTCCACATCCTCGAGATGAATGGCGAAAGCTATCGGCTCAAACACAGTCGCAACAACCGAAAATAACCAGCCCGCAATCACAGTCAGAATAATGCTGGCCTTATGGCCAGCATGCGCTTTGGCACGCTTCAGCTTTGTGACGAGCACGCGTGCAAAAGCGCCACAAAACATCAACCGAAGTGGCCCATTTTTACGCCGCGACATGGACCCATTTTACTCTGCGATTGACAGCCAAACGACGGCAGCGACCGAGCCATGCGAAGGTGCGTTCCACAACCCATCTGCGTGGCAGCACCTCGAAGCCCCCGGCGGTGTCGGAGCGCTTGATGATCTGTAGCGTCCAGCGTCCGAGGCGCACGAGGGCACCCCGCAGCTTCGGCCCGGCATAGCCGCCATCCGCGAACATGTGGCGCAGTTTCGGGGCCTCACGGCGGAGCCTGGCGAAGACCCCGGGCGCACCGTCACGATCCTGAATGTTGGCCGTATGGACCTCGCATGCGATCAGATTGCCACAGGTATCAGTGATAATGTGGCGTTTTCGACCTTTGATCCGCTTGCCCGCATCGTAGCCGGAAAGGGACGTGTTTTCAGAGGCTTTAACGCTCTGGCTGTCGATCACACCGGCTGTCGGCTGCACATCGCGGCCTGCCGCGAGGCGCACGGCCGCGACCAGGTGGCGGTTGATCCGGGCCAGCAGGCCATCATCTCGCCAGAGGTGGAAATAGTAACGCACAGTCGAGACCGCAGGAAAGTCCTTCGGCAGGAGCGACCATGCGCACCCGGCGGCGGCAAGATACTGAATCGCATTCCAGACCCGACGCAAATGCACCTTTCGCGGACGCCCAGGGCGGTTACGGCCGGGTAACAATGACCGCACGATATTCCATTCCGCATCGGTCAAATCACTTGGATAGCACTTTGTTTCGCGCATATGCTGCGCACGGGTGAATTCAGTCCAAGCCATTGTGATCTCCGTTCAATTTCACAACCGAACAGAATCACACCCTGTTGAATTCACTCAACTCATTTCTGATCAGACACTAAGGCTTGGCAAGTTCACCCAACGAGAAAACACAGAAATGCAAACCGTCATGAATAATCCGGGTTAAGCCCAGGGACAGGTATTTTGCTGGCGGGTGTCCATATAACCGGCGCCAGTCATCGATGACCTGCGCACGGTTTGTATCTTCATCAGGTTTTCCATTGGGAGCCATGCGGATATCCTTGCAGCGAACTGAACCTCCTCCGACTAAAGTCAGAGGGTTCAGTGGGTCTTGAGCGCCTTCGGCGCACGTTTGAATGTTTTTCCGACTAAAGTCGGAGGTTTTAGACCAGATTGTGGAAAATAAACAATGTTGCCCTGTACCGGGGAAAGCCCGAACGGGACGGGCGAAAGGGTGATCTGACAGCTACACTACCGCGTCCTGTCGAGCTAAAGTCCAGTCTTTGTGTGAAAAAATTACTTCGTTTCCATTTATTCATGAGGTATAGCTTGCGGCCTGGAAGAAGTTCCGGCATTCCGCAGGTGTGACAAGATCGCAGATTTCGCCGTTGGCAGCGTTAGGGGATACAGGTTTTTCCGAACGCCGGGACCGAATGGAACGGCTTGCCAAAGGCAGGTTGGTTGCCACCAGGGGCCGCTCCCGGTGTTTGGAAATCACGGGTCCTTCCCGGCGGGGATGGTCAGTGGGTGTTATGTGCCGCACTTGCCTACTTCTGCGTGCCGATTTTTTTGCATTTCGTTTCGTTTCGGATTTGCGCCGCCGTCAACCGATTGCAACCATTCGGGAATTTTTTTCCGACGGGTCATCTGAAACGAAATGGCCCCTGGGCTCGAAACGAAATGGCCCTCCCGAAACGCGCGGGGAAACCGCCGGAGGGGTCGCGCCGGAATTTGCGCGATACCGGCGCTGAAAAAAAACCGTCGGGAGGTCCGGCATGGCCAGCGGCAAAAAAACCTTCGCGCGACGTGGCGCGCTCCGGTCCTGCACGCGGAATTCCCGCACCCGTTCTGCGGATCAGGTCCGGCAGATCGCGGCGTCGATCAGGGTGTCCGGTTTTACCGGTCCCGTCCTGTTCGCCGGGGCAACACCATTGTTGCCGGGGCAGGACCGTGTGCCGACGGCGCGGGAGACGGGCATGGATGTTGTGCCCTGCATCCGGCTGCCCGGTCTCCCGGATGAGCGGCGCCCCGCGTATATTGCTGCTGACAACAGGCCGACCGGCCATGCGGGCCGGGACGGGGACCTGCTCCGGTCTCGACCGGGGGAATTGCGCGGCCCCGGGTTTCATCCGGACAGATGTCGGGATGCCGGTGGCTGATGACCGGATTGACATGTGCCGGACCGGTCCGCCCTGCAACGCCACCGCAGGCAAGGCCGGGAACGACACCATGGACAGCCCTGCCCTGCCCGCCGTCCTGACCGGTGCCTTCGTCCCTGCGTTTCCGGTCAGGAAGACCGGCGCGACGGTCCGGTTCAGTCTGCGGTTTTATGCAGGGATGGTCCGCCGGGAGGCAAGCGGGGCGCGGTGTGAACCGGCGACCGGGGATGTCCGGTCTGCACAGGCGCGGCTGACAGCCGGTCGGGCCGGTTGCCAACACCCTGGCAATACCCGTTCCCTGCCCGCCGACCGCAGGCCGGTTCCACACAGGAACATTCCATACAGGAACAGGAGTCCGGCAGGAAATTGCGGGCCTGCACACTGCCACAGGCACGTCCCTGTACCCGGGCAATTTTTCCCCTGTTTTTTTCTCTGAATTTCCGGAGAAATCCGGGAGAGACCGGTTAGCAGCATACTGACTGCACAGCCAGCCACACTGCCGGTTTTCTCCCCTGCGGATCTGGAGCGGTTTTATCCCGTGTTATCAGGATGTTGAAAATCGATGTTTTCAACAGAGACGCTTTATCCGGGCGGATATACCCCCGGATACACCGAAAGTCTCTGCCGGCGTATTTCATCATCCATTTCGGGTATTCAGGCTGGAGTCCGAATGGTCGGGCAAGCGGCTCCACAGGGGTTTTCGTCCTGTCGTTCGTCGCCTTCAAGGCGTCCACTGGACGCTTTGACCCTTGCGGGTTGGCGCGACCCGTTGGCAGCGCGTCCGGCACACCAGATCAGCGAAATGCGTAAACCCGGTGAATAGCCTGCTTCCGGCAGGACGAGCACCGCACCGCATCAAGCGAATCGCGGACCCGAACGGCGCGACCATGTCGCGCAATCAGCGGTGCCACCGGGACCTCACCCACGTGACCGCAGGTACACTCCACCTGAAGGAAGGGACAGTCCAGTGCATCAAGGCGCAATCCATCAGCCCGGAGCCGCGGCATCCCGCTCACCGGGGCCACGGACGGCAGCGGGGCTTTCGTCCGGTCCCGCTCCTTCACAGATCGACGCTGCAGAAACGCCAGAGCACACATCCTTCTGTTGCGATTGATGCGATTGATGCGATTGATGCGAAACCGTAGCGCATTCACCACAGGCCCGGCAAGACCTCAAAAGACCCCCGCGTCGTGTGTCGAATCCCGAGGCCCGGACAGGCCGAGGCCAGCCGCACCCCGAACATGGATCACCCGGAGGGTGCGGGTGCCATAGACAACCGGCCCCCGCCCCGAAGCGGTTTCAGCCCGGCACGGCAATCCGCAGCTTTTTCGGCACGAGGGTGTTCATCCGCCGGATATGCTCCGGCAGGCACAGGGTCCTGAAATCATATGTCCCGACCACATGCGCCCGCGCCGCCGGGCCCGGATGCGCACAGGCGCCGGGATTGGCCAGCACGTCGATCACCTGATCCGCCAACGCATCCGCATCAAGGAAATCCACCGGCAATCCGGTTTCGCCATGGGTGATTGCCTCGCGCACCGAAGGCACATCCGGGGCCACGATGGTGGCCTGCATCGCCATTGATTCCAGCAGCGACCAACTCATCACGAACGGCATGGTCAGATGCAGATGGCAGCGGCTGATCTGAACCACCTGGCAAAAGCTGGACCAGGGTACCCTCCCCAGAAAATGCACCCGGTTCCAGTCGACACTGTCGCCGAGTTTCCCGGTCAACTCGGCGCGCAATCCCCCGGGGTGCCCGCTCTTGCGACCACAGGAGACATCGTCGCCGCCCACCACCGGCACCCGGGCCTGCGGACGGGCTGTCAGGATCCGGGGCAGCGCGGCCATGAAGATGTGAAAGCCGCGCACATGTTCCAGATTGCGGGCCATACAGGTGAACACCTCATCCCCGCGCGTGACCGGTCGGTCCAGCCGGCCCAGCGACAGGGACACATCCGGGTCGGGACCCAGTCGCTCGGTACGGATCCCGTCATGGCAGGTATGGAATTTCGGATGGAACGAGGCCGGGAAGGTGTTCTTTTGCCAGACGGTCGGCACATGGCCCGGATCCACATGCTCGATATTGGCACAGGGCACCACGTTGCGGGCCTCCATCAGGAACGGCGTGTGATCCGATACCGGATCGTCCGGGTCGAAGCCCACCACACCGCCTGTGGCGTTATGGAAATATTCAAAGAACCCCAGGATCGGTACATCCGGCCAGATCTGTTTCATGAACAACAACTCACCCCAGCCGGTATGGCCCAGGATCAGGTCGGGCCGGAAGCCCTCGTTCTTCTCCAGCTCGCGGGCGGCCATGGCGGCGGCAAACCCCGCGCCGGTGGTCTCTTCCCAGACCCTGGACAGCCCATAGGCCCCGGCCCCGGGCTTGTGATGCGACTTGTAGACCACGGTCATCACCCCGTCGATCCAGGGCGCATCCTTGCGCTGTGTCAGGAACACGATCCGATGTCCCCCCTGTGCAACCAGCCACATCAGCAATTCCCGATGCTGGCCCGGCATGTTCCGGTGCACAAAGAGGATATTCATCGCCAAGGATCCTGTCCGGTTAATGCAAAAGTCCCTTGAGACGGGTACCCTGGCCGTTCTTTTTGGTGGTGTAGCCTGATGTCCATCCGGAAATTCGCCGCCGGTTTGCACCGTGAAGCGTTTTACCGGGGGCCTGCCCCCCGGTAAACCCACATTCGACACACACATTCGCCAGTCAAACCGCCGGTTTCTTTATCCTGACTGCGGCATTTGCGATATCAATACCCTGGCCTTTGCGACATAAATCAGGGAGCGACCCGGACGGGCCATCCGCCCGCACGGTTTCGCTGGCGCAGGATGCGGTTTACGACCCTGCGGGCAACCGGCTCGGAACGGATCACGCCGGAATGGTGGTCTGACGATCCCATGTGGCGATCCGGTCTGCACGATTACTGGCGGGTCGAGACTTCAGGAACCATGGATCATCGCCATGAACGCAGCCTGGTCCGAATACAGGGTTCCCGACCATGGGATGTACCGGAGCATCGAAGCAATGTTCTCCGACTTCAAAACCCGGGGCTCTGGCATCACCCGAAGCCGGATCAAAAAGCCGGATCGACTGGAGCGGCTCATACCGGTTCCGGCAATCGCTGTGAACCGGGCCGTTTCAACCGGGGCAAAAGAAGAACACCCTGTCGTGCAACGCGGCGAAAAAAGGGGGTCAGGAAAGCCCGGCGATCCCTGTGTTTCCTCTTCAGGGCAGGCCTGCGCACCATCCGGCGGTCTCTCACGGGCTTTGCCAAAATGCACAAGCTCCGGGAGGTGTGGATAAATTGAAGGGTGGTAAAGTTAGGGAGCTAACCAATCACGATCAGGCCGAGCCAATTGCCTCGCATTGTTATAGGACATGTCAAGCGTTAGACACGTCGAAGCCAGGGGTATCGCATGAATAGCATCCTTTGGTTTGCCTTGATCTTCTATCTCTGATTCAGTTTTCCAAAGTTTATGTCTGGAGGGCGCTGCTTTGGAAAATACCGTGTTGTTTCAATCTTTTGCCTCGTCGATTTCTGATCCCCGCCAGGAGACGAAGGTGTTGTATCCACTTGATGGGATTCCGCTTTTGAGCCTGTGCGGAGTGGTGTCGGGGTGTGGGAGTTTTGTCGATGTTGCCCTTTAATGGCGAGGAAAAGTCGGGTTTCCTGCGCAAGTTGGCTACGTTTGAGCATGGCATACCCTCCCGTGACACGCTTTCGACGGTGTTTCGGGCGCTTGATCCTGAAGAGTTCAACGCAGCCTTTGCCGCGTGGGCGTCCGGGTTGGCCGGGCGCGTTGGAGGAACGGTCGTTGCCATTGACGGCAAGACAGCGCGAGGCTCAAGGGCCGGTGGTGAAACGCCTCTGCATCTGATCCCGGCCCGGTGTAACGATCTACGCCTCGTGCCCGGCCAGCAAGCCGGCGCGCACAAAAGGAACGCGATCAGGGACATCCCCGTTCTCCTGGATTTGCTCTTCCTGGAGGGCGCGGTCGTGACGCTGGATGCGATGGGGCGCCAACGTGAGATCGCCTGCAAAATCCGTGACAAGGGTGCTGACTATGTGCCGGCACCGAAGGGCAATCAGGGGCTTCTCCATGAGGACGCGAAACTGTGGTTTGAAGAACAGGATCGGGAAAACACAGAATCATTACAGACGGTTGACGGCGACAAGGATAGGATTGAAACGCGAACATACACCCAATGCGACGCCATCGGCCGGTTGAAAAAGCGCCATCCCCATCGGGAGGGGTTGGTCAGCATTGGCCGCGTCGTCCCGCTTCGGGAAAGTGGCGGGAAGACGACACGGCAAACGCGGTACTTCATCCCGTCCCTGCCGAAAGACGCCGCGCGCCTTGCCCATGCCGTACGCTCTCACCGGGGAATTGAAAACCGCCTCCACCGGGTGCTTGATGTCACCTTCCGCGATGACGACAGCCGGATACGAAAGGATCACGCACCCGCCAACTTCGCCGTCATCAAGCACATCGCAATGAATTTGCTCAACAAAGCAAAAAGCGAGAACTCCCTCGGAGGAATGCGGAAAAAGGCAGGCTGGAACAACCGCTTCCCGCTTCAAATCCTCGCGCCGTGAAACTCATGCGATTCCCCTGATGCTGCGCCACGATCCCGCCCGCCTCAAGCAACAGCGAATGCTTATAGCCCGGCAGGATCACCAGTTCCGAATTGGGCAGGGCCGCATCAATCTGACGGTTCAGGCGCGGATTGCATCCCCCGTCATTCTCGCCGGTCAGAACCAGAGAGGGGGCCGTGACCTTGTGCAGCCAGGGGGACATCTCGACCGTGGCGTAGATGCGGAAAACGTTCAGGAACACCTCTGCATCCGTACCGATCACCTGTTCTAGCCGCCGCTCGACCACACCCCCATGCTTTTCGATGAAGGCATCTGTGAACCACCGATCGGTCAGCGTGGGCAGTATCTGGGGAATGCCCTTGTCTTCCACCGCGCGCACAACGCCCAGAACCTTGGCGCTGTCATCTTCGGTGCGAAAAGCCGCGGTCGACAGGATGCCCAGCGACAACACCCGCTCAGGATAGTTTAACGCGTAGGCCGGACCGATCATTCCGCCCAGCGAATGCCCGGCAAAATGCGCAGCTTCAAACCCGGTGCGCGCGCGCACCCGTTCCAGGTCGGCCACCAGTTCATCCAGACCGAATTCACCCTCAGGCATCGGCGACACGCCATGGCCGCGCAGATCATAGGTCACTACGTGAAATGCGGGGTCAGTACCGGCAGCAATTTCGCCCAGGTGTTGCTGGCCGCCCCGATACCGTGGGTCAGGAACAGTGGCGGGCCCTCGCCCTCAACCGAATAGGCGCAATCCAGTGCGGTGGTCATCGGCTCACTCCTTGTCCGAGAACAGCACCCCACCTCGGGACCAGTTGTTCTTCTCGACATCCACCAACATCACCTCAACACCATCCGGGTTGCCACCCGCCACGCGGGTGAACGCCTCGGACAGTTCTTTGACCAGTGCGCGTTTCTGATCATCCGTGCGCCCGACAAACATCTCGACCTTGATCATTGGCATCGCGGCCTCCTGTTAGAATTTCTGCTTGGGGTGGACCTCATGAAACGCCCCGCTCATGTAGGTCAGAGGTTTTTCACCCGCGTTGGAGATGCCTGTCACGTCGCCAATGCAAATCGCGTGACTGCCATGAATCACCGTGTGGTTCAGCGAACAGGTAAAAGCGGTGGCGCGCGGCAGGATCGGGCCTTCTTCGGTTGGGGTGATCTCAAGCCCCTCGAACCGGTCCGCCTGCTGGGAATCAAACGCCCCGGCAAAGCATTGCGCAATCTCAACCGCGTTGTCCGGCAGGACATTGACGCAAAATACGCCATTGTCGCCGACGGCCTTTGCAATGCGGCTGTCGGCCTTCAGGCACACAAGGACCGAGGGCGGATCGGCAGACAGCGATGTAAAGGCGCTGACCGTGGCCCCCATGCGTCCGGCAGGGCCATCGGTGGTGACCACAGTCACCGTAGCTGCCACGTGGCGCATGGCGGCGATAAACGCGTCGCGGGCAATACTCATTGGGCGGGAACTTTCGTGGGTTGGGCTGCGAAATGCGGCATGACGTCCTCGGCGAATCCCTGGATCATGTCCAGCGTCTCTTGTGCCTCCAATCCGAAATTAGGGCTGAGGATCACCCGATCAATACCCAGTTCGGCATAGGGTGCCAATTTGTCGATCATCTCTTGCGGGGTGCAGATCAAAAGGCTTTCTCCCAACTCTTCCACGCTTTGAGCGCGCGGCAGTTCGCGGATCATTCCGTGATCCACTATTCCGGGTCCAGTATAGACATTGTCGAAGCGACTGTAATAGCGATCTGCCATCTCAAGTTTGCGCTGACGCTCGGCCGGGGAGCGCGCCAGATGGGCCACCCGGCTCAGCGTGAGGGTCAGATGCGCGCCGTCTTCGCCCATCTCGTTCTTGGCACGGGTGAAGCCGCCCACCTGATCGAGCAGCAATTGGTGATTGCCCGCCAGCGGCGTGGTCTGAATATGAAAGCCGCGTTTGGTGCAGGCATAGATGCCATCGGGATGCATCACCGCCATCATCATCTGAATATCGCGCACCGGGCGGGGCATGATGGTGATCGGGTCGAATTTGTAGAATTGCCCATCCCAGCTGACCTCTTCTTCGGCCAAAAGCGCCTGCAAGACATTCAGGGACTCATCAAAGCGATCGCGCGTTTCGTCCATCGGCACGCCCAGCCGCTCCATTTCAAACGGGAAGGCCCCGCGCCCGACACCCAGCATCAGACGGCCCTCGGTGAAGATATCGGCCACCACCAGTTCGCCCGCATAGATACGCATGTCATGCAGGGGCAGTACGGCGATCGAGGTCATAATCTTGATGCGATCCGTATGCGCTGCGATCTTGGTGGCAAAGGTCAGCGGGGCGGGCATCATCAGGATATTGATCAGGTGATGTTCGGTGATCGACACCGCATCAAAACCCAGTTTGTCGGCCAGGATCGCTTGATCCAGCATGTCGCCATAGACCCGATCCCCGCCATAGGATTTATCCGGGTAATCCGCCGAAAGCTGAATACTGAATTTCATATCTGGTCTCCTGTGCACAGCTGCATTTTGGCAGAGATCTCAAAATAACGAAAACGAATTTAATCTATCTATAAGATCAAAAAATCTGCATTATGAGGCGATGAACATCATCGCGATCCAAACCTTTCTGGCAGTCACCCGCGCGGGCAACCTGAACCGCGCGGCTGAGCAGCTGAACATCACCCAATCCGCCGTCACGGCCCGGCTCGATACGTTGGAGCAGGCCATGGGCCAACGTCTGTTGAACCGGTCCCGAAAAGGCGCGACTCTGACCAAGGCCGGTTATGCCTTTCTGGATCAGGCCGAATTGATCACTTCGACCTGGGCCAATGCCCGTGCGCAGGCCAGCCTGCCCTGCGGCGTGACGTCGATGTTCAGTCTGGTATGCGATCCCGCCCTGTGGTCCGGGCTGGGTGCTGATTGGATGGCCGGTCTGCGCGCCGATCACCCTGACACCGCCTTTGACATCTGGGCGGGCCTCACAACGGACGCGCGGCGCTGGTTGCAATCGGGTGTCAGCGATGCCGCTCTTTTACCCGAGCCGCTAACCGGGTCGGATTTCGCCCATCGCCCCTTTGCCACCGATCAGATCATTGAAGTGTCGACCCGGCCCCGCGCGGCCATGCGATGGGATCCGGCCTACATCTATGTGGATTACGGGGCTGCGTTCCGCCTCTGGCATGCCAAAACATGGCCTGGAGATGATACCGCCCCCAACCGCTATTCCAACCCGGATTGGGCGCTGGCGCATCTGTTGACGCATGGCGGGTCGGCCTATCTGCCCCAAGGCATGGTGACCGCCCATCTTGAGGCCGGAGTGCTGCACCCGGTACGCGGTGCCGCCGCTTATGAACGTCAAAGCCACCTCAGCTGGCGCAAGGCGGGCGCCCCGTCATTTCCATGGCTCGCCGCCGATTAACCGCGCTTGTTGTGCATCAGATGCGCCTCAAGCGCCGCCAGCCCTTCGTCCATACCCGTGCGTCCAAAGCCAAGCCGGAAACGGTCGTTCGGAGTTGGCCTCAACTCGGAAGAATAGATCGTGCTGGGCAGGAACAACACACCGCTTTGTTCGACCAGATCACGGGCAAACGCCTCGACCCCTTCCGGGCCTTTAAAACGCGGGAAGCCCATGCAGGACCCATCGGGGCGCGTCCACTCAAACAAATCGGTATGGCGGGCAAAGAACGCATCCCATTTGGGCAGGTTTTCATCCACGATGGCACAATTACGCGCCAGCAGCTTGGCGCGGTTGCGCAGGGCGATCACGGCCAGTCGTTCGCTGGGGCCGGAATTGCAGATCGACAGGTAGTGCTTCATCCGCTCCATCCGGGACAACACATCGCCATCCTGGCAGGCGATCCAGCCGATCCGCAGCCCCGGCAGCCCGTAGGATTTCGAGG
Source organism: Roseovarius sp. (assembly GCA_965207105.1). Classification (GTDB taxonomy): domain Bacteria; phylum Pseudomonadota; class Alphaproteobacteria; order Rhodobacterales; family Rhodobacteraceae; genus Roseovarius. Next base: position 158,548 of record CBDBLS010000020.1, on the reverse strand, counting down.
TCACACCCAACGATAGCCCGCGTTCATAGGCATCCGCGATGAACGGCAGATGTGGCGCATCACTGGGTCCCAGCCCGTTGAAAATCTCGTCATGCAGGATGTAGATGCCGTGATGGCGACACAGATCGATCAAGGCCATATAGCGGTCCAGTGGCAGGATCGCACCGGTGGGATTATGCGGAAAGTTGATTGTCACCAGCCGCGTGTTGGGACGGATTGCCGCCTTGATCCGGTCGATGTCCAGCGACCAGTTGTCATCCGGGTCCAGCGGCACCCCCGTGGCCTCGCAAATCGCGATCGGCAGGGTTTCATGGCTTTGGTAATTGGGCGTGACGACGATGGCATGGCTCTCTTGATCCAACAGCACATTGTTGGCCGCAAAAATCCCCTCACTGGCCCCGGCAAAGCACAGGATGTCCGAGGCGCTTTGCCGCGCAAACGTATCCGCAATCGCCGCGCGCAGATCGGGTGCACCAAAGGTTTCGGTATAGCCCAGCCATAGCCCTTCAAACGCCTCACGCTCCTCGTCAGTGGCCATGGCCAGCAGGTCGCGCATCGACAGGCTTTCGGCATCCGAGGCGGTCATGTGATAGCGCGCCTTGAACTCCCATTTCGAAAAATGCGTTTCCAGGCGAAAATCAGGAAGGCTGGGCATGGCGACCCCTTTCAGACAGCGAACACTTGTCTCTGCCTATCCCAATCCCACGCCAAGACAACCCCCACTGGAAAATCACCGCGCGCCCTGCCATACCACCGGCAAGCAACGCGCAAAGGCATCCCCAATGACCCAGATCATCGAGTCCCTCTCCGAGGTTTCCGACCGCTACACCGCCCTGTTTGTCGATCTCTGGGGCTGTGTGCATAACGGCATTCAGGCCTTTCCCGAGGCCGTCGCGGCCCTGCGCGCTTTCCGTGCGACGGGCGGTAAGGTCGTTCTGGCTACCAACTCGCCCAAGCCCCGCGCCGGGGTGGCCACGCAACTGGGCAGCTTCGGCGTGCCCAAGGATTGCTATGACGTGATTGCCACCTCTGGCGATAGCGCGCGCTCGGCCATGTACCGGGGTGCCGTGGGCGAAAAGGTCTATTTCATGGGGGAATGGACGCGCGATGCCGGGTTTTTTGAGCCGCTGGGCGTGATCGAAGACCCGGTTGAGATCACGCGGGTGCCGTTACAAGAGGCCGAGGGTATCGTTTGCTGCGGCCCATTTGATCCGATGGCCGACCCGGATGTGAACCGCGCTGATTTCCTTTACGCAAAGCAAAAGAGCATGAAACTGCTCTGTGCCAATCCCGACATTATCGTGGATCGAGGCGAGGTGCGCGAATGGTGCGCCGGTGCCCTGGCCAGGCTTTACACCGAGATGGGCGGCGAGAGCCTGTATTTCGGCAAACCCCATCCGCCAATCTATGATCTGGCGCGTCGGCGTCTGGCCTCGCTGGGCGGCGACGTAGATATGGGCCGGATTCTGGCCATCGGCGACGGGCCTCACACCGACATTCAGGGGGCAATGGGCGAGGATATCGATTCTCTTTTCATCTCAGGCGGGCTGGCAGCATCAGAAACAAAAACGTCGCACCAGCCCGACGCGGATGCGCTAAATGCCTATATTCAAAAGGAAATGGTCTCTCCAACCTACTCCATCGGCCTGTTGCGATAACAAAGATTTTCCTTGATTTTCTGCGCCTGCGAAGTAATAAAGTTCCAAACTTAGGCCCCCATGGGCTCGATTATTACTCACCGGATCACTCAGGAGGGTCGAATGTTGGACAATATGCCCCGTGGCACCATCACCATCGAAGAGATCGAGATGGGCATGACCCGTCACCTGCAGAAGGTCGTGACGGACGAAGATATTCAGATGTTCGCGCAGGTTTCGACCGACTTTAACCCTGTGCATATGGATGACGATTATGCTCAGGACACGATTTTCGAGGGCCGCATCGCCCACGGGATGTTGACCGCTGGTCTGATCTCGGCCGTCATCGGCGAACAGCTTCCCGGTCACGGCACCGTCTATATGGGCCAGACCCTCAAGTTCCTTGCCCCCGTGCGCCCCGGCGACATGGTGCATGCCGAAGTCGAGGTGATTGGCGTCGATCACGGCAAACGTCGCGTGCAACTGGATTGCCGTTGCCTTGTGAACGGGAAAAAGGTGCTCATTGGTGAAGCAACCGTTCTGGCTCCATCTGGCAAGTTCGACTGATAAAGGGCGTTCGGGCCTTTGCCCGGCATGCCAGTCCACACACAATTTGATCTATTGGCCGCCACCTGCGCTTCGGCGCTGACCTTTGTGATTTATTACTGGCGTCTGGGGGCTGTGGCCGAGGATCGTCTGGCCGCTGCCGGGCCGGGCTATGCCTTGGCGGCTTTGCTTGCGGGGCCTACGGGCTGGGCACCACCAACCTGTGGCTCAGCGGGGTTGAGGGCATTGGCCGTTCGATCCTCGGCAGTCTGGTGGGGGCGATTGTGGGCGTTGAGCTGTACAAGCGCGCCCGCGCGATCACCGGGTCAACCGGGGTGATTTTTGTCGCCGGGTTCACCACAACCATCGTGATCGGGCGGCTGGGGTGTTTCTTTTCCGGCCTCGACGATCACACCTATGGCACGCCTACAACCCTGCCTTGGGGCGTGGATTTCGGCGATGGCACCCTGCGCCATCCGGTGCAGCTGTATGAAAGCGGCATCATGGCCGCGTTTCTGGTGGTCGCGCTGATCCTGCTGGCGCGCCGTTCACCGTGGTTTCTGACCAACGGGTTTTACCTGATGTGCGCCACATACGGGGTGCAGCGGTTTGGCCTTGAGTTTTTCAAACCCTACGCGACCCTGTTGGGACCGCTGAACATCTTTCATATCGCATGCCTGGGGCTGATCCTTTATGCTTCCCTCATGATAAGGCGACCCAATGTTTGAACGTAAGATTGCCCCATATATCTTTCATGGCCAGACAGAATCGCTGTGTGAGGATTGCCTTGCCCCGGTCCCGGCCAAGATCATTTTCGATGAGGGATGTGTCTACTACCTCAAACGTTGCCCCACGCACGGGGTGCAGAAATCGCTGATTTCGACAGATATTTCCTATTACAAGCAATGCCTTGACTGGCTAAAGCCCGCGGATCGCCCGCAACAGGTGCAAACCCGGACCGAACTGGGTTGCCCGTTTGACTGCGGGTTATGCCCGGATCATGAACAGCATTCCTGTCTGGCGCTGATCGAAGTGAACGAGCATTGCAACCTGACCTGCCCGGTCTGTTTTGCCTCCTCCTCACCGGCCCACACCACCACCCGGTCTCTCGCAGAAATCGAGGCGATGCTGGACCTGCTGGTAGACAGCGAAGGCGAGCCTGATCTGGTGCAGATCTCGGGTGGAGAGCCGACATTGCACCCTCATATCCTTGAGATCCTGCATCTGGCGCGCTCCAAACCGATCCGGCATCTGATGCTCAACACCAATGGGCTGCGCATTGCCCGGGACGCTGAATTCGTAGCCGAGCTGGCCAGGCTCAAACCAGGGTTTGAGGTCTATCTGCAATTCGATTCCCTCCGCGCCGAGGTGCACAAGGCGCTGCGCGGTGCCGATCTGACCCGTATTCGCCAGCAGGCACTGGAGAACCTCAACGCGCATGGCATTTCCACCACGCTGGTGGCGACCATCCGCAAGGGTCTGAATGACGACGAGGTGGGCGAGATCATCGAACACGCGCTGGGGTGGCCCTGCGTGCGCGGTGTCACCTTTCAGCCGATTCAGGATGCGGGCCGCAACGAGGGGTTTGACCCCGCCCGCGACCGTATCACCCTTTCCGATATCCGTCGGGCTGTGATTGACGCACCCAATGCGTTTAACGGCGAGGACATGATCCCCTTGCCCTGCAATCCCGAAAGCATCTGCGTCGGCTATGCCCAGCGCCGCGACACCCAGATCGCGCCGATCACCGGCCTTTTGCCGCGCGAGGTGCTGGTTGAGGCACTGCCCAATACCGTCACCTTTGAGAAATACCCCGACCTGCAGGCACGGATTGCCGATTTCTTTTCGCTGACCACGACGGATGAAAACGCCAGTGAACGCTATGAGGCGCTGTTTTGCTGCTTGCCTGATCTGCCTGCGCCCCCGGCGATGGGCTATGGCGATCTTTTTCGCGTCGCGATTTCGGAATTCCTTGACCCGCATAATTTCTGCGTCTCCCGCGTCAAACGCTCCTGCGTGCACTTCGTGACGCATGATCAAGGCATTATCCCGTTTGACACCTACAACCTGCTTTACCGCGATGATGACGCCCGGGCCCGCCGCAGCGCGGCCCTGAAACAGCGCGCCACCCATGCGCTGCGTGGGGTGGCACCATGAAGGTTCTGATGATCCTTTGTATCGCCATCTTCGGGGCCATTGGCCTTTTTACCGGTGGCTGTTCACTGGTCTTTCTGATTGGCACAGAGGGGACCGGCGGGGGCTATCTGGACGTGCAACTGATGGGTCTGGGGATCGCCGCCGCCTGCGGATTACTCGTGTATCTGTTCGTTAGATCATGGCCCGCCCCCCACCCGGAGGATGACGAGCAATGAAGATATTGGTCATCGCCATACTGGGAGCCATCGGGCTGTTTGCGGGGGGCTGTTCCTTCGTCTTCCTCGTACCCGGGCGCACCTATGTGCCTGAATTGCAAATCCCCGGCTTTCTCATCGCCGCCCTGTGCGGGTGGGCAGTTTACGGGCTGGTTCAATCCATGAAAGACCCACCCGAATAACCCCGTTATCACGCTTGCACCCTGCCCCGCTTGACGCTACCCCTGCGCCCATGCGGATCATCCGGGACTATACCTTTCTTGAACCTGTCGACCGGGGGGCCAGCGTGGCCATCGGGAATTTTGACGGTGTGCATCTGGGCCATCGCTCGGTCATTGATCTGGCCCGCCTTGAGGGCGAGGCGATTGGTGCGCCCCTGGGCATCCTGACGTTCGAGCCGCATCCGCGCGAGTATTTCGCCCCCGACGCGCCGCCCTTTCGCCTGATGGGCTCTGAGGCGCGGGCGAACCGGCTGGAAAAACTGGGCATCGAAAAGCTATATGAGTTGAATTTCAATGCCGCCATGTCGGCGCTGACCCCCGAGGAATTTGCCCGCAATGTGATCAGCGAAGGCCTTGGCCTGCGTCACGTGGTTGTGGGGGCCGATTTCTGTTTTGGCCAAGGGCGCGCAGGCAATGCACAGATGCTGGTCGAATTTGGCGCCGAAATGGGCTTTGGCGTGACCATCGCTGATCTTCTGGAAGGTGAGGTGGGTGAAGTGTCCTCCACCGCGATCCGCACGGCGCTGACCGAAGGGCGGCCGCGCGATGCCGCCGCGATGCTGGGGCACTGGCACCGGATTGAGGGCGAGGTGGTCGGTGGCGAACAACGCGGTCGCGAGCTGGGTTATCCAACCGCCAATATGTCGATCGAAGGGCTGCACCCGCCCAAATTCGGTGTCTATGCGGTGATGGTCGATGTGCTGACCGGGCCGCATAAAGGCCATTATCACGGGGCGGCCTCCTTGGGCGTACGGCCGATGTTCAACGGCGAAAAGCCCAATCTGGAAACCTTCCTGTTCGACTTTTCCGGCGATCTGTATGGCGCGCATCTGTCCGTCGCCCTGGCCGAATACCTGCGCCCGGAAGAGAGTTTTGACAGTCTTGAGGCCTTCATCGCCCAGATGGATGCCGATTGCGCCCGGACCCGCGAAATTCTGGTGGCCGAATGGCCGATCCCATAGCGCGCGACGGCCTGCGGACAAAGTTCTGGGAAACCATCCCGCTGGACCGGATGACCCGGCCCGAGTGGGAGGCGCTGTGCGATGGCTGTGGCAAATGCTGCATGAACAAGCTGGAAGATGAGGACACACAGGAGGTCGCGCTGACCCGCGTCGCCTGCCGGCTGTTTGACGATACCACCTGCCGCTGTGCGCAATACGACATCCGTCATCAGTTCGTACCCGAATGTATCGTCCTGAAACCCCAGACGCTGGATCAGAACCTCTATTGGATGCCAGACACCTGCGCCTATAAACTGCTGTATCAGGGCGAGCCGCTGTTTGACTGGCACCCTCTGATTTCAGGCACGCCCGACAGCGTGCACGACGCAGGCGTGTCGATGCAAAGCCGCACGATCCCCGAGTTCGACGTGGATGAGGACGATTGGGAAGACCACATCATCGAGGAGCCTTTGTGAGGTTTACTAACCGTTTTTGTTTGCCGGTGGCACCGGTAAATTGGGCGAAGTCAAAATGGATTCCTTGCCATTTAGTGCGACTGGCGCTCTGAATTCTACGCGTGGAACGAAGAATTCCCAGATTTGATCGTGAATGAGGACCCGAACGTGAAAGACAACCGGAATCCGGATTGGAGAGTCAAGTTATTCTTTGTGCTGCTGGCGGCGATCGCTACTCCATATACTGAAGAGTTTAAGGAAAGACCCATTTTTATGCTGCTGAGTTTAGGGTCTGTTGACAATCATCGTGTTGCAATGAGCATGGCACAGAGGTGCCAGTTGGCAGCGTAGCTTGTATCAGTCTTGTCGTATCGCGTTGCTATGCCTCTGAATTCCTTGATCTTTGCGAAATGGTTTTCGATGAGATGGCGCCACTTGTACATGTGGGTATCGTAGTCCCGTTGAACTTTTCGGTTCGATTTGGGCGGGATGACAGCGGTTGCGCCACGCTCATCAAGGTCTTGCAGGAGCCAGTCGGCGTCGAAGGCTTTGTCGGCCGGCAACGCCCCAAAGGAAGCCCCCTTGATCAGAGGAGCGACCCCCTTCATGTCGTGTGCCTGTCCCGGCAAAAGCAGAAACCGGAACAGGTTACCGAGCGCATCGACCAAGGCCACGACCTTGGTCGTCAGTCCGCCGCGAGAGCGTCCGATAGCCTGGTGTTGAGTCCCCCTTTTGCGCCCGAAGCCTTCTGATGAGCTTGAACAATCGTCCCGTCGATAAGGGCATATTCCAGGTCCGGCTCGCCACTCATGGCATTGAAAAGACTCTCGAACACGCCGTTCCTGGCCCATCGACGAAATCGCTTGAACTGGCTGTTCCAGTTGCCAAACTCTTTGGGCAAATCCCGCCATGGGGACCCTGTGCGTACGCGCCATAATACTGCTTCCATAAACCGGCGATTATTGCGCGCGGTAACACCCGGATCGCCTGCCTTGCCCGGTATAAGCGGCTCAATCTTCTCCCAAAGCTCATCGGAAACAGCCAAACGATTTGCGTCCATCAACACCTCCATTTTGGAAGCTTGAATCAGACTTCAGGCAAAATGGGAACCCCGAATGTCAACAGGCCCTAGTTGTTCTCGTGGTTTGTCTTTTTTTCGAGGAAATCACAAATTACCTTCACAACCATTTCTTCGGGAAAAAATGACATCTCAATTGCAAGGGGGCTAGTATGGATGTTTCGTTATTTTGATTTTAAATCAAATATTTAAATATCATGTTTGGAGTTAAATCACCAACGATGGCTTCAGGGTCTACCTTCAGAACAGAAATCAGGAGATACGGCAGCGGTGACACGAAGCCAACAAGCCGAAGACCTTGATGACCAATGGAATGATGACCCTATGACTTGCCCGACCTATAACGGCACCGGAATCGCAAGCGAGCTGTCTCCCATTCGCCCACAGACGCCTGGTCTTGAGATCAACAGAGTGTCCGCGCTTTGAAGGCGTGAGCGAATTTTGAGGAGCCCCAGTAATGCATTTCTATTCCGATAATTGCGGCCCCGCCCATCCTGCGGTGATGGAGGCCATAAATGCGGCCAATGCAAGCTATCAGGCCTCTTACGGCACGGACTCGATCATGGAGGAGGTGCGTGGGCAGGTTCGTGACCTCTTTGAAGCGCCCGAGGCGGCGATCTATCTGGTGGCCACGGGCACAGCGGCTAATGTGCTGGGCCTTGCCACGCTGACGACCCCGTTCCAGGCCATCTTTTGCACGCCTCACGCGCATATCGAGGTGGATGAATGCAACGGCCCAGAGTTTTTCACCGGGGGGGCCAAGCTGACCCTGGTGGGTGAGGACGACAAGATCGCGCCCCAAGCTCTGGAGGCCGCCATTGCCAAATGGCCCAAGGGCGATGTGCATGCCGCACAGCACGGACCGTTATGCCTCACGCAGGTGACCGAGCGGGGACAGGTTTATTCGGTTGAAGAAATCACTGCCCTGACGTCGATTGCAAAGGCCCATGGGCTGCCCACGTTTCTGGACGGCGCACGCTTTGCCAATGCCGTCGCCGCTTTGGGATGCACCCCGGCCGAAATGACGTGGAAGGCGGGCATCAATGCACTGTCCATGGGCGGTACCAAGAACGGCTGTATCGGGGTTGAAGCGGTGATTTTCTTTGATCCCAAACATGCCTGGGAGTTTGAGCTGCGCCGCAAACGGGGCGCGCATCTGTTTTCCAAGCACCGTTACTTGTCGACCCAGATGCAGGCATACCTGAGCGATGATCTGTGGATGTCACTGGCGCAGAAATCCAATGCCGCAGGCCAGCGCCTTGCCGCCGGTATGCGCGAAGTCCCCGAGTGTCATCTGACCCATGAGCCCCACGCCAACATGATCTTCGCCACCCTGCCCCGTGCCACGCATCAACGCCTGCACGCGGCGGGCGCGGCCTATTCCCTGTTTGACGGTCCGTTAGAGACAGGAGATGCAAACGAATCGCTGCTGTGTCGTCTGGTCTGTGATTGGTCAGTGACGGATGATCAGATTGATGCGTTCCTCGCCGCCGCGATTTAAATTGACGTAAGCCGGGGTTCACCCCGGCACCCGCCCCAAAAACCGCAGCACTTCCCGCGCCACCTGATCCGCATGGGTGATCGGCACCATATGCCCCGCCCCTGCAATCACAACGCGTTCTGCCTGCGACAGTCGCTTCGACAGCCCTGCCTGAATCGCCCCAATCACCGGGGGCGAGGCGCTGCCTTCCAGCAAAAGCACGGGCATATCAACAGTATCCAGACCGCCCTCTTCCAGAATCCCGGTGGGATCATCATGCAGGGCCTCATTTGCCGCCATGATAAGAGGCATCTGCTCTGCCAGCTCATGGCGAGTTTCGTCAGGCAAATGCGCCCAGTCCGGGCCCGCGCCCCAAAGCTCTGTGAACTCGCGTGCGGTGGCTTGTTTATCCCCGGCCTCCCACGCCTGAACAAGGGCTGCAGTCCGATGTTCATGCGTCGCCCAGATCACGGGCTGATCCTGCATCGCGACAGCAAAGAACACCGGCTCGATCAACACCAGCGAGCGCACCAGATCAGGCCGCTCCCGCGCCAGCCGCAAGGCCACGGTTGCCCCAAAGGAATGCCCAATCACATCGCGCGGCCCGTCGCAGAAATCTGCGGCGATACCCACAGTGATACCCTGAATCTCGCCCCGGTCGTCCCACGCGGCACTGCGACCGTGGCCCGGCATATCAAACGCCGTCATGGTCAGAGCGCCCGACAGATGCCGCGCCAACCCGCCCCAGGCCCCGGAATGGGCCAGCGAGCAGTGGATCATCAACGCGGCGCGCGGCCCCTGTCCAAAGCTGGTCCAATAGGTGGGAAATCCCGCCTTATCACCCCTTGGCATCGATTACAGCTTGCCCGCCAGATGCAAATCCAGATCTTCGATCCGATCCTGCCCCCAAAAATGCTGATCCGTGTCGGTCACGTAAGTGGGTGCGCCAAAGACATTGTCCGATACGGCCTCTTCCAAATTACGCGCATATGTGTCGGCCCCGGCCAGCAAACCACTGTCGGCAAGTGTCGGATCAAACCCGGCTGCTTCAAGACAGGCCTTGATCACATCATCCTCGGCGATGTTGCGTTCCTCGGCCCAGACCGCGCGCAGGAAGGAATGCACCAGAGCACCCAGAGCGCCGCCACCGGCATTTTGTGCGGCGATAATGGCATAGGAGGACGGCGCGGTGTTGGTGGGCCAATGCGCCGGTTTCAGATTGAAGGCCATGTCCAGCTTGCGCGCCTGACGTGGCATTTCCTCAAGCCGCGAGGGATGGCGATCTTTCGGCGGAGTCCCGCCCGTGCGCCCAAACAGCCCCATGATGTCGAGGGCTTATAGGTCACACTCGCCCCATGCTTGTGGGCCACCTCCTCCATTCGGGTGCCTGCCAGATAAGAGTAGGGGGACATGGTCGAGAAATAATAGTCGATATGGGCCATTTTCGCGCCTTTTTCGCGCCTTTCAGGGTTCGCATCGCTTTGCCCAACCGTAGCCGCGTGTTAATCGGGGTTCAACGTCACGATTCTGTCATATCGAGCACCCCGGGGATCCAGCCACATGCCAACCACGTCCGAGCCGAAACTGATTTCCGGCAATGCCAACCTGCCACTTGCCAAAGCAGCCGCACGGCGCATGTCGATCCATCGCGGGGTCAATGTGGGATTGGTCGATGCCCGGATCGAGCGGTTCAACGATCAGGAGATTTTCGTCGAGGTTTACGAGAATGTCCGCGGCGAGGATATGTTCATTATCCAGTCCACCTCGAACCCGGCCAATGACAACCTGATGGAATTGCTGATCATGTCCGATGCGCTGCGCCGCTCGTCTGCGCGCCGCATCACCGCCGTCATTCCCTACTTCGGCTACGCCCGGCAGGATCGCCGCAGCCGCGCCCGCACGCCGATCTCGGCCAAGCTCGTGGCGAATATGATCGTCGAGGCAGGGATTGAGCGGGTTCTGACAATGGATCTGCATGCCGCACAAATCCAGGGGTTCTTCGATATCCCGGTGGACAACCTTTATGCTTCGCCGGTGTTTGCGCTGGATATCATGGCCCAATTCAAGGGTGAGATGGACGATATTCTGATCATCTCGCCCGATGTGGGCGGCGTGGCCCGTGCACGCGAACTGGCCAAGCGGATCAACGCGCCACTGGCCATCGTCGACAAGCGGCGCGAGAAGGCGGGTGAAGTGGCCGAGATGATTGTCATCGGCGATGTGACGGGCAAGAAATGCATTATCGTAGACGACATGGTCGATACCGCCGGAACGCTGTGCAAGGCCGCCGAGGTCCTGATTGAAAACGGCGCCTCCGAGGTGCATGCCTATATAACCCACGGCGTAATGTCGGGCCCTGCGGTTGAGCGGGTGACCAAATCGGTGATGAAATCGCTGGTGCTGACCGACACGATCGAGGCCAGCGCGGCGGTCAAGGGCGCGCCCAACATCCGCGTGCTGCCCACCGCGCCGATCTTTGCCCAGGCGATCCTGAATATCTGGAGTGGCACGTCGGTATCCTCCCTGTTTGACACCGAAACGCTTGAGCCGATTTATGAGGGGCTGTTTAACCGCTGAGGTGACGAATGTCCGCTTTGATGAAGGTTTTTCGACGCGGGTCATTGCGCGGGGTTTCGGCACGGTCTGACTGTGGCCCGTGTTGACAAACCTCTCAGGGAGGAAGCCGCGGGGGCTAGGTGCTATCTATGGGGAAAGAGTGCGGTTGGCTTTGTCTTTGACTGTCACGGACGCACCGGCTTGGGGGTTCAGGCCGGTCGTCTCCGAGTTTTGCCAGAGGATTTGCCTCGGATGGATGTCCTTTTGCGTCGTTCGTGCGGCCTGTCGGGGCGCTGCAGACGAGGTGGCTTGGCCGGCTATTGCCGCAGCAACCGGTCTGGGGTGGACGGGATGGACAGGCTTTCGGTCATGCGGCCTGCCTCCGTGGTGGAGCACGAGACCGTGGAAGCTCCCCGCGCCGGAAGGTCTCGATGATGCGCATCCGCCCGCCGCAGTCGGGGCATGGCTCCCGCAATGTCATCGGGATGACATCGGCGGTGGATGCGTCTTGCTGCATTGCTGGTTGCGCGCCGAGCAACGTGCGGATCGAGAGTGTCCTGTCTTCTGTGTATGAGTAATTCGGTCCATGCTTCCAAACTGAAGGAGCATGACGATAATGACGATTTCCAAGGAACTACCGGGCGAGCTGCCTAGCGGTGTTGAGCGACCCAAAGATTTACTTGGCGACAAGGGTCTGATGAAAGAGCTGAAGGTCCGGCCGATGGAGCGGATGTTGGGGGCTGAGTTGACCGAGCATCCGGGCTATGAAGCACACGGTGAACCTGCCAGCCAGCAGACCAACCGGCGCAACGGAGCGACGCGCAAGGTGCTGAAGGGCAATGACGGGGCGGTGCCGATTGATATCCCACGTGACCGTGACGGCAGTTTTGAGCCGGAACTTATCCAGAAAGGCCAGACCCGGACCGACGGGATGGATGACAAGACTACCGGGCTTTACGCAGCTGGTTTATCAACCCGTGATATCAGCAGCCACCTTGAGGAAGTCTATGGGTTACGGGTCTCTGCCGACCTGATCAGCCGTGTCGCCGATGCTGTTCTGGAGGAGGTCCCGGACTGGCAAAACCGGGCTTTGGAGCCGGTTTACCCGATCGTTTTCCTTGATGCCCTACGTGTTGAAATCCGCGATGCCGAGAGCCGTCAGGTCAAGAACAGGGCCGTATACGTGGCCCTGGGCGTCACCCCTGATGGTGAGCGTGAGGTTCCGGGCCTGTGGATTGCCGCCAATGAAGGGGCCAAATTCTGGCTGTCCATTATGAACAATCTCAAAAACCGGGGGCTGGAGGACATCCTGATCGCCGTTGTGGATGGCCTCAAGGGTTTCCCCGACGCTGTCAACGCGGCTGTGGCAGGACATGTAGCGCGCCAATCAAAATGAGCAATTACGCCAATCAAGTGCGCAATCGACGTGATTTTCCCGGGTATTTACATGGGTATTTACCGTTGATTTTCCCGGCGCTTTTCTTCTTGATTGCGCACTTGATTGGCGCACGGTACGTTCACCCTTCCAAATCGGTGCAGGGGGTTCACTTCCTGTCGTGTCTCGATCTGTAGGGCGCGGTGGCGGTTGGGATGATGACGGTTGATGTGGCGGGCGCACCTGCCCCACCCGGACCGGGCAATGGGGTTATGGTGACGGTGAGCCTCGCTCCGGCGGCAAGTTCAGTGGCCCATTCTGCATTCAGTTTTCCGTTGGGGATATTCTCCGGGGCTGCGGGATCGTTTGAAACAAGGGATGCGCCTGCCCATTGGCCTGCGACGGCAAGGGACAGGGACACCCGGGTGGATCCCTCCATGATGCGGGCTTGCAGTGTGACGGCCCGAATACTGCTTTGCGCCTGAACGCGCGGCGTTGCATCCGGGGTGGTGAGATCGGAGGTCTCGGCGGCATAGTATTCCGCCATGTGATCGATGGCGGTGAGGCGCACGCTCTCTTCGTCTATTGGTTCAATAACGGTGATGCGCAAGGGGTCTGGCGGGGCGCTGTTGGAATATATCCGATAGAGGATATCGGCGGGGCCGCGGCCATCGGCGTCGGGTGCGTCAGGGAGCGGGCTTGCGAGGTCGCGCAATGGGCTGTCTGCGTCGGCATGGAGAGGCGGTGTGGCAGCAGACCGATGCAACGTCCCGTTCGCAAGGCGCAGTATGATATGATCTCCATCACTTGCAGGCCGGGCTCGATCAAGTGTGATCTGTGCGGCACTGCCGCCATTGAGCCGCCCTGCGGCCCCTCCGGCCAGCATGTCATGGGTCATCCATACCACATCGCCGCGCCGGATCAGGTAGCCTTCCGGCCCCATTTCCCAGGTGATGCGTCGCCGATGATATCGCTGGCGCGCCGCGAGCAGATTTGCCTCCCTGGCTGCCTGCCCGGAGGAGGTGACCCCGCGCAGGGTCACTGTTGATGTGTTCACAACCGGGCCTGTGGCACCCGGCACGCGCCGGCGGATGGTTTGGTATTGCCAATCGGAATCGGGGTCGATGTAGCGCAGGGCAATCTCATCGGGGGCCGGACTGGCGGCCCACTCGACACCCATAGAGCCAAGAACGACATTTTCGGGAGTGATGAGGGTTGTGACGGTGGTGTCCGGGTCATCGAATACGACGCCGAGCTTTCCACTCCGCCATGTGGGGCTGGCGCGCCCGCAGCGCGCAACGAGTGTGAGCATGTCGGCGCAGGACATGCGGCGGTCGATGACAGCGGAGCATGTCAGGGCATTGGCATCGCACCATGCCGCCCACTCTGTGATTGCAGCCTTGTCGATGCGGTTCCCTGGCAGTCCGGCTCCGGCGATCAACCGACCGTCTGCGGCTGTGATGCCGAGCGCAAGCCAGCGGAATATCCACGCCGGATTTGTGCTTTCGGCAGTCGTCCATGTGCCGTCGGAGGCCCGAACGCGTACGGGCTGTGACGCGGTGGCGGACAGGCTGTCAACCTGTCCGTTGAGCTGGCCGCTGGCCTTTATCCGGACGGCAGCGGTGGTTTGGTCCGCAAAGACGGCCGTGCCGGCCCGGAAGGCCCGTAGCCCGGTCCATATGATGCGGTCAATATGGCTGGACTCCGTTGAGGGCTCGCCTGTGCGGCGGATTTCCACATCCACCGCCCGCCCGGGTCGCCCAAGGTCATATGTCAATGTTCGGCGAAACGGATTTTGCGCATTGTGTTCCGGTATTCCGGGCAGGTCCACAATGCGCACAACAGACCATGATCTGGCGGGTGTGTCTCCATCCTGCGCCCGTCGCCACCTGATCTCGACGGACCGGGCTAAAGGTTCAGGCCGGGACCCCCCCAGCCCTGTAAGCTGGCCATCCAGATCAATGGCAATCCTGTGTACCCCGCCTGCGGTTGTCCGCCGCACCCATTCTGTGCTTTCAAGCGCACCGCCGCCCGGCTCTGTCTGCACGTCGAGATCGAAGGGCAGGATGCCGCCCGGAGGCAGGACAGTGAGCGTGGCTTCATCATATTGACCGACCGGAGTTTCTCCGATGCGCCAGTCGGAGAGTACAGGTGCCCCTATTCCGGCGCCGAATACCTGGTGCAGGTACTGCTCCCCATCCTCATAGGAGGCCCATGGGGTCGCGACCAGATCGGGCCAGATGCGGTGTTGGCCCAGCACCAGCAAGGCCGGTTCATAGGGTCGTGCCAGATTTCGACCCCCCGCGAGGCTGTGGAGGGGATCGGGCGCTCCCGTGTTGTTCCGGTCGGGAAGTGATGGTGAATAGAGCCCCTGAACAATGAGGCCTCCGACAATCTGCAGGCCTGCGGTGGCCACGGCCAGTGCCGTGGTGCCGGCTGTCACACCGAGTGCGCCCAGTACATGGGGTGCCAGAACGGGCGCGGCGACAACAATCGCGATACTGAGCACGGCGGCGACGGGATCACTGTCGCCGCCGTGCAAGGCCGGGCGCAGGGCGAGTTTCGCGCCTGCCGGTAGAGACTGCTCCCAACGGGCGTGCGGCACAGGCTCCCCGTTGACAGCGGCGGCGATCCTCCCGGGCGGTATATCGGGCAGGCAAATGCGACACGCCCGGGTAAGGGAGATGCCCGCCGACAAGGTGACAGTCCGCACCCCGTCGCGGGTGAGCGGGTGCGGCAGGACATCCGCCACATATCCCGGTTGCGGGCGGTTTGCAAACGGCGCGCAACCGGGGTTTCCGATACGGTCAACCATGATTTATGTCCAGCGATACAGCCCGGTCAGTGTCAGGCCCCGGTGTTTGAGACCGGCCAGCGGATCAAGGCGCGGGCGCTGGCCTTCCATGCGATGCAGCACATATGCCTGTCCTCCTGTCCGCGTCCACAGCCCGATGTGATGTCCGATACAGGCCCTGCGACCGGCGGCGCACATCAGGACGGCATCCCCTTCGGACGGCGATGTTCCTTCAAGAGAGACGGCGAGGTGCTCCGCAATGGCGGCACCGATCGCCCGATCCCTGCCGCGCAGGCTCCCGGGGCTTCGGGGAAGAGAGATGGTGCGCGCGAACATGCACTCCAGGATGGCCATAACATAAGCCGCGCAATCTCCCGGCGGGTTCCTGTGCAGCGCAGCCACCGCCCAGAATGGATCGGGCGGCGGGGTCAGGGGCGCATGTGTCATTCTGCTTCATATGCGGCTGTGATGGCCGCTGCGCGCGTGGCGGCGGCACGCAATGCGGTCTGCACGTCACTTGCGGCATCGAGGGGCACCTGCACTGTTTTGTCCCGCCAATCCTCAAGCAGGCTGGAGACGGGTACAGCGGCGGCACGGATCTCTGCGATTGTACTGGCGGTGGAAATCGCCTGTGCGAGGCGCGCCAGCCCGGACAGCGCGACAGTGGTCAGATCGAGGCTATCAACCAGCCCTGCCTCGACACCGCCTGCGGCGGAGAGTGCGGCCTTGACCTTCTTCTGCCGGCTTTCCTGCCCGACCATCGTTGCCTGCGCCGCAGAGATGGCTTCTTGAGGGACTCCGGCCTCCGCCAGCTCGCCGGGTGTATAGCTGATATAGTCCAGGCCTTCGTGGGTTAGTGTGAGTTTCATTTTATGCTCCTTTTAAAGGGTGGCCACGGTTGACCACAGCAGATTGGCTACATCGACTTTTGGTGTTCCGGGTGCCACACCGCTGATCCAGTGCCCCGCCATGTTGGAGACCGAGGAGCTTTCGATGGCGAGCGCATAGGCCACAGCCCCCGACATTAAAGCGATGCCGCCCCCGTTTTCCCGACCTCGCAGACGGCTGTTAAAGGCGCGCAGCGTCAACTGCCCCACGCCGGTCATAAAGGCGGGTTCCTGCAGCCCGGCCGCTGAAAGCCCGATGTCGACCTCGATATTGTTGATGAAGAAGACCGCGTCCGGATCGATCATCTGGATCCAATATGCGCCCGCGCGCACCGGGTCGTCCGGAAGGGGGTTCGGGGCCTGAATGGTCAGAGTGCGTCTGTCATCGCCATCCGAGAGCAGTTGAACCATCCGTGCCCGACAGCGCACCGATGCGTTCACAGCGATGTCGCTCTTGAGATGTATAGTGAGCGTTCCGCCTGGCGGTGACTTTCTCAGGGCGGCGGTGAGCGTTTGCAGCGGCGCGGCGTCGGTGCCTGCCGCGTTGTCGTCGCCACCGGCATCAACATACAATTCTACTTCCCCCGCCCGGTGCAGATTGGCTTCCAGTGCCTTGTAGCGCCTTTCCGCGGCGGCGGCGGAGGTCGCGGCGGCGGCGGCACGATCTGCCTGCGCGGACAGATCCGATGAGACAGGGGCTGCGGGATTGATCGTGACCCCGCCGCCTGCGGGGTTGAGAGTGACGGACATCAGATTGCCTCCTTGAGAATGATTGTGAAAGTCTCTGTCGACGCTTTGACACCATTCCCATCCGTGAATGTGATATCTCCACGCCACTTGCCCGGTGGCCATGCGGCGGTCTGGCGCGCGGTGGCCGAGAGGGTGAACAGCCCGTCACCGGCATCGGTCACGCGGCAGGTCAACAGGGCCCGTGTTCCGCTCCGGTCATGATACAGGGCCGCGTCAGGGGTCCAGTCAGCAAGGTTGCGCGCAACCCCCCCCGTCCCGTCCGGGGCGGGGGGGTGTGTGATGCGCCTGGGCGGGCAGGCTCAGCGTGTCCCCCTGTTTCAGTGCGATTATGTCAGTCATTTGCGCTCCATCCTTTCAAAACAGCGCGGGAGATGTTTCCGGGTCGTGGCGCAGACCCACAGCGGGCCTGTCAAGCAACCGGTCATAGCCGATGATCGCCGTTACACTTTGCTGATCGGCTCTGATCTGGAGCACATCCAATTGAGCCTCCCAGTCGGGATCCCGTGCGGCGCTGTCTCCGTCCGCCAGACAGCGCAGGACCCGGATACCTGCACCCTGCCCACCGCCTGCGCGATCCAGCCAGATCATGATGTCGCGTCCTGCATTATCGATGCGCAGTTCCGCACGCGGGGCCCGGCGCTCTTCATCCCTGGCCAGACGCACCGAGAACGCCAGCGCCATATAGGTCTGGCCTTCGATCTCGCGCGCGCGGCCATCCGCCACCACCCGCACGGCATCCGCCAGGTCGGGATGCGTGATTTCCAGCGCATAAAGGATCAGATCGTCCGGAGACAGGCCAACAAGAGCTTCACGACCGGCGGAGGTTAATGTCACAGGACCTCCTCCAGCACCATGTCGGCGGTCCAGTGGCGACGACCTCCCTTGACGGTACCGCGACAGCTCACGGACCCCGATCCCCCGCGCAGCCGCAGGTGGACCGCATCACCGGCAACCGGATCGGAGCCGTCGAAGGCCCCGTGTCCATGGGTCTCGGCCCAGGTCCGGAAATCTCCCATATGCGTATCGCTTTCAAGATGTACGGACACCTGCCAGAAGCGCAGGGCCGCACTGCGCGCGCGGGCCTGCCGGACCGCACCACTCTCAAACGCCGTGCGTCGGGTATTTTCATCCTGACCGGCCACAATGCCGTCCGCGATGATACGCGCATATGCAGGCCAGCTTGCCATCAGAACCCATCACCACCGCTTGATTGGCGGCGCAGCGTCTGGGTGACCTGTTGTGCAATCGCCCCGCCGCTTTGCACATCTTCGGCCACAATCGCGACAATGAGACCGCGCAGCCCGTCTGACCGGGCTGTTGCAGTGGCTGTCTTGGGCGCACCTTTGTTCTCGACATTCACGGTGACATTGGCGGGGCGCACGTCGGGACCCGCCTCCATGCCTGCGGCACCCGGTGCCTGCGTTTTATAGACGGCCGGAATGCGCGCGGGGTCGATCCCCGCTGCCCCGCCCCGATGATATCGGGGGCGGTCTCTCCGGCGCAGCATTTCGCTCAATGCGGCGGACTGATCAGCGGTCAGCACCGCCTCACCCTCCAGCAGGATGGCGGGCACTTCGCGTGCCGTGCGCCCCGCTGTGGCGGCGGAGGCCGCAATGATGGCTTGCGCCCGACCAGCCACATCCCCGGCCACACCCCCGGCCACGCCCCCTGTGTGAAACGGTCTGCCCCGGGGCCGCACCGCCGTCGTCGGTGCCGGTGCCGTGCCGCCGCCAAAACCCCCGCCAAAACCCCCGCCCAAAACCCCGGCCAAAGCATCGGCCAACGGGCCGGTGATATTTTGGCGAATGGCGATGCGGGCAAAATCGGCGATGATGCTGTCGACCAGATCCCCGACCTCCAGCTTGCCCGTAGAGACAAACTGCACGAGAGCATCTTCCAGGCCATTGAATGCCCCGCCGACGGCGCTTTCGATCTCATTGCCCGCAAAGCTCGCCTCCTCGGCATAGCCCCGCAGTCCAGCGCGGATGGCGTCTACGCCCTGCGGTCCCCGGCTCAGCGCGCGCTCTATTGCGATAGCCTCTTCGGCTGCCGCATTGACAGCGGCTTCCAGTTCACGCACCTGTGCAGCCGCTGCAGGGTTATCGCCGATTTTCGCAATCGCTGTCTCCGCCAGCCGCGCGGCCTCTGCGGTGGCGATAAACCCCGCCTCTTCCCCGCCCCCCAACCCTTGCAGGCGGATAGAGGCGATCTCTGCACGGCTCTGATATTGCTCCAACGTCTTGATCAGGGCTGTGGCGGGATCATTTTTACCACCGCCGCCACCGCTGCCGGAGATTGATTTGCGCAGTCCGGCCTCGGCCTCGCGCGTGCGCGCGTTGATACGGGCCAGGGCTACCGCGTTATCTCCGGCCGCCCGGATCGCTTCGGCATCGAAGCGCTGCGCGGGGTCCAGATCCGACCGGCCCGCCGTGGCCGCCGCCTGTAATGCCAAGGCACCACGCTCCGCCAGCTGACGTGCCCGGGCCTCCGGGTCGCCAACCGTGGCCTCGCGAATACGCGCCACCGCCAGAGCGGCCGCCTGCACCCCCGGTAAAGCGGCCAGCTCATCGCGGGCGCGCGCGGCCTCATCCGCCAGCGCCTTTGCGGCCTTGATGGCAACGCCAAGGCCCAGATCACCCGTCTTGAGCGTCCCGAGCCGGCGTGCCTGGTCTTCGGCTGCGATCAACCGGTCGATCAGTACGTCCAGCGCCTTTCGTTGATCTGTGGTGAGGTCTTCACCCCCCAGGGCATTCTCCAGGACTTTGCGCATGTTTGCGACGGTGTGGGGTGACAATCTAAATGCGTAATCCGGTCCAGCCCGGTCCAGCCCGGTCAGGGATTGTAAAAGGGCTTTGAAACAGGCGTTTGAAGCGGTTTTGACCGGGCGCGATTACAGAGGCACTGTTTTGGCTCCGCGACGGCAAAATGCGTAATCCGGACGCCTTTTGATCTTGTCAATCGCAGAGTAAAATGGGTCCATGTCGCGGCGTAAAAATGGGCCACTTCGGTTGATGTTTTGTGGCGCTTTTGCACGCGTGCTCGTCACAAAGCTGAAGCGTGCCAAAGCGCATGCTGGCCATAAGGCCAGCATTATTCTGACTGTGATTGCGGGCTGGTTATTTTCGGTTGTTGCGACTGTGTTTGAGCCGATAGCTTTCGCCATTCATCTCGAGGATGTGGACGTGATGGGTTAAACGATCGAGTAGCGCACCGGTCAGCCGCTCAGAGCCAAAGACTTCAGTCCATTCATCGAAGGGCAGGTTCGAGGTTATGATGATGGAGCCGCGTTTATAGCATTGGGATATGACCTCGAAGAGCAGCTCTGCGCCAGATTTGCTGAGCGGTACGAAGCCCAGTTCATCAATGATCAACAGGTTCTGGCTGGTCAGTTGCTTTTGAAGGCGCTGCAATCTCCGCTCATCTTGAGCCTCGATCAGATCATGGACTAATGCCGCAGCCGTTGTGAAGCGCACCTTCAGTCCTCTTTGACATGCAGCCAGCCCAAGTCCCAGGGCGATGTGTGTCTTGCCCGTGCCTGACGGGCCGAGCGCGATGATGTTCTCCCTGCGATTAACGTAATCGCATCGTGCCAGATCCATCGTCAGGGGCTTGTTCAAGCTTGGCATGATCTTGAAGTCAAAGCTATCCAAGCTCTTGGTGCTGGGGAACTTCGCCGCTTTGATGCGCCGTTCAATCATCCGGCGTTCGCGGTCGATCAATTCCATCTCACACAGCCGCGCCAGATAGTGGATGTGATCTTTGTTCTCTGCAGCACAGAGCTGCGCCTGTTTGGCATACTCACCTTGGAACGTTGGCAGTCGCAGTTGTTTAAGATGATGCCGTAGAAGAATCCGAGGGGCTTCGGTCATGCCGCGGTCCTTCCCATCAAGCTCATGTAACTGGATGGGCGTGTTGTGCCGACATTGGCCTTGGGCAAGTATGGATAGAAGTCCAAATCCAATCGTGGTGGCCGCTTCTCAACCCGACACAGTACAAGGTGTTTTACGGCGTCATAGCCAATTGCACCCATATCTATTGCCTGCTGGATTGCGCCTTGCACAACATCCATTTCGAAGGTCTCCAAAAGGCGCAAGACTTGAACGTATTCTCGCTTGCCCGGCTTACCCATTCTGGCTTCAAGCAGTCGGTGCAGCGTGGCAAATACATCTGGCAAATGCCAACCCTGCAAAGGCGCGGCCTGATCCAGGGCACCCACCTTTTGTTCAAGCAGGGGCAAAAAGTGCAATGGGTCAAAGACCATATCCGCTGATGTGTAGGATCGTTTGTGCCGCGCAATAATCTCATTGCCGCAGCCGATGATAACCTCATGCACAAACCCACGCACATGAACATCGTGGTGCGCATAGGCTACTGGCACCGAGTAATCATTGCTGCGATAGCGCACCATTGAGATCGACGTTGCACGCGTGCTGACGTGATCGCAGGCTTCATATTCTGCGACGGGCAATCCCATCAGAGCATCCAAATCCGACATCAGGCGTGCGCCTATGGTTTGGGTGTGACCCCGCAACGTATCGTCCTGACGTGCTAAACACTTCTCTTCCAAATGTGCGTTCAGATCATCAAAGCTGTCATAGCGAGGTGCGGGAACCATGAAGTTGCGGCGGGTGTATCCAACCATGCCCTCAACGTTGCCTTTATCGTTCCCTCGCGCGGGTCTGCCAAACTTGTCATCAAACAAGTAATGCGACTGCAGTTCCGTAAACCGACGTGTGCGGATGCGCGTCTTATCCCCGAGTATCCGAGCCACGGCGATCTTGGTATTGTCGTAGAGAATGGATTGCGGAATGCCGCCAAAGAATGCAAAGGCGGACACATGGCCATCGCAAAACGCCTCGGTTGTCTCAGCTGGATATCCCTTCACAAACACCGCATCAGAATGTGGCAAGCTCATCACGAAGAAGTGGATCTTGCATTCCACGCCACCGATCACGCCCAGCGTCTCACCAAAATCAACCTGCGCATGGCCCGGCCGATGCGACAACGGCACAAACACCTCTTTGGTGCGCCGTTTTTGCTCGCGCACGTAATAGGTCACCGTGGTCAGGCTGCCGGCATATCCATGCTCATCGCGCAGCCGTTCAAAGATGCGCTTGGCCGTGTGTCGCTGCTTTTTGATCAGGGCTTTGTCTGTGCGCAGTATCTCATCGACCACACCAACATAACCATCAAGCGTTGGCCGCCGAGGCGCTTCCGACCGACGATACCCAGGCGGAAGTTCATGGCGCAGCATCTTCGCGATCGTCTTACGATCTTTGTTCTCTAATCTGTCAATGCGTGTTCTCTAATCTGTCAATGCGTGTTTCCTGAGTTTCCTGCTTTTGATGTCAGAGGTTGCCTTTGTTCTCTTCGAACTCTGAGGTTCATGATGGGGTTGGCTGGGTGTGGGTCGGCAATGTTGAAACCGCAATCATACCGTTGGTCTTGGCTGTTGCTACAGAATCGGCGCCGTGTCTCACGCCCTCCCTCGGGCATCGTCCCAGATGGGAACTTTGATTTAGGAATCCTCGTTGTCGCCTCGTAAGCCTTACGCGGACTGGAAGTCAGTTTTGTCTCGCATAATGGCATGAAGTATGATTGCCAGACGACGCGCCAGAGCCACTCGGGCCTTTCTCATCGTTGAGCGCGCACCGATTGCGAGGGCCCATGTCTTCAATTTGAGCGGAGCGGCATACCGCGTCAGCATCACATTGGCGGCCTCATAGAGAAGCGTTCTGACGCGCACGTCGCCCCGCTTTGAGATGCTGCCCGTGTAGTCGATTTCACCAGATTGATGCCGTCGCGGCACCAGTCCAAGATACGCCCCCACATCACGCGATTTCCTGAAACGCGACGGATCATCAATTGCTGCGGCAAAGGCCAATGCTGTGATCGGACCGACCCCTGGTACCGTCATAAGGCGCTGGCAGACTTCGGATTTGCGGGTCATCTTTTTGATGTCGCCATCAATGGCTGCAACCGCCGCGAGGATTGCTTCGCGTTCTCTAATCTGTCAATGCGTGTTTCCTGAGTTTCCTGCTTTTGATGTCAGAGGTTGCCTTTGTTCTCTTCGAACTCTGAGGTTCATGATGGGGTTGGCTGGGTGTGGGTCGGCAATGTTGAAACCGCAATCATACCGTTGGTCTTGGCTGTTGCTACAGAATCGGCGCCGTGTCTCACGCCCTCCCTCGGGCATCGTCCCAGATGGGAACTTTGATTTAGGAATCCTCGTTGTCGCCTCGTAAGCCTTACGCGGACTGGAAGTCAGTTTTGTCTCGCATAATGGCATGAAGTATGATTGCCAGACGACGCGCCAGAGCCACTCGGGCCTTTCTCATCGTTGAGCGCGCACCGATTGCGAGGGCCCATGTCTTCAATTTGAGCGGAGCGGCATACCGCGTCAGCATCACATTGGCGGCCTCATAGAGAAGCGTTCTGACGCGCACGTCGCCCCGCTTTGAGATGCTGCCCGTGTAGTCGATTTCACCAGATTGATGCCGTCGCGGCACCAGTCCAAGATACGCCCCCACATCACGCGATTTCCTGAAACGCGACGGATCATCAATTGCTGCGGCAAAGGCCAATGCTGTGATCGGACCGACCCCTGGTACCGTCATAAGGCGCTGGCAGACTTCGGATTTGCGGGTCATCTTTTTGATGTCGCCATCAATGGCTGCAACCGCCGCGAGGATTGCTTCGCGTGCTGCGAACAGTCCGCAAATTGCGGCATGGAGGCCAGGCACTCCATCGCTAACTTTTAGCGCCGCGTTTTTGAATGCCGGAGACAAAGCTCGTGGCAGCCGCACGCCGAAGACGACGACCAGACCGCGGATCTGATTGTCGAGCGTCACACGCTGTCCGACCAGCTTCTTGCGGGCTGCGATCAGCGACCGGATTGCGTGCGCTGACAGTGATTTGACATGGGTCGGCTTGTAGAATCCCGTCCGCGCCAGGTGTGCCAAACCGCGGGCATCATTGCGGTCCGTCTTGTGGCCGGCCAGAGATTTAAGGGCCTGATATGCTTGCCTGCTCTCGATGCAAACAACCGGGACACCAAGCTCCGTCAGCCCATGGTAAAGCATTGGTGCCATCCGTCCCGTTTCAAATACAACTTTGGCACATGGTGGTCCAGAAGCGAGGAAGTCAGCGATCGCTTTTGGTGTTGAGCTCGCTTTTCCTTCACGAATAAGGGCCCCTTCACGATCCAGAATGCAGATATGCGTCTCTTCCATGGACACATCCAAACCAGCAAAATATTCCATTGGTCAGTCTCCTTTTCAATTGCATGTGCATCCAGAATAACAGGGGTAACTGAGTGCTGATCCTGATTACGCCATGTTGAAAAACCGCGCCGCTTCTCGGCCAGACATACCGTCCTTCAAACAAGCACGGCGCACACGACTATAAATATCCACAGAATACATCTCCCGCCCTCCGAATAAACGAAGGGCACAAACTGGCGGACTTTTACTCCGCTACAACTGCGATATGCAGCCGCTTCTGTGGCCCAATATTGCTCCGCGTTTTACATCAGGGAGATGCGGCGCGCGCTTGGTGGTGCGGCCGCGTTGTTGCGCAGGATGGATCAGCACAGCGCGCGCGGTGCGACCGGTGCGACCGGTGCGACCGGTGCGACCGGCGCGACCGATACAGCCCGTGAGCTGATCGGGCTTTTGCGCGTGGCGGTTGCACAGGCGCATGCCCTGGAAACTGCCGGGCATATGGACCGGGCGGAGCGCGCATTGCACGCCTCCCGATTGCCAACCGGGACTGCAGACACAGGGCGGCGGGCGGAGCTGAGGGCGGCGCTTGAGGGACTGGGCCCCGTGACACGGCTGTCCGGCTGCCGGACCCGTGCGGTCACAAGGATTATCGTCTGGACGGCGCACGTTGCCGATCTGGACGCGGACACGCTGCGCGGCGCGGGTCGTACCGCCGGGGTGGTCCGGGCGCGGCAGTTGGCCATGCTGCTGGCGGCGGCGCTGACAGGCGCGCCCCTGACCGCTATCGGGGCGGCTCTCGGAGGGCGGGATCACACAACGCTCCATCACGGCATCAAGCGCGCGAAGGAGCGTCTGGCGGTCTGTGATGATACCGCCCTGATGGCGACAGGGGTGCTTGAGGGGCTCGCTGCGGACGCACCCGTGGGGATGGCATGATGCATGCGGCGTCCCTCATCCGTTCGGATCGGCTTCGGCGGGTGCATGCATTGCTGCGGGACGGGCGCGAGCATTCGACGCGGGAGATCGTGACGGGCGCGGATGTCTGCGCGGTGAATGCGGTGGTGGCGGAGCTGCGCGAAAACGGAGCGCGGATTGTCTGTCGACAGGGACGTGACTTCAACACGGGCGGGCGCATCTGGTTTTACCGGATGGTGAGACCTGCCCCGCAGGAACAAGGCCCACGGGACCGGGGGCATAGACAGGTAGCGAAGGATATCGGCTCATGATCGAGACAGGGGAAGCCATCAGGGCACGTATCGACGCGGACTGGCTTGACGAGGGCCGGAAGATTGTGGAGCGGGAGCGGGAGCTGGACGGCGCGCGCGATAGTCTGGCCTGGCAGATGGGAGACTGGGCAGCGGGTCGGGAGACCTCCTATGGCGATATGACCGGCCTGGCGGCGGAACTCGATATTCCGGTGGGCACCCTGAAGAACCGGGCTTCGGTTGCGCGCCGGATCGAACCGTCACGACGCCGGGAGGGTTTGAGCTGGTCGCATCACGCCGAAGTCGCGAAACTTGACCCCGGGGAAGCGGAGGCGGCCCTGTCGGAGGCCGCGCTGTATTCGTGGTCGGTCGACCGGCTGCGCGGGGTGCTGCATGAGCGCGGTGCGACGCGCGCGGCGGAACGGCAGGTCGCGGCGCTCAAGGCCACCCATGCGGCCCCGGATCAAGCGCGGGGTGTGATCGATTATACCCGGGCGGAGATCGAGGCGGGCGGCAGGATGATGCTTGAAGGGTGCAGGCGTATCCTGGCGGCGGTCACAAGCGAAGACCTGGGTCGGGCTGCGGGCACGTTGCACGGCAATGCGCGGCGCAGGCTCGCCCCGTCCCTTGAAGCCCGGATGAACGGCATCGTTGCCCGCACCGATCCCCTGTTCGAGCGGATAGGGCAGGCCTTTGACGCGCTCTCCGGCAGTCCCGCCGACCGTCACGACGCCGGTACGGTCGGGCGGGATGAGGGTGCTGAACCGGCACCGGCACCGGCACCGGGTCGGGCCGCAGCATCATGACCCGCCTCCGCCTCCGCCTGCGCAATCACAAAACACCGGCGCGCGCCGGGCCTGCCGCCCCTGTGCGCCCGGACTCTGTGACGCAGGGCAGCCGCTCCGCTGATCCGGCGGTGGCGCGGGCACGGCTTGATGCGGTGGCGCATTCCGAACGGCTGGCGGCACTGGGTATGGCGCGGGCGCAGGCCGATGCGCAGGCTGCAGCCCGGGCAGACACGTCTGTATACAGCGTGCGACGCTGGCGTGCGGCGGTGGCGGGGCTGCCTTTTGCGGATCGCCCCGGAGCATTGTCGGGTCAGCAGGGTGGCGCACGGCGACAGGCCCTGTCGCCGCATATGCAGGACTGCGTGGAAGCGCTGCTCTATGAGCATGGGCCCCATCTGACGGCCCCCCATGTGGTGCGGGTTCTGGCGACACGCCACGGCGCGGCGCCGTCATTGCGCTCGGTGCAGCGCTGCCTGGGCGATCTGAAAGTCACAGGCGCGCGCGCTTTCCGCTGTGAGCGACCCGGACGGACATCGCTCGCGGCGCGCCCCTGCCTTTGGCAGCCGCGCGGCGGGAGCGGATGCCCCCAATATGGTCTGGGAGCTGGACAGCACGCCTGCGGACGTGATGTGCAGTGACGGGCGTCACACGCTGGTGGGGGCGATTGATGTGTGGCCCCGGCGCGGGCGTGTGCTGGTGGTGGCGAGCAGTCGGGCGACGGCGATCTGCGCGCTTTTGCGGGCCTGCATGATCGCCTGGGGTGTGCCGGAAACGGTCCGGACCGATGAAGGCAGGGACTACACGTCCAGACATCTGTCCCGGGTGCTCGCCGATCTGGGTGTGGATCATGACATCTGCCCCCCTACACGCCGGAGGCGAAGCCCTTTATCGAGAGGTTTTTCGGCACGATGACGCGGGATCTGTTTGCGTATCTGCCGGGGTTTGTCGGACACAACGTGGCGGATCGCAAGCGGCTTGAGGCGAAGAGGTCCTTTGCCGCGCGGCGGGGTGAGGGAGATCGGGAGACGTTCAGTGTCAGTCTCACCGCCGCCGCGCTTCAGCAGAAATGCGATCTGTGGTGTGAGGCTGTCTACGGGCGGCGCAGCCACAGCGGCACGGGTGAGAGCCCCTTTGCCCGGGTCGCGGGCTGGACGGCCCCCTTGCGGCGTATTCCCGATGAGCGTGCGCTGGACGCGCTGCTGGCGGAGCCCATCGGCGGTGGCGGGCGGCGATCCATAGGCAAGAGCGGGATCTCGGTGGGCGGGCGGCACTATATCGCGCCGGAGTTCGGCTCACGGATAAAGGTAACGTGTCGAGGTTCGGATGGACCCGGGCGATCCGGCACATCTCTTTGTGTTCGCTCTGGACGGCACCTTCCTGTGCATGGCTGTGGATCCTGACCGGATCGGTGTGGACCGTGCGGCTGTTGCGGCACAAGCGAAGGCCGATGCCCGGAAACGGGACAGCGCGGCGCGCAGGCGGGCGCGGGATCTTGGACAGGGCCACGCCCCGGGCCGCGCGATGGATGAGGTGCTTGAGGCGGCCGGGCGCGACGCAGGCAAGGTGGTGGCGCTGCCACAGGGCGGTGTGCGCCATGAAACGCCGGCACTCGAACAATCGGGCAGGGCGAAGAAGGCTGCGCAGGCAAGCCGGCAGGCTGCGACCCGCACGGGTCCACCGGCACCCTTCAGCGACGTTTTGAAGAGGCTGTATCTCCCGGAGGGAGACTGACAAAATGACCAGACAGATAGCCCGGCTGCATTCGGATGCTGCGGAAACGGAAGATCCGGCGTCACCGCCGCCTCTCGACGCCCTGCACCGCGCGGTGGCCGCAGAGATGGCCGGATACGGTCTGAGCCAGACAGATGCGGCACGCGGTATCGGTGTCGGAACCGCAATGTTCAACCGCTGGCTGAATGGCAGGCATGAGGGTGACAACGACAGGCTGGCGGGCAAGGCCCGTCTCTGGCTCGAGACCCGGGCCGAGGCACGGGAGCACACACTGCTTCCCGCGGGTCTCGACGCCCATGCCGAGCTTGGCGTGACGGGTGAGGTGATGGCCACGCTGGCCCATGCGCAGGCCACGGGTGACGTGGTCTTGATCCATGGGCGTTCAGGTACGGGCAAAAGCCGGGCTCTGCGTCGCTATGCGGACACACGGGCCGGCGTCCATCTGTTGACCGTGACCTGCGGCATTACGTCTCTCGCGGGTCTTTACGGACGGATTGCCCGGACGCTGGATGCGGACGGGCGGCGCACAGCGCTGGAGATGGAGGACGCGATCCTTGCACGGCTGGAGGGGCGGCAGGCCTTGCTGGCTATAGACGAGGCGCAGCACCTCTCGGCCCGGCTTGTCGATGCGTTGCGCGGGCTGCGGGATCTGTCCGGTGCCGGTCTGGCTCTTGTCGGCGACGACACCATCCGTATGACGCTTGGGCGCTGTCCGCAGGTGACGGGGCGGATCGGTATCCGGGCCGGGCTCACGGCACCGGGCCAGATGGATGTCACGGCGCTGGTCACGGGCGTTCTGGGTCGGGCACCGGAGCGTGCAGAGCGGGAGGCGGCACTGGCCGCCGCGACCGGCCCGGGTGGAATGCATGCACTGCGGCGGTTGCTGGCACGGGCGTTCATGATTGCGCGCGCCGATGGGCGGGATGCCATCGCCCCTTGTGACATGACCGGAGCGGCGGCGGGCGGAGCGTAACAGCACAAGACAAGGGAGACAGATATGACAGATCGGCAAAACAGCGATACGCAGAATGTGCCGGACAGCGCGGGCCGCGTGGAGATCGACGGCGAGATCTATATGCGCGATGGTCGGGGGCGTCTGACGCCCCGGGCCATGGTGCGCCCGCAGGATGAGCTGCAGGATGAGATGGTGCGCAGGATTATCGGCTATGCGGGTGATCTGTCACAGCGGATAAGCCGCTTTCGGGTGCATTGTTTTGACGACATCGGGGGCTTTGACGCGCTGCTGGAACAGGAATATGGCGGCCACACCCGGCGGTCGGTAAAGGGCAACCGCACCTATCTCAGCTATGACGGGACATATAGGGTTCAGGTGCAGATCGCCGAGCGTGTCGCCTTTGGGCCAGAGCTTCAGATCGCACGTGATCTCGTAGAGGAGTGCCTGGCGGAATGGGCCAGGGACAGCCGGAACGAGATACGCGCCATCGTCTCCCATGCTTTCCAGGTGGACAGGGAAGGCGAGATAAGCCGCAGCGGGATTTACGCACTGCTGCGGCTCGATATCGAGGATGGGCGCTGGCAGCGGGCTATGGCGGCGATCCACGCCGCCATGCGCCCTGTCGGGTCCAGAACATACATCCGTTGCTATCACCGCGCCACGCCGGACGCGGCCTGGGAAGCGATCACCGTCGATCTGGCGAAGGCGGGATAAGGCCATGGCCCGCCCCGCCAAAGATGATCGTGCCCGCCTGATGCGGGCCTGCCGTGCGGTCGGCCTGGATGAGGAGGCCCGCCACGACATGCAGATGGCCGTGACCGGCAAGGCGTCCATGCGGGACATGGGTGGCGCTGATCTGCGCCGCCTGCTTGATCGTCTGAACGCCGCGCAGGGGCGGGGGGGAAAAGGGGTCGGCCACCGCCATCCGCCGGCCCCGCGCGCCGATCTGCGGCTCATTCATGCCCTCTGGTCCGAGCTGGGCCGGAAGGGTGCCCTGAACAAAACGGGCCGGGCCGGGCTCAACGCTTTTATCCGGGCCCGCTTCGGGGCGCATTGGTCCTTTATCCCTGTGGATGTGGATGCGCTCACCGACACGGGCTGTATCACGGATGTGATCCGCGCGCTGAAAGCAATGCTGGCCCGGGCCGAAGCCGGCGAGACGAACGGAGGCGAGGCGTGATGGTTGAAAAATCGAGGATCGAGTGGACCGATCACACGTTCAATCCATGGGAAGGCTGTCTGAAGGTCGCGCCGGAATGCGACCACTGCTACGCCGAAGCGCGGGATGTGCGCTTCACGGGCGGCACCCATTGGGGGCCAAAGGCACCACGCCGCCGGACAAGTGCGGCGAACTGGAAAAAGCCGCGCCGCTGGAATGCACAGGCAGACGCCTTCCAGGCCACCCACGGACGCAGACAGCGGGTGTTCTGCGCTTCCCTGGGCGATGTCTTCGACAACGCGGTGAACCCCGACTGGCGCGATGATCTTTGGGCGCTCATTCGCGAATGCGACCAACTGGATTGGCAACTGCTCACGAAGCGCCCGCAGAATACGGGCGGGATGCTGCCGCCGGACTGGGGCGATGGCTGGCTCCACGTCTGGCTGGGCACCAGCGCGGGGTCGCGGAAAACGGCAGGACAAAATATCCCCCACCTGCTGGCCACGCCGGCGGCCCTCCGTTTTGTCAGCGCAGAGCCGATGCTGGAGCCGGTCGATCTGACCCGACTTGACATGCTTGATATCTTTCGCGGGACAAAGGACGTCGATGACCAATATCTGCCGCATCACTTCTTTGATGCGCTGCGGGGACAGTCGGACATCCACCCGGTTCACGGTGCCGAACCGGACTGGGGGAAGCTTGACTGGGTTATCTGCGGCGGGGAAAGCGGACCGTTCGCCGGGGCCATGCACCCGGCCTGGCCCCGCGGTCTGCGCGATCAATGCGTGGCGGCCGGGATTCCGTTTTTTTTCAAGCAGTGGGGCGAGTATCGCGGCATCGACGATGATTTTACGCTCGCCGGACTGTCGGATCACCTGTCGGTGCGGACGATCGATGACGGCGGCAGGCTCCATTTCGGCGGGCATCCGACCGATTTTGACGCCTGGCCAACAATCGTCCGGATCGGCAAAAAGCGTGCCGGTCGCATGCTCGACCGACACGGGAATGGATCACGGATGTGATCCGCGCGAATGGCAATGCCTGGCCCGGGCCGAAGCCGGCGAGACGAACGGAGGCGAGGCGTGATGATCGACAGGTCTGATCCCGATCTCCACTGCGGTGATTGCCTTGAGGTGCTGCCGCGCCTTGTGGCGGATCGCGGCGCGGGGTTTGATCACATCATCACTGATCCTCCTTACGAGGACGTCCACCACGCGCATCACGCCAGAATAATGGGCACCATAGCCCGTACAGATGGACGGGGCGCGCCGCGCCCTGTCCCTTATGCCGGCGTAGAGTCCATCCGGGAGGCAGCCGCGCAGGCGATGGTGGCGGGCTCGGCGGGGTGGGTGCTGGTGTTCTGTCTGGCCGAGGGGGTACGCCCATGGCATGATGCGCTCACGGGGGCCGGGGCGCGTTGGCACGGCACCATGGCCTGGATCAAGCCGGATGCGGCACCACAGTTTGCCGGTATTGGCCCGGCGCGGGGCTTTGAGTGCATTGCTGTGGCCTGGGCGGGATCCGGGCGGCGGCGCTGGAATGGCGGTGGGACGCGGGGCGTTTTGACGTGTAACACCGCCAAAGGCGGCCTGCCGGGCTCCAAGCCCGTGCCGGTGATGGCGGCCCTTGTCGACCAGTTCAGCCAGCCCGGCGAGACGCTCTGTGATCCGTTTATGGGATCCGGCACAACAGGCATGGCGGCGGTGCAGGCCGGGCGCGGCTTTACGGGGGTCGAGATCAATCCGGAGACGTTCGGGATGGCGCAGGGGCGGATATCGACTGCGGTGCAGTCTCCGTATCTGCCTCTGCGTCCCCGCGCCCGTCAGACGGAGTTGTCTCTGTCATGAGCACTGCTCATTCCGCCCTGCCGGGGTCATTGCCGGAGATCGCCGATCATATCGGCAGGGACGCAGCCTGCGCCATTGCACTCGCCTATGGCGGGCGGAACTGGCGTGTGCCGTCGCGGCTTGACAGCATGGGCGGGCACGGGCTTGCGGCGTGTGTTGGAAAGGATGCGGCCCGGACACTGATAGCCGCCTTTGGGGGCCATGTGCTGGATATCCCGATGGCGCGGCGGCAGGTGGTGTCCTGGCTGGCGCGCCGGAACCTTACAGCTGCGCAGATTGCAGAGCGGCTGCAGATCACAGAGCGCAGCGCGCGCCGATACATCGGACAGAGCGGGAAATCGCGGGGATGAGCGACAACGAGGCTGTTACGGCATTACTGGACCAGGTTGCAGTGCGGCGAGAGGATGTTGATATGGTCGAGGGCATTACGACTGCAATTCCCGAAAACAACGGTGTGGTGGATATCCCGCAGGCGGCGCGGAGTGTCGTCGAGATCCAGCTCCATGGCATCATCGGCCATGGGCAAGACCTGCATGACGCCTGTTTGGCCTGGGTGAAGGCGGCGCAGGCACCGGATCATCGAGGCTCTGGCGGACCATGGTCCGGTGCCAAAGGGCAACGCGCCCTGATAGACTGACGTGCAATCAGTAAAACAGGGCAGACAATGACGCCGACACCGGAACACTGGCAGACCTTCGCCTCCATTCTCGCTATTATCGCGCTTCTGGGTGGAGCGGCTCTTGGATTGAAGCGCATGGGCTTTTTCCGGGGCAATGGCGATACGTCCGGCACCGCGTCACATACCAGGCTGGAGGGCCGCGTTGAAAGGATCGAGAGCGACGCCGGTGGATTGCGCGAAGATGTCACGCGGCACGGTCACCTGCTGACAACGGTTGAGAAAAGCATGAGCGGCATGCGGGAGGAGACAGAGAAGCACGACCAGCGGATCAGATCGCTGGAGACCGCCTTTCCGTCGCTTGCCACCCGGGATGACCTCGCCGCGCTGCGATTGCTGCTTGAACCGCAAGGCGGCGATGTCCGGGAGATTAAAACAATTCTCGACGGCAGCAAATCGGCGACGGACACCCTGACCCGGACGGTCGCCATTTTGAATGAACATCTTCTGAACGGGAAGGCCTCATGAGCAGCTCCTATACCGATACCCTGAACGCGCACCGCCGCCTTGCGGTGCTGATCCATTTGCAAGCCTGTTCGGACCACCGCTCGAATGGAGAGATCCTCTACGAGGTGGCCAACGGGGTGGGCATTGTGACCAGCCGTGAGGCCATGGCGGCCGACCTGGCCTGGCTGCGCGACAAAGACCTTGTCGGGATCGAGGATCACGAGGGGTTCCTGGTCGTCACGATCACGCCGCAGGGTCTGGATGTTGCTCTTGGCCGGGCGCGGCAGGACGGCGTGCGCCGGCCGGTGCCGAAGGCGGGTTGATATGCGCCGCCGCAAAATCGATCTCCTGCCCGCCGCCTTGCAGGACTGGCTGCGCGAGGAACTCATGGACCGGGGTCACTCGGATTACCGGGAGATCACGGAGGGCCTCAATACGCGCATCGCCGGGGCCGGTATTGAAATCTCTGTCGGCAAAAGCGCCGTCATTGAATACGGCGCGGAGCACCGCGAGTTTGCACAGCTGCAGCGGGAAGCCTCCGGCTGGGCTGCGGAATGGATAGGGGAGGTCGGGCTGGAGGATGAGGCCCGCCGTCATTCGGCACTCTTCGAGATGATCACCACGCTGGCCTTCAAGGCCACGAAGGCCCGCCTCAAGGAGGCCGGAGAGGATATTTCGCCCCGGGATCTGCATTTTCTGGGGCGTATGCTGAAAGATCTGATGGCCTCGTCCGGCCTGCGGGAGGCGCTGTCGGAAAATGAGCGCCGGCGCCTGGCTGCGCAGGAGCGCCGTGCAGGGGGCGAGCGCGCCACCACCGCCGCGCGTCGCGCAGGTCTCAGCCCCGGGGTGGCCGCCGCGACCCGGGCGGCTGTGGAAGGCGGACCCGCAGCACCGGAGGTGACTGCATGAGCGGGCGGGATCTTTTGCCGTATCAACGCAGATGGGTCCAGGATCGGACCGGGTTGGCCGTCATCGAGAAATCCCGGCGCATCGGCATTTCATGGGCCGAGGCCTATCATGCGGTCATGCATGCGGGCGAGGGACGCGGCGATGTCTACTATCAAAGCTATGCCCGCGACATGACGCGTGGCTTCATCGATGACTGCGCGGGCTGGGCCGGCGATCTCGGGATTGCCGCCCACGCCGCCGGTGAAGTCCTGATCGACAACGAAGGCACAGACATTCAGGCGTTCCGGTTGCGTATGGCCTCGGGGCGGCAGATATTTGCAATGACATCGAGCCCGAGGGCCTTTCGCTCGAAAGGCCGGCCAGGCGATGTGGCCGTGGTCGATGAGGCCGCGTTTGTCGATGATCTTGATGAAGTGCTGAAAGCCGCGCTGGCGTTTCGGACATGGGGCGGGCGGGTGCGCATCATTTCCACCCACAACGGCGAGGCCTCGCCCTTCAACACGCTCTGCCGCGATATCCGCGAAGCCCGCCAACCCGGCACTGTGCAGCGTGTAACACTGGCCGACGCCCTGGCTCAGGGCCTTTATGAGCGGATCGCCGCGATCACGCGGCAGCCTGTTACGCCCGGGGCGGCAGGGGCATGGGAGGCTGGCATACGCGCCCAATATGGCCGCTTTGCCGCCGAAGAGCTCGACTGCATACCATCCGCAGGTGGCGGAGCCTGGATTACATGGGACCTGGTGCGCGCGGCGGAACACAGGGATGCGGGCCGTCCGGAAAACAGCACAGGGTCTCCAACCTTCATTGGAGTCGACATTGCGCGCCGTCGCGATCTCTGGGTGGCCGCTGTGATCGAGGATACGGGCGGTCTGCTCTGGCTCCGCCGGATGGTGACATTGCGGGATGCGCCCTTTTCCGAACAGCGGGCCGAACTCGCGCGCCTCGTGCGCATCCATCGCCCGCTCCGGATCGCGGTGGATCAGACCGGGATGGGTGAGGCTCCTGTTGAACAGTATCAGGAAGATCACGGCACCCTGACCGTGGAAGGGGTGCAGATGTCGGCGTCGCGTCGGCTTGATGTGGCGACACGCCTGCGGGAGGCCTTCGAGGATCGCCGGATACGCATTCCGGCCGATGACGCGCTTGGAAACGATTTGCACGCGATACGTGTTGAGCCCGGTGCCACCGGCGCACCGCGTCTTGTAGCGGATCGTTCCGGCACGGATGGTCACGCTGACCGCTTCTGGGCCATGGCGCTGGCCGTGACCGCCGCCGCCGACACCGCAGGCCCCTTCGAGGCCCGGGTCGGGGCGGGACGGCACGGTGTGATGGATGGACCGGGCTCAGGCCATGAGATCGATGTCACTCTCGGTGTCGCCTGGTCAGCCCTTGGCCGTGCGATGAGGTGAGAGCGATGGATATACCAAACCGACCACAGACCGACGAGATCACGGCTCCGCAACAAAGCTGGATCGGGGGGTCCCCGATATGGAACCGGAGCGCCGCCTGGAGCGATGGCATTGGCCGTGATCCCGGGGCATGGCGCACGGGATCGTCCGACCTGAGTGCGGCGGAGGCGGCACTGCAGGACCCCAAGGTGCGTGCGCTGCTGGGACAACGGATCGAGATGGGTCTCGCGGCCCCGCTCGAAATTGAACCCGGCGGGAAAATGCGTCGGGACCGTATGGCGGCCGGGGATCTGGCGGCCCGATTTGCAAATATCGAAATCGACAGCATCTGTCGCGAACTGGCCTATGCCGCCTGGTACGGATGGTCGATTGCCGAATGCATCTGGGATGTTTCGGGAAGTCAGGTACGTCTGGCGGATTTACGACCCCGCTCACCCCGCATCATCCGATGGGATGCACAGACCCATATGCCTTTGCTGCTGACCCGGGCGGCACCGGGCGGCATTCCCCTGCCGGATGCCAAATTTGTTCTGGTGCGCGCGCCCCGCGCCAATGGTGGCTGGCCACACGGACCGGGTCTGAGCAACTGGTGCCTCTGGCCGATCTGGTTCAAGCAACAGACCGTGCGCATGTGGGCATTGGCGCCGGAGCGATTTGCCTCGCCGGTTGCAATCACCAGGCACAGGGCAAACGCGCCCGACAGTGAGATCAGACTGGCGCTGGAGGCAACGGAGGCGCTGGCGACGGGGGCCTCTATCTCTCTGCGCGAGGGGCAGGATATCGAGCCTCTCGAAAGCTCCAAACGCACCGGTGCCGATTATGCCGACTTTCTCCTGCGGATGGACCGCATGCTTGCAGACGCCATCACCGGGCAGCACGCCACCGCCGAGATCGGCCAGCATGTGGGCACGGGCGCGGCACATCTGAAGATCCTTGAGCGGCTCGGGGCCGCAGATGCGCGGCGCATCTGTGCGGCACTGCAAACAACCATCGCCACATGGCTCACACACTGGAACTTTCCCGGTGCCGCCGTGCCGCGCCTGCGTCGGGATCTCAGCCCGCCGGAAGATCTGCAAGCGCGGGCGCGTCGCGACGCGACCATTGCCGGAGCTTCGGGACTGCGGCCAACGAGGGCCTATGTCGAGGACATCTATGGCGGTCAGTGGGAAGAGACATCCGCCCCTGCCGACGGGCCCGCCGGGACGCCGCCCGCAACACCTGCAGCACCGGCACGCCTCGCTGCCGGGAGCGCGGATGACGATGCGGTGGATCCGGCGACCGCCGCCCTGCTGGGCGATTGGGAGGCGATGATGACCCCGGCGGCGAATCCCGTGATCCAGGCCGTCAGGCAAGCATCCGACTTTGCCGGTCTTCAGGAAACGCTGGGACGCGGTGATCTCTTTGATGCCATGGATACGCAACGGATCGCCGCAAGCCTCGGGCGCGCCGGCGCAGCCGCACAAATAGCGGAGGCCGGTAAAGACGGACCCGGGGGAGAGACATGATGACTGCCACTCAGGATGTCGCCGACATCATCGGGACCATGACCGGCAGCCATGGCTGATCCACCCCCCGATATCCGTGATGTGCCCCCCGAAGAGGCGGTGGAGTTTTTCCGCGCCAAAGGCTACCACATCGGCTATGACTGGCGCGACACAAAAGCCGCATGGCACGCCCGCTCCTTCACTGTCGCGAAGGTGATGCGCCTGGACATTTTGACCGATATCCGCGCCGCCGTCGACAAAGCCCTGGCCGAAGGGCAGACCTTCGAGACCTTCCAGCGCGATCTTGCCCCGCTGCTGATCGCCAGGGGATGGTGGGGCCGCAAGACCATGACGGACCCGTTGACCGGCGAGACCCGTGAGGCCCGGCTCGGAAGCCCGCGCCGCCTGCGCATCATCTATGACACCAATATCCGCATGGCGGTTGCTGCGGGGAAGTGGCAGCGGATCACACGCCTTGCCGACCGGCGTCCCTGGCTGCGCTATGTCGGCGTGCTTGACGCCCGCATCCGACCGCTCCACGCCGCACGGCACGGCACTGTGCTGCCCTGGGATCACCCATTCTGGCAAACACATTTTCCACCCAATGGCTGGCGGTGCCGCTGCACCGTGCAATCGCTCTCCGAGGCCGGTCTTGAGCGCTACGGATATCACGTCACGCCGCCGCCCGCAGGCTGGCGGGAAACCCGGCCGTGGAGCAACGCGCGCGCAGGTGAGATCAGACACATCCCGAAAGGGACAAGCCCGGGCTTTGATCACAACGCAGGCACCGCCGATCCTGTGGCCCGGACCCGCACCCTGCTCCGGGAGAGACTGGCGGGCGCGCCACCCGCGCTGGCGCGCGCCGCCACATCGGACGTGACGGAATGGATTGCGCGCGGGCGCGTAACGCGACAGGCCCTCGTCACCGCCACCGGACTGACACCGGATGATGCCGGCTTTGCCGATAACCTGCGCGGCCTCGTCGCCCAGGGCCCTGCATCCGCACGCGCGGCTGGACAGACCGGCGCGCTGATCAGCCCGGCAACACCGGAGACAGGCGCGGATCAGGCCGCCGCACAGGCCGTGCATGCCGCCTCTCTGCGGTTTCCGGCCACCTGGGTGGCGCGCGCCAATATCGCGCCCCTGCGCGCCGCCGGCAATCTGCTGGAGGCCGGCGGATCCTATGCGCCATCCGTCTATCGAGGACGCCCCGCAGCGCGAACACGGCCCGGTCTTGTGAAAACCGATGACAGCGCATGGGTCATTACCTCTCGCGACCCCGGCAACGCCACCCATGAATATATCCACCACCTGCAAGCGGCCATGCCGGAGATTGACCGGCTGTTTCAGGACCTGCATATCCGGCGGACCACAGGTGTGGATGGCACACGCGACGCTGTGGTCCCGCTTGATCCCTGCACGGGCACCGGACGCAAGGATCACTATGTCGATCCCTGCTTCGGACGGGAATACGGAGCTCCGATGCTCACAGGTCTTGACTATGATCCGGACCGCCCCGCCATCGAGGTCATGACCCGCGCCTTCCAGATGCTCTTCCACCCTTTGGCAGGCAAGGATGGCATTGATATCGATCTCGACAAGCTGGTGCGGGACGATCCTGAAATGCTGGACCTGGCCCTCGGATTGCTTTTCCACTACGATCCCCCCTGACGGACAGGAGACCACCAATGGCCATCCATACCATCCGCATGCCGGACCGCCTCTACGGGCGGGACCTGCGCACCATTGTCTGGGATGATACCGCAGGAACCGTGGAGGGCGATCATTCCTCCGTGCCCGGAATCGCGGCGACACTCGCCAGCCCGCCGCCGGTTGATAAAAGCCGGGAAGGCCTGGTGATCTTTCTCGATGATCCCGCCCATGACCCGCGCGACTTCCTGTTCATGCTTGCAGACAGCTACGCGGCGATCCTCGATGAGCCCCTGCGCTCCACATTGCCGCCCGTCTTCGACGGCATCCAACACAGGGCGGGCGTGGACTGGCCCGATCTCCTGCTCGACGAGCGGACCGCGGCCCAGTCCGGGTTTGCAGACGCCTGTTACACAGCACGCAAACAGGGCATGGCCCATGACGCGGCCATCGCCCTGGCCGATACGGAAACATTACAGATCTGGCCCGATTGCCCCGGACATCCCGGCTATGATATCCGACTCCCGTCGACAGCACATGACCCCCACCTTCAACGCCCTGTGCACAGCCTGTTGAACGGGCTCTGAACGGGGATGGGACGGGCTTGCCGCCCGCGCCCGGCGTGCAGGATTTACCCCGAAAAACAGGGGCTCGAACGCCCCGTAAATCCGACGTGGAGTCCAGCCGTTCCGGGCCTGTTCGCCAGCACCTGAAAAAGCCCGTTTCCGGGCCATTCCAGATCAAAAGGCGTCCGGATTGCGCATTTTGCCGTCGCGGAGCCAAAACAGTGCCTCTGTAATCGCGCCCGGTCAAAACCGCTTCAAACGCCTGTTTCAAAGCCCTTTTACAATCCCCGACCGGGCTGGACCGGGCTGGACCGGGCTGGACAGGATTACGCATTTAGTTTGTCACCCCACGTATAGTTTGGCCACTTTCAACTCCGGATCGCCAATCATCGGATAGCTTACCTCGTTGCCGGTGACTGTGGTAATATCCGACTTCCAGCGGTGATGATCCTCAACCGGGTCAACGGAAATACCGATAATCCTGGCATTTCGGCTGGCAAATTCACCAGACATCCCGGCCATCGTTCCAAGCTCGGTCGTACAAACCGGTGTAAAATCTTTGGGATGTGAAAACATCACTGCATAACCGTCACCGATCCAATCGTGAAAACTGATCTCACCTTCGGTTGTATCAGCTACAAAATCAGGGGCGGTGTCGTTTATTCTCAAGGCCATAACTGTGTCCTCTCCTTTGTGTTTGTGTCGCATTGAGAATTTGATCAAATCCTGTCGGGAAGGATTCGCACAATCCCGCTGCAGAGGAGCACGGAGATTAACAATGCACCACGAAACTTTCGGCGGAGACCAAGGGTATCGCCAGTGCTTGCGCGTTGCAATTTGATCCGCCCTACCGTACAGTTCTGATCCGCCAGGTGATTTCAGGGTATCCGCCCACCCTTTCCCCCGGGGAAAGGCCGCGCTGCGCCGCAGGGAACGAATGGAACGGCTTGCCAACGGCCTGTTGGTTGCCACCATGTGCCGCTCCCGTTGTTCAGAAATGACGGGTCCTTCCCGGCGGAGACGGCTTGTGGGTGTTATGTGCCGCACCTTCCTACTTCTGCGTGCCGATTTTTTTTTGCATTTCGTTTCGTTTCGGATTTCCGCCGCCGACAACCGATTGTAACCATTCAGGAAATATTTTCCGACAGGTCATCTGAAACGAAATGCCCCCTCTGCCCGAAACGAAATCCCCTCCCGAA
The DNA here is from genome assembly GCA_965207105.1 of Roseovarius sp. Taxonomy (GTDB): domain Bacteria; phylum Pseudomonadota; class Alphaproteobacteria; order Rhodobacterales; family Rhodobacteraceae; genus Roseovarius. The sequence continues at coordinate 118,208 of CBDBLS010000020.1, read as the reverse complement.
ACGCGCGGGGAAACCGCCGGAGGGGTCGCGCCGGAATTTGCGCGATACCGGCGCTGAAAAAAAACCGTCAGGAGGTCCGGCATGGCCAGCGGCAAAAAACCCTTCGCGCGACGGGACGCGCTCATGTGAGTATTCCAGAGATCGGGCGGCTGCCGACGGATGTCCCCGTGCCCTGAAACCCCGTGCCCTGCGCGCGGAATTCCCGCACCCGTTCTGCGGATCGGGTCCGGCAGATCGCGGCGTCGATCAGGGTGTCCGGTTTTACCGGTCCCGTCCTGTTCGCCGGGGAATCGAGTGAACGTCACCGGGTGATAATTTTGTACATGCAGTCGTCGTCCCCTGCAGCAGAGTGTCGTTTCTGTGGAATGCCCGTTTTCGCTGGATCGCTGCGCAACAGGTTGACAGCAGCGTGTTTGATTGTCGCAAAGTCAGCGGCGGCACTGCCCGTTCTGATCCGGCACTCATCCTGTCTGAATGTCACATCCATAACCCGGTGCAGACTATTCCCGATCTGCCGGTGATTGCGAATAAACGTTGCCATCTCCCGAGCCCCTCTATCGAGAGAAGCGATGCAGAACTGTCGCGTGGTTTTGACATCGCCCTTGAGTTCACGCCTGGACCGGACCATTGTTACGGCTTTCAACCCGGGCCAATGGTGGCACCCTGTGAGCCATCCCGTATCATAACACACCGTGTAACTGCGTGTCCCGATCCGCTCGTGATCCCCGTCAACCGTCCGGCTTTGTTTCATGAAGCCCTGGCCTGTTCATTCGCCAGGGAAGAGTTCAGCATCCTCACGCAAACGTCCCTGATTACCTTCGGGACCAATCACGTAATCGGCTTCCCGGGCTGTAATTTGTTGACAGATCCTGCGTTGGCAGCCCATCGCATCGATGGTCACGACCGCGCCCCTGATCGCTAGGAGTTCCGGCAGTTCCGGTATGGCTGTTATCCCGCTGGACCTGTCATCTGCCTTGCGCTGCCCCGGCACGGGCTTCTGTTCACAGGCCCGGGCGGACACCATATGAATTGCGGCCCTGTCCGAACCTGTGTCGAACGAACGGCGCAGGGTTTTGCCATCGATGGCGACGACACCTTCAGGCGTGCCGTGCAAATCCGCAACCCGCTTTACAAGGCAGCGTTGAAACTGATCCATATCAGGTCCGGAAAATAAAATGCCCGATTGGTCATGGCCCGGGGTGCCATCCTCGAACGGTGGAAAGCGACGCGGAAGATCAGGCTTCCCTTGCCCATACAGTGCTGTTGAAACCCGATCCTGCGCCCCTGATATTACGGCGCATACCACAGGAAGAAATATCCCGTTCAGCGGACAGACAGTTCTTGCCGGTTGGCGAGGGTCGTTCATCCCGTCAAACTTTTCAGTTTCACCTGTTTTTTCGGATGACCACAAGCAACTTGCCACCAACGCACGAGGCGCGCTGATGACCGAGAACCAACCCTGTCGTACGGTACTGCCAGATGTTTACGCGATCGGAGATTCGGCACGCGGACCATCTCTCGTGGTTTTGGCCATTAGGGACGGCAGAGAAGTTGCAAATGAGATCCGCACCAACATCCAGGCGGTATCAAGTGTGTCCTCGTCTCATTTCTCCGGCTGAACGATTTGTTCTCTTGTTGGGACGTAGAAGGTCCAGATGATCTCAGGACAAAAAGCGGTCGTAAGGTTTCAAACCGAGGGGCGAGAAGGCATGCGATCATAGTGAAGATCCTTTTGGTTGAGAATCTTCAAGTCGAATCCAGATCGCCCCTCAACGCAACAGCGTCGTGTACCAGGACCTGATACAGTGAGTATCCCCGACGCGTTGAAATCCCTGATTTCAGGCAGCGTCGGGGGATACAGGTTTTTCCGAAAGTGCTGTCCCCGTAGCCCGCGAGCCGCCCATGGACCGCTTGCCGGACCAGCCCATCGAGCCTGCGGACGGTGTTCCTGCCCTGACGGCTGTCGCGCAACACCGGATCGGACAGTCCGGGCGCGTCATCAAGTTCGCGCATCACCGGGAGACCGCCATCCGAACCGAACTGCGTGCCCCTGAACTCCGGCCGTACACAGGGGTCAAAATCCACCCGGCCACCCCGCCCGGAACCCGCACCCTCCGGGTGATCCATAAAACCCGTCTCGCATCATCTTCAACTCCCTGATTTATTTCGCAAATGCTGCTGTCGGGATAGAGAAGCCGGCGGTTTACCCGGGGAATGCGGGCTAGAGCCTGTACAGGAAACGACGCGCATCCAACATGCCGGGCAGTTACAAATAATCGTCCTTCCGGTGTGCCGGTGCCGATATTTTGGGTGCGCACTTTTGAAGTATTCGTCTGTTGGCGTGGATCGCTGACAGATGAGGTAAAAGGTTGAAACAAAACGGCATTCTCCAAAGTGACGCCCTCCTGGAAACGACTTTGGAAAACTGAACCAGAGATCAGCACACAGCCAAACCCGAAAGCACCTTTCATGCGATCCCCCTGTATTTCCGGGTCTTGATGGTCCGGAAATTCTTGATTTAATGGCGCGCGTACCCGATATTATGGGCAAAGCCCGACGAAGAACCGGGCTTCGTCTTTTAATTTATCGGAGGCTTTGATGGCTGAATTCGACACGATCCGGACAGCGGCCGGCTCACGCACTGCCCGGATTGACGAAGGGCTGCGTGCCCATATGAACAAGGTCTACGGCACAATGTCCGCAGGCATGCTGCTCACCTTCCTCGCGGCCTGGGCTGTGGGCAATAACGCCACAATGATGAACACCCTGTTCACCGGCTTCACCCGTTACATCGTGATGTTTGCACCCCTGTTGATGGTCTTTGCCTTTGGTGCGGTCATCAATCGGTTGTCTGCAGCAGCCGCGCAGTTATTCTTTTACGCTTTTGCAGCGATAATGGGTGTGTCGATCAGCTATATCTTTGTGGTCTACACCGCGTTTTCGATTGCACAGATCTTTCTGATCACGTCGGTTGCTTTTGCCGGTTTGTCTCTCTGGGGCTATACAACCAGGAAAGATATCTCCGGCTGGGGTAGTTTCCTGATCATGGGCCTGATCGGTCTGATCGTCGCCTCGATCGTGAACATCTTCCTCGGCTCACCTGCAATCATGTTTGCCATATCAGTTGTTGGCGTTCTGATCTTTGCAGGACTGACCGCGTATGACACCCAGGATATCAAGAACGAGTATCTTGCCCACGCCCATCAGGCAGACAGCGAATGGCTGGGTAAATCGGCCATCATGGGCGCGTTGCGGCTCTATCTCGACTTCATCAACATGTTCATGATGCTGCTGCACCTGCTCGGCAATCGCGAGTAAACAATACCACGGGATCAAAGTTCAAGGGCCGGTCATTTTGCCGACCCTTTTTCATTGCGATATCGAAAAGTTTTCCAACTACCCGCGCCCAGGTCTGACCGACACGGCTATGGAGAATCATCATGTCGCCACCATTTTCCCGTGATGAATACGCAAGCCGCCTGACCCGTGTGCGTGATACAATGGACCGGAGCGGGTTCGATGCATTGGTGATCGGTGATCCGGCCAACAACAACTGACTAACCGGCTATGATGCCCTGGTCCTTTTACACACCACAAATCATGGTTGCAGGTCTTGAGGTTGACCCTCGGCGAAACGCCCGAACCGAATGGAACGGCTTGCAAACGGCATGTTGGTCGCCACCAGGTGCCGCTTCCTGCTTGAAATCCCAACGCCCTGAAACTCATGCGATTCCCCTGAGCCGCAGACGGGTCGCCGAACGCACCTTCGCCTGGCCCGGGCGTCGCCGCCGTTCGGCAAGGGGCCGGGATAAATCCACCAAAAGTGCCGGGGCCCGGGACTTCATCTCGCATATCAGGCCCAGGAGGGTGCTGCCTCGCAAGGGGTTGAAAAACATCAAACTATTTTGAACTAGGCTCCCGGAAATCACGGGTCCTTCCCGGCGGGGGACGGCAGGTGGGTGTTATGTGCCGCACTTGCCTACTTCTGCGTGCCGATTTTTTTGCATTTCGTTTCGGTGTCAATCGCAGAGTAAAATGGGTCCATGTCGCGGCGTAAAAATGGGCCACTTCGGTTGATGTTTTTGTGGCGCTTTTGCACGCGTGCTCGTCACAAAGCTGAAGCGTGCCAAAGCGCATGCTGGCCATAAGGCCAGCATTATTCTGACTGTGATTGCGGGCTGGTTATTTTCGGTTGTTGCGACTGTGTTTGAGCCGATAGCTTTCGCCATTCATCTCGAGGATGTGGACGTGATGGGTTAAACGATCGAGTAGCGCACCGGTCAGCCGCTCAGAGCCAAAGACTTCAGTCCATTCATCGAAGGGCAGGTTCGAGGTTATGATGATGGAGCCGCGTTCATAGCATTGGGATATGACCTCGAAGAGCAGCTCTGCGCCAGATTTGCTGAGCGGTACGAAGCCCAGTTCATCAATGATCAACAGGTTCTGGCTGGTGTAAAACGCGGAGCAATATTGGGCCACAGAAGCGGCTGCATATCGCAGTTGTAGCGGAGTAAAAGTCCGCCAGTTTGTGCCCTTCGTTTATTCGGAGGGCGGGAGATGTATTCTGTGGATATTTATAGTCGTGTGCGCCGTGCTTGTTTGAAGGACGGTATGTCTGGCCGAGAAGCGGCGCGGTTTTTCAACATGGCGTAATCAGGATCAGCACTCAGTTACCCCTGTTATTCTGGATGCACATGCAATTGAAAAGGAGACTGACCAATGGAATATTTTGCTGGTTTGGATGTGTCCATGGAAGAGACGCATATCTGCATTCTGGATCGTGAAGGGGCCCTTATTCGTGAAGGAAAAGCGAGCTCAACACCAAAAGCGATCGCTGACTTCCTCGCTTCTGGACCACCATGTGCCAAAGTTGTATTTGAAACGGGACGGATGGCACCAATGCTTTACCATGGGCTGACGGAGCTTGGTGTCCCGGTTGTTTGCATCGAGAGCAGGCAAGCATATCAGGCCCTTAAATCTCTGGCCGGCCACAAGACGGACCGCAATGATGCCCGCGGTTTGGCACACCTGGCGCGGACGGGATTCTACAAGCCGACCCATGTCAAATCACTGTCAGCGCACGCAATCCGGTCGCTGATCGCAGCCCGCAAGAAGCTGGTCGGACAGCGTGTGACGCTCGACAATCAGATCCGCGGTCTGGTCGTCGTCTTCGGCGTGCGGCTGCCACGAGCTTTGTCTCCGGCATTCAAAAACGCGGCGCTAAAAGTTAGCGATGGAGTGCCTGGCCTCCATGCCGCAATTTGCGGACTGTTCGCAGCACGCGAAGCAATCCTCGCGGCGGTTGCAGCCATTGATGGCGACATCAAAAAGATGACCCGCAAATCCGAAGTCTGCCAGCGCCTTATGACGGTACCAGGGGTCGGTCCGATCACAGCATTGGCCTTTGCCGCAGCAATTGATGATCCGTCGCGTTTCAGGAAATCGCGTGATGTGGGGGCGTATCTTGGACTGGTGCCGCGACGGCATCAATCTGGTGAAATCGACTACACGGGCAGCATCTCAAAGCGGGGCGACGTGCGCGTCAGAACGCTTCTCTATGAGGCCGCCAATGTGATGCTGACGCGGTATGCCGCTCCGCTCAAATTGAAGACATGGGCCCTCGCAATCGGTGCGCGCTCAACGATGAGAAAGGCCCGAGTGGCTCTGGCGCGTCGTCTGGCAATCATACTTCATGCCATTATGCGAGACAAAACTGACTTCCAGTCCGCGTAAGGCTTACGAGGCGACAACGAGGATTCCTAAATCAAAGTTCCCATCTGGGACGATGCCCGAGGGAGGGCGTGAGACACGGCGCCGATTCTGTAGCAACAGCCAAGACCAACGGTATGATTGCGGTTTCAACATTGCCGACCCACACCCAGCCAACCCCATCATGAACCTCAGAGTTCGAAGAGAACAAAGGCAACCTCTGACATCAAAAGCAGGAAACTCAGGAAACACGCATTGACAGATTAGAGAACAAAGATCGTAAGACGATCGCGAAGATGCTGCGCCATGAACTTCCGCCTGGGTATCGTCGGTCGGAAGCGCCTCGGCGGCCAACGCTTGATGGTTATGTTGGTGTGGTCGATGAGATACTGCGCACAGACAAAGCCCTGATCAAAAAGCAGCGACACACGGCCAAGCGCATCTTTGAACGGCTGCGCGATGAGCATGGATATGCCGGCAGCCTGACCACGGTGACCTATTACGTGCGCGAGCAAAAACGGCGCACCAAAGAGGTGTTTGTGCCGTTGTCGCATCGGCCGGGCCATGCGCAGGTTGATTTTGGTGAGACGCTGGGCGTGATCGGTGGCGTGGAATGCAAGATCCACTTCTTCGTGATGAGCTTGCCACATTCTGATGCGGTGTTTGTGAAGGGATATCCAGCTGAGACAACCGAGGCGTTTTGCGATGGCCATGTGTCCGCCTTTGCATTCTTTGGCGGCATTCCGCAATCCATTCTCTACGACAATACCAAGATCGCCGTGGCTCGGATACTCGGGGATAAGACGCGCATCCGCACACGTCGGTTTACGGAACTGCAGTCGCATTACTTGTTTGATGACAAGTTTGGCAGACCCGCGCGAGGGAACGATAAAGGCAACGTTGAGGGCATGGTTGGATACACCCGCCGCAACTTCATGGTTCCCGCACCTCGCTATGACAGCTTTGATGATCTGAACGCACATTTGGAAGAGAAGTGTTTAGCACGTCAGGCCGATACGTTGCGGGGTCACACCCAAACCATAGGCGCACGCCTGATGTCGGATTTGGATGCTCTGATGGGATTGCCCGTCGCAGAATATGAAGCCTGCGATCACGTCAGCACGCGTGCAACGTCGATCTCAATGGTGCGCTATCGCAGCAATGATTACTCGGTGCCAGTAGCCTATGCGCACCACGATGTTCATGTGCGTGGGTTTGTGCATGAGGTTATCATCGGCTGCGGCAATGAGATTATTGCGCGGCACAAACGATCCTACACATCAGCGGATATGGTCTTTGACCCATTGCACTTTTTGCCCCTGCTTGAACAAAAGGTGGGTGCCCTGGATCAGGCCGCGCCTTTGCAGGGTTGGCATTTGCCAGATGTATTTGCCACGCTGCACCGACTGCTTGAAGCCAGAATGGGTAAGCCGGGCAAGCGAGAATACGTTCAAGTCTTGCGCCTTTTGGAGACCTTCGAAATGGATGTTGTGCAAGGCGCAATCCAGCAGGCAATAGATATGGGTGCAATTGGCTATGACGCCGTAAAACACCTTGTACTGTGTCGGGTTGAGAAGCGGCCACCACGATTGGATTTGGACTTCTATCCATACTTGCCCAAGGCCAATGTCGGCACAACACGCCCATCCAGTTACATGAGCTTGATGGGAAGGACCGCGGCATGACCGAAGCCCCTCGGATTCTTCTACGGCATCATCTTAAACAACTGCGACTGCCAACGTTCCAAGGCGAGTATGCCAAACAGGCGCAGCTCTGTGCTGCAGAGAACAAAGATCACATCCACTATCTGGCGCGGCTGTGTGAGATGGAATTGATCGACCGCGAACGCCGGATGATTGAACGGCGCATCAAAGCGGCGAAGTTCCCCAGCACCAAGAGCTTGGATAGCTTTGACTTCAAGATCATGCCAAGCTTGAACAAGCCCCTGACGATGGATCTGGCACGATGCGATTACGTTAATCGCAGGGAGAACATCATCGCGCTCGGCCCGTCAGGCACGGGCAAGACACACATCGCCCTGGGACTTGGGCTGGCTGCATGTCAAAGAGGACTGAAGGTGCGCTTCACAACGGCTGCGGCATTAGTCCATGATCTGATCGAGGCTCAAGATGAGCGGAGATTGCAGCGCCTTCAAAAGCAACTGACCAGCCAGAACCTGTTGATCATTGATGAACTGGGCTTCGTACCGCTCAGCAAATCTGGCGCAGAGCTGCTCTTCGAGGTCATATCCCAATGCTATGAACGCGGCTCCATCATCATAACCTCGAACCTGCCCTTCGATGAATGGACTGAAGTCTTTGGCTCTGAGCGGCTGACCGGTGCGCTACTCGATCGTTTAACCCATCACGTCCACATCCTCGAGATGAATGGCGAAAGCTATCGGCTCAAACACAGTCGCAACAACCGAAAATAACCAGCCCGCAATCACAGTCAGAATAATGCTGGCCTTATGGCCAGCATGCGCTTTGGCACGCTTCAGCTTTGTGACGAGCACGCGTGCAAAAGCGCCACAAAAACATCAACCGAAGTGGCCCATTTTTACGCCGCGACATGGACCCATTTTACTCTGCGATTGACAAGCTTTGCTGTCCGGGTTGGGGGCGGATGGGATGGTGGTCTTCTCCGATGCTGTGCATCCGGAGCATCGGAGCCGTCCCGCCCATGGCTGGTTCCCGAAGGGGCAAAAGACGGCCCTGAAGGCAACATCGGGGCGCAGGCGCCTCAATATTCAGGGCGCGCTCGATCCTGAAACGTTCCGGTTCACCTTTGTGGAAGGGGAGAAGATCAATGCCCGAACAACACGGGCCATGCTCGAAAAGCCGGAGCGCAACAACCCGACCATGGCGACAATCCATGTCTTCCCCGACAACGCCCGCTATCACCACGCCAAAATACTCCAGCCCTGGCTCGAGAGTTCTGAACGCCGTGTGAAGCTGCACTTTTTGCCGCCATATGCACCCCACCTCAATCCGATTGAACGTCTCCGGGGCGTCATGCACAAATGGGTCACCCACAATCGTCACTACGCCACATTCGATCAGTTCACAGAGGCCATTCCTGATTTCTTCCGAAAAACCTTACCGGCAAAATGGACCGGGTTCCGGGACACCGTCACAGACAACTTCCGCGTTGTCCCGTTCAAGGATTGCAAACTGATCCCGGCTTGAAAATCCGGCCCAATTCGCCCCGTATCGTTTTGCATCGGGACGTGCATCATCCTGGCCTGGCCTCATAAAACACTGCCGCCTCACATGCGGGGACCGCGCGGCGCCTGAAGCGATTCGCCGTCGCCGTAAAGTGGACGCACCCGTGAGAAAGCCTGCGCGCACATTTTTGCTTCCGGATGCAGGCTATGATGCCCTGCTGGATATTTGATATTGGTCCGACAGTTTTGGCGGAATGGCGGTTTGCCTTTTCCGGTGCGGGGCTCTCGTTCCCCGGCCTGAAAGATTACAAACCGATCCCGGCTCAAAATCTCAGGTCAATTCAGGCGGAGGAGTATATATGATTTTAATGGCTTTTATATCCACCCTATTATCCACCCGATGCCGCGCGGTGGTTGCTCACGGGAAGGCCCCGAGCCTTCGCCGCCGCGTCAAGCTCGCAGGCCTGTTTTACCCCGACCCTCTCCAGGATGTCAGAAAACTCCCCGACCAGATTCCGGTTTACAAGCGCGCGGGCCTGTTTTGCCATGATGGTTCCCAAGATGTAACAAAACTCCGCCTTGTCCGGCTCTTTTGCCCATGCGTAGCAGGTCTCCGTTGTGACCCCGATTGCGAGGGTAAGGCTGAATATCGTCGGCACGGCCTCGCCCGCCTTCACCCAGCCGCCCTCCGCATAGGCATGGGCTGCGGCCAGAAGCTCCGGCGTGTATTTTGCGGGTCTGCCAATTCAGCTATTTGAACCTGCCCTCATGCAATCGCCAATACGCATCAGTCCCCTTCAAGGGCACTGTCGTCCTCGATTAAATCAAATGGTATTTTGCCATCTTCGTCCCGCGCGGTGATATCCGCACCCCGGTCGAGCAGCGCATTCACCGTCTCGGTGGTGTCCTGCTTCGCAGCCCAGTGCAGGGGTGTCCCGCCCCGTTCGTCCCGCGCGGCGATGTCCGCGCCCCGGTCGAGCAGGGCATTCACCGTCGCGGCATTGCCACGCGCCGCAAAGTGCAGGGGTGTCCCGCCATCTTCGTCCCGCGCGGCGATGTCCGCGCCCCGGTCGAGCAGCGCATTCACCGTCGCGGCGGTGTCCCGCTCCGCAGCGTTGTGCAGGGGGGGGCTCGCCATCTTCGTCCCGCGCATTGGGGTCCGCGCCCCGGTCGAGCAGCGCGGTCACCGTCGCGGCGCTGCCACGCGCCGCAGCCAAGTGCAGGGGGGTCCGGCCCCGTTCATCCCGCGCGGTGATGTTCGCACCTGCGCTCAAGCACCGTTCCACATCCGCAGCGCCCGCCTCTTTCCAAAATTCAGAGGTCAGCCACTTCCCGCAGTCCGGGGCGGCCTGCGCCCTGATCGGAACACTCACAACAAACACCCACACAACAAGCCAATTACCAATACTCTCGGCATAGAATTTCCACCTTCAATCATCCTGGGGGTTCTTCTGCCACGATACTCCGGCAACAGGGAAAACACAACTTTCCCAACTCAGAGGCCGGATAATCGCGGTGAGGGGCTACCCAGCCGCTGCGTTGTGCCGTTGCCGAGAAAAGGGCAACGCCTGTTTGACCGTTGCCCTTTTTTCGCAACAATTGCGCCAGCGTCAGGCAAAGAGCCTCCTTGATCGTCCAGGCACAGCGCTGCACCCCCTCTTGAAGTGGTCCGGCAAATTTAGACAGCGTGCCAAGATGTATCCAACACAGATGATTGGATACGAGAATGACGAAACGACGGAACTTTTCAGACAAGTTTAAGGCTGCTGTGGCGCTTGAGGCGCTGCGCGGTGACAGGACGGTGCAGGAGATCGCAGCCAAGCGGCAATTGCACCCGACGCAGGTGAGCACATGGAAACGACAAGCGATTGAAGGCATGGCAAACGTTTTCTCTGACAAGATCAAGAAGGCTGAGAATGTTGAATGTCACTGAGAACTGACCCGGTAGCCCCATAAATTGTCACTGAGAATTGACCCATGTGAACACATTACCCTGACGGTTTTGGTCAGGGGGACATGGAGTGATCGACATGGGATTTTTGAGTGTCATTCGACGCTGGGCATTGCGTGACAAAATGCCGATACGTGAGATAGCGCGGCGCACTGGGCTGTCTCGCAACACCATCAAAAAGTATCTTCGTGAAGATGCTGTAGAGCCAAGGTTCAAGACGCCATCGCGTCCAGGCAAGTTGGATCCTTGCGCGGATCGGTTGTCAGCCTGGCTTTTGGCGCAGACGCGTAAGTCTCGTAAAGAGCGGCGTAACGTTAAGCTGATGTATGAAGATCCGGTCAAGCCTGGCTACGATGGATCCTATGAGCGTGTGGCGGCCTTTGCGCGTGCTTGGCGCGCTGATCGGCATCGCGCAGAACAAACGACTGGGCGTGGGACATTTGTGCCTTTGGTGTTCCAACCAGGTGAAGCGTTCCAGTTCGACTGGAGCGAAGACTGGGCCACGATCGGTGGCGAACGCGTCAAACTGCAAGTGGCGCACACCAAGCTCTCACATAGCCGCGCCTTTATTGTCCGAGCCTATCCTCTCCAAACGCATGAGATGTTGTTCGATGCCCACTGGCATGCCTTCCGCGTCTTTGGCGGCGTTCCGGGGCGAGGCATCTATGACAATATGAAGACAGCGCTCGACCGTGTTGGTCGTGGCAAGCAGCGCGATGTCAACGCACGCTTCAAAGCGATGGCCAGCCATTACGTCTTTGAACCTGAGTTCTGCAATCCAGCAGCGGGTTGGGAGAAGGGCCAGGTTGAGAAGAACGTCCGGGATGCCCGGAACCGGTTGTGGCAGGTCATGCCTGTCTTCAAGGATCCGGGAGAACTGAACCAGTGGCTTGAAGATCGTTGCATCGCGCTCTGGCCAGAGACGGCGCACCGGGAATTGCCGGGCTCAATCGCCGATGCCCGGGAAGCTGAGAAGCCTGTGCTGATGGTTCCACCACCAGCCTTTGACGGGTTTGTCGAACACAGCAAGCGTGTGTCACCAACATGCCTGATCACCTTCGAACGCAACCGCTACAGCGTGCCTGCCAGCTTTGCGAACCGCCCTGCAGGCCTTCGTGTCTATCCAGAACGGCTGGTCATTGTTGCTGAAGGTCAAACTGTCTGCTCACATGAGCGCATCATTGATCGATCCCACCGCAAGCCTGGCAAAGTCATCTATGAGTGGCGCCATTATCTGGCGGTCATCCAGCGCAAACCGGGGGCCCTGCGCAATGGTGCACCGTTTACCGAGATGCCTGACACCTTCCGTCGGCTGCAGGATCACATGCTACGCAAAGAAGGTGGAGACCGCGAGATGGTCGACATCCTGTCCTTGGTTTTACACCATGACGAAAGCGCTGTGCCACGGGCGGTGGAGATGGCGCTGGAAGCTGGGGTACCAACCAAAACACATATCCTGAACCTGCTGCACAGGCTGATAGATCCAAAGCAGACAGATCACCCTGAGATCGATCCACCAGATGCCTTGGCTTTGGAAACAGCACCGAAGGCAAACGTAGATCGGTATGACGGTCTCAGACAAACAAGGGAGAACCGCAATGCGTCATGATCCTGCAGGGGCTTCCATTATCATCATGCTGCGCAGTCTCAAGCTGCATGGCATGGCGCATGCGGTCGATGACCTGGTTACACAAGGTGCTCCAGCGTTTGAGGCGGCCACCCCAATGTTGTCCCAACTGCTCAAGGCGGAAATGGCGGAACGAGAGGTGCGATCAATTGCCTGCCACACCAAGGTGGCGCGCTTCCCATCCTGCAAGGACCTCACGGGTTTTGACTTCGCGTCGAGCGAGATCAATGAGGCCACAGTCCGGCAACTCCATCGCGGCGAGTTCATCGAGAATGCAGAAAACGTCGTGCTTATTGGCGGACCCGGGACTGGCAAAAGCCATGTCGCCACGGCTATCGGCGTGCAGGCAATCGAGCATCATCGACGCAAAGTGCGCTTCTACTCGAGCGTCGAACCGGTCAACGCGTCAGAGCGGGAAAAGGCCCTTGGAAAAGCTGGTAAACCGGCTGAGATGTTGACCAAAACTGACTTGGTCATCCTCGACGAACCCGGCTACCTGCCGTTCAGCCAATCCGGTGGCGCATTACTGTTCCACCTTCTGAGCAAACTCTATGAGCGCACCGGCGTCGTCATCACAACCAACCTCAGCTTCAGTGAATGGGCGCAGGTCTTCGGCGACGCAAAGATGACAACAGCACTCCTCGATCGGCTCACTCACCGCTGCCACATCCTCGAGACTGGCAACGACAGCTACCGCTTCAAAGCCAGTTCAGAGGCTGCAAGGAAAACCACAAAGGAGGCCACCACATTGACCAAAACGTAACTGCTGATAAAAAATAAAGGCGGGTCAAATCTCGGTGACAATACCGGGTCAGTTCTCAATGACATTCAACAGGCTGAGAACAAGGACGGCGAGATCAAAGAACTCCACGCCAGGATCGGTCAGCTGGCGGTGGAAAATGATTTTTTGTCACAAGGGCTGAAGCGATGAGCCCCAGTGAACGCCGTAACATGATCCGCAAAGAGAACACCGAACTGAGCCTGACGCGTCAGTGCAAGCTGCTCAAGATCAGCCGGTCCTCAATCTACTACACGCCGGTCGGGCTTGATCCGGCCACGATTGATCTGATGCATGAGATTGACCGGATATTCACGAAGTATCCGTTCTTTGGCAGCCGCCAGATCGCGGCTTATCTCCCCCGGTCGGGGTTCTCGGCAGGGCGGCATCGTGTGCGCCGCTTGATGGCCATCATGGGGTTACAAGCCATCTACAAAGGACCAAACACCAGCAAGAAGCACCCTCGGCACAAGATCTGGCCATACTTGCTGCGAAAGCTGGCGATCACGCGCCCCAATCAAGTTTGGTGCAGTGACATTACGTATATTCCAGTCAAGAACGGCTTTCTGTATTTGGTGGCGATTATGGATTGGGCAACGTGCAAGGTATTGTCCTGGCGGCTGTCAAACACGCTGGATGCCAGCTTTTGCGTTGAGGCTTGGGAAGAAGCCATCGCCAAATACGGAACGCCCGAGATCATGAATACGGATCAGGGTAGCCAATATACGGGCGCTGACTGGATCAAGACTTTGACCGAAGCCGAGATCAAAATCTCGATGGATGGGCGCGGGCGGTATCTGGACAATATCTTCATCGAACGGCTCTGGCGATCCCTGAAGCAGGAGGCCGTCTATCTGCACGAAATCAATGACGGTTTCCAGGCCAAGCGGATCATTGACGACTGGATAGGCTTCTACAACTCCGAGCGCCCTCACACCGCCCTCGACAAACGCACACCAGATACGGCATACTTCAACGAGATGGAAACAAGAAAAGCGGCATGATCAAAAAACTGATGCATCTTGGCCAAGCCGCAAAGCTGTCCTGAAAAGTAGGACCACTTCATGGCCAACGACGACGACAAGTCCCACGTCCTGTCCAGGCAGGCAGTCGAAGACGCAATGGACGCCTATGATGCGTTTCGAGCGAATCGTGCGCATAGTGAAATTTTTGATGATTTTGCTAAACCCAAAGACTACTGGGTGCGCTCATCTCGTGACCGCAGCGTTCGGATATTTCCATCGAAACCAATTCATTGTTGGGCAAATGGAAAGATTAAGAGCTCAGGTGGTTGGGGGGGGCGTCGATATTCTGCCGCTGCGTTGCATAACGCGGGTTACATAATCGTAAACGAAAATGATCGGCCAGTCCCTCCCCCCACTAAAAAGCCGTTCTTAATTCGCGACGCAGACAGAATTCGTTTGTTCGTCTTGAACTATTTCATCGCGCCAGCGCGCGAAGAATGTCGCCCTTACGTCGACGTGCTTGTTCGCGACGTAAACAGCACCCTTTCCCTGAAGGAGGCCTGGCCCAACATTTGCCAAGCCCTCGGCGGGCGGGAATTCCAAGAACTCTCGCAACTTCCAGTACCGGAACGAATTGGTGCTGATCAAAGTTCCGCTACAGTTTTCCGTTTTGATATTCACGACCTATCCGATTCCAGAAATGGCCGCCCCTTAATGGAGCCAACGACTATGAACCTCATTTTGTACGGCCCACCAGGTACCGGGAAAACTTTCACAACTGCAGCCGAAGCTGTGCGGCTTTGTGGGGAAGCCGTTCCAGACGATCGAGCCGAACTCATGTTGAGCTACCAGGATCTTATGGCTGCGGGGCGCATCGAATTCGTCACCTTCCACCAATCAATGGCCTACGAAGAATTCGTTGAAGGCCGACAGCCTGTGACCGGGTCTGAAGATGATGATGAAGCAACGTCTTCAGGGTTTCGGTTGGAAACCGTACCTGGAATTTTTAGGCGCATCGCTAAACGCGCCAATACTAGCAAAGGGCATTCAGTTGGCGGCAATGCGATCAGCATCGCTGGACGGCAAGTCTTCAAGATGTCCATCGGAGAGGCTAAAAACCCTGAAGACGCCCACTTGTTCGAGGAAGCAATTGAGGGCGGTTATGCCCTTCTTGGCTTCGACGATATCGACTGGAGTGACGAAAAATATAGCGACAGGGCTGCGATCATTGAGGCCTGTAAAGCCGAAAATGACGAAAACGCCAACGCTGACGCTCGATCTGGTCCAGTCCAGATGCCCTTCATCTTTCGTAACTTGGTAAACCAAGGCGACATCGTCATCGTTTCAAAGGGCAATGGCATGTTTCGCGCGATAGGGGAATTTATCGGTGACTATGAATTCCACCCGAGACCTGACGGCGGCTACGCCCATAGGCGTACTGTAAGATGGCTTTGGGTGGACCGCGAAGGTGTCGCAGTGAACGAAATTTACACGCGACGGTTCTTCACGAAATCCATCTACGCAATGTATGATAGAGAACTGAATGTTCCCGCCCTAGAGCGATACATGAACAGCGGAAACACCGACGGGCCCGTCGACCCAGAACCTTTCGTTCTGATCATCGACGAAATCAACAGAGCCAACATCTCGAAGGTCTTTGGCGAACTCATCACTCTCCTTGAGCCTGATAAGCGGCTCGGCCAGACCAATGCCCTCAAGGTACGCCTTCCCTATTCAGGTGATGAGTTTGGGGTTCCTTCTAACTTGCATATTCTTGGGACCATGAACACCGCTGACCGATCAATTGCTTTGCTGGACACCGCCCTACGTCGGCGGTTTACTTTTCGGGAGATGATGCCTGATCCATCGGTTCTTAATGACTCCATTGAGAAATGTGGCATCGACCTGCCACGCCTTCTGACAACGATTAATGAGCGGATCGAATATCTCTACGATCGAGAGCATCAGATTGGGCATGCTTATTTTACTGGGTGCAACTCACGTGCCGATGTTGACCACGTCATGCGTCACAAAGTTATTCCCCTGCTGGCAGAATACTTCTTCGAGGATTGGGATAAAATCGCGGCCGTCCTCGGTGATCTTAAGCCTCATGAGAGCGTCATATCTGGCAATTTCCTAAACCGTTCGATCCTAAAGGCACCGCCAGGTCTCGAAGATGGCGATGCCTTACCTCGGTTTCGTTGGAAATTACGTTCAGAGAGTGAGGGCTTCGACTACACGATGCTCATTGGGGAATGATACGTCGTACGATCTGCGAATGGCAACGCATTGGCTATGGCGACGACGACACTACCATCCCTGAATCGCTTGCCGACAGTATCGCAGCCGTCGCGCAAACTTCTTCATTTGCGGGGCGTCGAAGCGAAGGGGTCTTAGAACATGGCAGAAAAGGGCTGCGAGCGCGCGGAGTTGTGGGAGTGATCGCAACACCCGTATGTCAGCTTGAAATTTTGCCTAAAATAGAAGGTGCGGATGAAGAGGGCGTTACAAACGCCACGTTGCGACATCGTCTAATCCACATGTTGGCAGTGGTCTATGATCTGCCCATCGAGTTGGGAGCGATGACGCACCTAGGTTGGCAACGAGATACTGTGTTGGAGATTTTGATCCGCCTTTTCTCCGGAAAGCTCGCTGATGCTGTGCGTCAAGGAATGCCACGCAAGTATCTAGAGCACGAAGATGATCTCCCAGCCTTAAGAGGTCGTCTGGACGTGACACGGCAGTTCTCGACGCTTGCCATCTCACCTCAAAAACTTGCCTGTCGCTTCGACGCTCTTTCGCCAAACATTGCGCTCAACCAAATTATGAAGGCTGCACTGAACCTCCTCCGACTAAAGTCAGAGGGTTCAGTGGTTCATGAGCGCCTTCGGCGCACGTTTGAATGTTTTTCCGACTAAAGTCGGAGGCTTTAGACCAGATTGTGGAAAGTCAATAAGCTCACGCGGTTAACCCAGGCAACAGACAACCATCGAAAGCTCCGCGAATTGAGCTTCGTCTACGCCGATGTTGCCGACGTTCCGCCTAACGCACTTCGCTGGGACAAGATCACGCTGGATAGAACAAACCAGCGCTGGCGTGATCTCCTCTCACTTGCTCAACTTTTCCTGTCCAACCGCCATCAGCAAACAAGCTCCGGTAAGATTGACGGTCATGCAATTCTCTTTGAGATGAATGTCCTTTTTGAAAGGCTCAATTAGCATTGATTATGCGTGGCGTATTACAGGCAGGATGCCTGCTGCTGCGGCAAGTATCGCGCGCGGCGTTTGGTGGCTCGGAAGGACGGCAAGGTGGAACCACCGAAGGTAGCTGTCCAGGTATTTGGTTGCGATACCCCGATGGCGGCGCAGAAAGGTCTTTAACCGCTCATGCCGACTGTTCACGGTTTGAATGTGCAATTCACCACGGACACGTTCTCCGGCGGTCCGGTTGAGACTTTCATGGCTGACGCCCATTTCTGCGGCGCAGGGCGGGTACCCGGTGCAGCCATCGGTCACCAGGAGAGCGTCCCCATCAAGACGTGGCTGCAGAACCGTTTTGAGATGTTCGGCTGTCACCGCAGGCAAGACAGCACTGATGGTGGTGCCTGATCGGTCGACTGCAACGAGGACCGGAACCTGCTCCTTCGACAATCCGCGTTTTGAGGCCTTTCCCCCGCGTTTGCGGGCTTTTCGAGAGAGATTACGCTCCCCTTTCCGGCTGTGCAGAAAGAACGTCTCGTCGGCTTCGACGATCCCGCACAGCTTGACCGCACCGACCGTTACAGCCTGAAGAAAGCGATGACGCCAACGAAAAGCTGTGGTGTCGGCCACCATACAACGCTCAGCGGACGCCTTTACCGTTTCGCCGTCGCGCAGGGAAGCTGCAAACTCTGCCCACCTGTCCTTGTGGCGCAAGCGGGCAAGCGGCGTCCCGGTCAGCGCGTTGAAGGTTTTGCGACAGCTTTTGCAAAAGAACCTCGTCAGGCCACTTGCATGGCCTCTGATGATCGCACCGCCCGAAGCGCAGTGCGGACAGATACGCCCCTCGCGAACAGTCGCCTCAAGGAGATCGATCACGCTTTCCAGCGACGAAACCCCGGCAACGAGCCGTCCGGTTTCAGCCCGTTGTTTCGATGAAAGGTTGTCGATCTCGTTAAGCCACACCAAAAAAGCCTGATGATCCATGTGCCGCACCCATAATTTTGTTCATGGTGTGTTCTATCACAGGTCGCCACGCATAATAAATGCTAATTGAGCCTTTTGAAAAGTACGTCGCTCGCCTCCTCACTCGGGCACTTGCCGGAACAGGACTTCGCGCCTCCACGCAGGGAGGGCAGCGAGATTGCCTATTTGAGAACAACACAGGCCGATTCCGAACGCGGCCAGATTTGATCATACGCAAGGACGAGCAGATCGTTCTCATTATCGACACAAAATGGAAACGTATGACACCG
The DNA here is from genome assembly GCA_965207105.1 of Roseovarius sp. Classification (GTDB taxonomy): domain Bacteria; phylum Pseudomonadota; class Alphaproteobacteria; order Rhodobacterales; family Rhodobacteraceae; genus Roseovarius. The sequence continues at coordinate 99,559 of CBDBLS010000020.1, read as the reverse complement.
CGTATTGACGACCCTAAACAAGGCGTAAGCCAATCAGATGTATATCAAATGATGGCCTACGTGCAGCTTTATCGTTGCCCAAATATTATGCTTCTTTATCCCCACCACAATGGTCTGCCTGAGAACCCTGTTCTGCAGCGCTACTCGGTTGCTTCGGTGGGTGCGGAAGAAAAACTGTCTCTAGCTACGGTCGATGTTACGGGCTCAGCGGAAGAACATCGAAGGGCACTCACCCGATTGGTAGAAAAGTGTCTGGATAAGGTCGTAGCATAAACCCAAACGTGGAGCCCGCAAAACTAAGCTGAGCGCTAATTGATCTGGCTTGAGCCAGCATCTTCCAATGAACTTCGTCCCTGTTTCCGGACAGTGTGATTATTGACCCTATGTGGCCATTTTCCAAGTCATATCTTCGAACGCTTGTTTTGGTGTTTTATAACCGATGGCGGAGTGGCGGCGCTGACGGTTGTAGAAGACCTCAATGTATTCGAAGATTGCGGCCTTGGCTTCCGCCCGTGTTTTGAACCTTGGGTCTATCGGCATAAAGGTACGCGAGGTCCCACAGGATTGGGGTTGTTTGCTGTCCGGTTGCATTTGCGGGAAGAGTGATCAGTTTGGGCGGCCTTTTGATGTTTCCGACTTGATCGCTTCGTAAAGAGCGGTCTTTCCGACTTTGAGGCGGGCTGCCGCCTCGCGAACCGTTAGAGGCTGTTCCAAAAGTAGTTGAGTGATATCACGTGTTTATGATTCATTGGTTTTGAAAGAACCTGGAGGATCCCATGACGTGGACAGACATCACCCGCGCGGAGCATAGGCGTAAAACGGGCTTTTATCCAAGCGATTTAACTATGGAGGCAGGGCAATCGCGCTTCAAAAGCCTTTGATTAGTGTTCGCAGGAAATCATTACTCCAGCCCGCTTTTTTGAATTTGCCGCGATTTGATCCTTTTGCAGGATTGGCCTTGATGATGCTCAAGGCAATCCGCCTCAAAGCGGCAAAGCTGGCTGGCGCGTGATCTTTTCGCGCGCGGTGTCGGTCGTCGTTCATCACCACGTCGAGAGACCAATGCAAGCTGTTCCCAATTTGCCAGTGGCCGCGGATCAGTGTGGCGGCCCCCTGAGCCGCGGGACATTTGGAGAGCGGATAAAGCCGTTCGGCGTGACTGGTTTTGTCGCCAACCGCGCGCCTGGAGGCGACATGGACGAAAGCCTGAAGATGCGGCCACTTATGGGTATTGATCAGATATTCCGGCACATCGTGGACGCGGTATGACCGCTCTTCCACACGCCCATGATCAGCATCAATAGTGCTATATTCATCAACGTAATCAGTAGCCTCGTCTTCCACAAAAGCCCGGACGTCGGCCAACATGTCGCCCTGATTGCCTTTGAGTTGAAGGCAGTGGTTACCGCCTTCTTTTACGATCAATTCACAGGTCTCTCGCTGGCAATGTAACGCATCAGCGGTGATGGTGATGCCATGAATGTCAAGCATCTCGATCAACTCGCGCAGGGCCAGGATCTCGCCGCCGCCCCTGGCGCTTTGCTTGATGCCAAGGGTCAGCCGCGCCCCATGTGCAAAGGCCGTGACAATGTTCATATTCGATTGCCCGGCGGCCTTGTCAAAGCTGCGTCGCATCTCTTTGCCATCAATAGCGATGGCTGGTTCCTCTCCACATCCAGCCGTAAAATCGGCACGAAACTTGTCATAAAACGCTTGAAAACCGGTCGGCTTCATCATCCGGAACAGACGGGAACAAGCGTCATGACAGGGTACGCCATGAGGCAATTCGAGAAAATCGCGCAGAAAATCCTCCTTCATATGACCGAAAAGCTCCATGTCGACCGCTGTATCGCCGCCGCAAAGCGCGCATAAAAGGCTGATCGTCATAAGATCACAGAACTTATGACGTGGCGCATTGCCGCCGCGTGGGTCATCCATCTCATTGAAACAGCTGTCCAGGTTGGGCATCGCGAAGCTCCATCAAGTGATGAAACCTCCAGAATCCAATTCGCAACCGCTGTCAAACTTTAAGCGCGATTCCCCTGACTATGGAGGAATGGGCGCTTGTTCGGCCCCTGTTACCTGCCGCGAAGCGAGGTGGTCGCCCTCGCAAGACGAATCCGCGCCGTGTTGTGAACGCGATTATGTATATGGCGACCACGGGATGTCAGTGGCGCATGATCCGGCGGGATTTCCCGGCGGTCTCGACTGTGCAGAACTGTTTTTACGACTGGCGCGACAACGGTCTGTTACACCGGATCAACCATCTGTCAATGATGGCGGCGCGCGAATTGTCGGGCCGTGAGGCGAGCCCCACTGCGGGCGTTATTGACAGCCAGAGCGTAAAAACAACGGAAAGCGGCGGCATTTCAGGCTTTGATGCGGGCAAAAAGATCAAAGGGCGCAAGCGTCACATCGTGACAGACACGCAAGGTTTCCTGTTGCCGATCCTTGTTCACGCCGCCGATATACAGGATCGGGATGGTGCTGTGGATGTTCTCAAAGCACTGCGCATCCGCTTCCCGCGGCTGGGGCACATCTTTGCGGACGGAGGATATGCAGGGCCAAAGCTTCGGGATGCTTTGGCCCTGCAGGGAAAATGGACATTGGAGATTGTCAAGCGCCCTGACAAAGCCGAGGGGTTCGTTCTTCCACCACGAAGATGGGGTGTCGAGCGAACATTCGCGTGGCCGGGACGTTGCCGTCGTTTGGCAAAAGATCGGGAGGCAACCGTTGAAAGTTCCGTAGCATGGGTTTTGGTTGCCGGTATTCGTCTCTTGACAAGGCGGATAGCAAGGCATTCTGTTCAAACATAAACTGTAGTAATTCAGTCTCTTAGACCGTTGTCGATCAACAATTTCGCGCGAGCGAATTTTTCGACCGTGACGACTGCCTTTCGCCCGCCTTTTCGTCCGCGCGCGTTCTCTCGCGGATGAGGTCGCGTTCGAACTGGGCAAGAGCGCCGAACAGGTGGAAGACAAGTGTGCCGCCGCTTGTGGTCGTGTCGATGCCTTCCGTCAAAGACCTGAACCCGATGCCGCGCTGATCAAGATCGCGAACTGTGTCGATCAGATGGCTCATGCTGCGTCCGAGACGCTCTCGGAATCCTCCCCCTGAAATCAGCCGTATGACACACCATCCAAAACAGGAGCCCCCAATTTAGCTAAAGCCAGAGCCTATAAAGCGCTTAAACAAATCACTGTGGGACTTCGCGTTCCTTTATGCCGACGGACCCGATGTCAGAAAACTCCGCCTTGTCCGGGTCTTTGGCCCATGCGTAGCAGGTCTCCATTGTGAGCCCGATTGCGAGGGCAAGGCTGAATATCGTCGGCACGGCCTCGCCCGCCTTCACCCAGCCGCCCTCGGCATAGGCATGGGCTGCGGCCAGAATCTCCGGCGTGTATTTTGCGGGTCTGCCAATTCAGCTATTTGAACCTGCCCTCATGCAATCGCCAATACGCATCAGTCCCCTTCAAGGCACTGTCGTCCTCGATGAAATCGAATGGTATTCTGTCAATTGCGTCCCGCGCGGCGATGTCCGCACCTAGGTCGAGCAGGGCGTTCACCGTCTCGGCGGTGCCATGCTCCGCAGCCTGATGCAGGGGGGTCTCGCCAAAGTTGCCCCGCGCGGTGATGTCCGCGCCTGCGCTCAAGCACCGGTCCACATCCGCAGCGACCGCCTCTTTCCAAAACTCAGGGGTCAGCCACTTCCCGCAGTCCGGTGCGGCCTGCGCCCCGACCGGAACACTCAACACAAACAGCGCCGCAATAAACGCAAGAACTCTCGGCATAGGGTGTCCACCTTCAATTATCGGTAGTGTAACCTGAGGCCCTGTACACGACAGTAGAGGTGGTTGAGGGCGCAGATTTGTGATTTTCATTGGGATTCTTCAAATTACGATGGAGCCTCCCATGATCCGAAAAGCAATCGACACCCTCTCGGCGAAACTATCCGATGGCTTGTCGCTGAGCAATAGTCGCCTCGAAACACTCTGCCTCCTGGTGATTGGCATTGCCGGCGTTCGAACCGTCAATTTGAGCCACATTCGCGGTGAGATGCCGACGCAGGCCAGGGTTGAAAGCACCTGCCGTCGATTGCAGTGCTTTTTTCAGCATGTCAACCTCGGGCAAGACTGGTCTGCCCCTCTTGTTGTCCGGATGCTCGGGCTTTGTCCGGATGCTCGGGCTCTCCGGGAGCTGGAACCTGTGCCTTGATCGCACGAACTGGAAGATCGGACGCAAGGAGATCAACCTGTTGGTTCCTGCCGTCGCCACGCGCCGCTATCGCGTGCCTCTGATCTGGACCGTGTCGGGCAAGGCGGGCAACAGCAACACCTGCGAGCGCATTGCACTGATGAAGCGCTGTCTGGATCTGTTCGGGTCCGGAAGCATCAGGTGCCTTCCGGCGGATCGTGGGTTTATCGGCTGTAAAACGCGGAGCAATATTGGGCCACAGAAGCGGCTGCATATCGCAGTTGTAGCGGAGTAAAAGTCCGCCAGTTTGTGCCCTTCGTTTATTCGGAGGGCGGGAGATGTATTCTGTGGATATTTATAGTCGTGTGCGCCGTGCTTGTTTGAAGGACGGTATGTCTGGCCGAGAAGCGGCGCGGTTTTTCAACATGGCGTAATCAGGATCAGCACTCAGTTACCCCTGTTATTCTGGATGCACATGCAATTGAAAAGGAGACTGACCAATGGAATATTTTGCTGGTTTGGATGTGTCCATGGAAGAGACGCATATCTGCATTCTGGATCGTGAAGGGGCCCTTATTCGTGAAGGAAAAGCGAGCTCAACACCAAAAGCGATCGCTGACTTCCTCGCTTCTGGACCACCATGTGCCAAAGTTGTATTTGAAACGGGACGGATGGCACCAATGCTTTACCATGGGCTGACGGAGCTTGGTGTCCCGGTTGTTTGCATCGAGAGCAGGCAAGCATATCAGGCCCTTAAATCTCTGGCCGGCCACAAGACGGACCGCAATGATGCCCGCGGTTTGGCACACCTGGCGCGGACGGGATTCTACAAGCCGACCCATGTCAAATCACTGTCAGCGCACGCAATCCGGTCGCTGATCGCAGCCCGCAAGAAGCTGGTCGGACAGCGTGTGACGCTCGACAATCAGATCCGCGGTCTGGTCGTCGTCTTCGGCGTGCGGCTGCCACGAGCTTTGTCTCCGGCATTCAAAAACGCGGCGCTAAAAGTTAGCGATGGAGTGCCTGGCCTCCATGCCGCAATTTGCGGACTGTTCGCAGCACGCGAAGCAATCCTCGCGGCGGTTGCAGCCATTGATGGCGACATCAAAAAGATGACCCGCAAATCCGAAGTCTGCCAGCGCCTTATGACGGTACCAGGGGTCGGTCCGATCACAGCATTGGCCTTTGCCGCAGCAATTGATGATCCGTCGCGTTTCAGGAAATCGCGTGATGTGGGGGCGTATCTTGGACTGGTGCCGCGACGGCATCAATCTGGTGAAATCGACTACACGGGCAGCATCTCAAAGCGGGGCGACGTGCGCGTCAGAACGCTTCTCTATGAGGCCGCCAATGTGATGCTGACGCGGTATGCCGCTCCGCTCAAATTGAAGACATGGGCCCTCGCAATCGGTGCGCGCTCAACGATGAGAAAGGCCCGAGTGGCTCTGGCGCGTCGTCTGGCAATCATACTTCATGCCATTATGCGAGACAAAACTGACTTCCAGTCCGCGTAAGGCTTACGAGGCGACAACGAGGATTCCTAAATCAAAGTTCCCATCTGGGACGATGCCCGAGGGAGGGCGTGAGACACGGCGCCGATTCTGTAGCAACAGCCAAGACCAACGGTATGATTGCGGTTTCAACATTGCCGACCCACACCCAGCCAACCCCATCATGAACCTCAGAGTTCGAAGAGAACAAAGGCAACCTCTGACATCAAAAGCAGGAAACTCAGGAAACACGCATTGACAGATTAGAGAACACGCATTGACAGATTAGAGAACAAAGATCGTAAGACGATCGCGAAGATGCTGCGCCATGAACTTCCGCCTGGGTATCGTCGGTCGGAAGCGCCTCGGCGGCCAACGCTTGATGGTTATGTTGGTGTGGTCGATGAGATACTGCGCACAGACAAAGCCCTGATCAAAAAGCAGCGACACACGGCCAAGCGCATCTTTGAACGGCTGCGCGATGAGCATGGATATGCCGGCAGCCTGACCACGGTGACCTATTACGTGCGCGAGCAAAAACGGCGCACCAAAGAGGTGTTTGTGCCGTTGTCGCATCGGCCGGGCCATGCGCAGGTTGATTTTGGTGAGACGCTGGGCGTGATCGGTGGCGTGGAATGCAAGATCCACTTCTTCGTGATGAGCTTGCCACATTCTGATGCGGTGTTTGTGAAGGGATATCCAGCTGAGACAACCGAGGCGTTTTGCGATGGCCATGTGTCCGCCTTTGCATTCTTTGGCGGCATTCCGCAATCCATTCTCTACGACAATACCAAGATCGCCGTGGCTCGGATACTCGGGGATAAGACGCGCATCCGCACACGTCGGTTTACGGAACTGCAGTCGCATTACTTGTTTGATGACAAGTTTGGCAGACCCGCGCGAGGGAACGATAAAGGCAACGTTGAGGGCATGGTTGGATACACCCGCCGCAACTTCATGGTTCCCGCACCTCGCTATGACAGCTTTGATGATCTGAACGCACATTTGGAAGAGAAGTGTTTAGCACGTCAGGACGATACGTTGCGGGGTCACACCCAAACCATAGGCGCACGCCTGATGTCGGATTTGGATGCTCTGATGGGATTGCCCGTCGCAGAATATGAAGCCTGCGATCACGTCAGCACGCGTGCAACGTCGATCTCAATGGTGCGCTATCGCAGCAATGATTACTCGGTGCCAGTAGCCTATGCGCACCACGATGTTCATGTGCGTGGGTTTGTGCATGAGGTTATCATCGGCTGCGGCAATGAGATTATTGCGCGGCACAAACGATCCTACACATCAGCGGATATGGTCTTTGACCCATTGCACTTTTTGCCCCTGCTTGAACAAAAGGTGGGTGCCCTGGATCAGGCCGCGCCTTTGCAGGGTTGGCATTTGCCAGATGTATTTGCCACGCTGCACCGACTGCTTGAAGCCAGAATGGGTAAGCCGGGCAAGCGAGAATACGTTCAAGTCTTGCGCCTTTTGGAGACCTTCGAAATGGATGTTGTGCAAGGCGCAATCCAGCAGGCAATAGATATGGGTGCAATTGGCTATGACGCCGTAAAACACCTTGTACTGTGTCGGGTTGAGAAGCGGCCACCACGATTGGATTTGGACTTCTATCCATACTTGCCCAAGGCCAATGTCGGCACAACACGCCCATCCAGTTACATGAGCTTGATGGGAAGGACCGCGGCATGACCGAAGCCCCTCGGATTCTTCTACGGCATCATCTTAAACAACTGCGACTGCCAACGTTCCAAGGCGAGTATGCCAAACAGGCGCAGCTCTGTGCTGCAGAGAACAAAGATCACATCCACTATCTGGCGCGGCTGTGTGAGATGGAATTGATCGACCGCGAACGCCGGATGATTGAACGGCGCATCAAAGCGGCGAAGTTCCCCAGCACCAAGAGCTTGGATAGCTTTGACTTCAAGATCATGCCAAGCTTGAACAAGCCCCTGACGATGGATCTGGCACGATGCGATTACGTTAATCGCAGGGAGAACATCATCGCGCTCGGCCCGTCAGGCACGGGCAAGACACACATCGCCCTGGGACTTGGGCTGGCTGCATGTCAAAGAGGACTGAAGGTGCGCTTCACAACGGCTGCGGCATTAGTCCATGATCTGATCGAGGCTCAAGATGAGCGGAGATTGCAGCGCCTTCAAAAGCAACTGACCAGCCAGAACCTGTTGATCATTGATGAACTGGGCTTCGTACCGCTCAGCAAATCTGGCGCAGAGCTGCTCTTCGAGGTCATATCCCAATGCTATGAACGCGGCTCCATCATCATAACCTCGAACCTGCCCTTCGATGAATGGACTGAAGTCTTTGGCTCTGAGCGGCTGACCGGTGCGCTACTCGATCGTTTAACCCATCACGTCCACATCCTCGAGATGAATGGCGAAAGCTATCGGCTCAAACACAGTCGCAACAACCGAAAATAACCAGCCCGCAATCACAGTCAGAATAATGCTGGCCTTATGGCCAGCATGCGCTTTGGCACGCTTCAGCTTTGTGACGAGCACGCGTGCAAAAGCGCCACAAAACATCAACCGAAGTGGCCCATTTTTACGCCGCGACATGGACCCATTTTACTCTGCGATTGACAGTCGCGGGAGTATAACACAATTGATGCTGATCATGGTCGTGTGGAAGAGCGGTCATACCGCGTCCACGATGTGCCGGAATATCTGATCAATACCCATAAGTGGCCGCCTCTTCAAGCTTTCGTCCATGTCGCCTCCAGGCGCGCGGTTGGCGACAAGACCAGTCACGCCGAACGGCTTTATCCGCTCTCCAAATGTCCCGCGGCTCAGGGGGCCGCCACACTGATCCGCGGCCACTGGCAAATTGGGAACAGCTTGCATTGGTCTCTCGACGTGGTGATGAACGACGACCGACACCGCGCGCGAAAAGATCACGCGCCAGCCAACTTTGCCGCTTTGAGGCGGATTGCCTTGAGCATCATCAAGGCCAATCCTGCAAAAGGATCAAATCGCGGCAAATTCAAAAAAGCGGGCTGGAGCAATGAGGTCCTGAAAACTCTCATCCAAGACTTTTGAAGCGCGATTGCCCTGCCCCCAAAGCAATAAAGATCTTTTTTTCAGAAAAGATAGTTATACTCCCGCGACCGAATTGACCAGAAGATTTGAGGTCAGATCAGCTTGTATTCCTTGAGAGAAACGATCCTGAAATTGTCGGTAACAGTGTCGCGAAAATCGCGCCGTTTGTCGGGTAGGGTTTGGCGGAAGAAGTTGAGAATGGCCTCGGTGAACTGGTGAACGTGGCGTAATGGCGATTATGGGTGATGCATTCGTGCATGACACCCCAAAGGCGCTCAATCGGGTTGAGATGCGGGGCGTATGCCGGCAGGAACTTCAACTTCACCCGACGTTCGGGGCTGTGCGGCCATGGCTGGAGTATCCTGGCATGGTGATAACGCGCATTGTCGACAAAAACATGGATGGTCGTTTTGGTTGGGGTGTTGCGCTCCGGCTTTTCCAGCATGAGAGTGTCGTTTGGGCATTGATCTTCCCGCCTTCCACAAAGGTGAACCGGAACGTTTCAAGATCGAGCGCACCCTGAATATTGAGGCGCCTGCGCCCCGATGTTGCCTTCAGGGCCGTCTTTTGCCCCTTCGGGAACCGGCCATGGGCGGGACGGCTCCGATGCTCGGGATGCACAGCATCGGAGAAGACCACCATCCCATCGGCTGCAAGTTCGGTCATCAGGGCCTCATACATGGCGATAAACGCCGCCTGTTTGACTTCATCGGCCTGTGCAGGCGGCAATCGTGGCTTTTTATACTCAAACCCCGGACGGCGCATCAGCCTGGCGGCCCCCGAGGGACTGTAGCTCCGCCCGTATTCCGCCGGAACATACGCACAGACCTCGTCTACGTTCCGTGCCGGGTTTTCGGCAAAACGGGCTTTCAAAGCCCGTTCGCGCTCCCCCGACAAATGCCCTTGTCGCTGGCTGTAATCCTTCAAGCCGAAAAACGACAGCCCCGCCCCGGAAAAGGCAAACCGCCACTCCGTCAGAACCGTCGGGCCGATATCCAGAATCCGGCAAACCGTTCCGGCGTCTTCTTCTGCATCCAACAACAGAAACGCACGGGCGCGCCTCCAGACAAGCGCTTCAACCTTGCGGCGGCGGCAAATGGCCTCAAGGGCCAAGCGCTGATCGGCAGATAGCGAAACCGTTTTGTGGGGCTTGTTCATGCTCTCAAAGTGCATGCTGTGATACGTATGACCATGCGGCAAATTGAATCAACCTCTCTACAAATTCTTCAGGTCAATTCAGGCGCAGTAGTATAGAACCAGCAGGTCGATCCAATCACCGCCCGGAGATCCTGGGCCCGTCACCCTGCCGCACTATGTGATTGCGCAATCAGGAAAAGGACACGCCCAATGCCCGACAGCCCTCTGCCCATCCCGCCGCCCCAGCCGAGCGCTATCGCCGATCATCTGAGCGAGGCGATCCATGCCATTGATGCCGCGTTTGGCGATGGCTATGCGCGCGACCACCCTGAGCTTGTCGCCAGCCTTAAAGCCGCTCCATCGAAGCAGCCGTCACAACCGGCTATGCCGCCCATCAGGAAGCGTTGGAACTGGCCGACAGGATCGGTCGCGAGACCTGCGAGACGATCCTCAAGCTGAAACCGAGGTTCTTTGGCTAAAGCGTTTCGCGAAAAATCTGGCACATAGCTTTTCGTGAAACGCAGGGGAACACTCCAGTGTTGTACGCGTTTCGACGTTCGCTGATCTCTCAGGCTAAAGTCGAAACGCTTTGACCCTCAGCAGCCCGGCTGCGCCACAACCAGCACCCAGGCATTGCGCGGTCCGCGGGCCAGACCATAGTCCCTGGACTTGCCGTTGAGGATATTCTTGCGGTGCGCGGGCGAGTTCATCCACTGTTTCATCACCTCACTGGCGCTGCCCTGCCCCAGGGCGACGTTTTCGGCAATATGACAGGCGGAATAGCCCTGACGGCGGGCGCGTTCGCGCATCTTGCTGCCGTCGCTGCCGGTGTGGCCGAGGAAATTGTTGGTCCCCATGTCGCGGGCATGGGCGCTGGCGGCCCGGTTCAGCGCCGCGTTTGGGCGCAAGGCCGCGCGACCGTTTTGCGCGCGGAACGAATTCAGTAATGCCCCGTCGCTGGAGTCGGCTGCATACTTGGCGCAGGGGCCGAGGCGCCGGGGCTGGTGGCCGGAACACATTGGGCCAGCGCCATCAAAAGGACGAGGCCGGTACATATCTGAAGAGGCTTGCGCATGTCTTGATCTCCCTGACGGCTGTTTTCCCTCAGGCTAGCGTTTTGCCCGCATTGGCGCCAGCCCCTTGCCCCCGGCGGGCGGCATCGGCGGAGTCGCGTCAGGTGATGTGAGACAGAATTGAGAGCGCCGCGTCGTGCTGTTCCTGTCCGGCAGCCGCCAACACCCGCCCTCCGCCATGCACCGGATTGCCCTGCCAGTCGGTGACGATACCGCCAGCCGCCTCGATCACGGCAATCGGTGCGTTGATGTCATAGGGATGCAGCCCAGCCTCAATCACCAGATCAATCTGACCGGCGGCCAGAAGGGCGTAGGCATAACAATCCATGCCGAACCGGGTCAGTTGTACCTGTGCGGCGACCGCGTCAAACCCGGCACGGTCATCCGGGGTGCCGACCTCAGGATACGTGGAATAGAGGATAGCGTGGTCCAACTGGCGGTCGCCCCGCACGCGCAGGGTCCGCGCGCCCAAAGGCCCGGTCATGCCAGCACGGCCCAATCCCCCTCGAACCGCTCGCCGATATAGGGTTCATCAATGATGCCGTAAATCGGACCAGTGTCATCAGCTACAGCGAACAGAACCCCCCAGGTGGGTGTGCCCGAGAGAAACCCGCGGGTGCCATCAATAGGGTCCAGCACCCAGGTCAAACCGCTGGTGCCGTCGCGATTGCCAAACTCTTCGCCAAGGATGGCGTCGTCCGGGCGTAGCTGCTCCAGCAGATCGCGCATCGCACGTTCGGCAGCCCGATCGCCTTCGGTCACAGGGTCAAAGCCGCGTCCGGCCAGCTTGTTATCTGCCGACAGATTCTGTGTGCGGAAAAACGGGAGAACCGCCTGACGCGCGGCATCTGCCAGCGCATTGGCGGTCTCCACAATATGGGCGGTGTCCATCTGTCGCCCCCTGACGCCTTAACACTGCATCAGAGGTAGACCGATTTACAGATGCCCACAAGCACCCCGAAATCTGCCCGCCGTTGCTAACTAGGCGACATCACTCAGAACGCGGGCCAGTTCAAACAGGCGGCGGCGTTGATTTTCCGGGATCGCATAGTAAGAGCGCACCAGATCAAGCGCCTCTTTGTCGCCCATCAGATCCGATGGAACAGAATCGCCGACGGTATTTTCACTGCTCTCGGCATCAAGGCCTTCAAAGAAGAAGCTGATTTCAACACCCAACGCATCGGCAATATCCCACAACCGTGAGGCGCTGACGCGGTTCGCTCCGGTCTCATACTTCTGGATTTGCTGGAACTTGATCCCAACGCATTCGGCCAGATTTTGTTGGGTCATCCCAACAAGCCAGCGGCGGTGACGAATACGTTTCCCAACATGCACATCTACGGGGTGAGGCATTACACAATCCTTTCTTGGCAAGCCGAACTAGCGGCAGCACACGCTAAACGAATGCCGAAAAAACACAGACTTGCCATCTTCTTCTCTGTTTTTGGCAACCTGGCGGCACACTATCATTCAGAACCTAAAAAACAAGTTCTATCACTCAGCGTAATCGGGTTTCCTAACTGAACCTCCTCCGACTAAAGCCAGAGGGTTCAGTGGTTCATGAGCGCCTTCGGCGCACGTTTGAATGTTTTTCCGACTAAAGTCGGAGGTTTTAGACCAGATTGTGGAAAATAAAGGCACAATCTACACGAGAGCCTATTCGTGCTGATAGGAGAAACACAACCTAAGGATGAGTAACGGCTTGTTTGACACTCTGACAGCGGCCCGACACAGTCCGTTGCGGCGTATCCTGCGCCGAATCCCCCTCAAGGAGCTGTCATGCGCGCCTTTTCGATCACCGACCTCGGCCAGAACCCGAAAATGAGTCGTATCGCGGTCCCCGATCCGGGACCGGGCGAGATCAGGCTGAGGATCGGGGCCTGCGGGCTGAACTTTGCTGACCTGCTGATGATCAAGGGCGAATATCAGGACACGCCACAGCCGCCCTTTACCCTTGGCATGGAAGTGGCGGGAACGGTCGACGCCCTGGGTCCCGGCGTGGACAGCCCGGCGGTTGGCACGCGCGTGGCTGTGTTCGGTGGTCAGGGAGGGCTGGCCGAATATGGCTGTTTCCCGGCGGATCGCGCCGTCATCCTGCCGGCCTCGATGAGTTTTGAGCAAGCCGCGGCCTTTCAGATCGCTTACGGCACCAGCCATGTGGCGCTGGAACACAAGGCGCGACTGCGCGAGGGCGAAACCCTGCTGGTGCTGGGCACCGCAGGCGGCGTGGGCCTGACGGCGATCAAAATCGGCAAACGGATGGGCGCAAAGGTGATCGCCTGCGCACGCGGCGCGGACAAGCTGGCCGTGGCCAGGCAGGCCGGCGCAGACCACTTGATTGACGCCAGGACCGAAGACATCCTGGCCTCGTACAAATCACTGGGCGGTGTCGATGTGGTTTATGATCCGGTGGGCGGGGATCAGTTCAAGGCCGCGTTTCGGGCCTGCAATCCCGAGGCCCGCATCCTGATCATCGGCTTTGCCAGTGGCGAGGTGCCGCGCGTGCCCGCCAACCACCTGCTGGTCAAGAATATCGACGTTCTGGGGTTTTACTGGGGCGGGTATCTGCAATTTCGCCCCGAGGTGATCACCGAAAGCCTGACCACGCTGTTTAACTGGTTTGAACAGGACAAGCTGCGCCCGCATATCAGCCACAGTCTACCCCTGGAATGCGCCGCCGAGGGGCTGGAACTGCTGCGCAGTCGTCAATCCACCGGCAAGGTCGTGATCACGCCTGCTTAAGCAATACAGGCGGGGCACCCATATAGCCCTGCCGCAGGACTTCAGAGAGTTGATCCAGAACCGGGTCCGCAGTTTGCGTGCGATACATATTGATCTTCTGAATGCCCAGATCCGGCAGGCCCGCACTGGCCGGGAGCGGTTCAAGATGCGGCGGAATGCTGTCTTCCAGCAGCGCGCCCACCGCCATGTCCGCGCTGATCAGCGCCTCGACCGACCGGTCGTCATCAGATTCAATCGCCATCTCCCAATCGATCCCATGGGCATCCAGCTGTTGCAGGACAATTGGGCGGAAAATGCAAAACTGGCAGAAGGCCACGCGCAGGGGGCGCTGTTTCCACACCTGCCCATCGCGCGCCGTGACCCAGCGCAGCGGAATTTCGGTCAGCGTTTCGCCTTCGGGGCTGAGTTGCTTTTCCGTGGTCAGGATCAGGTCGATCTCGCCGCGCTGCAACGCGTCATGCAATTTCACCGTGCTGGACGAGCGCAGTTGTACCTTCACCCGGGGGAACAGAGTGTTGAAGGTTTTCAGCACCCGCGGGATCACTGGATAGACAATATCATGTGGCACGCCCAGACGCAGCTCGCCCTCAAACGTGTCTTCGGTCAGTCGGCCCACAACCTCGTCATTCAGCGCCACCATCCGGCGCGCATAGCTGAGCAGTTGCTCGCCCGAGGCGGTCAGGGCGGCACGACGGTTCGCGCGATCCAGCAAGGCGATGCCCAACAGCACTTCAAGCCGCTTCAACTGCATCGACACCGCCGATTGCGTCAGGTTCAGCGTGCTGGCCGCGCGAGTGACCCCACCATGGTCAGCCACCGCCAGAAAGGACCGCAGCGTGGTCATATCAAGGTTTCGCATCCATCTCTCCTCGGGCTCGCAGACACCATCACAAGCGTTGATGTATCCCAGCATAAATATTCATTTTCAAAATGACACAGCTTACGCCATATATCAAGACATCGAATACAAATACCCAAGGGTATCGCATGAATAGCATCTTTTGGTTTGCCTTGATCTTCTATCTCTGATTCAGTTTTCCAAAGTTTATGTCTGGAGGGCGCTGTTTTGGAAAATACCGTGTTGTTTCAATCTTTTGCCTCGTCGATTTCTGATCCCCGCCAGGAGACGAAGGTGTTGTATCCACTTGATGGGATTCCGCTTTTGAGCCTGTGCGGAGTGGTGTCGGGGTGTGGGAGTTTTGTCGATGTTGCCCTTTATGGCGAGGAAAAGTCGGGTTTCCTGCGCAAGTTGGCTACGTTTGAGCATGGCATACCCTCCCGTGACACGCTTTCGACGGTGTTTCGGGCGCTTGATCCTGAAGAGTTCAACGCAGCCTTTGCCGCGTGGGCGTCCGGGTTGGCCGGGCGCGTTGGAGGAACGCTCGTTGCCATTGACGGCAAGACAGCGCGAGGCTCAAGGGCCGGTGGTGAAACGCCTCTGCATCTGATCCCGGCCCGGTGTAACGATCTACGCCTCGTGCCCGGCCAGCAAGCCGGCGCGCACAAAAGGAACGGGATCAGGGACATCCCCGTTCTCCTGGATTTGCTCTTCCTGGAGGGCGCGGTCGTGACGCTGGATGCGATGGGGCGCCAACGTGAGATCGCCTGCAAAATCCGTGACAAGGGTGCTGACCATGTGCTGGCCCTGAAGGGCAATCAGGGGCTTCTCCATGAAGACGTGAAGCTGTGGTTCGAAGAACAGGATCGGGAAAACACAGAATCACTACAGACGGTTGACGGCGACAGGGGCAGGATTGAAACGCGAACATACACCCAATGCGACGCCATCGGCCGGTTGAAAAAACGCCATCCCCATCGGGAGGGGTTGCTCAGCATTGGCCGCGTCGTCTCGCTTCGGGAAAGTGGCGGGAAGACGACACGGCAAACGCGGTACTTCATCCCGTCCCTGCCGAAAGACGCCGCGCGCCTTGCCCATGCCGTACGCTCTCACCGGGGAATTGAAAACCGCCTCCACCGGGTGCTTGATGTCACCTTCCGCGATGACGACAGCCGGATACGAAAAGATCACGCACCCGCCAACTTCGCCGTCATCAAGCACATCGCAATGAATTTGCTCAACAAAGCAAAAAGCGAGAACTCCCTCGGAGGAATGCGGAAAAAGGCAGGCTGGAACAACCGCTTCCCGCTTCAAATCCTCGCGCCGTGAAACTCATGCGATTCCCCTGTACAAATACCGAAACACATCACGAAAGCGAAAGGAAACGCCATGACCTTCCAGACCGATACCCACAGCGCCTCCTGCCACGGATCGGCCCCGCGCCGGTTCTCGCTGACGGCCCTGTTTTCCATTGCCCGTGAACGCCGCGCCCTGGCCCAATTGAACGCGGATCAGCTGCGCGATATCGGCATCAGCGCCCACGACGCAGAGGCCGAAGCCCGCCGCCCGGTCTGGGACGCACCGGACATGTGGCTCAGATAGTCCTGAAATCTCATGCGCCTGCCCCCGCTTATCCGGGGGGCGCAAAACTGGACAGATGGCGATGCCATGCAGCATTTGGCGAAGACCGGGCGCACCGGATCTTCGCCGAAACTGTTAAAAACCTTTAAGAAGACGCATTTAAAACCCTTGAAAAGCGCCTAATACCGACCGATATTGTCAACATACCCAAGTTTTGGGTGGGGATAGTCCATTTATCGGAGGCTTTAATGGCTGAACTGAACACAATCCGGACGGCGGGCGGGACCCGTACCGCCCAGATTGATGCGGGACTTCGCGCCCACATGAACAAGGTCTACGGCACGATGTCCGTCGGCATGCTTTTGACCTTTGTCGTGGCCTGGGCCATTGGCTCGAACGACGCGTTGCTATCGATCCTGCGCGATCCGATCACCCTGAGCCCCAATATCCTGGGCTGGGTCGTCATGTTTGCCCCTCTGATCATGGTTTTCGCGTTTGGCGCGATGATCAACAAACTGTTGGCAGCCGCCGCTCAGTTGTTCTTCTATGTCTTCGCCTCCGTGATGGGCGCGTCGATCAGCTGGATTTTTGCAGCCTTCACCGATTTCTCGATCGCACAGATCTTCCTGGTAACCTCGATCGCCTTTGCGGGCCTGTCACTCTGGGGCTACACCACCAAGAAAGATATCTCGGGCTGGGGCAGCTTTTTGATCATGGGCGTGATCGGCCTGATCGTGGCGTCGATCATCAACCTCTTCCTGGGCTCGCCCGCGATCATGTTCGCGATCTCGGCCCTCGGTGTGCTGATCTTTGCCGGCCTGACCGCCTATGACACGCAGAACATCAAGAACACCTATCTGGCTCACGCACATCACGGCGACAGCGAGTGGATGGGCAAAGCCGCCATCATGGGTGCGCTGAGCCTCTATATCAACTTCATCAATATGTTCATGATGCTGCTGAGCCTCTTTGGCAATCGCGAGTAAACCTCCCCAATCGCAATACGAAAAGGGCGCCCGGATGTGGGCGCCCTCAGACTGCTGAGAAAGCCCTCGTCTTGCGCGGGGGCTTTTTTTGAGTCAACGTGGTATGTTGACGAACTGTGCACCGCGCTTGAGACGGTGACGCCAAAGCAGCTTATCTCTTGCCCTGACACCGCGCGCGCCGGGTCCGCCGGAACTGCTCTTCAAAGCGCTGTTCAGCGGCGCGCGGGCGGTGCCCGTTCCCAGCGGCAATTGTCCGCTCCTGACCTGCGGCACGACCACCGCCAAAGCGCCGAAAGCAGGTGCGCAGGTGATCAGTCACGGAGGCGAAACACCGCGTCAGCCAAAGGTCCGGGCTTCAAGCGCCACGCTCACGCCACCGCGTGCCTATCTGTTGAACCCTCATGCGCCGTCGGACATACATGGCCCGAGAAGACGCAAGACGGGACATCTTCGACGACATCGAAATGTTCTACAATTCGAAACACAACCATGCCAGAAACAAGATGCAATCGCCCGTCGACCTCGAAAACAGACGGCGCAATGTGAACCAAGAAGATGCCTAAAAAATCAGGGGCTACTCAGTGTGACTGCGGCGAGCTGCATAAAGTGCGATAATCTCTTTGCCAGCAAGACCTTAATCAAGGCTGCCTCGCCGCATATATAAGGAGAGTATCCGATGATGTGGCTTATACAGCCCCTGCTGGTGTCGGTTCAGAAACCAGAGATCGCCAACCTGATCTTTGCGCCCCTCTGCTTCCAGATACGCAAGTGGTGGACCCACAATATGGTGCGCCTTTGTGACTGGTATTGTGTATCTGTTGCTAGGATCTGAAATTTTGGAGGGTTAAAGGCGTATTCTGCTCTTGCTCCTTCTTTTCCTGATCGCTAAACGGGTCGACGGAGACGTGGCCGAGTGGTCGAAGGCGCTCCCCTGCTAAGGGAGTAGGCCCGGAAGGGTCTCGAGGGTTCGAATCCCTTCGTCTCCGCCATTTCACACTTTTCCATGTGATTTGCCCCTAACACCTTGAAGGGCATGGCGATATTTGGTGTTCGAAACCCCTCATTGCGGCAGTAGGCCAACCGCTCTGCAAAGGTGAGTTTTAGGGCGGTTCTTTTGTCCTGCAAACTATCAGAAGCCCATAGTTTCCAAGGGTTTGCCAAAAACGCCATCGCGTGTTCGAACATTTCGTCCAAGGGACGCAAAGGTTTGGGCGCGAGGCTGAGCTTTTCGCTGAGAATGCGCTTCTGATCTTCCAAGGTTTCGATCTTGTGTTCGAATGCGCGTTGGACCGTCGCGCTGGTGGTTTGCATGATGCGGTCCACCAAATCTTCGATTTGATTGTCGATCTTGCCGAGATCGCGCTTTGCAGACATTTGCGCCGCTTTTGCTCTCGCTTCATACTCACCCCAGATTTTTTTGAACATCGCAAAAGCCAAGTCCCGCATTTTTGGCGCGGGTTCGACAGCATGCAGGAGTTGTTCAAATTCGCCTTCCACCTCGTCCCGGCGGATGGATTTGCGGTAGGCATCACAGCCCTTGTTGAAGCACATGTAGTACGGATGCTTTTTGCCCGACTTGCTCTTTGACCAGCAGGACGTCAGTGGCTTATCGCAGTCGGCGCAGCAAACGAAGCCGCGTAGCGGGAAATCTGCATTGATATCCTTGCGGGCTGGAGCGCGTGCGCCATCCTTGATGCGTGCTTGAATCGCTGCATACTGTTCAAAGCTGATAAGGCCCTCATGGTGGCCTTTGACCATGTGAAGGCCCCAATTCGGGATATCGACGTAGCCCGCATAGATGGGGCGTGTGAGCAACCGTATAACCTCCTCATAGCGCACCTCACCTCTTTTGTTCTTTGGGAATTCAGGTTCGCTTTCAAGGTAGCGCTTCACTTCGGCTTGGGTTCAAAATGCCCAACGGCAAAGCCAAACAGCGCTGTACGGATGATCCGCGCCATGGGGTCTTTGGGTGCTGGACTTCGTCCCTATTTCCGGACAGTTTGATTATTGACCCTATGCGGCCATTTTCCAAGTCATATTGTTGAACGCCTGTTGCGGCGTTTGGTATCCGATGGCGGAGTGGCGGCGCTGACGGTTGTGGAAGACCTCAATATATTCGAAGATTGCAGCCTTGGCTTCCGCCCGTGTTTTGAACCTTTGACGGTGAACCAACTCCTTTTTCAATGATGCAAAGAAGCTTTCCATTGGCGCATTGTCCAGGCACTCGCCCTTGCGGCTCATGGATTGCGCAATCCCTGCCTTTTCGATCAGCTTGCGATACTCGCCACCGGCGTACCGGCTCCCCCTGTCGGAGTGGTGGATCAGACCGGGAACAGGGCCCCTGCGACCCTGGGCCATCGTCAGGGCATCGCAGCAAAGCCCGGCCCGCATGTGATCCTCCATCGCCCAACCAACGATTTCCCGCGTGGCCATGTCTTTCACGCCGGCCGGATAGAGCCACCCTTCATCCGTATCGATACAGGTGATATCGGCCAACCAAACCGTATTGGGGGTGAGGCGGTGGAACGCCTGTTCCAACAGGTTTGGCGATGGGCTCATTTTGTGATTGCTATCCGTTGTCACGGGCTTGCGGCGCTTGTTCGGGCGTGGAGACACCTTGTTTTCCTTCATGATCCGCGCCACCCGCCGCTCGGAGACGGTTTCGCCATCGGCCACCAGGTCCTGATGGATCCGCTTTGATCCGTAGCATTTCCTGCCGACTTTGAAGAAGGTCTTGATCCTGGGCGGCGGTTCCGGATCTCGAACGTCTCGATCTGCTTTACGCTGATCCCTCGCCGGTTGGCCGGCCGGGAAACCATAAAACCGGCCCCGGGAAATCGCCGGAACTCTGCAAAGCGTGGAAACCGCGTATCGAGCTTTATGGGCAGTGACGAATCTGCGCTTGTTCGTCATGGTTTCACCGCCCGTGTCGCGAAAAAAGCGGATGCTTTGTGCAAAATCTCCACTTCCTCTGTCAGGCGCCTGTTCTCCTTGCGAAGACGGGCCGGTTCCGCTGCATCCGCCTTCCGCCGCCGCCTGGCTTCAGCTGAGCCGAACGCTTCGATCTCAAGCCGCCAGGTCTTCAACTGTGTGCCGGTGATACCAGGCTCCCTGGCAACGCTGCCCTGTGTCGCGCCCGGTTCATAAACCCGCTCAACCGCCGCTGCCCTATACTCGTCCGTATACTTCCGTCGATGTTGTCCCATTTGGTGCCCCTTTCATGGACAGGGGTAAAGTACCCCAGTGTCCGGAAACAGGGACGAAGTTCATCCATGTCGAACCAAGGTAAGAACACGGGTGGCGCAGGCGCTGCTCATTCCATCAAACGTGCACCGAAGGGCAAGCGGCGCGTGTCGGTGCATCAGGCGAAGCTGAAACTGCTCAGCACCTGTTCCGGCGTGCTCTTCGGGCTGGGGACCTATTGGATGATCGATCCGCAATCCATTGCACATTGGATTGAGGTGGTCACCATAGGAGTCGCGGGCGGGGTCGCCAATTATGCGATCAACACGGTCGCGATCTCTCGCGGGGCCTATCAAGCAGCGTCCGGCGTGACCGGTGCGGCGGCTGCCAGCGTTGGAGCGATCCTAGTGACGGGTTTGACCATCTCGGTCGTGTCCTTCACCGGCCTTACGGTCAATTCCATCGACCAGATGCGGGTGAAGGATTTTGGCCAGGCACATACGTACTCAGGGCAATCGCGCTTCAAAAGCCTTTGATTAGTGTTCGCAGGAAATCATTACTCCAGCCCGCTTTTTTGAATTTGCCGCGATTTGATCCTTTTGCAGGATTGGCCTTGATGATGCTCAAGGCAATCCGCCTCAAAGCGGCAAAGTTGGCTGGCGCGTGATCTTTTCGCGCGCGGTGTCGGTCGTCGTTCATCACCACGTCGAGAGACCAATGCAAGCTGTTCCCAATTTGCCAGTGGCCGCGGATCAGTGTGGCGGCCCCCTGAGCCGCGGGACATTTGGAGAGCGGATAAAGCCGTTCGGCGTGACTGGTTTTGTCGCCAACCGCGCGCCTGGAGGCGACATGGACGAAAGCCTGAAGATGCGGCCACTTATGGGTATTGATCAGATATTCCGGCACATCGCGGACGCGGTATGACCGCTCTTCCACACGCCCGTGATCAGCATCAATAGTGCTATATTCATCAACGTAATCAGTAGCCTCGTCTTCCACAAAAGCCCGGACATCGGCCAACATGTCGCCCTGATTGCCTTTGAGTTGAAGGCAGTGGTTACCGCCTTCTTTTACGATCAATTCACAGGTCTCTCGCTGGCAATGTAACGCATCAGCGGTGATGGTGATGCCATGAATGTCAAGCATCTCGATCAACTCGCGCAGGGCCAGGATCTCGCCGCCGCCCCTGGCGCTTTGCTTGATGCCAAGGGTCAGCCGCGCCCCATGTGCAAAGGCCGTGACAATGTTCATATTCGATTGCCCGGCGGCCTTGTCAAAGCTGCGTCGCATCTCTTTGCCATCAATAGCGATGGCTGGTTCCTCTCCACATCCAGCCGTAAAATCGGCACGAAACTTGTCATAAAACGCTTGAAAACCGGTCGGCTTCATCATCCGGAACAGACGGGAACAAGCGTCATGACAGGGTACGCCATGAGGCAATTCGAGAAAATCGCGCAGAAAATCCTCCTTCATATGACCGAAAAACTCCATGTCGACCGCTGTATCGCCGCCGCAAAGCGCGCATAAAAGGCTGATCGTCATAAGATCACAGAACCTGTGACGTGGCGCATTGCCGCCGCGTGGGTCATCCATCTCATTGAAACAGCTGTCCAGGTTGGGCATCGCGAAGCTCCATCAAGTGATGAAACCTCCAGAATCCAATTCGCAACCGCTGTCAAACTTTAAGCGCGATTCCCCTGCATACGTACTACATTGACGATCAGATTGCCGCCGCGCGTCAAGCAGACGAAGTTGTGGTGGCCGTTGAGACGGCTGAGACGCAAATCTCAGCGGCGGCGGAGTGTGAGCGGGTCAATAGTTGCGTCAGCCGTCGTGGCAATGGCGGCGAAGGCCTGACCTATCACTCGCTGAATGGCGTCGCGCAGCAAATCGGGACGGTTCATGACACGTTGTTGGACGGCACGGACCTGCGGAAAGAGGCCTTGCAGGCTTTGGACGAGGCCGAGGCGGAGAAACAGGCTGCCTTGGGTGCCCGGCTGTCCTCACGCAAGGCACGTCGTGCACAGGTGCAGGAGGCGATGTCGCGCCAGGACAAGGCGCTTGCCGATCTGGACCGTGCCTTGCCGCTGGCTGTGGTCGGCGGTCTTGCCGAGAGCCTTGAGGCGGGCGTTGAGCTTCCCGGTGACCGTGTTCTGACGCAACGGGTCAATTCCAGGCTGGCCCCTGCCGGTCAAGGCATCACCAAGGCGCTCGAGGGGATTGAGGCCAGCGATGCTGTGCGCCCTGTCCTCCCACCCGAGACAGGGGTCATGGAAACCTTGAGTTGGATAGGGTTCTTCCTACCGCTCTTCGCGATGCTGGTCCTGATCGACACGCTACTGCCGACTTTGCTGTGGTTTTATACCTACTCCGCTCTGCGCCCGCTTGTGGAGCCGGAGGAGGATGACGGGGGTGACGATGATCCCTTCACGCCTGAGAAGGTTCTGGAGACGCCGCCCGTGCGCCTAGATATGAATGCGCGGAAAGTGGCGCGCAGACCCCGTCCTAGGAGGCCCAAGACGCGTTAGGCCTCATGGTTTCGACCAACATTTGCGAACATCTTGATCCGGCGGGCCTAGGCCCGCCGTTTCTTCGTTTGGGAGCCACACCGAATACCAGAATCCGCCTGCCATCAGCCCATCGGCCCCGCCTCGCCGTCCTATCACGGATGTGTTTAACCCTGAACGGAGGCATACCTTGTCCATTGACGCATCAAATTTACCGATTAGCCCGATCTTTATGGGCCTGTCGGGAAAGTGTCTTGTTTTGTGGATTTATAGTTGTGGTTCTGATTCAATGAATTTTGATGTTGGAACGGAGGATTTTATGGGTCGTAATCAGGTTGAGATGTTTACATCACTGGATGGGCCGGTTTCAGAGGATCACCCCTGTCGTCGTTTTGAGGCGGTGGTGGACCTGGCGGTTTTGTCCGGCCCTTTGGTCGCGCTTTATTCGGATCGCGGGCGGCCTGAACCGGGGGCTGAACGCGCGTTCCGGATGCTTGTTTTGCAGTTTATAGAAGACCTCCCGGACTGCGGGATGGAACGGTTCATGCGAGAGAATTTGGCGGGCAAGTGGTTTTGCGCATTTGCCTTGAGTGAGCGCCCGCCCGACCATTCATTCTTCGGCGATTTCCGCCAACGCCCGGGGACGAAGCGATTGATGGACCTGTTCAACCGTTTGCGCGACGGCCTGAAAGAGGCAGGCCTGATCCGCGAGGTGTTTGCCTTTGTTGATGCCGGCAAGTCGGTCTCGAAGCTATCTACCCGGGATGACCGCGACAAAGCCATCGCCAGGGGCCTGGAAAAGTTCAACAATGAGACGGCGGACCAGGTGGCCGCGGACCCACAGGCGCGCTTTGGGGCCAAGGGCAGGGACAAATTCCGGTATGGCTGCAAAGAGCACACCGGTGTTGATATGCAGTCTGGTCTGATCAACAGGGTTGCCGCCACGCCGGCGAATGTGACGGATGCCCGGGGCGTGCGCCATGTCTGTCCGGATCAGGGTGCGGTTTTTGGCGACAAAGGGTATTGCACCCAACCGGCACAGGCAGCGCCAAAGCGCAAGGGTTGCCATAATGCGACGATCAAAAAGCGCAATATGAAAGGCAAGGATGCCGATAGGGATCGCCGGTATGCCCATTTGCGCATGCCTTGCGAGCGGGTGTTTTCCAAACGTTCAAATCGTGTGCGATATAAAGGGCAGGCCAAGGTGCGGTTTCAGGTGGCGATGCGGGCGATCGGCCACAACCTCAAACGCCTGACCCGCCCCGGAGTCGAAAAGGTCCCGATCCTGTCCGCCTGACAAACGGGAGGAGTCCGTCAAAAATCCGAATATTCCCAAAAAATCAGCGGAAAATCAGTCAAAACGACGACAAATCAATCATTGTCATACCTGAATTACACGAGACCCCTTCGAAGGACTGTTTGCCGACGGCCCCTTGTAATTGCGACCGTCGGTTACACCGCGATCTCAGCGCTGGTGACTGGTCCTGAGATCGCCACGCGCGAGATATCGCGATCCCAGTGGCAGACAGTCTGCGAGACGGCGCTTGTTGCTGACCTTGAGGCCACCCGCCGCCCGGAACAGGTGATCCCGCAGGTGCCGCATGTGGGTGGGATGCTATGCAGCATCTATCCAGAAATGCGCGAAATCTGCTCGCTCATTCCAGACCAGAATGCGGCAGCGCGGGAAGCTGAACGGCGAGCGCGGGAGGCGGAAGAGCGGCGGATTGCGCGGGCGGCAGCGGGGTCCTTTGATGCCTGTTTTTGTGCCGAACAGGTTTACATCGAGACTGAACGGTTGAGCCTTGCTTTGTACGCGGCGACGGCTCGCTTGGTGACACCGCCATCCGTCAACGGCTCTGACCCGCGCACTGCGCTCCCCTGCCTGTCAGCGGGAGGGCTGAGCGATGATTTTTGGCAAACTGCGTTTGGGCGCAAACGCCCTGCATACCCACAATGACAGCTACGTGCTTGAGAGCATCAGCGCTGTCTCGACCCGGCGTCCGTTTTTGTCGGCAGGCGTGATGGTCAGCGGCCTGACGGCGATGTTCGGCGTCTCATTCATCGACATCCTGACCATCGGAGAGGTGATCTCGCTGATCCTGATCTCCGGCCTGTCCCTGACCGGCGGCCTGACCATCGGCCAACTGCGTCTGATCAGCCGCGACCTGCGCGGCTCGCCGATCTCGGAAGCGATCTTTGACAGCTATGGCCATCTCAACCGCCTGCGCCCCCAGATCGCCGAGGCGGTTGAGCAGGCCAAGGCGGAGGTGCGGTTATGACTGATCCCGCCAAACAGGATATCGGATGGCCCGCCATTTTTTGGGTCAATGCACGGATGGCGCTGGCCGTTATCGTTCTCTTCTATGGTTGGATCGTCTGGCAGATGGCTTCCATCGACTTCTGGGGGTTTTATCTGCTTGGACCGATGTGCTTCTTCGCGGGTGGGCTGTTTGCGGTCAGCGCTCTTTGGAAGGCCAAGACCCTCATCGTAAATCAATTGCATTGGAAGCGTTTTGAACGGCTTGGGTCCAAACCCCGCGCAGACAGCATGGCCAGTGACGACGCCTTCACGCGCGGCGGGCCGGGTCAATGAGCTTTCCCTTCGGATGGATGAATCTGGGCAAACGGCGCAAGGCCCGCCCCTTTGCCAAGCCCAAAGAGGCCGCGATTGATCCGCAAGGGCGGCGTCTTCTGGGCTTTACCTTGGAGAGCAACCAGCCGGTCTGGGCTCCGCGCGGGCATAGTTTGAGTTTGGCCTCGGCTGGCGCAGGCAAGACGACCAAGGCATTGATGCCGTGGATATTTTCCATGTTGGCCTCGACGGATCGACCCGCCATATTGATTTTGGACAGTAAGAGCGCTGAGTTGTACACCCAGCTTGCGCCGATGCTCGAGGAGCTTGGCATTCCGACGGCACTGATTGATGACACGGCAGTGCTGCCACCTAATGCCTATGGCCGGACCAATCTGAACCCGCTGCAATCCGTGGTCTCAACCCATCTGGACACCCGCATGATCTGACCTTTGCCATGGATGGCGTCACCCAGACCATGGTGCCCGAGCCCGAAAAGGACGAACGTAATCGCTATTGGCGTTCTTGGCCCAGACTCCTTGTAGAGTTCGGAATGCTCGTGCTGCTCAAGCGCAATCCGGCGCTGGCGACCCCCGGCGGGCTGTGGCTGTGGCTGTCGACCCGCAAAAGATGCGCCGTTTTGCCGAGATTGAGGCGGTCGAGGGCGACGGCATGCTCAAGATGCTGGCGGCAAATGTGCTGGCGATGATCCCTCATGAGCATTGGCCGATCCATGTTCAGGCGGCGATGGATGCTCTTCGGGCCTTCAGCGTCGGTACACGGCTTCACTTGGCTGGCCATGGGAGCAAAACAAGTCATGCAGAACTGATCGCCAACCGCACAGTGATCTTCCTGGCGGGCAATCAGGCCAATATGCAATCGCTCGGCATCTACTATGGCCTACATCTAATGGCCTTCATTCATGCTGCCTATAATCGCGCCGGACCGCTCTGGCTTGGCGCTGACGAATTTACCAATGCGCCGGTGCGCAAATTGGTCGATGCGCTGACCACCTTGCGGGCTTACGGCGTTGAGGTCTCGATGATCGCGCAGTCGCGCTCGGAGATCGAGCGCAAGCTGGGTCGCAATGAGACCCTGACCATCGAAGAGAACAGCATTCTCAAGCAATATCTGGGGTTCAGCAGTTTTGAGGGGGCCGAACGGGTCTCAAAGGCCATCGGCGAAGAGCATGCCGTGGCCTCGGCGATCAGCGGCGGCAATGACGATCTGAAACTGCAAACCAATCTCAGCCTGATCCGGCAACGTCAGATGAGCCCTGCCGATTTGATGGCCATGCCTGTCGACCGGCAACTCGTGCATGTGAAAGGTCTGGGCTTTGGTCAGCTGCGCACCATCAGTCAGCAGAACATCGCGCCCTAGTGCCACTTATTGGCCGACAATCCGCTCGAGGGCAGCAGGCTAAAGCCCAATCCTTGGATCACACTCACCCTGCCCGAGGAGGCCCGCTCATGAAAATTGCCGCACTCTTTCTTTGGCTCGCCCTGCCGCTGGCAGGCGTCGCCACTTATCAGATCTACGGCACGCCACATCTGATCTGGAGCACCCGCTTCGTCGACAATGGCGCGCGCTACCATCTGCGCGTACCGCGCAGCTACATCTCCTGCACCTATGTCGGATGGGGGCTGGTGACACGAACCGTGCCAGCCCAGACCGGACGCTGCCACTGGGTTCGCTTCTTCAAGGCGTCGGCGTGATGAGATCAGGCGTGACCATAGGGCTGAGGCAAGCCCTCACATCGGAACGGCAGCCCGTAGCGACGTTGCAGCTTGTCACAGGCGATCAGCTTGAGGCCGGTGAGGATGGGTTCGATCTGCACCGTGCCGCTGGCGATCAACCCGTCACAGTGATCCCGCTCGGCGATGGAGAAGAGATTGTGGTCCGCCACGGCCTCCCAAAACGAGATGTAGCTGAGCGGGCTCAGCCAGTCTTCGACCTCTTCGTAATCTTCAAACACAACCATAACCCATCATACCACAGCCCTGTTTTTGAACGCAATTTTAACGCCAAAGGAGTCTACAGCCATGCTGATTGAGCTTGAACTCCAGATGGCCGAGACCTTCCGGGATGCGGTTGCCGAGAGCATCGTGCTGGAGCTGCGCAGTGATGCGGATTGGACGCGGTTCAAAGAGATCAAACAGACCGCAATCAAGAACCGCCGCAAAGAACTGACCAACTTCAAACGCGACAAGCCGGACCTTCTGGCCGAGGCGCGTAAAAAGCTCATCGACAAGGCCGGATCGCTGACACTGGAGCATCCGACGCCCATGGGCAGAGACCGCTTCGCCAAAGAGGCCATTGATCGGCAAGCCAACAGGACGGTTGAAAACACCCATCAGACCCGACTGCTGGGCATCACCGAGACTGAAACCAAGGCCTACGAGACCCTCGAATCTGACATCCACACCCGCGAAGGTTTGGAGCAGCGCCTGACCCGCGCCTTTGCCCGCGCCACCGACCGCCGGTCCGAGCCGGACAGGCGAACCGGCCAGGACCGGCGTGGCCCTGCCCTTGATCCCTGAACCCCATCCCGAAAAGGAGAACTCCCATGAATACCCCGATCAACCACCAGGAGCCAAACCGCCAAGCCGCACGCGAAAGCTATACCGGCAGCCGTCTCACCGAGGCCCGGCTGGATACGGCGATCAGCATTGCTGAGATCATTCGGCGCGATATCCAGAAGACGGCCAGCTTCATCAATCCTCTGACGGATTACGCAAACACCTTTGCAGGGCGGGATGCTGTTGATGCTTCGCGGGAGGAGCGCATCCTGCGCGATATCTATACGGCTTGCTATGGCGAGAGCATGAACGCGACCCGTGAGCGGCTGCTGGAACAGGAAAAGATCGCGCGGGAGACTGGTACTGAGGATGCTCTGACCCGCGCCCGCTCTATCGGCCCGATGATCCAGGACGGCGACACCATGCCCTACTATCTGGCCGATGACCGGGTAACATACGCGATGGCGCAGGACTATGGCATCGCCGAAACCGCTGCCCGTTCGATGATCCATGAGGCATTTGAGCGTGCCGAGGGTAAAGGTCTGCGGGAGCATGGCAAAAGCCTCGAAGAGCAACACCACAGGCCTGTGCGCGAGGCACAGCGCGCTGCGCGCCAAGCAGATCGTCAGCAGTGGCAGCGATCCGGCCCGCGTCGTTAAAATCCAATAAGTCCTTGCCTCGTATAGGAATTTATGCCTATAATGTTCCCTTTTTGTTCGCGCGTGGTGGTCATGTGCGGACGCCACCAAAGGAGAACAAAGCCGAAAGAGCAGACATGACAGACATCCCGCCACATAAGCCCCAAACAGCACCCCAAATGCCACCCAGTCAGATTAAACGCCCCGCCCTGATCTTTGACTGGAGAGACTGGCTCCCCTACTTTGAACATTCCGACGCGCCGCTGGAGCAAAAGCGCATCTGGATCGAAACCATGCACTCCATTGTCCTGAGTTTTGTCGATCTCGGCTTTGAGATCAAATCCACCTCAGAAATCTGTGGAGAAGAGATCAATCTGAAGGCCGTGCTTGAACAAGCTGTGCTAAACTCAGAGCATGCCCAGCCCGACACAGACGATCAGCCTACTGACGCGGAGGATGCCGCATGAGTGATGATGTGAAACCCCAAGCCGTCATCTATTGCCGAGTATCCTCTAAAACACAGGAGGAAGAAGGCCATGGGCTCGATTCCCAGGAAACCCGCTGTCGCCAACATGCGGTGTCAAAAGGCTATGACGTCGCCGCCGTCTTCCCCGATACGATCACCGGCGGGGGCGACTTCATGCAGCGCCCCGGCATGGTCGCGCTGCTCAGCTTTCTGGATGCCCAGCCCGACCAAAGCTTTGTGGTGATCTTTGACGATCTCAAACGCTTTGCCCGCGACACCCCCTTCCATCTTGACCTGCGCGATGCTTTCCGCATGCGCCGCGCCACCATCGAATGCTTGAACTTCAAGTTCGATGACACGCCCGAGGGTGAGTTCATTGAAACCATCATGGCCGCGCAGGGTGCGCTGGAACGCAAGCAGAATGGACGTCAGGTGGCCCAGAAAATGAAGGCCCGGATGCAATCGGGCTATTGGATCCCCAACCCGCCCGTGGGCTATAAATATGAGACGGTGAAGGGGCGCAGTAAAATGCTGTTCCCGAAAGAGCCGCTGGCCAGCATCGTGCGCGAGGCCTTTGAGGGATACGCGGGCGGGCGGTTCCAAACCCAGGCCGAAATCCAACGCTATTTTGAAACCTTCCCGGCCTTCCCGCGCAACAGCAAGGGCGAGATCACCCGCCAGCGCGTGAAAGACATCCTGACCCAGTCGCTCTATACCGGCCATATCTGTTCGCAGAATTACAGTATCCACTGGCTCAAGGGTCATCATGAGGCGCTGATCTCGCTGGAAACCTTCGAGACGGTTCAGGAACGCCTGAACAGCGTCGCCCGTGCCCCCAAACGGGCCAATATTGGCGATGACTTCGCCCTGCGCGGCATGGTCTGCTGCGCTGAGTGCGGCGTGCCTTACCGCTCCTCTTGGGCCAGGGGCCGAACCAAACACTATGCCTACTACCTCTGCCAGACTAAGAGTTGCGACAGCTACGGCAAATCCATCGCACGGGATAAGGTCGAGGGCGATGTCGGCGAAATCATTAAGGCGCTGCAGCCCACCCAGCAGCTTTTTGCATTGGCCAAAGCCATGTTCCGCCACGCCTGGAATCAGCGTCTCGCCCAAGCCCAGGACGCCATCACCTCCGGTCAGCGGCAGATCAAACAAATCGACACTTTGCTCAGCCGCATCATGGACGCGACCAACACGCGGGTGATTCAGACCTATGAAGAAAAGATTGGCGCGCTGGAAAAAACCAAAATCATCGCCACCGAGCAGCTCGCCAAACAGGCCAAACCAAAAGGCAGCTACGCCGAAAACCTAGAACCGGTTCTCACCTTCCTCGCAAACCCCTGGAAACAGGGAATGCCGCCCTGCGCAGAACCGTCCTCAAACTCGCCTTCACAGACCGTATCCAATACCACCGAAATGAAGGCCCTAGAACCGCACAAATAGCGTTGCCATTCAAAGCTTTAGAGATAGTGACAGACCAACGTGTCTGTTTTGGTGCGGTCGAGAAGACTCGAACTTCCACTCCGGTTAAGGAACAGCGACCTCAACGCTGCGCGTCTACCAATTCCGCCACGACCGCACGTGATCTGGTAAGTAGCGCGTCTATAGGCAAAGCTGCCCGGCTTGTGAAGGCCAAAAATACCAAACGGTTTGGTGAAAACTGCGTCCGGCGCTAAGAACACCGCAGATATAGATATTATCACATTATTTCAGGAAGTAACGATGCGTATCGAACGCCCAAAGCGTTGCAACGCTACACCTGTATATCAGCGAAAGCCCACACGCATGCGGCGCGAAGATCTTTATGTCAGGCATTTCGAGAAACGCTTTCGTTATTTGGTATCTGACTTTGCTTGCCGTCCCCGGCCTTGCCTTCAGAAGCTATGGCCATATTGGTCACATCAAAAGTGACAGCCATACCTTGTTGGCGATAAGCGGCGCGGTTTGCCGGGTGTTCAAAAGGTTGCGACCCCTCCCCGCCAATGTCGCCGAGTTTGAGCAGATCAAACCCCATTCGCCCCTGGCGTGGAGGCCAAATATGTTAAAAAGGCGCACGGCCTTGTGCTAACCTCAGGGTCGTCATGCTGCGCCCCCTTTCCCACAGGTCCGTTCCGCGCTAAGGGCAGGCTTATGGTGGAATGGATCACGACCCCCGGCCTGACCGACTATGAGGCCGCAGAGACCTTCATGGAGGAGCGCGCTGCGCAGACCGCAGCGGGCACGGTCGACGAGTGCATCTGGTTGGTGGAACACCCCCCGCTTTACACTGCGGGCACCTCGGCCAAGCCAGTTGATCTGACGGACCCGGATCGTTTTCCCGTCTACACCACCAAACGTGGCGGGCAATATACCTATCACGGGCCCGGTCAGCGGGTGGTCTATGTTATGCTGGATGTCGCCAGACGCGGGCGCGACGTGCGCTGTTTCGTGCGCCAGCTGGAGGGCTGGGTGATTGCCACGCTGGATCAGTTTAACGTCATTGGTGAAATTCGGCCCGGACGCGTCGGTGTCTGGGTGGAACGCCGCGACAAACCGCTGACAGCCGCCGGCCTGCCCCCCGAAGACAAGATCGCCGCCATCGGCATCCGTTTGCGCAAATGGATCAGCTTTCACGGTATTTCGATCAATGTCGAACCTGATCTTGAGCATTTCAGCGGCATCGTGCCCTGCGGGATATCTCGGCACGGGGTGACCAGCCTGGTCGACTTGGGTCTGCCGGTGACAATGGAAGATGTGGATGTGGCGCTGAGGCGCTCTTTTGCCACTGCTTTTCCCGATCCTGACGGCTGATCGGCTTGGCGTTTTGACGCAAAGGCACTGACGGGCGCGTGACTTACACGATTCCGTGATCACCCCATCGATCCGCGACGAATGATCGCTGTTGGCAAGATTCCCCCTGTTGCCTCTCAGGCGCACTCCATTACTGTGAGGTCAAGGACGCACGCGCAATCGAAACAAAGAGGTCATTTATGAAAACCTTCCTGACAGCTACCGCGACCATTCTGGCCCTTGCCACACCGGCCCTTGCCGAAGGTGATGCCGAAGCCGGCAAAAAAGCCTTCAACAAATGCAAAGCCTGCCACATGCTCAAATCCGAAGACGGCGAAGACATCGTCAAAGGCGGCCGCACCGGCCCGAATCTCTACGGCATAATTGGTCGGACCGCGGGCTCGGTTGAAGATTTTAAATACGGCAAAGATCTGGTCGCTGCGGGCGAAGCCGGTCTGGTCTGGGACGAAACCAATCTGGCTGAGTATTCGGCCGATCCCCGTGCGTTTCTGCGCACCACGCTGGGAGACGACAAAGCCAAGTCGAAAATGACCTTCAAACTGAAGAAGGGCGGCGAAGATGTCGCAGCCTTCCTGGCCCAATATCCGGCTGCAGGCAGTGAAGAGGCCAGCGACGGCTCGTAACACTGTGATATCTTTATCCGCTCCGGCCTTGTCCCGGGGCGGATACGACCTTCGGATGTGAGCCCAACTATTTCCCCAAGAATCCAACTCTAACGTTGCCCCTGACGTTGAAGCATTCTAAAAACGGAATGAAATGGGACAGGCGTTCGCGGCATCCTTCGTGAGCGCAATTAAATACCAGCAGGAGAGCAATATGGCAGACGCAGCCATTCATGGCCACGACCATGAGGACCAGCGCGGGTTTTTCACCCGGTGGTTCATGTCAACCAATCACAAAGATATCGGTATTCTTTACCTAGTTGTATCGGCATTTGTCGGTTTCATCTCGGTAGCGTTCACGATCTACATGCGGCTCGAACTGATGGAGCCTGGGGTGCAGTATATGTGCCTTGAAGGCGCGCGGTTCATCGCGTCGTCTGCGGAATGTACGCCCAACGGGCATCTCTGGAACGTGATGATCACCTATCACGGCGTCCTGATGATGTTCTTTGTGGTGATTCCGGCGCTGTTCGGTGGCTTTGGCAACTATTTCATGCCGCTTCAGATCGGCGCGCCCGATATGGCCTTCCCGCGGATGAACAACCTCAGCTTCTGGCTTTATGTGGCCGGGGCATCGCTGGGGGTTGCCTCGCTGCTTGCCCCGGGTGGCAACGGACAGCTTGGGTCCGGCGTAGGCTGGGTGCTTTATCCGCCTCTGTCCACCACTGAGGCCGGCATGTCGATGGACCTTGCGATCTTTGCCGTTCACGTTTCGGGTGCCAGCTCGATCCTAGGGGCGATCAACATGATCACCACCTTCCTGAACATGCGCGCACCGGGCATGACCCTGTTCAAAGTGCCGCTGTTTTCATGGTCGATCTTTGTCACCGCCTGGCTGATCCTTCTGGCTCTGCCGGTCTTGGCAGGCGCGATCACCATGCTGCTGACCGACCGGAATTTCGGCACCACCTTCTTTGATCCGGCAGGCGGGGGCGATCCGATCCTCTACCAGCACATCCTGTGGTTCTTTGGCCACCCGGAGGTGTATATCATCATCCTGCCCGCCTTTGGCATCATCAGCCACGTCATCGCCACGTTCAGCCGCAAGCCTGTCTTCGGCTATCTGCCGATGGTCTGGGCGCTGATCGCGATTGGCGCACTGGGCTTCGTTGTCTGGGCCCACCACATGTACACCGTGGGGATGAGCCTGACACAGCAGTCCTACTTCATGCTGGCCACGATGGTGATCGCCGTGCCGACCGGTGTGAAAGTGTTTAGCTGGATTGCCACCATGTGGGGCGGCTCGATTGAATTCAAGACACCGATGCTCTGGGCATTTGGGTTCCTGTTTCTCTTCACCGTTGGCGGCGTGACAGGCATCGTTCTGTCACAGGCTGGCGTGGACCGGGCCTATCACGATACCTATTATGTCGTTGCCCACTTCCACTATGTGATGAGTCTGGGGGCCGTGTTCGGCATCTTCGCGGGGGTTTACTTCTACTTCCCCAAGATGACCGGTCGGATGTATCCGGAATGGGCAGGCAAGCTGCACTTCTGGGCGATGTTCATCGGCGCCAACCTGACCTTCTTCCCCCAGCACTTCCTGGGCCGTCAGGGCATGCCACGTCGTTACATCGATTACCCCGAGGCCTTCGCGACCTGGAACTACTGGTCGTCGATCGGGGCGTTCATTTCCTTCGCCAGCTTTATCTTTTTCTTCGGGATCATTGCCTACGCCCTGTTCCGTGGCGCCCGGGTGACCGAGAACAATCCGTGGAACGAGTATGCGGATACGCTGGAATGGACCCTGCCCTCGCCGCCACCCGAACATACGTTCGAGATTTTGCCGAAGCAGGAAGACTGGGACAAATCACCAGCGCATTAAGCTGCGGTTGGTTTAAGAACAGGCAGGCCCCGGAGAGATCCGGGGCCTGTTTTCGTTTCGATTACGTCAAATGTGAGGGTGTCTGTTTCTCTAGGGTCTGGACTCGACTCAGCCAGCGCCTGATTGTGAAGGTTTGGACCATTGAGAGGAAGTCGCGTTTCAGCGTTTCATATTTTGTGGTCAGCCTGCAGTTGTCCTTCATCCGACAGAAGAACCGTTCCACGAGATTTCGCTGAGCATAGATATCTGGATCATGCGGGATGTAGATACGGGCGTTTGATTTGGATGGGGTGACCACCAGTGCGCTTTCGTTTGAGACTGTCTGCCCAATGGCTGTCGATCCATACGCCTTGCCCGCAACGATTGCAGAAGGGTATCTCTGCCAGCCAACAAACCCGCCGAAAGCCTCGCTATCATGGGTGATCTCGAGCCGTAGTGGCCGCCCGCGATGATCTGCGGCGACGTGAAGTGAAGAACCTTACTGCCGCGACCGCCGCGTGGGCGTCCAATACCTTGCGCCAACTCCCCCCGTTTGAGCTCGATGCCGTGCGGTGCGCCTTGGCGGTTGAGCTGTCGATGAAGATTCGCGCGTCCTCGCACTCCATGGCAAGGGCCGCAAAGATAGCTTGCCAAACCCCGCCTTCACCCCATCGCACATCTCTGAGATGCGGCCATCACTCGCACGAGCAGCGCATTGGCCACAGCCTACCATCGGTACGCGCAAGGACTTCGACTCGAATGGGATGGCCGCCGCGCTGGATGCCTTTGCCACCAAAGAAAGCTTGGCCAGGATGCGCGATCACACCCGCGCGATCACCGAGGGCGCGGGCGGCTGTACAATCCACAAAGCGCGACATCGCCCGCGCATAAGCAAGTGCCTTGCTGAGGCCGCCTTCCTTCCAGTTCCCAACGTCTCTGATGCCAGCCGAAAGAACGGCTGAATCAATGGAATCCCCCATGGAAAGCAAGATGCTTAACATCTTCGGCCCGTGAGCAAACTGTGGAAGAGACCGGGCGTTGCCGGGCTAGAAAGGAAACTCCAAGCTTATCGTTCCACCAAAGGCCTCAAATCCACTGACACCAATGCCATCGTAGAAAACCTCTGCGGAGAAGAGGAACTCTTTCGCGGGGATCTGAAACACCGTCCCCGCTTCAATCCGCCCGCGCAGAGAGTCTCCGGATGCCGCGTTGGTCGCAGGCGTGCTCAACAACTCTTCAAAATCGTAAATCCCGGATAGCTGCATATAAAGCGAGAAATCGTATTCATCGTCGGTTGGCACATTGTAAGTTATCTTTGGCCCAAACTCGATGCGGCCCAAATCGAATGTCTGGCTTGGAATGACATTGCCCAGCGTATCGACATAGCTTCCCTGCTTTTCCCAATAATAGGTCGCGCGGATGAATGGGTTTATTGTGTAGTCCCCGGTTTCAAAGTCACCGGTAAGCCCGGCTTGCACCAGCGCGCGCTTGGTCGAGAAATCGTCATAGAACAAGCCGAGCGCATTGACCCGGTTATCGGATTCCCCATAGGTCAGGCGCCCGTCGAAATAGAGGTTTTCACTCAGGCGGATAACCGCATAGGGGCCAATCATCCAGCCAACGCCGTCCGCTGCTGTATTTGCAACCAGGTTGTCCTCGTCCGACGTGTCCAACTGCCCCATGATTCCGACCAGAGCATTGTCGTTGAACAGATAGTCAACACCGGCAAAGAACAGACCGTGTTCACTTTCCACAATCTGGTCTAAAGCCTCCGACTTTAGTCGGAAAAACATTCAAACGTGCGCCGAAGGCGCTCATGAACCACTGAACCCTCTGACTTTAGTCGGAGGAGGTTCAGTTTCGTTATTGCCGTTTTCGACCACCGCGTAGGTGCCTTGCGCCCAGAAATCAAAACCCGTTTGGGTGGAGGAATCCTGGTATGCGTTGGTGCCGTCTCCGCTGAACGCAAGCTCTTGCGCAGGCGCACCACTCTGACTTTGCGGGATGAGCGGCGACTGCAATGCCGGGGCCGCCTGATCGTCGGTGCTATGAACAAAGACAGACGACTTGGGCTTCACCATTCTCCGGTTCACGGCCGTGTTCAGTTTGTTCTGGAACGCTCTCAGGCTGAACTGGAAGCTTGCCGTCCGGCTGTTCGGGGTGGCGTTGAAAGAGAAGCCGTTGGACGCTGTCTTACCCCCACCTTTAAGACGGTCAACCAGGTCGGGCTGAGACGAGACGATCCGGTCAGCGCGATTGGTCACAAAGGACGCAATAACCTCCTGAGTCTGGATGATATCTGCGGTCGAATCGCGGTTGTTCGTCAGCAAGTATGTCGCACTGCTCACCCCCGCCGCGCTTGCGGTGACCGTATAGGATTGAAAGGCCCGCCCGCCAAGATAGGTCGAAGCTGTTTCATTGGCGGTCATGATCGAACTGGTGGCCCTGCCATTGGCATCGGTCAGCACGGTCTCGGTGTTGGTTCCGGTTGAGGCAAACGTCAGTGAAGCCCCGGTCGCCGGTGCCGTGAACGTAACGCTGACATCCGGCACGCCAACCCCGGTTGGACTGGCGAGCGTTGCGACCAGTTCACCGGCAAAGGATGTATTGATGGTGGTGGTCTGCCCCGATCCTGATGTCGCAATCAGCTCGGACGCCGCTGCAGTTGCCGTTCCCACAGCTGAGATGTCATAGGGCGATTCATCGGCGTCGTCGCTCAGGATATCCAGGTCAAAGCCAAACGCCCCGGCGGCGGTGGGCGTATAGCTCACCGTGAAGGTCGTCGTGCCGCCGCCCGGCGCCACGCTCAGGCTGCCCGGCGCCGAGACCACAGGGGTGGCGTCCACATTGCTCAGGTTCGCAACCGTCGGCGTGCCCGACAGCGTCAGCGTATCGGTGAATTGCCCCGGTTTTACCGGAGAGTAAAACACTCTACAGGTGATCCATATGACCAAGAAGAAATACAACCCCGCCTATCCTGCCGAATTGCGTGCCCGTGGTGTTCGGCTTTTTCAGGAACAACGCAGTAATTACACCAGTGATACAGCCGCTTGGCGGGCGACAGCGCCTGAACCGGGATGCTCAACGGACAGCCTGCGCAAATGGTGCCGACAAGCGGAACGGGATGCTGGGCAGCGCGACGGTTTAACAACGGCAGAGAAGGATCGTATTAAAGAACTGGAACGCGAGGTTCGTGAACTTCGTCAGGCCAATGAAATCCTGAAGAAGGCGTCTGCATATTTTGCCCAGGCGGAGCTCGACCGCCCGTTCAAGCGATGATCGCCTTTATCGAAGAGCATAGAGTGATCCACGGGGTCGAGCCGATCTGCAGGGTTCTGCCGATTGCCCCATCTACATTTTATGCCCGTACGGCCGTTGCCCGCGATCCTGATCTGGCATCGGACAGGGCCAAACAGGACATCATCGACCGAGAGAAGATCAGGGAAGCCTTTGATGGCAGTGGTAAACGATATGGCGCGCGTAAAATCTGGCATGACCTGCGCCGGACGGGTCATGATATCGCGCGCTGCACAGTGGAACGTCTGATGAAAGCTATGGGAATACAGGGCGTTGTGCGCGGTCAAAAGCCAATCACCACCAACCCTGACACCTCTCGGCCATGCCCGGACGACAAAGTCAATCGCGACTTCACAGCCACCATGCCAAACCAGCTCCGGGTCAGTGATTTTACCTATGTCTCAAGCTGGCAGGGCATGGTTTATGTTGCCTTCGTGATTGATGTCTTCGCTCGTAAGATCGTCGGTTGGCGCGTGTCCACGTCCATGACGACCGGCTTTGTGCCGGACGCTTTGAACCAGGCAATCTATCAGCGCGTTCCTTCCGGGGATTTGGTGCACCATTCGGACCGTGGGTCGCAATATCCATCCATTCGCTACACCGAACGACTGTCCGAGGCCGGCATCGATCCATCCGTCGGAAGTGTTGGCGACAGCTATGACAACGCCCTGGCCGAAAGCACAATTGGCCTGTTCAAAACCGAAGTCATCGACTTCATGGGGCCATGGAAATCTGTCGGACAGATCGAATGGGAAACCCTGAAGTGGGTCAATTGGTACAACACAAAACGCCTGCACAGCAAAATCGGATACGTCACGCCACAAGAAGCAGAGGAGAATTTCTATGAAGCCTTGATCGAAGCTGAAAAAGCAGCCTAATATTTGAAACAACAACCCTCCGGTAAAACCGGGGCAATTCATTGGTCACCGTATAGGTCACCAGTTTGGCGCTGCCCGCCGGCTCGCTGCCCTGTGCATTGGACTTCGTCCCTGTTTCCGGACAGTTTGATTATTGACCCTATGCGGCCATTTTCCAAGTCATATTGTTGAACGCCTGTTGCGGCGTTTGGTATCCGATGGCGGAGTGGCGGCGCTGACGGTTATGGAAGACCTCGATATATTCGAAGATTGCGGCCTTGGCTTCCGCCCGTGTTTTGAACCTTTGACGGTGAACCAACTCCTTTTTCAATGATGCAAAGAAGCTTTCCATTGGCGCATTGTCCAGGCACTCGCCCTTGCGGCTCATGGATTGCGCAATCCCTGCCTTTTCGATCAGCTTGCGATACTCGCCACCGGCGTACCGGCTCCCCCTGTCGGAGTGGTGGATCAGACCGGGAACAGGGCCTCTGCGACCCGGGGGCATCGTCAGGGCATCGCAGCAAAGCTCGGCCCGCATGTGATCCTCCATCGCCCAACCAACGATTTCCCGCGTGGCCATGTCTTTCACGCCGGCCGGATAGAGCCACCCTTCATCCGTATCGATACAGGTGATATCGGCCAACCAAACCGTATTGGGGGTGAGGCGGTGGAACGCCTGTTCCAACAGGTTTGGCGATGGGCTCATCTTGTGATTGCTATCCGTTGTCACGGGCTTGCGGCGCTTGTTCAGGCGTGGAGACACCTTGTTTTCCTTCATGATCCGCGCCACCCGCCGCTCGGAGACGGTTTCGCCATCGGCCACCAGGTCCTGATGGATCCGCTTTGATCCGTAGCATTTCCTGCCGGCTTTGAAGAAGGTCTTGATCCTGGGCGGCAGTTCCGGATCCCGAGCGTCTCGATCTGCTTTACGCTGATCCCTCGCCGGTTGGCCGGCCAGGAAACCATAAAACCGGCCCCGGGAAATCGCCGGAACTCTGCAAAGCGTGGAAACCGCGTATTGAGCTTTATGGGCAGTGACGAATCTGCGCTTGTTCGTCATGGTTTCACCGCCCGTGTCGCGAAAAAAGCGGATGCTTTGTGCAAAATCTCCACTTCCTCTGTCAGGCGCCTGTTTTCCTTGCGAAGACGGGCCGGTTCCGCTGCATCCGCCTTCCGCCGCCGCCTGGCTTCAGCTGAGCCGAACGCTTCGATCTCAAGCCGCCAGGTCTTCAACTGTGTGCCGGTGATACCAGGCTCCCTGGCAACGCTGCCCTGTGTCGCGCCCGGTTCATAAACCCGCTCAACCGCCGCTGCCCTATACTCGTCCGTATACTTCCGTCGATGGTGTCCCATTTCGTGCCCCTTTCATGGACAGGGGTAAAGTACCCCAGTGTCCGGAAACAGGGACGAAGTTCAGTGTCGCCTTTGCCGCCCCCCGATCCTGAGTAGTCTGAAAAGCGTCCTGATCCTGTGCTGCCCATGTCTATCCCCAAATCAATATCTTGTGTGTGTAGATGGATACTTCAGTAGGCGATCACGTATTGCAAGATGCAATTTAGGGTTGTCTGGGAAGATGCGTCGCAGCTTCGCAATACCGACATTGACCGCTATGCTTATTCCAAGTTTACATATTTGGCTGGTGCACCAGTGTACTAGGGCCTGTTGACATTCGGGGTTCCCATTTTGCCTGAAGTCTGATTCAAGCTTCCAAAATGGAGGTGTTGATGGACGCAAATCGTTTGGCTGTTTCCGATGAGCTTTGGGAGAAGATTGAGCCGCTTATACCGGGCAAGGCAGGCGATCCGGGTGTTACCGCGCGCAATAATCGCCGGTTTATGGAAGCAGTATTATGGCGCGTACGCACAGGGTCCCCATGGCGGGATTTGCCCAAAGAGTTTGGCAACTGGAACAGCCAGTTCAAGCGATTTCGTCGATGGGCCAGGAACGGCGTGTTCGAGAGTCTTTTCAATGCCATGAGTGGCGAGCCGGACCTGGAATATGCCCTTGTCGACGGGACGATTGTTCAAGCTCATCAGAAGGCTTCGGGCGCAAAAGGGGGACTCAACACCAGGCTATCGGACGCTCTCGCGGCGGACTGACGACCAAGGTCGTGGCCCTGGTCGATGCGCTCGGTAACCTGTTCCGGTTTCTGCTTTTGCCGGGACAGGCACACGACATGAAGGGGGTCGCTCCTCTGATCAAGGGGGCTTCCTTTGGGGCGTTGCTGGCCGACAAAGCCTTCGACGCCGACTGGCTCCTGCAAGACCTTGATGAGCGTGGCGCAACCGCTGTCATCCCGCCCAAATCGAACCGAAAAGTTCAACGGGACTACGATACCCACATGTACAAGTGGCGCCATCTCATCGAAAACCATTTCGCAAAGATCAAGGAATTCAGAGGCATAGCAACGCGATACGACAAGACTGATACAAGCTACGCTGCCAACTGGCACCTCTGTGCCATGCTCATTGCAACACGATGATTGTCAACAGACCCTAGTGTTCAGCACCTGACATAAGATTCCCACTGTCGGTTTTCTGTGCCATACCCGGCCCATGAGACGCACTGACATCTGCCTTTACCTTGGCCCCGCCGAGCGTTCTGAGCTTCAAGCCCTGATCGCCAACCGCAACAGCCCTCGCAAACTGGTCTGGCGGGCCGAGATCGTACTGGCAACGGCGGATGGTTGCGGCACGTTTGAGATCATGCGGCGGGCGGGCACTTCGAAACCTACCGTGTGGCGTTGGCAGCAACGCTATCTCGATGAGGGTGTAGCTGGCCTCAAACGTGACAAGACCCGACCTTCGCGGGTGCCGCCGCTGCCGATTGCGACACGATTGAAGGTGATCGCCAAGACAGTTCAGGAGTCCCCTGCGAATGCCACTCACTGGAGCCGCAGCCTGATGGCCGAGGCCGTGGGTATTTCGCCTTCGAGCGTGGGACGCATATGGGCCGAGGCGGGCCTGAAGCCGCACCTCACGAAAGGGTTCAAGGTGTCGAACGATCCGCTGTTCGAGGAGAAAGTCGCCGATATCGTCGGGCTCTACCTTGACCCGCCGGAGCGGGCGGTGGTGCTGTGCGTCGACGAGAAGTCGCAAATTCAGGCACTTGATCGCACCCAGCCGGGATTGCCGCTCAAGAAGGGTCGCGCCGCCGCCATGACC
The DNA here is from genome assembly GCA_965207105.1 of Roseovarius sp. Taxonomy (GTDB): domain Bacteria; phylum Pseudomonadota; class Alphaproteobacteria; order Rhodobacterales; family Rhodobacteraceae; genus Roseovarius. The sequence goes on along the minus strand of CBDBLS010000020.1, from coordinate 57,982 downwards.
CATGATTACAAACGCCACGGCACGACCACGCTGTTCGCCGCCCTTGATGTGAAGACGGGCACGGTCATCGGCAATTGCATGCCCCGCCACAGAGCCAGGGAGTTCCTGAAATTCCTGCGCAGTATCGACAAGGCCACGCCAGTGCGATGCGAGGTCCATCCGGTGCTCGACAACTACGCCACCCACAAGACACCCGAGGTCAAGGCCTGGCTCGAAAAGCACCCCCGCTTCAAGCTGCATTTTACCCCCACCAGCGCCTCATGGCTGAACCTGGTCGAGCGCTTCTTCGCCGAGATCACCGCCGGGCGCATCCGACGCGGCAGCTATTCCAGCGTCGATGACCTGGAGGCTGCGATCTACGACTATCCGGCGCTCCACAACGAGAAACCGAAGCCTTTCAAATGGACCAGGAGCGCCAAGGATATCCTCACCCGAGAACGCCGCGCACTCGACACGCTGGATGAAATCCGCGGAAATAGGTAAGAAGTGTCAGACTCTGAACACTAGGGCCTGTTGACATTCGGGGTTCCCATTTTGCCTGAAGTCTGATTCAAGCTTCCAAAATGGAGGTGTTGATGGACGCAAATCGTTTGGCTGTTTCCGATGAGCTTTGGGAGAAGATTGAGCCGCCTATACCGGGCAAGGCAGGCGATCCGGGTGTTACCGCGCGCAATAATCGCCGGTTTATGGAAGCAGTATTATGGCGCGTACGCACAGGGTCCCCATGGCGGGATTTGCCCAAAGAGTTTGGCAACTGGAACAGCCGGTTCAAGCGATTTCGTCGATGGGCCAGGAACGGCGTGTTCGAGAGTCTTTTCAATGCCATGAGTGGCGAGCCGGACCTGGAATATGCCCTTATCGACGGGACGATTGTTCAAGCTCATCAGAAGGCTTCGGGCGCAAAAGGGGGACTCAACACCAGGCTATCGGACGCTCTCGCGGCGGACTGACGACCAAGGTCGTGGCCTTGGTCGATGCGCTCGGTAACCTGTTCCGGTTTCTGCTTTTGCCGGGACAGGCACACGACATGAAGGGGGTCGCTCCTCTGATCAAGGGGGCTTCCTTTGGGGCGTTGCCGGCCGACAAAGCCTTCGACGCCGACTGGCTCCTGCAAGACCTTGATGAGCGTGGCGCAACCGCTGTCATCCCGCCCAAATCGAACCGAAAAGTTCAACGGGACTACGATACCCACATGTACAAGTGGCGCCATCTCATCGAAAACTACTTCGCAAAGATCAAGGAATTCAGAGGCATAGCAACGCGATACGACAAGACTGATACAAGCTACGCTGCCAACTGGCACCTCTGTGCCATGCTCATTGCAACACGATGATTGTCAACAGACCCTAGTAACGATACTAGCAATTAGAGGACCTATGATGGCTTCGCTCCAACAGGCAGTCTCCAATAAGTTTCTGACCACCCTCGCAGATGACGAAACCTTTGACCAAGCAAAAATCGACAGGATCGAAGCGCTCATCAACGAAGGAAAGAAGATCAAGCCAGAAGACTTGGCTGCGATCTTCAACCTACCGGAAGGTGGTGAGATCGAATGATAAAAATCCAGTCTGCGCATATTGAAGAATTTCGGGGCATTAAGGACCTCGACATAGCACTCAACGGCAAGACGTTTGCTGTCTCTGGGCCCAATGGCTCCGGCAAGAGCGGTGTGATCGATGCCATTGAGTTTGGCTTGACCGGTCAAATCCGTCGTCTAACGGGGCGAGGGACGAAGGGCCTAACGATTAAAGATCACGGACCACATGTGGACCGCACAAAGTTCCCAGATGCTGCATTTGTTGAGCTCGAACTTTCATTCCCGACCCTTGGCAAGACCGCCAAAATTACACGCAAAGTGTCAGCGCCAACGAAACCAAAGATTGAACCGAAGGATCCGGAGATCATCGCTATTCTGGATCAAGTTGCTGATCATCCTGAAGTGACACTTGCTCGGCGCGAAATTCTCAAACTCATTCTGGTTGAACCTGCCAAGCGCTCCGAAGAAATTCAGGCAATCTTGAAGATTGAAGAATTGGGCCAGACGCGATCAGCCCTCAATACTGCGCATTCCAAACTCAAGCGGGAAGCAGCAACGGCTGTGTCGGAAGCTCAAAAAAAGCGCGACAACCTCAAACAGCATCTGGGCATCACGACGCTCTCACCAGTTGAAATGCTGACGGCAGTGAATGCGAAACGGAAAGTGCTGGGTCTTACAGAGCTCGCGGCAGTAACGGCCGATACCGTACTTGATCAAGGTTTGGCCGAGCCTTCAGGGGAGCAGCCGCTCAACAAAGCTGCCGCATTGATTGAGCTTACGAAACTGACCGAGATGATTGCTGCTTTAGAGACCTCGACGATCACGAAAGCCGACACCCTGAATGCACAATTCGTGCGTCTTGATGAAGATCCTCAACTCTTGTTGTCTCTGCAGCAAAGAGCATTGGTCGAACAGGGAATGAGCTTGATTGATGGTCCGGAATGCCCAATGTGTGATCATGAATGGCCGGACCAGAACGCACTCACGGCCCACCTTCATTCAAAACAAGAAAAATCGAAGACCGCAGGGGTGGTCCAAAAGGACATAATGGAACAAGCCGCATTGGTCTCCAGGTCTGTTGGCAGCCTAAAGGCTCTTCTGCTTGAAGCCCACGCAGTCGCCAAAGCTGAGAAACAATCGGATTTCATGGCAGAGGTCATTGACTGGGGGAAAGATTTAGCAAGCCTCCAGAAGCAACTTGAAAATTTCCCGCAGATCATTGAGCTGAAGGAGCGTCTGAAGGCAGGTTGGCCGACAATGCCCCCCGGGTTTGACACCTCTTTGGCGAGTTTCGTGGAAGTAATCCGTGCAAAGCCGGATCAGAGCGCCACTGTGGCAGCGCAGACATTCCTGCTCAACGCGCAGCAGCGTTTTGAAAAGGTGGAGGCAAGCTCCGCGAAGGCTCGTGATGCAGCAAAGACTGCCTACGATGCTTGGTGTAGCGCAATGGAAACGGAGCTCGATGCTCTCTATGAGGCCGTGCAAGACGATTTCAGCCGATTTTATCGGGTCTTGAATGATGGATACTACTGCGCCTGAATTGACCTGAAGAATTTGTAGAGAGGTTGATTCAATTTGCCGCATGGTCATACGTATCACAGCATGCACTTTGAGAGCATGAACAAGCCCCACAAAACGGTTTCGCTATCTGCCGATCAGCGCCTGGCCCTTGAGGCCATTTGCCGCCGCCGCAAGGTTGAAGCGCTTGTCTGGAGGCGCGCCCGTGCGTTTCCGCTGTTGGATGCAGAAGAAGACGCCGGAACGGTTTGCCGGATTCTGGATATCGGCCCGACGGTTCTGACGGAGTGGCGGTTTGCCTTTTCCGGGGCGGGGTTGTCGTTTTTCGGCTTGAAGGATTACAGCCAGCGACAAGGGCATTTGTCGGGGGAGCGCGAACGGGCTTTGAAAGCCCGTTTTGCCGAAAACCCGGCACGGAACGTAGACGAGGTCTGTGCGTATGTTCCGGCGGAATACGGGCAGAGCTACAGTCCCTCGGGGGCCGCCAGGCTGATGCGCCGTCCGGGGTTTGAGTATAAAAAGCCACGATTGCCGCCTGCACAGGCCGATGAAGTCAAACAGGCGGCGTTTATCGCCATGTATGAGGCCCTGATGACCGAACTTGCAGCCGATGGGATGGTGGTCTTCTCCGATGCTGTGCATCCCGAGCATCGGAGCCGTCCCGCCCATGGCCGGTTCCCGAAGGGGCAAAAGACGGCCCTGAAGGCAACATCGGGGCGCAGGCGCCTCAATATTCAGGGTGCGCTCGATCTTGAAACGTTCCGGTTCACCTTTGTGGAAGGCGGGAAGATCAATGCCCAAACGACACTCTCATGCTGGAAAAGCCGGAGCGCAACACCCCAACCAAAACGACCATCCATGTTTTTGTCGACAATGCGCGTTATCACCATGCCAGGATACTCCAGCCATGGCCGCACAGCCCCGAACGTCGGGTGAAGTTGAAGTTCCTGCCGGCATACGCCCCGCATCTCAACCCGATTGAGCGCCTTTGGGGCTTGTAATCGGCGGAGCAATACTCGGCCAGGGTAGCGGCGTCGTTGTGTTGTCGCGGGCGGCGTAAAAGTCGTCCACTTTTGCCCTTTCGTTTGATGGGAGGGCCGGGGGATTTTCACCGTGGAATTGTATTTGAAGGTGCGTCGGGCTCATTTTCAGGATGGGTTGAGCGGGCGTCGGATTGCCCGGGATTTTGGGATTGGCCGAGACAGTGTTGCGAAGATGTTGGCCTATTCGGAGCCACCGGGGTATCGGCGGACAGCGCCGATTAGGCGCCCGAAGCTGGATGCGTTCACCTGCCAGATCGACCAATGGCTTACTGAGGACAAAGCGCGTCCGCGCAAGCAGCGCCACACCGCAAAGCGTATCTTTGAGAGGCTGCGCGACGAGTGCGGCTTTGATGGCGGATACACAATCGTCAAAGACTGCGTCCGGGCCAGGAAGCGCTCTGGCAAAGAGATGTTCGTGCCGCTCAGCCATCCGCCCGGGCATGCGCAGGCGGATTTTGGTGAAGCGCCTGTCGTGATTGGCGGCGTTGAGCGGAAGGCGCACTTCTTCGCCTTTGATCTGCCGCAGAGCGATGCGTGTTTTATCCGGGCCTATCCTGCGGCAACCACCGAGGCCTGGCTGGATGGGCATGTGCATGCCTTTGCTTTCTTTGGGGCGGTTCCCCTGTCGATCCTCTATGACAATGACCGCTGCCTGGTGGCGCGGATCCTGCCGGACGGCACCCGGCAAAGAACCCAACGGTTCAGCGCAATGCTGTCGCATTATGTGGTCCGGGATCGCTACGGCCGTCCCGGCAAGGGGAACGACAAGGGAGCGGTCGAGGGGTTGGTCGGCTACGGGCGGCGCGACTTCATGGTGCCGATCCCGTCCTTTCCGGACCGGGATGCGTTCAACGCTCACCTGGAAGAGCAATGCCGCAAACGGCAGGACGATGTCCTGCGCGGACACAAGGCCAGCATCGGCGAACGGCTGCAAGCCGATCCGGCGGCAATGCAGGATTTGCCCGGCGCACCCTTCGAGGCCTGTGAGTTGCAAAGTGGCCAGGTCACATCGACATCGGTGGTGCGGTATCGCGGTAACGACTACTCGGTACCGGTCGCATATGGCCACCGCGCGGTCTGGATCAAGGGCTTCGTGATCCGCGTCGTTATCGGTTGCGCCACTGAGGTGATCGCCGATCATCCCCGCTCTTATGACAGCGGTGACATGGTGTTCGACCCGCTGCATTACCTGCCGCTGATCGAGCGCAGGATCATGTCCTTCGATCAGGCTGCGCCCTTGCAGGGTTGGGAACTGCCTGACGCCTTCGCCACGCTCCGGCGCTTGCTGGAAGCCCGGCAGGGCAAGGCGGGCAAAAGGGAGTATGTCCAGGTCCTGCGCCTGTCGGAACGGTTCGAGCTGGAGGTGCTGCATCTTGCCGTCAAAGACGCCCTGCGAATGGGGGCGGTCAGCTTCGATGCGATCAAGCACCTCGTCCTGTGCCGCGTCGAGCGAAGGCCCCCGAGGTTGGATTTGGATGTCTATCCGTTCCTGCCCGGAACCAACATCGCCACCACCTCGGCTTCTTCCTGTATGAGCCTTCTGTCAGGAGGTGACGCATGACGGATGCACCCGAACTGCCGCTGACACACCACCTCAAGACTCTGCGCCTGCCCACCTTCCTGCGCGAGCATGACAAGCAAGCGCGCATTTGTGCGGCGGAAGGCCTGGATCATGTGCGCTATCCAGCCCGGCTGACCGAGCTGGAACCAATCGATCGGGAGAGGCGCATGGTCGGACGCCGGATCAAGTCGGCAAAGTTTCCAACCGTCAAAAGCCTCGACAGCTTCGACTTTACGGCCATCCCCGGTCTGAACAAGATGATGGTGCTGGAACTGGCGCGCTGTGAATGGATCGAGCGCAGGGAGAACGTCATCGCGCTCGGCCCGTCGGGAACCGGCAAAACCCATGTCGCTCTCGGGTTGGGGCTGACCGCCTGCCAGAAAGGGTTGCCTGTCGCCTTCGTAACCGCCGCAGCTCTCGTGCACGGGATGATGGAGGCCCGCGACGAGAAACGCCTCCTGCAGCTTCAGCGCAAACTGGCCAAGGTCAAACTGCTGATCATCGACGAGCCGGGCTTCGTCCCCTTGAGCAAAACCGGCGCCCAGCTTCTGTTCGAGCTGATCTCTCAGCGCTGCGAGCGTGGCTCAACCCTGATCACATCGAACCTGCCCTTCGAGGAATGGACCGAGACATTCGGCACCGAACGCTTGACCGGCGCGCTCCCGGACCGGCTGACACATCACGTCAACATCCTCGAGATGAACGGCGAAAGCTACCGCCTCAATCAGAGCCGCGCACGTATTGCCAACCCTTCAACCTGACAACTGAACAATCGGCCTGACGGCCAATGCGCCTTGGAACGTGCTTGCTGATTGGTGGCCACACGCCCCAAGGCGCACTCCACAAACTGGCCGACTTTTGCTCCGCCCCAGTGGCCGGATTTTACTCCGCCGTTGACAACACTGTTACCGACAATTTCAGGATCCTTTCTCTCAAGGAATACAAGCTGATCTGACCTCAAATCTTCTGGTCAATTCGGTCGCGGGAGTAGAGATGAAAAAAAGTTTGTCGCCCGTCTGAAAGCGAGTGAGGGCAAACTCGATTTCGATGTAAACTTTTACGAGCGCGGGTTGTTCCCACCCGGCGCATTTCACAGTGAAGGTCATCAGGATGGTATGGGGGTTTGCCTCTATCTTGCGCTGATGAAACGTCTTCTCGGAGGTGGCTTCACTGTGTCGCTTTTGGACGATGTGGTAATGTCGGTGGATGCGGGCCATCGCTATCAGTTTTGCAAACTGTTGATGTCCGAGTTTCCCGATACCCAATTTGTCATTGCGACCCATGACCGGCTCTGGGCTGAGCAAATGCGATCTGCAAAGCTAGTATCAAGGAAAACGTCACTGTCGTTCTATAGCTGGTCCGTTGAAACCGGCCCGATGGTGGAATCCAATGCTGAAGTATGGGCACTAATCGATGAGGCTATGGCGAAAGGTAAAATCGAGACCGCCGCGCACAGCTTGCGACGCCATATGGAATTTGTATCGCGCCTGCTGGCTGATCAGTTAGGTGCGCGTCCGGTTTTCAAAGCGGACGGGAACTACAATCTGGGCGACTTACTCCCTTCAGTCGTTTCGCGGCTAAAGGAGCTCTTATACCAACGGCCCAATTAATTGACCTTTATCCATTCTCGATCTGTGATTGAAGTTATGCGTTCAGGGTCGTTCGCAAAGAAGTTCCAGGCCTGGGCGCATTTTTCGAGGATGTCTTCATATGTGTCGAAGACAGAGACAGCGAGTTTGTTCGACCGCAGATAGGCCCAAACGTTTTCCATTGGGTTCAATTCCGGTGAGTATGGGGGCAGTTTTACGAGTGTAGTATTATCTGGCACCTGCAAGCATTTTGCTCCGTGCCAACCAGCCCCGTCGATGATGAGCAAGGCATGTGCGCCGGGTGCGATTGTCTTTGCGATCTCATCGAGATGCAGCCCCATTGCTTCGGCGTTGACGTAAGGCAGGATCAGCCCAGCCGCCGTGCCACAGGCAGGACAGGCTGCGCCGAAGATATAGCTCCATTTGCAGCGCGTATCACGTGGTGCGCGCGGGCGGGTTCCACGCCTGGCCCATTTGCGGGTGAGGGTTCCTTGCTGCCCGACGCGGGCTTCATCCTGGAACCATACCTCAAGCGGCTTCCCCTTTGCATGTTTTGGCAGGGTATCGGCTATGAGGCTGGCAAAGTTTTTTTAAAAGCCTGCTGTGCAGCGGGATCAGTTTTGGGATGCTCCGGGCGCACAGAAAGGCGACGAAAACCATGCCTGGCTGGATACTTGCCAATCGTACGTTCATGTAGCTTTACGTCGAATTCTTCTTCAACGCGGACCTGCAAATCGGCACAGCGCCACCGCACTACGCCATCTTTTGCCGGGTCAGGCCCAGCCTCAACCCAAGCCACAAACAGCGCCTGTTGCTCCAGGGACAGGCGTGGCTTTGCACCCTTGCCACACCGATCAGAAAGCCCACCAAGGCCCTCTGCATTGTAGCGATGCACCCAGTCTCCGAGAGTTTGGCGATCCATACCGCTGCTACGGGCCGCTGTTGCGCGGTCCACATCGTCAAGCACCAGCGCTATGGCGAGTATTCGACGGACAACACGACCATCCCTGGTTCGCTTTGCAGCACAACGCAAATCTTGCGCGGACATATCTGTGCGCGTAATCTTGACTGCCCCACCCATGAGCACCTCCTTGCTTCTGGAGGCCATTGATTCAGAAATGCAGTAAATTTGAAATCACAAAAGTGAGTCAGACATTAAGGCCGCTGGTATTAGGCAAGGCATCCGCTGCGGCACATTCTTGGAATAATGCGGGGATGCAAGACGCAGCACAAGCGCGTAAGAAGCAGCTATCGCAGGCCAATTCAGCGAAAGGCGAAGAGGATTGGGCAGTCAACAAAGCTGTTCATCACAACGATTGGGCGAATTTTGGTAGGAATGATTTTGATCCAGTTGTCAAAGCATTTAAAGAGCTACTAACCTGTGCCCAATGCAAAGACTGTGGGTCGTGGTTATACATCACACCAAAGCACACATCCCCGGAGGCTTTGCGGTGTTCCTGCAGCAATGTGAACCTGAATCTGAAACGAAAATCCAGCTGAGTTCCGATGACGTATCGGGGCGACACATCATCGAATCCAGACGTTCGAACCAGTTTGAATCCTAGTTTCTTGTTGTGTCTTTTGTGTGCGTCTGAATGTCCGCTTTGAAAGTTGTCTTTTGAGAAAGCACATCTGCAGCGAACGTCCGGTTTCCGCCCGAGGCGTCGAATCTTGTAGCTCAAAATCTCAGGTTTCGGGGCATTCTTCAAAAAGTGACAAGTGCACAGCCTGGGTCAATCGATTGGCCGAACAACAGCCTCAAATGCTGAAAGTTGCTGTCTTGCCCGACAGAAATTGCGTTTCTCGCCGGACAAGTTGCGATTCACGCCGGACGGCACAAAATGGCGGTACATTTGTAGATATGACAATGGCAACTTTGGTAAAATCTAATATCTAGATTGGATGGCATGTCATTGGTGATTGTTCATCGCTCTTATAATTTGATTCATGCGTCATTTGTCCATCAAGGCGTCCTCAACTTGATCTCGCAATCGGCGCGCTTTGGCACTGCTACTAGCCATCCACATCCCAGCTAACCAATAGCTGACGACCGCAAGAAACGATCCAAATACCGCAAGGTATCCAGACGTTACCCCAACTGATCCACCCGTGCTCAAATTGCCAGCTACGGTTAGGAAAACGAATAAACTAATTATTGCGCCGATGGCCGCAATCTGGAGCGTATTCGCGAACCTCGATCCAGCGTTCTCGTCGACTGGAACAATGATCCAGCTATCAGTGCATTGCTGAGTCGAAGCATTCACGACGCGTAGCAACTCGTTTTTGCCGAGTCGAAAGACCAGGGCCACTTCATGTCCTACGCCAATCTCACTGAGGAGTTTATCACTGAAACGATGCTCCCGCCCATCAAGTAGACGAAGCCAAATTTCAGGGATGCTGTCGAGTGATACATGACCTGTGTCAATCGCAGAGTAAAATGGGTCCATGTCGCGGCGTAAAAATGGGCCACTTCGGTTGATGTTTTGTGGCGCTTTTGCACGCGTGCTCGTCACAAAGCTGAAGCGTGCCAAAGCGCATGCTGGCCATAAGGCCAGCATTATTCTGACTGTGATTGCGGGCTGGTTATTTTCGGTTGTTGCGACTGTGTTTGAGCCGATAGCTTTCGCCATTCATCTCGAGGATGTGGACGTGATGGGTTAAACGATCGAGTAGCGCACCGGTCAGCCGCTCAGAGCCAAAGACTTCAGTCCATTCATCGAAGGGCAGGTTCGAGGTTATGATGATGGAGCCGCGTTCATAGCATTGGGATATGACCTCGAAGAGCAGCTCTGCGCCAGATTTGCTGAGCGGTACGAAGCCCAGTTCATCAATGATCAACAGGTTCTGGCTGGTCAGTTGCTTTTGAAGGCGCTGCAATCTCCGCTCATCTTGAGCCTCGATCAGATCATGGACTAATGCCGCAGCCGTTGTGAAGCGCACCTTCAGTCCTCTTTGACATGCAGCCAGCCCAAGTCCCAGGGCGATGTGTGTCTTGCCCGTGCCTGACGGGCCGAGCGCGATGATGTTCTCCCTGCGATTAACGTAATCGCATCGTGCCAGATCCATCGTCAGGGGCTTGTTCAAGCTTGGCATGATCTTGAAGTCAAAGCTATCCAAGCTCTTGGTGCTGGGGAACTTCGCCGCTTTGATGCGCCGTTCAATCATCCGGCGTTCGCGGTCGATCAATTCCATCTCACACAGCCGCGCCAGATAGTGGATGTGATCTTTGTTCTCTGCAGCACAGAGCTGCGCCTGTTTGGCATACTCGCCTTGGAACGTTGGCAGTCGCAGTTGTTTAAGATGATGCCGTAGAAGAATCCGAGGGGCTTCGGTCATGCCGCGGTCCTTCCCATCAAGCTCATGTAACTGGATGGGCGTGTTGTGCCGACATTGGCCTTGGGCAAGTATGGATAGAAGTCCAAATCCAATCGTGGTGGCCGCTTCTCAACCCGACACAGTACAAGGTGTTTTACGGCGTCATAGCCAATTGCACCCATATCTATTGCCTGCTGGATTGCGCCTTGCACAACATCCATTTCGAAGGTCTCCAAAAGGCGCAAGACTTGAACGTATTCTCGCTTGCCCGGCTTACCCATTCTGGCTTCAAGCAGTCGGTGCAGCGTGGCAAATACATCTGGCAAATGCCAACCCTGCAAAGGCGCGGCCTGATCCAGGGCACCCACCTTTTGTTCAAGCAGGGGCAAAAAGTGCAATGGGTCAAAGACCATATCCGCTGATGTGTAGGATCGTTTGTGCCGCGCAATAATCTCATTGCCGCAGCCGATGATAACCTCATGCACAAACCCACGCACATGAACATCGTGGTGCGCATAGGCTACTGGCACCGAGTAATCATTGCTGCGATAGCGCACCATTGAGATCGACGTTGCACGCGTGCTGACGTGATCGCAGGCTTCATATTCTGCGACGGGCAATCCCATCAGAGCATCCAAATCCGACATCAGGCGTGCGCCTATGGTTTGGGTGTGACCCCGCAACGTATCGTCCTGACGTGCTAAACACTTCTCTTCCAAATGTGCGTTCAGATCATCAAAGCTGTCATAGCGAGGTGCGGGAACCATGAAGTTGCGGCGGGTGTATCCAACCATGCCCTCAACGTTGCCTTTATCGTTCCCTCGCGCGGGTCTGCCAAACTTGTCATCAAACAAGTAATGCGACTGCAGTTCCGTAAACCGACGTGTGCGGATGCGCGTCTTATCCCCGAGTATCCGAGCCACGGCGATCTTGGTATTGTCGTAGAGAATGGATTGCGGAATGCCGCCAAAGAATGCAAAGGCGGACACATGGCCATCGCAAAACGCCTCGGTTGTCTCAGCTGGATATCCCTTCACAAACACCGCATCAGAATGTGGCAAGCTCATCACGAAGAAGTGGATCTTGCATTCCACGCCACCGATCACGCCCAGCGTCTCACCAAAATCAACCTGCGCATGGCCCGGCCGATGCGACAACGGCACAAACACCTCTTTGGTGCGCCGTTTTTGCTCGCGCACGTAATAGGTCACCGTGGTCAGGCTGCCGGCATATCCATGCTCATCGCGCAGCCGTTCAAAGATGCGCTTGGCCGTGTGTCGCTGCTTTTTGATCAGGGCTTTGTCTGTGCGCAGTATCTCATCGACCACACCAACATAACCATCAAGCGTTGGCCGCCGAGGCGCTTCCGACCGACGATACCCAGGCGGAAGTTCATGGCGCAGCATCTTCGCGATCGTCTTACGATCTTTGTTCTCTAATCTGTCAATGCGTGTTCTCTAATCTGTCAATGCGTGTTTCCTGAGTTTCCTGCTTTTGATGTCAGAGGTTGCCTTTGTTCTCTAATCTGTCAATGCGTGTTCTCTAATCTGTCAATGCGTGTTTCCTGAGTTTCCTGCTTTTGATGTCAGAGGTTGCCTTTGTTCTCTTCGAACTCTGAGGTTCATGATGGGGTTGGCTGGGTGTGGGTCGGCAATGTTGAAACCGCAATCATACCGTTGGTCTTGGCTGTTGCTACAGAATCGGCGCCGTGTCTCACGCCCTCCCTCGGGCATCGTCCCAGATGGGAACTTTGATTTAGGAATCCTCGTTGTCGCCTCGTAAGCCTTACGCGGACTGGAAGTCAGTTTTGTCTCGCATAATGGCATGAAGTATGATTGCCAGACGACGCGCCAGAGCCACTCGGGCCTTTCTCATCGTTGAGCGCGCACCGATTGCGAGGGCCCATGTCTTCAATTTGAGCGGAGCGGCATACCGCGTCAGCATCACATTGGCGGCCTCATAGAGAAGCGTTCTGACGCGCACGTCGCCCCGCTTTGAGATGCTGCCCGTGTAGTCGATTTCACCAGATTGATGCCGTCGCGGCACCAGTCCAAGATACGCCCCCACATCACGCGATTTCCTGAAACGCGACGGATCATCAATTGCTGCGGCAAAGGCCAATGCTGTGATCGGACCGACCCCTGGTACCGTCATAAGGCGCTGGCAGACTTCGGATTTGCGGGTCATCTTTTTGATGTCGCCATCAATGGCTGCAACCGCCGCGAGGATTGCTTCGCGTGCTGCGAACAGTCCGCAAATTGCGGCATGGAGGCCAGGCACTCCATCGCTAACTTTTAGCGCCGCGTTTTTGAATGCCGGAGACAAAGCTCGTGGCAGCCGCACGCCGAAGACGACGACCAGACCGCGGATCTGATTGTCGAGCGTCACACGCTGTCCGACCAGCTTCTTGCGGGCTGCGATCAGCGACCGGATTGCGTGCGCTGACAGTGATTTGACATGGGTCGGCTTGTAGAATCCCGTCCGCGCCAGGTGTGCCAAACCGCGGGCATCATTGCGGTCCGTCTTGTGGCCGGCCAGAGATTTAAGGGCCTGATATGCTTGCCTGCTCTCGATGCAAACAACCGGGACACCAAGCTCCGTCAGCCCATGGTAAAGCATTGGTGCCATCCGTCCCGTTTCAAATACAACTTTGGCACATGGTGGTCCAGAAGCGAGGAAGTCAGCGATCGCTTTTGGTGTTGAGCTCGCTTTTCCTTCACGAATAAGGGCCCCTTCACGATCCAGAATGCAGATATGCGTCTCTTCCATGGACACATCCAAACCAGCAAAATATTCCATTGGTCAGTCTCCTTTTCAATTGCATGTGCATCCAGAATAACAGGGGTAACTGAGTGCTGATCCTGATTACGCCATGTTGAAAAACCGCGCCGCTTCTCGGCCAGACATACCGTCCTTCAAACAAGCACGGCGCACACGACTATAAATATCCACAGAATACATCTCCCGCCCTCCGAATAAACGAAGGGCACAAACTGGCGGACTTTTACTCCGCTACAACTGCGATATGCAGCCGCTTCTGTGGCCCAATATTGCTCCGCGTTTTACACTCGGCGGGGCCAAGGTAAAGGCAGATGTCAGTGCGTCTCATGGGCCGGGTATGGCACAGAAAACCGACAGTGGGAATCTTATGTCAGGTGCTGAACACTAGGGCCTGTTGAGATTCATCGTGTGCGGATTATTGTCGCTCCGATGTGGATCATGGCTTCGAAACTGGTGTCGGTTTTGCAGGCACGCATTGCTATACGTTTGAATTCTTTGAGTTTCTGAAAGAAGTTTTCGACGAGATGCCTCCACTTATAGATTTCCATATCACATGAAGCTGGGCTTTTGCGGTTGGACTTGGGTGGAATAACGGCTTCAATGTCCCTTTCTGCCAATAACGCCCGAAGCCAATCCGCGTCAAAGGCCTTATCCGCCAACAGATTTCGGCAGCAAACATCTGCCAGCAATTCACGTGTTTTGAGCAGGTCATGCGCCTGTCCGGGCATCAGCCGGAAGTCGATGAGGTTGCCAAAGGCGTCGGTCAGCGCCAGAATTTTGGTGGTCATTCCGCCGCGAGACTTTCCGATGGCCTGATTTTGAGTCCCCCTTTTGCGCCCTGTCCATGACGGTGTACCTTGCAGATCGTGCCATCAATCATCGTATATTCGAAGTCGATATCTTCGGATAACTCATTGAACATACGATGAAATACGTCCCGTTTAACCCAATATCTGAACCGTGTGAAAATCGAATTCCATTTGCCAAATTCAGCCGGCAAGTCCCGCCATGGCGCACCTGTCCGGGCGATCCACAAAACAGCCTCCACAAACAAACGGGCGTCACCTCCAGTCCGCCCCGGATCGCTCTTCTTGCCAAGGCAATGGGGCTCTATAAGATCCCATTGCCCGTCACTTATCAAAAACCGGTCACTCAACATTCTCGCCTCCATTTTGGAAACTTGAATCAGAAATTAATGGAAATGGGAATCCTGTATCTCAACAGGCCCTAGAATAGACGATATCATTGACCCAATGGCCAACAAAGGCCGGTCCTTTCATGGCGTAGTAACTGTTGTGTCCCTTCACCTTAACAAGCTTCTGCCAAAATTCATCAGGGAATGTCTTTGACCACGTGCGCGCCTCGTCTTTCAAGAACTTGTCGAGAATTTTCTGAAGAGCGGCATTGTCACGTACGCTCTGGTAGCCTGTGGCCTCGTCGACCAAAGCTGCGATGCCAACTCGCGCAAATCCTCTAACTAGGTTTTCGGCATAGCGGCTGTAGCGGATTTCTTGTTCGGTTTTCAAAGCGTCTGCTTTTCTGGCCTCTAATATTGCGTCACATAAATCAGCAAGTATCTCTGCCCTGTAACCATGTACTGGTTTAGATGTTTTCCCAGTGATCTCAACCGGCTGTTCAATGGCCATAACCAAGGCATTGCTCATAAAAGGTTTTAGGGTGGAATTTGCGGAAATACGCTGCATTCCTTGGCCACGGCCTTTCATGCCGATAGCCGTAGTCATACTACGCCCTGAAATGAACCTCTCACCGTCGCCTGTAACGAAGCAACTCAACTTAATTTCGCCCAGTGACAACGGCCCGGCATACTCAGCTTTCTTGGTTGCCAGACCATAGGCATTAGGCGTCTGCGCATTCCGGTGTGATCCGGCCACCTATACCGATAGTATCCGGCCACCCGTACCGATTTAACCCGGCCACTCAAACCGGGGCATCCGGCCACCCCTGATCCGGGGTTTTGGCGTCTGTTTTGAGGCGATCTTTAACTGGCTACCTTGCCGTTCTTTTTGAATGGGAGGTGGCGCGATGCAGAGATTGTCGATGCGCAAGATACGGGAAGCCCTGCGGCTTCGAGCAGATGGATTTTCAGGGCGTCAGGTGGCGCAGAGCCTGTCGTTGGGCCGGGCGACGGTATCGGAGTATTTCCGGCGCGCGGATGTGGCCGGATTGGTCTGGCCTTTGCCCGATGATCTGTCTGATGTTGATCTTGAGCAGCAGATCTTTCCGCATCAACCTGGCGCGTCGACGCGGGCGATCCCACAACCCGATTGGGCTTATGTTCACGCGGAACTTCGTCGCAAAGGTGTGACACTGGCATTGCTGTGGGAAGAGTATCGCGGCGTCTATCCCGATGGCTACGGATACAGCCGGTACTGCGAACTCTACACCCGCTGGGAGGGTCGCTTGTCGCCGGTGATGCGTCAGCGCCATCCTGCGGGTGAGCGGCTGTTTGTCGATTACGCGGGACACACGGTCGATGTTGTTTGCCCTGAGACGGGCGAAGTGCGCACCGCCCGGATCTTCGTCGCGGCCCTTGGGGCGTCGAACTACACCTATGTCGAGGCAACCTGGACCCAGAGCCTGCCAGACTGGATCAGCAGCCACGTCCGCGCTTTTGCATTCCTCGGTGGTGTGCCTGTGCAGGTGGTCCCTGACAATCTCAAGGCCGCCGTGATCAAAGCCTGTTTCCATGATCCAGCGATCAATCGCACCTATGGGGATATGGCGGCACATTACGATACCGCCGTCGTTCCTGCGCGACCGCGTAAGCCGAAGGACAAGGCGAAAGTCGAAGGTGCTGTTTTGCTGGCCGAACGCTGGATTTTGGCGCGCCTGCGCAACCAGACATTCTTCAGCCTGGATGAGTTGAACGCGGCGATCCGGCCCCTGCGTGATCACCTCAACAGCAAGGTCACCCGGCACCCTGGGGCCAGCCGCCGGGCTTTGTTTGAGACACTGGACAAACCCGCGTTGAAGCTGCTGCCCGCAGAACCATACGTCTATGCGGAATGGAAACTGCGGCGCGCGGGGATTGATTACCACATCGATGTGGACCGGCATTACTACTCGGTGCCGCACCCGCTGATCAAACAGAAGCTATGGGTGCGCGTCACCGCCCGTACCGTCGAAGTCTTCCATAAGGGTCAAAGGGTTGCTGCCCATGCCAGAACATCGGGAAACCGTCAGCATTCCACCATCCGGGATCACATGCCGCCCAATCACCGGTTCCGGGCGGACTGCTCGCCCGAGGTGATCCGCACCCGCGCTGCCCGGATCGGTCCCCATGTCGCGACGTTCGTGACGCTCATGATGGGCAAGCGCCGCCACCCCGAACAAGCGTATCGTGCCTGCCTCGGGGTGCTCAAATTGGCGCGCGGCTTTGGCAATGATCGTCTTGATCGCGCCTGCGAACGTGCCCTCGAGATCAATGCCTACAGCTACTCATCCCTGCATTCCATTCTGAAGAATGGTTTGGATCGTCAACGCCGCCAGCCCGCCACGGACGGCCCCACGATCACACACTCCAATATCCGTGGCGCGGGATACTTCCATTGAAGAGGACAAAATATGCTTGATCATCCAACACTGGATCAGCTCAGAACACTCAGGCTCGACGGCATGGCAGAAGCCTTTGCCGAGATGCAGACACAGGACGGCACCGCCGACCTGACCCATGCTGAATGGCTGGGGTTGCTGATCGACCGTGAAGCCACCAGTCGAGAGACAAAACGCTTTGAAAGCCGGATGCGCACCGCGCGCCCGCGCCATGTCGGGGCTGCCCCAGAGGACGTGGATTACAAAACCCGTCGAGGTTTGGACAGGGCGCTCTTCCAGAGCCTGCTCACCGGCAAATGGATACGCGACAAACGCAACCCGATGATCACAGGCCCCTGCGGTGTCGGCAAAACCTGGTTGGCCTGCGCTCTGGCGCAAGCGGCCTGCAGAGAAGGTACAACCGTCCTCTACAAGCGCACGACGCGTCTGTTCGACGAATTGGAACTGGCCCACGGTGATGGGCGCTTTCCTCGTCTGTTCAAAGCGCTGACCAAGACGCAACTGCTCATTACGGACGATTGGGGATCAGACCGGCTCAATGCCAGCCAACGACGCGGTCTGATGGAGATCGTCGAGGATCGATATGGCACCGGCTCAACCCTGATCACCAGCCGGTTGCCCATCGGCACATGGCACGATGTCATCGGCGAACCAACCTTCGCGGACGCCATCCTCGACCGCCTCGTACACAACGCCTGCCGGGTCGAGCTGGAAGGCCAATCGTTCAGAAAGCAGGAGGCCAAATCAGGTGACGAAACCGCCGCGAAATGATAGTTGAAACCTCAAGCCTCAACGCGGCGCGCCAAAAGTGACCGGATGCCCCGGTTTAGGTGGCCGGATGTTGTCGGAATGACCGGCCGCATAGACCGGAATGCGCAGGCGTCTGAATAATGTCAATGTCACCGCTTTCATCTACAATTCTGTCAACAACATCACCAAAATCTGCGTCTATAGGTTCTATTGTTTCAGGTTTCTTAGCCATGGATCAAATCCTTATAAGTCAGGCGCTTATCAAGCATCCGGTCAATCGTCATGTTGATGAAGTTCATTGTGCCAGCTTTCGCCGTGTTGTGGCGAAAGGAGAACTCGTTGATATAGCGGTGCAAGTGCTTGGCACTCATGTAGTGATAGATACCGATGTAACCGCGCTTGAGCAGCGCCCAGAAGCTTTCGATGCCGTTTGTATGGGCCATATCGCGAACATACTCACCTGCGGAGTCATACTCACCTGCGGAGTGACGGACTGTCTTGTGATCGAAGCCATGATTGGGAAGGCTGCGGTAGGCTTTGAACTCATCTGTCACGACTGTTGCGCCCATTGGGGCATTGTCCTTGACGAAACCGGCCAATGTCGCCGCGTTGGTGCGCTCGACAGGCTTGGCACGAACTTCACCGTACTGACCGCGCATACCAACAACCGCAACCTTGCCAACGGCACCACGGCCAGCGCGTAGTTTCTTGTTCGCGTGTTTATTGCTCTCTTTGCCGCCGATGTACGCCTCGTCAACCTGAGTGTGATCGCCCATGTCGCAGCTATCGTTGCCGTTCATCCATGTTTCGCGGATGCGCTGCGCAAGGAACCATGCTGTTTTCTGAGTTACGCCCAGTTCACGCGCCATCTGGGTGCTGGGGATGCCCTTGCGGGCGCTGGTGAGCATGTAGATGGCAAGCAACCACTTGAGCAAGGGAAGGCGGCTCTCAGCCAGTACCGTGCCTGTACGAACGCTGAAATGCTTGCGGCAAGATTTACAACGCTAAGCCATTGGCTTATGGTCTTTGCACTCAGACACATTAACAGAACCGCAGTGACCACATACGGGTACACCGCCCCATCGGCGATTTTCGAAGAACGTCCGTGCAGCTTCCTCATTTGGGAATTTCTGAAAGAACTCAAATGTGCTAAGTGTATCTGGCATGGGCCTAATTTCTCCTGTTGGGATTATACTAGCCAGAAATAGATGTAACGTCAAGAAAATTGTGGCCAGTTAAGTATATAAGCCCCCTCGATAAGGCGCGGCATGATTTCCCAGACGAAGTCCCATTTCCAGTCAAACATGGCTTATGCCCTTCCCAGTTTGCGGGCCATGTAGCGTTCCAGCCAGCGCATGAACGGCGTTACAAAGAAACGGGCCATGATGTAATAGATCACCAACGCTGCGCCAAAGACCTGCGCGGACAGAAAGGTGGTCGCGTTGATCTGGCGGGACTGGAACATGAGGTCGGCCACCGAGATCAGGGATACAAGGGCCGTGCCCTTCAACAATTCGATCATCAGGTTGCCCCAGGGCGGCAGCATATTGACCAGCGCCTGTGGCAGAATGATACGCCACATTCTCTGGGCCGGGCTCATGTTGATGGCCAGCGCGGCCTCCCACTTGTATGTTTTCCTTGCCATCAATCTGCTGCAGATTGATGGTTGCCCGGATGGGATGGCCATCCCATCCGGGCGCTCGATTTGGGTCGTCCTCCCCTTGGCTTTGTGGGCCGCAGGGCAGCTTGACCGGATCGATTCATGGAAAACTGATCTGAACAGATGAAAGGGAATCCCGGATGTCCCGTATACAAGGAAAGACCGCTTCTCCCCAGCTTGCCACAGAGCAAGTATATGTCGGCATCGATGTGAGTGAATCACGTCTTGATGTCTATCTTCACCCAACAGGCCTGTCGCAGAGCGTGAGTAATGACAAAGCAGGCCTGCAACGGTTCGCCCGCTTCCTTCGATCATATCAACCTGAGTTGATCGTGCCGGAGGCAACCGGCAGCTGTCATCGGCGCGCGCACCGGCACCTGCATGATGCGGGTTTCCATGTGGCTGTGATGAACCCATACCGCACCCGAAAGTTCACTGATATGATGGGGCAACTGGCCAAAACCGACGCGATTGACGCCAAATCCCTCGCGCTGTTTGCCGCGATGGTGAAACCGGAAGCAAAGGCCCCCCCTGCCCCGGCTCGCGCCGATCTGGCCGCTCTCCCGGTTGCCGGGCGGCAAATTTCCCGGCAGAAAGGAGCTTTGCAAAACCAGTTGAGCGTGACCGGGCACAGTCTGATCAGCCGACAGATGCGTGCGCGGATCAAGATGGCCGAACGCCACCTTGCGGCTCTGGATGCTGAACTCCGACAACTTCTGCGCCGCGAACCCGATCTCAAACATCGCTTTGATATCCTGACTTCGATACCAGGCGTCGGGCTGATCTCGGCGGCCACCATGATTGCGGAACTGGGCGAACCGGGACAGGTCAACGCACCCCGGATTGCCGCCCTTGTCGGGGTTGCGCCCATGAACTGCGATTCCGGCGCCATGCGGGGTCAACGCCGCATTCGCGGTGGCAGAGCAAGCGTTCGCAACACGCTCTACATGGCCGCCGTTGCTGCAGTTCGCTCAAACCGAGACTTCGCCGCGTTCTACAACAGGCTCAGGGAAAACGGAAAGCCGTTCAAAGTCGCAATCACTGCGGTCATTCGAAAACTGGCAATCGTGGCGAATACCCTCATCTCGGAAAATCGAAAGCGGGTGCCAATATGCCCTTGACCACAAACACAGATGCTGCCCTTTGGGCACAGACAGGATGCCGCCGCGCACCAGCTCGGCCCCGTAGGCACCGATATTCATGCCAACGGCCAGATACCCGGCGATGAATTTCTCGATCGAGATTCCAAAAAGCGGCAGGACAAAGAAAATCCAGTAGAGCTGCACCACGAGCGAGGTGCCGCGAAAAATCTCAATGTAGGTACAGCGCTCCAGCGCAGCGTCCGGTTTGGTCGACAGCTTCATCAGCCCCATACAGAGCGATATGGCGATGCCAAGCGCCGCAGCCAGCAGAAACTGCGCGACCGTGACACCTGCGCCAGACAAAGGGCGCGGCCAGTATTGGCTCAGAAACTGAACCTCCTCCGACTAAAGTCAGAGGGTTCAGTGGTTCATGAGCGCCTTCGGCGCACGCTTGAATGTTTTTCCGACTAAAGTCGGAGGCTTTAGACCAGATTGTGGAAAGTCAAAGAAACTCATGAAATCCCCAGATCTGCGATCGTGCAGATGTTTGTGTTGGGCCGAGGTACCCGGCCCAACACATCAAGATTGCGTTCAGCGGTTGGCGCAGGTCCATTCGGCGGTCACATCACCCGGCAGGTTGCCTTCGACGTAGCCATATTCCTCGACCGATGCGAGCATCGCTTCGCTTCCGACATAGGATGCAAGGGCCTCGTTGAACTTCGCCATGAACTCGGCATCCGAATCGCGGAACCCGACGCCAACATAATTCAGTGTCCACGCGGGCAGAGCTGCCGGATCGGTCACGTCGATATCATCATTGGTGACAGCAAAGTGGTTGGCTTCGAAGTAGGTCATACCCGCAGCATCGGCACGCCCGGCTTTGACAGCGGCCAGCATTTCGGAGGGGCCGGGCACCTGCATGATCTGGTCATCGCCCAGACCTTCTTTCTTGGCGGCTTCAACGGTGTTGTAGCCAGCCCCGGTCACCATCAGCGAGCCCGAGTTCATAATATCCTTGAACGTGTGGAGATTCTTGGGGTTGCCTGCGGGCACGATAAACGCATCACCGGTCTGTGCGCTCGGAGAAGGAGATATTTTCGCAACGGCTGTTCAGGATATAAAGGCCGCCGGTAATGATGTCATAACGGTTGGCCTGCAGACCCGGGATCAATCCACCCCAGTCGGTCACGATGGTTTCCGCGTCCTCGTGGCCCATCTCCTTGAGGATGCCGAGTGCGATCTCGTTTACAAAACCCTTGGCCTCGCCGTTCTCATCTGGATATCCCCAGATCGGCACGTTCGAGAAGCCAATGCGGATCGGCTCTCCGGAATCGATGCGGTCCTGCAATGGGCCTGCGAATGCCGCTGTGCCAGCGAGTAATGCAACCCCTGCGGCCAGCACGGTGGATGAAATCGTAATCTGCATTTTGGTATCCCTATTGTTCCCCTGGAGGTGGTTCTGACCAGTAAACGAGCCGGTTTGGCGCGCTTGGCCTTTGGCTCAAATGGCTTTGAACGATCAGATCGCACGAAGTTTCGCGAGCCAACACTAACCAAGTCACGTGACGACACTCATCAAAAACAAAGCATAACAAGACGAAATAAGTTGCCAATTGACCAAATCTCGGAGAAAATCCGCCTATGGATGATAAAGATTTAGAGATTCTCAAGTTGGTGCAATCCAACGCGCAACTCACGGCTGAGGTTCTTGGCCTTGAAATTGGCCTGTCCGCGCCTGCGGTTCAAAAACGCCTTAAGAAGTTGCGCGAAACCGGTGCAATCGAGAAAGAGATCGCGGTGTTGTCGCCCTCCAAACTGGGGCGGGAGATGACCGTTATTGTGGGGGTCATGCTGGAACGCGAAAGCCGCATGCATCTGGATTTGTTCAAACGTCTGTCAATCGCAGAGTAAAATGGGTCCATGTCGCGGCGTAAAAATGGGCCACTTCGGTTGATGTTTTGTGGCGCTTTTGCACGCGTGCTCGTCACAAAGCTGAAGCGTGCCAAAGCGCATGCTGGCCATAAGGCCAGCATTATTCTGACTGTGATTGCGGGCTGGTTATTTTCGGTTGTTGCGACTGTGTTTGAGCCGATAGCTTTCGCCATTCATCTCGAGGATGTGGACGTGATGGGTTAAACGATCGAGTAGCGCACCGGTCAGCCGCTCAGAGCCAAAGACTTCAGTCCATTCATCGAAGGGCAGGTTCGAGGTTATGATGATGGAGCCGCGTTCATAGCATTGGGATATGACCTCGAAGAGCAGCTCTGCGCCAGATTTGCTGAGCGGTACGAAGCCCAGTTCATCAATGATCAACAGGTTCTGGCTGGTCAGTTGCTTTTGAAGGCGCTGCAATCTCCGCTCATCTTGAGCCTCGATCAGATCATGGACTAATGCCGCAGCCGTTGTGAAGCGCACCTTCAGTCCTCTTTGACATGCAGCCAGCCCAAGTCCCAGGGCGATGTGTGTCTTGCCCGTGCCTGACGGGCCGAGCGCGATGATGTTCTCCCTGCGATTAACGTAATCGCATCGTGCCAGATCCATCGTCAGGGGCTTGTTCAAGCTTGGCATGATCTTGAAGTCAAAGCTATCCAAGCTCTTGGTGCTGGGGAACTTCGCCGCTTTGATGCGCCGTTCAATCATCCGGCGTTCGCGGTCGATCAATTCCATCTCACACAGCCGCGCCAGATAGTGGATGTGATCTTTGTTCTCTGCAGCACAGAGCTGCGCCTGTTTGGCATACTCGCCTTGGAACGTTGGCAGTCGCAGTTGTTTAAGATGATGCCGTAGAAGAATCCGAGGGGCTTCGGTCATGCCGCGGTCCTTCCCATCAAGCTCATGTAACTGGATGGGCGTGTTGTGCCGACATTGGCCTTGGGCAAGTATGGATAGAAGTCCAAATCCAATCGTGGTGGCCGCTTCTCAACCCGACACAGTACAAGGTGTTTTACGGCGTCATAGCCAATTGCACCCATATCTATTGCCTGCTGGATTGCGCCTTGCACAACATCCATTTCGAAGGTCTCCAAAAGGCGCAAGACTTGAACGTATTCTCGCTTGCCCGGCTTACCCATTCTGGCTTCAAGCAGTCGGTGCAGCGTGGCAAATACATCTGGCAAATGCCAACCCTGCAAAGGCGCGGCCTGATCCAGGGCACCCACCTTTTGTTCAAGCAGGGGCAAAAAGTGCAATGGGTCAAAGACCATATCCGCTGATGTGTAGGATCGTTTGTGCCGCGCAATAATCTCATTGCCGCAGCCGATGATAACCTCATGCACAAACCCACGCACATGAACATCGTGGTGCGCATAGGCTACTGGCACCGAGTAATCATTGCTGCGATAGCGCACCATTGAGATCGACGTTGCACGCGTGCTGACGTGATCGCAGGCTTCATATTCTGCGACGGGCAATCCCATCAGAGCATCCAAATCCGACATCAGGCGTGCGCCTATGGTTTGGGTGTGACCCCGCAACGTATCGGCCTGACGTGCTAAACACTTCTCTTCCAAATGTGCGTTCAGATCATCAAAGCTGTCATAGCGAGGTGCGGGAACCATGAAGTTGCGGCGGGTGTATCCAACCATGCCCTCAACGTTGCCTTTATCGTTCCCTCGCGCGGGTCTGCCAAACTTGTCATCAAACAAGTAATGCGACTGCAGTTCCGTAAACCGACGTGTGCGGATGCGCGTCTTATCCCCGAGTATCCGAGCCACGGCGATCTTGGTATTGTCGTAGAGAATGGATTGCGGAATGCCGCCAAAGAATGCAAAGGCGGACACATGGCCATCGCAAAACGCCTCGGTTGTCTCAGCTGGATATCCCTTCACAAACACCGCATCAGAATGTGGCAAGCTCATCACGAAGAAGTGGATCTTGCATTCCACGCCACCGATCACGCCCAGCGTCTCACCAAAATCAACCTGCGCATGGCCCGGCCGATGCGACAACGGCACAAACACCTCTTTGGTGCGCCGTTTTTGCTCGCGCACGTAATAGGTCACCGTGGTCAGGCTGCCGGCATATCCATGCTCATCGCGCAGCCGTTCAAAGATGCGCTTGGCCGTGTGTCGCTGCTTTTTGATCAGGGCTTTGTCTGTGCGCAGTATCTCATCGACCACACCAACATAACCATCAAGCGTTGGCCGCCGAGGCGCTTCCGACCGACGATACCCAGGCGGAAGTTCATGGCGCAGCATCTTCGCGATCGTCTTACGATCTTTGTTCTCTAATCTGTCAATGCGTGTTTCCTGAGTTTCCTGCTTTTGATGTCAGAGGTTGCCTTTGTTCTCTTCGAACTCTGAGGTTCATGATGGGGTTGGCTGGGTGTGGGTCGGCAATGTTGAAACCGCAATCATACCGTTGGTCTTGGCTGTTGCTACAGAATCGGCGCCGTGTCTCACGCCCTCCCTCGGGCATCGTCCCAGATGGGAACTTTGATTTAGGAATCCTCGTTGTCGCCTCGTAAGCCTTACGCGGACTGGAAGTCAGTTTTGTCTCGCATAATGGCATGAAGTATGATTGCCAGACGACGCGCCAGAGCCACTCGGGCCTTTCTCATCGTTGAGCGCGCACCGATTGCGAGGGCCCATGTCTTCAATTTGAGCGGAGCGGCATACCGCGTCAGCATCACATTGGCGGCCTCATAGAGAAGCGTTCTGACGCGCACGTCGCCCCGCTTTGAGATGCTGCCCGTGTAGTCGATTTCACCAGATTGATGCCGTCGCGGCACCAGTCCAAGATACGCCCCCACATCACGCGATTTCCTGAAACGCGACGGATCATCAATTGCTGCGGCAAAGGCCAATGCTGTGATCGGACCGACCCCTGGTACCGTCATAAGGCGCTGGCAGACTTCGGATTTGCGGGTCATCTTTTTGATGTCGCCATCAATGGCTGCAACCGCCGCGAGGATTGCTTCGCGTGCTGCGAACAGTCCGCAAATTGCGGCATGGAGGCCAAGCACTCCATCGCTAACTTTTAGCGCCGCGTTTTTGAATGCCGGAGACAAAGCTCGTGGCAGCCGCACGCCGAAGACGACGACCAGACCGCGGATCTGATTGTCGAGCGTCACACGCTGTCCGACCAGCTTCTTGCGGGCTGCGATCAGCGACCGGATTGCGTGCGCTGACAGTGATTTGACATGGGTCGGCTTGTAGAATCCCGTCCGCGCCAGGTGTGCCAAACCGCGGGCATCATTGCGGTCCGTCTTGTGGCCGGCCAGAGATTTAAGGGCCTGATATGCTTGCCTGCTCTCGATGCAAACAACCGGGACACCAAGCTCCGTCAGCCCATGGTAAAGCATTGGTGCCATCCGTCCCGTTTCAAATACAACTTTGGCACATGGTGGTCCAGAAGCGAGGAAGTCAGCGATCGCTTTTGGTGTTGAGCTCGCTTTTCCTTCACGAATAAGGGCCCCTTCACGATCCAGAATGCAGATATGCGTCTCTTCCATGGACACATCCAAACCAGCAAAATATTCCATTGGTCAGTCTCCTTTTCAATTGCATGTGCATCCAGAATAACAGGGGTAACTGAGTGCTGATCCTGATTACGCCATGTTGAAAAACCGCGCCGCTTCTCGGCCAGACATACCGTCCTTCAAACAAGCACGGCGCACACGACTATAAATATCCACAGAATACATCTCCCGCCCTCCGAATAAACGAAGGGCACAAACTGGCGGACTTTTACTCCGCTACAACTGCGATATGCAGCCGCTTCTGTGGCCCAATATTGCTCCGCGTTTTACAAACGTCGTATGCGACAGGCTCAACAAGTCCAGCAATGCTATTACGCCACTGGCGAGGCCGACTTTATTCTTGTTGTCGCGGTCAAGGACATCAAAGAATACGAAGCGTTTACTCAGGAACATTTCTTTGATGAATCCAACGTCAGCCGCTTCACATCTTCGATCGTTATGGACCGTGTAAAAGTCTCTCTCGATATTATCTGAACTGCGTTGGGGGCGATCAGAGCCTTTGCCGCTGTCGCCAGTCCATTGCAATGACGCCGAAGGCAATCGGGGCATAAGTTCAGACTAAACGCGCATCCTTGGTTTCCACGCGCATGCTGACGCCTAGCATGCGCGTGGCGCAGCCGTAGTGCAAGGTGGGCCGGCTGGTAATCGCCGCTGCTCTGGTCACCGGGAATCTGGCCGTTTGAGGGGAAGAATTGGTTTCTTGCCAGTCAAATCGCAAGGGCTGGTGCAGGCGCCGCAAAGAGTGAGCGGAGCCATTCCCTGAATATCTCGACCTCGGGCCTCCGCGACCTCTGTGATTTTCCCCGGACCAGATAATGCGATTGCGGGAAAGCGACCGGGTCCCCGGCGATGGATATCCCCATCCCCAAGGCCATGGCGGTCTGAGCAAACCGTGTTTGCACAGCGGCATGCCCTCCGCCTGTGGCCACCATGGCAATCGCGACGGCCGTCGTGTCGACGATCAGCGCAGGTTTGATGGCTGGCGTCTCAAGCCCCTGTGCTGACAGATACCGATCCCACATGTCCTCGTAGCCAAGAATGTGAACCAGCGGCAGGTTCTGAAATTCCGGGTCATCCATCGGCACCAATGGGGCCGCACTGGATTGGATCGGTACAATTGACTCGGTCGAGATCTGTTCCACCTCAAGCCCATCCCAGTGCCCAATCCCTTGCCTCACATCCACGTCGACCTCCTCATCGGCAATTGATGTCGCCCAGATGGTCGAAATCAGACGGACGCTGATCCCGGGATGAGCCTGTGTGAATTTCGGCAGATGCGGCCCCAGCCACAACGCAGCGGTCGAGAGCGGCGCCCGGACTGTTATCGTCTGCCGGGCAGTGGCTCCACAATCACATGAGAGCCGGGTTATTTGTAAGACAAGAGTCAGATGTCGCGCCCGGCGCAAGAACAACTGACAACCCAGTGTCGCCTCAAGCGACTTGATATGCAGGCTGATCGCGGTTTGGGTCAACCCAAGCTCGCGCCCCGCTTCTGTGAAATTCAAGAGCCGCGCAGCAGCCTCGAAGCTGCGCAGCCACGTCAGGTTCGGAGATCGGGTCTGCATATCTATACCCAAAAATTTTTGCACATAAATTCATTTATACAGCCCTTACGTCAAAACCCGAAATTTCCCGTGAGTGACGATGCGGAATCTGTCTGACACTTGGCTTCGGAAGGTCTTCCACTGATCTGGGATGGTTTCGCGAAAGAATTTCAGGATCGCATTCGCAAACTGTTTTTGTGAGGGGTAGTATTGATTGTGCGTCACATGTTGATGCATGACGGCCCATAATCGTTCAATGGGGTTGAGATGTGGGCAATACGGCGGCAACTGGATCAGGTGGATACGGCAGTCTGGCCTTGCGAGGAAAGCCCTGATGTCTGGCCCTTTGTGATAGGCTGCGTTGTCCCGGATGACGTGAATGATGCGCTTGTCGGGGTTGCGAGCCTCGATCTTGGCGAGAAGCTGTACGGCACTGACCCCGTCAACGGTGGTTGGCTCCACAAAGGGCGTGTCGAAGGTTTCAAGGTTGAGCGCACCATGGATATTCACGCGGCCACGTCCTGCCGTGGTGGTGACCGCTGGGTTTGATCCGGCCTTGACCCAGCCGTATGCAGGCTTTGTCTGATATTCCGGGTGGACGGCATCGGCGAAATACACGGCTTCATCCGCTCCAGGCTCGGTCATCAGGCGTTCATACATCGCAATGAACTCGGCCTGCTTGTCGGCCGATGCTACCTTCGGCAAGGGCTTGGGCTTGCGGTACTCGAAGCCCAACCGAGCCAGAAGCTTGATGCAGCCGGAATGTGAATATTCCAGGCAAAATCTAGACGTAATGTGCGATCCAATCTCAACTGTCGAGCGGCAAAAGCGTCCCTCCAGCCAAATGCATAGTGCAGCTTCCTGTGTCGACGTCAAACGTGATTGACCACCTTTCCAGCCGTCGACGGTAAGTGCGTCCCAGCCGCTGTCACGATAGGTTTTGTGCCAGCCAAGAATGGTGTCGTCGTCCAAATATAGAAATTTGGCAATTTGGACGCAGCTCTCACCGTCATCCAGCGGCAAGATCGCATTTGCGCGCCGGGCTATGCCATGATCCTCGCGCTGCCTGCGAACGCAGGCCTCAAGCTCAAGGCGCTCTGTAGAAGAAAGAAAATCAGGCCGGATCATCACCCTACTTGAATCGATCGCCGCTATGACGTCAACCCGTGAAAATTCGGAGGCCCGAGGACTCGGTGTATATTATTCGTTTCTCTTTCGTCTGCAATCAATCAAATATCGCCACAAATTCATGTCCGCGAGAGTTATCGCAAAGGGAGGAAATGGCATGCCTGCGACCCCTGCCGAAACCGAGCTGTTCACCTCGAACGTGGCGGCGAACGACAATTATCCGGGACGTCTCAGTGACACCCGACATGTCGTGCACATCGATGACCTGCCCATCGAAGGTGGATTTGGCCCGCAATATGGCGGCGCGACCTGGCGTACGATGATTTGCCGCGACCGGACCGACTCGTCCGAACTGGTTCTGGGGGTGGCCCAGATTCCCGGCGGCGGTGTGCTGGCTGCACATCGCCATCCGCCCGCAGAGTTCTACTTCATCTTGTCCGGCTCGGGTGTGGTGACCATTGACGGAGTGCCGCATGAGGTGATCCGTGGCTCAAGTGTCTACATCCCTGGCAATGCCGAGCACAGCTTTGCAGCGGGCCGTGATGGCGTGTCATTTGCCTATGGGTTTGCAAAACATGCCTTCACCGAAATCGAATACACCTTTTCCGAGTACTGACACACACTCTGCGTGGCGTGCTTCGGATTGGCCGAGGCGGGTCACGCCACTTAGAGGCTGTTCCAAAAGTAGTTGAGTGATATCATGTGTTTATGATTCATTGGTTTTGAAAGAACCTGGAGGGTCCCATGACGTTGACAGACATCACCCGCGCGGAGCACAGGCGTAAAACGGGCTTTTATCCAAGCGATTTAACTATGGAGGAATGGGCGCTTGTTCGGCCCCTGTTACCTGCCGCGAAGCGAGGTGGTCGCCCTCGCAAGACGAATCCGCGCCGTGTTGTGAACGCGATTATGTATATGGCGACCACGGGATGTCAGTGGCGCATGATCCCGCGGGATTTCCCGGCGATCTCGACTGTGCAGAACTGTTTTTACGACTGGCGCGACAACGGTCTGTTACACCGGATCAACCATCTGTCAATGATGGCGGCGCGCGAATTGTCGGGCCGTGAGGCGAGCCCCACTGCGGGCGTTATTGACAGCCAGAGCGTAAAAACAACGGAAAGCGGCGGCATTTCAGGCTTTGATGCGGGCAAAAAGATCAAAGGGCGCAAGCGTCACATCGTGACAGACACGCAAGGTTTCCTGTTACCGATCCTTGTTCACGCCGCCGATATACAGGATCGGGATGGTGCTGTGGATGTTCTCAAAGCACTGCGCATCCGCTTCCCGCGGCTGGGGCACATCTTTGCGGACGCAGGATATGCAGGGCCAAAGCTTCGGGATGCTTTGGCCCTGCAGGGAAAATGGACATTGGAGATTGTCAAGCGCCCTGACAAAGCCGAGGGGTTCGTTCTTCCACCACGAAGATGGGGTGTCGAGCGAACATTCGCGTGGCCGGGACGTTGCCGTCGTTTGGCAAAAGATCGGGAGGCAACCGTTGAAAGTTCCGTAGCATGGGTTTTGGTTGCCGGTATTCGTCTCTTGACAAGGCGGATAGCAAGGCATTCTGTTCAAACATAAACTTTTGAGTCAGACTCTTAGAAGGACCTGAACTATGAAAGTCGGATTTATTGGCCTTGGCAATGTCGGCGGTAAGCTGGCCGGATTCATCCTGCGCAACGGTTTTGACCTGACAGTGCGCGATCTGAACGAAGATCTGGTGCAGGGTTTTGTTGCTCGTGGTGCAGGGCGCGCCGACAGCCCGAAGGAGTTGGCGGAATCCTGTGACATTGTGATCACCTGCCTGCCCTCGCCCGCAGCCTGTTCTCAGGTGATGGAGGCCAAAGATGGCATTCTGGCGGGCCTGAGCGATGGCAAGATCTGGGCCGAGATGTCCACGACGGATGAGGCCGAGGTCAAACGCATCGCGGAGTTGGTCCGGGCGACCGGCGCGTCGCCCATCGAATGTCCGGTCTCTGGCGGCTGCCACCGGGCGGCGACCGGGAATATCTCGATCTTTGCTGGCTGTGATCGCGAGACCTTTGAACGTATGCTCCCGATGCTGACCACACTTGGCCGTCGCGTTTTGCATACTGGTGAGATCGGCTCGGCCTCGGTTCTGAAGGTGATGACCAATTATCTGGCCACGGCGAATCTGATCACAATCGCCGAAGCCATGGTCACCATGAAAGCGGCCGGGATCGACATGGCCACCACGTATGATGCGATCACGATTTCCTCTGGCACGTCTTTTGTCGCCGAGACCGAAGGTCAGGTCATCCTCAATGGCGGCCGCGATATCTCGTTCACCATGGATCTGGTGAAAAAGGATATCGGCCTGTTTCAGAAGATCGCGGAAGATAACGACATTCCGCTGGAAGTCAGCCCACTGATGATCGACATCTTTAACGATGGCATTGCGCGCTATGGCGAACGCGAGTTGTCGCCCAACATCATCCGGCGGCTGGAAGATGCCACCGGGTTGTCGATTCTGGCCGATGGGTTCCCTGACGAGCTTACCGATGATGAACCCGAAGAACCAGGTTATGAAGTGGTGCCCGCGGCCCGGCACGCCGCAGAATAAGCGGCCCCGTGATGCCAATCAAAACAGTTGGAAGCGGCACACAGAGGGCGAAACTGGTCAACCTCTACATCGGCGGCGCCCGGGACGACGTGGTTGCGATCACGTCGTTTCCGGTCAAAACCCGCCGATAACACCAAGACTGGCGAGGTGAGCCTCGCTTTGAGATGCGTTTATGTTGGGGCCGCAGGCATTTTCGGTTTCATCTGTTACCTGACAGAGCATGCTTACCTGCCCGAGAAGGTACGATACGCTCCACGTCCTTAAGGGCGACTATCATTCCCGCATCGCTTGCAATGCAGGCCGACCGCTGTATCGTCGGATTCCTGAGATAGTGCAGTGGCCTTGTTCACAGATTTGGATAGCACAGCCTTTTGTGCATGGGAGGAAACATGAAAAAATCACTTGTTGGAGCGCTTTTGGCCATGAGGACAGCGATGTCACCGTTGGCGGCCTACGCGGAAACCGAAGTACAATTCTGGCACGCGTTCACGGGTCGCCTTGGAGAACTGGTGAAAGCCCAGGTTGAGGAATTCAACGGCAGCCAGAGCGACTACGTTGTCGTCGAAAGCCACAAGGGCAACTATTCTGAGACGCTGAATGCCGGCATCGCCGCCTTCCGCTCAGGCGAACAGCCGCACATCCTGATGGTGTTCGAGGTCGGTACGGCCACGATGATGTCCGCCAAGGGTGCGACCAAGCCGGTCTACGAGGTCATGGCGGAAAGTGGGGCCACCTTTGACCCCGATGCCTATATCGGGTCGGTCAAAGGGTACTACACCTCGACGGATGGCGAAATGCTCTCGCTGCCCTTCAACTCGTCCACCCCCGTTCTCTGGGTGAACCGCGATGCCTTCGAGGCTGCGGGCGTTGACCCCGACACGGATTTGTCTACATGGCAAAATGTGAGGGCGACACTGGACGCATTAAAGGCAGGCGGCGAGGATTGCCCGCTCGTCACCGCATGGCAAAGCTGGATTCATCTTGAGAATTTCTCGGCCTATCATGACGTGCCTTTTGCGTCGAAAGACAACGGGTTTGCCGGGCTTGATACCGAGCTGATGCTGAACGGCGAGGCACAGGTAGCGCATCTGACCGCGATGGGTGAGTGGGCGCAGGACGGCAAGTTTGTCTACACCGGGCGCCGCAACGAGGGCGGGGCCAACTTCCGCTCGGGCGAATGCGCGCTCTTCACCGAAAGCTCAGCAGGTTACGCGGGCATCAAGGCGGAAGCGCAGTTCGATTTTGATGTGCGTCCGCTGCCCTATTGGGAAGGCGTTGGCAACGCCCCGCAGAACACCATCATTGGTGGTGCGTCTCTCTGGGTGCTCGAAGGGCATGAGGCCGAGGAATACAAAGGCGTGGGCGAATTCCTGGCCTATCTGTCCTCGTCGGATGTGCAGGCCGATTGGCATCAGAACACCGGCTATCTGCCGATCACCGCAGAGGCGGGTGATGCCACACGTGCCGCCGGTTTCTACGAGGAAAACCCCGGGACTGATATCGCTGTGATCCAGATGACGGCCAAGGAACCCACCGCCAATTCCAAGGGTCTGCGGCTTGGGTCTTTTGACCAGATCCGCGGGATCATTGACGAAGAGCTGGAGGCGATTTGGGCAGGCGACAAAACCGCGCAAGAGGCCATGGACAGTGCCAAAGTGCGTGGCGACGCGTTGCTGCGACGCTTTGAATCCGCCAACTAGTAAACGTTCGGGCAGGCCTTCGCGGCTTGCCCGTTTTCTGACGGGGGCAAAATATGGAAAAGCGCGTCACCTTTAAGGGCTGGATGCTGCCTTTGTTGTTGATTGCGCCGCAGGTTGTCATCTCGGCCGTCTTCTTTTTCTACCCGGCAGGTCAGGCAATCTGGCAGTCGCTGTTCATTCCGGACCCCTTTGGGCTGTCCTCGCAATTCGTGGGGCTGGGCAATTTCGAGTTTCTTCTAAGCGATCCCTTCTATCGGGCCTCGTTCGTGACCACGGCGGTCTTCTCAATCCTTGTCACTTTGGGTTCGATGATCCCGGCGCTGTTTCTGGCCGTCATCGCGGATCGCCTGATCAAGGGATCGGGCGTTTATCGCACCTTGCTGATCTGGCCTTATGCGGTCGCGCCTGCGGTCGCGGGGGTGCTGTGGCTGTTCATGTTCAACACGCGGGTTGGCGTTATCTCATGGTATCTGGGCACTTTGGGATATGACTGGAACCATGTGCTGAACGGTGGCGAGGCGATGGGCCTTGTCGTCGTCGCCTCCGCCTGGGGGCGGATCAGCTATAACTTCCTGTTCTTCTTCGCCGCCTTGCAGGCCGTACCAAAGTCAGTCATCGAGGCAGCGGCCATTGACGGCGCCCATTTCTGGCGGCGGTTCTTCACCATCGTACTGCCGCTTTTGTCACCCACGACGTTTTTCCTGCTGGTAGTCAATGTCGTCTACGCCTTCTTCGAGACCTTCGGCGTGATCCACACGATCACCGGAGGGGGACCGCAGCAATCGACCACCATCCTGGTCTACAAAGTCTTCTCTGACGGGTTCGTGGGGCAAGACCTCGGCTCGTCCTCGGCGCAATCGGTGATCCTGCTGATCGTGGTCGGGCTGCTGACCGTCATCCAGTTCAAATACATCGAAAAGCGGGTGCATTACTGATGGCGCGCGAGACACATGGCATGGTGGAAAAACGCGGCGCGGGCCTGTGGCTGACGCATGTGTTCATGATCCTTGGCATCCTGGTGATCTTCTTTCCGATCTGGCTGGCCTTTGTCGCTTCAACGGTGACGCAGGCAGAGATCATCCGACCACCAATGCCGGTCTTGCCCGGGGATCAGTTCTGGGTCAACTACAAGAACGCCCTGTTTTCAGGGGTCAACGTGCCGGTGGCCACGATGCTGTTCAATTCACTGGTGATGGCCGTTGGCAT
Organism: Roseovarius sp.; assembly: GCA_965207105.1. Classification (GTDB taxonomy): domain Bacteria; phylum Pseudomonadota; class Alphaproteobacteria; order Rhodobacterales; family Rhodobacteraceae; genus Roseovarius. The sequence goes on along the minus strand of CBDBLS010000020.1, from coordinate 23,932 downwards.
CGCCGTGGGCAAGATCGTCATCTCGCTCCTGTCGGCCTTTGCCATCGTCTATTTCCGCTTTCCGGGGCGCAATGTCTTTTTCTGGATGATCTTTTTGACATTGATGCTGCCCGTCGAAGTGCGGATCGTACCGACGTTTGAGGTGGTCGCGGGTTTCGGCATGCTCAACAGCTATTCGGGCCTGATCTTTCCGCTTATCGCTTCGGCCACGGCGACCTTCCTGTTCCGCCAGTTCTTTCTGACCATCCCCGATGAGTTGGCCGAGGCTGCCCGCGTGGATGGCGCGCGGCCGATGCGGTTCTTCTGGGATATCGTGGTGCCGATGAGCCGGACAAACGTCGCGGCGCTTTTCGTGATCCTCTTCATCTATGGCTGGAACCAGTATCTCTGGCCGCTTCTGATCACCACAGACCCCGAGATGAACACCATTGTCATGGGCATCAAACAGATGTTCCCCAGCGGCGATGACTTTGCCCATTGGCCCACGATCATGGCGACCTCAATCCTTGCGATGATCCCGCCGGTGATCGTCGTTGTGGGCATGCAGCGGCTTTTTATCCGGGGCCTTGTAGATAGCGAGAAATAGATATGGCGACAGTCACGCTTGAGGGCGTCAAGAAAAGCTTTGGTGCCACGGATGTCATTCACGGCATCGATGTGGAGATCGCGGATGGTGAATTCATTGTCATCGTGGGGCCTTCGGGCTGCGGAAAATCCACCTTGCTGCGCATGGTTGCTGGGCTAGAGACGGTCACCGCTGGCGATGTGCTGATCGGAGGGACCCGTGCCAACGACAAAGAGCCGATGGAGCGCGATATCGCGATGGTGTTCCAGAACTACGCGCTTTATCCGCATATGTCGGTGCGCCAGAACATGGGCTACGGGCTGAAGATTGCCAAGCTGCCCAAGGACGAAATCAACGCCAAGGTCGAAGAGGTCGCGCGCCTGTTGCAACTTGAACCGCTTCTGGACCGCAAGCCCGGGCAGCTGTCAGGGGGTCAGCGCCAGCGGGTCGCCATGGGCCGTGCCATCGTGCGCGAACCCGCCGTTTTCCTGTTCGACGAACCCCTCAGCAACCTTGACGCCAAGCTGCGGGTTCAGATGCGACTGGAGATCAGAGAGCTGCAGGCCAAGCTGGGGATCACGTCGCTTTATGTCACGCATGATCAGGTCGAGGCGATGACCATGGCCGACCGCATGATCGTTATGAATGCCGGGGTGGCCGAACAGATCGGCTCGCCACTTGAGGTCTATGAAACACCTCGCACGCTTTTTGCTGCACAGTTCATCGGCAGCCCGGCCATGAATATCGTCGATGCGCAGATTAAAGATGGCAAGGTGATGATGGACGGCATCGTGGTCGCCGATACCACAGGCCCGGACGGCCCAGTCAAATTCGGTATCAGGCCCGAGCACATGGTGCGGGATGACAACGGCCCGCTGGCGGTGACCGTTCAGATGACCGAGCCGTTGGGTGCCAACACGCTGCTGCACGGCAGATTGCAGGGACATCCAGACAGCTTCACCATCAGCCTGCCGGGCGTGCACGCCCTGCCGGACACAAGCAAGCCGATGCGCTTTGCTGTGCAACCGGGACAGTCTCATGTTTTTGATGCGAAAACCGGTTTGCGGCATACCTGACGAACTCATCACAGCAGGCCATTCAGCGTTTGGCATCTCAGGGGCGGCAGATGTCGGGCATAACGGGGCTGCTCCGCAGCAGCGGGATCGCTGCTCCAACGGCAGGTTTGGATCGGGAACGCCATGTAGCGTGGTGTCCAATTGGGATCAACGGGCGTGCGGTTTTTCGGTTTGGCCCGAAGCCTGGCATGCGGGGCGCCTGAAACGCCCCGCACAAAGGAGTGATCCGTGGCTTACTGCCAGGACTTGATGAGCTCGTCATAAGCAACGGTCATCGGTTCCTCGTCTTCGTTCTCCAGTTTCGGGAACGGTGCGCCGGGCTGTGCAAACCAATGCTCGGCGCCCAGCTCATCGTTCATGACTGGACCCAAGTCACCCTGAACGCCTGCGCGCTCAAGACGTTCCAGAACAGACTCTTGTGCTTCACACAGGGCATCGAGCGCTTCCTGAGCGGTCTTTTGACCGGACATGGCGTCGCCGATGTTCTGTGTAATCGGCGGAGCAATACTCGGCCAGGGTAGCGGCGTCGTTGTGTTGTCGCGGGCGGCGTAAAAGTCGTCCACTTTTGCCCTTTCGTTTGATGGGAGGGCCGGGGGATTTTCACCGTGGAATTGTATTTGAAGGTGCGTCGGGCTCATTTTCAGGATGGGTTGAGCGGGCGTCGGATTGCCCGGGATTTTGGGATTGGCCGAGACAGTGTTGCGAAGATGTTGGCCTATTCGGAGCCACCGGGGTATCGGCGGACAGCGCCGATTAGGCGCCCGAAGCTGGATGCGTTCACCTGCCAGATCGACCAATGGCTTACTGAGGACAAAGCGCGTCCGCGCAAGCAGCGCCACACCGCAAAGCGTATCTTTGAGAGGCTGCGCGACGAGTGCGGCTTTGATGGCGGATACACAATCGTCAAAGACTGCGTCCGGGCCAGGAAGCGCTCTGGCAAAGAGATGTTCGTGCCGCTCAGCCATCCGCCCGGGCATGCGCAGGCGGATTTTGGTGAAGCGCCTGTCGTGATTGGCGGCGTTGAGCGGAAGGCGCACTTCTTCGCCTTTGATCTGCCGCAGAGCGATGCGTGTTTTATCCGGGCCTATCCTGCGGCAACCACCGAGGCCTGGCTGGATGGGCATGTGCATGCCTTTGCTTTCTTTGGGGCGGTTCCCCTGTCGATCCTCTATGACAATGACCGCTGCCTGGTGGCGCGGATCCTGCCGGACGGCACCCGGCAAAGAACCCAACGGTTCAGCGCAATGCTGTCGCATTATGTGGTCCGGGATCGCTACGGCCGTCCCGGCAAGGGGAACGACAAGGGAGCGGTCGAGGGGTTGGTCGGCTACGGGCGGCGCGACTTCATGGTGCCGATCCCGTCCTTTCCGGACCGGGATGCGTTCAACGCTCACCTGGAAGAGCAATGCCGCAAACGGCAGGACGATGTCCTGCGCGGACACAAGGCCAGCATCGGCGAACGGCTGCAAGCCGATCCGGCGGCAATGCAGGATTTGCCCGGCGCACCCTTCGAGGCCTGTGAGTTGCAAAGTGGCCAGGTCACATCGACATCGGTGGTGCGGTATCGCGGTAACGACTACTCGGTACCGGTCGCATATGGCCACCGCGCGGTCTGGATCAAGGGCTTCGTGATCCGCGTCGTTATCGGTTGCGCCACTGAGGTGATCGCCGATCATCCCCGCTCTTATGACAGCGGTGACATGGTGTTCGACCCGCTGCATTACCTGCCGCTGATCGAGCGCAGGATCATGTCCTTCGATCAGGCTGCGCCCTTGCAGGGTTGGGAACTGCCTGACGCCTTCGCCACGCTCCGGCGCTTGCTGGAAGCCCGGCAGGGCAAGGCGGGCAAAAGGGAGTATGTCCAGGTCCTGCGCCTGTCGGAACGGTTCGAGCTGGAGGTGCTGCATCTTGCCGTCAAAGACGCCCTGCGAATGGGGGCGGTCAGCTTCGATGCGATCAAGCACCTCGTCCTGTGCCGCGTCGAGCGAAGGCCCCCGAGGTTGGATTTGGATGTCTATCCGTTCCTGCCCGGAACCAACATCGCCACCACCTCGGCTTCTTCCTGTATGAGCCTTCTGTCAGGAGGTGACGCATGACGGATGCACCCGAACTGCCGCTGACACACCACCTCAAGACTCTGCGCCTGCCCACCTTCCTGCGCGAGCATGACAAGCAAGCGCGCATTTGTGCGGCGGAAGGCCTGGATCATGTGCGCTATCCAGCCCGGCTGACCGAGCTGGAACCAATCGATCGGGAGAGGCGCATGGTCGGACGCCGGATCAAGGCGGCAAAGTTTCCAACCGTCAAAAGCCTCGACAGCTTCGACTTTACGGCCATCCCCGGTCTGAACAAGATGATGGTGCTGGAACTGGCGCGCTGTGAATGGATCGAGCGCAGGGAGAACGTCATCGCGCTCGGCCCGTCGGGAACCGGCAAAACCCATGTCGCTCTCGGGTTGGGGCTGACCGCCTGCCAGAAAGGGTTGCCTGTCGCCTTCGTAACCGCCGCAGCTCTCGTGCACGGGATGATGGAGGCCCGCGACGAGAAACGCCTCCGGCAGCTTCAGCGCAAACGGGCCAAGGTCAAACTGCTGATCATCGACGAGCCGGGCTTCGTCCCCTTGAGCAAAACCGGCGCCGAGCTTCTGTTCGAGCTGATCTCTCAGCGCTGCGAGCGTGGCTCAACCCTGATCACATCGAACCTGCCCTTCGAGGAATGGACCGAGACATTCGGCACCGAACGCTTGACCGGCGCGCTCCCGGACCGGCTGACACATCACGTCAACATCCTCGAGATGAACGGCGAAAGCTACCGCCTCAATCAGAGCCGCGCACGTATTGCCAACCCTTCAACCTGACAACTGAACAATCGGCCTGACGGCCAATGCGCCTTGGAACGTGCTTGCTGATTGGTGGCCACACGCCCCAAGGCGCACTCCACAAACTGGCCGACTTTTGCTCCGCCCCAGTGGCCGGATTTTACTCCGCCGTTGACAGAGTTGATCGTGGACTCGCGAATGAAGGTCAAACCCACATCCGATTTCTTCAGATCAACCGTCTTGGAGGTCACGAACTGGGCGTAGAGCCAGGCCGCTTTGGCACGATCCACAGGCGTGGACTTCATCAGGGTCCAGGAACCTGCATCCTGATAGCCAACCTTCTGACCTTCTTTCCAGTAGACGCCGTGCGGGGACGGGGCCATGCGCCACTTGGGTGTGCCATCCTCGTTCATCACCGGAAGACCGGGTTCAACAGTGGCCGCGGTGAAGGCGGTGTACCAGAACATTTGCTGAGCGATATTGCCCTGCGCCGGAAGCGGACCAGCCTCCGAGAAGGTCATACCAGCCGCAGCGGGCGGCGAGTAGTTCTGCAGCCATTCGATGGCCTTGTTGACCGCGTAGACAGCTGCGGGCGAGTTCGTCGCACCGCCACGTGCCACACAGGATCCAACCGGCTGTGAGTTTTCGTTCACACGAATACCCCACTCATCCACCGGCAGGCCGTTCGGCTCGCCGACATCGCCCATACCAGCCATGGACATCCACGCATCGGTATACCGCCAGCCCAGAGAGGGATCTTTCTTGCCGTAGTCCATATTGCCAAAGACTTCGCCTTCCACACCCATATGGCTCAGGTCGCGACCGGTAAAGAACTCGGCGATATCCTCATAGGCAGACCAGTTCACCGGAACACCCAGATCATAGCCGTAAGCCGCGTTGAAATCGGCCTTGTTCTTTTCGTCGTTGAACCAGTCGTAGCGGAATCAATAGAGGTTCGCGAACTGCTGGCTGGGCAGTTGATAGAGTTTGCCATCGGGACCAGTTGTGAAGCTGGTGCCGATGAAATCGTCGATGTCCAGCGTCGCCAGGGTGACATCCGCGCCTTTGCCCGCCATCCAGTCTGTCAGGTTGCGAACCTGCTGATAGCGCCAGTGCGTGCCGATCAGATCACTGTCGTTGATGTAGCCATCATAGATGTTCTCACCCGATTGCATCTGGGTTTGCAGCTTTTCCACCACATCGCCTTCGCCGATCAGGTCATGGGTGACCTGAATACCTGTGATTGCGGTGAAGGCAGGCGCCAGCACCTGGCTTTCATATTCGTGGGTGGTGATGGTTTCCGAAACGACCTTGATTTCCATTCCCTGGAAAGGTGCGGCTGCATCGACAAAGAATTGCATCTCTGCTTCTTGTTCCGCACGTGACAGGACCGACAGGCCCGCGATCTCGTTATCGAGGAACCCCATCGCCGCCTCCATGTCGACGAAGCCGGGCGACGACGATAGCATAAGCGCCATCGCGACCGCCGTTGAATTTCTGAGTGACAAGTTCATGAATATCCTCCCTTAGTGAACTTTATTTTTTCCAACCGGACGGGGTATGTCACCGCCCGGGCATTCATCAGCGCAGTCAGACGTATCTGAACACCAGAACGGCATAGACCGCGCAGATCACAAGAGCCCACCACTGGGCCACATCCGTAAGCCCCAGCCAGGCCAGATTGATAAAGGCCGAACCGAGAAGAGTGATAAAGAGCCGATCCCCACGGGTTGTTTCAATCCGCAGCACGCCGATGCGTGGGGTTTCGGGAAACCGGATCGCTATGATCGTGAAGGTGATCAACAGGCCGACGATCACCATGAAGAAAATCGCTGTCGGCCATGTCCATGCCATCCATTCCATAAGCTATCCCCCCTTACACGCGGCCCAGGGCAAAGCCCTTGGCGATGTAGTTGCGCACGAAGTAGATCACCAGCGCGCCCGGTACGATGGTCAGTATGCCCGCAGCCGCAAGCACGCCCCAGTCGATGCCAGCGGCACCCTGGGTGCGTGTCATGATGGCCGCGATTGGCTTGGCATCTACCGTGGTCAGCGTGCGGCTGAGCAACAGCTCGACCCATGAGAACATAAAGCAGAAGAAGGCGGCAACGCCGATGCCCGAGGCGATCAGCGGCATGAAGATCTTGACGAAGAACCGCCCGAATGAATACCCGTCGATATAGGCGGTTTCGTCGATTTCCTTCGGCACGCCCCGCATGAACCCTTCGAGAATCCAGACTGCCAATGGCACATTGAACAGACAATGCGCCAGGGCCACGGCGATATGCGTATCAAACAGGCCAACCGAGCTATACAGCTGGAAGAACGGCAGCGCAAAAACTGCGGGTGGGGCCATCCGGTTGGTCAGCAACCAGAAAAACAAATGCTTGTCGCCCATGAAATGGTAGCGGCTGAACGCATAAGCCGCAGGCAAGGCGACCGCCAGGCTGATGACGGTGTTCATCACCACGTAAATCAGCGAATTGATGTAGCCGTTATACTAGGCCGGATCGGTCAGGATCGTGCGGTAATTGTCGAGGGTAAAATCGGCAGGCCACAAGGTGAACGTACTGACAATCTCGGTGTTGGTCTTCAGGCTCATGTTCAACAGCCAGTAGATCGGCAACATCAGGAACAGCAGGTACAGGGTCATAATGACCGTGCTTTTCCTGATCTTCGGCAGGGCCGGACTGCGGCCTGCGGCGCGGGTCAGGGGGGCATCCGTCATCGCCTAACCCTCCCGCTTATCGAGGTTGGTCATCACGGTGTAAAACACCCACGAGATGAGAAGGATCACCAGGAAATACATGATCGAGAAGGCGGCTGCCGGTCCCAGATCGAACTGACCCAGCGCCATTTTCACCAGATCGATCGACAGCATTGTGGTGGTCGACCCGGGCCCGCCACCGGTGACGACAAAGGGCTCGGTATAGATCATGAAGCTGTCCATGAAGCGCAAGAGGATAGCGATCATCAGGGGAATCGCGCTTAAAGTTTGACAGCGGTTGCGAATTGGATTCTGGAGGTTTCATCACTTGATGGAGCTTCGCGATGCCCAACCTGGACAGCTGTTTCAATGAGATGGATGACCCACGCGGCGGCAATGCGCCACGTCACAGGTTCTGTGATCTTATGACGATCAGCCTTTTATGCGCGCTTTGCGGCGGCGATACAGCGGTCGACATGGAGTTTTTCGGTCATATGAAGGAGGATTTTCTGCGCGATTTTCTCGAATTGCCTCATGGCGTACCCTGTCATGACGCTTGTTCCCGTCTGTTCCGGATGATGAAGCCGACCGGTTTTCAAGCGTTTTATGACAAGTTTCGTGCCGATTTTACGGCTGGATGTGGAGAGGAACCAGCCATCGCTATTGATGGCAAAGAGATGCGACGCGGCTTTGACAAGGCCGCCGGGCAATCGAATATGAACATTGTCACGGCCTTTGCACATGGGGCGCGGCTGACCCTTGGCATCAAGCAAAGCGCCAGGGGCGGCGGCGAGATCCTGGCCCTGCGCGAGTTGATCGAGATGCTTGACATTCATGGCATCACCATCACCGCTGATGCGTTACATTGCCAGCGAGAGACCTGTGAATTGATCGTAAAAGAAGGCGGTAACCACTGCCTTCAACTCAAAGGCAATCAGGGCGACATGTTGGCCGATGTCCGGGCTTTTGTGGAAGACGAGGCTACTGATTACGTTGATGAATATAGCACTATTGATGCTGATCATGGGCGTGTGGAAGAGCGGTCATACCGCGTCCACGATGTGCCGGAATATCTGATCAATACCCATAAGTGGCCGCATCTTCAGGCTTTCGTCCATGTCGCCTCCAGGCGCGCGGTTGGCGACAAAACCAGTCACGCCGAACGGCTTTATCCGCTCTCCAAATGTCCCGCGGCTCAGGGGGCCGCCACACTGATCCGCGGCCACTGGCAAATTGAGAACAGCTTGCATTGGTCTCTCGACGTGGTGATGAACGACGACCGACACCGCGCGCGAAAAGATCACGCGCCAGCCAACTTTGCCGCTTTGAGACGTATCGCTTTGAGCATCATCAAGGCCGATCCCGCTAAAGGATCAAATCGGGGCAAATTCAAAAAAGCGGGCTGGAGTAATGATTTCCTGCGAACACTAATCAAAGGCTTTTGAAGCGCGATTGCCCTGTAGCGATCATCAGAACGCCCATCATTTTCGGAAGCTCGATATAGCGAAACACATTCCAGCGGCTCGCCTGATCAATCTTTGCCGCCTGATAGTAGGCATCAGGAATGGACTTTAGCCCGGCGTAGGCCAGCAGCGCGACCAGAGATGTCCAGTGCCAGACATCCATCACGATGATGGTCACCCAGGCCGCGAACGGGTCGCTTGTGTAATTGTAGTCGACGCCAATCGCCGACAGCGTGTACCCCAGCAGGCCAATGTCCACACGGCCAAAGATTTGCCAGATCGTGCCAACTACGTTCCACGGGATCAGAAGCGGAAGCGACATCACCACCAGACAAAAACTCACCCAGAAACCGCTTTTGGGCATGTTGAGGGCGATGAACACACCCAATGGAATTTGAATGCTCAGGATAATGGCCGAGAACAGAAGCTGACGCCCAAGCGCATCCCACATCCGATCATCGCGTAGCATCTCGCGGAACCATTCGATACCGGCCCAGAAGAACTGGTTGTTCCCAAAGGTGTCCTGCACCGAGTAATTGACCACCGTCATCAGCGGGATGACGGCAGAGAACGCCACCAGCACCAGCACGGGTAAAACGAGGAACCATGCCTTTTGGTTGACTGTTTTCTCCATCAGGCGGCCTTTCCTTCTACACGCCAGTCGTTGACGTAGACATTCACATGCGACGGATCAAAAGCGACCCGGGTCATGTCAGGTGAGATCAACATGTCTTCTCCGGCGACGATGTTGATCTCGTTCCCGAAAAGGTCTGCGCGGATGATCTTGTGACGCCCGACATCCTCGACGCGGCGCACCTTGACCGGCAGGCCTTCGCCTTCGGTGAGTGTCAGAAATTCAGGCCGAACGCCCAGTTCGACCTTGCCGGGCAGCACATCGAAAGATTGCCTCAAAGAGACCGACGCCCCGTGAACATTTGCGGTCATGCCGTTGATCGACGCCGGGACCACATTCATGCCGGGGGATGAAGTAGCCAACAAAAGTATGTTCGGGTCGCTCGAAAAGCTCCTGAGGTGTTCCGATCTGCACAACGCGACCATCATACATGACCACAACCTTATCCGCGAAGGTCAGCGCCTCTGTCTGATCGTGGGTCACATAGATCATCGTGTGCCCAAATTCGTGGTGCAGCGATTTCAGTTGCGTGCGCAACTCCCACTTCATGTGCGGGTCGATGACGGTGAGCGGCTCGTCGAACAAAAGCGCGTTCACATCTTCGCGCACCATCCCGCGCCCGAGCGAGATCTTCTGTTTGGCGTCCGCCGTCAGCCCCCGGGCGCGTTTGGCGAGTTCGGCCTCCATACCGATCATCTTGCCGATCTGCTGGACCCTGTCCGCGATGTATTGGGCGCTGGCGCCGCGGTTCTTGAGAGGGAACGCGAGGTTATCGCGCACGGTCATCGTGTCATAGACAACCGGAAACTGGAACACCTGCGCGATGTTGCGGTCGGCCGTGCTGGCCAGTGTGACGTCGTTGTCATCGAACAGAATGCGGCCCTGACTGGGATGCAGCAGGCCTGAAATGATGTTCAGCAGCGTGGATTTTCCGCAGCCAGAAGCCCCCAGCAAAGCATAGGCTTCTCCATCTGCCCAGACATGGTTCAGCTCTTTCAGAGCGAAATCGTCTTCGCCGGTGGGCTTGGGCATGTAGGAATGTGCAAGGTTATCAAGCGTTATTTTTGCCATTGTCCCCCCTCAGGCCGCGATTGCGTAGGTTGCGGGTGCCACAAGCTTGCCGCCTTCGCCGAAGATGTAGACATGGCGCGGATCGAGATAGACTTTCAGCGGCGCGCCAAGCTCCAGCTCATGCACACCATGCACTAGTGTTCAGAGTCTGACACTTCTTACCTATTTCCGCGGATTTCATCCAGCGTGTCGAGTGCGCGGCGTTCTCGGGTGAGGATATCCTTGGCGCTCCTGGTCCATTTGAAAGGCTTCGGTTTCTCGTTGTGGAGCGCCGGATAGCCGTAGATCGCAGCCTCCAGGTCATCGACGCTGGAATAGCTGCCGCGTCGGATGCGCCCGGCGGTGATCTCGGCGAAGAAGCGCTCGACCAGGTTCAGCCATGAGGCGCTGGTGGGGGTAAAATGCAGCTTGAAGCGGGGGTGCTTTTCGAGCCAGGCCTTGACCTCGGGTGTCTTGTGGGTGGCGTAGTTGTCGAGCACCGGATGGACCTCGCATCGCACTGGCGTGGCCTTGTCGATACTGCGCAGGAATTTCAGGAACTCCCTGGCTCTGTGGCGGGGCATGCAATTGCCGATGACCGTGCCCGTCTTCACATCAAGGGCGGCGAACAGCGTGGTCGTGCCGTGGCGTTTGTAATCATGGGTCATGGCGGCGGCGCGACCCTTCTTGAGCGGCAATCCCGGCTGGGTGCGATCAAGTGCCTGAATTTGCGACTTCTCGTCGACGCACAGCACCACCGCCCGCTCCGGCGGGTCAAGGTAGAGCCCGACGATATCGGCGACTTTCTCCTCGAACAGCGGATCGTTCGACACCTTGAACCCTTTCGTGAGGTGCGGCTTCAGGCCCGCCTCGGCCCATATGCGTCCCACGCTCGAAGGCGAAATACCCACGGCCTCGGCCATCAGGCTGCGGCTCCAGTGAGTGGCATTCGCAGGGGACTCCTGAACTGTCTTGGCGATCACCTTCAATCGTGTCGCAATCGGCAGCGGCGGCACCCGCGAAGGTCGGGTCTTGTCACGTTTGAGGCCAGCTACACCCTCATCGAGATAGCGTTGCTGCCAACGCCACACGGTAGGTTTCGAAGTGCCCGCCCGCCGCATGATCTCAAACGTGCCGCAACCATCCGCCGTTGCCAGTACGATCTCGGCCCGCCAGACCAGTTTGCGAGGGCTGTTGCGGTTGGCGATCAGGGCTTGAAGCTCAGAACGCTCGGCGGGGCCAAGGTAAAGGCACATGTCAGTGCGTCTCATGGGCCGGGTATGGCACAGAAAACCGACAGTGGGAATCTTATGTCAGGTGCTGAACACTAGGCCAACCCAGCGCTCGCCATGGTGATCGAGATGCACGAATGTTTCAGATCCGGTGAGTTCGGTCACCACAAGGCGCGTATCAAACTCCATCGCGGCAGGATTGTGAGAGGCGATCTCGACATGGTTTGGCCGGAATCCTGCAAGGTATCGCCCATCCGCCAACCCCTCCATCGGCCCCATGACCGCAGCACTCTGACCGTCGCCGAACATGATCTTCTTTCCGGTCTTGCTGACCCGCAAGAAGTTCATCGGCGGGTCACTGAACACCCGGGCCGTCGTGGCATCGACCGGCTGACGGTAGACGGTGGGCGTGGGGCCAAACTGCGTCACGCGGCCTTCCCACAAAGCCGCAGTCGAACCACCAAGCAACAATGCCTCTTCGGGCTCAGTGGTGGCGTAGACAAAGATCGACCCCGCTTCCTCGAATATCTTCGGAATCTCGACCCGCAACTCTTCCCGCAGCTTGTAATCGAGATTGGCCAATGGCTCGTCCAGCAGAACAAGACCTGCATCCTTGACCAAGGCGCGCGCCAGCGCGCAGCGCTGTTGCTGACCGCCGGGCAGTTCCAGCGGTTTGCGGTCCAGCAGCGGCGAAAGCTGCATCAGATCGGCGGCTTTGCGCACCGCAGCGTCAATCTCGGCCCTGGACTTGCCTAAAATGCGCAACGGAGAGGCAATGTTCTGGTACACTGTCATCGTCGGATAGTTGATGAACTGCTGGTAGACCATCGCCACCTTGCGGTCCTGTACCCGCATGCCGGTGACATCGTCGCCGTTCCAGAAAATCTGACCTTGGGTAGGGGCATCAAGGCCCGCCATCAGCCGCATCAATGAGGTTTTGCCCGACAGGGTTGGCCCAAGCAGCACATTCATCGTGCCCTTGCTCAACGTCAGGTTCGTCGGATGAATATGAGTCACCCCATTCACGAGTTTGGATGCATTTCTAAGTTCGAGCGTCATGTCACCCCCTTCATTCCGCTGCCTCTGTGCGGATCGACCGCAGCCGATCCTGCATCCAGACGTTAAGATGCTGAATCTGATTCTTGGTCAAACGCAAGCCAATCTTGCTGCGCCGCCAGACGACATCCTCCGCACATTGCGCATATTCGTTTTCCATAAGCCAGATCACTTCGCGTTCCGTCAGGGTCGCGCCAAAGTCCTCGCCCAGCTCATCCGGCGATGTCGCCCCGGCCAACAGGTCAAACGCCTCTGTTCCGTAGGCCCGGACCAGTCGCAGGGCCCAGCGGTCGGTCAGGAACGGAGCCGTTCTCCGAAGGTTGTCCACAAGAGCAGCAACGCCATCGACAGGAAAATCGCCGCCGGGCAAAGCAACACTAGCCGTCCAGGGGCCTTTGAGGTCTGGAAACACGCTGGTGATTTCTTTCAGCGCCCCTTCGGCCAAACGCCGATAGGTGGTGATCTTGCCGCCGAACACATTCAGCGCGGGAGCGCTGCGGCTGCTGTCCAGCTCCAGCACGTAGTCACGCGTCGCCGCGGTCGCGCTACTGGCACCGTCATCATAAAGCGGTCGCACTCCGGAATAGGTCCAGACGACATCTTCATCGCTGATCGGTTCTGCAAGATAGGCGTTGATGAAGTCGATCAGATAGGTTTGCTCTTCGGATGTACAGACCGGTGGTTCCGAGATGTCTTCGTGATCGGCATCCGTCGTGCCGATCAATGTGAAATCCGTCTCGTAGGGGATCGCGAAAATGATCCGCCCGTCGGTTCCCTGAAAGAAGTAGCACTTGTCGTGATCGAACAACCGCCTAGTGACAATATGGCTGCCCCGGACCAACCGAACGCCGCCTTGCTGATTGCTTTTCAAAGTCCCGCGCAGCACATCCCCCACCCAGGGACCCGCCGCATTGACCACCATTCTGGCGGTCAAGGTCTGCTTGGCCCCGGTCCGGGTGTTCGTCAGGTCAATCAGCCATAATCCGTCTGCCACCTGTGCAGAGATCACCTTCTCGCGGGGCAGGATCGTCGCGCCGCGCGCTTCTGCATCACGCGCATTGAGGACCACGAGGCGGGAATCTTCCACCCAGCAATCCGAGTATTCGTAAGCTTTGACAAATTTCGGGTTGAGCGGAGCCCCTTCGGCTGTTCCCGGCAAATCAAGCTTGCGCGTGCCCGGCAGAATACTCCGGCCGGCCAGACTGTCATAGATGAACAGACCAAGGCGGATCAGCCAGGCCGGGCGGCGCCCCCGCATCCATGGCATAACGGCATTCAGGATCTTTGATGTCGGCGTTGTGGAATCGAACCGCATGCTGTGGTGATAGGGCAGAACAAAGCGCATCGGCCAGGCGATATGCGGCATCGCGCGCAGCAGGGTTTCCCGCTCGATCAGGGACTTTCTGACCAGACGGAGTTCGAAGTACTCCAGATACCGCAGGCCACCGTGAAACAGTTTGGTGGACGACGCAGAGGTAGCAGATCCAATATCGTTCATCTCGGCAACCGCAACGGACAGCCCGCGCCCCGCAGCATCGCGTGCGATCCCACAGCCATTGATTCCGCCACCGATCACCAACAGATCGAAATCTGGATCCATTGAACTCCTCCATTGCGGCCCTCCGGACCGCTGTCAAATTAGTGACAATATACGCGCGTTTAAGAAAGAAAGAACGTGCGATTTTGTTCGCTTTCTAACAAAGCACTGATTTTGAGAAGTTTTTCCGGTGAATGCTTGCCACTTCCGGGTGTTTTAAGCTCATCTCATCCCTTTTTGTGGGCCATTTCACGCAGTATTTGGTGATTCGAACATTTTCGCGCTATTACGAGCAGGAAGGGAACGGAGACAGCGCAATGGCACAAATTCTGCGAAAACCGGAGATTATCAGCATCGCGCGCCGCGAGGGTCTTGTGACGGTCGAAGGGCTCGTTTCTCATTTCGGTGTCACACCGCAAACCATTCGCAGGGATCTGACTGAACTTGCTGAAACCGGCAGGTTGGAGCGGGTCCATGGCGGCGCAATCCTGCCGTCTACAACCACTAATATCGGCTATAATGAACGGCGCGAACTCAATCAGTCGTCAAAGGTGGACATCGCGCGCGCCTGTGCGAAGGAAATCCCAAACGATTGCTCTGTCTTTCTGAACATAGGCACAACAACCGAGGCCGTCGCGGCAGAGTTGATGCATCACGAAGGGCTCCTCGTCGTGACCAACAACATCAATATCGCGATGATCCTGTCCGGAAACGAGCGTATCGAAGTTGTGGTGACCGGTGGCAACCTGAGGCGCTCTGACGGGGGGCTGATCGGCGATCTGGCCAAACAGGCCATCGGCCAGTTTCGGTTCGACTTTGCCGTCATCGGGTGTTCGGCGCTGCACGAAGACGGGGAGATACTCGATTTCGATGTGCAGGAAGTCGGCGTCAGCAAGGAGATCATCAACCGAAGCAAAACAGTCTTTCTGGCCGCAGACACGTCGAAGTTCGAGCGCAAAGCGCCGGCAAGGATCGCGTCGTTCGCAGAGGTTGACGTGTTTTTTACTGACCTGCCGCCGCCTGAAAGATCAAGATCCATATGCCGGACGTCCGACACCCGCATTGTGACGACAGGACAACCCGTCTGGCCCTAAGTGTCTGATCAGAAATGAGTTGAGTGAATTCAACAGGGTGTGATTCTGTTCGGTTGTGAAATTGAACGGAGATCACAATGGCTTGGACTGAATTCACCCGTGCGCAGCATATGCGCGAAACAAAGTGCTATCCAAGTGATTTGACCGATGCGGAATGGAATATCGTGCGGTCATTGTTACCCGGCCGTAACCGCCCTGGGCGTCCGCGAAAGGTGCATTTGCGTCGGGTCTGGAATGCGATTCAGTATCTTGCCGCCGCCGGGTGCGCATGGTCGCTCCTGCCGAAGGACTTTCCTGCGGTCTCGACTGTGCGTTACTATTTCCACCTCTGGCGAGATGATGGCCTGCTGGCCCGGATCAACCGCCACCTGGTCGCGGCCGTGCGCCTCGCGGCAGGCCGCGATGTGCAGCCGACAGCCGGTGTGATCGACAGCCAGAGCGTTAAAACCTCTGAAAACACGTCCCTTTCCGGCTACGATGCGGGCAAGCGGATCAAAGGTCGAAAACGCCACATTATCACTGATACCTGTGGCAATCTGATCGCATGCGAGGTCCATACGGCCAACATTCAGGATCGTGACGGTGCGCCCGGGGTCTTCGCCAGGCTCCGCCGTGAGGCCCCGAAACCGCGCCACATGTTCGCGGATGGCGGCTATGCCGGGCCGAAGCTGCGGGGTGCCCTCGTGCGCCTCGGACGCTGGACGCTACAGATCATCAAGCGCTCCGACACCGCCGGGGGCTTCGAGGTGCTGCCACGCAGATGGGTTGTGGAACGCACCTTCGCATGGCTCGGTCGCTGCCGTCGTTTGGCAAAGGATCGGGAGAAATCCATCGAAAGCGCCGAGGCCTGGCTGCTCATCGCCCACATCAGGCGCGTGACCCGACTACTTGCAACAGATTGAAATCCTTCATCCCATTTTGAATCAGACACTAAGTGGGCACCTGTGCTTTCAGGCCACATTCTTGGGCTGCCGTCATCCAACATACCGCTCGACAGAAAGCAGCGTATCTTTCGGAAGCTCGAACATCGCCATTGCAGCTTAACGGCAGCTTACCCTGAATGGCATGGGCACGATGACATTCTAGATCATTCATGAACCATTTCCTTTGAATGACTTTTGGGTTCGTAAAAGGTCCGTTGACGACACGTCATGATGCACACTCCGGCTTTCAAAAAAGACTAAAGTGCTGCGACCAGCCGTTGAAAGCGCGCCGCAAAGCGGACGTTGGAGGATTGCCTGACTTTATCGCATCCGCAGGAACAGATAGAGCGGCAGCCCACAGCTTACCCCGATGCAGAAAGTCGCTGGGATTGCGATCAGGCGCAGCCAGTCGCGTTGTCTGACGCTCTCGTAGATCACCCAGACTGTCAGGGCCACGGCGGCAATGGTCAGGTCCCAGACCAACCCACTGGTTGCGGCGTTGACATGCCAGGCATCCACCATGGCCATCAGGTCATAGCCGTTTTCCCCGAACCACTGGAAGAAATAGAACATCGGGTGAATGTCGCCCCAGATCGCGAGGGCGAGAAACAGCCACCTCACAGGCCGATAGCCAGCGTCACATTGCCGGTCGACACCGAGGTCGAGGTATGCACGCCGCCCGTGCCGACGCCGATGGTCGTATTCACCGAGGGGCGCACCGGATCTCCATCTGCACCGCAGGCGGCCAGCAGCCCAATAACGGACAGCGTCAGAATACCTCTCATGCCAAAATCTCCTTCCAGCGGGCGATTTGCGCCCGGACCTGCACAGGGGCTGTGCCGCCATAGCTGGCGCGCGAAGCGACAGAGTTTTCGACCCCCAACACCGCAAAGATAGTGTCATTGATGCCTGAATGCACGGATTGCATCTGTTCCAGGGTCAGGTCGGGCAGGTCGACGCCGCTCTCCTCGGCCATGGCCACCAACGTGCCGGTGACATGATGGGCATCGCGAAACGGCAGGTTCAACACCCGCACCAACCAGTCGGCCAGATCGGTTGCGGTGGAAAAGCCGACCCCTGCGGCCCCGGCCAGCGCCTCGCGATTGGCTGACATATCCCGCACCATGCCGCCCATTGCGGCCAGGGCCAGCATCAGGTTGTCGGCGGCATCAAACACCTGTTCCTTGTCTTCCTGCATGTCCTTGGAATAGGTCAGCGGCAGGCCCTTCATCACCATCATCAGCGCCACATTGGCCCCGAAAATCCGGCCCACTTTGGCGCGGATCAACTCGGCAGCGTCCGGGTTCTTCTTTTGCGGCATGATGGATGAGCCGGTTGAAAAGGCATCCGACAGGGTGACAAAGCGAAACTGCGCCGAGGACCAGATCACCAGCTCTTCGGCAAAGCGGCTGAGGTGCATGGCACAGATCGAGGCCGTGGGCAGGAATTCCAACGCGAAGTCGCGGTCCGACACCGCATCCAGCGAGTTGGCGCAGGGGCGGTCAAATCCCAGATCCCTGGCCGTCATGTCGCGATCAATCGGGAAGGACGTCCCTGCCAATGCTGCGGCACCCAGCGGGCATTCATTCATCCGTGTCCGCGCATCGCGGAACCGCGAGGCATCCCGGCCCAGCATTTCCACATAGGCCATCATATGATGCCCCCAAGTGACGGGCTGTGCGGTTTGCAGATGGGTGAAACCGGGCATCACCCAATCGGCTCCGGCCTCGGCCTGACCCAGCAAAGCGCCCTGAAGCGCCTCAATGCCAGTGATCGCGGCGTCCATCTGATCGCGCACCCAGAGGCGGAAATCGGTGGCCACCTGATCATTGCGGGACCGGCCCGTGTGCAAACGCCCTGCCGGTTCACCAATCAGCGCCTTCAGACGTGCCTCGACATTCATATGGATGTCTTCCAGGGCGGTGGAAAACTCAAACTCTCCGCCCTCGATTTCTGACAAGACCGTTAGCAGGCCTTCCCTCATCGCTGCGGCGTCACTATCACTGACTATGCCTGTGGCGGCCAACATGGCGGCATGGGCCCTTGAGCCTGCGATGTCTTGTGCGGCCATGCGCTGATCGAAACTGATCGAGGCATTGATCGCCTCCATGATCTGATCGAGCCCGGCGCTGAACCGTCCGCCCCACATCTGGTTCGAGGATGAATTGGTCATAAGATTGCCCCTTGGAGGGAAGATGAAACTACGTTGGCTCGTCCTTTATCTGGCCCTTGGGCTTAGTGCAAATACCGCCACCGCCACCGATATGGCCCAGCTTGAGGCCTTGCGCGCCGGTGACATGAAAAAGCTGGTCTTTCATGAGGCGGCTGTACCGGTGTCCGAGATTGCCTTTGAGGCCGCCGGAGGGGGCGAAGGCACGCTGGCGGATTATCGCGGCAAATACATGTTGCTGAATTTCTGGGCGACGTGGTGTGCGCCCTGCCGTCATGAGATGCCAATGCTGTCCGAATTGCAGGCTGAACTGGGCGGTGAGACGTTTGAGGTGGTCACCCTTGCGACGGGCCGCAATGCACGACCAGCGATGAAAAAATTCTTTGAAGAGATCGGTGTCGATAACCTCCCCCTGCACCGCGATCCCAAGTCACATGTGGGGCGCGCCATGGGCGTCTTTGGCCTGCCGATCACCGTAATCGTGGACCCGGATGGCAATGAAATAGCCCGCCTGCGGGGCGATGCCGACTGGAGTTCGGACAGCGCCAAAGCAATCCTACAGGCCCTGATCACACCCGGCAGCTAATACCCTCTGCCTTAAGTGTGGAGCGTCAACAGGTTGTTCCGATCTAGAGCGTTCAGCCACCGGCCTCAATCGGTTGGGGATTCCCATCCGATCGAAGGACGGATTGCCTGACCCCGAGGCAGATTCTGGGAGGGCAACCGGAGGTAGTGGGTCACTTTGAAATATCTTTTTTGCGTGGCTTGTAAGGACCGCGCTTTTTAGGTGCGGCGTCTTCTGCCTTTTCGACCAAAGCAACGATATCTTCGACTTCCCAAGGGCTTTCGACAAGGCCAGCGGCCATTGCCGGGGTCATGCGCAGCGTCTTATGGGTGCGAACGAAGTTGTAGTGCATGAAGTGCAGAGCAACAGCGTAGGCGTGGTTCTCTGCTTTCTTTGAGAAAGCATTAGTCAAGCGCGTGAAGCGGCGCATGCCCATCCGCATTGTCAGGTTCTGGCGCTCAATGTGTGATGTGCCAACTTCGTCCATGTCAGGCTTGCCAAAGATTGCCTCTTTAATCGCACCAGTACATTCTGCAGGAGAATACTTGCGCTCATGGCCCTTTGTCCCTGTTGGGTCTCCGTATTGCTTGATCAGCATTGCGTAGTCCACATCACCGGAGAATGCGTCTGTAACGGCTTTGAGGTAAGCGCCGTGACCGTCCGTGGTCAACTGGATGCGTGTCGCAAGACGTGATGCCAGATCAAACATGAACTCACGCGCTGTTGCGCCAGAACGATCACCGATGGTGTAGGAAATCATCAGCTTGCTATCGCGATCCATTGCCGTCCATGTCCAGATGTCGCCAGCGTCGGAAGGGGCAGCTTTCGCGCCCTCTACGTTCTTTGCTTTGGCATAGCAAAAAGACCAAATTTCATCGGCCTGTACGTGCTTGGCCTCAACACCTTTGACGTTTTCGTCATGGTAGGCCGCGCAGGCTTTGCCCGCATCTTCAAGCAGCTTTGTGACAGTGTTCTTCGACACGTCAGCAATGCGTGATGTTGCGCGGATGGAGTTACCTTCCACCAGCAGGCGGATAATCAGGGCGCGGGATTTGGTGTCGAGCTTTCTCATAAGCTCAATTTAATTTCAAAATGACCTCTAGTCAAGCATTACTCAGAGAGTTCAGCTATTTTCCTCGCAAAGTTTTCCCTTACGCTTTCAGATACTTCTTCGACATGTCAATCGCAGAGTAAAATGGGTCCATGTCGCGGCGTAAAAATGGGCCACTTCGGTTGATGTTTTTGTGGCGCTTTTGCACGCGTGCTCGTCACAAAGCTGAAGCGTGCCAAAGCGCATGCTGGCCATAAGGCCAGCATTATTCTGACTGTGATTGCGGGCTGGTTATTTTCGGTTGTTGCGACTGTGTTTGAGCCGATAGCTTTCGCCATTCATCTCGAGGATGTGGACGTGATGGGTTAAACGATCGAGTAGCGCACCGGTCAGCCGCTCAGAGCCAAAGACTTCAGTCCATTCATCGAAGGGCAGGTTCGAGGTTATGATGATGGAGCCGCGTTCATAGCATTGGGATATGACCTCGAAGAGCAGCTCTGCGCCAGATTTGCTGAGCGGTACGAAGCCCAGTTCATCAATGATCAACAGGTTCTGGCTGGTCAGTTGCTTTTGAAGGCGCTGCAATCTCCGCTCATCTTGAGCCTCGATCAGATCATGGACTAATGCCGCAGCCGTTGTGAAGCGCACCTTCAGTCCTCTTTGACATGCAGCCAGCCCAAGTCCCAGGGCGATGTGTGTCTTGCCCGTGCCTGACGGGCCGAGCGCGATGATGTTCTCCCTGCGATTAACGTAATCGCATCGTGCCAGATCCATCGTCAGGGGCTTGTTCAAGCTTGGCATGATCTTGAAGTCAAAGCTATCCAAGCTCTTGGTGCTGGGGAACTTCGCCGCTTTGATGCGCCGTTCAATCATCCGGCGTTCGCGGTCGATCAATTCCATCTCACACAGCCGCGCCAGATAGTGGATGTGATCTTTGTTCTCTGCAGCACAGAGCTGCGCCTGTTTGGCATACTCGCCTTGGAACGTTGGCAGTCGCAGTTGTTTAAGATGATGCCGTAGAAGAATCCGAGGGGCTTCGGTCATGCCGCGGTCCTTCCCATCAAGCTCATGTAACTGGATGGGCGTGTTGTGCCGACATTGGCCTTGGGCAAGTATGGATAGAAGTCCAAATCCAATCGTGGTGGCCGCTTCTCAACCCGACACAGTACAAGGTGTTTTACGGCGTCATAGCCAATTGCACCCATATCTATTGCCTGCTGGATTGCGCCTTGCACAACATCCATTTCGAAGGTCTCCAAAAGGCGCAAGACTTGAACGTATTCTCGCTTGCCCGGCTTACCCATTCTGGCTTCAAGCAGTCGGTGCAGCGTGGCAAATACATCTGGCAAATGCCAACCCTGCAAAGGCGCGGCCTGATCCAGGGCACCCACCTTTTGTTCAAGCAGGGGCAAAAAGTGCAATGGGTCAAAGACCATATCCGCTGATGTGTAGGATCGTTTGTGCCGCGCAATAATCTCATTGCCGCAGCCGATGATAACCTCATGCACAAACCCACGCACATGAACATCGTGGTGCGCATAGGCTACTGGCACCGAGTAATCATTGCTGCGATAGCGCACCATTGAGATCGACGTTGCACGCGTGCTGACGTGATCGCAGGCTTCATATTCTGCGACGGGCAATCCCATCAGAGCATCCAAATCCGACATCAGGCGTGCGCCTATGGTTTGGGTGTGACCCCGCAACGTATCGGCCTGACGTGCTAAACACTTCTCTTCCAAATGTGCGTTCAGATCATCAAAGCTGTCATAGCGAGGTGCGGGAACCATGAAGTTGCGGCGGGTGTATCCAACCATGCCCTCAACGTTGCCTTTATCGTTCCCTCGCGCGGGTCTGCCAAACTTGTCATCAAACAAGTAATGCGACTGCAGTTCCGTAAACCGACGTGTGCGGATGCGCGTCTTATCCCCGAGTATCCGAGCCACGGCGATCTTGGTATTGTCGTAGAGAATGGATTGCGGAATGCCGCAAAGAATGCAAAGGCGGACACATGGCCATCGCAAAACGCCTCGGTTGTCTCAGCTGGATATCCCTTCACAAACACCGCATCAGAATGTGGCAAGCTCATCACGAAGAAGTGGATCTTGCATTCCACGCCACCGATCACGCCCAGCGTCTCACCAAAATCAACCTGCGCATGGCCCGGCCGATGCGACAACGGCACAAACACCTCTTTGGTGCGCCGTTTTTGCTCGCGCACGTAATAGGTCACCGTGGTCAGGCTGCCAGCATATCCATGCTCATCGCGCAGCCGTTCAAAGATGCGCTTGGCCGTGTGTCGCTGCTTTTTGATCAGGGCTTTGTCTGTGCGCAGTATCTCATCGACCACACCAACATAACCATCAAGCGTTGGCCGCCGAGGCGCTTCCGACCGACGATACCCAGGCGGAAGTTCATGGCGCAGCATCTTCGCGATCGTCTTACGATCTTTGTTCTCTAATCTGTCAATGCGTGTTTCCTGAGTTTCCTGCTTTTGATGTCAGAGGTTGCCTTTGTTCTCTTCGAACTCTGAGGTTCATGATGGGGTTGGCTGGGTGTGGGTCGGCAATGTTGAAACCGCAATCATACCGTTGGTCTTGGCTGTTGCTACAGAATCGGCGCCGTGTCTCACGCCCTCCCTCGGGCATCGTCCCAGATGGGAACTTTGATTTAGGAATCCTCGTTGTCGCCTCGTAAGCCTTACGCGGACTGGAAGTCAGTTTTGTCTCGCATAATGGCATGAAGTATGATTGCCAGACGACGCGCCAGAGCCACTCGGGCCTTTCTCATCGTTGAGCGCGCACCGATTGCGAGGGCCCATGTCTTCAATTTGAGCGGAGCGGCATACCGCGTCAGCATCACATTGGCGGCCTCATAGAGAAGCGTTCTGACGCGCACGTCGCCCCGCTTTGAGATGCTGCCCGTGTAGTCGATTTCACAGATTGATGCCGTCGCGGCACCAGTCCAAGATACGCCCCCACATCACGCGATTTCCTGAAACGCGACGGATCATCAATTGCTGCGGCAAAGGCCAATGCTGTGATCGGACCGACCCCTGGTACCGTCATAAGGCGCTGGCAGACTTCGGATTTGCGGGTCATCTTTTTGATGTCGCCATCAATGGCTGCAACCGCCGCGAGGATTGCTTCGCGTGCTGCGAACAGTCCGCAAATTGCGGCATGGAGGCCAGGCACTCCATCGCTAACTTTTAGCGCCGCGTTTTTGAATGCCGGAGACAAAGCTCGTGGCAGCCGCACGCCGAAGACGACGACCAGACCGCGGATCTGATTGTCGAGCGTCACACGCCTGTCGACCAGCTTCTTGCGGGCTGCGATCAGCGACCGGATTGCGTGCGCTGACAGTGATTTGACATGGGTCGGCTTGTAGAATCCCGTCCGCGCCAGGTGTGCCAAACCGCGGGCATCATTGCGGTCCGTCTTGTGGCCGGCCAGAGATTTAAGGGCCTGATATGCTTGCCTGCTCTCGATGCAAACAACCGGGACACCAAGCTCCGTCAGCCCATGGTAAAGCATTGGTGCCATCCGTCCCGTTTCAAATACAACTTTGGCACATGGTGGTCCAGAAGCGAGGAAGTCAGCGATCGCTTTTGGTGTTGAGCTCGCTTTTCCTTCACGAATAAGGGCCCCTTCACGATCCAGAATGCAGATATGCGTCTCTTCCATGGACACATCCAAACCAGCAAAATATTCCATTGGTCAGTCTCCTTTTCAATTGCATGTGCATCCAGAATAACAGGGGTAACTGAGTGCTGATCCTGATTACGCCATGTTGAAAAACCGCGCCGCTTCTCGGCCAGACATACCGTCCTTCAACAAGCACGGCGCACACGACTATAAATATCCACAGAATACATCTCCCGCCCTCCGAATAAACGAAGGGCACAAACTGGCGGACTTTTACTCCGCTACAACTGCGATATGCAGCCGCTTCTGTGGCCCAATATTGCTCCGCGTTTTACAATTCGAGCGGT
>CBDBLS010000019.1:0-22145 GCA_965207105.1 Roseovarius sp. | reverse complement strand
AGCAGCCGATCCCCCGGGTTTCGTTCTTGAGCGAACCCCGGCAATGCTCCGATCATTGCCAAAGCAACAAGTATGCTTCGTAGCATGGCCCGCATCAGTCGAACACATTCCACACGAGGCCAATGGGGCGGCGTTCAAAAAGCTCAGGCGGTGTTGGTGGCACGGATTCAATCTCAGTACCGGTGATCACGACTTCGCCGAGCGTAAAGGTGTTTACCTGGCCCAAATCGGCATCGCCGTTGATCGTAATGTCCCCGCCGGTGGATTGCAGTGCACCATAGATGTAGCTTGGCGTAAGATAGCCGCGCCGTCCGCTGAAAAGCCCGGTGAGCCCCGCAGGATGTTCGATCAATGTTGGCGAAAACGCCGGGATAAATTCAATCAGCGGTGCCGTGATGGTCAGACCCGTCGCACCGCTCATGGTGCCTGCCAGACTGGTCACCTTATCTCCCGCCTCAATCGACAAAGCGTCAGACGCTGTGACGGTGCCCCCCACAAACCGCAAGGAGGATGATCCGGAGGTTTTACAAAACCACTTGCAGCTTTGATGGAAGCTGAACTGACCCACCTGACGCGCCTCGTTTCGAAACGCACTGGTGGCATTGATCGTAACATCGGCCCCGGTGATATCCGCGCCAACACTGCGGATGTTCTGCGCAGAAAGGCTGACATCCCCAACGCCCAGGATGAAGGCTTGCTCTCCAGAAATCGCCCGATCTCCAAAATCGCCTGACACGACAGTGCTGCGCTTGCGCTTCAGGAAAAGCGAGCTGGCAAATCGGCCCCCTTTGAAGCGTTGAATGGAAAGTGGCTCCGCCTCAGCGGTGAAGGCCGTTTCATTCAGAATGTCGCCGCCCGCGTTCAATGTGATATCCGCATTTGAAAAGAGCCGCCCCGTCTCGTTTCGAATGTCGCCAGCGGCCTCTACAAAGAGGTTGCCGATATTGGTGTCGAGTGGGGTGCCTGTGTCATCCACAGGCTTGATTGCTTCGCCAAAGGCAACGGCCAGACGATCAACTGACAGGCTGCGATTGATAAAATCACCTGCGGAATAAATTGTCATCCCGCCAAGCGACTCCACGTCGTCAGATGCAATGGTGTTGCCCTGCAAGAGACTGCCGAAGTTCAGGATATCTCCAGTAGTGGAGCGCATGGTGAACCCGCCATTCACGGCCAAGAGTTCTGTTCTTGCTTGGGTGGCATCATCTGCGCCAAAGCGTAGCTCGGTGCCATCCAGGCGGATATCGCTTTGTGCGGTCAGTGTAGAGGCGTCAAAGCTCAGCTCAGCATTCGAAAATGCCCGGAAATCCCCGCCGATTTCGCCCGTTGCTTCTGAAAATGCAATGGCCCCATTGGCTGTCAGTCGAAAGTCATCCGTGCTGGTCACGTTCAACCCTGCAAATCGCAGCGCACCATCTGCGGTCAGCACCACATTGCTGGTGTTTTGCGGATTGGCCAAATCACCCGCGTCCGACACCAGCTCTGCAAGCCGGTCACCATCTTTCTCGGACGTGATATCTCCCGTGGCCGTCAAGGTCACACCCCCGGAGGAGGCTAAATTGTCAGAGGACACAATGCGCCCGGCAATGCGGCTCTGACCGAGGTCAATGTCGCCCGAACGCGCGGCGATGGTCACACCACTTTCTTCAGATGTGATTTTAGCACGGGATGTGTCGTTGGAGGTGAACGCAACACCACCTGCGGTTACATTGACGGAGCCCTGCGCCGTGATGCTGCTGCCCACCAGTTCCAATTGCCCTGTGCTTGTCAGGCGAAACCCACCTGCCGAGGCCAATTGATCGCCCGCGAAACGCACGCCCGCGCCCTGATCGGTGACCGTGACGCTGATCCGCCCCGCATTCAGAGACTCGTTGCTGGTGATGTCCACAATCACAGCATCTGTCGCGGCACTCCCTTGATCTGTGGTCAGCGCCCAGGGCAACAACCCGCTGCCGTCCTGACCAAAGCCACCGCGTAGCCTGTCAAAGCTGACCGTACTATCGCCGGTGACTATATTGGCGTGTGAGGGTGCGTCGGGCAGATCGAATCGAAGTGGACCATCAATGCGCAGGGATTTGGAAATCAGCGCCAGTTCTTCCATCGTACCGCTTAAACCGCCGGGACCAATGGCGATCTCACCAGCCGTCACGGTCGTGGTTACCTGATTACTGGCAGTTTTGCCCAGAACGCCCGTGGTGAGCGCCACATTGCCGGTGTTCTGGAACCGCCCGCCATTCACGGTGATGCCGTTGGGATTGGCCACAATCACATCCGCCTTTGGGCCAATGACAGTCAGCGGTCCTTCGATTGTGGTGATATTGGCCGATGTCACCTCATTGAGAATCGTACCTGCTCTGACAGTCTCATTGTTCAAATTGACCCCAACCGTCGGCACAGAGAAACTCGAATAGGTATTATGGCTGATTGATGCTGTATCGGCGGGGGCGATATCCACGGTGACAAGACCAGAGGTGCCAATGGTGATATTTGTGGCGGTTCCGCCGTCTGAGACCACGGCTTGCGCTGTGAGATATGTCGGAGCAAGACTTGTCAAAAACGCGGCGACTGGAAACATACTTCCAGGCATAGAATTAGGCGTTGCTGCCGTGATTGCCGCTCTGACACTACCTTCAATTTCACCCAATTGATACATCTGGCCCCTGCCTTCAAAGCCCGTTAAAGAACTCGAGAGCATTTCTTACACTTCATACGGGCAAACAAGGTGAAACTTCTGGCGTTGAAAATTTGGTTTACAAGTGTGGCCTTGGCTGTAAGCACAGCAATTGTGGTGGCTCAGGAGGCAGATACAACAGAAGCCCAAATCTTCTCCGACTGGCGTGTGGCTTGTGATGAGGCCCAAACTTGCCGCATCGCTCAGACGATTGTGCAACCCTCAACCCGGCGGCTTATTCTGCAAATGAAAGTCTTTGCGGGAGAGGAACCGACGCTTCTGTTGTCGTTCCCATTGGGCATTCTGCTTAGTACGGGTTGGCAATATCAAATCGATGGCAATCGAAAGACTGTTTTGCCCTTCGAGATATGCAATTCTGAAGGCTGCCACGCAGGCGTAAAACTCACGCCCCAACTGCTCAAAGCCATGCAACGGGGTAGTGAGATGAAAATCACCTTCTTTGATGCAGGCCAGGACGAGGTTGAGCCAGTGATTTCCCTCATTGGCTTCACAAAAGCCTGGGAGGCGCTGCAATGAAGCGGCTTCTGGCGTTGATCATGGCCCTTGGGTTTGGGCTTAATCCAGCTCAGGCCGAGGAAGAAAAACCGCTCTCCGGGCTTATCTGGGGTGTTTCCGAAGAACGTTTTGTCGCCTTCCAGGCGATGCTGGCAGGTATTCAGGGCAAGCCCTACATCCTCGTGGGCGAACGTCATGGTCGCCACGCCCATCAAGGGCGCGAGGCGTTTCTGATCGGTGCATTAGCCGAAGCAGGCCGCTATCCCACAGTCGCTTTCGAGATGCTCAGCCATGAACAGGCTGAGACTGTCGCCTCTTACCGGCAGGCCTCCCCGGAATACGCCCTCGGTCTCGGTCTGGCCTTGAATTGGGCTGACAGTAACTGGCCCTCCTGGAATTACTATCAACCTGTGTTTGATGCGGCCTTTACCACCAAGGCAGCCATTATCGGTGCAGATCTGACAGAGGCAGAACAACAGGTTATTCTCACCGAGGATGAGAGCACTCAAAGTGAAAGCGTTCGCCTGGAATATTACCAAACGCACATGACCAAGGCGCATTGCGGCCTTATTGAAGACACACGCGCCCGAGACCTCGCGCGCCTGCAAATTGCCCGTGACCAGAAAATGGTTGAACAGCTACAAGCGAACAAACATCCGAAACATGGCGTTTTGCTGATTGTGGGAGCCTCACATGTGCGTAAGAACACTGGCATTCCGACCCATCTACCGCAGGAAGACGTTGCAGTGATTGCCCTTGTCGAGACCGATGCCACACTGTCCGAATTCTTGACACCGTTTCAGGATATCGCTGCAGGCAACCTGACAAATTATGACTACATCTGGTTTACGCCAAGGGTTGCAGAAACGTCTTTTTGTGATCGCATTGGACAGGTTGAGCCCACAGAGTAACAAAGGTCAGTTGATATGAACTCGAGGTATTTCAAAACCACCGCACTGCTTTTGACAGGTGCACTGGCACTCGCCGCCTGCGAAAGCCCCGAGAACCGTGCGGCACGTGAGGCGCAGTTCAACGGCCAAACACTCAACGCCGTCATCGCGCAAATCGGGAAACCGAGTGCTCAGACGGCGGACAAAGCCGTTTGGAGTTTTAAGGAAACAGAGACCCAGTTCACACCAGTCTATCGCTACAACCAATATGGTCAGGCCATTCTGGTGGGGCACAACCGCCAGAATATCACGCTCACCTGCACTTATACTGCCAAGCTCAATGCCGGTCGCGTGATCGAGAGCCGATATGAGGGCAATAGCTGCATGCGGTTTGCGCCTGCGCTTTGACGTTCAACATCCCCTGAACTCAAGTCCACTCATCCGTGATATGATCCGGCAATTGCTCCGCCACTTTTGACTGCCAAACGCAGTCTGGCGCTGAAACTCGATATTGTTGGCAATCAACTCGCCCAAAGCCGCTATAGTATCGCTGGCGTCGCGCTCGCGGGCCACAACAAACTCGATTGCTGGATGGTCCAATGTGTTCAGCAAGTCAGAACTCCGCTCCATAAATCTCGGCTCGAAACTAATCTCCAAGGCTGCCATCGTTGCCTGAAAACCTGCACCCAGGCCAAATCGTGCAAAAAGCTCGTCTACTCCGGAACCTTTTACTCGGGCACTTGTCTCAGGCGATGAGTGATAAATCAGTGGCGCTTCACTGCAGGCAACATTGAAATAGCCAGATGTCAGCAGAAAATACCGGCAATGTTTAAAGCTCGCTTCAAGCGTGTTCAGCATGATCGATATACCTTCTCGATCAATGTTCACATCGAACCAACTCGAATAGACGCCACCGGGTGAGAGACGTGATCGAACAATGTCATAAAAATCCTGAGTATAGAGCTTGGCTGCCGAAAAATACTGAGGGCTGGTCACGGTATTGATGATCGCATCATACTCCTGGGTCTGGGTCAGAAGTGTCGATATCCCGTCTTCCAATACAACATCAACATTGGGACGCTGCATGACATTCTGGTTTTCGTGGGTGAAGTGCTTTGGCATGTGCAACATTGCCGGGTTGATCTCGACAATTTTGGTGTGATCATAAAACCGCGCTGTCGATCCGCCAGTAATCCCACTTCCCAGCCCGAAGACCAACGCTCTGCCTGTTTCTTTCCCAAATAATATCGGCGTCGCCCCAACGATAACTTCGTGCAGTTCTGCTTTACTGTGCGGGCCAAACCCGAGGCTTTTGTAGCCATTCAATACAAGTGAGCTACTCTGGTCGCTGAAACGAACCAATGCTGCATTTTGATCGTACGCCTGATATACGATCGCATCCTCATAGAGCCGCTTTCTATGCGCCACCTCTTCCCCATGTAAAAGGGCGCGATATCCGAGCAACAATTCAACTTTCGGCCAGGACTGAAATCCGGCAAAACCCATGGTGACAGCTATCACACACCCACCAAACACCTTAAAATATGCAGGGCGGGAATTTAGCGCAACAAACCCCGCTCCCAAAAGGAGAACTACGCTTGCTATTCCAATCTGGGGAAGAGTGAGGGTCCGATAAAGGATCATGAACATGACCAGTGAGCCCAGACCGTTTCCAAGGCTGGAAATTGCCAATAGCGTTCCCGCAAGACCATTGTCATCACGTCCATGAGCCGAAATAGCCAGCGGCACAAGCGCTCCGAAACACACAAACAACGGAAGCGGAAACCCAGATAACAGCAGCGCCTTTATCATGACCTCACCAAAGTCGGATGGCTCGAAAGACGCAACGGATGACCACAAGTCGATTAGCAAGGGGACAGAAATCAAAAACACCAGCGTGAATAGTGCCAACCAGAAGAAGCTATCGGCAAATCGGATAGCCCGACGCAGCGACAACCAAGAACCGATGGCGACGCCCGCAATGGCGGATGCCAAAATAATGGCAAAATTCTCATGCAAAGGGCCAAAGATTGAAAACGACAGCCGCAGTACAAAGAGCTGAAACACGCCGCTTGCAAAGCTGCCCAGAAACAATGGCAACGCTACACGCCACTGGAGCCAAGAAAGAGCCAACGGGAGTGGAGCTGACGCAGGAGGTCGATGCCAAACAAGTAAGAGGCCACCAATAAGCAGATTCAGACACCCGATCACATAACTCGTTGCTTGCAAACCCAGCAATCTGAACAACAGAAACTCAATAGCAAGAACACTTGCGAAAGCCCCAAGGTTATAGAACCCATAAATGCGAGAGAATGTTCGCGCGCCGTTACTCTGCGCCTCTCGGGCGTAAACTGAAAAGAGTGGCACGCAGGTGCCGATCAGAAAGGCGGGCACACCCAGCAGCAGAGTAAGCTTGGCAGCATTTATCCAAGGGTGTGCCATGAACGCCGCGATTTCAAACCCCCAAGCAGAGAACACTGTCGCAGCGACAAATGCGTAGATTCCGATGATGATTTCAATTGCCGCAAGATATCGGATGAACCGCAGGCTCCGCCAAGCCCCAAAAGACATCCCCAAGAACACTGCGCATAACGTCACGCCTGTGATGACAAAGCTGTCGCCGAAGTAATTCGAGAACAGGCGAATAAAGAGGATTTCGTAAACCAAACCGCAAGCGCCGGACAGCGCCGCAAGGAACGATATCGGCACTCGTCGAGCAGAATTATGAATGCTTGTCTTCATTTGGATAGGCGGTCTCAACCAAAACGAGTACGGCTTCGCAAAACCAGATATCAACCAAATTGTCGAGACAGAACTTCGTCCCTGTTTCCGGACACCGGGGTACTTTACCCCTGTCCATGAAAGGGGCACCAAATGGGACACCATCGACGGACCTATACGGACGAGCCCTGTACACGACAGTAGAGGTGGTTGAGGGCGCAGATTTGTGATTTTCATTGGGATTCTTCAATTTACGATGGAGCCTCCCATGATCCGAAAAGCAATCGACACCCTCTCCGCGAAACTATCCGATGGCTTGTCGCTGGGCAATAGTCACCTCGAAACACTCTGCCTCCCGGTGATTGGCATTGCCAGCGTTCGAACCGTCAATTTGAGCCACATTTGCGGTGAGATGCCGACGCAGGCCAGGGTTGAAAGCACCTACCGTCGATTGCAGCGCTTCCTAAGAGCCTGATTTAAAACTAGTTGAACGCTTTCAATTCCTTGCGAGGTGGCGTGTGACGCGACGGATGTGGGCGATAAGCAGCCACCCTTCGGCGCTTGCGATGGATTTCTCCCGGTCCTTTGCCAATCGACGGCATCGTCCGAGCCAGGCGAAGGTTCGCTCGACCACCCATCTACGGGGCAAAACCTCGAACCCTTCGACCGTATCAGAGCGTTTGATGATCTGGACGGTCCAGCAGCCAATGGCTTTCAGCGCGTCTCGCAATACGGGTCCTGCGTAGCCTCCATCGGCGAATAGATGACGCAGCGTGGGATAGCGCTTCGCGATAGTCGCCAGCACGTCAGGCGCGCCATCCCGGTCTTGAATACCGGCACTGTGGACTACGAAGCCAATGAGCAATCCGATGGTATCGGTCACGATATGGCGTTTGCGCCCCTTTATCCTTTTACCTGCGTCATAGCCTCCAACCCCGCCACTTTCCGTTGTTTTTACGCTCTGGCTGTCGATGACCCCCGCTGTTGGCCGGGCCTTGCGACCCTCAGCCAGCCGCGCGCTTCTGACGAGCTCACGGTTTATCTCATCCAGCAGGCCATCCCTGCTCCATGAATGGAAACAGCCACGCACCGTGGAAACCGACGGGAAGTCATTGGGCAACATACGCCACTGGCAACCGGTTGTCGCGATATAAAGGATCGCGTCAAACACATCACGCAAATCAATGGTACGGGGTCTGCCCGTTGTTCTGCGCGCCGGGAGTAAAGGGACGATTATTGCCCATTCTGCATCGGTCAAATCACTTACATACCTGCCGCCTGCGCGCTCATGCCGGCGGCGGGTGAGGTCTGTCCAGGCCATAAATATCTCCGTTCAGCTATCAAACCGAACAGAATCACAACCTACTGGATTCATTCAACTGGTTTTAAATCAGGCTCTAAGAAACAACCATTTCAGCTTCCGGTGGTAATTCGCGCAAATCATAGCCGAACGATTTGGCGCGGCGTTTGAGATTGCCGAGCACGCGGTTGCGGTACCGCTCCTCATAATGTGATGCGCCGGGATCCTCATAGGTCATGCCATGTCGCAAGGTGTTGTAGAACAGAACGGCGATCTTGCGCGCTGTCGCTGTCACCGCCCTGGCTTTGCCTGCCCGTGCCGCCAATCTTCGGTAGAAGGCACCAGGAGCGGTATCGCTACGCCCGATGGTGACAGCTGCCAATCGCAAGAGGGCTGCGGCACGGCTTGATGACCGTCTTGTACGCGAAGACAGCACCTTGCCGCCGGAGATCTTGTTGCCCGGTGCAAGGCAGAGCCACGACGTGAAGTGTTTGGCGCTCGGCCATGCGCGCAGGTCAGTCCCACATTCACCAACCGGCTTGAGCGATAGCGAAGGCCCCATCCCGTGGATCTCGGTCAGATCAACGCCGAGAACACCGAAGAGTGCCGCTCGAACATCGAACGAAGGGGTGTTGACCTGCCTGGTCTCCGTGCGGGGGCGCGGCAATTGAGTTGGATCATGTTCGGTATCTGCGCCCAATGCTGTCAGCATCGCCTCAAGGTGGCGGTCGCATTCCAACATTTTGCTTTGGTAAAAGTCGTAAAGCTCAACCGACTGGGTTAACGCAAAGATATGTTCGGGCCGGTCGTTCCCATTGAGCGCGGCTTTGATCGTCTCGACAGAGGCCTTGCATCGCACGTCACGATGAGAGGCCAATGTGTCCAGGTCCCGTTCGCCTTCGACGATTGCACGGATGATCTTCATGCCGGTTACGCCCGTGATATCAGAGACGACATGATGCAGTTGCAGGTTCATCTCCATCAGCGCCTTTTGCATGTGTTGGATGTGGGCGGCTGCATACTCAACCAACCGTTCACGCTGGCGCAGATATGCCCTCAGGGTGGCGATCTCAGCTGATGGCCTGAAGCTGCCACGCAACAAACCGTAGGAATGCAACTGCCGCAGCCAGCTGGCGTCACTGACGTCGGTCTTCCGCCCCGGCACGTTCCTGGCATAGCGCGCATTGACCAGGATGACCTCGAAGCCGTGCTGCTCAAGTATCTCGTAGGCCGGGATCCAGTAGACACCTGTGGATTCCATCGCAACGCCGGTGACGCCGTGCGCCTTGAACCAGTCAGCAAGATCATGCAGGTCATGGGTGAAGGTACCAAGCGCGCGCACGGGTGCATCCGTAACGTCAGGGTTTACCGCGGCCATATGCTCTCGTGAGCCGATATCAACCGCAGCAGCGCCAATATTTACGGTCTCAATCGCTGGAGCAGCGTGGGTCTTTTGCTTTGCCATCATCTATCCTCCTGTTGGAAACAGAAAGGCGTGGGTTATGCAAATCTGTCATCTTCCCAACCGGGATCACCGCAAGGCGGCGTCACCACTCTCAAGTTCGCATCGACCCATGGACCACGTTTTTTAACGGGGTTCCCATCAAATGTGGGACCACCAATAAGCGAACGGCCGCTGCCCTCCATCTTGCAACAGTAGCACAGGCTGTTTCTACCGCGCACAGGCGGACCCCAACCCGTGACGGTTTTTCAGCATGTCAACCTCGGGCAAGACCGGTCTGCCCCTCTTGTTGTTCGCATACTCGGGCTCTCCGGGAGCCGGCATCCGTGCCTTGATCGCACGAACCGGAAGATCGGGCGCAAAGAGATCAACGTTCTGGTCCTTGCCGTCGCCACGCGCCGCTATCGCGTGCCCCTGATCTGGACCGTGTCGGGCAAGGCGGGCAACAGCAACACCATGGAGCGCATTGCCTTGATGAAGCGCTGTCTGGATCTGTTCGGGTCCGGAAGCATCAGGTGCCTTCCGGCGGATCGTGGGTTTATCGGCCTTGATCGGTTGACTTTCCTGCATGAACAGGACGTTCCTTTCATCATCCGCGTGAAGTCGAACCGGTACGTGACAGGCGGGGACGGCGTCCGGCAAAGCCTGCGAACCTTGCTGCGCACCTGCCGTGGCCCGCGCACATTCACGGCCCACTTCAAGGCTGCCGGGGGCACTGCGCCGCTCTGGCTGAACTTCGCAGCCAGGCGCATCAAGGGTAAGGAATTGCCTGTCGTTGTCAGCAACCGACCCGCCCATCGCGCCCTGACCACCTACCGCAAACGTTGGGCCATCGAATGTTTGTTTGCCGAAGCAAGGACCAGGGGTTTCAACCTGGAAGACACCCGTCTCTCGATCGCCAGAAAGTTGAGCTTGTTGGTGGGTCTCCCTGCCCTGGCCATGGCATGGGCTGCAAGGGTGGCATCTACCGGGTCCGGAACACGGAAACGGCCTCGAAAGTCTCATGGGCGATACGCAAAATCCATCTTCCGCATTGGTCTCGACGAAATCAGAAGGCTCTTGCGAACCCACCCGGAACAAGCCTTCCGACACTGGCCCAAAATCAGGCAGAAAATCGCATGAGTCGTGTACAGGGGTATCAGATATAAACAGTCCAAAGAGGGCAGGGCAATCGCATTTGGATTTCTCCTGCCACATTGAGGTTGAAAAACATCAAGACCTGACCACAAACGCAACGAGAGAGCCAAAAAGTTCATGCTATGTTCGTCAGCGAAGGGCTTGGATTTCCAAATGCGATTGCCCTGCCAAAGAGGGTACAGCGCCTCCACCTGTGCGTCGATTTCCCCCGATACCATCGCGTCACTTGCCGACCGTGAAGCTTCGGACAGGTAGAATCGCGCAAGGTGGATTGCGTCGACCATATCGGGTTGTTCCACACGGTAGAGCCTGAACCACTGACGCACCTTGGCCCGGTGATTCTCATTGCGGGATACACGCCCGCAAGTGTATCGATCACGACAAGCGTTGGCGCATCATCGCCAGCCCGCCCGTGATCCCTTGATGAAGTTCAGCCCGTCATTCGTCGTCACCTGCTTTCGCAGCGTTGACATGTTCGCAATCCGCCACCCAGTTCTCGCATACCCCCCACCACATGCGCCCGTTCGGGCCGTGTTTTTGCCACTCCGTCAATTTTCACCGATCTGCCGACGACACGATTCTGCCCGTCCATGTTTTGGGATTGCCGCTGACAGCAAAGCCGTGCCGCATATCCGCCCGTCCGGCTCCGAAGTGTTTTGCATCTTCCCTGGTTCGACAGTTCGACAAAACCTGACAAAACCCACCCTCAGGTTGCATTTCGGTAATTTTGTCAGGTTTTGTTCCTTTGTCAAATGGAGGTGTGGTGCTGTCACTGCCCCCTCCCGCAAGTGCCAACCATCTGCTCATTCCATCGCCTCCACTTTCGGATTGACGGCATAAACCCTGGCCGGGCGGCCAGGTCCAGTCCCGGGAATATGGGCTATCCAGCCTGCTCCTTCCAGCACTGCAAACGCCGGTGCGGTTTCCCTGGCAGATTGCAAACCGACCAAACCCCGGCGCTGTATCTCGCGGGTGCCAATCCGACGCAGGGCCTCTGCCTTGATAATCTCGGCAACGCGGCTGGCACCGCGCACCTCTTGAGGCATGGACGCGGCCCCATAGGCGCGGTGAGCGTGCTTGCGCAATGTTCACCGACATAGTGGCACGCCCGCCCCAGATGTCCTGCGCTGATCAGCGCCACTGGTGTTTCAACCTCGATGTGGCAGGACAAATCCAAATGCGATTGCCCTGCTGACATGTTATTATGCCGGTGCTTGCAATGTGATCCGCCCAACTGTAAAGTTTTAGTTCGCCCGCTGATTTCGGGGTATCCGCCCACCTTTCCCCAAAAGAGGCTGCGGCGCGCCGCCGGGACCGAATGGAACGGCTTGCCAACGGCATGTCGGCTGCCGCTCATGTTGTTCAGAAATCACGGGTCCTTCCCGGCGGGGACGGCTCGTGGGTGTGATCCGCCGCACTTACACACTTCTGCGTGGCTGTTTTTTTGCATTTCGTTTCGTTTCGGATTTCCGCCGCCGACAACACATTGACTCCATTGATCAATTTTTTCCCGACTGAAATCTGAAACGAAACGGGTATTTTTCCGAAACGAAATGCCCTCCCGGAACGCGCGGGGAATCCGCCGAAGGGGTCGCGCCGGAATTTGCGCGATACCGCCGGTTAAAAAAAACCGCAGGAATCCCGGCATGGCCAGCGGCAAAAAACCCTGCGCGCGACGGGACGTGCTCCGGTCCTGCCCCCATTCCGGAGATCGGGCGGCTGCCGCCGGATGTCCCCGTGCCCTGAAACCCCGTGTCCTGAAACCCCGTGCCCGGAAATCGGCTGCCCTGCACGCGGAATTCCCGCACCCGTACTGCGCATCAGGTCCGGCAGGTCCCGGCGCCGATCAGGGGACCCGGTTTTACCGGTCCCGTCCTGTTCGCCGGGGCAACACCATTTTTGCCGGGACGGGGATCTGCTCCGGCCCGGGCCGGGGGAATTGCGCGACCCCGGGTTTCATCCGCACAGATGTCGGGATGCCGGTGGCTGATCACCGGATTGACATGTGCCGGACCGGTCCGCCCTGTAACGCCACCGCAGGCAAGGCCGGGAACGACACCTCGAACAGCCCTGCCTGCCTGCCGTCCTGACCGGTGCCCTGAGCCCAGCGTTTCCGGGCGTGAAAACCGGCGCGGCGGTCCGGTTCAGTCTGCGGTTTTATGCAGGGATGGTCCGCCGACCGCAGGTCCGTTCCACGCAGGAACATTCCATACAGGAACAGGAGTCCGGCAGGAAATTGCGGGCCTGCACCCTGCCACAGATACGGCCACAGACAGGTTCCTGTACCCGGGCAATTTTCCCCCTGTTTTTTTCCCTGAATTTCCGGAGAAATCCGGGAGAGACCGGTTGGCAGCATACTGACCGCACAGCCAGCCACACCGCCGGTTTTGTCCCCTGCAGATCTGGAGCGGTTTTATACCGTGTTATCAGCAGGTTGAAAATCGATGATTTCAACAAAGACGCTTTACCCGGGCGGATATACCCCCGGATACACGGGAAGTCTCTGCAGGCGTATTTCATCATCCGTTTCGGGGATTCAGGCTGGAGGGATCCTTACCCGCAGTCCCCGGGCAAACCGCCGGTTTCGCTGTCCCTGATCGCGGCATTGGCCACATTACTCAGGGTGGTGACGACGATGCGAGTGCGGGTTCCGAGCGGGGTGCCGGGTGGGTTTTGACAGCCGGGTGTGGCTGGAGTTTCCGGGCACGCAGTTCAGTCCAGATGGCGGTCTCCCCTTGATGCGCGAACTTGATGATGCGCCCGGACTGTCCGGTCCGGCTTCGGCGGCGTCGCGCGACAGCCGACAGGGCAGGACCACCGGATCGGCGGACTGGTCGGGCAAGCGGTCTATGGGCGGCTCGCTGGCGGGTTATCGATCAGTTCACCTTGAGACAGGCGTAAATTCCGTCCTTCAGAGCCCCGCGCCGTTTACGCAGATCCACCTCGGACAATTCCCCACGCGGCTCAACGCCTGTTTCCGCCCGGTGCGCATTGCGCTGATCAGACGATCCGGCGATTTCATCAGTGTTTCAATGACCGACCGGCCTTGTTTTTGTGCGGTGCATGTGACGGTGCGCAGGCAGCGGAATGTCTGTGCCCCCGCATAGCCCTGAAGCAGCCCGAAATCTTCTGCCGCACTTTGCCCATACGCAAATCCCGTTCAGCCTCATTATTGGCGAACGATACTCTAACCCGCCCCACAACAGGCCGTCATGGCCCGGCACAGGCAGGATGAGGTAATCGCCACATCCGTCCGCGACTGTGCTTCTGCCAGATGCTGCTCAAACCCCGGCAACTCTTTTGTCTCCCCACGGCGGCGCAAACATTCCACCAGCCCATGCAAAGACCAAATATTGCCGGGGTGCCGCGCACAGCGTTGTAATTGTTCATTCAGCCCCGGATCAGTGCGATACACCTCTTCGGCCTCATCGTAATGCCCCTGCTCTGCCAGTAGTGCCGCCAATGCGTGCCTTGGCGGATGCATCCAGGCCCAGGGTTCTGAATAGGCCAGCGCATCATCCCGCCGCACCGCTTCGCGCAGATGATTATACGCCACCGCATGATTGCCCTTGTGATATTCCAGCTCACCGTTCAGCATTGCCTCACCAATCGCCGGAACGGCCACAGCCTCGTTGTTGAAAAATTTTCGCCCCTCCGGCACCCGGGCAACGGCCTCGTAAAACACCCCAGACCGTGTGAAAACCCGAATGGGATTCCCCTGGAGTGGCTTTGGTGGTACTTTTGGTCATGTCACATATTTCCGGAATTTCCCGATCCCAGCTCTTGTTGTTGCCTGAAGCTGTGGACGACTATGTGGGGTCAGATAACCCGGTTCGGTTTATTGAAGCCTTCGTTGATAGCCTTGATCTTGCAACGGCTGGCTTTGGTCGAACCCTGCCTATGGCCACCGGCAGGCCGGGGTATGATCCCAGCGATCTGCTGAAGCTCTATATTTATGGTTATCTAAACCGGGTTCGTTCCAGCCGCCGTTTGGAGCTTGAGACGCATCGTAACCTCGAAGTTATCTGGCTGATGCGGCAATTGCAGCCCGACTTTAAAACCATTGCCGACTTCAGGCGGGATAACAGAACAGCTTTCCGCAAGGTATTCCGGGAGTTTGTGGTTCTCTGTCGCAGCCTTGATCTGTTTGGCCGCGCGTTGATCGCGGTCGATGGAACCCGCCTGAAAGCTGTAAACAGCCGCAAGCGCAACTTCACGAAGGCTAAAATCGCCAAGGCCGTGGCGGAAAGCGACGAGCGGCTCAATCGCTGTCTCAAGCAGCTTGATGACGCAGACAAGGACGACACGGTTCCCACTGCAAAGGTTGAAAAGTTGGAAGAAAAAATTGCCGCGATCAAAGAACGCCGTGCGCGTCTGGATGAGCACAGTGCGGAACTGGCAGCAAGCGGTGAGGATCAGATATCATTGACGGACCCGGACGCCCGCGCGATGCATTCATCAAGCCGCATCGGCGTTGGCTACAACATCCGGATTGCCGTCGACACAAACTCTCGGCAACTTCATACCGGCACGCGCGCTCGGATGCGTTCAGCCTTTGGCGAGATTACACCGCTGAAATGACGGCCCAAGCATTCAGACATGTGCGAAGTGCGCGCCACGAACAACAACTTGGCAATTCCTGGATACCAATGGCTCTGATACCAACGGCCCGATTAATTGACCTTTATCCATTCTCGATCTGTGATTGAAGTTATGCGTTCAGGGTCGTTCGCAAGGAAGTTCCAGGCCCGGGCGCATTTTTCGAGGATTTCTTCATATGTGTCGAAGACAGGGATAGCGGGTTTGTTCGACCGCAGATAGGCCCAGACGTTTTCCATTGGGTTCAATTCCGGTGAGTATGGGGGCAGTTTTACGAGTGTAGTATTATCTGGCACCTGCAAGCATTTTGCTCCGTGCCAACCAGCCCCGTCGATGATGAGCAAGGCATGTGCGCCGGGTGCGATTGTCCTTGCGATCCCATCGAGATGCAGCCCCGTTGCTTCGGCGTTGACGCAAGGCAGGATCAGCCCGGCCGCCGTGCCACAGGCAGGACAGGCTGCGCCGAAGATACAGCTCCATTTGCAGCGCGTATCACGTGGTGCGCGCGGGCGGGTTCCACGCCTGGCCCATTTGCGGGTGAGGGTTCCTCGCTGCCCGACGCGGGCTTCATCCTGGAACCATACCTCAAGCGGCTTCCCCTTTGCATGTTTTGGCAGGGTATCGGCTATGAGGCTGGCAAGGTTTTTTTAAAAGCCTGCTGTGCAGCGGGATCAGTTCCGGGATGCTCCGGGCGCACAGAAAGGCGACGAAAACCATGCCTGGCTGGATACTTGCCAATCGTACGTTCATGTAGCTTTACGTCGAATTCTTCTTCAACGCGGACCTGCAAATCGGCACAGCGCCACCGCACTGCGCCATCTTTTGCCGGGTCGGGCCCGGCCTCAACCCAAGCCACAAACAGCGCCTGTTGCTCCAGGGACAGGCGTGGCCTTGCACCCTTGCCACACCGATCAGAAAGCCCACCAGGGCCCTCTGCATTGCAGCGATGCACCCGGTCTCCGGGAGTTTGGCGATCCATACCGCTGCTACGGGCCGCTGTTGCGCGGTCCACATCGTCAGGCACCGGCGCTATGGCGAGTATTCGACGGACAACACGACCATCCCTGGTTCGCTTTGCAGCACAACGCAAATCCTGCGCGGACATATCTGTGCGCGTAATCTTGACTGCCCCACCCATGAGCACCTCCTTGCTTCCGGAGGCCATTGATTCAGAAATGCAGTAAATTTGAAATCACAAAAGTGAGTCAGACATTAAGGCCGCTGGTATTATACTCCTCCGCCTGAATTGACCTGAAAATTTTGTAGAGAGGCTGATTCAATTTGCCGCATGGTCATACGTATCACAGCACGCACTTTGAGAGCATGAACAAGCCCCACAAAACGGTTTCGCTCTCTGCCGACCAGCGCCTGGCCCTTGAGGCCCTTTGCCGCCGCCGCAAGGTTGAAGCGCTTGTCTGGAA
Source organism: Roseovarius sp. (assembly GCA_965207105.1). Classification (GTDB taxonomy): domain Bacteria; phylum Pseudomonadota; class Alphaproteobacteria; order Rhodobacterales; family Rhodobacteraceae; genus Roseovarius. The sequence continues at coordinate 5,428 of CBDBLS010000019.1, read as the reverse complement.
GCGCGCCCGTGCGTTTCTGCTGTTGGATGCGGGCTATGATACCAAATTGGTCTGCGAGATACTTGATATTGGCCCGACGGTTTTGACGGAGTGGCAGTTTGCCTTTTCCGGTGCGGGGCTGTCGTTCTTTGGCTTGAAGCATTACAGCCAGCGGCAGGGACACTTGAGTGTTACGCACGAACGGGCTTTGAAAGCCCGTTTTGCCAAAAACCCGGCACGGAACGTAGACGAGGTCTGTGCGTATGTTCCGGCGGAATACGGGCAGAGCTACAGTTCCCCGGGAGCCGCCGGACTGATGCGCCGCCTGGGGTTTGAGTATAAAAAGCCACGATTGCTGCCTGCACAGGCCGATGAAGTCAAACAGGCGGCGTTTATCGCCATGTATGAGGCCCTGATGGCCGAACCTGCAGCCGATGGGATGGTGGTCTTCTCCGATGCTGTGCATCCCGGGCATCGGAGCCGTCCTGCCCATGGCTGGTTCCCGAAGGGGCAAAAGACGGCCCTGAAGGCAACATCGGGGCGCAGGCGCCTCAATATTCAGGGCGCGCTCGATCCTGAAACGTTCCGGTTTACTTTTGTGGAAGGCGAGAAGATCAATGTCCAAACGACACGGGCCATGCTGGAAAAGCCGGAGCGCAACAATCCAACCAAAACGACCATCCATGTTTTTGTCGACAATGCGCGTTATCACCATGCCAGGATACTCCAGCCCTGGCTGCACAGCCCCGAACGTCGGGTGAAGTTGAAGTTCCTGCCGGCATACGCCCCGCATCTCAACCCGATCGAGCGCCTTTGGGGTGTCATGCACGAATGGATCACCCACAATCGTCACTACGCCACATTCGATCAGTTCACCGAGGCCATTTTCAACTTCTTCCGCCAAACCCTGCCCGACAAATGGCGCGATTTTCGCGACACTGTTACCGACAGTTTCAGGATCGTTTCTCTCAAGGAATACAAACTGATCTGACCTCAAATCTTCAGGTCAATTCGGGCGCGGGAGTATACCACAACCGGTTATGGGTAAATATAACGTCGCGTCCGCGGAATTGTGTCGAGTTGACGTGAAAACTGCATCTGGAAGACCGCCTGACGCCCGTAGCGGAATGTCATTTCAGAGGCTTTCAGGTAATAGCGCCACATGCGGACGAACTCCGCGTCATAGAGTGCCTCGACCTCATCCTTGCGCACCATGAAACGGTCATGCCAGAGCTTCAGCGTCACGGCATAGTGCAGCCTCCAGTCCTGTGAACCCGGGTAGCCAGGGTGGGCAGTCTCGATCTCACCGCAGGCCTCATCATCCAGCTTCTTCTTTTCCAGTGCCTGCACTTGTGCCTCCGTCAGGATGCCGCCGTCAGCGGCCACTTTGGCCTCCAGTGCCTTGAGCCGGGTTTTGAAGTTTGCCGGATCATGGCGCAGCCAGATCGAGCGGACCCCGGATGGCGATACAAACACCCCCGACTTGCGCAACTCGTTCGAGGTGCGGGCCTGGCCGTAAGCCGGGAAGTCGGTGGCGGATTTGATCACCACCTGAATTTCGTGCCCCTTTCATGGACAGGGGTAAAGTACCCCAGTGTCCGGAAACAGGGACGAAGTTCAAACAACCGGTTCGCGGCCGCTGGGTCAGTTGATGACGCAAAGGTCAATTTCATCTGACGTTCAACAATTGTGTGGAACGTCGCCCATCTTTGACTCGATGCATTGGATTTTCAGAACCAGATCAATGGGGCGCGTCACACAACGCTGACCCAATCGTCAAGCATTTCTGACTCGTGACGAAAGCCAGGCTGCCGTTTGTTAACGGGTCCATCCTTCATTAAGTTTTTCCATGATCTTCTCAAACCATCCATCATACCAATACCACTGACCGGCAACCTCGACGCCATATCCCTTCCCCGGGTTACGAGCGTCGAGCTGGTTTGCGAGCTGCGTATGATCGAACATTGCAAATTGTGTAAAGCCAGCCGCCTTCACCTTGGCAACTATCCTTGTAGGGCGATACTTTGGTCGCTCTGTTTCTTTCAGAAGCACTCTCTCAACATTTACTGCTTCCGGCGTACCAGCTTTAACAAACTCAACAGCCAAGTCAGATTTTGACGCCTTGCCTGCCACCTTTGGTACAAAGGCCACGCGATAGCGAAACTTAGGATCGGCTTGTTCCGCATCAGTCAAACCATTGTGGAAGTCATCCATTGCTGTCACCACGTTTGGTGGCAAATCCTGACCGACCAAACTGGCCCTCTGGCCTCCATCGAAGGTGACAAATTGAAGTGCTATAGGCAGCCGCTTTTCCAATGCGAATTCTTTGCCAAATAGGGTCTTGATCGCATCGTTGAAGTTGATGCAACACGCTTGCAGCTTGGCGCTAAGAGCGTCGTCAATCCGGTCAGTCGATTGATGTTCAATCTCATGCCGGATTTCCGTGAGGAAGTTGAGGTTATCAACAGCGCCCTTTTCAATCGGACACCCGCCATGAGAAAGGCATTGGCCTAGTTCCCAATACTTGTCGGCACCATGCTTCGTTTTCTGGACGACCCTGCTTTCTTGTACCGATAATCCACGCCTTCCCGCTTGTAGTAGGCGTGCATCAGATACGTCCATGCAATGACACTTGTGACGATGAACAGTTCTGCGCGGAAAAACAAACCGGCGCTGTTAAAAGTATGAACAGCCGCTATCATCGCTTCCCGAGCCTTGATTAGTAACTCATCGCCTTTGAGGTGAAGCCCAGTTGCTGGGTCTATGTCCGGCCATGCATTCAGAAAAGCGTCCAGCTCGACGTCACTTGCCGGTTTGATAGCCGCATGCAACTTCCCATCTTTGATTTGGGATATCCGAGCTTGGTTAACGGAGCGTGTTGGTCTTGAAAAATAGGCGTGAACGTCTTGCGGGACGTAGTGCTTCTGTAGCATCGCTTTCACAATTGCCACTTCCCACTTTTCCAGCGTTTTTCCAGTTCTACGTGCCAATTCCTATGAGCTTCCTGTTATTCTCGATGACGACTTCAACGACTGTCGATCATAGTTTCAAGAATAAGGCCAGCTTTTGACGGAAAGGTCAAAGTCATCTGACGATCAACACTGGCCCCTGACCCGGCCTTATGGCCGTGTCACCGCGCCCCGTCCTTTGTCTCATGCCCTGCCCAGGGCCGCGCCGATCTGCCCATTCGGGTGTCGTTTGTCGCGCTGCAGTCGTTCACGTTGAGCCGCCTGGTGTCTGCTTTTGTGCACCGGGTGACCCCTGCACTACGCTGCGTTGTCTGACACCGCCGAGACGGTCAACGCCCTGCTCGACAGGGGCGCGGACCCCACCGCGCGTCGCGGAGATGGCAAAATACCATTCGATTTAATCGTGGACGACAGTGGCTTGAAGGGCACTGATGCGTATTGGCGATTGAATGAGGGCAGGTTCAAATAGCTGAATTGGTGTGGTGCACGCGACATACTGCCCGCTGGACAGGGGCGAGAGGATGGGTGCCGGTCCCCCACCCCCGCAGGGGGGTATTGAGGGCCGCGAAGGCGGGCTGATGGTGTCTGATTGATTGACCGCGCCACGGGTCAGGGAAAGTCCCTGTCAACGGGGCATTGCCAAGTTGATTGGCGTAAATTTGAAAAGCCATGTCCGCAGACTTCAAGCTGCCCTCTCAGCGGCATAGTCTGCCCGGAGGCAGAAAGCATCTGTACGTGCGTGGCGGCGGGACGGAAGATGTCGTTGATCTGGTCATGTGCGCCAGGGAAGCGCTGTGCTTGCCTTGCGCGTCTCCAGGGCGACTTGAAAACTCAAACTTCGCATGAAACCCAGGGAAAGTCATAAGACAAGCGTCAGGCAAACCCTTGAGGCCATCCACAACGGCGATCAGGATGTCCTCCAGCCCCCGGTCTGAGATTGTTCATAATGGACAGCCAGAATTTGGCCCCTTCATTGGCGGCAATTCACAGGCCCGGAACCTCACGCTCACCATCAGGGGTGACGCCCAGGGCCACGTATACGGCCTTGTTCTTGACCTGACGGCTCTCGGCATCGCGGATTTCAACACGCAGGGCATCAAGGAAAACGATCGGGTAAACCGGCTCCAAAGCCCGGTTTTGCCAGTCCGACACTTCCTCCGGAACAGCATCGGAGACACGGCTGATCAGGTCGGCAGAGACCCGTAACCCATAGACTTCCTCAAGGTCGCTGCTGATATCACGGGTTGATAAACCCGCCGCATAAAGCCCGGTAATCTTGTCATCCATCCCGTCGATCCGGGTCTGGCCTTTCCGGATAGGTTCCGGCTCAAAACTGCCGTCACGGTCACGTGGGATATCAATCGGCACCGCCCCGTCATTGCCCTTCAGCGCGTTGCACACTCCGACCGTGCTGTCCGGGGCCGTCGGCCAGGCCATGCCCATCCGACCGGTGATCTCTTCCAATGCGTCACCGTCCCCATGCACGGCGTCCCGGATCATCTCGCCCTTTGTCTCGCCCGGCGAAGCTCCTATCCCGGCGTTGATACGCAGAGCGCGTTCCCGCGTATCAAGCGGAGTGGCGATGTCATGCTCTGCGTACAACCGACCGGCGTCAGTGGAGACCACCACACGCGCCCAAGTTTCTGTCAGGGTATCATCGATCACAACCACGACTTTGGTGTGCAGGTTCAGCACTGCACATAAGGATCGCCGCATAAAGGACTGGAAAAGCAATCTTGATCGGCGGTATCGCAGCCCGGAAGAGACAGCGCCGTGACCATGCGACAGGAGACCCTGGCTTCCGGCCCGGTCACCGGTGCGGGCTTGTGACAGACGCTCATCCGGCGCGAATGTGTTTGAATCCCAACCCTCTTCACAGCCGTCACGTCCAGCGGATTCACTCCCTTCAAGGCCTCGGGCGCTGCGTACAGACCATGGCAACACGCGCGAAACCTGTGGCTGACCGCCTCAATAGGAAACCCGGGTGTCCGGCGGCCTGCACGTTGCAAGGATGCGTCCCGTAAAATCCCGAAGGTCAGTCGATGGTCTGATCCGACGAGGTAAACCCACGAACAGCCAGTGATGTCGAGAGTGCTTGCACTTTGATCCGCCCGACCGTACAGTTCTGACCCGCCCGGTGATTTCGGGGGCTCCGCCCACCCCTTCCCCCGAAAGAGGCTGCGGCGCGCCGCCGGGAGCGAATGGAACGCCTTGCCAACGGCATGTTGGCTGCCACCGGATGCCGCTCCCTCTCTCACGAAATCGCGGGTCCTTCCCGGCGGGGACGGCGAGTGGGTGTCATCCGCCGCACTTCCCAATGTCTGCGTGGCTGTTTTTTTGCATTTCGTTTCGTTTCAGATTTCCGCCGCCGACAACCGATTGCAACCATTCAGGAAATTTTTCCCGACGGGTCATCTGAAACGAAATGCCCTTCCGTCCGAAACGAAATGCCCTCCCGAAACGCGCGGGGAAACCGCAGG
>CBDBLS010000018.1:0-282342 GCA_965207105.1 Roseovarius sp. | reverse complement strand
TGCGGTCATGTGTCCGGCCTGTTTTTGCGGCAATAAGGCCGCTGGCCCTGATGAAGTCCGCGTGCCAGTTCCCTATCAAGTTGCCGGACTACTTGTATCCTGGCAATACCTCGGGGTGTTCTGACTGCGGCTTGCTTTGATCATCATCACGTCTATTGCCCTTGCATCCTGAAGCGCAGTTTTGGTGCTCGGTCTTCCGAGCGCGCTTATGTGGCTTGGTACGTTCCTCCTCTTGCCAGGAGCGCCCATACGATCCGCGCAGTTTTGTTGGCCATTGCGACACTAACCAATCGCGGTGCCTTGCGTTCCAGCAGGCTGCGGATCCAGGCAGCGGTGCGGGTTTGTGTATCAGCAACATGCCTGAGAATGGCCGTTGCCCCAACCACCAGGAGTTTGCGCAAATAACCATCACCCATCTTGGTAATCCGCCCCAACCGCTCTTTTCCGCCCGAAGAGTTTTGCCGGGGGACCAGCCCGAGAAAGGCTGCGAACTGGCGTCCGGACCGGAATTGCGAAGGGTCCGTGACAGAAGCTGCCAGGGCTGTCGCTGTCAGCACGCCAACTCCTGGAATGGTTGCCAGGCGCTGACTGGTATCGTTCTGGCGGTGCCACACAAGGATCTCACTATCAAGTGCGCGGATCTGCTGGTTCAGGTTTGCGCGCTGATCGGCCAGGCTCAGCAAAGCGGTTCTCGCTATTTGTGGGATGTCTTCATTGGCACCCTCTTCAAGCTGTAGCAGCAATCGGGAAATATTTTCTGGCCTTTGAGGCGCAATGATCCCCAGCTCAGCCATGTGGGCGCGCAGCGCATTTATCAGCATCGTGCGTTGCCGTACCAGAAGATCGCGCGCCCGATGCAGCATCATAACTGCCTGCTGATCCACGCTCTTTATGGCCACAAAATGCATGTTCGGGCGCGTAACAGCCTCACAGATCGCCTCAGCATCCGCCGCATCATTCTTTTGTCGCTTCACGTATGGTTTTACATAGGCGGGAGGGATGAGCTTCACCTCGTGGCCGAGTGCTGTGATCTCACGCGACCAATGGTGGGACGTCGCACAGGCTTCAATGCCGATCAGGCAAGGTGGCAATTTAGCCAGAGTATCTAGGACTGCGTTCCGGCGAAGCTTCTTCTGTAGAACGGTTTGTCCTGTCGCATCGATCCCGTGAAACTGGAAAACTGACTTTGCAATGTCGATCCCTATCGTTGTAATTTCCATCTGGGCGGTTCCTTTCAAAGCTGGTTCATACCCCAGCACTTTGGCACATTGCGATGCCGGTGGGTGGAACCGTCCAACTCATCAAGTTGTTCGGTGGTTATGATCAGGTTAGACTGATCCTATGAGCATCCCAACCATTATGCCGCGCCTAAAAGGCTTCCGCTATCCGCGTGAGATCATTGCGTACGCTGTTTGGGCGTACCACCGGTTCGCGCTGAGCCCGGCTGATGTTGAGGACTTGTTGGCTGCGCGGGGTAGTATTGTCAGCCGGGAAACGGTCCGACTGTGGGTCAATCGCTTTGCTCAACACTTTGCAGATTGCATCCGCCGGGATCGACCGCGACCGAACGACAAGTGGCACATGGATGAAGTCGTAATCACGATCCGTGGCAAGAGGCACTGGCTGTGGCGCGCAATCGACGCAAATGGAGATGTTCTTGATATTCCTGTACAAACGCGTCGGAATTCCAAAGCGGCGAAGCGGTTTTTTCAACGATTGGTTGCCCGGTTCGGCGAACCGGGGGTCGTCATCACCGACAAATTGCGCAGCTGCATCAAGCCGATCAAAACACTGGCCCCGGACGCTGACCATCGCGCCCACAAAGGCCTCGACAACGCGGTCGAAGTATCGCACCGGCCGACCCGCAAACGGGAGAAGATATTCGGGCGGTTCAAATCCCACCGACAAGCTCAGAGGTTTCTGTCTGCGTATGACCGGATCAACCTGATTTTCCGTCCCCGCCGCTATCAACTCACCGCAACCTCATACCGCCACGCCCGCAGCGATGCGTTCAGCCTCTGGGCCGATTACACCGCCGAAATGGCGGCATAACCCTGCCTTTTCTAATGCCTCACAAGCGGCCGCCAACAACTTGGCAATACCGGCGCAGGTCTTCGGCGACGCAAAGATGACAACAGCACTCCTCGATCGGCTCACTCACCGCTGCCACATCCTCGAGACTGGCAACGACAGCTACCGCTTCAAAGCCAGTTCAGAGGCTGCAAGGAAAACCACAAAGGAGGCCACCACATTGACCAAAACGTAACTGCTGATAAAAAATAAAGGCGGGTCAAATCTCGGTGACAATACCGGGTCAGTTCTCAATGACATTCAACAGAGCTGGAAGGCCAATCGTTCAGAAAGCAGGAGGCCAAATCAGGTGACGAAACCGCCGCGAAATGATAGTTAAAACCTCAAGCCTCAACGCGGCGCGCCAAAAGTGACCGGATGCCCCGGTTTAGGTGGCCGGATGTTGTCGGAATGACCGGCCGGATAGACCGGAATGCGCATTGCGGCTCATGGATTGCTCAATCCCTGCCTTTTCGATCAGCTTGCGATACTCGCCACCGGCGTACCGGCTCCCCCTGTCGGAGTGGTGGATCAGACCGGGAACAGGGCCTCTGCGCCCCGGGGCCATCGTCAGGGCATCACAGCAAAGCTCGGCCCGCATGTGATCCTCCATCGCCCAACCAACGATTTCCCGCGTGGCCATGTCTTTCACGCCGGCCGGATAGAGCCACCCTTCATCCGTATCGATACAGGTGATATCGGCCAACCAAACCGTATTGGGGGTGAGGCGGTGGAACTCCTGTTCCAACAGGTTTGGCGATGGGCTCATTTTGTGATTGCTATCCGTTGTCACGGGCTTGCGGCGCTTGTTCAGGCGTGGAGACACCTTGTTTTCCTTCATGATCCGCGCCACCCGCCGCTCGGAGACGGTTTCGCCATCGGCCACCAGGTCCTGATGGATCCGCTTTGATCCGTAGCATTTCCTGCCGGCTTTGAAGAAAGTCTTGATCCTGGGCGGCAGTTCCGGATCCCGAACGTCTCGATCTGCTTTACGCTGATCCCTCGCCGGTTGGCCGGCCGGGAAACCATAAAACCGGCCCCGGGAAATCGCCGGAACCCTGCAAAGCGTGGAAACCGCGTATCGAGCTTTATGGGCAGTGACGAATCTGCGCTTGTTCGTCATGGTTTCACCGCCCGTGTCGCGAAAAAAGCGGATGCTTTGTGCAAAATCTCCACTTCCTCTGTCAGGCGCCTGTTCTCCTTGCGAAGACGGGCCGGTTCCGCTGCATCCGCCTTCCGCCGCCGCCTGGCTTCAGCTGAGCCGAACGCTTCGATCTCAAGCCGCCAGGTCTTCAACTGCGTGCCGGTGATTCCAGGCTCCCTGGCAACGCTGCCCTGTGTCGCGCCCGGTTCATAAACCCGCTCAACCGCCGCTGCCCTATACTCGTCCGTATAGTTCCGTCGATGGTGTCCCATTTCGTGCCCCTTTCATGGACAGGGGTAAAGTACCCCAGTGTCCGGAAACAGGGACGAAGTTCATGGCAGGAGGTGATCCCGTTCTTCGCCTTCCCCCGGATGTGCGCAAGATCATCTATACCACCAACGCCATAGAAAGCCTGAACCGGGTCATCCGGAAAACTACCAAAACCCGCGGCGGCCTTCCAACCGATGATGCTGCAACAAAGCTGATCTATCTGGCCATCCGCAACTTCGAAAAATCCGGTCGATGTGTCAGAGAATGGGTTGCGGCACGAAACCGGTTCGCTATCCTATACCCGGAACGGTTCAACAGATGACCCGTTTTAACCGCATGGGCCAAACCCCATACACAGAGCTTCGGACATTCCCAGTTTACCTTCGCCGTGCTTCCTATGTGCTTCCTGCACAAGATTGCCAAATCTAGAAATCCACATAAGTCATTGAAATAATTGGCGCACCTGAGAGGATTCGAACCTCTGGCCTCTGCCTTCGGAGGGCAGCGCTCTATCCAGCTGAGCTACAGGTGCCTAGGCCGGGTCTATAGCGGCTTCACTGCTGTGTCGCAACGCAAAAAGCCCGGGACACTGACGGCCTTGGTCAGCACCATAAATCTGATATGCTTGCGCCCATTCTGCCCAAACCATTTTGGAGGGGTCCCATGCGTTTTCTGATATCCCTGATTGCAATTTTTTGTCCTTTCCCTTTCCCTTTCCACCCTGCCCGCCTGGGCCACCTTTGGCGATTGCACCGATCCCGACTATCTGGCCGAGTGGTATTGCCAAGTTGTTCGGTGGTTATGATCAGGTTAGACTGATCCTATGAGCATCCCAACCATTATGCCGCGCCTAAAAGGCTTCCGCTATCCGCGTGAGATCATTGCGTACGCTGTTTGGGCGTACCACCGGTTCGCGCTGAGCACGGCTGATGTTGAGGACTTGTCGGCTGCGCGGGGTATTATTGTCAGCCGGGAAACGGTCCGACTGTGGGTCAATCGCTTTGGTCAACACTTTGCAGATTGCATCCGCCGGGATCGACCGCGACCGAACGACAAGTGGCACATGGATGAAGTCGTAATCACGATCCGTGGCAAGAGGCACTGGCTGTGGCGCGCAATCGACGCAAATGGAGATGTTCTTGATATTCCTGTACAAACGCGTCGGAATTCCAAAGCGGCGAAGCGGTTTTTTCAACGATTGGTTGCCCGGTTCGGCGAACCGGGGGTCGTCATCACCGACAAATTGCGCAGCTACATCAAGCCGATCAAAACACTGGCCCCGGACGCTGACCATCGCGCCCACAAAGGCCTCGACAACGCGGTCGAAGTATCGCACCGGCCGACCCGCAAACGGGAGAAGATATTCGGGCGGTTCAAATCCCACCGACAAGCTCAGAGGTTGCTGTCTGCGCATGACCGGATCAACCTGATTTTCCGTCCCCGCCGCTATCAACTCACCGCAACCTCATACCGCCACGCCCGCAGCGATGCGTTCAGCCTCTGGGCCGATTACACCGCCGAAATGGCGGCATAACCCTGTCTTTTCCAATGCCTCACAAGCGGCCGCCAACAACTTGGCAATACCGTCAAAGACAGTGATTGCGGGTTTGTTGGCGCGCAGGTATTGCCGGACATTTTCCATGGGGTTGAGTTCGGGAGCACAGGGCGGCAGTTTTGGAAGCGTGATGTCCGGCGGTATTTTCAGGTCTTTCGCACCGTGCCAGCCAGCTCCGTCCAGTATCAGGAGGGCATGGGCATCTGCAGCCACGGTCCTGGCAATCTCTGCGAGGTGCAATTCCATCGCTTCGACATTAACGTAAGCTCAGGGGAATCGCGCTTAAAGTTTGACAGTGTCCGAGAATTGGATTCTGGAGGTTTCATCAGATGATGGGGTTTCGAGATGCCAGGATTAGACAGCTGTTTCAATGCGGTGGATGACCCACGCGGCGGCAATGCTCCGCGCCACAAGTTCCGTGATTTGATGACGATCGGCCTTTTGTGCGCGCTTTGCGGTGGTGATACGGCGGTGGACATGGAACCTTTCGGACAAATGAAGGGGGATTTCCTGCGTGGGTTTCCTGAGTTGCCTCACGGGATACCTTGCCATGACGCGTATTCCCGGCTGTTTCGCGTGATGAAGCCGACGGGCTTTCAGGCCTTTTTCGACAAGTTCCGCGCCGACTTTGCGGCTGGCTCCGGTGAGCACCCTGCCATCGCCATTGATGGCAAAGAGATGCGACGCGGCTTTGACAAGGCCGCCGGGCAATCGAATATGAACATTGTCACGGCCTTTGCACATGGGGCACGTCTCACCCTTGGGATTACTCAGGGCGCCAGGGGCGGTGGCGGGATCCTGGCCCTGCGTGAGTTGATTGAGATGCTTGATATCCGCGGCATCACCATCACCGCAGACGCACTGCATTGTCAGCGCGGGACCTGCGAGTTGATCGTGCGGGAGGGAGGCGGTTATTGCCTGCGGCTCAAGGGCAATCAGGGCGGCATGTTGGCCGATGTCCGGGCTTTCGTGGAAGACGAAGACACAGATTACATTGATGAATATAACACAATTGATGCTGATCATGGTCGTGTGGAAGAGCGGTCATACCGCGTCCACGATGTGCCGGAATATCTGATCAATACCCATAAGTGGCCGCCTCTTCGGGCTTTCGTCCATGTCGCCTCCAGGCGCGCGGTTGGCGACAAGACCAGTCACGCCGAACGGCTTTATCCGCTCTCCAAATGTCCCGCGGCTCAGGGGGCCGCCACACTGATCCGCGGCCAGTGGCAAATTGGGAACAGCTTGCATTGGTCTCTCGACGTGGTGATGAACGACGACCGACACCGCGCGCGAAAAGATCACGCGCCAGCCAACTTTGCCGCTTTGAGGCGGATTGCCCTGAGCATCATCAAGGCCAATCCTGCAAAAGGATCAAATCGCGGCAAATTCAAAAAAGCGGGCGGGAGTAGTGATTTCCTGCGAACACTAGGGCCTGTTGACATTCGGGGTTCCCATTTTGCCTGAAGTCTGATTCAAGCTTCCAAAATGGAGGTGTTGATGGACGCAAATCGTTTGGCTGTTTCCGATGAGCTTTGGGAGAAGATTGAGCCGCCTATACCGGGCAAGGCAGGCGATCCGGGTGTTACTGCGCGCAATAATCGCCGGTTTACAGAAGCAGGATTATGGCGCGTACGCACAGGGTCCCCATGGCGGGATTTGCCCAAAGGGTCTGGCAACCGGAACAGCCGGTTCAAGCGATTTCGTCGGTGGGCCGGGAACGGCGTGTTCGAGAGTCTTTTCAATGCCATGAGTGGCGAGCCGGACCTGGAATATGCCCTTGTCGACGGGACGATTGTTCAAGCTCATCAGAAGGCTTCGGGCGCAAAAGGGGGACTCAACACCAGGCGATCGGACGCTCTCGCGGCGGACTGACGACCAGGGTCGTGGCCCTGGTCGATGCGCTCGGTAACCTGTTCCGGTTTCTGCTTTTGCCGGGACAGGCACACGACATGAAGGGGGTCGCTCCTCTGATCAAGGGGGCTTCCTTTGGGGCGTTGCCGGCCGACAAGGCCTTCGACGCCGACTGGCTCCTGCAAGACCTTGATGAGCGTGGCGCAACCGCTGTCATCCCGCCCAAATCGAACCGAAAAGTTCAACGGGACTACGATACCCACATGTACAAGTGGCGCCATCCCGTCGAAAACCATTTCGCAAAGATCAAGGAATTCAGAGGCATGGCAACGCGATACGACAAGACTGATACAAGCTACGCTGCCAACTGGCACCTCTGTGCCATGCTCATTGCAACACGATGATTGTCAACAGACCCTAATCAAAGGCTTTTGAAGCGCGATTGCCCTGACCCTCAACCATCTACTAGACTCGATTCGCAATAAGGGCGGTTATTTTTGATACGGAGGTATCCCTGCCCATTTGGTCAGGCTGTTTTCAAATTCAGGTTTGCCAGGGCCGCTACATTCCTTGCGATCATATCCGCCTGGCCATTATTGCGATGGGTATCGGCAAAAATCCCGAACTTTTTCATGCGGCAAATTCCATGCTCTACGCCGATGCGCAGCTTTGCGTGCCATGTGTTGCAGCTTTTCCGCTCTTTGGCAAGGGGATGGTTCTTTGAGGCTTTGAGCGGGACTTCCAGCGACGTTCCCGGATAACCGGGATCGCCCGGGACAGGCACACCGGGGGGCTTGTCCACGCGCGCTTCATCATATATCCGCCTGTCGTGCTTTCGCCCGGGCTGTGCAGGACCAACGGCCAGGATCCTTTTCCTGTCGTCGGTAATGATCCGGTGCGACGCTGTATGGCGTTTCTTCTTTCCTGAATAACTGGCTTTGCGCCTTGACGGCGTCCCGGGGCGCTGAACAGGGCGCTCGGTACCATCGATCACAGGATAGAGAAGATCGTTTCTTTCCTGTGTCGATAATTTGATCCCGCGCTCCGGCATGGCGAAATGGCCAGCCATCACCGTCGTCATGGCGCGAACGCGGCGGCAAACTGTAGGGCTGGAAATGTCGAAAAGCAGGCCAACAAAGGCCTGGCCGGCGTATGTGCGGTAATGGATCAGGCACAAAAGCATTTGTTCCGCCAGTTGCAGCCGATACTTCCTGCCGCCCCCGATGGCCCGTTGTCTGTTCTTTCGGGACAAACGCGCGGCTTCACCGGCAAGCCAAATCGGGTGAAGCTGACAAACCGGAGCATCAAAATCCGCCGGACGTATTCCGGAAAGGCGGAAAAACAACTCTGGACGTGCTCGTAAAACTTTCAGTACGGCCCAAGGGTATCGCATGAATAGCATCCTTAGGTTTGCCTTGATCTTCTATCTCTGATTCAGTTTTCCAAAGTTTATGTCCGGAGGGCGCTGCTTTGGAAAATACCGTGTTGTTTCAATCTTTTGCCTCGTCGATTTCTGATCCCCGCCAGGAGACGAAGGTGTTGTATCCACTTGATGGGATTCCGCTTTTGAGCCTGTGCGGAGTGGTGTCGGGGTGTGGGAGTTTTGTCGATGTTGCCCTTTATGGCGAGGAAAAGTCGGGTTTCCTGCGCAAGTTGGCTACGTTTGAGCATGGCATACCCTCCCGTGACACGCTTTCGACGGTGTTTCGGGCGCTTGATCCTGAAGAGTTCAACGCAGCCTTTGCCGCGTGGGCGTCCGGGTTGGCCGGGCGCGTTGGAGGAACGGTCGTTGCCATTGACGGCAAGACAGCGCGAGGCTCAAGGGCCGGTGGTGAAACGCCTCTGCATCTGATCCCGGCCCGGTGTAACGATCTACGCCTCGTGCCCGGCCAGCAAGCCGGCGCGCACAAAAGGAACGGGATCAGGGACATCCCCGTTCTCCTGGATTTGCTCTTCCTGGAGGGCGCGGTCGTGACGCTGGATGCGATGGGGCGCCAACGTGAGATCGCCTGCAAAATCCGTGACAAGGGTGCTGACTATGTGCTGGCCCTGAAGGGCAATCAGGGGCTTCTCCATGAAGACGTGAAACTGTGGTTCGAAGAACAGGATCGGGAAAACACAGAATCATTACAGACGGTTGACGGCGACAGGGGCAGGATTGAAACGCGAACATATACCCAATGCGACGCCATCGGCCGGTTGAAAAAGCGCCATCCCCATCGGGAGGGGTTGCTCAGCATTGGCCGCGTCGTCCCGCTTCGGGAAAGTGGCGGGAAGACGACACGGCAAACGCGGTACTTCATCCCGTCCCTGCCAAAAGACGCCGCGCGCCTTGCCCATGCCGTACGCTCTCACCGGGGAATTGAAAACCGCCTCCACCGGGTGCTTGATGTCACCTTCCGCGATGACGACAGCCGGATACGAAAAGATCACGCACCCGCCAACTTCGCCGTCATCAAGCACATCGCAATGAATTTGCTCAACAAAGCAAAAAGCGAGAACTCCCTCGGAGGAATGCGGAAAAAGGCAGGCTGGAACAACCGCTTCCCGCTTCAAATCCTCGCGCCGTGAAACTCATGCGATTCCCCTGCAGTACGGCCATTCCGGCAAACTCCACTGCTTCGGTGAAGCTGGAATAGCGGAAATCTACCTATTGCGAAACAGGTCTACTGATCCGGTCATGTGCGGTGAGGAAGCGTTGTGCCTGTCCCGGCGACCTGAACCGCCCCATGGTTTTCTCTCGTCGCCGCGTCGGCCTGTGACTGCCTTCAATCCTGTTGTCGAGGCCTTTGCGGGCGCGATGACCGGCGTCCGGTGCCTGATGGGCAATCGGCTTGATGCAGCTGCGCGGTTTGTCTGTGATGACGACCCCTGGCTGGCCAAATTGCGCGATCAGCCTTGCCATGAAGCGCCTGGCGGCTTTGGCATTTCGGCGCGTCTGAACCGGAATATCGAGCGTATCACCGTTGCATGGATGGCCCCCGGCGGTGACTGCGCGCCGGAGCCAATGCGTCACGCCGTTGATCGGGACCACAACCTCGTCGAGGGGCCACTTGTCGTTCGGGCGTGGACGGTCACGGCGGATGCAAGCGGCAAAATGCACCCCGAAACGATTGACCCATAGACGGATCGCTTCGCGGCTTGCAATCACGCCCCGTTCGGCAAGCAGATCCTCAACATCCGCCGTGCCCGGCGCGAACCGGTGGTAAGCCCGGACGGCGCAGGCGGTGATTTCACGGGGAAAGCGGTACCCCTTCAGCAGGGCAATCGCATTTGGATTTGTCCCGCCACATTGAGGCTGAAAAACATCAAAACCTGACCGGAAACGCAACGTAGAGAGCCAAAAAGTTCATGCTATGCTCGTCAGCGAAGGGCCTGGATTTCCAGATGCGATTGCCCTGACCCCTTCAGGCGGGGCATTGACGTCGGTATTTTCATGCACCACCCTGTACCGAAATCAGTAACGCTGACCAACTTGGCAATGCCGGGACAGGTGTGGCGACCCCCCGCCGGACAGGCGGCCGAGAGATCAAAACATCCATCTGCCCGTGCGGCGATCCCCGACGAGATGCTTGTCGGCACCGGTGGCAATGATACGATCAATGTTGGCGATGGCGATGACTTTATCTTTTCCGGCGATGGCAATGACATTCTGATCGACGCCGCGATCTGCCGGACCTGATCCGCAGAACGGGTGCGGGAATTCCGCGCGCAGGCCACGGGGACCAGGGCACGGGGACATCCGTCGGCAGCCGCCCGATCCCCGGACTGCGGGCAGGACCGGAGCGCGTCCCGTCGCGCGAAGGTTTTTTTGCCGCTGGCCATGCCGGACCTCCCGACGGTTTTTTTCACCGCCGGTATCCCGCAAATTCCGGCGCGACCCCTTCGGCGGTTTCCCCGCGCGTTTCGGGCGGGTCATTTCGTTTCGGGCGGAGGGGCATTTCGTTTCGAGCCCAGGGGCCATTTCGTTTCGGATGACCCGTCGGAAAAAATTTGCTCAATGGTTACAATCGGTTGTCGGCGGCGGAAATCCGAAACGAAACGAAATGCAAAAAAATCGCCACGCAGACGTTGGAAGGTGCGGCACATAACACCCACTCGCCGTCCCCGCCGGGAAGGACCCGTGATTTCCGGACACCGGGAGCGGCACCTGGTGGCAGCCAACATGCCGTTGGCAAGCCCGGTCCATTCGGTCCCGGGGTCGCTTCCGGGGGTCTGCAAGCCCTTTCGGAAAAACCTGTATCCCCCCAACGCTGCCCTCGGCGACATCTGCGGTCTTCTCACACCTGGGGAATGCCGGAACTTCTGCCAGGCCGCAAGCTATACCTCATGAATAAATGGATATGGCAATCATTTCAAATTCACATAAAGACTGGACTTTAGCTCGGCAGGACGCGGTATAGCCAAACGGCAAATTTATGGTACAATTTGATATGACCTATCCAATTTCATTCCGCCAACATGTCCTTTCAGCCCGCGAGAAAGAGGGGCTTGCCCTTGAAGAAACCTCCGAGCGCTTCTGCATTGGGGTCGCCTCGCTCAAGCGTTGGTCGAAGCGTATTACGCCCAAGCCCTATGAACGCAAAAAGGTGCGTAGGCTCGATCCGGAAAAGCCGGCACAGGACGTGCTGGATCACCCGGACGCCTGTCAATATGAACGTGCTGCGCGGTTCGGTGTGACGCAAAAGTCGATCTGGCAGGCTTTGCGCAAACTCGGTTTGACGCCAAAAAAAAGTGATGCAGCATCCGAAGGCGGACGCAGACGCACGGCGCGTCTTTTGTGAAAAAATCACGCAATATGAGGAAGATGGCCGCTCCATCGTTTACATTGACGAGAGTGGCTTTGCCCATGACATGCCGCGCACCCATGGATATGCGCCCGGGGGGGGGAGCGTTGCCATGGCAGCCATGACTGGCAGGCCAGGGGGCGGATCAATGTCATCGGGGCGTTGCTTGCCGGGGTCTTGCCGAGCGTCGGTCTGACCGAGGCCAATGTCGATGCCGACATATTCAATCCTTGGCTGATCGGTGATCTCCTCCCGAAGTTGCCACCCCGGGTCGTATTGGTGATGGACCGCGCGACTTTCCACCGTCGCGCCGACACACAGGCCGCTGTCGCACAGGCGGGTCACACCCTTGAATATCTCCCGGCCTACAGTCCGGACTTCAACAAAATCGAACATAAAATGGGCTGAAGCCAAGGCCTGCAGGCGGAAAACCGGGATGTCCGTCGATGAAATATTCGAAAACCAGAATTGGAATCAAAATTGAGTCGTCAGGCTATATTGTTGCTGACAGATCACCCTTTCGCCCGTCCCGATCGGGTTTCCCCGGTACAGGGCAACATTGTTTATTTCGCTGCAAGGATATCCGCATGGCCCATAATGGAAAACCTGATGAAGATACAAGCCGTGCGCAGGTCATCGATGACTGGCGCCGATTATATGGACACCCGCCACCAAAATACCTGTCCCTGGGTTTAATGCATTCAACTCTGGAATGGGAGCGGCAGGCAAAGTCGACGGGTGGACTTTCCATGGATGTGAAACGTGCACTTGAGATTGGCGGCAGGTCAAATGTCAATCGCAGAGTAAAATGGGTCCATGTCGCGGCGTAAAAATGGGCCACTTCGGTTGATGTTTTGTGGCGCTTTTGCACGCGTGCTCGTCACAAAGCTGAAGCGTGCCAAAGCGCATGCTGGCCATAAGGCCAGCATTATTCTGACTGTGATTGCGGGCTGGTTATTTTCGGTTGTTGCGACTGTGTTTGAGCCGATAGCTTTCGCCATTCATCTCGAGGATGTGGACGTGATGGGTTAAACGATCGAGTAGCGCACCGGTCAGCCGCTCAGAGCCAAAGACTTCAGTCCATTCATCGAAGGGCAGGTTCGAGGTTATGATGATGGAGCCGCGTTCATAGCATTGGGATATGACCTCGAAGAGCAGCTCTGCGCCAGATTTGCTGAGCGGTACGAAGCCCAGTTCATCAATGATCAACAGGTTCTGGCTGGTCAGTTGCTTTTGAAGGCGCTGCAATCTCCGCTCATCTTGAGCCTCGATCAGATCATGGACTAATGCCGCAGCCGTTGTGAAGCGCACCTTCAGTCCTCTTTGACATGCAGCCAGCCCAAGTCCCAGGGCGATGTGTGTCTTGCCCGTGCCTGACGGGCCGAGCGCGATGATGTTCTCCCTGCGATTAACGTAATCGCATCGTGCCAGATCCATCGTCAGGGGCTTGTTCAAGCTTGGCATGATCTTGAAGTCAAAGCTATCCAAGCTCTTGGTGCTGGGGAACTTCGCCGCTTTGATGCGCCGTTCAATCATCCGGCGTTCGCGGTCGATCAATTCCATCTCACACAGCCGCGCCAGATAGTGGATGTGATCTTTGTTCTCTGCAGCACAGAGCTGCGCCTGTTTGGCATACTCGCCTTGGAACGTTGGCAGTCGCAGTTGTTTAAGATGATGCCGTAGAAGAATCCGAGGGGCTTCGGTCATGCCGCGGTCCTTCCCATCAAGCTCATGTAACTGGATGGGCGTGTTGTGCCGACATTGGCCTTGGGCAAGTATGGATAGAAGTCCAAATCCAATCGTGGTGGCCGCTTCTCAACCCGACACAGTACAAGGTGTTTTACGGCGTCATAGCCAATTGCACCCATATCTATTGCCTGCTGGATTGCGCCTTGCACAACATCCATTTCGAAGGTCTCCAAAAGGCGCAAGACTTGAACGTATTCTCGCTTGCCCGGCTTACCCATTCTGGCTTCAAGCAGTCGGTGCAGCGTGGCAAATACATCTGGCAAATGCCAACCCTGCAAAGGCGCGGCCTGATCCAGGGCACCCACCTTTTGTTCAAGCAGGGGCAAAAAGTGCAATGGGTCAAAGACCATATCCGCTGATGTGTAGGATCGTTTGTGCCGCGCAATAATCTCATTGCCGCAGCCGATGATAACCTCATGCACAAACCCACGCACATGAACATCGTGGTGCGCATAGGCTACTGGCACCGAGTAATCATTGCTGCGATAGCGCACCATTGAGATCGACGTTGCACGCGTGCTGACGTGATCGCAGGCTTCATATTCTGCGACGGGCAATCCCATCAGAGCATCCAAATCCGACATCAGGCGTGCGCCTATGGTTTGGGTGTGACCCCGCAACGTATCGGCCTGACGTGCTAAACACTTCTCTTCCAAATGTGCGTTCAGATCATCAAAGCTGTCATAGCGAGGTGCGGGAACCATGAAGTTGCGGCGGGTGTATCCAACCATGCCCTCAACGTTGCCTTTATCGTTCCCTCGCGCGGGTCTGCCAAACTTGTCATCAAACAAGTAATGCGACTGCAGTTCCGTAAACCGACGTGTGCGGATGCGCGTCTTATCCCCGAGTATCCGAGCCACGGCGATCTTGGTATTGTCGTAGAGAATGGATTGCGGAATGCCGCCAAAGAATGCAAAGGCGGACACATGGCCATCGCAAAACGCCTCGGTTGTCTCAGCTGGATATCCCTTCACAAACACCGCATCAGAATGTGGCAAGCTCATCACGAAGAAGTGGATCTTGCATTCCACGCCACCGATCACGCCCAGCGTCTCACCAAAATCAACCTGCGCATGGCCCGGCCGATGCGACAACGGCACAAACACCTCTTTGGTGCGCCGTTTTTGCTCGCGCACGTAATAGGTCACCGTGGTCAGGCTGCCGGCATATCCATGCTCATCGCGCAGCCGTTCAAAGATGCGCTTGGCCGTGTGTCGCTGCTTTTTGATCAGGGCTTTGTCTGTGCGCAGTATCTCATCGACCACACCAACATAACCATCAAGCGTTGGCCGCCGAGGCGCTTCCGACCGACGATACCCAGGCGGAAGTTCATGGCGCAGCATCTTCGCGATCGTCTTACGATCTTTGTTCTCTAATCTGTCAATGCGTGTTTCCTGAGTTTCCTGCTTTTGATGTCAGAGGTTCTCTAATCTGTCAATGCGTGTTTCCTGAGTTTCCTGCTTTTGATGTCAGAGGTTGCCTTTGTTCTCTTCGAACTCTGAGGTTCATGATGGGGTTGGCTGGGTGTGGGTCGGCAATGTTGAAACCGCAATCATACCGTTGGTCTTGGCTGTTGCTACAGAATCGGCGCCGTGTCTCACGCCCTCCCTCGGGCATCGTCCCAGATGGGAACTTTGATTTAGGAATCCTCGTTGTCGCCTCGTAAGCCTTACGCGGACTGGAAGTCAGTTTTGTCTCGCATAATGGCATGAAGTATGATTGCCAGACGACGCGCCAGAGCCACTCGGGCCTTTCTCATCGTTGAGCGCGCACCGATTGCGAGGGCCCATGTCTTCAATTTGAGCGGAGCGGCATACCGCGTCAGCATCACATTGGCGGCCTCATAGAGAAGCGTTCTGACGCGCACGTCGCCCCGCTTTGAGATGCTGCCCGTGTAGTCGATTTCACCAGATTGATGCCGTCGCGGCACCAGTCCAAGATACGCCCCCACATCACGCGATTTCCTGAAACGCGACGGATCATCAATTGCTGCGGCAAAGGCCAATGCTGTGATCGGACCGACCCCTGGTACCGTCATAAGGCGCTGGCAGACTTCGGATTTGCGGGTCATCTTTTTGATGTCGCCATCAATGGCTGCAACCGCCGCGAGGATTGCTTCGCGTGCTGCGAACAGTCCGCAAATTGCGGCATGGAGGCCAGGCACTCCATCGCTAACTTTTAGCGCCGCGTTTTTGAATGCCGGAGACAAAGCTCGTGGCAGCCGCACGCCGAAGACGACGACCAGACCGCGGATCTGATTGTCGAGCGTCACACGCTGTCCGACCAGCTTCTTGCGGGCTGCGATCAGCGACCGGATTGCGTGCGCTGACAGTGATTTGACATGGGTCGGCTTGTAGAATCCCGTCCGCGCCAGGTGTGCCAAACCGCGGGCATCATTGCGGTCCGTCTTGTGGCCGGCCAGAGATTTAAGGGCCTGATATGCTTGCCTGCTCTCGATGCAAACAACCGGGACACCAAGCTCCGTCAGCCCATGGTAAAGCATTGGTGCCATCCGTCCCGTTTCAAATACAACTTTGGCACATGGTGGTCCAGAAGCGAGGAAGTCAGCGATCGCTTTTGGTGTTGAGCTCGCTTTTCCTTCACGAATAAGGGCCCCTTCACGATCCAGAATGCAGATATGCGTCTCTTCCATGGACACATCCAAACCAGCAAAATATTCCATTGGTCAGTCTCCTTTTCAATTGCATGTGCATCCAGAATAACAGGGGTAACTGAGTGCTGATCCTGATTACGCCATGTTGAAAAACCGCGCCGCTTCTCGGCCAGACATACCGTCCTTCAAACAAGCACGGCGCACACGACTATAAATATCCACAGAATACATCTCCCGCCCTCCGAATAAACGAAGGGCACAAACTGGCGGACTTTTACTCCGCTACAACTGCGATATGCAGCCGCTTCTGTGGCCCAATATTGCTCCGCGTTTTACACCCCGGTGGCTCCGAATAGGCCAACATCTTCGCACACTGTCTCGGCCAATCCCAAAATCCCGGGCAATCCGACGCCCGCTCAATCCATCCTGAAAATGAGCCTGACGCACCTTCAAATACAATTCCACGGTGAAAATCCCCCGGCCCTCCCATCAAACGAAAGGGCAAAAGTGGACGACTTTTACGCCGCCCGCGACAACACAACGACGCCGCTACCCTGGCCGAGTATTGCTCCGCCGATTACAGGGTCAACGATCAGCTCAAATTGCGCAGTGGTGCATTCGGTCGCTGGCTTTCACCTATGCCTTCGGATGTGCCGACAGGTGCATTTTCAGGTGGCAAGACAGGCCGCCCGGCGATCAGATCAGCGGCGCGTTCTGCCAACATCATCGTTGGCGCGTTCAGGTTACCGTTTGGCTCAACCGGAAAAACCGAGCTGTCCACAACCCTCAACCCGTCAATCCCATGCACCCGTAACTCGGGATCGACCACGGCCATGTCATCCACTCCCATTTTGCACGTCCCGCACGGGTGATAGGTGCTTTCTAGGTTGTCGCGCACGAAATCGTCCATCTGATCGTCGGTGGTTACACCCGGACCTGGCGCTATCTCACCATCGTTGAATGCGTCCATAGAGGGTTGCCCCACCACCTCACGTGTCAGGCGGATACAGTCGCGAAATCCTTTGCGGTCTTCTTCGCGATCAAGGTAATTGAACAGGATATGGGGATGCTCATAGGGATCGGCCGATGTCAGACGCACATATCCTCGGCTTTTGGGTTTGTTTGGACCGGTCAGGATCATGAACCCGTGCCCCTTGACCGGCGAATGGCCGTCATATCGCACGGCCGCCGGCAGGAAATGATATTGGATATCAGGCCATTCGACGTCTTTTGATGATCGGATAAATCCGCCGGATTCAAAGTGGTTGGTCGCGCCAAGCCCGTTTTTGGTCAGCAACCATTGCAGCCCGATCAACCCCTTGGCAAACCAGTTCATTTTGTTGTTAAGCGTTACCGGCTGTTTACACGCGAACTGGATGTAGATTTCGGCGTGATCTTGCAGGTTCTCGCCCACACCGGGCAAATCATGCAGCATCTCGATCCCCGCCTTCTGCAAAACTGATGCTGGGCCAATACCGGAGCGTTGCAACAAATGCGGCGAGCCGATGGGGCCGCTGGCGACAATGACCTCGCGCCGGGCGCGGGCCTGATGTGTTTTTCCGCCACGGTCATATTCCACCCCCGTGGCGCATTCGTTTGACAGCAGCACCCGTCGGGTCATTCCTTTGGTACGCACCTCAAGATTGGGCCGTTCCATTGCGGGGCGAAGATAGGCCTTGGCTGCCGACCAGCGCACACCGTCCTTCACAGTCATGTGCATGGGGCCAAAACCTTCCTGCAAATAACCGTTGGGGTCTTCGGTTTCGATGTATCCTGCATCGACGCCGGCTTCGACAAAAGCGCGGTAAAGCGGGTTTTTCATTCGGTTGCCGTTGTTGACTCTCAACGGGCCGCTTTGCCCACGATATGTGGCGTCGCCGCCGTCCTGAAACTGTTCGGATTTCTTGAAATAGGGCAGGCAACTGGCGTGACCCCATCCGGTGGCTCCCATCTCTTCCCACTGGTCGAAGTCGCGCGGATGACCCCGCACGTAAACCAACCCATTGATCGACGAGGACCCGCCCAGCACTTTGCCACGTGGGCAATGAACACGCCGTCCCTTCAAGCCTGGTTCAGGCTGAGTTTCGTATTTCCAGTTGTAGGTCTTGGTGTTCATCGGGATCGAAAAGGCTGAGGGCATCTGGATGATCGGGTTGTTATCTGACCCGCCATATTCCAGCACCAAAACGCTCGTGTTAGGGTCTTCAGTCAATCGCGCGGCCAGAACACATCCGGCCGACCCGGCACCAACGATAACATAGTCAAATTCTTCAGCCATCGGTCACCCCATTTCCAATGCTTTACCGACCTCTTCGTGCAGGTTGGTCATGATGCGTTTTTTCAGCGTGATGAACTCCGGGCTGGTCAATACCGTGTAATCCCGGGGGCGCTCGATCTCGACCGGGATCGTGTCGGTGATCCGCCCAGGGCGGGCCGACATCACGTAGACCACATCGCCCAGGAAGACGGCCTCATCGATGTCATGAGTGATGAAGAGCACCGTCTTGCGTTCTTCCTGCCAGATCTTCAGCAGCAATTCCTGCATGACCGAGCGGGTCTGACTATCGAGTGCACCAAAGGGTTCGTCCATCAACAGCACTTCGGGGTTCACGGCCAAAGCCCGGGCAATTGCAACCCGCTGCTTCATGCCGCCTGACAACTGCGAGGGGTAACTATCAGCAAACTCGGAAAGGCCCACCGCATTGACATAATGACGTGCGCGCTCCTCGTGTTCGGCCTTTGAGGCCTGGCTGACCGACAGGCCAAATTCAACGTTTTTCTGTACCGTCAGCCAGGGAAACAACGTGTAACTTTGCGGTACCATGCCCCGATCTGCACCTGGTTTTTCAATGGTCACGCCATCGACCAACGTGCGCCCCTCGGTCGCATGGTTTAATCCGGCAATCAGATCAAGCGTGCTGGATTTCCCGCAGCCTGACGGCCCGACGATGACCGCGAATTGCTGATCGGGGATTTCCAACGTCAGATCTTCCAACGCGACGACCCAGTTTGCCGGATTGGATCCGAACCGGACAGTCACGTTATCAAGTAATACCTCGCCCATTTTCGTTCTCCTTATCGGCCCAGGTTTTCCCAGGGAAGCATCAAGCGCTTGGCCCATTTAAAGATCATGTCCGTTGCCAACCCTAGAAAGCCGATCACGAAGATACCTACGAAAATTCCGGCCGGGTCGAAACCGCGCATGGATTGCAGGATCATGTAGCCAAGCCCGGAACTCGCCGCGACTAGTTCGGCGACAACAAGAAATGTCCAGGCCCAACCCATGGTGACCCGAAGTGTGTCAAAAATCCCCGACATGGTCGCCGGAAGCAGGACCCGTCGGACGATCTGCCATTTGCTGGCACCCAACGTGTAAGACACGTTGTAAAGATCACCCTGAACCCCGCGTGCGACATCTGACACCATGACGATCTGCTGGAAAAACGTTCCCAGAAAGATCACGGCGATCTTTTCTTCCAACCCGATCCCGATCCACAGGATCAGCAACGGGATCATTGAGGTCACAGGCAGGTAACGCATGAAATTGACAACCGGTTCGATCGCGGCTGCAACAATGCGGAACCCGCCCATGAAAATGCCCACGGGAATGGCGATGACTGATGACAGGAAAAATCCCAGATAAATCTCGGTCAGTGACACTCCGATGTGTTTTTTGAGGCTGCCATCGCCGAGTTTGTCTAGGAACGAAGCCCAAACATCACCCGGCGACGGTAGAAAGTCACGGCTGACAAAGCCGGATGCCGTGGCCAGATACCATGCGAATATGATCGCACCGGCCACGACAAACCCTGTGCTGATTTCAATGGGCCGGGGGATCGCGCGTTTTGGCGTGAAATACCGGTCAGAAAAGCTGAGCTTTGCCATGATTTTAGGGACCTTCTAATCAGTTAAGAAAGGATGTATCAACCAAATCCCCTGAGGACAGGGTGTGAACCTTGATCCGGCCAAGATCACTCCAGATCGAAATGGCATCGTCGATAGTCTGACTTAAAACACCCGGAGCATCAGAGGTGCCGAACATCTCGGTGTTGCGGGCAATGTCGAGATATTCAATGCCCGTCGCCGCGCCCTTGAATTCATTCGGATCTTCCAACCAGCCGCCGACGCCATCTGCCATGATCTGATAGGCTTCGTCCGGATTGGATTCGAGAAAATCAAGCGATCTCTGCCAGGCGCGTACAAATCCCTTGAGTTCGGCCTCATGTTCGACCGCAGTGCTGTCCAAAACGGCGACAACATCGACGATCAACCCAGGTGATTCGGCACTGCTGACAAGAACCTTGCCATGTTCAGTCGCAGCACCCTGGCTCAGGTGCGGCTCCCAGGTGACAGCGGCATCAACCCGGCCAGCGGTAAAGGCAAGTCCCGCATCAGTGGCGGTCATGTTGACCATTTTCACATCATCTTGGCTCAGCCCTGCGCGTTGCAGTAGGGCATTGATGAAAAACTGCGAAACCGATCCTTCTTCGAAGGCAACGGTGCGGCCTTTCAGATCGGCAACCGATCCGATGTCTTTGTTTGAAACAACACCATCGCCGCCGTTGGAATTGTCCACCGCCAGAATATATTTAAGCGGCTTGCCCTCGCGCATATAGGTGGGAAACTCATCCGCAGTCGACGCTACGATATCAACTTGACCTGCCATCAGGGCGCCCATTTTCAAGGGTGTGTTTTCCATGATCGTCAATTCGATCTCGACGCCCTCTTCTTCGAAGAACCCTTTTGCCTGAGCAATATAGAACGGGCCGTAACCAACCCATGTGGAATGGGCGAGCGTTAGGGCTTCGGCTTGTGCTGACAGAGCTGACGCAGATGTCAAAGTGCCGGCCATCAGTAGAGTTTTGAGTTTACTTATCATTGTATTTCCTCCTGTTGAGTTTGTTTCTTCGGTTATTACGCCCTGACCGGGGCGTTGTAGAATGGCACGGTATCGATGCGAGGCGTCCATGATCCGTCTTCGACCACCTTGTTCACGTGGGCGGCGATTTCTTCCATCGGGGCAAACCAGACGTCATCGCGCAAAAGCACCTCTTCCAGAAATTTTCGCACCACGATCCAACGCGACAGGCGACCCGTAGCAAAGGGATGCACAACCGGCACCCACAACCCGCCATAGGCATACGCGGCGTTGAATTCCTCGACAAAGGCCCGCCATCCGTCCGACGCCGCACGGATCGGCATCATGTAATCCAGATCCATCGACTGCACATATTGCGGCCAATCATCCAGCCCCCAATGCGATGGCAATTTGACCAATTGCCCGGCACCGGTTTCCAGCAGATAGGGCTGATCATCCCCCATCAACGAGGCATCATAAGCAAAGCCCGCCTCCGCCATCAGCCGTCCCGTCCGGTGCGAGAAATTATATAACGGTGCACGAAAACCGCGCGGGACCCCGCCTGTGATCTTTACAAGACTTTCGTGGCTGCGTTGGAACCAATACGCTTCTTCATCGTCAGTCAGCTCACTGGGGTGTTCATGCAAATACCCATGTTGGCCAATCTCATGGCCGCCCTCCAGGATCACTTCAACCGCCTTTGGATAGTTTTCAACACACCAGGCCGGGATAAAGAACGTTTGCTTAATGCCCAGGTCGCCATAGGTGTCAACAATGCGTGGAATAGCCACTTCTGGCCTATATTTCAGCATCGACGTTGCCGAAACGCGGGCGTCCCCGTCGTCAGGATGGGCGATGTGGATCAGGCTGTCCGCATCCATATCAAAGGTCACACAAGCCGCACATTTTGCGCCATTGGACCAAGGGATTGGGTTCTTGATCATGGCATCACGCTCCCTCCGTTGATGCCGAACCCCTGACCGGTGATGAAATTGGCATCCGGTCCCATCAAAAATGCGGCCATTGCAGCAATCTCTTCAGGTTTTCCAAATCGCTCTGCCGGTATTGCAAGCTCGCGCGCACGCCATTCGGGTGACATTTGCGCAGTACCCAGCATGTCGGTATCAATTGGGCCAGGGCACAGCGCGTTGACCTTGATGCGCGGCCCAAATTCCTTGGCCCAGGATCGCATCAGCCCCATCACCCCGTGTTTCGAGGCCACATAGGGCGAAAACGTCTCGCGCCCTGACACACCAAGATCCGAGGCCGTCAAAAGGATGCGTCCCTCGCGCCGTTCTAGTCGGCGGGTCGCCTCCCGCCCGACAAGAAACGAACCCCGCAGATTGATGTTGATGACCCGGTCGAATTCTTCAGCGCTGGTTTCTAACAGAGGTTTTTCGTGGATGATACCGGCGCAATGCACCAACCCGGTCAGCATTGGCACGGTTCTGTCGATGCCATCAAACAACGCAGCAACCGATGCGGCATCGGCGACGTCTGCCATTATCGAAAGGTGGCCTTTGGTGTGCGGTGTCAGGGCTTCAAACGTTGCCTTTGGCTCTTTTATGTCACTGGCGATCACCTGCGCCCCCAGGTCAGCCAGCTTTAATGCACACGCCGCGCCAATGCCGCCAAAAGCGCCGGTTACAAGCAGGATTTGCCCCGCAAGCATGCTCATGCCATCACCTCGCCCCGATCAAGCATGTAGGCCTGACCGGTGATGTCGCGTCCCGCATCTGACGCAAGAAACAGGTACAGCGCGGCCATGTCATCGGGTTCCAGCAATCCGCCCAGAACCTGTGCACCGGTGATCTCATCCAAAAGGTTATTTTTGGGGCGACCTGTGGTTTCGGTCATTTTCGTCAGAGACAACATCGCCGTTTCGGTTTTGACCCAACTAGGGCAGACCGCATTCACGTTGATGCCGCGCGGCCCCAACTCATGTGCGATCGAACGCATAAAGCCCAGACTGGCGTGTTTGCTGCACACATAGGCCGAAAATTCCGGCACTGCGGTGCGGCTCCAGATTGACGCGGTCAGGATGATGCGCCCCCCTTCCCCCATCTTGGGCAGGGCGTGGCGGGTCATCAGAAATGTGCCGTTCACATTGATGTCGATGATGCGGGCAAAGGTATCTTCGACCGCTTCGTCCGGGTCATCAATCGGCGTGATCCGTTCCAAACCGGCGTTGTTCACCAGCACGTCAATCTTATCAATTCCTTCAAGCGCCGCGATGATCTGATCCCGGTCGGTGATGTCGGCCTGTACCGCGCTTACCGACCCAAATTTACAAAGCTCCTTTGCCGCATTGTCAACACCGTCACCGCTCGACAAAATCAGAACATCCGCCCCTGCCTTGGCAAATCCCTTGGCCACACCAAAGCCGGTCCCCCTGCTTCCGCCGGTGACAAGAACCGTCTGCCCGGAAAAATCATACGAGACCTTGCCCATCCCTTACTCTTCTCGCGCGTGCAGGACGCGGCCGATCAGGTTTATCAAAAGCTGCGCTGCCAACGTACTGGTCGAGCTGGTAGGGTCATAATCCGGTGCAACCTCAACCAGATCGACGCCAACAATATCGCCGCGTTTGGCCAGTCCGGCCATCAGTTCGAGCATCTCGTAATAAAAGAATCCACCGTGGCTGGGCGTGCCAGTGCCGGGCGCAATTGACGGGTCAAACGCATCAATATCGATTGTAACATAATACCGTTTGCCGTCGGGGATACGGTCCAGCATGCCATCAACGCCCATGGCACGCACCTGTCGCACCGATTGGATGTCTGACCCCATCGCGCGGGCGTCAAAATAGCCATCCTTGGCCGTTGACGACACATTGCGAATGCCAACTTGGCTCAGGCCGGTGACATAGGGCTTTTCAGCGGCACGGCGCATCGGGTTGCCATGGCCATAGCGCACGCCGTGGCGTTCATCGACGAAATCAAGATGTGCGTCGATCTGGACCACATGAATCGGGTCCTGATCGTCAAAGGCGTTGATGCAGGGGATGTTGATGGAATGATCGCCTCCGATCACCACCGGCAATGCTCCTGCCGCGAGAATTTTACGAACGCCAAATTCGATATTGGCGTGGCTTTGCATGGTGTCGGTATGCACGATGTCAGCATCGCCAATATCCACGATCCTGGTTTTTTTGGCCTCCAGATAGGTAACGTCGTCTTCATGGTCATAGGCACCGGCGTGGCCAAAGGAAAATAGTGTCGAGGCTTCGCGTACCGCCCTGGGGGCCATCCGCGCGCCAGAGCGCCACTGACACCCAAAATCATATGGGGCACCCATCACGGCGACGTCAGCGTCAATTGCGTCCCAGTCGCTGATATAGGGGTATTTCCCGAATGTGCAGATCCCGACAAACGGCAGGTTCAGACGGCCTGTTTCATAGCTATTGGTGGTTTCTTTTGGCATATGTTCCCCCTGTTGAATTGGCACAATACGAAGAAGTCTTCCTTTGATAATGATCGTTGTTTCAAAATTAACTTTGAGATATACCAAAGTAATGAAAATAAACTTCCAAAATCTTCAGGATGTAGATTTGCGCCTGCTGAGGGTTTTTAGGATTGTTGTACGCTATGGTGGATTTTCTGCGGCCCAAGATGAGCTGGGCCTGACGGTGTCAACAATCTCCAATCACATGACGGCACTGGAACAGCGGCTTGGTGTAAAGTTGTGTCATCGCGGGCGAGGTGGTTTCCGACTGACCGAACAGGGCAAAACTGTGCATGCGGCAATGTTGGATCTGTTCGGCTCAGTCGAAACTTTCAACAGCGCGGTAGGGTCCGCCAAAGCGACAATCAAGGGCGTGGTCGAATTTGGCGCAGTGGATGCGCTTCACACCAACGAGCAGTTCCCGTTGGCCGAATCTATTGGTGAATTTGTACGAACTGCTCCCGATGCCCGGATTAACCTTCACGTGGCATCACCGCAGGAATTGTTGCAAGGATTAATTACGGGCAGGTTCCATGTGATCCTGACGCCCACAATTTCCGCTGCAACGTCTATCGAATTCCATCTGGTCTTCAGAGAGCTCCAACAACTCTATTGTGGGCAGAAGCATCCGCTTTTTGATCTTGATGACCGACAGATCACCCGTGAAATGTTATCCCGCTATCCATTCGTCGGGCGGAGTTATGAAAACCCCCCAAACCACATCGGTCTGAATTTGCTCAGACAATCCGAAGTGTCCTACATGGAAAGCACTGTCCTGATGATTTTTTCGGGTGAATTTCTGGGATATCTGCCTGACCACTATGCTGTACCACATATCCGCGACGGAAAATTACGGGCGTTGGATTGTGTAAAGGCGGGCTTTCACAACGACTTTTTCGTGTGTACGCATAAATCGCACCGAAACCGGGCCGCCGTACATTTCATGAATCAGATCATCGAAAATTGTATGGAATTGGCAGCGGGCGGCAACACAGTCTGACAGGCCGCCCGCCGGGCGTGTTTGGCAGTTTTGGGGCCCGGCGGGGGATCGACCTTTTCCAAGTCACTTTCAAGCAGCGTGCATTTCGCGCTTGCGGTTTAGGGTGCGTTTTGTCGCCTCTTCAGACCCGTGGTGGTAGGCCCTGTACGCACGAAGGGGGTCAAAAACGGCAAGATTTTGAAATTTTCGTTGAAGTCCTCGAATGTGGTCAATTTAGGCCTAAAACGTTCCGAAACTTAAGATATACTACTGCGCCTGAATTGCCCTGAAGAATTTGTAGAGAGGTTGATTCAATTTGCCGCATGGTCATACGTATCATAGCATGCGCTTTGAGACCATGAACAAGTGCCACAAAACGGTTTCGTTATCCGACGTGCAGCGCGTAGCCCTTGAAACGCTCTGCCGTCGCCGCAAGGTTGATGCCCTTGTTTGGAAACGCGCACGCGCGTTTCTGCTGTTGGATGCAGGAGAAGACGCTGGAACGGTTTGCCGGATTTTGGATATTGGTCCAACAGTTCCGACGGAATGGCGATTTGCCTTTGCCAGAACGGGGCTGCCATTCTTCGGTCTGAAGGATTACAGCCAACGGCAGGGGCTCTTGTCTGTGACGCAGGAACAGGCGTTAAAAGTTCATTTCACCGAACATCCGGCCCGGAATGTAGACGCGATCTGTGCGTATGTTCAGGCCGAATTTGGCGAAAGCTACAGTCCTTCGGGAGCCGCCAGGCTGATGCGCCGTCTGGGGTTTGAATACAAAAAGCCAAAATTGCTGCCCGCACAGGCCGATGAAACCGCGCAGGCGGCGTTCATCGCCAAATATGAAACCCTGATGACCGAACTTGCAGCCGATGAGATGGTTGTCTTTTCCGACGCAGTTCATCCTGAACATCAAAGCCGCCCCGCCCATGGCTGGTTCTCGAAGGGCCAAAAGGTGGCCTTGAAGGCGACATCCGGGCGCAAGCGTCTCAATATTCAGGGCGCACTCGATCTTGAGACCTTCCGGCTCACTTTTGTGGAGGGAGAAAAGATCAATGCCCGGACGACCCGCCAGATGCTGGAAAAACTGGAACGTAACAATCCGGCCATCACAACAATACACGTCTTTCTCGACAATGCCCGTTATCATCACGCCAGGATACTTCAGCCATGGCTGGACAGCCCGGAACGCAGGGTAAAATTGCATTTCCTGCCAGCATATGCCACACATCTCAACCCCATCGAGCGTCTTTGGGGCGTCATGCATGAATGGGTCACTCACAATCGCCACTATGCAACGTTCGACCAATTCACCGAGGCCATTTTTGACTTCTACCGCACAACCCTGCCCAAAAGGTGGCGCGCGTTTCGGGACACCGTCACAGATAACTTCCGCGTTGTGTCGCTCAACGAATACAAAGTAATTGGCTCAATTAGCATTGATTATGCG
Organism: Roseovarius sp.; assembly: GCA_965207105.1. Taxonomy (GTDB): domain Bacteria; phylum Pseudomonadota; class Alphaproteobacteria; order Rhodobacterales; family Rhodobacteraceae; genus Roseovarius. The sequence continues at coordinate 255,571 of CBDBLS010000018.1, read as the reverse complement.
TGGCGTATTACAGGCAGGATGCCTGCTGCTGCGGCAAGTATCGCGCGCGGCGTTTGGTGGCTCGGAAGGACGGCAAGGTGGAACCACCGAAGGTAGCTGTCCAGGTATTTGGTTGCGATACCCCGATGGCGGCGCAGAAAGGTCTTTAACCGCTCATGCCGACTGTTCACGGTTTGAATGTGCAATTCACCACGGACACGTTCTCCGGCGGTCCGGTTGAGACTTTCATGGCTGACGCCCATTTCTGCGGCGCAGGGCGGGTACCCGGTGCAGCCATCGGTCACCAGGAGAGCGTCCCCATCAAGACGTGGCTGCAGAACCGTTTTGAGATGTTCGGCTGTCACCGCAGGCAAGACAGCACTGATGGTGGTGCCTGATCGGTCGACTGCAACGAGGACCGGAACCTGCTCCTTCGACAATCCGCGTTTTGAGGCCTTTCCCCCGCGTTTGCGGGCTTTTCGAGAGAGATTACGCTCCCCTTTCCGGCTGTGCAGAAAGAACGTCTCGTCGGCTTCGACGATCCCGCACAGCTTGACCGCACCGACCGTTACAGCCTGAAGAAAGCGATGACGCCAACGAAAAGCTGTGGTGTCGGCCACCATACAACGCCCGTCGGACGCCTTTACCGTTTCGCCGTCGCGCAGGGAAGCTGCAAACTCTGCCCACCTGTCCTTGTGGCGCAAGCGGGCAAGCGGCGTCCCGGTCAGCGCGTTGAAGGTTTTGCGACAGCCTTTGCAAAAGAACCTCGTCAGGCCACTTGCATGGCCTCTGATGATCGCACCGCCCGAAGCGCAGTGCGGACAGATACGCCCCTCGCGAACAGTCGCCTCAAGGAGATCGATCACGCTTTCCAGCGACGAAACCCCGGCAACGAGCCGTCCGGTTTCAGCCCGTTGTTTCGATGAAAGGTTGTCGATCTCGTTAAGCCACACCAAAAAAGCCTGATGATCCATGTGCCGCACCCATAATTTTGTTCATGGTGTGTTCTATCACAGGTCGCCACGCATAATAAATGCTAATTGAGCCAAGTAATTTGAGGGGAGATATTCAGGTCAATTCAGGCGCAGTAGTATACCAAGAAGTCAGATGAGATCGTTCGTGAGGCGAAGAGAGCTGGCACATGGGCGACGATCGACCAATTTGGCCGAACCCCTCGCCACCAAAAGCTCGTCGGCCTGTACGGTTAAAAAATTCGTCAAGCAGAGCCAAAACGGTGTTTTTCAACATGGCGTAATCAGGATCAGCACTCAGTTACCCCTGTTATTCTGGATGCACATGCAATTGAAAAGGAGACTGACCAATGGAATATTTTGCTGGTTTGGATGTGTCCATGGAAGAGACGCATATCTGCATTCTGGATCGTGAAGGGGCCCTTATTCGTGAAGGAAAAGCGAGCTCAACACCAAAAGCGATCGCTGACTTCCTCGCTTCTGGACCACCATGTGCCAAAGTTGTATTTGAAACGGGACGGATGGCACCAATGCTTTACCATGGGCTGACGGAGCTTGGTGTCCCGGTTGTTTGCATCGAGAGCAGGCAAGCATATCAGGCCCTTAAATCTCTGGCCGGCCACAAGACGGACCGCAATGATGCCCGCGGTTTGGCACACCTGGCGCGGACGGGATTCTACAAGCCGACCCATGTCAAATCACTGTCAGCGCACGCAATCCGGTCGCTGATCGCAGCCCGCAAGAAGCTGGTCGGACAGCGTGTGACGCTCGACAATCAGATCCGCGGTCTGGTCGTCGTCTTCGGCGTGCGGCTGCCACGAGCTTTGTCTCCGGCATTCAAAAACGCGGCGCTAAAAGTTAGCGATGGAGTGCCTGGCCTCCATGCCGCAATTTGCGGACTGTTCGCAGCACGCGAAGCAATCCTCGCGGCGGTTGCAGCCATTGATGGCGACATCAAAAAGATGACCCGCAAATCCGAAGTCTGCCAGCGCCTTATGACGGTACCAGGGGTCGGTCCGATCACAGCATTGGCCTTTGCCGCAGCAATTGATGATCCGTCGCGTTTCAGGAAATCGCGTGATGTGGGGGCGTATCTTGGACTGGTGCCGCGACGGCATCAATCTGGTGAAATCGACTACACGGGCAGCATCTCAAAGCGGGGCGACGTGCGCGTCAGAACGCTTCTCTATGAGGCCGCCAATGTGATGCTGACGCGGTATGCCGCTCCGCTCAAATTGAAGACATGGGCCCTCGCAATCGGTGCGCGCTCAACGATGAGAAAGGCCCGAGTGGCTCTGGCGCGTCGTCTGGCAATCATACTTCATGCCATTATGCGAGACAAAACTGACTTCCAGTCCGCGTAAGGCTTACGAGGCGACAACGAGGATTCCTAAATCAAAGTTCCCATCTGGGACGATGCCCGAGGGAGGGCGTGAGACACGGCGCCGATTCTGTAGCAACAGCCAAGACCAACGGTATGATTGCGGTTTCAACATTGCCGACCCACACCCAGCCAACCCCATCATGAACCTCAGAGTTCGAAGAGAACAAAGGCAACCTCTGACATCAAAAGCAGGAAACTCAGGAAACACGCATTGACAGATTAGAGAACAAAATCAGCCGTAACCGGACCTTCAAGGGCCTTGCCGCACGCGGGCATTGACCATGGGCTGGTTCTTTGGCTTCAAACTACACGTGGTGATGAACCATCGCGGCGAATTGATGGCCGTGAAAATCACACCGGGCAACACGGATGATCGTGCACCACTGACGGAAATGGTCACCGGACTGGAAGGAAACCTCTTGGCAGACAAGGGCTGCATCTCGAAGAAACCCTTCGCAAAACTTTGGAAACAGGGGCTGCACCCGATCACCGGCATCCGTCGAAACATGAAGAACTGTCTGATGCCGATCATGGATAAGCCGCTGTTACGAAGCCGGTTTATCGTTGAAACCCTCTTTGGCAAGCTCAAATCCGAAATGGGTCTGGAGCATACACGGCACCGATCCCCAACAAACGCATTCGTTCACATCCTATCCTGCCTGGTAGCCTATGTGCTCGGCAAAACCAAAGTCAGAATGAAAAACACCGCTTATCCATAACTCGGGTTAACGTGCGTCAGGAACGGGATACTTCATCGGTCCGGGCGTGTGTCAATCGCAGAGTAAAATGGGTCCATGTCGCGGCGTAAAAATGGGCCACTTCGGTTGATGTTTTGTGGCGCTTTTGCACGCGTGCTCGTCACAAAGCTGAAGCGTGCCAAAGCGCATGCTGGCCATAAGGCCAGCATTATTCTGACTGTGATTGCGGGCTGGTTATTTTCGGTTGTTGCGACTGTGTTTGAGCCGATAGCTTTCGCCATTCATCTCGAGGATGTGGACGTGATGGGTTAAACGATCGAGTAGCGCACCGGTCAGCCGCTCAGAGCCAAAGACTTCAGTCCATTCATCGAAGGGCAGGTTCGAGGTTATGATGATGGAGCCGCGTTCATAGCATTGGGATATGACCTCGAAGAGCAGCTCTGCGCCAGATTTGCTGAGCGGTACGAAGCCCAGTTCATCAATGATCAACAGGTTCTGGCTGGTCAGTTGCTTTTGAAGGCGCTGCAATCTCCGCTCATCTTGAGCCTCGATCAGATCATGGACTAATGCCGCAGCCGTTGTGAAGCGCACCTTCAGTCCTCTTTGACATGCAGCCAGCCCAAGTCCCAGGGCGATGTGTGTCTTGCCCGTGCCTGACGGGCCGAGCGCGATGATGTTCTCCCTGCGATTAACGTAATCGCATCGTGCCAGATCCATCGTCAGGGGCTTGTTCAAGCTTGGCATGATCTTGAAGTCAAAGCTATCCAAGCTCTTGGTGCTGGGGAACTTCGCCGCTTTGATGCGCCGTTCAATCATCCGGCGTTCGCGGTCGATCAATTCCATCTCACACAGCCGCGCCAGATAGTGGATGTGATCTTTGTTCTCTGCAGCACAGAGCTGCGCCTGTTTGGCATACTCGCCTTGGAACGTTGGCAGTCGCAGTTGTTTAAGATGATGCCGTAGAAGAATCCGAGGGGCTTCGGTCATGCCGCGGTCCTTCCCATCAAGCTCATGTAACTGGATGGGCGTGTTGTGCCGACATTGGCCTTGGGCAAGTATGGATAGAAGTCCAAATCCAATCGTGGTGGCCGCTTCTCAACCCGACACAGTACAAGGTGTTTTACGGCGTCATAGCCAATTGCACCCATATCTATTGCCTGCTGGATTGCGCCTTGCACAACATCCATTTCGAAGGTCTCCAAAAGGCGCAAGACTTGAACGTATTCTCGCTTGCCCGGCTTACCCATTCTGGCTTCAAGCAGTCGGTGCAGCGTGGCAAATACATCTGGCAAATGCCAACCCTGCAAAGGCGCGGCCTGATCCAGGGCACCCACCTTTTGTTCAAGCAGGGGCAAAAAGTGCAATGGGTCAAAGACCATATCCGCTGATGTGTAGGATCGTTTGTGCCGCGCAATAATCTCATTGCCGCAGCCGATGATAACCTCATGCACAAACCCACGCACATGAACATCGTGGTGCGCATAGGCTACTGGCACCGAGTAATCATTGCTGCGATAGCGCACCATTGAGATCGACGTTGCACGCGTGCTGACGTGATCGCAGGCTTCATATTCTGCGACGGGCAATCCCATCAGAGCATCCAAATCCGACATCAGGCGTGCGCCTATGGTTTGGGTGTGACCCCGCAACGTATCGTCCTGACGTGCTAAACACTTCTCTTCCAAATGTGCGTTCAGATCATCAAAGCTGTCATAGCGAGGTGCGGGAACCATGAAGTTGCGGCGGGTGTATCCAACCATGCCCTCAACGTTGCCTTTATCGTTCCCTCGCGCGGGTCTGCCAAACTTGTCATCAAACAAGTAATGCGACTGCAGTTCCGTAAACCGACGTGTGCGGATGCGCGTCTTATCCCCGAGTATCCGAGCCACGGCGATCTTGGCATTGTCGTAGAGAATGGATTGCGGAATGCCGCCAAAGAATGCAAAGGCGGACACATGGCCATCGCAAAACGCCTCGGTTGTCTCAGCTGGATATCCCTTCACAAACACCGCATCAGAATGTGGCAAGCTCATCACGAAGAAGTGGATCTTGCATTCCACGCCACCGATCACGCCCAGCGTCTCACCAAAATCAACCTGCGCATGGCCCGGCCGATGCGACAACGGCACAAACACCTCTTTGGTGCGCCGTTTTTGCTCGCGCACGTAATAGGTCACCGTGGTCAGGCTGCCGGCATATCCATGCTCATCGCGCAGCCGTTCAAAGATGCGCTTGGCCGTGTGTCGCTGCTTTTTGATCAGGGCTTTGTCTGTGCGCAGTATCTCATCGACCACACCAACATAACCATCAAGCGTTGGCCGCCGAGGCGCTTCCGACCGACGATACCCAGGCGGAAGTTCATGGCGCAGCATCTTCGCGATCGTCTTACGATCTTTGTTCTCTAATCTGTCAATGCGTGTTTCCTGAGTTTCCTGCTTTTGATGTCAGAGGTTGCCTTTGTTCTCTTCGAACTCTGAGGTTCATGATGGGGTTGGCTGGGTGTGGGTCGGCAATGTTGAAACCGCAATCATACCGTTGGTCTTGGCTGTTGCTACAGAATCGGCGCCGTGTCTCACGCCCTCCCTCGGGCATCGTCCCAGATGGGAACTTTGATTTAGGAATCCTCGTTGTCGCCTCGTAAGCCTTACGCGGACTGGAAGTCAGTTTTGTCTCGCATAATGGCATGAAGTATGATTGCCAGACGACGCGCCAGAGCCACTCGGGCCTTTCTCATCGTTGAGCGCGCACCGATTGCGAGGGCCCATGTCTTCAATTTGAGCGGAGCGGCATACCGCGTCAGCATCACATTGGCGGCCTCATAGAGAAGCGTTCTGACGCGCACGTCGCCCCGCTTTGAGATGCTGCCCGTGTAGTCGATTTCACCAGATTGATGCCGTCGCGGCACCAGTCCAAGATACGCCCCCACATCACGCGATTTCCTGAAACGCGACGGATCATCAATTGCTGCGGCAAAGGCCAATGCTGTGATCGGACCGACCCCTGGTACCGTCATAAGGCGCTGGCAGACTTCGGATTTGCGGGTCATCTTTTTGATGTCGCCATCAATGGCTGCAACCGCCGCGAGGATTGCTTCGCGTGCTGCGAACAGTCCGCAAATTGCGGCATGGAGGCCAGGCACTCCATCGCTAACTTTTAGCGCCGCGTTTTTGAATGCCGGAGACAAAGCTCGTGGCAGCCGCACGCCGAAGACGACGACCAGACCGCGGATCTGATTGTCGAGCGTCACACGCTGTCCGACCAGCTTCTTGCGGGCTGCGATCAGCGACCGGATTGCGTGCGCTGACAGTGATTTGACATGGGTCGGCTTGTAGAATCCCGTCCGCGCCAGGTGTGCCAAACCGCGGGCATCATTGCGGTCCGTCTTGTGGCCGGCCAGAGATTTAAGGGCCTGATATGCTTGCCTGCTCTCGATGCAAACAACCGGGACACCAAGCTCCGTCAGCCCATGGTAAAGCATTGGTGCCATCCGTCCCGTTTCAAATACAACTTTGGCACATGGTGGTCCAGAAGCGAGGAAGTCAGCGATCGCTTTTGGTGTTGAGCTCGCTTTTCCTTCACGAATAAGGGCCCCTTCACGATCCAGAATGCAGATATGCGTCTCTTCCATGGACACATCCAAACCAGCAAAATATTCCATTGGTCAGTCTCCTTTTCAATTGCATGTGCATCCAGAATAACAGGGGTAACTGAGTGCTGATCCTGATTACGCCATGTTGAAAAACCGCGCCGCTTCTCGGCCAGACATACCGTCCTTCAAACAAGCACGGCGCACACGACTATAAATATCCACAGAATACATCTCCCGCCCTCCGAATAAACGAAGGGCACAAACTGGCGGACTTTTACTCCGCTACAACTGCGATATGCAGCCGCTTCTGTGGCCCAATATTGCTCCGCGTTTTACATCCCTCGTGCCCGGCGGTTTTGGGCACCTGCAGGGTCACCGTCCCGACATGGGTATCAATCTGCTTTTCCCTGTATCCGTTGGCATAGCCCCGCCGCTCCGGGGTGCGTTCATAACGGCTCGCCTTCAGGTACTGTTCGCGCTCGATCTGCAGCGCAAGCTCGAAGAGCTGGCCGAAGATCCGCCCCGGGTCCGTTGCTCCGGTTGCGATCAGTTGTTCCAAAACAGCCTCGATCATCGTATCGTGTCGCAGGTCCATTTGCTTCCTCCACGAATGTTTTCCAACTCCATGGGACAGCACGATGGCGCCGCGTTTTACCGGGAGGCATGCCCCCGGTAAAACGCCTCACGGCGCAAACCTCCAATAAATTTCCAGACCTCAGGTTACACTACCGATTATCGAGATCCGGCGATGACCGCGACCGCCTAAATTATGGCGCAAACTGCGATCTGAAGTAACCGCCCGATTGACACCGCAGTTTAGGCGGGTGCCCAGTTCCATGGCAGCAGTTCATCAACTCTGTTGATCTTGTGATCGTGTATGCGGTCGAGAACGTCGGCAATGCAGGCTTGTGGATCGATGGCGTTCAGCTTGGCGGTTTCGATGATCGTCATCGCACGTGCCAAGGTTTCCGCCCCGGTGTCAGCACCCGCAAAGAGCCGGTTTTTTCGGCCGATCCCCAGTTCCTGTTCATTCTGCCCATGTCGGGTCAGTTTACCGCGTGCGGTACAGGTGGCACGCATATTTTGGTGCCGATGTTAAAGTCTATCGATCCTATCGGCGTGGCGATGGGACGTATGTGGGGATTGAACGAGACCCGGGCGTTGCTGTCATGGCTCCGGCATGGGTTCTGGACGCTTCAATCTGTGGAATGATGGCACTTGGGTCACCGCAAGTGTCGACGGCGGGCTTGCTGGATTTATCTGCAGTTCTGACAAGGCATGGCTTTCGGCGAAGCTTTGATGAGTGCGACTCATCGAAGGAAGCTGAACATGATCCCTCACAAGACAACCAATCGGGCGCAACTGCCCCTGCCATTTCATCCGCTGGTGATTGCGCCCATGAGCGAACAAGAGCGGCTGATGTTGAAGCAAGCTCTTGCGCAATTGCTCCTGGAAGCGGTCAGGATGACACAGGAAGGGTCAAATGATGGATAATGACCTTACGCCTCTCGCAATATTGCCGCCTGCGTTGTTGCAGCGCCGGGCCATCGTCTATGTCCGGCAATCGACACAAAGCCAGGTTATGACCAATCTCGAGAGCCAGCGGCGGCAATACGATTTGGTGTCTTCTGCGCGCCAGTACGGTTTCCAAACGGTAGATGTCATCGATGATGATCTCGGTATATCCGCAAGTGGCAGCGTTGCCCGACCGGGGTTTGAACGTTTGGTTGCGGCTCTTTGTTCTGGCGAAGTGGGTGCAGTGTTTTGCCTCGAGGTCTCGCGATTGGCCCGCAATGGGCGCGACTGGCACCATGTTCTTGAGATCTGTGGCATGGTTGAGGCACGCGTTGTCGACCACGATGGCGTGTATGATCCTGGCTTGCCAAACGACCGGCTTTTGCTGGGCATGAAGGGCAGCATCAGCGAGTTTGAACTGGGGATACTGCGAACGCGGATGCTAGACGCTGCCCGCACGAAGGCCAGGCGTGGTGAGCTGCGCCATACCCCACCGATTGGCTATCTCCGGGACCGTGATGCAGGGATCATGTTCGATCCAGACCTGCGGATTCAGGAGGTGATCGGTGCGATCTTTACCCGTTTCCAGGAGTTGGGCAGTGCCCGACAGGTTTTATTGTCGATGGCGGATCAAGAGGTTCACTTCCCGCGACCATCGGACGGTATTCGGCTGACATCTTTTGAATGGCAACCAATCCGCTATCGCAATGTCATCAGCGTTCTCAAAAATACATTCTACGCTGGCGTTTATGCTTATGGTAAAACTGGCAAGAAGACGGAGATCAGGGACGGACACGCCCATGTCAGTTACAAGAACCATAAGTCGCCGGAAGATTGGGAGGTGGTTCTGCATGATCACCACGCCTCCTATGTCGATTGGGATACGTATGAACGCAATCAAGCCCAGCTGGCTCGCAATGCTTTTGGCAAGGCCGGTGGTTCCAAATCGGCTCGGGGTGGCAAAGCGCTACTGTCAGGGCTTATGTCCTGTGCCCGATGTGGCAGGCGCTTGCATGTTGTGTACGCTGGCCGAACGCATCGTCCTGTCTATCGCTGCGATAATCCCAACCTGCTATTGGGCCGGAAACGGTGCTTCACATTCGGCGGCGCGCGTGCTGAGAAGCTTATTGTCAGTGCCGTTTTGGATGCCGTCGCCCCGCTGGCCATCGATGCCGCGTTGGAGGCGCAAATCTGTGTGACCAAGGCAGAGGAAGATCGCCGTCGGCTATTGGAGTTGGAACTGAAGCAAGCACAATATGATGCCAAACTCGCTGAGCGTCGCTATGCGGCATGTGATCCAGATAATCGCCTGATAGGCCGCCACGTTGGAGAAACGCTGGGAGGAGGCCCTCTCCCGAGTTCAGACCTTTGAGGAACGCATGACTGGTTCGACACATGCGTGCAAGATCATTGATCCAAAATTATTGCAGGGCCTTGCGATGGATTTGCAAGCGGCGTGGGATGCACCCAGCGTGAGCATGCGTGTTCGCCAGCAACTACTTCGGACTCTCATCGAGGACATCGTCGCCGATGTCGATGATATAACCCGTGAGATTGTGCTGGTCGTCCACTGGAAAGGCGGTCGACACACGGAGTTGCGGGTCAAAAAGCCGCAGACAGGCGAGCACGGTGCCAAAACCAGCGATGAGGCATTGGCGATCATCCGAGAGATGGCAGGGCGATGGTCAGATGGATCTATCGCGGCTTCACTGAACCGCATGGGTATCGGTACTGGTCAGGACAAAACCTGGAATGCAAAGCGCGTATCCTCCATCAGGCGCGTGAACAACATCCACGGCTATCTCTCCGCGGACAAGGATAGCCCGTGGCGGACCATGTCTGAGGCTGCAAAAGAACTCGGTGTGACCAATCATGTGATCCGCAAGCTGATCAAGGATGGGGTCCTGCCCGCAAAACAGGTTGTCGACGGCGCACCTTACCAAATTAGGAGCGATGAACTACAGTCCGAAGATGTTATGCGGGCAATCAACCGCAACAAGCGCCCGTGTCGCAACGAAGACGATCAACAGCTTTCAATGTTTACAAGCACTTAAAATGGAGGTGCACAATGACCAACCGTTCCCGATTGGGCGCATTGCCCGCTCGGCGGCGTTGTTGTCGATAGCCACGCGACCATCCTCAGGGAACAAACAGAACGACGGCCAACGGTTCAGGCCGTAGAGGAACGCTTTTGCCAGATCGCTTTTGCCCGGGATGCGCGTCAGTTGTTGTTCGGCCCAGTGTTTGAACGCCTCAACCTTCGGTCTGCTCAGCTTTTGACGTGCTGCAAGGCGCGTATCTGCAGGCTGCCCGGCAATTCCGCGCTCGATGTCGTAAATATCTCCCATCCGGTCGAGGGCCTCACGGGCGATCTCTGATTTGTCTAAGGTTTGTGGCTGTTGTCATCGTGAGATGCAGCGGCGACAAATCTGACAAGGAGGAAAGCGTGGGCGGATTTCGGTGCTATGGGGATTGTGTACTATGGCTGCGGTGATTGATGTGCAGAACTATCGGCTGCGTGATGACAAGCAGCGCTGATAAGTCGATTTTCCCAGCCCGATTTGGCTGATTGATATCCCGTTTTGCCGCCATTGGCCTGTTGTAGCGCAGGTTTTGGCGGGATGGTCGCACCGATGGGTCCGGCGTCCGCGTAATGAAGGACCCGATTTGATAGTCGTATCATGCGGCGTCCTCCCATGGCGGTGCGCGGGACTTGGGTGTTTGGCCCCGCATGAAGGTCTCGATGATGATCATTGCGCCACCGCATTTGGGGCACGGCTGGGACTGGTCTCGTTCGTCGGTATCGACACCTTGATCCTCATGGGCTTTCGGAATGGCGTCTGCTTCAACCTCCAATAAAGACCTGATCTTTGCGATCCTGTCGCGACGGATGCCATTCGCGAGGAAGCCTGTGTGGCGGATGCGGTGGAAGCCGGAGGGCAGGACATGGATCAGGAAGCGACGGATGAACTCGGACGTCGGCAGACGCATGACCTTCATCCTGTCCCCACGTTTGATGCGATAATCTTTCCACCGGAAGGCCACAGTGTTGGCATCAGCGCTGATCAGGCGGTGGTTTGAGATCGCCACGCGGTGCGTGTAACGGCTCAAGTACGCCAGCACGGCCTCAGGCCCGCCGAAGGGTGGTTTGGCATAAACCACCCAGTTGGTTTTGCGCAGCGGCGCGAGATGGGCGGCGAAGGTATCGGGGTCGGCCAGCTTTGCCAGTTTGCCGAAGAAGCGCAGCTTGCCTGCTTTGTGCAATCCGCTCAGCCCTTCGAGGAACAGGCGGCGGAACAAACGCGCGAGCACCTTTACCGGCAGGAAGAAGCCTGAGCGGCAGTTCTTCCAGCGCTTGCCATCGGACGACAATCCACCGCCCGGCACGATGATATGCACATGCGGGTGGTGCGTCATCGCGGATCCCCATGTATGCAGCACGCTCGTCATGCCAATCTTTGCACCAAGATGTTTTGGATCGGCTGCGATTGTCAGCAGAGTTTGCGCCGCCGCCTTGAACAGGAGGCCGTAGACCACCGCTTTGTTCTGGAAGGCAATGTCGGCGATTTGCGATGGCAGCGTGAAGACCACGTGGAAATACTCAATGGGCAACAAGTCTTCCATGCGCGCCTGCATCCAGTCCTGCGCCGCTGCACCTTGGCACTTCGGGCAATGCCGATTGCGGCACGAGTTGTAGGCGATGTGCTGGTGACTGCATTTGGTGCAAGCGGCAACATGCCCGCCAAGCACAGCGGTCCGGCAGCTCTCTATCGCCGACATCACTTTTAACTGCTGTAGGTTCAAGTGTCCGGCGTGGGCCAGGCGATAGGTAGCACCATGGGCGCGGAAGATGTCTGCGACCTCCAGCTTGAGGCGAGACATGGAAGCCTAGTTTAACCGGGTCCGGCCTCCCGCCGCACCAGCAGATCAAACGGGCTGGTGACACTCTGGATCGTCTTGGTTGCCACCTTGGTATAGATCGTCGTCGTTTCCAGCTTGGCATGGCCCAGAAGCACTTGGATCACCCGGATGTCGGTCCCACCCTCCAGCAGATGCGTGGCAAAGCTGTGCCGCAGAGTGTGGGGCGACACCTGCTTCTTGATCTCTGCAAAATCGCATGCGACCCCAAAGGCCCGATTGAACTGCCGCGTCGAGATTGGATCGATCCGGTTACGACCCGGGAACATCCAACCTCTCGGCCGCACTTCTCGGTAATAGTCGCGCAACAGGCTCAGAAGGTTCGGCGACAACATGACCTGCCGGTCCTTACGACCCTTACCTTGCTCAATCCGGATCAGCATCCGGTCGCTATCTATGTCGCCAACTTTGAGATGGGTGACCTCGCTGGCGCGCAGCCCGCCACCATAGGCCACGCTGAAGGCCGCGCGGTATCGTAACCCAGGCCCAGGTGCCGCTTCGATAATACGCGCGACTTCCTCGGCGCTGAGCACAACGGGGATCTTCTTAGCCGCCCGTTGATAGCGCATATGCCGCTTCATCTCGGGACGCGGGCACGTCGTCGCAAAGAAGAAACTCAACACTGTCAGCCGGTTGTTGAAGGTCGGTGCGCCAATGCCGCGCTCCTTCATATCGAGCTGGAACGCCCGCAGCTCTTCCGGTGTCGCGCTATCCGGCGCGTGACCCAGAAACCGCGTAAAATCCCGCATCCCTCGCAAATACATTGTCTGCGTTTTCGACTGCAGCCCTTTGATCCGCATATCTTCGAGAAATCGCTGGCGCAGTGCAGGTACATATTGGTCTGACATTGAAACCTCCTATCGTCAGATTGAGAAGGTCCCAATCGTCCAACAGAATCGTCAGTTCACAAAATCACGGCGCTTCGATCAGCGCGAAACCCTCGACACAAGCGCCAATACCGCGAGAGCGGTTTCGTCCTTGTCGGACGTCCAGACATCATGGAAGTCGCGACGCAGGTGCGCCCGGCAAGCGGCTTCGCGGAACTGACTGTTGCCGTCAGTGCCTTTCTCATACAGAGTGTTGAACCCGGCATAGGCGTCTGCCTGCAGGATGCCGCTGCTGTTTTGCAGATGCTGGCGGACATGCTCGCCTTTACGGTCCGGGGCAAAATAGTAAACGGCCCTAGGTGGGGAGATCCCCGCCCATGGTCGCTGATCGCGGAGATAGGCCCATATCCGGCCCTGTTTCACGCCTTTGCCCAACCCCTTGTCGCGCCGCGCCCGGTCCAGCACCCGGATAGGGGTATCATCCGTGTGCAGCAGATCGCTCGCCATGATATGCGCCTCAATCCGCTCAACGATGGGCTGGAGAACCTGCATCGACCTACCGCACCAATCGACAAGCGTGCTATCGGGAATGTCAGCCCCCATGCGGGCGAAGATTTCGTTCCGGCGGTAAAGTGGAGGATGATCGTCGAACTTCGAGACCAGCACATGCGCCAAAAGATCAGGATCCGCCATGCTGCCCGGGATCGGGCGGCTGGGAGCAGGCACCTGCACCATCTTCTCGCAACGGCGGCAAGACTTCTTGATGCGGGCGATCTCGATCACTTTGAGCTGCGCTGTGATCATATCAAGCAACGCGCTGACATCCTCGCCCACCACGCACAGAGCGCCGCCACAGTCCGGGCAGCAAGTGCCAGGATCAAGCTCACGGCGCTCGCGCAGCGTTGCGTCAGAGACACGCGGACGACGGCGCAGTGTGGGCGCGGACGGCTCATCAACGCTTGGTTCACTCACGCCTTCATCAATGGGCGCGTCATCTTCTTCTGCCACCGCAACCAGCAGGTCTTCCAGCGCCAACTCAAGCTGTTCAATCTCGCGCTCGATCTTTTCCGAGCTTGCACCAAACGCCTGTTTCTGCAGCTTCGCGATCCGCAGCCGCAAGGCCTGCACCAGTTGATCATGCGCCCGCAGTGTCGCCGATATGCTGGCATTCTCTGCCTGCAGAGTCGCAATCATAGCCTTCAAAAGGACGGGATCATTGGGCAGGTCTGAGGTATCAATCGGCATGGCCTAAATTACCAAAACCTACAATAAAGTACCATATAAATAAGCAATATCAGGTAGATAAATCAACCGACGCGAGCCGGTGGTGCGCCCCAATCCGGCCTGCGCCAATCAATGCCTTCCCACAGCATTGCCATCTGCGCTGAGGTCAATCGCGCCGCACCATCCTGGGCACTTGGCCATGGAAACCGCCCCCGCTCCAGAACCTTGTAGTAAAGGCAAAAACCTTGGCCGTCCCAATACAGCAGCTTCAGCCGGTCACCCCGCCGCCCGCGAAAGGCAAACACTGCACCGCTGGCAGGCTTCTGACGCAACACATCCTGTGCCAGCGTTGAAAGGCCCGCGATGCCCTTCCTCATATCCGTCACCCCACAGGCGAGATAAACTCGAACCCCGGTTCCCGGACCTATCACGCCGCTTCCACCGCTCGGATCAATCGCGTCAGCGCGGCTGCCTCAACGCCAGTATCAAATCGCAAGCAACGTCCATTGCCCAAGGAAAGCTCCACGCCAGACGGCGGTGTGGGCTCCGGGGATGATGTCACTACGTCTGCAACATGGAAATCAATCGGCAGAAAGACTGCGCCCTCGCCGGTGGGCCACAGACCCTTCTTCTTAAGCTCATGCCGCCATCTCTAAATCTGCTGGCGCGTCACATCGTGCCTGTGCGCAACATGCGTGACCGTCGCCCCGTCAATTCCGACGGATGAAACAATCGCCAGCTTGTCATCATCATTCCAACGCCGCCGCCGCTCAACACCTAAAACCTCACCGCGCATGACACCCTCCGCATAAGACACGTCACTAACGACGTCGCTATGCACGTGTCTTAACACATCAACCCAAAATCAGGCAGGCGGTACCAATCGGGCGGTTACCTGCTTCCTGACCCAGTCCCGTAACGTCTCGGGGCTACATCCTGTCTTTTCTGAAATCGAAGCAACCGCTTTCGATCAAGAGGGGTAATCCGATTCATTCTCCAGAACCAAACGTACAGCACGCGCACGCACCTCTGTCGAAAATCGGTTTCCTGAATTTCCTTTGATCATAGTCTACCTTCCCCCTGTGTCAGGGAAGTTGTCCGCTGCTGCAATTCTCTGTCAATCGCAGAGTAAAATGGGTCCATGTCGCGGCGTAAAAATGGGCCACTTCGGTTGATGTTTTGTGGCGCTTTTGCACGCGTGCTCGTCACAAAGCTGAAGCGTGCCAAAGCGCATGCTGGCCATAAGGCCAGCATTATTCTGACTGTGATTGCGGGCTGGTTATTTTCGGTTGTTGCGACTGTGTTTGAGCCGATAGCTTTCGCCATTCATCTCGAGGATGTGGACGTGATGGGTTAAACGATCGAGTAGCGCACCGGTCAGCCGCTCAGAGCCAAAGACTTCAGTCCATTCATCGAAGGGCAGGTTCGAGGTTATGATGATGGAGCCGCGTTCATAGCATTGGGATATGACCTCGAAGAGCAGCTCTGCGCCAGATTTGCTGAGCGGTACGAAGCCCAGTTCATCAATGATCAACAGGTTCTGGCTGGTCAGTTGCTTTTGAAGGCGCTGCAATCTCCGCTCATCTTGAGCCTCGATCAGATCATGGACTAATGCCGCAGCCGTTGTGAAGCGCACCTTCAGTCCTCTTTGACATGCAGCCAGCCCAAGTCCCAGGGCGATGTGTGTCTTGCCCGTGCCTGACGGGCCGAGCGCGATGATGTTCTCCCTGCGATTAACGTAATCGCATCGTGCCAGATCCATCGTCAGGGGCTTGTTCAAGCTTGGCATGATCTTGAAGTCAAAGCTATCCAAGCTCTTGGTGCTGGGGAACTTCGCCGCTTTGATGCGCCGTTCAATCATCCGGCGTTCGCGGTCGATCAATTCCATCTCACACAGCCGCGCCAGATAGTGGATGTGATCTTTGTTCTCTGCAGCACAGAGCTGCGCCTGTTTGGCATACTCGCCTTGGAACGTTGGCAGTCGCAGTTGTTTAAGATGATGCCGTAGAAGAATCCGAGGGGCTTCGGTCATGCCGCGGTCCTTCCCATCAAGCTCATGTAACTGGATGGGCGTGTTGTGCCGACATTGGCCTTGGGCAAGTATGGATAGAAGTCCAAATCCAATCGTGGTGGCCGCTTCTCAACCCGACACAGTACAAGGTGTTTTACGGCGTCATAGCCAATTGCACCCATATCTATTGCCTGCTGGATTGCGCCTTGCACAACATCCATTTCGAAGGTCTCCAAAAGGCGCAAGACTTGAACGTATTCTCGCTTGCCCGGCTTACCCATTCTGGCTTCAAGCAGTCGGTGCAGCGTGGCAAATACATCTGGCAAATGCCAACCCTGCAAAGGCGCGGCCTGATCCAGGGCACCCACCTTTTGTTCAAGCAGGGGCAAAAAGTGCAATGGGTCAAAGACCATATCCGCTGATGTGTAGGATCGTTTGTGCCGCGCAATAATCTCATTGCCGCAGCCGATGATAACCTCATGCACAAACCCACGCACATGAACATCGTGGTGCGCATAGGCTACTGGCACCGAGTAATCATTGCTGCGATAGCGCACCATTGAGATCGACGTTGCACGCGTGCTGACGTGATCGCAGGCTTCATATTCTGCGACGGGCAATCCCATCAGAGCATCCAAATCCGACATCAGGCGTGCGCCTATGGTTTGGGTGTGACCCCGCAACGTATCGGCCTGACGTGCTAAACACTTCTCTTCCAAATGTGCGTTCAGATCATCAAAGCTGTCATAGCGAGGTGCGGGAACCATGAAGTTGCGGCGGGTGTATCCAACCATGCCCTCAACGTTGCCTTTATCGTTCCCTCGCGCGGGTCTGCCAAACTTGTCATCAAACAAGTAATGCGACTGCAGTTCCGTAAACCGACGTGTGCGGATGCGCGTCTTATCCCCGAGTATCCGAGCCACGGCGATCTTGGTATTGTCGTAGAGAATGGATTGCGGAATGCCGCCAAAGAATGCAAAGGCGGACACATGGCCATCGCAAAACGCCTCGGTTGTCTCAGCTGGATATCCCTTCACAAACACCGCATCAGAATGTGGCAAGCTCATCACGAAGAAGTGGATCTTGCATTCCACGCCACCGATCACGCCCAGCGTCTCACCAAAATCAACCTGCGCATGGCCCGGCCGATGCGACAACGGCACAAACACCTCTTTGGTGCGCCGTTTTTGCTCGCGCACGTAATAGGTCACCGTGGTCAGGCTGCCAGCATATCCATGCTCATCGCGCAGCCGTTCAAAGATGCGCTTGGCCGTGTGTCGCTGCTTTTTGATCAGGGCTTTGTCTGTGCGCAGTATCTCATCGACCACACCAACATAACCATCAAGCGTTGGCCGCCGAGGCGCTTCCGACCGACGATACCCAGGCGGAAGTTCATGGCGCAGCATCTTCGCGATCGTCTTACGATCTTTGTTCTCTAATCTGTCAATGCGTGTTTCCTGAGTTTCCTGCTTTTGATGTCAGAGGTTGCCTTTGTTCTCTTCGAACTCTGAGGTTCATGATGGGGTTGGCTGGGTGTGGGTCGGCAATGTTGAAACCGCAATCATACCGTTGGTCTTGGCTGTTGCTACAGAATCGGCGCCGTGTCTCACGCCCTCCCTCGGGCATCGTCCCAGATGGGAACTTTGATTTAGGAATCCTCGTTGTCGCCTCGTAAGCCTTACGCGGACTGGAAGTCAGTTTTGTCTCGCATAATGGCATGAAGTATGATTGCCAGACGACGCGCCAGAGCCACTCGGGCCTTTCTCATCGTTGAGCGCGCACCGATTGCGAGGGCCCATGTCTTCAATTTGAGCGGAGCGGCATACCGCGTCAGCATCACATTGGCGGCCTCATAGAGAAGCGTTCTGACGCGCACGTCGCCCCGCTTTGAGATGCTGCCCGTGTAGTCGATTTCACCAGATTGATGCCGTCGCGGCACCAGTCCAAGATACGCCCCCACATCACGCGATTTCCTGAAACGCGACGGATCATCAATTGCTGCGGCAAAGGCCAATGCTGTGATCGGACCGACCCCTGGTACCGTCATAAGGCGCTGGCAGACTTCGGATTTGCGGGTCATCTTTTTGATGTCGCCATCAATGGCTGCAACCGCCGCGAGGATTGCTTCGCGTGCTGCGAACAGTCCGCAAATTGCGGCATGGAGGCCAGGCACTCCATCGCTAACTTTTAGCGCCGCGTTTTTGAATGCCGGAGACAAAGCTCGTGGCAGCCGCACGCCGAAGACGACGACCAGACCGCGGATCTGATTGTCGAGCGTCACACGCTGTCCGACCAGCTTCTTGCGGGCTGCGATCAGCGACCGGATTGCGTGCGCTGACAGTGATTTGACATGGGTCGGCTTGTAGAATCCCGTCCGCGCCAAGTGTGCCAAACCGCGGGCATCATTGCGGTCCGTCTTGTGGCCGGCCAGAGATTTAAGGGCCTGATATGCTTGCCTGCTCTCGATGCAAACAACCGGGACACCAAGCTCCGTCAGCCCATGGTAAAGCATTGGTGCCATCCGTCCCGTTTCAAATACAACTTTGGCACATGGTGGTCCAGAAGCGAGGAAGTCAGCGATCGCTTTTGGTGTTGAGCTCGCTTTTCCTTCACGAATAAGGGCCCCTTCACGATCCAGAATGCAGATATGCGTCTCTTCCATGGACACATCCAAACCAGCAAAATATTCCATTGGTCAGTCTCCTTTTCAATTGCATGTGCATCCAGAATAACAGGGGTAACTGAGTGCTGATCCTGATTACGCCATGTTGAAAAACCGCGCCGCTTCTCGGCCAGACATACCGTCCTTCAAACAAGCACGGCGCACACGACTATAAATATCCACAGAATACATCTCCCGCCCTCCGAATAAACGAAGGGCACAAACTGGCGGACTTTTACTCCGCTACAACTGCGATATGCAGCCGCTTCTGTGGCCCAATATTGCTCCGCGTTTTACAATTCTCTCTGGTTTTCAGGTGGGCGGGATAGGATGATGCTTTGGGATACTCACCGGAACGTAAATTGGCTGTGCTGAAACGGATGCTTGCGCCAAACAATGTGTCTATTCGGCAGCTGTCGAAGGAAGAAGGCATCGCGGCTTCGACGCTTTTTTCCTGGCGTGCGGAGGCGCGGAGTAAGGGACAGCTTTTGCCTGACGCTGATGCTGGCCCTGAGGGCTGGTCTTCACGTGACAAGTTTGCGGCGGTGTTGGAAACGGCGGGGCTCAATGAGGCGGATTGAGGCGAATATCGCCGCAAGCGTGGGCTTTATCCGGCACAGACTGCGGCCTGGCGTGGGGCCTGCGGGCAGGCGAATGACCGGGACCGCGCCGGCAACGCGCGCCTTGGACGGGCAACCAGGGAGGAGAAAAAGCGTGTCAAGGATCTGGAGCGGGAACTGGCCCGGAAGGACCGTGCATTGGCCGAAACCGCCGCGCTGCCTGTTTTGCGAAAAAAGGCTGCAGCGATCCGGGGGGGCGACGAGGACGCATGATCAGCACCCCGGATCGCCAAACCGCCGTCGTTCCGATCGATGAAGCTGTCTGCGCCGGTGCGCGGCGCGCCAAAGCCTGTGCCGAGCTTGAAATCAGTGAACGGACTCTGCGACGCTGGACAAAAGATGGCGAGGTTCAGCGTGATCAACGCCCCTTTGCGCCACGGCCGGAACCGGCGAACAAATCAACCGCAGCGGAACGTGCAGCCGTGCTTGAGGCCTGTAATTCAGAGGAGTTCTCGAGCCTTCCACCAAGCCAAATCGTGCCAAAACCGGCCGCCCGAGGGCGTTGTCTTGCGTCTGAATCCAGCTTTTACCGCATTTTGCGCGCAGATGGACAACAGCATCACCGGGGACGTGCCAAGTCACCTACCCGGCGCAAACCGCCTGCCAGCTACAAGGCGAGTGCGCCCTGCGAGGTCTGGACGTGGGACATTACATGGCTGCCCGGACCTGTCGCGGGCACGTTCTTCCACCTCTACCTCATCGTGGATATCTTCAGCCGCAGGATCGTAGGATGGGAGGTTCATGAAAGAGAGGCGGCTGAACCGGCTGCAACGCTGATCCGACAAACTGTTTTGGCCGAAGGCTGCATTGCTCGCCCGCTGGTGCTGCATGCAGATAACGCCAGCCCCATGAAGGGTGCGACGATGAAAACCACTATGGAGAAACTCGGCATCACTGCGTCCTGCAGCCGCCCGCGCGTCAGCAATGACAACCCGTTCTCCGAAGCCTTGTTGCGAACCTGCAAGTATCGGCCGGACTGCCCAACCAAGGGTTTTGCCTCGAAAGAAGAGGCTCGGGCCTGGGTGAAATCCTTCGCCAACTGGTACAATAGTGAGCACCTGCACAGTGCCATCCGCTTCGTCACGCCGAATGCACGCCACGCTGGCCATGATCAAGTTACCTTGGCAAAACGCGCCATTCTCTATGCAAATGTACGGGCGCAAAATCCCCAACGCTGGTCAGGCGAAACCCGAAACCGGCAGCCCGCAGGACCCGTTTGGCTCAACCCGGAAAACGAAATCAACACCTCTGAAATCAGAGACGCCGCATGAAATCGGCGGACAACTTCATTGACAAACACCGCCTTCCAGGCTTTATGCTCTCCGATAAACCCGGTCTGGTTCAGTGGCCCGCCTCCACCCTCGCGACCTTCTCAACGGAAAGCCCGTTATCCATGGCGATCCCGCCAACCCTGACGCGCAGGCGATGCTTCAAATTCGATACGCCGCCTTCGGGAAAAGCGCCTCGCCAGCCGCCGACATCCACTGCCGTCAGTTTGCGACGCCGGGCCGGAGCTGGATTTGCTGTGATATGTGAAGTCTCCGCAGCTCCGGCTCCTTCACGCTCAACCTTCTTCTGTTCCGGTATACAACACCTCAATCATCCCCTGTTCTCAGGTCTTGAGTGGCGTCTAAAAAAATCTGAGGCGGGGGATATCGCCACCCAATACGAGAAAGCGCCACAGAACTTCATGGCAATGGTGAAACTCGCTGCCGTCAGAATATGGATCAAATATTATGAGTTAGCTGCCTGCCAATGCCGCAATCCGGACAGCGAAATCGACGGTTTGCCCGGGGACTGCGGGCAAAGACCCCTCCAGCCTGAATACCCGAAACGGATGATGAAATACGCCTGTAGAGACTTTCGGGTATCCGGGGGTATTTCCGCCCGGGTAAAGCGTCTCTGTCCGAAACACCGATTTTCAACCTGCTGATAACACGGCATAAAACCGCTCCAGATCTGCAGGGGACAAAACCGGCGGTGTGGCTGGCTGTGCGGTCAGTATGCTGCTAACCGGTCTCTCCCGGATTTCTCCGGAAATTCAGGGGAAAAAACAGGGAAAAAATTGCCCGGGTACAGGAACCTGTCTGTGGCAGTGTGCAGGCCCGCAATTTCCTGCCGGACTCCTGTTCCTGTGTGGAATGTTCCTGTGTGGAACCGGCCTGCGGTCGGCGGGCAGGGCAGGGCTGTCCATGGTGTCGTACCCGGCCTTGCCTGCGGTGGCGTTGCAGGGCGGACCGGTCCGGCACATGTCAATCCGGTCATCAGCCACCGGCATCCCGACATCTGTCCGGATGAAACCCGGGGTCGCGCAATTCCCCCGGCCCGGGCCGGAGCAGGTCCCCGTCCCGGCCTGCATGTTCGGCCAGGCTCTTGTCAGCAGCAATATACGCGGGGCGCCGCTCACCCGGGAGACCGGGCAGCCGGATGCAGGGCACAACATCCATGCCCGTCTCCCGCGCCATCGCACACGGTCCTGCCCCGGCAACAATGGTGTTGCCCCCGGCGAACAGGACGGGACCGGTAAAACCGGGTCCCCTGATCGACGCCGCGGTCTGCCGGACCTGATGCGCAGAACGGGTGCGGGAATTCCGTGCGCAGGGCACGGGGTTTCAGGGCACGGGGATATCCGGCGGCGACCGCCCGATCTCCGGAATGGGGGCAGGACCGGAGCACGCCACGTCGCGCGAAGGGTTTTTTTTTGCCGCTGGCCATGCCGGGATTCCTGACATTTTTTTCACCGCCGGTATCGCGCAAATTCCGGCGCAACCCCTCCGGCGGTTTCCCCGCGCGTTTCGGGAGGGCATTTCGTTTCGGCGGGGAGGGGCATTTCGTTTCAGATGACCCGTCGGAAAAAATTTCCTGAACGGTTACAATCGGTTGTCGGCGGCGGAAATCCGAAACGAAACGAAATGCAAAAAAATAACCACGCAGACGTTGGAAAGTGCGGCACATAACACCCACTCGCCGTCCCCGCCGGGAAGGACCCGTGATTTCTGAGCAACAGGAGCGGCACCCGGTGGCAGCCAACGTGCCTTTGGCAAGCCCGGTCCATTCGGTCCCGGCGGCGCGCCGGGGCCTCTTTCGGGGGGCGGATACGAAATCACGGAGCGGATCAGAACTGTATGGGTGGGCGGATCAAAACGGGTGGGCGGATCAAATTGCAAGCACTGGCGCGACAGCACTGGTGCCCTGGGCCGCAGCACCCGGGGTGCATCACGAAGCGTTGAACCTGTCAGGTGGGGAGCCAGGGGAATCGCGCTTAAAGTTTGACAGCGGTTGCGAATTGGATTCTGGAGGTTTCATCACTTGATGGAGCTTCGCGATGCCCAACCTGGACAGCTGTTTCAATGAGATGGATGACCCACGCGGCGGCAATGCGCCACGTCACAGGTTCTGTGATCTTATGACGATCAGCCTTTTATGCGCGCTTTGCGGCGGCGATACAGCGGTCGACATGGAGCTTTTCGGTCATATGAAGGAGGATTTCTTGCGTGAGTTTCTTGAGTTGCCTCACGGGATACCTTGCCATGACGCGTATTCCCGGCTGTTCCGGGTGATGAAGCCGACGAGCTTTCAAGCGTTTTATGACAAGTTTCGTGCCGATTTTACGGCTGGATGTGGAGAGGAACCAGCCATCGCTATTGATGGCAAGGAGATGCGACGCAGCTTTGACAAGGCCGCCGGGCAGTCGAATATGAATATTGTCACGGCCTTTGCTCATGGGGCGCGGCTGACCCTTGGCATCAAGCAAAGCGCCAGGGGCGGCGGCGAGATCCTGGCCCTGCGATGGTTTCAGCGCCCTGAACCGGAACACGCCTCACCCGCGCCTGCCTCGCAACCGCAATCGGAAATCCATGCATACGTTTTATAAACTGAGGCAAAATAATAGCTTGCAATGTGAGACAATATGCCGTTTTTCCTATGCGCAGAGAAGATAATCATCTATGCGCTACTGAAACAGCGCGGTGAGCAAGCGGGGCAACAGCCCTGCGCAGTCTCACCAGGCGGTATTCATACAGTATAGCAGTGCAGCGCATAATTAAGGGATGATCTATCCGCAGAAACTCCATCTGGTCAGCCGCCTGATCGCCGGGAAATCAGCCAGGCAACTGGCCAATTTCTTCGGCGCGTCTGTGGAGTTGATGCAGGTGATGGCGCGCGCCTGCGGCCATGATCACCTGTCGGGCTTTAACGCCGATGATCTGACCACATGGCAGCGCAATATGTCCGACCTGTCGGGCGTGACCTGTGGCGGCGTGGCATAAGGGAGAGAGATGATGAACAACACAGACCTAGACTGGATTTCCGTAGGCCATATTGACGACCTTCCCGAAGGCCGCGTCAAAACCGTCACCGCGCGCACGACCTCGATCTGCCTTGTGCATTTCGACGGGCAATGGAGTGCGATGGACAATCGCTGTCCACACCAGAATGGTCCGCTTGGCGAAGGCTCGATTGAAACCGGAGTCGATGGCAAATGCTGGCTGCGCTGCCCCTGGCATGGCTGGGATTTTGATCCGCTGACCGGACAGCCCCCCGGCGGGCATGAAGACAGCGGGCAGAAGATGTTCGAGGTTGATATCCGCGAGGGCGAAATCTTTGTCGGGTTGGAACCGGAACCGCCACAACCCCGCACCGTCACCGATGTCATGGTCGAGACGCTGTCCAACTGGGGCGTGCAATCGGTGTTTGGTATGGTCGGCCATTCCAACCTTGGCCTGTCCGAGGCGATCCGTCTGGCCGTGGCCGATGGCAAGATGCGCTATTACGGCATCCGTCACGAAGGGGCCGCTGCCTTTGCTGCCTCGGGCTATGGCAAGCTGACTGGCAAACCGGCGGCGTGCCTGACCATTGCGGGTCCCGGGGCGACCAACCTGCTGACCGGTATGTGGGACGCCAAGGTGGACCGCGCGCCGATCCTGGCCCTGACCGGGCAGGTGCAGACGCAAGTCATGGGCCCCGGCGCGTTTCAGGATATCGACCTGCGCTCGGCGTTTCAGGCGGTCGCGCGGTTCTCGCAACCGGTGCTGAGCAGTTCCAAACATGCCGAGTTGGCCTCGCTTGCCTGCAAGACGGCCATCGTTGAACAGGATGTTGCGCATCTGATCTTTCCGGATGATGTGCAGACCCTGCCATCGGATAAACCTGCGGGACAGCCCGAAGGCCGTCTGAGCCGGACGACGATCCTGCCCGATCCTCAGGATATGGCCGCCGCCCGGCGGATGATTGCGGATGCCAAGCGACCGATCATCGTGGTCGGTCATGGGGCGTTTGATGTGCGCGACGATGTGGCGGCTTTGGCCAAGACATTGGGCGCGCCGGTTCTGACCACGTTCAAGGCCAAGGGGCTGGTGCCCGATGATCATCCCAATGCCGGAGGAGTGTTGGGCCGGTCCGGCACGCCGATCGCCAGCTGGTTCATGAACGAGGCGGACCTGATCATCGCGCTGGGGGCCAGTTTCTCAAACCACACCGGGATTGAACCTTCCAAGCCGATCCTTCAGGTCGATTATGACCGCATGCAACTGGGCAAATTCCACCCTGTCGCGCTGCCGGTCTGGGGCGAGGTCGGGGCGTTTTGTGCAGCCCTTGCCACAGATATGTCCGTCAATGTCGAGGCTGCCGATCAGGTCACGGAACTGGCCGACCGCTGGCGCATCTGGCGGGCCGAAAAACAAAGCCGGTTGGCCGAGGACCATGGCACCGGCCTGCATTCCTTTGCGGTGTTCGAGGCGCTGTCTAAGCTTGCGCCTGAGGATGCGATTTTTGCGGTGGACGTGGGCAACAATACCTATTCCTTTGGTCGCTATCTGGAAACCAAGGGTACGCAGCGGGTGTTGATGTCAGGCTATCTGGGATCGATCGGGTTTGGCTTTCCGGCGGGCATGGGGGCCTGGGCCGCGACGCAGGACATCGCCGCGCTAAAGGGGCGCAAGGTGATTTCAATCTCCGGCGATGGCGGCTTTGGCCAATACCCGATGGATTTCACCACCGCCGTGAAATACGGCATGGATGTTACCCATATCCTTCTGCATAACGGCCAGCTTGGCAAAATCTCGAAAGAGCAGCGGGCCGGGGAATGGCAGGTCTGGGAGACCGATCTGGTCAATCCCTCCTTTGCTGCCTTTGCACGCCTGTGCGGCGGCCACGGTGAAAAGGTGACCAAGACCGAGGATATCGAAACCGCCATCGCGGCGGCGCTTGATATCAACGGCCCGGCCCTGGTGGAACTGATGACCGACGCCGAACTGGTCTGACGCCAGGGCGATTCAGAGAAAGGTGTTTTTCTGTTTATCTGATACGAACGTGCTGCCCGTCAGGCGTCGTTCGTGGCGGGGCCACCCACAAAGTCGGCGCATCCTCGCTGATCCAGACCGCCAGATCACCGCGCTGCCGAAGACTTTCGTTGTACTCAGGCCAGTTGGTCACGCGCTGCTTTCGTTTTGGAATCCTGTCACGACGATCAGCGTTGAACCTGTTGGGCATCTACAGCGTCCTCAAGATAACAGATCGTAACCGATATCATGCAAGCGGCGATCTATGCAACAACGCCCCGGCACATGCAGAAGGCACTGATGGAGATGAACCTTCAACTGCATCATGTTGTGTCCGGCATCACCGGCGCGACGGGTATGCGCATCATTCGGGTCAGCGTCGCGGGCGAGCGCGATCCGGAATGTCGGCATCATACCGCGATCTCAGGTGTCGGGCGTCGGTCGAGACGATCAAAGCCGCCCCTGATGACAATCACCGGCCGGAGCACATCCTTGCCCCGATGCAATCTCCGGACCTCCATGACTTCTGTCAGGCGAGGATGCCGGAATGTGATCGCCATCCCGGGACGACGCCGGCAATGTTGAGCGCAGCCAGGGACCATGATCCCGGCCAATTGCCCCGCGCCCGGACCAGGGCAAGGCATGTGGGTGCGCCATCATTCGATGTGCGCGCCGCGCTCTTCGGTGTTCCCGGGGGCGACCCGACCCAAATCCACGGGCCGGGACCATCCCTGTCCCCCAAACCGGTTGGAGAGTGCGGGACCGGGCAACAGGATATCCGGCGGCAAGGTGTTGTCGTCGCGGACCCGGCGATCCTCCGGTCGCGCCGCCGCCCTGTTAGGTTTGGCAGCGGTCACAATTGGCCGAACCGACACCGCACCCGGTGCATTCTATCGGCGGCCGGCGGCGCGGGCCGGCAAGGCAAAGGCAGTCACGGCAACAGCACGCAGGATCGCCGTTCTGTTCTGTAACACACTGCGCCATGGCAGGACGTATCAGGACCCCGGCGCATCGCATTTCTGTTGCAGTCGACACGCCTGTGACGTACATCCTGGCGCAAGGTGAGACGCCGCGCTGGCGACGACACAATCAATTTCAGGCTTTACGGGAGAGACGGACATGACAGGACGTAGGATTGACGGCGGCGCTGGAAATGATTCTCTGGACGGTGGAAATGGCCGCGACTCGATTTACGGCCACGCTGGCAATGACACGATTGACGGCGGCGCTGCCAATGACCTGATTGTTGGCGGTACCGGAGATGACTCTCTGGACGGCGGAGATGGCCACGACCAGTTTTACGCCGACACCGGAGATGACACGATTGATGCCGGCGACGGAAGAGACTTTATTGAGGGCGGCTCGGGAAATGACTCTCTGAACGGCGGAGATGGTGGTGACACGATTGACGGAGGCAACGGAAATGACAGGATTGACGGAAATGACACGATCAACGGCGGCGCTGGCGATGACATCATTTACGGCTGGACGGGCGATGACACGATTAGAGGTGGCAGCCGCATAAGCTTCACGAGTGTCTCAATAACCCTAGGGCGCTACAGGTATGAAGCGTTGCCTCGCAAGGGCTTGAAAAACATCAACCCATTTTGAATTCAGCAATCAGGGCGACATGCAGGCGGATGTACGCACGCCGCCGCAGCTTGATCAGCAGCAGCGTTGATGCTAACCGCAAAGATGCACAACACCATGAAGAAGGTGAACGCATTATGAGTCTCTTGTTCACAGCGAAATTGGCATCTCCTCTAATTGCGGGAGGGCACATGACCTTCGATAGCCTGCTGGCTGCCGTCCTTTTTGACAGAATGGGTGATGTGGATGTCGCCCACGCGAGCATTCCAATCAAAAGCACGGATGGCCTCTTCCACGCGTCCTCAATGTTGATTGACCCTCAGATGCATGGTTCGGTCAGTATTGCAGCGTCCATGCGGGCTGAGCATGATCTTCCAGCCGATCTTTTTCCGACCAACAAGAAGGGGGGGATTTATACTATGGTTTCCTCAAAGAGGCGGCGTCAATTCGGCAATGTTCTTTCCACTTACGGGACAGTGCTCGCAAGCAAGGTATGCTGGATCGTCGATGGGGACATCGAAGAGATCAGGCCGCTACTGAGTGATCTCCGTTTCATCGGAAAGAAGCGATCTTCCGGGTTTGGAGAAGTGCGTGACTGGGAGGTCGAGCGCACAGATAAAAGCCCGCTCTTAGATGAGGACGGACGGCCACGTAGACCTATACCAGAACACCTGTTTACAGGAGATAAGACCTTGCCCAGAGAGGAACTGACATGGCGTCCAGCTTATTGGAACCTGAGCCATAGGGCAGCTTGCTATGCTCCACCTCTCCCAACAAGCCAGACGGTTGCAGCATGAGTGCATTTGACATCATAAACGCTGGCTTTGCTCGCCATGTACTCGGCAACGCCACCACTGGGGACCCGGTTCGCGATTGTGCGCATGCCCTAACCATGAACCATACTTTAAAGAAGGGCTCTAAATCTCGTCTGACAGGTTGGGCTATCTTTAGGGCCTCCGGTGCTGTTGTTCAGGCTGATCTTGCCGCAACCGAATTTGTGACCGGAGACAGACGCACACGATACGAAGCGTTCGCTGAGGAGCTTGGTGACTTTCAGGAACCAGTCGTCCTGCTCCAGTTCACGAAAGCAACGGTGAACCTGGGCAACGTGTTTTCCACCATAGATCCCCGAATATCAAAGATATGCTCACCGGGGATGCCACCGGAGATGTTTAATTTCCTGGCTATGTCCAGGGACCGTGGCGTCGCGGAGCGGAACATTCTTAAAACAGCACCTGAAATTGGAAAAACTCAACAATGTTGCGTGACCACATCATCTCGAAACCGCCGACAACAGGCGCGTATGCTGGCCACCAGTTGCTCGAAGGACTGACCGACGGCTCTCGTCCGCAGAGTATGCCGATATGGGGGATCATCTCATTGTTCGCTCAAGCGCTGACCTAACCTCAAATGGAAAGCCACTGAGAGAAGCCAGGGAGGAAGCCAGGGAGAGAGACGTTATAGGGTTTGAGTTACCTGCGTCCTGTGGGGTGAAAGTCAAAGGCCGCCACCGATATTTCGCCGTCAAAGACTGGCTATCCAGACATGAGTGGTTAGACCGAAAAGCGGAGGCATCAGGATTTGAGGTCCTGACAGTGAATGTCACTGCCACTCAGTCGAAAATCGAGAAGCGCGGCAAAACCATCCGGATCGACCAAAGTGACTTCTGTGGTATTCTGAAGGTCACAGATGCCGGTGCGTTTCAACATGCTCTGGAAAACGGGGTTGGTGGAGCGGCGCGCGCGTTTGGGCGCGGCATGCTTATCATTTGATGTAAGCCTACAACCTTTCATGAAACAACTATTCCAAAGGGATATTCGACATGACGATCCTCATCGCAGAAGTAGCGATCACCCTAAATGCGCCCCTGAGCATTGCGATGCCAGTGGCAGAGTTCACGACGCGCAACGAATGGCACAACTTTCCTGTCATGCCAGTAGCTTTCGACGATGAAGGCGCTCCAAAAAACTCGGGCTTCCTACCAGCCACGACCCTGCGCGGAGCTTTGCGTCGCAATATGGTTCTGCCTCAAATGGAAGCCGCCGCAAAAGCCGGTGACCCTTACCGCCTTGAGCGCGTGTAAAACGCGGAGCAATATTGGGCCACAGAAGCGGCTGCATATCGCAGTTGTAGCGGAGTAAAAGTCCGCCAGTTTGTGCCCTTCGTTTATTCGGAGGGCGGGAGATGTATTCTGTGGATATTTATAGTCGTGTGCGCCGTGCTTGTTTGAAGGACGGTATGTCTGGCCGAGAAGCGGCGCGGTTTTTCAACATGGCGTAATCAGGATCAGCACTCAGTTACCCCTGTTATTCTGGATGCACATGCAATTGAAAAGGAGACTGACCAATGGAATATTTTGCTGGTTTGGATGTGTCCATGGAAGAGACGCATATCTGCATTCTGGATCGTGAAGGGGCCCTTATTCGTGAAGGAAAAGCGAGCTCAACACCAAAAGCGATCGCTGACTTCCTCGCTTCTGGACCACCATGTGCCAAAGTTGTATTTGAAACGGGACGGATGGCACCAATGCTTTACCATGGGCTGACGGAGCTTGGTGTCCCGGTTGTTTGCATCGAGAGCAGGCAAGCATATCAGGCCCTTAAATCTCTGGCCGGCCACAAGACGGACCGCAATGATGCCCGCGGTTTGGCACACCTGGCGCGGACGGGATTCTACAAGCCGACCCATGTCAAATCACTGTCAGCGCACGCAATCCGGTCGCTGATCGCAGCCCGCAAGAAGCTGGTCGGACAGCGTGTGACGCTCGACAATCAGATCCGCGGTCTGGTCGTCGTCTTCGGCGTGCGGCTGCCACGAGCTTTGTCTCCGGCATTCAAAAACGCGGCGCTAAAAGTTAGCGATGGAGTGCCTGGCCTCCATGCCGCAATTTGCGGACTGTTCGCAGCACGCGAAGCAATCCTCGCGGCGGTTGCAGCCATTGATGGCGACATCAAAAAGATGACCCGCAAATCCGAAGTCTGCCAGCGCCTTATGACGGTACCAGGGGTCGGTCCGATCACAGCATTGGCCTTTGCCGCAGCAATTGATGATCCGTCGCGTTTCAGGAAATCGCGTGATGTGGGGGCGTATCTTGGACTGGTGCCGCGACGGCATCAATCTGGTGAAATCGACTACACGGGCAGCATCTCAAAGCGGGGCGACGTGCGCGTCAGAACGCTTCTCTATGAGGCCGCCAATGTGATGCTGACGCGGTATGCCGCTCCGCTCAAATTGAAGACATGGGCCCTCGCAATCGGTGCGCGCTCAACGATGAGAAAGGCCCGAGTGGCTCTGGCGCGTCGTCTGGCAATCATACTTCATGCCATTATGCGAGACAAAACTGACTTCCAGTCCGCGTAAGGCTTACCCCGGATTATTCATGACGGCTTTGATTTGGGCGCTTATGCGTTGGCTTTCTGGTGTTTTTCACGGTTTGGGCATGGGGCATCGTTTGCGCGGGCTTTGGCGCTTGCGGCTGATTTGTCGGGTTATGGTTTCAGGGTTCATCGGGAGGAGCAGTCGCGGTCTACGGCGCCTGCGCGTGGCTGGCCTGTCTTCCCAGCAGAGTGTCCAGGATGGTGATGAACAAGGCTTTGTCTGGACAGGCTGAAGCGAAGGCAACCCGGATCCGGGATTGGGTTTCAATAACCCGCGCTCCGATTTTCAGGAGACGGCGTTGGATTGTCTCGAAGTCGGATCGCTTCAACCCGGCGGCCTTCGGCATGGCTGAGCGCACCGCCCAGATCATCCAGTAGGCAATGGTGTGGAGGATCAGCCGCATCTGGTTGGCCGTTGCCGAGGAACAGGATGTACGATCGCTCTTCAACTGGGTTTTGTGGAGCTTGATCAAATTCTCCATCTGACCGCGGGCGCAATAGACACGCTCATAGAGCTGCTCCGGGGTGCCGTCGGCGAGTGAGGTCACAATGTATCTGACAGCCATGCCATGCGCCTGGCGTGCCTCAAACCGCGCGATGACCCGGCGCCTGGTCTCACCCCAACTCGCGGCAGCGTATTGGGTCTCACAAAAGCAGCGCAACACAAGCAAGCCTTCTTTCGCGCGCTGAACCGCACAGGCATCCTGAGCGCGTGTAACGACAGGATCACGACGCAAAGCAGAATTGGCTGGCAAGCCAAAGATGAAGTCCACCCCTGCCTGGGCTTCGCACCAGGCCATGACCTCCGGGCGGCCATAATGCCCGTCTCCGCGCAAGGTGATACGGGTCTGCGGCCAATGAGATCGAATGCGCCTGATGAGGCGACGAACATGGCCGCGCGCTTCCACGCCGGATGGCGTGCGCGCAGGGCGCAGGATGAATGCGACTGGTTTTTCGCTCTGGGCTTCGTACACATGGATCGGGGCATAGCCACGCTCACCATGGTAGCCGTTGAAGAGGGTCAGTTGCTGCTGGCCGTGAGCGGCATCAAACGTGTCATCAATATCAAGGGTCACCGATTCAGGTGGCGCGTCGTAGCTGCTACAAAAGATATCCACCATCTCGCGTCCAACCCGGATCAGGGAACGCTGGCCCACACCATTCTCAAATCGCGACATCGTCGGCTGGCTCACCAACCCTACGTCTTCGCCGGGCGCTTTGCCGAGCGCCATCATGAAGGCAGGGTCGTGTCGCAATTCGTCCAGGTCATCACCGTCTTCATAACCGCACGCGATGGCCATGGCCCGCGCGCGAAGAATGTCACACATGCGATGCGTCACCCGCGAAGGATCGCGACCATCGGGGATTACCCCAACCAAACGATCCACGATCCCCAGACGACGCTCCGCCTGAGCAAGAAGCAAAACACCGGCGTCAGAGGTGATCGCACCACCATCAAAACAGCCCGTAACTTTCTTGGAACGAATGGCTGGAAAAGAGAAGGAAGTCCGGGCTATATCACTCATGGCGGCGTTGGCAGTCATTGTCCGGCGTCCGGGATTGATTGTACACATGTTCTATACGCCAAATCAGACACTTACGCCAGCGCTGCCAACAAAAAACAGCACCGTCATGAATAATCCGGGTTACGAGGCGACAACGAGGATTCCTAAATCAAAGTTCCCATCTGGGACGATGCCCGAGGGAGGGCGTGAGACACGGCGCCGATTCTGTAGCAACAGCCAAGACCAACGGTATGATTGCGGTTTCAACATTGCCGACCCACACCCAGCCAACCCCATCATGAACCTCAGAGTTCGAAGAGAACAAAGGCAACCTCTGACATCAAAAGCAGGAAACTCAGGAAACACGCATTGACAGATTAGAGAACAAAGATCGTAAGACGATCGCGAAGATGCTGCGCCATGAACTTCCGCCTGGGTATCGTCGGTCGGAAGCGCCTCGGCGGCCAACGCTTGATGGTTATGTTGGTGTGGTCGATGAGATACTGCGCACAGACAAAGCCCTGATCAAAAAGCAGCGACACACGGCCAAGCG
The DNA here is from genome assembly GCA_965207105.1 of Roseovarius sp. Lineage (GTDB taxonomy): Bacteria > Pseudomonadota > Alphaproteobacteria > Rhodobacterales > Rhodobacteraceae > Roseovarius. The sequence goes on along the minus strand of CBDBLS010000018.1, from coordinate 222,870 downwards.
CATCTTTGAACGGCTGCGCGATGAGCATGGATATGCCGGCAGCCTGACCACGGTGACCTATTACGTGCGCGAGCAAAAACGGCGCACCAAAGAGGTGTTTGTGCCGTTGTCGCATCGGCCGGGCCATGCGCAGGTTGATTTTGGTGAGACGCTGGGCGTGATCGGTGGCGTGGAATGCAAGATCCACTTCTTCGTGATGAGCTTGCCACATTCTGATGCGGTGTTTGTGAAGGGATATCCAGCTGAGACAACCGAGGCGTTTTGCGATGGCCATGTGTCCGCCTTTGCATTCTTTGGCGGCATTCCGCAATCCATTCTCTACGACAATACCAAGATCGCCGTGGCTCGGATACTCGGGGATAAGACGCGCATCCGCACACGTCGGTTTACGGAACTGCAGTCGCATTACTTGTTTGATGACAAGTTTGGCAGACCCGCGCGAGGGAACGATAAAGGCAACGTTGAGGGCATGGTTGGATACACCCGCCGCAACTTCATGGTTCCCGCACCTCGCTATGACAGCTTTGATGATCTGAACGCACATTTGGAAGAGAAGTGTTTAGCACGTCAGGCCGATACGTTGCGGGGTCACACCCAAACCATAGGCGCACGCCTGATGTCGGATTTGGATGCTCTGATGGGATTGCCCGTCGCAGAATATGAAGCCTGCGATCACGTCAGCACGCGTGCAACGTCGATCTCAATGGTGCGCTATCGCAGCAATGATTACTCGGTGCCAGTAGCCTATGCGCACCACGATGTTCATGTGCGTGGGTTTGTGCATGAGGTTATCATCGGCTGCGGCAATGAGATTATTGCGCGGCACAAACGATCCTACACATCAGCGGATATGGTCTTTGACCCATTGCACTTTTTGCCCCTGCTTGAACAAAAGGTGGGTGCCCTGGATCAGGCCGCGCCTTTGCAGGGTTGGCATTTGCCAGATGTATTTGCCACGCTGCACCGACTGCTTGAAGCCAGAATGGGTAAGCCGGGCAAGCGAGAATACGTTCAAGTCTTGCGCCTTTTGGAGACCTTCGAAATGGATGTTGTGCAAGGCGCAATCCAGCAGGCAATAGATATGGGTGCAATTGGCTATGACGCCGTAAAACACCTTGTACTGTGTCGGGTTGAGAAGCGGCCACCACGATTGGATTTGGACTTCTATCCATACTTGCCCAAGGCCAATGTCGGCACAACACGCCCATCCAGTTACATGAGCTTGATGGGAAGGACCGCGGCATGACCGAAGCCCCTCGGATTCTTCTACGGCATCATCTTAAACAACTGCGACTGCCAACGTTCCAAGGCGAGTATGCCAAACAGGCGCAGCTCTGTGCTGCAGAGAACAAAGATCACATCCACTATCTGGCGCGGCTGTGTGAGATGGAATTGATCGACCGCGAACGCCGGATGATTGAACGGCGCATCAAAGCGGCGAAGTTCCCCAGCACCAAGAGCTTGGATAGCTTTGACTTCAAGATCATGCCAAGCTTGAACAAGCCCCTGACGATGGATCTGGCACGATGCGATTACGTTAATCGCAGGGAGAACATCATCGCGCTCGGCCCGTCAGGCACGGGCAAGACACACATCGCCCTGGGACTTGGGCTGGCTGCATGTCAAAGAGGACTGAAGGTGCGCTTCACAACGGCTGCGGCATTAGTCCATGATCTGATCGAGGCTCAAGATGAGCGGAGATTGCAGCGCCTTCAAAAGCAACTGACCAGCCAGAACCTGTTGATCATTGATGAACTGGGCTTCGTACCGCTCAGCAAATCTGGCGCAGAGCTGCTCTTCGAGGTCATATCCCAATGCTATGAACGCGGCTCCATCATCATAACCTCGAACCTGCCCTTCGATGAATGGACTGAAGTCTTTGGCTCTGAGCGGCTGACCGGTGCGCTACTCGATCGTTTAACCCATCACGTCCACATCCTCGAGATGAATGGCGAAAGCTATCGGCTCAAACACAGTCGCAACAACCGAAAATAACCAGCCCGCAATCACAGTCAGAATAATGCTGGCCTTATGGCCAGCATGCGCTTTGGCACGCTTCAGCTTTGTGACGAGCACGCGTGCAAAAGCGCCACAAAACATCAACCGAAGTGGCCCATTTTTACGCCGCGACATGGACCCATTTTACTCTGCGATTGACAAGCGCGCATATACCGAGTTGGTTGGTCAGGATGCAGGAAGCGAGAAACAGCCTGATGAAATCAATCTCACTGCCATCGCGGAAATGCGGGAAGCGTCTCCCGTCGTAGATTTAATGGGGAGCGGGCTCGGGGTGAAATCCCGCATGATGGTTTCCAACTTCGTTCCGGATCATCCAACATTGCCACAGGCGTTCACTGCTGTACGAAAGGATCTCGGCGACACCGAGGGCGTGCTCGACGCGTTCGATGACGGTGAGCGGGAGAAATACCTCGCTCGCGAGGTGGCTAACAGTAGACGCTCTCAGCGCGAGGCGTTAAAGCGCAAACTTCGAAAGGCGGAGAAGACCGGCGGAGACACTGCAGAAATCAAGGCTCAACTTGAGGAAGCTGAAAAGCTCTCTGAGAAATGCAAGGACGACATGGGTGAGATGCAGGTTTCCACGCGTTCACTCATGACGCACTATGCATTACCTGCTGGCCTGACACTAACAGGTAAAATCGTAATCCAGCGTTACCGCGAGCGGGATTTGGGTCTTCTGTTGAGTGGCATTGAAGGCCTGTCCCGATTTCCCATTCTGGGCGCAAATTCAGCACGGGGCGCGGGCGGTGATATAACCGGGAAGCTGGATATCAAAATTGATGGGAAACTCGTCAAAACCGTTGCTTTTGGCGGGTTTGAACCCGCTAAAATCAGTGATTATGCCGACAGTACAGATGCTCCATGACCATTTTGTCAGGTGCGACAGCAGCGTATTTTCCCTTACTCTTAGATACTTGCGAAGGGAGGGGGGGACCCAGCCACCCTGAAAATGGGTGGTTACTGGTGTCATGGGGCAGGGGAGTCCCGTTGCGCGGGGGACCCAGCCACCCTGAAAATGGGTGGTTACTGAAGCCCAAGGACGTGCCTGCGCGGGATTGCTCCAGACCCAGCCACCCTGAAAATGGGTGGTTACTGAAGCGTTATCAGGCGTTGCCAAATACGCCTCTTAGAGTCTGACTCAAAAGTTTATGTTTGAACAGAATGCCTTGCTATCCGCCTTGTCAAGAGACGAATACCGGCAACCAAAACCCATGCTACGGAACTTTCAACGGTTGCCTCCCGATCTTTTGCCAAACGACGGCAACGTCCCGGCCACGCGAATGTTCGCTCGACACCCCATCTTCGTGGTGGAAGAACGAACCCCTCGGCTTTGTCAGGGCGCTTGACAATCTCCAATGTCCATTTTCCCTGCAGGGCCAAAGCATCCCGAAGCTTTGGCCCTGCATATCCTGCGTCCGCAAAGATGTGCCCCAGCCGCGGGAAGCGGATGCGCAGTGCTTTGAGACCATCCACAGCACCATCCCGATCCTGTATATCGGCGGCGTGAACAAGGATCGGTAACAGGAAACCTTGCGTGTCTGTCACGATGTGACGCTTGCGCCCTTTGATCTTTTTGCCCGCATCAAAGCCTGAAATGCCGCCGCTTTCCGTTGTTTTTACGCTCTGGCTGTCAATAACGCCCGCAGTGGGGCTCGCCTCACGGCCCGACAATTCGCGCGCCGCCATCATTGACAGATGGTTGATCCGGTGTAACAGACCGTTGTCGCGCCAGTCGTAAAAACAGTTCTGCACAGTCGAGATCGCCGGGAAATCCCGCAGGATCATGCGCCACTGACATCCCGTGGTCGCCATATACATAATCGCGTTCACAACACGGCGCGGATTCGTCTTGCGAGGGCGACCACCTCGCTTCGCGGCAGGTAACAGGGGCCGAACAAGCGCCCATTCCTCCATAGCAGGGGAATCGCATGAGTTTCACGGCGCGAGGATTTGAAGCGGGAAGCGGTTGTTCCAGCCTGCCTTTTTCCGCATTCCTCCGAGGGAGTTCTCGCTTTTTGCTTTGTTGAGCAAATTCATTGCGATGTGCTTGATGACGGCGAAGTTGGCGGGTGCGTGATCTTTTCGTATCCGGCTGTCGTCATCGCGGAAGGTGACATCAAGCACCCGGTGGAGGCGGTTTTCAATTCCCCGGTGAGAGCGTACGGCATGGGCAAGGCGCGCGGCGTCTTTCGGCAGGGACGGGATGAAGTACCGCGTTTGCCGTGTCGTCTTCCCGCCACTTTCCCGAAGCGAGACGACGCGGCCAATGCTGAGCAACCCCTCCCGATGGGGATGGCGTTTTTTCAACCGGCCGATGGCGTCGCATTGGGTGTATGTTCGCGTTTCAATCCTGCCCCTGTCGCCGTCAACCGTCTGTAGTGATTCTGTGTTTTCCCGATCCTGTTCTTCGAACCACAGCTTCACGTCTTCATGGAGAAGCCCCTGATTGCCCTTCAGGGCCAGCACATGGTCAGCACCCTTGTCACGGATTTTGCAGGCGATCTCACGTTGGCGCCCCATCGCATCCAGCGTCACGACCGCGCCCTCCAGGAAGAGCAAATCCAGGAGAACGGGGATGTCCCTGATCCCGTTCCTTTTGTGCGCGCCGGCTTGCTGGCCGGGCACGAGGCGTAGATCGTTACACCGGGCCGGGATCAGATGCAGAGGCGTTTCACCACCGGCCCTTGAGCCTCGCGCTGTCTTGCCGTCAATGGCAACGACCGTTCCTCCAACGCGCCCGGCCAACCCGGACGCCCACGCGGCAAAGGCTGCGTTGAACTCTTCAGGATCAATCGCCCGAAACACCGTCGAAAGCGTGTCACGGGAGGGTATGCCATGCTCAAACGTAGCCAACTTGCGCAGGAAACCCGACTTTTCCTCGCCATAAAGGGCAACATCGACAAAACTCCCACACCCCGACACCACTCCGCACAGGCTCAAAAGCGGAATCCCATCAAGTGGATACAACACCTTCGTCTCCTGGCGGGGATCAGAAATCGACGAGGTAAAAGATTGAAACAACACGGTATTTTCCAAAGCAGCGCCCTCCAGACATAAACTTTGGAAAACTGAATCAGAGACAGAAGATCAAGGCAAACCAAAGGATGCTATTCATGCGATATCCTTGGGCGCAGCATCTGAAACGGTTTATCCAAGAGCTTTGAACTGCTGGTGTTCGCCGGGGGCGGACCCCGGGCGCGCGGCCAACCAATGGAGTTTGGCCCTCTGGTGCCGTGATTTCGGGGAATGCTTCAGTTGCTATTTCCCAAGCACGCGTATCGCGATAGCAGGCGGCGGCGGACCAAACACAATGTTGTCAAACAACCGCTGTGCGGTATCTCAAAAAGGGAAAAGACATGCGTATTGGGTTTATCGGATTGGGGACGATGGGCGGTGCGGCCTCGCTGAACCTGATCAGGGGCGGCCATCAACTGACTGTTTGTGACCTCGATCCGAAACGGGCCAGGGAGCATCTCGCGCTTGGGGCCACCTGGGCCGAGACACCGGATGCCGCGGCGCAAGATGCTGATATCGTGTTCACCATGGTGTTCGGTCCCAAACAGGTCGAACAGATCGTGCGGGGCAAAAACGGGCTATGCTCGGTGATGGGGCCGGGTCAGGTCTGGGTGGACATGACCACCAATCAGCCCGCATTGGCCAGAGAACTTGGTCGCGAGATCGCCGCAACCGGAGCGCAGGCGATCGCCGCTCCGGTATCCGGGGCCGTGGATGGGGCCCGTACAGGCAATATGCCTCAGTTCGCCGGGGGTGACCAAGAGACCGTCGAACGCATCCGCCCGGTCATGGAGTTGATGGGGCCGCTGCACTACATGGGGTCAATAGGCAGCGGATCAATCACCAAGCTGGCCAGCAATCAGCTATGGGCCATTCACGCGACGGCAATGGGCGAGGCCCTTGTGATGGCTGTGAAATCCGGTGTCGATCTGTCCAGAGCCTGGGGGGCGCTCAAGATTGGAGCCAGCGAAAGCTGGTGTATGCATCACGACGCGCCATCGGTTTTTGCGGGGCACTATGATCCGTTCTTTACACTGGACCTTTGCCAGAAGGATTTGCGACTGATCGTTGAGGCCTGCGATGACGCCGGAACCGCGGCGCCCGCCACCCGGCTGGTTTGCGAGCAGTTTGAAAAGGCCAGGGAAACCTAGGGGGGCGACAAGGGCGAACTGCATGTTGTGAAACTTGAAGAAGACGATGCGGGCGTTTCGCTTCGCCTTGATGGCGACTGGGTGCCGCATTGGGAAAAGTAAGTGCACCCGTCGTAAAGGTGTACAGAGCCTCAGGCGCAGTGAACCGGGCCTGCTGTCCACCCGCACGCAGGGCGCACAGGGCAAGGCAGGCGGCACGTTTGGCGTACGCCACGGTTACAAATTGAAGGCTGCCTGTATCAACCTTGCACAGTCTTGCGGCGAGGCATCTTCGGTATGCACCGACAGATCGTATGTCATGCCCTCATGCACGCGGCTGTATTGCCAGCGGGCCAGGCCGATGATTCGATCCCCTCTGCGTCGCTCTCTGTCTTCTAAGGGTCTGATCAGAAATGAGTTGAGTGAATTCAACAGGGTGTGATTCTGTTCGGTTGTGAAATTGAACGGAGATCACAATGGCCTGGACTGAATTCACCCGTGCGCAGCATATGCGCGAAACAAAGTGCTATCCAAGTGATTTGACCGATGCGGAATGGAATATCGTGCGGTCATTGTTACCCGGCCGTAACCGCCCTGGGCGTCCGCGAAAGCTGCATTTGCGTCGGGTCTGGAATGCGATTCAGTATCTTGCCGCCGCCGGGTGCGCATGGTCGCTCCTGCCGAAGGACTTTCCTGCGGTCTCGACTGTGCGTTACTATTTCCACCTCTGGCGAGATGATGGCCTGCTGGCCCGGATCAACCGCCACCTGGTCGCGGCCGTGCGCCTCGCGGCAGGCCGCGATGTGCAGCCGACAGCCGGTGTGATCGACAGCCAGAGCGTTAAAACCTCTGAAAACACGTCCCTTTCCGGCTACGATGCGGGCAAGCGGATCAAAGGTCGAAAACGCCACATTATCACTGATACCTGTGGCAATCTGATCGCATGCGAGGTCCATACGGCCAACATTCAGGATCGTGACGGTGCGCCCGGGGTCTTCGCCAGGCTCCGCCGTGAGGCCCCGAAACTGCGCCACATGTTCGCGGATGGCGGCTATGCCGGGCCGAAGCTGCGGGGTGCCCTCGTGCGCCTCGGACGCTGGACGCTACAGATCATCAAGCGCTCCGACACCGCCGGGGGCTTCGAGGTGCTGCCACGCAGATGGGTTGTGGAACGCACCTTCGCATGGCTCGGTCGCTGCCGTCGTTTGGCAAAGGATCGGGAGAAATCCATCGAAAGCGCCGAGGCCTGGCTGCTCATCGCCCACATCAGGCGCGTGACCCGACTACTTGCAACAGATTGAAATCCTTCATCCCATTTTGAATCAGACACTGACACGTCTAGCGGTGCAAAAATGCCAATCATCCTGAAACCGAAGGGCGACAGAAGCGTCCGGTAATCTGACACGGCGCTGGCCGATGTGGTCTTGACACTGCCAAACAGAACATCATCGACGATCAGGTTGGAGAGTGTCCTGTCTTCTGTGTATGAGTAATTCGGTCCATGCTTCCAAACTGAAGGAGCATGACGATAATGACGATTTCCAAGGAACTACCGGACGAGCTGCCTAGCGGTGTTGAACGACCCAAAGATTTACTTGGCGACAAGGGTCTGATGAAAGAGCTGAAGGTCCGGCCGATGGAGCGGATGTTGGGGGCTGAGTTGACCGAGCATCCGGGCTATGAAGCACACGGTGAACCTGCCAGCCAGCAGACCAACCGGCGCAACGGAGCGACGCGCAAGGTGCTGAAGGGCAATGACGGGGCGGTGCCGATTGATATCCCACGTGACCGTGACGGCAGTTTTGAGCCGGAACTTATCCAGAAAGGCCAGACCCGGATCGACGGGATGGATGACAAGACTACCGGGCTTTACGCAGCTGGTTTATCAACCCGTGATATCAGCAGCCACCTTGAGGAAGTCTATGGGTTACGGGTCTCTGCCGACCTGATCAGCCGTGTCGCCGATGCTGTTCTGGAGGAGGTCCCGGACTGGCAAAACCGGGCTTTGGAGCCGGTTTACCCGATCGTTTTCCTTGATGCCCTACGTGTTGAAATCCGCGATGCCGAGAGCCGTCAGGTCAAGAACAGGGCCGTATACGTGGCCCTGGGCGTCACCCTTGATGGTGAGCGTGAGGTTCCGGGCCTGTGGATTGCCGCCAATGAAGGGGCCAAATTCTGGCTGTCCATTATGAACAATCTCAAAAACCGGGGGCTGGAGGACATCCTGATCGCCGTTGTGGATGGCCTCAAGGGTTTCCCCGACGCTGTCAACGCGGCCTATCCAGATACCACCGTGCAAACATGTATTGTACATCCGGTGCGCCATTCATTGAACTTCTGCGGCTGGAAAGATCGCAAGGAAGGGGCCAGAAGCCTGAAGCAGATTTATCAGGCCGTAAACGACGGGGAGGCCGCCAAAGCCCTTGATGCTTTCGAGGATGAATGGGGCCAAAAATACCCCTCGATCGCCCCGGGCTGGCGGCGGGCATGGCAGGAGGTGATCCCGTTCTTCGCCTTCCCCCCGGATGTGCGCAAGATCATCTATACCACCAACGCCATAGAAAGCCTGAACCGGGTCATCCGGAAAACTACCAAAACCCGCGGCGGCCTTCCAACCGATGATGCTGCAACAAAGCTGATCTATCTGGCCATCCGCAACTTCGAAAAATCCGGTCGATGTGTCAGAGAATGGGTTGCGGCACGAAACCGGTTCGCTATCCTATACCCGGAACGGTTCAACAGATGACCCGTTTTAACCGCATGGGCCAAACCCCATACACAGAGCTTCGGACATTCCCGCAGGTTGTTGCCCGCATGGGCCAGCGCGGCCACTGATTGGCGCATGCCGGACAGCACACGCCCGGCGACCGGGCCTGTTTTCACAAGGGCGGAGGTGTGATTGTCCTCACGCCTCTCCTCGAAGCTCAGACCGTCGGGGTGATCCATGTAACGCGCGGGCAACATCGCCAGGAAGGCATCCATTTCCACATGTAGGAACGGTCGCTCAACCAGCTTCTGAAGCGCCTTCGCAATACTGCCTTTTCCTGCGCTTCCAACACCGTTCAGCAGAAGAACCGTCACCATGAAATTCGCACCTTTGATAGACTACTTAAGGCCAGTCTATTGGGGCGCGTCTTTATCATCCAGCCATTTCAAAATCGCCTCGCGATCCTCGTCCAACTTTGGCGCAGGGGCGCGGGTGGGCGGATCGGGCATGTCCGAAATCTTGATGGGATTGCCGGCGGATTTGTACCGGGGTTGGCCGTCCTCACCAAATACATCCACCACCATGTTGCGCGCGATGATCTGACGGTCGGCCATCGCTTCGGCGACGTTTTGAATGGGGCCAGTGGGGATACCAGCGTCGGTCAGCCGCTCGATCCAGTAACGCGCGGGATGGTCCAGCGTGACCGCCTCGATCAACCGCTTCAGAAGACGGGCATTCTCACAGCGCGCGGCATTGGTGGCAAAACGCTCGTCTGCGGCAATCGGCAGTTTCAGCGTGCGGCACAGCCGGGTGAACAGCACATCATTGCCTGCTGCGATCACGAACAGACCATCTGCGGCGTGAAATGTCTCGAACGGGGTGATCGACGGGTGGCGCGCGCCCGAAGGCTGGGGCGGTTTGCCCGTGGTCGAGGTGATCGCAATCGCGTGTTCCAAGATAGCCAGCTGCGCATCCAGCATGGCGATATCCACCTTGCGGCCCTGACCAGTCTTGTCGCGATCAATGAGGGCGGCCAACACCCCCTGAACCAGACACATGCCTGCCACGATGTCGCCGATGCTGGCACCCACACGCACCGGTTCGCGGCCCATTTCGCCAGTGATCGACATCACCCCGCCGCGCGCCTGCACCACCATGTCATAGGCCGGTTCCAACGCATCAGGGCCGGTATGTCCAAAGCCACTGACCGCGCCGTAGATCAAGCCGGGGTGGCGGGCATGGACCACGTCCCAGCCATACCCCAGCTTTTCCATCGTGCCGGGGCGGTAGTTTTCCAGCAGGATATCGGCGCGGGCAAGAAGACGATCAAACACCGCGCGATCGTCTTCAGATTTCAGATCAAGCGCGATGGATTGCTTGGAATGGTTGATGGCCGCGAAATAGGCGCTTTCACCGTCCTTGAAAGGCGGAAAAGCGCGGGTGTCATCGCCAATATCCGGGCGCTCGACCTTGATCACCGTGGCCCCCAGATCGGCCAGGGTCATGCTGGCAAAAGGCCCGGCCAGCACATGGGTCAGGTCAAGAACGATACGGCCGGAAAGTGGAAGGGTCATTGCGCGCTCCGTTGGGGGATATCTGGCTTACGGTCTAGCGCGCAGATGTTGCAGTTCTCTGACAGAGGTCAAACGGGGCGCAGTTTCTCGGCGTCACAGGCAATCCTTTGCCCGATTAAACGCCGACATGGCGAAAAAAACACAAGAATCATGGTTTTGCCTTGTGCTTTGTTCAACTCTGCGCGGGCAGTGACCAGCAGTTCGACCTTCAATTCGGGTCGTGCCAATGCCGCCTCGCCACAGGCGCGGGCAGGGGCGTGGCCCTCGGGCACCCAGGCATCCCAGACCGCGTTCATCTCGGCAAAATCGGCCATATCAGCCAGCCAGATCGTGGTTTGCAGGATGCGGGTCTTGTCTGATCCGGCTTCGGCCAGCAGGTCCTCGACCTTTTCCAGACATTGTCGGGTCTGATCGGCCACGCTGTCCCCGGCGGTGCCAACCTGTCCACACAGATAGATGGTGCCGTTATGGATCACGATTTTGCTCATGCGCTGGGCGGTGTGCAGGCGGGTGATGTCGGACATGGCTGAGGCTCCTGAAAGGCGAGGGTTTCTAAATCTGTGACGGAGCGCGACGGATTGGCAAGCACCGGTGTGGTTTCCCTGCAAGCGCGTTGAAAAAATCCCGACGGACGCCGCATTTCTGCCCGTTTGGCATGGTGAATTGGGTTTGGTTTTTGAGGGCCCAAACGGGTCAAATCGTGAGTGGAGTGTAACGGCATGTCGATATTGCGTGGCTTGATCCTTGTGGTCGGATTGGTGCTGATCGGGGCGGCGGGCCTGGGTGCGCTGCAAATTCAAAACGCGTCTGCCACGGCAAAAACGCCCTCTTTGGATATGCCTGTTTCCCAGACCGCCGTACGAACCGGCGTTTTTCAGAGTCTGACTCAAAAGTTTATGTTTGAACAGAATGCCTTGCTATCCGCCTTGTCAAGAGACGAATACCGGCAACCAAAACCCATGCTACGGAACTTTCAACGGTTGCCTCCCGATCTTTTGCCAAACGACGACAACGTCCCGGCCACGCGAATGTTCGCTCGACCCCCCGTCTTCGTGGTGGAAGAACGAACCCCTCGGCTTTGTCAGGGCGCTTGACAATCTCCAATGTCCATTTTCCCTGCAGGGCCAAAGCATCCCGAAGCTTTGGCCCTGCATATCCTGCGTCCGCAAAGATGTGCCCCAGCCGCGGGAAGCGGATGCGCAGTGCTTTGAGACCATCCACAGCACCATCCCGATCCTGTATATCGGCGGCGTGAACAAGGATCGGCAACAGGAAACCTTGCGTGTCTGTCACGATGTGACGCTTGCGCCCTTTGATCTTTTTGCCCGCATCAAAGCCTGAAATGCCGCCGCTTTCCGTTGTTTTTACGCTCTGGCTGTCAATAACGCCCGCAGTGGGGCTCGCCTCACGGCCCGACAATTCGCGCGCCGCCATCATTGACAGATGGTTGATCCGGTGTAACAGACCGTTGTCGCGCCAGTCGTAAAAACAGTTCTGCACAGTCGAGATCGCCGGGAAATCCCGCCGGATCATGCGCCACTGACATCCCGTGGTCGCCATATACATAATCGCGTTCACAACACGGCGCGGATTCGTCTTGCGAGGGCGACCACCTCGCTTCGCGGCAGGTAACAGGGGCCGAACAAGCGCCCATTCCTCCATAGTTAAATCGCTTGGATAAAAGCCCGTTTTACGCCTGTGCTCCGCGCGGGTGATGTCTGTCCACGTCATGGGATCCTCCAGGTTCTTTCAAAACCAATGAATCATAAACACGTGATATCACTCAACTACTTTTGGAACAGCCTCTCAGAGGTGCGATGGACTGGATTTCCCGTCTCTCAGCCTGCGACCTACGAGTTTGCCCCCTTCGCCGCCACCCGCGATCTGGCAACCAGACATGTCAGTGACAGCGCCACCGGCCCGCGGGTCTGGTACGACTACGCACCGAGCGCGGGATCGGCGCTGCCATTGGTTATCCTACTGCATGGGGCAGAGCGCGACGGGCTGTCCCTGATTGAGATGTGGAGCGAGACTGCCAAGCGGCACGGGATTGCGCTGTTGGTGCCGGATGCACGGGGGGCAGTTGGCCCCTGAAGCGCCCTGACCCGAAGTTTCTGCATCAGTTGATTGATGAGGTGAGCGCGCGGCACAGTATTGACCCCGAGCGCATTTATCTGTTCGGCCACTCGAACGGGGCGGCCTATGCGCAGGTTTTGCTGAACCGCACGATGGGGCCATGGCGCGCGGCGGTGCTGCATGCCGGATTTGTTCCGGCAGATATGCTGGTGCAACCCGAGACGCCCAATCCCTTCCGGCTATATATTGGCGAGCACGAGCATATTTTTCCGATTGAGGACGCCAAAACGGTTGGCCGCGCTTTGGCGGATCGCGGGCATGACAACGATCTGGTGATCATTCCCGGCCACACCCATTGGCTTTATGAGGCAGGGCCGCGGATCGCTGAGAAATCCTGGATATGGCTTGCCGGGCTGACGCAATAAGAGCCGGGCGCAATCTTGCTTACTGCTCATAAGTAACGTCGCGTCAAACACCTCATGCCGCGCCGTCGCTCACATGTGACGCGACGAAAAGCCTGGATTGATTCGCGGTTCAGGTGACGGTTTCGTCTTCCAGATGCAGCTTCATATCGATCAGAACCTGCTGCAGGGCCGTGGTTTCTTTCAACAGTCGCTTGCCCTCGTTCACGGTGATCACACCGTCTTCGATGCTTTGCTGGTATTCTGACATCAGCATGGCAAACCGCTGGGCCAGGGCGATGACATCGGCGTTCACCCCGCCCTTGTCATCCACGTTGCGACGGCGTTCATCATAAGACAGGTGAATGCCCTTCAATTCGGCCAGAGCACTTGTAACATGGGGATATGACGATGCTTCTTCGAGGGCTGCGACGGCGTCAATCGGCATGAAGCGATCGCCATGCTCGGGGTGATCGGAATAGTAACGCCCCAGCGTGGCCTTGGATTTGCCGGTCAGTTCGCAGGCCGGTTCGATGCCTACATCCTTCACCAGTGCCTCCGTGTGTTTCTTCAGATAACTTCCGAATGTCGACATGCACTTATCCCTGTCACGCGGACGACCCTAAAAAGGGGAAACGCCCCGGTCTTTTCCCATAAACTGCTTTATCCCCAAATGCCATTGGTAAGGCAATCCCGCAGATAGCGGGGAGTACAAGTATCACACTTGTAGCGCGTTGTCCGACGTCCCCAGCGACGGACATAGGGTGGGGTCAGGGTGCCGGGACACGTCCGTCCTGGTGCCTGGTGGTCAGACTATCAAGCCTGTGCTGTCCATCCCCGGAAGTTCGCTTCCTGCACAAGGCCAAAGGCCGATCATCAGACCTCACCCACTTGTCGGTCATTTCAACGCTTGCAGGGGGGCGCTTTGGTGGCGTACCTCAGGGATATGGCAAAGCTTTACTTCCACTATTCGACGATGAATGCGGGCAAATCGACCCTGCTGTTGCAGGCGGCCCACAACTACCTTGAACAAGGCATGCAGACCTATCTGCTGACCGCCGCACTGGATGATCGGGACGGTGAGGGGCGAATTGCCTCGCGCATCGGCATTGGCCAGGGCGCAGATAAATTCGTGCCGGGCGAAGACCTTTTTGCCAAAGTCGAGGCCCGGCTGGGCAATGGCCCCGTTGCCTGCATTTTCGTGGATGAGGCGCAGTTTCTTGAGGCGGATCAGGTCTGGCAACTGGCCTGGGTGGTCGATGATCTGGGCGTGCCTGTGATGTGCTATGGGCTGCGGGTGGATTTTCAGGGGCAGCTGTTTCCCGGTTCGGCCGCGTTACTGGCACTGGCCGATGAAATGCGCGAGGTGCGCACCATTTGTCATTGTGGAAAAAAGGCCACGATGGTCATGCGCAAAGATGCGGATGGCCGCGTGGTAACCGCTGGCGATCAGGTGCAGATCGGCGGCAACGAAACCTATGTCAGCCTGTGCCGTCGGCACTGGCGTGAGGCGGTGGGGGAGAGCGGGGAGTAAAGGCCGTTTGGTCTGTCTCGGCCTTGGGTAAGCGGGCTGCCTAAGTATCGTTTTGATCGGACACAGCAGAGCCTCTAAGACCACAGTACCGCCAAGGAAAGTCGCGCTGCTTGGCACGTGCTTATCTATAGCAAAGCGCCTAACTGGGCCAATTCACCTGTCGGGCAGGCTCTGCTGCAGAACAGTGAACGAAGGTATCGCAAGGCCGACGCCGTTTCCCGAGCTACAACCGCCGGGAGGAAAGACAAGCCGCGCCGTCATTCGGACCGCATTGCCGTGATCCGAGCGATTGCGGCAGCCACCGCCTGATCGATGCTCATATCGGATGTGTCCAGAACCAGAGCATCCTCGGCGGGTTTCAGCGGGGCGGTCGCACGCGCGGAATCGCGGGCATCCCGCTGGCGCAGATCGCCCAGCACCTCATCATAGGTGACGGTATGACCCTTCTCGACAAGCTCTTTATGGCGGCGGCTGGCGCGGACATCGTCGCTGGCCGTCACATAGAGTTTCACCTGCGCGGTCGGGCAAATCACCGTGCCAATGTCACGCCCGTCCAGCACCGCCCCCCCGGCTCGCGCGGCAAAGGCGCGCTGAAAATCCAGCAGGGTGGCGCGCACCTCGGTAATGGCGGCCACACGGCTGGCGGCCTGGGCCACTTCGGGGGTGCGCAGATCATTGGCTTCAAGATCTCTGGCCTGTAGAGAGCGGGCGGCCTCGATCGGGTCCAGCCCATCCAGAATGCGCCGTCCGGTCGCGCGATACAGCAATCCGGTATCCAGATGCGCAAAGCCAAAATGCGCCGCCACTCGCTTGGAAATGGTGCCCTTGCCCGCCGCCGCAGGCCCGTCGATTGCCACTGTAAAACTCATGGCAGTTGCCTAGCGGAACGCCCCGCGCGGCTCAAGCCCCGGTGGCGACAAGAAATGCTCCCACTGCGTGCGCGCCCTCTTGCATCGTGCGTGTCAGCCAAGTAGACCATGGCGCGTTGCGGGTATGGTGAAAAGGTATCACGGCAGCTTCCCAAGCTTTAGTTACGGGTTCGATTCCCGTTACCCGCTCCAATCAAAAATTTGAAATATAATATTTGGTCTTTATTTCGCGACGTACCATTACGCGATGTACCGACAGAGAACCCCGATAACTGGTTCAGAGAGTATCGGATTGGTTTAGTCATTCGGAAGATTTCATGCCCATCAAAGTGCAAAGCGCCGATGTGTCTCTTTGTTCGCGGTATCGGGGTCGTGATCCCAATTGCTTTTTCCCATTTGATTTCCGGCACACCACTCGCTTTAATCACATTTCGAGCGAGCAGAGAGGCGGCGGCGGCGGGTCATGGTACGGTGCCAAGGTGATGGGGCCTGCATGATGCTACATCCGTTCACATGCGCCAAACAACTCGGTGGGCGCGCCAGCCATGCATTTGGCGTGGCTCGGACTCTGCCGGTGACACATGTGCCCTCTGGAAGCAGCAGGGCGGAAAGCAGACATTCCTCCGCGCGGCCTCAAGCGCGCAGGGGGCTGTGTGATCGCCATCCTGCGGTCCGGCATTTCCCCTGACATTCCGATTGACCAAACCTCAAGGTTGTGAAACCCACGCTCCGGTTGAACCCAAGCAAAGGATTACTCAATGCGGTTTTTCAAATTTTTAACGGTGCTTTGCCTCGTGCTTGGAACGGCGCATCTGGCTACCGCGCAAGAGCGCGAAGGTGTCTGGGTACTGTAGCGCCCTAGGGTTATTGAGACACTCGTGAAGCTTATGCGGCGGCCTGGATTTTGTCCATTGCGTCACATCTGAACTGGTTTGGCGAACGGTGTCCGTGCCGCTGGATCGGCCATTCTTCGTTGTAGTCCTCCTTGAACTTTTGCAGGGCGGCCTGGAGTTCCTCGATGGTGTCGAAAGTTCTGACCCGGAGCGGGTTTTCCTTCAGGGTTCGAATGAATCGCTCGGCGCGGCCGTTGCCTTCGGGAGCGCGGACAAAGGACGGCGAGGATTTCGCGCCCGGCCAGGCAATCCCGTTCTGGAAGTCGTGGCCGATGTACTGCGAGCCATAACACCTTCGGAATGATGCTGATTGAGAGGCTATGACCGCCTGCGCAGCCCCAAATAGCGCAGCGGGTGGTCATAGCCGTACCTCAGGTCCCTACAGTGGTTTTGCAACAAACCACACCGCAAAGGAGACCGACTATGACCGACACGACTATTGCACAATCCGAGTATTGCACAATCCGAGCCTGTCTTGGTGGCTATTGATATCTCTAAAGCACGCCATGAAGTCCTGGTTGCCGTTCCTGGCAAGAAGCGCCGCCGCCGACTGACTGTTCTGAACCAACTGGCCGATTTCAACCGGTTGATCGTAAGTCTGTCAGAATACGGCCGTCCTGTCCGCGTGGCATTTGAAGCCACCGGTAATTACCACCGTGCCTTAGCTTATCATCTGGCAACAGCAGGTTTTGAGATGAAGCTGGTGTCGTCGGTGGCCCTGGCGCGGACCAGAGAAGCTCTCAACAACAGCTGGGACAAGAACGACCCAAAAGACGCCCGGGTCATCCTGCACATGATGGAGATCAGAAACGAGCGGTTTTACCACGATCCCCTCCTGCGTGGCACCAATGACATTCAGGAGTTGTCCAAAACCCACGATATCGTTTCCAAGTCGAAGACCGAGCTCCGGCACCGGGTGCTGACGCATTATCTGCCCTTATACTTCCCTGAAGCTGACCGCTTTCACCGCAGCTCGCGCAGCGACTGGTTCTTTGCCTTTCTGGAATGTTATCCGTCACCCCATTTTATCTCGGCCATGAGCAAGGACGCATTCATCGCAGACGCTTGGGCCGTCGTTGGCCGCAGGGTCGCAAAAGAGCGTTTACCTGCAGATATTTACGAGACCGCAAACAAATAGCAGATACAGCGAGGGCGTCACTTTCACATACGTCCGGATATATTGATCAGGGCACCGTCTTCATTGGAAGTGAATGGATCACATTAGTTGAGGGTCCTGTGTGATGTAGTATCGACCACAATGGGCAGTTACAGTCATCTCGCCGCGCGGCACCTGATC
This sequence comes from Roseovarius sp., assembly GCA_965207105.1. GTDB lineage: Bacteria > Pseudomonadota > Alphaproteobacteria > Rhodobacterales > Rhodobacteraceae > Roseovarius. The sequence goes on along the minus strand of CBDBLS010000018.1, from coordinate 205,355 downwards.
GTTCGCTTCCCCCTTGATTCCTCGGCTATGCCTGTCTATATGGCCCCTGTCGACACGGCGGAGACCGTCGCGAAATGAATGAGAGAGCAGGGTCGGGAGTACCGGCCCTCTTTGTTTTGCGTTCCGTCTGACCGATGAAACCCGTTCCGCCACAGGCGGACAACAAACCCAGACCGACGGAGACAACCGTTCGGCCAGAAACACGAACCGTTAGGATTGAAACGCCACATGGCTGAAAACACATCAATGGAGGAATTCGAAGCCCTCCTGAACGAAAGCTTCGAAATGGACACACCCGAAGAAGGGTCTGTCGTTAAAGGCAAGGTTATCGCGATTGAAGCGGGCCAAGCCATCATCGACGTCGGCTACAAAATGGAGGGCCATGTCGAGCTCAAAGAATTTGCAAACCCGGGTGAAGCCCCCGAAATCGCCGTTGGCGATGAGGTTGAGGTCTATCTGCGCGCCGCCGAAAACTCGCGCGGTGAGGCTGTTATCAGCCGCGAGATGGCGCGCCGCGAGGAAGCCTGGGATCGTCTTGAAAAAGCCTATGCCGACGAAGAGCGTGTCGAAGGCGCGATCTTTGGTCGTGTCAAAGGCGGCTTTACCGTTGATCTGGGCGGTGCCGTGGCGTTCCTGCCCGGCTCGCAAGTGGATGTGCGCCCCGTGCGCGATGCCGGTCCTCTGATGGGTCTGAAGCAACCGTTCCAGGTTCTGAAAATGGACCGTCGCCGCGGCAACATCGTTGTGTCGCGTCGCGCCATCCTGGAAGAAAGCCGTGTCGAACAACGCGCCGAGGTTATTGGCAACCTGACCGAAGGTCAGAATGTCGACGGCGTGGTCAAGAACATCACCGAATACGGGTCCTTCGTGGACCTGGGCGGTGTCGACGGCCTGCTGCACGTGACCGACATGGCTTGGCGCCGTGTGAACCACCCCTCGGAAATCCTGGCGATTGGCGAGACGGTCAAGGTTCAGGTCATCAAGATCAACAAAGAAACCCACCGCATCAGCCTTGGCATGAAACAGCTGCAGGACGATCCGTGGGATCTGGTGGCTGGCAAGTACCCGCTCAGCTCGGTCCACACGGGCCGCGTAACCAACATCACCGATTACGGTGCGTTTGTTGAGCTGGACGCCGGTGTTGAAGGTCTGGTGCACGTCAGCGAGATGAGCTGGACCAAGAAGAACGTTCACCCCGGCAAGATCGTGTCGACCTCTCAGGAAGTCGAAGTCATGGTGTTGAAAATCGACTCGGCCAAGCGCCGCGTGTCTCTGGGTCTGAAACAGACCATGCGCAACCCGTGGGAAGTGTTCGCCGAACAATTCCCCGAGGGCACCGAGGTCGAAGGCGAAGTCAAGAACATCACCGAGTTTGGTCTGTTCATTGGCCTCGAAGGCGAAATCGACGGCATGGTTCACCTCAGCGACATCAGTTGGGACGAGCGCGGCGAAGACGCAATCCAGGGCTACAAAAAGGGCGATATGGTCTCGGCCGTTGTGTCCGAAGTGGACGTGGAAAAAGAACGTATCTCGCTGTCGATCAAAGCCCTGGGCGGTGACAAGTTCGCCGAAGCCGTGGGCGGCGTGAAGCGTGGTTCGATCATCACCGTTGAAGTCACCTCGATTGAGGATGGCGGTATTGAGGTCGAGTATGAAGGAATGAAGAGCTTCATCCGTCGTTCCGATCTGTCACGTGATCGCTCCGAGCAACGCCCCGAGCGCTTCTCGGTGGGCGACAAGGTAGATGTGCGCGTGACCAACGTGGACAGCAAGACCCGCCGTCTGGGCCTGTCGATCAAAGCCCGCGAGATCGCCGAAGAGAAAGAAGCCGTGCAGCAGTACGGTTCGTCCGACTCGGGCGCGTCACTGGGCGATATCCTTGGCGCGGCGCTGAAGGGCGACGACGAGAAGTAAGCGCGACTGCGTTTGCAAGATTGGAAGGCCCCGCTGGTAACGGCGGGGCTTTTTCTGTTTTGGGTGGCTGTCCGCTTTAATGAAGGTTTTTCGACGCGGGTCATTGCGCGGGGTTTCGGCACGGTCTGACTGTGGCCGGTGTTGACAAACCTCTCAGGGAGGAAGCCGCGGGGGCTAGGTGCTATCTATGGGGAAAGAGTGCGGTTGGCTTTGTCTTTGACTGTCACGGACGCACCGGCTTGGGGGTTCAGGCCGGTCGTCTCCGAGTTTTGCCAGAGGATTTGCCTCGGATGGATGTCCTTTTGCGTCGTTCGCGCGGCCTGTCGGGGCGCTGCAGACGAGGTGGCTTGGCCGGCATTGCCGCAGCAACCGGTCTGGGGTGGACGGGATGGACAGGCTTTCGGTCATGCGGCCTGCCTCCGTGGTGGAGCACGAGACCGTGGAAGCTCCCCGCGCCGGAAGGTCTCGATGATGCGCATCCGCCCGCCGCAGTCGGGGCATGGCTCCCGCAATGTCATCGGGATGACATCGGCGGTGGATGCGTCTTGCTGCATTGCTGGTTGCGCGCCGAGCAACGTGCGGGTCCTGGCAAGGTTGCTTTTGCGGGTTGCGCTGGCCAACAGGCCGTAGTGACGAATGCGGTGGAACCCGCCTGGGAGCACATGGATGAGGAACCGGCGCAAGAACTCGTGCGTATCAAGCCGCATGACCTTCATACGGTCTCCACGTTTGATCCGGCAGTCTTTCCAGCGGAACACCACGGTTCGGGCATCAGCGCTGACAGGGCGGCTGTTGGAGATGGCAATCCGATGCGTGTAGCGGCTGAAGTATGCCAGTACGGCTTCGGGTCCGCCGAAGGACGGTTTGGCATAGACCACCCATTCGGACTTGCGAAACGGCGCAAGCCAGGCGGCAAATGCATCAACGTCTGCCAACCCGGCCAGATCGCCGAAGAAGGCGAGCTCTCCCGCCCGATGCAACGCGATCAGACCTTCGATGAACAGCCGACGGAACAGTCTGGACAGCACCCGGACATGCAGGAAGAACCCAGGCTTGCAGCCAACCCGACGGACGCCATCTTGCGAGAGCCCGCCTCCTGGTACGATCATGTGGACGTGGGGATGGTGCGTCATTGCCGGTCCCCGGGTGTGGAGCACACTGGTCATACCGACGCGGGCACCCATACGCCTGGGATCGGCGGCGATGGTCGTCACCGTCTCTGCCGATGCTTTGAACAGCAGGCCGTGGACGGCCTTTTTGTTCCAAAAAGCGATCCGGGCGATCTCGGCTGGCAAGGTGAAGACCAGATGGAAATACTCCACCGGCAGCAGATCATCTGCCCGCGCCGCCATCCAGTCACGCGCGGCTGGTCCCTGGCACTTCGGGCAATGCCGGTTTTTGCAACTGTTGTATGCGATGTGTTGGTGATCGCATTTGGTGCAAGCCGCCACATGCCCGCCGAGCGCTTCCGTCCGGCAAGCCTCAATGGATGACATCACCTTGAGCTGCGAGAGGCTCAGATGCCCTGCATTGGCCCGCCGGTAGGCTGGACCATGCGCACGAAAGATGTCTGCAACCTCCAGCGCGTGCCGCGGCACGCTGACCGATCCGTCAGGCCACATCCCGGATATGCTCGAATGGGCTGGCGACGTTGCGCAGTGTCTTGGCGGCGACATGGGTATATCGCGCCGTCGTGGTCAGCCTGGCGTGGCCAAGCAACACCTGTATTACCCGCACATCCGTATCAGCCTCCGGAAGATGGGTCGCGAAGCTGTGCCGGAGCGAATGCAGCGTCGCAGGCTTTTTTATCCCCACCATTGCTTTTGCCGAGTTGAAAGCCCTGTTCAACGAACGGGGTGACATCGGCTCGACCCGGCTTTGACCCGGGAACAGTCGGCCTTGCGGACGGGCCTCGCGCCAATAGGCCCGCAGCAACTCCAGCAGAGATGGCGACAGCATCACGTCCCGGTCCTTGCCGCCCTTGCCCCGCTCGACGTGGATCAGCATGCGGTCACTGTCGATGTCCCGGACCTTCAGGTTGGTCACCTCGGAGGCGCGCAGACCGGCACCGCAGCCAATGCTCAAAGCAGCCCGATACTTCATACCCGGTCCCGGTGCCGCCGCCGGAACCGCCGAAACCTCCTCGATGCTCAGAACAATCGGGAGCTTGCGCGGCTCGGTGCGGAACTGCATGTACTTCTTCATGTCCTCGCGATCACACGTCATGCCGAAAAAGAACCGCAACGCTGTGATCCGGGCGTTGTAGAGCGAAGGTGTGACCTCAGTGTCCGTCATATGAAGCTGACAGGCGCGCAACTCCTCCGGTTTCGCGGTGTCCGGTGAGCGCCCCGGAAATGCAGTGAAATCCTTGAGCGCCCGGATATGGGCTTTCTGTGACGTCTCCGCCATCCCGCGAATACGCATGTCCTCGATCATCCGCGCACGCAGCGGGCTCATCTTCTCCTGTGTCATGGGAACCTCCTGTCCAATTGAGAAAGCTCAATCGTCAGTCAGATCAGTCACATCGCAAAATGCGCGGCATCAGTGAAGTTGTCGTCCGTTAGCCACACGCGCCAATGCCGCGAGAGCGGCTTAGTCCATGAGCCCATTTTGACAGTTGCTGCGTGCGTCACGAACGGCTGCTTTTGTTCCGCGTTAAACAATACTCAAGCCATGCGAAGTTCTACCCAAGACGCCGACAGCTTAGGTCGAGAGCATCCGTTCGAACGCGAACAGTTCGCGAATCTCTTTTTCGCTCATCATCTTTGCATATTTGCCGATCCTACCTGCAAGCGACGCAAGTATTGGATCGTCGATCCGCGCTATGAATGCATCATAGGCACACCCTGCAAGCAGTCGATTGATCGTTTTCAATTCCATCGGCCCCTCTTTTCCCTTACGCCCAACAATCGCTACCTCGGCTGAAATAGGCATAATCACTGTATGCATGCCGTCCTTGGGCTGCGAGAAAGGCGCAGCATTCTTAGGCCCAACGAACGCGCAGCAGGTATCGGGAAGGATCAACTGCCCATCTTTCGGGCGGTAAACTGTGTAGTGAAATTTCCTTAACGCCTTGATCCGAGGGTGTAAAACGCGGAGCAATATTGGGCCACAGAAGCGGCTGCATATCGCAGTTGTAGCGGAGTAAAAGTCCGCCAGTTTGTGCCCTTCGTTTATTCGGAGGGCGGGAGATGTATTCTGTGGATATTTATAGTCGTGTGCGCCGTGCTTGTTTGAAGGACGGTATGTCTGGCCGAGAAGCGGCGCGGTTTTTCAACATGGCGTAATCAGGATCAGCACTCAGTTACCCCTGTTATTCTGGATGCACATGCAATTGAAAAGGAGACTGACCAATGGAATATTTTGCTGGTTTGGATGTGTCCATGGAAGAGACGCATATCTGCATTCTGGATCGTGAAGGGGCCCTTATTCGTGAAGGAAAAGCGAGCTCAACACCAAAAGCGATCGCTGACTTCCTCGCTTCTGGACCACCATGTGCCAAAGTTGTATTTGAAACGGGACGGATGGCACCAATGCTTTACCATGGGCTGACGGAGCTTGGTGTCCCGGTTGTTTGCATCGAGAGCAGGCAAGCATATCAGGCCCTTAAATCTCTGGCCGGCCACAAGACGGACCGCAATGATGCCCGCGGTTTGGCACACCTGGCGCGGACGGGATTCTACAAGCCGACCCATGTCAAATCACTGTCAGCGCACGCAATCCGGTCGCTGATCGCAGCCCGCAAGAAGCTGGTCGGACAGCGTGTGACGCTCGACAATCAGATCCGCGGTCTGGTCGTCGTCTTCGGCGTGCGGCTGCCACGAGCTTTGTCTCCGGCATTCAAAAACGCGGCGCTAAAAGTTAGCGATGGAGTGCCTGGCCTCCATGCCGCAATTTGCGGACTGTTCGCAGCACGCGAAGCAATCCTCGCGGCGGTTGCAGCCATTGATGGCGACATCAAAAAGATGACCCGCAAATCCGAAGTCTGCCAGCGCCTTATGACGGTACCAGGGGTCGGTCCGATCACAGCATTGGCCTTTGCCGCAGCAATTGATGATCCGTCGCGTTTCAGGAAATCGCGTGATGTGGGGGCGTATCTTGGACTGGTGCCGCGACGGCATCAATCTGGTGAAATCGACTACACGGGCAGCATCTCAAAGCGGGGCGACGTGCGCGTCAGAACGCTTCTCTATGAGGCCGCCAATGTGATGCTGACGCGGTATGCCGCTCCGCTCAAATTGAAGACATGGGCCCTCGCAATCGGTGCGCGCTCAACGATGAGAAAGGCCCGAGTGGCTCTGGCGCGTCGTCTGGCAATCATACTTCATGCCATTATGCGAGACAAAACTGACTTCCAGTCCGCGTAAGGCTTACGAGGCGACAACGAGGATTCCTAAATCAAAGTTCCCATCTGGGACGATGCCCGAGGGAGGGCGTGAGACACGGCGCCGATTCTGTAGCAACAGCCAAGACCAACGGTATGATTGCGGTTTCAACATTGCCGACCCACACCCAGCCAACCCCATCATGAACCTCAGAGTTCGAAGAGAACAAAGGCAACCTCTGACATCAAAAGCAGGAAACTCAGGAAACACGCATTGACAGATTAGAGAACAAAGATCGTAAGACGATCGCGAAGATGCTGCGCCATGAACTTCCGCCTGGGTATCGTCGGTCGGAAGCGCCTCGGCGGCCAACGCTTGATGGTTATGTTGGTGTGGTCGATGAGATACTGCGCACAGACAAAGCCCTGATCAAAAAGCAGCGACACACGGCCAAGCGCATCTTTGAACGGCTGCGCGATGAGCATGGATATGCCGGCAGCCTGACCACGGTGACCTATTACGTGCGCGAGCAAAAACGGCGCACCAAAGAGGTGTTTGTGCCGTTGTCGCATCGGCCGGGCCATGCGCAGGTTGATTTTGGTGAGACGCTGGGCGTGATCGGTGGCGTGGAATGCAAGATCCACTTCTTCGTGATGAGCTTGCCACATTCTGATGCGGTGTTTGTGAAGGGATATCCAGCTGAGACAACCGAGGCGTTTTGCGATGGCCATGTGTCCGCCTTTGCATTCTTTGGCGGCATTCCGCAATCCATTCTCTACGACAATACCAAGATCGCCGTGGCTCGGATACTCGGGGATAAGACGCGCATCCGCACACGTCGGTTTACGGAACTGCAGTCGCATTACTTGTTTGATGACAAGTTTGGCAGACCCGCGCGAGGGAACGATAAAGGCAACGTTGAGGGCATGGTTGGATACACCCGCCGCAACTTCATGGTTCCCGCACCTCGCTATGACAGCTTTGATGATCTGAACGCACATTTGGAAGAGAAGTGTTTAGCACGTCAGGACGATACGTTGCGGGGTCACACCCAAACCATAGGCGCACGCCTGATGTCGGATTTGGATGCTCTGATGGGATTGCCTGTCGCAGAATATGAAGCCTGCGATCACGTCAGCACGCGTGCAACGTCGATCTCAATGGTGCGCTATCGCAGCAATGATTACTCGGTGCCAGTAGCCTATGCGCACCACGATGTTCATGTGCGTGGGTTTGTGCATGAGGTTATCATCGGCTGCGGCAATGAGATTATTGCGCGGCACAAACGATCCTACACATCAGCGGATATGGTCTTTGACCCATTGCACTTTTTGCCCCTGCTTGAACAAAAGGTGGGTGCCCTGGATCAGGCCGCGCCTTTGCAGGGTTGGCATTTGCCAGATGTATTTGCCACGCTGCACCGACTGCTTGAAGCCAGAATGGGTAAGCCGGGCAAGCGAGAATACGTTCAAGTCTTGCGCCTTTTGGAGACCTTCGAAATGGATGTTGTGCAAGGCGCAATCCAGCAGGCAATAGATATGGGTGCAATTGGCTATGACGCCGTAAAACACCTTGTACTGTGTCGGGTTGAGAAGCGGCCACCACGATTGGATTTGGACTTCTATCCATACTTGCCCAAGGCCAATGTCGGCACAACACGCCCATCCAGTTACATGAGCTTGATGGGAAGGACCGCGGCATGACCGAAGCCCCTCGGATTCTTCTACGGCATCATCTTAAACAACTGCGACTGCCAACGTTCCAAGGCGAGTATGCCAAACAGGCGCAGCTCTGTGCTGCAGAGAACAAAGATCACATCCACTATCTGGCGCGGCTGTGTGAGATGGAATTGATCGACCGCGAACGCCGGATGATTGAACGGCGCATCAAAGCGGCGAAGTTCCCCAGCACCAAGAGCTTGGATAGCTTTGACTTCAAGATCATGCCAAGCTTGAACAAGCCCCTGACGATGGATCTGGCACGATGCGATTACGTTAATCGCAGGGAGAACATCATCGCGCTCGGCCCGTCAGGCACGGGCAAGACACACATCGCCCTGGGACTTGGGCTGGCTGCATGTCAAAGAGGACTGAAGGTGCGCTTCACAACGGCTGCGGCATTAGTCCATGATCTGATCGAGGCTCAAGATGAGCGGAGATTGCAGCGCCTTCAAAAGCAACTGACCAGCCAGAACCTGTTGATCATTGATGAACTGGGCTTCGTACCGCTCAGCAAATCTGGCGCAGAGCTGCTCTTCGAGGTCATATCCCAATGCTATGAACGCGGCTCCATCATCATAACCTCGAACCTGCCCTTCGATGAATGGACTGAAGTCTTTGGCTCTGAGCGGCTGACCGGTGCGCTACTCGATCGTTTAACCCATCACGTCCACATCCTCGAGATGAATGGCGAAAGCTATCGGCTCAAACACAGTCGCAACAACCGAAAATAACCAGCCCGCAATCACAGTCAGAATAATGCTGGCCTTATGGCCAGCATGCGCTTTGGCACGCTTCAGCTTTGTGACGAGCACGCGTGCAAAAGCGCCACAAAACATCAACCGAAGTGGCCCATTTTTACGCCGCGACATGGACCCATTTTACTCTGCGATTGACACAAGGAGGAAAGCGTGGGCGGATTTCGGTGCTATGGGGATTGTGTACTATGGCTGCGGTGATTGATGTGCAGAACTATCGGCTGCGTGATGACAAGCAGCGCTGATAAGTCGATTTTCCCAGCCCGATTTGGCTGATTGATATCCCGTTTTGCCGCCATTGGCCTGTTGTAGCGCAGGTTTTGGCGGGATGGTCGCACCGATGGGTCCGGCGTCCGCGTAATGAAGGACCCGATTTGATAGTCGTATCATGCGGCGTCCTCCCATGGCGGTGCGCGGGACTTGGGTGTTTGGCCCCGCATGAAGGTCTCGATGATGATCATTGCGCCACCGCATTTGGGGCACGGCTGGGACTGGTCTCGTTCGTCGGTATCGACACCTTGATCCTCATGGGCTTTCGGAATGGCGTCTGCTTCAACCTCCAATAAAGACCTGATCTTTGCGATCCTGTCGCGACGGATGCCATTCGCGAGGAAGCCTGTGTGGCGGATGCGGTGGAAGCCGGAGGGCAGGACATGGATCAGGAAGCGACGGATGAACTCGGACGTCGGCAGACGCATGACCTTCATCCTGTCCCCACGTTTGATGCGATAATCTTTCCACCGGAAGGCCACAGTGTTGGCATCAGCGCTGATCAGGCGGTGGTTTGAGATCGCCACGCGGTGCGTGTAACGGCTCAAGTACGCCAGCACGGCCTCAGGCCCGCCGAAGGGTGGTTTGGCATAAACCACCCAGTTGGTTTTGCGCAGCGGCGCGAGATGGGCGGCGAAGGTATCGGGGTCGGCCAGCTTTGCCAGTTTGCCGAAGAAGCGCAGCTTGCCTGCTTTGTGCAATCCGCTCAGCCCTTCGAGGAACAGGCGGCGGAACAAACGCGCGAGCACCTTTACCGGCAGGAAGAAGCCTGAGCGGCAGTTCTTCCAGCGCTTGCCATCGGACGACAATCCACCGCCCGGCACGATGATATGCACATGCGGGTGGTGCGTCATCGCGGATCCCCATGTATGCAGCACGCTCGTCATGCCAATCTTTGCACCAAGATGTTTTGGATCGGCTATTTTTACGCCGCGACATGGACCCATTTTACTCTGCGATTGACACAAGGAGGAAAGCGTGGGCGGATTTCGGTGCTATGGGGATTGTGTACTATGGCTGCGGTGATTGATGTGCAGAACTATCGGCTGCGTGATGACAAGCAGCGCTGATAAGTCGATTTTCCCAGCCCGATTTGGCTGATTGATATCCCGTTTTGCCGCCATTGGCCTGTTGTAGCGCAGGTTTTGGCGGGATGGTCGCACCGATGGGTCCGGCGTCCGCGTAATGAAGGACCCGATTTGATAGTCGTATCATGCGGCGTCCTCCCATGGCGGTGCGCGGGACTTGGGTGTTTGGCCCCGCATGAAGGTCTCGATGATGATCATTGCGCCACCGCATTTGGGGCACGGCTGGGACTGGTCTCGTTCGTCGGTATCGACACCTTGATCCTCATGGGCTTTCGGAATGGCGTCTGCTTCAACCTCCAATAAAGACCTGATCTTTGCGATCCTGTCGCGACGGATGCCATTCGCGAGGAAGCCTGTGTGGCGGATGCGGTGGAAGCCGGAGGGCAGGACATGGATCAGGAAGCGACGGATGAACTCGGACGTCGGCAGACGCATGACCTTCATCCTGTCCCCACGTTTGATGCGATAATCTTTCCACCGGAAGGCCACAGTGTTGGCATCAGCGCTGATCAGGCGGTGGTTTGAGATCGCCACGCGGTGCGTGTAACGGCTCAAGTACGCCAGCACGGCCTCAGGCCCGCCGAAGGGTGGTTTGGCATAAACCACCCAGTTGGTTTTGCGCAGCGGCGCGAGATGGGCGGCGAAGGTATCGGGGTCGGCCAGCTTTGCCAGTTTGCCGAAGAAGCGCAGCTTGCCTGCTTTGTGCAATCCGCTCAGCCCTTCGAGGAACAGGCGGCGGAACAAACGCGCGAGCACCTTTACCGGCAGGAAGAAGCCTGAGCGGCAGTTCTTCCAGCGCTTGCCATCGGACGACAATCCACCGCCCGGCACGATGATATGCACATGCGGGTGGTGCGTCATCGCGGATCCCCATGTATGCAGCACGCTCGTCATGCCAATCTTTGCACCAAGATGTTTTGGATCGGCTGCGATTGTCAGCAGAGTTTGCGCCGCCGCCTTGAACAGGAGGCCGTAGACCACCGCTTTGTTCTGGAAGGCAATGTCGGCGATTTGCGATGGCAGCGTGAAGACCACGTGGAAATACTCAATGGGCAACAAGTCTTCCATGCGCGCCTGCATCCAGTCCTGCGCCGCTGCACCTTGGCACTTCGGGCAATGCCGATTGCGGCACGAGTTGTAGGCGATGTGCTGGTGACTGCATTTGGTGCAAGCGGCAACATGCCCGCCAAGCACAGCGGTCCGGCAGCTCTCTATCGCCGACATCACTTTTAACTGCTGTAGGTTCAAGTGTCCGGCGTGGGCCAGGCGATAGGTAGCACCATGGGCGCGGAAGATGTCTGCGACCTCCAGCTTGAGGCGAGACATGGAAGCCTAGTTTAACCGGGTCCGGCCTCCCGCCGCACCAGCAGATCAAACGGGCTGGTGACACTCTGGATCGTCTTGGTTGCCACCTTGGTATAGATCGTCGTCGTTTCCAGCTTGGCATGGCCCAGAAGCACTTGGATCACCCGGATGTCGGTCCCACCCTCCAGCAGATGCGTGGCAAAGCTGTGCCGCAGAGTGTGGGGCGACACCTGCTTCTTGATCTCTGCAAAATCGCATGCGACCCCAAAGGCCCGATTGAACTGCCGCGTCGAGATTGGATCGATCCGGTTACGACCCGGGAACATCCAACCTCTCGGCCGCACTTCTCGGTAATAGTCGCGCAACAGGCTCAGAAGGTTCGGCGACAACATGACCTGCCGGTCCTTACGACCCTTACCTTGCTCAATCCGGATCAGCATCCGGTCGCTATCTATGTCGCCAACTTTGAGATGGGTGACCTCGCTGGCGCGCAGCCCGCCACCATAGGCCACGCTGAAGGCCGCGCGGTATCGTAACCCAGGCCCAGGTGCCGCTTCGATAATACGCGCGACTTCCTCGGCGCTGAGCACAACGGGGATCTTCTTAGCCGCCCGTTGATAGCGCATATGCCGCTTCATCTCGGGACGCGGGCACGTCGTCGCAAAGAAGAAACTCAACACTGTCAGCCGGTTGTTGAAGGTCGGTGCGCCAATGCCGCGCTCCTTCATATCGAGCTGGAACGCCCGCAGCTCTTCCGGTGTCGCGCTATCCGGCGCGTGACCCAGAAACCGCGTAAAATCCCGCATCCCTCGCAAATACATTGTCTGCGTTTTCGACTGCAGCCCTTTGATCCGCATATCTTCGAGAAATCGCTGGCGCAGTGCAGGTACATATTGGTCTGACATTGAAACCTCCTATCGTCAGATTGAGAAGGTCCCAATCGTCCAACAGAATCGTCAGTTCACAAAATCACGGCGCTTCGATCAGCGCGAAACCCTCGACACAAGCGCCAATACCGCGAGAGCGGTTTCGTCCTCGTCCCGCATACACACCATTTTGCCTTTCGCAATGCGACCTAGCTTGCCGCCATCCCCACCAGCATCGCCCCAAGGGCCACGATATGAACCAGCATGATCGCGCGGTCCTTCCATAATACGCCGACGGCAAACCAGCCGATCACACCGACCACGAACAGATAGAGGTTCCACGGCGTCCATCCTACTCCGGTTGCGGCATAGCCTGCGATCTGGATCGCCGAGGCGACCCATTTCACCACAAAGGCAATCCTGTCTGGCCGGGTCCGTGACCACGCGACATCAGACAGCACGGGTCAGCCCGCCATCGACCCGCAGGTTTTGACCGGTCATGTACCCACCCGCGTCAGAGGCCAGCCACGAGATCAGCGATGATACCTCATCGGTACGCCCATAGCGCCCCATCGGGATGCGCGCGCCGGTCGTCTGTTTCGGGCAGGCTGTCGATGAATCCCGGCAACACGTTGTTCATCCGGATGTTGTCAGCGGCGTATTTATCTGAATACAGCTTGGTGAAGGCCGCCAGCCCGGTGCGAAACACGCCCGAGGTGGGAAATAGTGGGTCCGGCTCGAACGCTGCAAAGGTCGAAATGTTGGTGATCGCACCTCCGCCTTGGGCCTGCATCAACGGTGTCACCAGTCGTGTCGGGCGGATCACATTCATCAGATACACGTCCATGCCACTCTGCCACTCGTCATCGCTGATCTCCAGCACCGGACCCTTGGGGCTGACCTGCCCCCAATCTGAGGGCCACTCATAAGAAGACACTGTTCCTCTTTTGTTTGCCATTATTCGGCGGCGTGAGCAATGGGTGGTGGCGCGGAGCCTTCAGATAGCTCAAGCGGCGCTGCCCATTGCAGTTTGTGGAAGGGCCTGTTTTCAGCAAATTCTTCCGGGGTCTGATATTTCAGCGAACTGTGGGGCCGGTTTTCGTTGTAATCGACCCGCCAGTTTTCGATGATCCGTTCGGCTTCAGCCAGTGTCGTGAACCAGTTCAGATTCAGACATTCCTCGCGGAAACGCCCGTTGAAGCTTTCGATGTAGGCGTTCTGGGTCGGCTTGCCCGGATCGATGAAGTAGAGCTGCACGCCATGATCATCGGCCCATCCATCAAGGGCGCGGCCTCGTAGTTCAGGCCCATTGTCAACGGTCAGAACATCTGGATACCCGCGCTCACGGGCAACGCGTTCCAGCATCTCCACGACGCGGGTGCCGGGGATCGACAGGGCTACATCAATAGCCGGGCATTCCCGCGTGCAATCGTCTTTCAGATTGGCAGTGCGGAACTTTCGTCCGTTGGCAAGCGCATCCATGGTGAAGTCCAGCGACCAGCGCTGGTTGGCGGCAATCGGGCACCAGGCACCCTCACGCACGCCTTTGGGGATTTTCTTGCGGTTGCGGCGACGCAGAGCCAGCCGTTCCTCCCTGTAGAGCCGTTCAACCACTTTTACGTTCACCCCAAATCCCTCCCGGACCAGCTTGGCATGCAACATGCGGTAGCCATAGCCCCGGTGTTTGCCGGACAGCGTGATCAGCCGCTCACGCAGGCGCGCATGCTGATCCGGCCTTCGTCTGTAGCCATTGCTTGATCTTGAAATCCTGACCAGCCCACAGGCACGCCGCTTTGAAAACTGAAAGTCACGGCAAAGCACCCAGACAGCTTCCCGGCGGCTTGCGGGCGTCAGAAGTTTTTTGCCAGCAGCCCCTTCAGTCCGGCATTATCCAGCATCTGCTCGGCCAACAACTTCTTCAGCTTGCTGTTCTCGTCCTCAAGGTCTTTCAGACGTCGGACATCCGAAATCTGCAGACCGCCATACCTGGCTTTCCATTTATAAAATGTGGCGTCCGACATGCCGTGCTTGCGGCACAGCTCGGACACTTTCGCACCCGCCGCGTACTCCTGAATGATCTGGACTATCTGCTCTTCGGTAAACCGTGACTTGCGCATTCTCTGTTCTCCTCGTTCTTGTGAACATTAAGCGAACTGAGTCTCCTTTCAAATGGTCCGGTTCTCGGGGGGCAGGTCAGGGCCATGCCCGGCCGAGTTGACCAGAACATCCACCCGACCCCAGCGCTGGGTGGCGCCATCAACCAGATATTGCAGTGCTTCAGGGTCAAGGTTTGATCCGGTCACACCAAATCCACCCAGGCTTTCGCCCAAGGCCTTGCCTTTTCCCGATGACGACAGAATGCCAACCTGAAAGCCATCCGCCGCCAGGTGGCGCGCTGCATCTGCGCCCATACCGCTGCCACCGGCCGTCACAAGCGCTACTTTTTCTACTGTCATAATGCTATCCTTTGAGGTTATGTGGTGACTCTTACAGCTAACTTAGGCCATAAATGTCGAGTAATCAGTTCAGAATACATGCCAAAAGACGAGAGAAAATCTATTGTCTAAGCCCCCTGTACACGACTCATGCGATTTTCTGCCTGATTTTGGGCCAGTGTCGGAAGGCTTGTTCCGGTTGGGTTCGCAAGAGCCTTCTGATTTCGTCGAGACCAATACGGAAGATGGATTTTGCGTATCGCCCATGAGACTTTCGAGGCCGTTTCCGTGTTCCGAGCCTGGTGGATGCCACCCTTGCAGCCCATGCCATGGCCAGGGCAACGAGACCGACCAACAAGCTCAACTTTTTGGCGATCGAGAGACGGGTGTCTTCCAGGTTGAAGCCCTTTGTCTTCGCTTCGGCGAACAGGCATTCGATGGCCCAGCGTTTGCGGTAGGTGGTCAGGGCGTGATGGGCGGGTTGGTTGCTGACAACGATAAGCAATTCCTTACCCTTGATGCGCCTGGCTGCGAAGTTCAGCCAGAGCGGCGCAGTGCCCCCGGCAGCCTTGAAGTGGGCCGTGAATGTGCGCGGGCCACGGCAGGTGCGCAGCAAGGTTCGCAGACTTTGCCGGACGCCATCCCCGCCTGTCACGTACTGGTTCGACTTCACGCGGATGATGAAAGGAACGTCCTGTTCATGCAGGAAAGTCAACCAATCAAGGCCGATAAACTCACGATCCGCCAGAAGGCACTTGATGCTTCCGGACCCGAACAGATCCAGACAGCGCTTCATCAGTGCAATGCGCTCGCAGGTGTTGCTGTTGCCCGCCTTGCCCAACACGGTCCAGATCAGTGGCACGCGATAGCGGCGCGTGGCGACGGCAAGAACCAACAGGTTGATCTCTTTGCGCCCGATCTTCCAGTTCGTGCGATCAAGGCACAGATGCCGACTCCCGGAGAGCCCGAGCATCCGGACAACAAGAGGGGCAGACCAGTCTTTCCCGAGGTTGACATGCTGAAAAAAGCGCTGCAATCGACGGTAGGTGCTTTCAACCTTGGCCTGCGTCGGCATCTCCCCACTGATGTGACTCAGGTTCACCGTTCGCACGCTGGCAATGCCAATCACTAGGAGGCAGAGCGTTTCGAGGCGGCTATTGCTCAGCGACAAGCCGTCGGATAGTTTCGCCGAGAGGGTGTCGATTGCTTTTCGGATCATGGGATGCTCCTGTCGCAGATTGAAGAATCCCAATGAAAATCACAGATCTGCGCCCTCAACCACCTCTACTGTCGTGTACAGGGGTCTAAGCCAGAACATCTTCCACCTCTGAACGCCCTGCGCGCCTTTGATATGGCGGGGCGGCACCTGAACTTCCGCCTTGCGGCCGAGGCTTTGTCGGTCACGCAGGGGGCGGTTGCCCAACAGGTGCGCGGGCTTGAAGCCGATCTGGGCCTGCGCCTGTTCGAGCGGCTGCCGCGCGGATTGGCGTTTACCGAAGCCGGGCGCAGCTATCATGCGCAGATCACGAGCGCCTTCGAGATGCTGGAAGAGGCCACACGCGCGCTGAAGCCCTCGTCCCAACACGTCACGATCAGCGTGACGCCCAGCTTTGCATCCCGCTGGCTGATCCCGCATTTGCCGGAGTTCACGTCCCGTTATCGGGGCATTGATCTGCGCATTCTGGCTACGGAACGGGTGTCGAGCTTTCACAGCGACGGCATTGACCTGGCGATCCGGCAGGGCCATCCCCCTTTTGGTGGCAGCCTGCGGCAGTTACGCCTGTTTCGCTAGGATATATCATCGCGGTCTGCGCACCCGACCTTCTGGAGGGGCAAACCCAGTTGCAGGGAAGCGTCTTGGACGGGCCTGTCCTGCTGCATGACACCCATAATCTCTGGCCCGAATTCCTTGGCAAAGGCACAGGTCAGACCGCGCCGCGACGTGACCATGGTCTGCAATTCAACCAGACCTCTCTCAGCATCGAGGCGGCGCTGGCGGGGCAGGGTGTGGCACTGGCCAGCCGGTTTTTGGTCCGTGACGATCTGCAGTCGGGGCGTCTGGTTCAACCGGTGGCGTGGACGCTGGAGGGGCAACTGGATTTCTACCTGCTGATGGCACGCAAGACCCGCGATCAGGGCGCGGCCCATAAGGTTTGGACCTGGCTTTCCGGATACGCCACCTAGGGCTCAATCGGACGATTGTGCAACCGAATCAATGGCTTTTTGATCAAGTTCTGAATCGTCGGTCTGACGCCGCAAAGCCCGGCAAGCGCCCGGCTTGCAGCTTTTTTCGGGACCTGAGGTGCGAAATTCGGCGAAAATCCCCCCTCAAAACCCGCCTAAGCGTTTTTGTTTCCTGCGTTTCTATCTATAGTCACAGGATAAAGCGCTTAAAAAGCCCGGGGGAGAGTACACCGATGATCCGATCGGAATTAATCCAGAAGATCGCTGATGAAAATCCACATCTCTACTACCGTGATGTGGAAAGAATCGTAAACACGATCTTCAATGAAATCACCGAAGCTATGGCCAGTGGAAACCGTGTTGAGTTACGCGGCTTTGGGGCTTTTTCGGTCAAGAAACGCGACGCCCGCACAGGGCGCAACCCGCGCACCGGTGAATCGGTGCATGTCTATGAAAAGCACGTGCCGTTTTTCAAGACCGGAAAACTGCTGCGTGACCGCCTGAACGGAAAGTAAGCTATGCGCTACATTCGTTATGCCTCAATCGCCACCTTTGCGGTGGCGCTGATCCTGATTGCTTTGGCCAATCGAGGAATAGTGTCGCTGAAGATATGGCCAGATGAACTTGCAAGTCTGGCCGCAACCAATCCGACCTTCGAAGTGCCGTTGTTTATGGTGATCTTTGGCGGGGTGCTGGCGGGGCTGATTGTCGGATTTATCTGGGAATGGATCCGCGAAGCCGGAGAACGGGCCGAGGCCGCCCGCCAGGCCCGTGAAATGCAACGTCTGCGCGCCGAGATTACGCGCCTCAAGGGCGAAAAGCATGAGGGCAAGGACGAGGTGCTGGCGCTTCTGGAACAAGCCAGCTAAGCAGAGCCATGCCTCAGGACATTCGTGTTAAAATATGTGGGCTCACCACACAAGACGCCGTGGACGCTGCTGTTGACGCAGGCGCGGCCTATGTGGCGTTCAATTTTTTCCCTAAATCACCGCGCTATGCGACGCTGGAACTGGGCGCGCAACTGGCGGGCACTGTGCCCGCAGGCGTGGCCAAGGTGGCGCTGGTTGTGGACGCTGATGATGTGTTTCTGGATAGGCTGACGTCTGAGGTCGCCATCGACATGCTGCAATTGCATGGCCGCGAATCCCCCGAAAGGGTGCGCGAGATTAAGGCGCGTTATGGCTTGCCGGTGATGAAGGCCGTGGGGGTGGGCGATGCCAGCGACCTGGCCCAGCTTGATCTGTATTCGGCCGTCGCTGATCAGCTTTTGGTCGACACCAAGCCGCCCAAAGGGGCCGACCGCCCCGGGGGCAATGCCATCAGTTTTGACTGGAGCCTGATTGCCGGTCGCCGCTGGAGCGTCCCGTGGATGCTGGCAGGCGGGCTGACGCAACAGAACGTGGCGCAGGCCATTGCCCAGACCGGTGCCCGCCAGATTGACCTGTCCTCGGGCGTGGAAAGCGCACCCGGCGTCAAAGACCCTGCATTGATCCACGCGTTTATCGAGGCCGCGCGGTGCGCCTGAGCTTTCGTGTTGCGCGTGCCGAGGATGTTCCGCAGGTCCTCGCGCTGCTCAGTGATGATATTCTGGGCAAAACTCGCGAAGTGGATGACCTTGCCCATTACCAGACGGCCTTTGCGCAAATGCAGGCCGAGGGGGCCAATCATCTGATCGTCGGGGAAACGCCCTCGGGTGAGCTGGTGGCGACCAATCAAATCACCTTCATTCAAGGCCTGTCGCTGGCGGCAACGCGCCGGGCGCAGATTGAATCTGTGCGCATATCCAGTGCCTTGCGTGGGCAGGGCCTGGGCCATCAGATGTTTGACGATGCCAAAACCCGCGCTCGGGACGCGGGGTGCCGACTGATCCAGTTGACCATGAACGCCAGCCGCGCCGAGGCAAACCGGTTCTACGAACAGCTTGGGTTTGAACCCTCTCACACCGGCTTTAAACTCTATCTCGATTGATTGCGCTGCCCTGGGGTCCGGAAAACACTGCTTTTCGCTGGAAAATTCCCTGCGCGTCCCATATTCAAACGCAGAACCACAGCAATAGGCACTCTGCGATGAATGATCTTTTCAACTCCTTCATGACCGGCCCCGATGACAAGGGCCGTTTTGGTAAATTCGGTGGGCGGTTCGTTTCTGAAACCCTGATGCCGCTGATCCTGGAGCTGGAAGAGCAATACGAGCACGCCAAGATCGATGACAGTTTCTGGGCCGAGATGAATGATCTTTGGACTCATTATGTAGGCCGCCCGTCGCCTTTGTACTTTGCCGAAGGGCTGACCGAGCATCTGGGCGGGGCCAAGGTTTACCTCAAGCGCGACGAGCTGAACCACACCGGCGCGCATAAGATCAACAATGTCTTGGGTCAGATTCTGCTGGCACGCCGCATGGGCAAGACCCGCATTATTGCCGAAACCGGGGCTGGCCAGCACGGCGTGGCCACCGCCACGGTCTGTGCCAAGTTTGGCCTGAAATGCATCGTCTATATGGGCGCGCATGATGTGGAACGTCAAAAACCCAACGTTTTCCGTATGCGTCTTTTGGGGGCCGAGGTGATCCCGGCGACTTCTGGTCGTGGCACGCTGAAAGACGCGATGAATGATGCGTTGCGCGACTGGGTCACCAATGTGCGCGACACGTTCTATTGCATCGGCACTGTCGCGGGGCCGCACCCGTACCCGGCCATGGTGCGCGATTTCCAAAGCATCATCGGCAAGGAAACCAAGGAACAGATCATGGCCGCCGAGGGCCGGTATCCCGATACGATTATCGCCGCCATCGGCGGCGGGTCCAACGCGATGGGCCTGTTCTACCCGTTCCTCGATGACAAGGACGTGCGCATCATTGGTGTCGAGGCCGGCGGTAAGGGCGTGAACGCCAAGATGGAGCATTGCGCCTCGCTGACTGGCGGTCGCCCCGGCGTGCTGCATGGCAACCGCACCTACCTGTTGCAGGATGATGACGGGCAAATTCTGGAAGGCTATTCGATTTCGGCCGGTCTGGATTATCCGGGCATCGGCCCCGAGCACTCCTGGCTGCACGAAACCAAGCGCGCCGAATATGTGGCGATCACCGACAAAGAGGCGCTGGAAGCGTTTCAGCTGTCTTGTGAGAAAGAGGGCATTATCCCCGCGCTCGAGCCCTGCCACGCGCTGGCCCATGTGATGAAGATCGCCCCGGAATTGCCCGCAGACCACCTGATCGTCATGAATATGTGCGGACGTGGTGACAAGGATATCTTCACGGTCGCCAAACATCTGGGTTTTGAAATGGACGAAGCGGACTGAAACGCCCAACTGGGTTGATGGCTTTCCGACAGAAACAGCAAGAAACTGCATGCGGTCTCGTGAGCTGAGCAGCCATCAGGCAATCGGAAAGACAGGCTGCTGATGTCCTGATTTGAAGACTGCTATTTCGCACGCCATCTGGAGCAGAGGAATTTGACGACCCAGCTGGGGCGGATCGACAGACCTGACGGGGCTTTCGAGCGTCTGTTGTAGCTTTCGGCGAAGTCAGGCGCGGTTCTGTCTTCGGTCACAGTGCCGCCGCGGCAATGGGTCTTTGCCAGCACCTCACGGCTCAGTGCCACGATGGTCGCCTGGTTACGCTTGCTCAGAAACGCTGCGGGCAAAGTATATTCCTGGTCCAGCTCAAGCTGCCTGTAGGACGATCTTGGCAGTTGCGCCGAATAGTGTATGGGCGGGTTGACGCGCACCGCGATGGGAATGTCTGCGCCCCGGCCATTCTTGGAATACAGCCGATGTGCGTTCAACTCGTAGAGTGGCTCAACCGTTGAGTAGCCAAGAGAATGGCGCACCACCAACTTGAGACCCGAGCCATGCCAAACGCTTGAGCGATCGGGAAGAGTGTTGGGCGTGTCGGCGGGGGTGAAGAAGGTAATGTTATGCGGTGAGCCGTGGATCGCGTCGGTTATCCCGCTCGCTTTCCTATGCTCCACTAGACTCGCTTCGCAATAAGGGCGGTTATTTTTGAACGGAGGTATCCCTGCCCATTTGGTCAGGCTGTTTTCAAATTCAGGTTTGCCAAGGCCGCTACATTACTTTGCGATCATATCCGCCTGGCCATTATTGCGATGGGTATCGGCAAAAATCCCGAACTGTTTCATGCGGCAAATTCCATGCTCTACGCCGATGCGCGGCTTTGCGTGCCATGTGTTGCAGCTTTTCCGCTCTTTGGCAAGGGGATGGTTCCTTGAGGCCAGGGCAATCGCGCTTCAAAAGCCTTTGATTAGTGTTCGCAGGAAATCATTACTCCAGCCCGCTTTTTTGAATTTGCCGCGATTTGATCCTTTTGCAGGATTGGCCTTGATGATGCTCAAGGCAATCCGCCTCAAAGCGGCAAAGCTGGCTGGCGCGTGATCTTTTCGCGCGCGGTGTCGGTCGTCGTTCATCACCACGTCGAGAGACCAATGCAAGCTGTTCCCAATTTGCCACTGGCCGCGGATCAGTGTGGCGGCCCCCTGAGCCGCGGGACATTTGGAGAGCGGATAAAGCCGTTCGGCGTGACTGGTTTTGTCGCCAACCGCGCGCCTGGAGGCGACATGGACGAAAGCCTGAAGATGCGGCCACTTATGGGTATTGATCAGATATTCCGGCACATCGTGGACGCGGTATGACCGCTCTTCCACACGCCCATGATCAGCATCAATAGTGCTATATTCATCAACGTAATCAGTAGCCTCGTCTTCCACAAAAGCCCGGACATCGGCCAACATGTCGCCCTGATTGCCTTTGAGTTGAAGGCAGTGGTTACCGCCTTCTTTTACGATCAATTCACAGGTCTCTCGCTGGCAATGTAACGCATCAGCGGTGATGGTGATGCCATGAATGTCAAGCATCTCGATCAACTCGCGCAGGGCCAGGATCTCGCCGCCGCCCCTGGCGCTTTGCTTGATGCCAAGGGTCAGCCGCGCCCCATGTGCAAAGGCCGTGACAATGTTCATATTCGATTGCCCGGCGGCCTTGTCAAAGCCGCGTCGCATCTCTTTGCCATCAATGGCGATGGCAGGGTGCTCACCGGAGCCAGCCGTAAAATCGGCACGAAACTTGTCATAAAACGCTTGAAAACCGGTCGGCTTCATCATCCGGAACAGACGGGAACAAGCGTCATGACAGGGTACGCCATGAGGCAATTCGAGAAAATCGCGCAGAAAATCCTCCTTCATATGACCGAAAAACTCCATGTCGACCGCTGTATCGCCGCCGCAAAGCGCGCATAAAAGACTGATCGTCATAAGATCACGGAACTTGTGGCGCGGAGCATTGCCGCCGCGTGGGTCATCCACCGCATTGAAACAGCTGTCTAATCCTGGCATCTCGAAACCCCATCATCTGATGAAACCTCCAGAATCCAATTCTCGGACACTGTCAAACTTTAAGCGCGATTCCCCTGTCCCTGAGGCTTTGAGCGGGACTTCCAGCGACGTTCCCGGATAACCGGGATCGCCCCGGGACAGGCACACCGGGGGGCTTGTCCACGCGCGCTTCATCATATATCCGCCTGTCGTGCTTTCGCCCGGGCTGTGCAGGACCAACGGCCAGGATCCTTTTCCTGTCGTCGGTAATGATCCGGTGCGACGCTGTATGGCGTTTCTTCTTTCCTGAATAACTGGCTTTGCGCCTTGACGGCGTCCCGGGGCGCTGAACAGGGCGCCCGGTACCATCGATCATAAGATAGAGAAGATCGTTTCTTTCCTGTGTCGATAATTTGATCCTGCGCTCCGGCATGGCGAAATGGCCAGCCATCACCGTCGTCATGGCGCGAACGCGGCGGCAAACTGTAGGGCTGGAAATGTCGAAAAGCAGGCCAACAAAGGCCTGGCCGGCGTATGTGCGGTAATGGATCAGGCACAAAAGCATTGGCTCAATTAGCATTGATTATGCGTGGCGTATTACAGGCAGGATGCCTGCTGCTGCGGCAAGTATCGCGCGCGGCGTTTGGTGGCTCGGAAGGACGGCAAGGTGGAACCACCGAAGGTAGCTGTCCAGGTATTTGGTTGCGATACCCCGATGGCGGCGCGGAAAGGTCTTTAACCGCTCATGCCGACTGTTCACGGTTTGAATGTGCAATTCACCACGGACACGTTCTCCGGCGGTCCGGTTGAGACTTTCATGGCTGACGCCCATTTCTGCGGCGCAGGGCGGGTACCCGGTGCAGCCATCGGTCACCGGGAGAGCGTCCCCATCAAGACGTGGCTGCAGAACCGTTTTGAGATGTTCGGCTGTCACCGCAGGCAAGACAGCACTGATGGTGGTGCCTGATCGGTCGACTGCAACGAGGACCGGAACCTGCTCCTTCGACAATCCGCGTTTTGAGGCCTTTCCCCCGCGTTTGCGGGCTTTTCGAGAGAGATTACGCTCCCCTTTCCGGCTGCGCGGAAAGAACGTCTCGTCGGCTTCGACGATCCCGCACAGCTTGACCGCACCGACCGTTACAGCCTGAAGAAAGCGATGACGCCAACGAAAAGCTGTGGTGTCGGCCACCATACAACGCCCGTCGGACGCCTTTACCGTTTCGCCGTCGCGCAGGGAAGCTGCAAACTCTGCCCACCTGTCCTTGTGGCGCAAGCGGGCAAGCGGCGTCCCGGTCAGCGCGTTGAAGGTTTTGCGACAGCTTTTGCAAAAGAACCTCGTCAGGCCACTTGCATGGCCTCTGATGATCGCACCGCCCGAAGCGCAGTGCGGACAGATACGCCCCTCGCGAACAGTCGCCTCAAGGAGATCGATCACGCTTTCCAGCGACGAAACCCCGGCAACGAGCCGTCCGGTTTCAGCCCGTTGTTTCGATGAAAGGTTGTCGATCTCGTTAAGCCACACCAAAAAAGCCTGATGATCCATGTGCCGCACCCATAATTTTGTTCATGGTGTGTTCTATCACAGGTCGCCACGCATAATAAATGCTAATTGAGCCAAAGCATTTGTTCCGCCAGTTGCAGCCGATACTTCCTGCCGCCCCCGATGGCCCGTTGTCTGTTCTTTCGGGACAAACGCGCGGCTTCACCGGCAAGCCAAATCGGGTGAAGCTGACAAACCGGAGCATCAAAATCCGCCGGACGTATTACGGAAAGGCGGAAAAACAACTCTGGACGTGCCCGTAAAACTTTCAGTACGGCCATTCCGGCAAACTCCACTGCTTCGGTGAAGCTGGAATGGCAGAAATCTACCTATTGCGAAACAGGTCTACTATAAACTCAGAGGGTGGCTCTTCGGCTCGTTGTTCGGTGTATGGAACCTGACAGGCGGCGGCGAATAACACAGCTAACAGTACAATATGATTCCGCATGTCGCTCTCGGGTAGATGAATTGTGGACTTCTGCTAATAGCTTTTTGAGCAGCGATCCAGTATGGATAGCGGCGCGAGACGGTTTTCAGAGAGGGTGCTTCTGAACACGGCGAAGGTGATGACCGAACCCCCTTTGATGTTGCGTTCGAAAGAATTTGAGGCACCTGAGATCATCGCCGGAAAGGCCCACACGTTGACGGTTCATACTGGGACCCAAGGCCTGATGAGCAATCTCGTGCGGGTGCGCGATTAAGATGGCCCGGTCCGAGGAAGACCTCGAGCCGGGTTTTCCATGTGGATCACATGATCCAGTCGAATACGTAGCCTACGATCAACGAACCTGAGACGGCCAAGGCCAGATAGAGCAGGAAGGGTTTTAATCGCAGAACCGGAAAGATCGCCATCGCCCCCCAGATGCTGACGACACCGCCAGATACCAGAAACGCCATGGCCGCCCCCGGTGACATGCCGTGATCCATCAACCCGCGTGTCAGGGGCAGGGCGGCGTAACCGTCGAGATAGGCGGGTGCCCCGACGAACACCGCAAAGGGAATGGCCCACCAGGCGTCCTCGCCCACGTAAACCGTTAATGCTTCGGGCTGCAGGGCGGCGTTCAGGGCGTATTCAGCGGCAAAAGCGGGGATCAGGCAGATCAGGATAAGCCGGGTGGTGGCTGCAAAGTTCTGACGGAAGACGGCACGCCGCTCGGGGTCTTGCCAGACGCGGGCATTGAACCCAGTGGGTTTGTCGCAGCCGCATTTCGACAGATTTCCGACGATGGCGTTCTTGCGCAGCGCATCCAAGGACCACGGCCTGCGGGCAAACAGCGCCGTGATCGCGCCGCCCCAGAGGCCCAGGCCGAAGGCTCCTACCGTTTTGCCGATGGCAAAGCT
Source organism: Roseovarius sp. (assembly GCA_965207105.1). Classification (GTDB taxonomy): domain Bacteria; phylum Pseudomonadota; class Alphaproteobacteria; order Rhodobacterales; family Rhodobacteraceae; genus Roseovarius. Next base: position 180,288 of record CBDBLS010000018.1, on the reverse strand, counting down.
CATGCCCAGGGTTGCTGCGGTCGTCGCCAGCATGGCCGGATCGGTGACGGGCGATGACAACCAGAACGCCATGATCGGAGCCAGCGGGATGCCTGCTGCCAACAATCCGGCCATCAGGGGTAGCACCGTAACGCCGCAGACCGGCGTAATGGCCCCTATGGCCGAGGCGGCGATGATCGTGTGGACTGTGCGTCCCTCAAAAGCGCGCGCGATCTGGCTGTCCGCCCCGCTCGCCATGATCCATGAGGCCAGAAACAGGCCGGGGATCACCAGCGGGGCCACCGAGATCAGGCCGTAGATCACGAAACCGGCCATCGCCGCAGCGTCCTGTGGCCAGATCACAGCACCAAGGCCGACCAGCACCAAAACACCAAGGATCAGGGCTGATCTGCGGAAGAGCCGGGGCGTGGGGTGTGTTTGGTCAGACATGATGCGCCTCCTTAATGAGTACAGGGGAATCGCATGAGTTTCACGGCGCGAGGATTTGAAGCGGGAAGCGGTTGTTCCAGCCTGCCTTTTTCCGCATTCCTCCGAGGGAGTTCTCGCTTTTTGCTTTGTTGAGCAAATTCATTGCGATGTGCTTGATGACGGCGAAGTTGGCGGGTGCGTGATCTTTTCGTATCCGGCTGTCGTCATGGCGGAAGGTGACATCAAGCACCCGGTGGAGGCGGTTTTCAATTCCCCGGTGAGAGCGTACGGCATGGGCAAAGCGCGCGGCGTCTTTTGGCAGGGACGGGATGAAGTACCGCGTTTGCCGTGTCGTCTTCCCGCCACTTTCCCGAAGCGGGACGACGCGGCCAATGCTGACCAACCCCTCCCGATGGGGATGGCGCTTTTTCAACCGGCCGATGGCGTCGCATTGGGTGTATGTTCGCGTTTCAATCCTATCCTTGTCGCCGTCAACCGTCTGTAATGATTCTGTGTTTTCCCGATCCTGTTCTTCGAACCACAGTTTCACGTCTTCATGGAGAAGCCCCTGATTGCCCTTCAGGGCCGGCACATAGTCAGCACCCTTGTCACGGATTTTGCAGGCGATCTCACGTTGGCACCCCATCGCATCCAGGGTCACGGTTGCTCCCTCAAGGAAAAGCAAATCCGGAAGCACGGGGATGTCCTTGATCCCGTTCTTTTTGTGCGCGCTGGCTTGCTGGCCGGGCACGAGGCGTAGATCGTTACACCGGGCCGGGATCAGATGCAGAGGCGTTTCACCACCGGCCCTTGAGCCTCGCGCTGTCTTGCCGTCAATGGCAACGACCGTTCCTCCAACGCGCCCGGCCAACCCGGACGCCCACGCGGCAAAGGCTGCGTTGAACTCTTCAGGATCAAGCGCCCGAAACACCGTCGAAAGCGTGTCACGGGAGGGTATGCCATGCTCAAACGCAGCCAACTTGCGCAGGAAACCCGACTTTTCCTCGCCATAAAGGGCAACATCGACAAAACTCCCACACCCCGACACCACTCCGCACAGGCTCAAAAGCGGAATCCCATCAAGTGGATACAACACCTTCGTCTCCTGGCGGGGATCGGAAATCGACGAGGCAAAAGATTGAAACAACACGGTATTTTCCAAAACAGCGCCCTCCAGACATAAACTTTGGCTCAATTAGCATTGATTATGCGTGCCAACCTGTAATAGAACACACCATGAACAAAATTATGGGGCGCGGCACATGGATCATCAAGCTTTTTTGGTGTGGCTCAACGAGATCGACGACCTTTCATCGAAACAACGGGCTGAAACCGGACGGCTCGTTGCCGGGGTTTCGTCGCTGGAAAGCGTGATCGATCTCCCTGAGGCGAATGTTCGCGAGGGGCGTATCTGTCCGCACTGTGCTTCGGGCGGTGCGATCATCAGGGGCCATGCAAGTGGCCTGACGAGGTTCTTTTGCAAAGGCTGTCGCAAAACCTTCAACGCGCTGACCGGGACGCCGCCTGCCCGCTTGCGCCACAGGGACAGATGGGCAGGGTTCGCAGCTTCCCTGCGCGACGGCGAAACGGTAAAGGCGTCCGACGGGCGTTGTATGGTGGCCGACACCACAGCTTTTCGTTGGCGTCATCGCTTTCCCGAGGCCGTAACGGTCGGTGCGGTCAGGCTGTGCGGAATCGTCGAAGCCGATGGGACGTTCTTTCCGCGCAGCCGGAAAGGGGGCCGTAATCTCTCCGGAAAAGCCCGCAAACGCGGGGGAAAGACCTCAAAACGCGGATTGTCGAAGGAGCAGGTTCCGGTCCTCGTTGCGGTCGGCCGATCAGGCACCGCCATCAGTGCTGTCTTGCCTGCGGTGACAGCCGAACATCTCAAAACGGTTCTGCAGCCACGTCTTGATGGGAACGCTCTCCCGGTGACCGATGGCTGCACCGGTTACCCGCCCTGCGCCGCAGAAACGGGCGTCAGCCATGAAAGTCTCAACCGGACCGCCGGAGAACGTGTCCGTGGTGAATTGCACATTCAAACCGTGAACAATCGGCATGAGCGGTTAAAGGCCTTTCCGCGCCGCCATCGGGGCATCGCGACCAAATACCTGGACAGCTGCCTTCGGTGGTTCCACCTTGCCGTCCTTCCGAGCCACCAAACGCCGCGCGCGATACTTGCCGCCGCCGCAGGCATCCTGCCTGTAACACGCCACGCATAATCAATGCTAATTGAGCCTAAACTTTGGAAAACTGAATCAGAGATAGAAGATCAAGGCAAACCAAAGGATGCTATTCATGCGATACCCCTGTTAATGAGTATGCCTTGACTATGGGTGCGCTTTATCCATATGTAAAATGGGTTATTCATGTATCAGTCATGAGGAATTTGAATGGAAAAGCTGAACAGCGACCTGCTGCGGACCTTCCTGGCCGTGGCAGAAACCGGCAGCGTCACCAAGGGCGCTGCGCGTATTTTTCGCTCGCAATCGGCGGCCAGCCTGCAAATCGCAAAGCTGGAAGATGTGTTGGGGCAACCGGTTTTTGAACGTCATGGACGTGGGGTGGTTCCAACAGAGGCAGGCGACAAGCTGTTGCCAGTGGCCCGTGACGTCACGCGACTGCTGGACAGCACATTGCGCGATCTGACATCTGATGATCTGCACGGGAAACTGCGTCTCGGCCTGCCTGATGATCAGAGCCACGCGGTGCTGAGCCGGATCGTTGCCGAATTTGCGCAATCCCATCCGTTGGTAGAACTGGAAATCACCTGTGCCCTCAGTGCCACCTATCCCGACGCCCTGGCCTCGGGTACGCTTGATCTGGCGGTCTATGAAGAGGCAAACCCAACACCGGACGTGGACATTTTACGGCGTGAACAGACCTGTTGGATGATGTCGCGTCACCATGATCTGCTGTCCCGTGATCCGGTGCCGGTGGCGCTGTTTGATCGTGATTGCTGGTGGCGGGATGCGGCGCTGAATGCCCTTCGTGCGTCGGACCGGACGTATAAGGTAATATATTCAAGTCAAAGTGTTATCGGTGTTCTGGCCGCGATTGAAGCAGGTGTAGCAATTGGTCTTCTGGGAGAGAACAGCCAGACACCCGATCTGCAGGCCCTCAGCCCGAAGCAGGGGTTTAGATCCATGCCAGTGTCGCATCTGGTTCTGGGATCGCGGGCGGATGCCGACAGCCTCGCGATCAAGGCCATGCAGGGGGCCATTCGCCGGGCCTTTGCCCAAGGCGCTTAGCCACACACCTTCGAAATGCGAGAATGGGATGCTGTGTGAAGGCAACCGATAGAGGCGAATTTCTTACCCGGGCTGGCCTGCTATCTGCGTCGAAAGACCAGGGTCACCACGCCTGCTGATAGCAGGCCGAACCCTGCCGCCGTCAGCAATGCCATCTGATAGGTTCCACTGACATCAAACAACACACCGGCAAGCCAGGGGTCCAGCAGTCCGGCCGGCCCCCAGGCCGTGAAAATGCACCCATAGGCCCATAGACGCGCGCGCTGTCCTGCAGTCCGAACAACTTGGCAATGACAGCCGGATAGGCCGCGATTGTGCCGCCATAGGCGAACCCGACGAGGCCCAAACCGAGGATCACCCCGCCGATTGGGCCAATCAGCACAAGACCGACGAGGGACAACGACGTCACTGTGGCCAAACCGCTCAGCAACACGCCAAGGGGCATCTTGTCGGCAAGACGCCCTCCAACGAGGCTGCCAACAAGATTTGTGCTGGAGATGACCCATCCTGGCAAGTCAGGTCTCAACACTGCCAACAGGCCCGCTGCGTGGCCCAGAACCATCAACCCGGCAAGCACCGCTCCAAAATACCCGACCCAAAGCAGCTGTTGGTCCTTGGTCGCGGTGGGTTTGCTGTCGGCGGTGGCGTTGGACGATATGAACCGGGCCCTGGCATGATGCATTAAGGTGGCGCTGATCAGCCCGGTGCAGATCAGAACCACGCTCATGGCGAACATGGCCAATGCAAATCCGCTGACCTCGACAGCAATGGCAAAGAGAACCGGGGACACAATTGCTCCCAGCGCGTAGGCAGCGGTGACAATACCCATAGCCAGCCCTTCGCGCCCCGGATTGACCTGGGCTGAAATCTGCAGGCCAAACCCATATCCAATGCCATTGGCAGCCCCGAAGATCACACTGTATCCCAGCCAGACCAGCGGCAGGGAATTGGCAATGCCTGCCAAAAACGTACCAACTGCCGCCACCGTGCCAGTCACCAAGACAAGGCGTGCCGCCGACCAGCGCGCAAAAATGCGCGGCCCCAAGAGAACAGCGCAGGTCAGCGTGACAAGGGCCAGCGAGTACGTGAACGACACGGCAGAGCGTGATGCGGAGAAAGCCAGTTCTAAGGGTTCAAGAAAGACCGAGAACGCATGTACTGATCCCAGAACCGTAGAAAGCAGAGATGCAGCGAACAGGACAAGCCGGGCCTTGGTTGGGTCCTGTTGCACCATGCCTGTCGTTCTCCACCCGATTTAAGAACCAGCCTAGCCGTCTTTTCAGATCAGACATTGAATTGCCCCGGTTTTACCGGAGAGTAAAACACTCTACAGGTGATCCATATGACCAAGAAGAAATACAACCCCGCCTATCCTGCCGAATTGCGTGCCCGTGGTGTTCGGCTTTTTCAGGAACAACGCAGTAATTACACCAGTGATACAGCCGCTTGCCGGGCGATAGCGCCTAAACCGGGATGCTCAACGGACAGCCTGCGCAAATGGTGCCGACAAGCGGAACGGGATGCTGGGCAGCGCGACGGTTTAACAACGGCAGAGAAGGATCGTATTATACACCGAGTCCTCGGGCCTCCGAATTTTCACGGGTTGACGTCATAGCGGCGATCGATTCAAGTAGGGTGATGATCCGGCCTGATTTTCTTTCTTCTACAGAGCGCCTTGAGCTTGAGGCCTGCGTTCGCAGGCAGCGCGAGGATCATGGCATAGCCCGGCGCGCAAATGCGATCTTGCCGCTGGATGACGGTGAGAGCTGCGTCCAAATTGCCAAATTTCTATATTTGGACGACGACACCATTCTTGGCTGGCACAAAACCTATCGTGACAGCGGCTGGGACGCACTTACCGTCGACGGCTGGAAAGGTGGTCAATCACGTTTGACGTCGACACAGGAAGCTGCACTATGCATTTGGCTGGAGGGACGCTTTTGCCGCTCGACAGTTGAGATTGGATCGCACATTACGTCTAGATTTTGCCTGGAATATTCACATTCCGGCTGCATCAAGCTTCTGGCTCGGTTGGGCTTCGAGTACCGCAAGCCCAAGCCCTTGCCGAAGGTAGCATCGGCCGACAAGCAGGCCGAGTTCATTGCGATGTATGAACGCCTGATGACCGAGCCTGGAGCGGATGAAGCCGTGTATTTCGCCGATGCCGTCCACCCGGAATATCAGACAAAGCCTGCATACGGCTGGGTCAAGGCCGGATCAAACCCAGCGGTCACCACCACGGCAGGACGTGGCCGCGTGAATATCCATGGTGCGCTCAACCTTGAAACCTTCGACACGCCCTTTGTGGAGCCAACCACCGTTGACGGGGTCAGTGCCGTACAGCTTCTCGCCAAGATCGAGGCTCGCAACCCCGACAAGCGCATCATTCACGTCATCCGGGACAACGCAGCCTATCACAAAGGGCCAGACATCAGGGCTTTCCTCGCAAGGCCAGACTGCCGTATCCACCTGATCCAGTTGCCGCCGTATTGCCCACATCTCAACCCCATTGAACGATTATGGGCCGTCATGCATCAACATGTGACGCACAATCAATACTACCCCTCACAAAAACAGTTTGCGAATGCGATCCTGAAATTCTTTCGCGAAACCATCCCAGATGAGCGGAAGATCTTCCGAAGCCAAGTGTCAGACAGATTCCGCATCGTCACTCACGGGAAATTTCGGGTTTTGACGTAAGGGCTGTATAAAGAACTGGAACGCGAGGTTCGTGAACTTCGTCAGGCCAATGAAATCCTGAAGAAGGCGTCTGCATATTTTGCTCAGGCGGAGCTCGACCGCCCGTTCAAGCGATGATCGCCTTTATCGAAGAGCATAGAGTGATCCACGGGGTCGAGCCGATCTGCAGGGTTCTGCCGATTGCCCCATCTACATTTTATGCCCGTACGGCCGTTGCCCGCGATCCTGATCTGGCATCGGACAGGGCCAAACAGGACATCATCGACCGAGAGAAGATCAAGGAAGCCTTTGATGGCAGTGGTAAACGATATGGCGCGCGTAAAATCTGGCATGAACTGCGCCGGACGGGTCATGATATCGCGCGCTGCACAGTGGAACGTCTGATGAAAGCTATGGGAATACAGGGCGTTGTGCGCGGTCAAAAGCCAATCACCACCAACCCTGACACCTCTCGGCCATGCCCGGACGACAAAGTCAATCGCGACTTCACAGCCCGGATGCCAAACCAGCTCCGGGTCAGTGATTTTACCTATGTCTCAAGCTGGCAGGGCATGGTTTATGTTGCCTTCGTGATTGATGTCTTCGCTCGTAAGATCGTCGGTTGGCGCGTGTCCACGTCCATGACGACCGGCTTTGTGCCGGACGCTTTGAACCAGGCAATCTATCAGCGCGTTCCTTCCGGGGATTTGGTGCACCATTCGGACCGTGGGTCGCAATATCCATCCATTCGCTACACCGAACGACTGTCCGAGGCCGGCATCGATCCATCCGTCGGAAGTGTTGGCGACAGCTATGACAACGCCCTGGCCGAAAGCACAATTGGCCTGTTCAAAACCGAAGTCATCGACTTCATGGGGCCATGGAAATCTGTCGGACAGATCGAATGGGAAACCCTGAAGTGGGTCAATTGGTACAACACAAAACGCCTGCACAGCAAAATCGGATACGTCACGCCACAAGAAGCAGAGGAGAATTTCTATGAAGCCTTGATCGAAGCTGAAAAAGCAGCCTAATGTTTGAAACAACAACCCTCCGGTAAAACCGGGGCAATTCACATAGCCCTGACCGTCCGGGCGGGTCGCAGCGGTGTAGGATGTTAATCGGGTGTATGTTGCTTCAGCACATCCAGCGGTACGATGTCCAGCGCGCGCTGATGCGTTGCGTCCAGCCGCACCTGAGGTGCGCAGCCCTCTTCGTGTGCTTGTAAAAATCGCATGGCGCACAGGCACCATTGATCGCCCGGCTTGAGGCCCTTGAAGCCAAATTCAGGGTGCGGCGTACTAGGGCCTGTTGACATTCGGGGTTCCCATTTTGCCTGAAGTCTGATTCAAGCTTCCAAAATGGAGGTGTTGATGGACGCAAATCGTTTGGCTGTTTCCGATGAGCTTTGGGAGAAGATTGAGCCGCTTATACCGGGCAAGGCAGGCGATCCGGGTGTTACCGCGCGCAATAATCGCCGGTTTATGGAAGCAGTATTATGGCGCGTACGCACAGGGTCCCCATGGCGGGATTTGCCCAAAGAGTTTGGCAACTGGAACAGCCAGTTCAAGCGATTTCGTCGATGGGCCAGGAACGGCGTGTTCGAGAGTCTTTTCAATGCCATGAGTGGCGAGCCGGACCTGGAATATGCCCTTATCGACGGGACGATTGTTCAAGCTCATCAGAAGGCTTCGGGCGCAAAAGGGGGACTCAACACCAGGCTATCGGACGCTCTCGCGGCGGACTGACGACCAAGGTCGTGGCCTTGGTCGATGCGCTCGGTAACCTGTTCCGGTTTCTGCTTTTGCCGGGACAGGCACACGACATGAAGGGGGTCGCTCCTCTGATCAAGGGGGCTTCCTTTGGGGCGTTGCTGGCCGACAAAGCCTTCGACGCCGACTGGCTCCTGCAAGACCTTGATGAGCGTGGCGCAACCGCTGTCATCCCGCCCAAATCGAACCGAAAAGTTCAACGGGACTACGATACCCACATGTACAAGTGGCGCCATCTCATCGAAAACTACTTCGCAAAGATCAAGGAATTCAGAGGCATGGCAACGCGATACGACAAGACTGATACAAGCTACGCTGCCAACTGGCACCTCTGTGCCATGCTCATTGCAACACGATGATTGTCAACAGACCCTAAGGTCATTGCCGACATATTTGGAATAGGCCAGAAATTCGGCCGTCATCAGTGCGCAGACCGTGTGGCTGCCATGATCCTCATCACAGGTGTTGCAATGCCCGTCGCGGAAAAACCCGGTGACGGGATCATTTGAACACAGGTGAAGTTCAGTGCCCAACACGTTCAAGGACGGTGCTTTCTGGATCATGGGGTGCTCCTTTACGCCTCCCATATGTAGGTACTCAGAGGGCTGCGGCAATAGCGCGAAACGTCTCAATATTTTGCGTGTTCACACCGGTCTCGCGAAATCTGCGATCCGCTGCTGTGGTCACGATGACCACATCGCGAAACTGGTCGATATAGATGTATTGACCGTAGATGCCCCGCGCCATGAATACGCCCTCGGGTGCACCCAGTGGAATCCACCATTGATATCCATACCCGATCTGACCGGGATCGGTGGGCGCGCTGGCCCGGGTCGAGGCGCTGATCCACTCGGCGGGGATCACCTGCGTGTCGCCATAGCGGCCCATCTGCGCCACCATCAGGCCAAAGCGGGCGTAATCCCGGGTCGTCACGTTCAACCCGCCAAGAACAAAGGCCACGCCCTCCCCATCGGTGATGTAATAAGGTGCGGCCTCAAGACCGAGGGGCTGAATGACCCGTTCGGACAACAGCGAGGGGATATCGCGCCCCGTCGCCCCCCGGATCACCATACCGATCACATGGGTGTCGATGGACACATATTGCCAGTCGGTTTCGGGGGCGGCGAAACTTTCGCTCAACCCGGCGGCAAACCCGTCCATTGTCCCGCCCAGGGCCAGCACCCGGCCCATGCGGTTGATATCAGAATTGAAGTCCAGATAATCCTCGTCAAAACTGACCCCGCTGGTCATCTGCATCACATTCAGGATCGTTGCCCCGTCATAGGCGCTGCCGACCAGTTGGGGTGCATATCTGGTAACAGGCTCGTCCAAAGAGGCAATCGTGCCGTCCTCGACCAGCAGGCCCATCAGCACCGAGAGATAGCTTTTTGCCATCGACCAGTTGATGCGGCGATCCTCGGGGGCGGTGCCAAGGTGATAGTATCCGTCTTGATCAAGGAGAATTTTGCGACCATTCGCGGTCAGCCTTGACAAGCGCATTTGCCATCTCGATCAGTTTTCTCATGAGCGCGGTGAGAGCGACTTTGGCAGGCTTCCCGGCTGCCATCATGGCCTGGTATTTCCTTGCGAGGTCAGGGTTGTGGCGTGCCGCGACGAGAGCCGGCATGTAAAGAGCGTCGCGCAGGAATTTACGACCGCCCTGAATGAAGGCCTTGCCGCGCCATTGCCCGGACTGTCGCGTCATGGGTGCGAGGCCCGCCGGACTGGCTGCCTTCCTGCGGTCCAGTGTTCCAATCTCTGGAAATTCGACCAGGATGGCGACGGCAGCGACCTCGCCGATGCCGGGAATGGAGCGGAGAATATCATGTGCGCGCGCCCTTTTCCGACAATCACGCAGACGCGTCCCGAGTTCATCGTCAAGAGCCGCGATCTGGCGTTTGACCTGCGTCAGGCGTGGTTTTGTCTGGCGGCGTGTGAACGCCAGAGTCTGTGTTTTCACACGGTTCAACAGCCGGGTTCTGTCCTTGACCAGGGCCATCCGCGCGATCTGCAACTCTTTGAGTTCACGTTCATTCCTGTTGTAAGGCCTGTCCGGTAGCAGATCAAACGCCGAACCCATCGTGGCCAGTGCGCATTCCGGTGTGATCCGGCCACCTATACCGATAGTATCCGGCCACCCGTACCGATTTAACCCGGCCACTCAAACCGGGGCATCCGGCCACCCCTGATCCGGGGGTTTGGCGTCTGTTTTGAGGCGATCTTTAACTGGCTACCTTGCCGTTCTTTTTGAATGGGAGGTGGCGCGATGCAGAGATTGTCGATGCGCAAGATACGGGAAGCCCTGCGGCTTCGAGCAGATGGATTTTCAGGGCGTCAGGTGGCGCAGAGCCTGTCGTTGGGGCGTGCGACAGTATCGGAGTATTTCCGGGGCGCGGATGTGGCCGGATTGGTCTGGCCTTTGCCTGATGATCTGTCTGATGTTGATCTTGAGCAGCAGATCTTTCCGCATCAACCTGGCGCGTCGACGCGGGCGATCCCACAACCCGATTGGGCTTATGTTCACGCGGAACTTCGTCGCAAAGGTGTGACACTGGCATTGCTGTGGGAAGAGTATCGCGGCGTCTATCCCGATGGCTACGGATACAGCCGGTACTGCGAACTCTACACGCGATGGGAGGGTCGCTTGTCGCCGGTGATGCGTCAGCGCCATCCTGCGGGTGAGCGGCTGTTTGTCGATTACGCGGGACACACGGTCGATGTTGTTTGCCCTGAGACGGGCGAAGTGCGCACCGCCCGGATCTTCGTCGCGGCCCTTGGTGCGTCGAACTACACCTATGTCGAGGCAACCTGGACCCAGAGCCTGCCGGACTGGATCAGCAGCCACGTCCGCGCTTTTGCATTCCTCGGTGGTGTGCCTGTGCAGGTGGTCCCTGACAATCTCAAGGCCGCCGTGATCAAAGCCTGTTTCCATGATCCAGCGATCAATCGCACCTATGGGGATATGGCGGCACATTACGATACCGCCGTCGTTCCTGCGCGACCGCGTAAGCCGAAGGACAAGGCGAAAGTCGAAGGTGCTGTTTTGCTGGCCGAACGCTGGATTTTGGCGCGCCTGCGCAACCAGACATTCTTCAGCCTGGATGAGTTGAACGCGGCGATCCGGCCCCTGCGTGATCACCTCAACAGCAAGGTCACCCGGCACCCTGGGGCCAGCCGCCGGGCTTTGTTTGAGACACTGGACAAACCCGCGTTGAAGCTGCTGCCCGCAGAACCATACGTCTATGCGGAATGGAAGCTGCGGCGTGCGGGGATTGATTACCACATCGATGTGGACCGGCATTACTACTCGGTGCCGCACCCGCTGATCAAACAGAAGCTATGGGTGCGCGTCACCGCCCGTACCGTCGAAGTCTTCCATAAGGGTCAAAGGGTTGCTGCCCATGCCAGAACATCGGGAAACCGTCAGCATTCCACCATCCGGGATCACATGCCGCCCAATCACCGGTTCCGGCCGGACTGCTCGCCCGAGGTGATCCGCACCCGCGCTGCCCGGATCGGTCCCCATGTCGCGACGTTCGTGAGGCTCATGATGGGCAAGCGCCGCCACCCCGAACAAGCGTATCGTGCCTGCCTCGGGGTGCTCAAATTGGCGCGCAGCTTTGGCAATGTGAACCGCCCCGGGTTTACCGGAGAGTTGTTGGTTCAAATATCAGGCTGCTTTTTCTGTGGCATTCAAGGCTTCATAGAAGTTCTCCTCTGCTTCTTGCGGGGTGATGTATCCGATTTTGCTGTGCAGGCGTTTTGTGTTGTACCAATTCACCCATTTCAAAGTTTCCCATTCGACCTGTCCGACGGATTTCCAGGGCCCCATGAAGTCGATGACCTCAGTTTTGAACAGACCGATTGTGCTTTCTGCCAGAGCATTGTCATAACTGTCGCCAACGCTGCCGACGGACGGGTCGATGCCTGCTTCGACCAGCCGTTCGGTGTACTTTATCGACAGGTATTGGCTGCCCCGATCGCTGTGGTGGATCAGGTTGTTCGCCCCGGATGGAGCCCGCTGACAGATTGCCTGGTTCAGGGCATCCAGGACAAATCCTGTTGTCATGGACGTTGAGACACGCCAGCCCACGATGCAGCGAGCAAAGACATCAATCACGAATGCGACGTAAACCATGCCCTGCCAGCTTGAGACATAGGTGAAATCACTGACCCAAAGCTGGTTCGGCATGCTTGCTGTGAAGTCGCGATTGACCTTATCGTCCGGGCACGGCCGAGACGTATCCGGGTTGGTCGTGATTGGCTTTTGACCCCGTACAACACCCTGTATTTCCATAGCTTTCATCAGACGTTCCACTGTGCAGCGCGCGATGTCGTGATTGTTCCGGCGCAACTCATGCCAGATTTTCCGCGCGCCATATCGCTTGCCGCTATCATCGAAGGCATCCTCAATCCTCTTTCGATCTATCGCGTCCTGTTTGGCTCGGTCTGACGCCAGATCAGGATCACGAGCAATGGCCTCATGAGCATGGAAAGTGGAAGGGGCAATCGGCAGTACCCTGCAGATCGGCTCGACCCCATGGACCATTTTGTGATCTTCAATGAAGGCGATCATTTGCGGAACGGGCGGTCGAGCTCCGCCTGGGCAAAATACGCAGATGCCTTCTTCAGGATCTCATTGGCCTGGCGCAGTTCCTTGACCTCGCGCTCCAAATCTTTGATGCGATCCTTCTCTTCGCTCGTCAGCCCCGCGCGCTGGCCGTCATCGCGCTCCGCCTGCTGACACCAGACACGCAAACTGTCTGGTGAGCAACCAAGCTTCGGCGCAATCGCTTTGTAGGCAGCTGTATCGCCAGCATAATTTACACGGTTCTCTCGAAAGAGCCGGACGCCGCGTTCACGCAGCTCGGCAGGATAGGCGGGGGTATGTGGTTTCTTCGTCATAAGGTTCACCTTTGGAGTGTTTTACTCTCCGGTAAACCCGGGGCGGTTCAATGATCGTCTTGATCGCGCCTGCGAACGTGCCCTCGAGATCAATGCCTACAGCTACTCATCCCTGCATTCCATTCTGAAGAATGGTTTGGATCGTCAACGCCGCCAGCCCGCCACGGACGGCCCCACGATCACACACTCCAATATCCGTGGCGCGGGATACTTCCATTGAAGAGGACAAAATATGCTTGATCATCCAACACTGGATCAGCTCAGAACACTCAGGCTCGACGGCATGGCAGAAGCCTTTGCCGAGATGCAGACACAGGACGGCACCGCCGACCTGACCCATGCTGAATGGCTGGGGTTGCTGATCGACCGTGAAGCCACCAGTCGAGAGACAAAACGCTTTGAAAGCCGGATGCGCCCCGCGCGCCCGCGCCATGTCGGGGCTGCCCCAGAGGACGTGGATTACAAAACCCGTCGAGGTTTGGACAGGGCGCTCTTCCAGAGCCTGCTCACCGGCAAATGGATACGCGACAAACGCAACCCGATGATCACAGGCCCCTGCGGTGTCGGCAAAACCTGGTTGGCCTGCGCTCTGGCGCAAGCCGCCTGCAGAGAAGGTACAACCGCCCTCTACAAGCGCACGACGCGTCTGTTCGACGAATTGGAACTGGCCCACGGTGATGGGCGCTTTCCTCGTCTGTTCAAAGCGCTGACCAAGACGCAACTGCTCATTCCGGACGATTGGGGACCAGACCGGCTCAATGCCAGCCAACGACGTGATCTGATGGAGATCGTCGAGGATCGATATGGCACCGGCTCAACCCTGATCACCAGCCGGTTGCCCATCGGCACATGGCACGATGTCATCGGCGAACCAACCTTCGCGGACGCCATCCTCGACCGCCTCGTACACAACGCCTGCCGGGTCGAGCTGGAAGGCCAATCGTTCAGAAAGCAGGAGGCCAAATCAGGTGACGAAACCGCCGCGAAATGATAGTTGAAACCTCAAGCCTCAACGCGGCGCGCCAAAAGTGACCGGATGCCCCGGTTTAGGTGGCCGGATGTTGTCGGAATGACCGGCCGGATAGACCGGAATGCGCAGGCCAGGATGCGCGCGTCAACGGCATCTGTTTTGGCACGCGTTCCATGCGCCTGGGCAAAGCGGCGGGCCTGTAGTGGATTGATCTTCACCAGAGGCAATTTGCCTGAGCACGTCTTCTCAAAGGAGGCATGGTAAGCACCCGTTGGTTCAAAGACCACGATTTGTGGCTGTTCGCTCCCGATCCAGCGCTTGAGCGCGCGAAAGCCGGAAGCGGTGTTGTCGAATTGGGCATGTTGTCCTGTCTTGATCCGATGCACATCCAAATGCGCTTTGGAGATGTCGATCCCGATGCTGTCCTTCATTATCTTCGATGTCCTGTGCCTGTCGTGCAGAGCCAGCAGCTGCTGCGTATCCGTTCAGGCCTCATGCGAAGACGGCGGCTGATCAAACTGTAGCACGGTTCATTACAACCAGGCCCCTCACGATCCAGCGACCGTCGAAGCCAGTCACGCCATATATGGCGTGACTGGCTTCGACTCAAACTTCGCATGAAACCCAGGGAAAGTCATAAGACAAGCTTTCATGTACGATCTGCCCGTCTTACAGCACCAGCAGAGACGTCACTGCGCGCTCTGCTATCCACTGTTGTGCGCCATCCGGTAATGTGGCTTCGGGGCCTTGTGGCAAGGGCGAGACAGGGCCAGACCCGCGCGCCACCTCGGTGGTCAGAAAGGCACCGTCCATGTTCGAGAAATTGGCCACGATCCTGTCTTGCTCAAACAGCGAATTGACCGCCCAGAGCCGCATCAGCTGTTCACGCTTCCAGATGCCGATGCTGATGCTGACCACCAACAGGATCATCACAAGCCGCAGACCTCATTTCAATATTCTACGCATACTCAGTCCTTGCCGGGGTTAGCGAAATTTATCCATCAGCTTTTGCATGGCGCTGCGGGTGTCGTTTACTGGCGGCACTGCCGGGGCAGGGGCCGGGGCCGGGCTGGGCCTAGTCTGGGCCGTTGCCTTGTCCTTGGGCTTGGAGGATCTGGGCGGTGCGGCGCGTTGCGCCACAGCGTTTTGGAACCGATCACTGGCCCCGTCGGCCAGATATGCCGCCCCGTCACTGACCCCGCGCAGCACGTCGTCCAGCCAATCGGCATCCGCCTTGGCGAAATCCTGTAACACGAAATGGGGCACCAGTTCCTTGCGGCCCGGATGGCCCACGCCCATGCGGATACGCCCATAGCCATCGCCAATATGCTGGTGAAGCGAGCGCAGGCCGTTATGGCCCGCATGTCCGCCCCCTCGTTTGACGCGCAGCTTGCCGGGGGCCAGATCAATTTCATCGTGAAAGACCATGACCTCCTCAGGCGTCAGCTTGTAAAAGCGCATTGCCTCGCCCACCGATTGCCCCGAGAGGTTCATGAAGGTTTCGGGCTTGAGCAACATGATCTTGTCATGACCCAAACGGCCTTCGCTGATCACCCCCTGAAACTTGGACTTCCAAGGGCCAAAGCCGTGATCCTCGGCAATCTGATCCACCGCCATATAGCCGATGTTGTGCCGGTTCTTTGCGTATTTTGCGCCCGGATTGCCCAGACCTACAAAAAGCTGCATCGCGATTGCCCTGTTCTTTGGTTTGGCAGGTCTACGCGTTGAGAGGTGCAGAATCAACGAAAGATGGGGTGGCGGGCGGCGTTTGTCCGGTGCCGGGTGAAACGGGGTAATCCTGGCCTGGTGCGCTCTGCCAGAACCATCCAACAAAAAAGGCGCGCTCCCTCAGGACCGCGCCTTTTCAAATCTTGGGATCGTCGAAGATTACTCTTCGCCGCCCTCGCTGTCGGCTTCGTCCTCACCAACGGTCGGGACCTCTGCATCGGCATCTGCGTCGTCATCGTCATCCGCAGCCAGAACGGTCGGGGCTGCGATGCTGCAGATCAGGAAGTCACGGTCGATGGTCTGCTTGCTGCCTTCGGGCAGTCTGATGTCGTCGATGGTGATAGAATCGCCAATTTCCAACCCGCTGATATCGGCCGTCAGGCTTTCAGGGATCTCGCTTGCGGTCACAATCAGTTCGACTTCGTTTCGCACAATGTTCAGAACGCCGCCTTTGCGCAGGCCGGGGCATTCGTCTTCGCCAACAAAGTCCATGTTGATGAACAGGTTGATCTTGGTCGTGCGGCGCAGGCGCATCAGGTCCAGATGCGTCGGCAGGTCTTTGACCACATCGCGCTGCACATCGCGGCAGATCACCCGCACATCGTCATGCCCGTCAACCTTGAGGTTGAACAGGGTCGACTTAAAGCGGCCCGCTTTCAGCTTTTTCAGCAAAACGTTGAACGGAATGTTGATCGGCAACGGATCATTGTCGCCCCCAAAAACGATCCCCGGAACCATGCCTTCGCGGCGTGCTGCACGAGCGGCGCCCTTGCCCGTCCCCGTGCGTTCCTGGGCGTGAAGATCAGGAATTTCTCCAGCCATGCGTATTCTCCATATATGATGCGGGCTCCTCCAAGGCTGTAGTCCCGCGTGAAGACGCGCGTATAGACCGGAATGGCCCTGTTGGAAAGGGGGATTCTGCCTATCTTGCCTGTGTGTCAATCCGCGCTTGCCCATCATGCAGAAAGCAGGCTTTCGAGATCAGGGGCAGGTCCACCGGATTGGGTAGCCGGATATCGCCAAAACCGGGCAGGGCCGAGGCTATGGCCTCAAAACTGCGGTCGATCTGAGAGAGCGCGATGATGGTAATCTGGTGTGTTTCGGCGAGGCGTTTCAGCGCGCTAATCTGATCGGCAAGCGGTGGAAACTCTCTTTTTTGATCAAGCAGTTGCAGATAGTCGATTGCGGCAACAGAGCTTTTTGGGACGTCCTTAAGTGCATGGGCGATGTGACTCGCGCAAATCTCGTCCAATGGTATTGCCAAGTTGTTCGGTGGTTATGATCAGGTTAGACTGATCCTATGAGCATCCCAACCATTATGCCGCGCCTAAAAGGCTTCCGCTATCCGCGTGAGATCATTGCGTACGCTGTTTGGGCGTACCACCGGTTCGCGCCGAGCCCGGCTGATGTTGAGGTGTCAATCGCAGAGTAAAATGGGTCCATGTCGCGGCGTAAAAATGGGCCACTTCGGTTGATGTTTTTGTGGCGCTTTTGCACGCGTGCTCGTCACAAAGCTGAAGCGTGCCAAAGCGCATGCTGGCCATAAGGCCAGCATTATTCTGACTGTGATTGCGGGCTGGTTATTTTCGGTTGTTGCGACTGTGTTTGAGCCGATAGCTTTCGCCATTCATCTCGAGGATGTGGACGTGATGGGTTAAACGATCGAGTAGCGCACCGGTCAGCCGCTCAGAGCCAAAGACTTCAGTCCATTCATCGAAGGGCAGGTTCGAGGTTATGATGATGGAGCCGCGTTCATAGCATTGGGATATGACCTCGAAGAGCAGCTCTGCGCCAGATTTGCTGAGCGGTACGAAGCCCAGTTCATCAATGATCAACAGGTTCTGGCTGGTCAGTTGCTTTTGAAGGCGCTGCAATCTCCGCTCATCTTGAGCCTCGATCAGATCATGGACTAATGCCGCAGCCGTTGTGAAGCGCACCTTCAGTCCTCTTTGACATGCAGCCAGCCCAAGTCCCAGGGCGATGTGTGTCTTGCCCGTGCCTGACGGGCCGAGCGCGATGATGTTCTCCCTGCGATTAACGTAATCGCATCGTGCCAGATCCATCGTCAGGGGCTTGTTCAAGCTTGGCATGATCTTGAAGTCAAAGCTATCCAAGCTCTTGGTGCTGGGGAACTTCGCCGCTTTGATGCGCCGTTCAATCATCCGGCGTTCGCGGTCGATCAATTCCATCTCACACAGCCGCGCCAGATAGTGGATGTGATCTTTGTTCTCTGCAGCACAGAGCTGCGCCTGTTTGGCATACTCGCCTTGGAACGTTGGCAGTCGCAGTTGTTTAAGATGATGCCGTAGAAGAATCCGAGGGGCTTCGGTCATGCCGCGGTCCTTCCCATCAAGCTCATGTAACTGGATGGGCGTGTTGTGCCGACATTGGCCTTGGGCAAGTATGGATAGAAGTCCAAATCCAATCGTGGTGGCCGCTTCTCAACCCGACACAGTACAAGGTGTTTTACGGCGTCATAGCCAATTGCACCCATATCTATTGCCTGCTGGATTGCGCCTTGCACAACATCCATTTCGAAGGTCTCCAAAAGGCGCAAGACTTGAACGTATTCTCGCTTGCCCGGCTTACCCATTCTGGCTTCAAGCAGTCGGTGCAGCGTGGCAAATACATCTGGCAAATGCCAACCCTGCAAAGGCGCGGCCTGATCCAGGGCACCCACCTTTTGTTCAAGCAGGGGCAAAAAGTGCAATGGGTCAAAGACCATATCCGCTGATGTGTAGGATCGTTTGTGCCGCGCAATAATCTCATTGCCGCAGCCGATGATAACCTCATGCACAAACCCACGCACATGAACATCGTGGTGCGCATAGGCTACTGGCACCGAGTAATCATTGCTGCGATAGCGCACCATTGAGATCGACGTTGCACGCGTGCTGACGTGATCGCAGGCTTCATATTCTGCGACGGGCAATCCCATCAGAGCATCCAAATCCGACATCAGGCGTGCGCCTATGGTTTGGGTGTGACCCCGCAACGTATCGTCCTGACGTGCTAAACACTTCTCTTCCAAATGTGCGTTCAGATCATCAAAGCTGTCATAGCGAGGTGCGGGAACCATGAAGTTGCGGCGGGTGTATCCAACCATGCCCTCAACGTTGCCTTTATCGTTCCCTCGCGCGGGTCTGCCAAACTTGTCATCAAACAAGTAATGCGACTGCAGTTCCGTAAACCGACGTGTGCGGATGCGCGTCTTATCCCCGAGTATCCGAGCCACGGCGATCTTGGTATTGTCGTAGAGAATGGATTGCGGAATGCCGCCAAAGAATGCAAAGGCGGACACATGGCCATCGCAAAACGCCTCGGTTGTCTCAGCTGGATATCCCTTCACAAACACCGCATCAGAATGTGGCAAGCTCATCACGAAGAAGTGGATCTTGCATTCCACGCCACCGATCACGCCCAGCGTCTCACCAAAATCAACCTGCGCATGGCCCGGCCGATGCGACAACGGCACAAACACCTCTTTGGTGCGCCGTTTTTGCTCGCGCACGTAATAGGTCACCGTGGTCAGGCTGCCGGCATATCCATGCTCATCGCGCAGCCGTTCAAAGATGCGCTTGGCCGTGTGTCGCTGCTTTTTGATCAGGGCTTTGTCTGTGCGCAGTATCTCATCGACCACACCAACATAACCATCAAGCGTTGGCCGCCGAGGCGCTTCCGACCGACGATACCCAGGCGGAAGTTCATGGCGCAGCATCTTCGCGATCGTCTTACGATCTTTGTTCTCTAATCTGTCAATGCGTGTTTCCTGAGTTTCCTGCTTTTGATGTCAGAGGTTGCCTTTGTTCTCTTCGAACTCTGAGGTTCATGATGGGGTTGGCTGGGTGTGGGTCGGCAATGTTGAAACCGCAATCATACCGTTGGTCTTGGCTGTTGCTACAGAATCGGCGCCGTGTCTCACGCCCTCCCTCGGGCATCGTCCCAGATGGGAACTTTGATTTAGGAATCCTCGTTGTCGCCTCGTAAGCCTTACGCGGACTGGAAGTCAGTTTTGTCTCGCATAATGGCATGAAGTATGATTGCCAGACGACGCGCCAGAGCCACTCGGGCCTTTCTCATCGTTGAGCGCGCACCGATTGCGAGGGCCCATGTCTTCAATTTGAGCGGAGCGGCATACCGCGTCAGCATCACATTGGCGGCCTCATAGAGAAGCGTTCTGACGCGCACGTCGCCCCGCTTTGAGATGCTGCCCGTGTAGTCGATTTCACCAGATTGATGCCGTCGCGGCACCAGTCCAAGATACGCCCCCACATCACGCGATTTCCTGAAACGCGACGGATCATCAATTGCTGCGGCAAAGGCCAATGCTGTGATCGGACCGACCCCTGGTACCGTCATAAGGCGCTGGCAGACTTCGGATTTGCGGGTCATCTTTTTGATGTCGCCATCAATGGCTGCAACCGCCGCGAGGATTGCTTCGCGTGCTGCGAACAGTCCGCAAATTGCGGCATGGAGGCCAGGCACTCCATCGCTAACTTTTAGCGCCGCGTTTTTGAATGCCGGAGACAAAGCTCGTGGCAGCCGCACGCCGAAGACGACGACCAGACCGCGGATCTGATTGTCGAGCGTCACACGCTGTCCGACCAGCTTCTTGCGGGCTGCGATCAGCGACCGGATTGCGTGCGCTGACAGTGATTTGACATGGGTCGGCTTGTAGAATCCCGTCCGCGCCAGGTGTGCCAAACCGCGGGCATCATTGCGGTCCGTCTTGTGGCCGGCCAGAGATTTAAGGGCCTGATATGCTTGCCTGCTCTCGATGCAAACAACCGGGACACCAAGCTCCGTCAGCCCATGGTAAAGCATTGGTGCCATCCGTCCCGTTTCAAATACAACTTTGGCACATGGTGGTCCAGAAGCGAGGAAGTCAGCGATCGCTTTTGGTGTTGAGCTCGCTTTTCCTTCACGAATAAGGGCCCCTTCACGATCCAGAATGCAGATATGCGTCTCTTCCATGGACACATCCAAACCAGCAAAATATTCCATTGGTCAGTCTCCTTTTCAATTGCATGTGCATCCAGAATAACAGGGGTAACTGAGTGCTGATCCTGATTACGCCATGTTGAAAAACCGCGCCGCTTCTCGGCCAGACATACCGTCCTTCAAACAAGCACGGCGCACACGACTATAAATATCCACAGAATACATCTCCCGCCCTCCGAATAAACGAAGGGCACAAACTGGCGGACTTTTACTCCGCTACAACTGCGATATGCAGCCGCTTCTGTGGCCCAATATTGCTCCGCGTTTTACACGCGATGCCCATGGCCAGGAATTGCCCAACAGCGCGCTGCAAGCGCACCTCAGCGGCCTTTCTGAAGAAGATTACCGTAACCTCCTTTGTTTGGACGACCTGACGATCGAAAAGGGTGGTGAAGAAATTACCCGGGCCAAGGGCGACATTGGCCGTCTGCTGTTTTCGGCAGCGGCCGGGATCAGCGAGCTTTCTGAAGTGCTCGACGGTGTCCGGGCGGAGACCGACGGTCTTTTTCGCAAACGGGCCAGCACAACACGGCTCGCAGTCCTGAAGACAGAATATGCTAAGGTTGAGAAACAAATTCGGGAGCTGGATGTTTCCGCCTCGCAGTATCGCGGACTCAAGAAGTCGGCCGATGATGCTCTTGCAGAGGAAGCCCAGGTTTCCGACTGCCGCAAGAAATTGTTCGCGGCAAAGGCTCGGTTGGACGCCAGGATTAAGGCCCTGCCGGTGCTGAGCGAGATTGGTGTGCTTGATGAAAAGCTTACGGATTTTCGAGCATGGCCTGTGCAGCTGGACGTCGATCCGGAAGATTTGGTGCGGATGCTCACCGAACAGACTTGGGCTCAGAGCGACATCACGAAACTCAGCGATGAACTCGAAGGCTTGCGTTCAGACCTGGCCGCGATCGAACACCATCCCGAGCATCTCGCGCTGACGCAGGAGTTGGAGGATCTGGATGCCTTGAGAAGCCGGTACGCGACAGCCGACCTGGATCTGGATCGGCGCCGTAAGGCACTTGATCATGTTGTCGCAGATATGCGCCTGGCCGCCCGGGATCTTGGTGCACCCGCCGATATCGACCCGAAGGATCTGGTGCCGTCCTCGGCCGCCTTGCTGGAGCTTGAGCAGGCCCGGGAGCGGATGCGGGATGCTGAAGCCGCAGTCACGCGTGAGCAGGACGAGGTGGTAGCCATCGACGAAAAGATCGAGGTAGCCAAGGAGCACCTAGGCACCCTTGGTGCCGAAACCCTTATCACTGTCGACTTCGCCGAGATCTTCGAGCGTTTTGATGTCGATACGCTTACCGCGCGCCATGCGGCGGCGTCAGAAGCATTGAAGTTGGCCCGTCGCAACCGACGCGCCGCGTTCGATGCTCTCACCATCAAAGGGCAGAGATTCAAGCCTCTGCCGGTCTGTCCTCTGACCCTGGAAGAGGCCGAAACTATACTTGGCGATCTGCAGGAGGCCACCCAAAGGCATGAGACCACGGGTCAGGATCTCGATAACATACGTGCCGAAATCGCGGAGCGGAACGCGCGGATCTCTCAGATCAAGGAGACAGAGGGGCTGATCGATGATGGTGAGGCGCGCAACATTCGCACGGGCCGCGACGATCTCTGGAAGGCGCACAGAGCCAGTCTGACTGACCAAACCGCAGATGCGTTCGAAAGCGCCATGAAGCGCGTCGACAATGCAATGGATCTTCGTCTCTCACAGGCGGCCGATCTCGGAACGCTTCGCCAGCAGGAACAGGATCTGGCGGCTGCGAAGGCCAAGATGGTTCCGGTGGAGCAACAGATCGCAGCGCTGGATCACGCGTGCAATACCGCGTTGGAGCGCTTGGAGAATGCGGCGAATGAAGCTGGTATCGGAAACTCACTTGCGCCCGACGTCTTCGTGAATTGGCTGCGTAAGCTTGATCTTGCGGGGCAAGCCGATGGCGAGTCGCGCCGGTTTCAAGATGAGCATCAGGAAACGTTTCAAAAGGCGGACCGGCTGGTCCAGGTGCTTTCGGAACACATACGCCGGGATGCACCGGAGTTTGAAGAACTTGTCGCCGTGGCAAAAACTAATCTGTCGGCCCAGCGTAACCATCAGGAAAACCTGCGAAGCGCCAAGGCGCGCATTGACGAGCTGGCTCGGGACCATACAAAACGAGCGGACAAACTTTCGGGTCTTCAAGAGGCAGCCGCTGCAGCACGCGGCGACTGGATGACACGGGTCGCCAGGGCCGTGCCGGAGGGCCTGGATGCCGGCTTGCTCGAGACCTCTCTGCAACCGCTCCAGGATTTGCGCGAGCATGAAAAGGAACGCGTGGTGCTGGAACGCCAGGTCGCGGCCATGGAAGACGACCAGATCCAGTTTACCGAGAGGGTCCAAAAACTGGTCGAGGAGGTTGGCGCCGTTACGACGGCATCGCCCCTGGACGACTACGACACCTTGAAGGCCATGTCGGAGGAGGCGGTTGGCGCTGAGGAAAAAGCCCGCGACCTGAACGAACGGATCAAGATGCGTGAGAAATCATTGGCTGACGCCCAAAAGGTCCTGGACGACATCGAACTTGCGGTTGCTGAACCGGCTCGGGTGTTTCCTGACGACGTCGATACCAGTTCTCTCGAATCTCTGCGTCGAGCTGTCAGCACTGCCGCGGATGTCATCGCTGACCGGGCCAGGCGCATGAAGCTTGAGCGCTCGCTAACGTCACTTCTTGATTTGGACAGTTTGGCGGACGCAAGCGTCGTCTTAACTGGGGCGACACAAACCGGATTGCAGGCCGAGTTGGACGAGGTCAGTGCCGATCTGGAAGGCATTGAAAACCGCTACAAGAGTGCGATCGAGACGCGGACTTCTGCCGAGCAAGAGTTACGTGCCATTGACGGCGATGCCGATGTTGCGCTCCTGGTCGAGAAAAAGACGACGCTGGAACTCGAAATGCAAGAAGCGGCACTCCGGCATCTTGAATTAAGTTTGGGCCACCGCCTCGCCGAAGCAGCGATCCGCCGGTATCGGGATGCACATCGCAGTGCGATGATGCAGGCCACTGAGACGGCTTTCTCGGAGTTGACGAACGGCGCCTATTCGAAGCTCCAGACCCAGATCGACGGAGCATCGGAAACCCTGTTGGCTTTGGATTCAAACGGCATGGCGAAACAGGCCCAGGACATGTCGAAAGGCACCCGCTTCCAGCTTTATCTAGCTTTGCGCGCCGCGGCCTACGAGCAGCTGGCTGACCAGGGGGCATCGCTGCCGTTCTTCTGCGACGATATTTTCGAGACATTTGATGAGGACCGGACGCGCTCAGCCTGCCGCGTCATGGAACGGGTTGGCCGGCGCGGGCAGGCGATCTATCTCACGCATCACCAGCATGTCGTCGACATTGCGCGCGAGGTTTGTGGAGATGGTGTGCAAATCCATTGTATTGGCGAATAGACCCATATCTAAGAGTCTGATTTAAAACTAATTGAACGCTTTCAATTCCTTGCGCGGTGGCGTGTGACGCGACGGATGTGGGCGATAAACAGCCACCCTTCGGCGCTTGCGATGGATTTCTCCCGGTCCTTTGCCAATCGACGGCATCGTTCGAGCCAGGCGAAGGTTCGCTCGACCACCCATCTACGGGGCAAAACCTCGAACCCTTCGACCGTATCAGAAAGACCTCTGCATAATTCAGGATTCCATTTGGGTCAGGATTTTGGTATTCCCGTGCAGAGCAATTCGGGGTGTCTTGATGGACCTGTTTTTACGTGAAGCGACGGATCGGATCGGGATTGATGATCCGCTTTTCAAGATTGATGCACTTTTGGATTGGTCTGCGTTTTCCGCGATCCTGAAGCGTGGTCTGGGCCGATCCGGGTTGGGTCCTTCCGGTTACGCACCGCTGGTCCTGTTCAAGTGTCTTCTGGTTGGCCAATGGCATGGCCTGTCTGACCCGAAGCTTGAGCGTGCGTTGAAAGTCCGGCTGGATTTCATGCTTTTTTGCGGGCTGGATTTACACGGCAAGGTTCCCGATGAGACGACACACTGCCGGTTTCGCAATGCGCTGGTGCAGGCAGGCGTTTACGACGAACTTCTGTTCGAGGTTTGTCGTCAGATCGAGACCCATGGCCTCAAGCTTGGGGAAGCCGAAGCCGCTATCATCGACGCACCCCTGATCGAGAGTGCCGCCCGCCCGCGCAGGTATATCGAGGCTCCGCAGGACCGGGAGGAAGGGGATGCACAGGACACCCCGGATGTGCACTACAGCGCAGATAAGGATGCCCGCCGGGTGAAGAAGGGATCAAAGAGCACACTGGGCTTCAAGGGATTTGCGCGCACGGACGAAGAGGGGTTCGTCGACAAGGTGCATGTCACGCCCGCCAATGCGGGCGAAAGCCCGGAGTTTAAAACGATGATCAAGGGGTCCAGTGCGCAGCGCGTATTGGCCGACAAGGCCTACGCAAGCAAAGCCAACAGAGCCGCCCTGAAAGGGCACCATCGCGATGGCATCATGCGCAAGGCCGCCCGGAACCGCCCTTTGCGCCAGTCAGGGAAACGCTTCAACAAGCAGATTTCCAAACGCCGCTTCCGGGTCGAACAATGCTTTGGCACGATGAAACGTCTCTTCGGCCTGCACCGTGCTCGCTACTTTGGCGTCGCCAAAACCCACGCGCAGATGGTCATGGCCGCCATCTCGCAGAACCTCCTCAAGGCCGCAAACAAAATAACTCTCAACCAACAAACCCGGGCAATCGCATAAACCAGACCCGCAGAACCAATCCGCTTCAAATCCAGAGGCGGAACCGGAAAGCATGCCTGAATTCAAAAAATCACCAAATAGCGCAATCACGCAGAGGTCTTTCAGAGCGTTTGATGATCTGGACGGTCCAGCAGCCAATGGCTTTCAGCGCGTCTCGCAATACGGGTCCTGCGTAGCCTCCATCGGCGAATAGATGACGCAGCGTGGGATAGCGGTTCGCAATAGTCGCCAGCACGTCAGGCGCGCCATCCCGGTCTTGAATACCGGCACTGTGGACTACGAAGCCAATGAGCAATCCGATGGTATCGGTCACGATATGGCGTTTGCGCCCCTCTATCCTTTTACCTGCGTCATAGCCTCCAGCCCCGCCACTTTCCGTTGTTTTTACGCTCTGACTGTCGATGACCCCCGCTGTTGGCCGGGCCTTGCGACCCTCAGCCAGTCGCGCGCTTCTGACGAGTTCACGGTTTATCTCATCCAGCAGGCCATCCTTGCTCCATGAATAGAAATAGCCACGCACCGTGGAAACCGCCGGGAAGTCATTGGGCAACATACGCCACTGGCAACCGGTTGTCGCGATATAAAGGATCGCGTCAAACACATCACGCAAATCAATCGTACGGGGTCTGCCCGTTGTTCTGCGCGCCGGGAGTAAAGGGGCGATTATTGCCCATTCTGCATCGGTCAAATCACTTGCATACTTGCCGCCTGCGCGCTCATGCCGACGGCGGGTGAGGTCTGTCCAGGCCATAAATATCTCCGTTCAGCTATCAAACCCAACAGAATCACAACCTACTGGATTCATTCACTAGTTTAAATCAGGCTCTAAGCCCTTTGCTGACGAACATAGCATGAACTTTTTGGCTCTCTCGTTGCGTTTGTGGTTAGGTTTTGATGTTTTTCAACCTCAATGGGGCAGGACAAATCCAAACGCGATTGCCCTGGCGGTGGTCTTTTCAAGCCTTGCCGGGCCTGTGGTGAATGCGCTACGGTTTCGCATCAATCGCAACAGAAGGATGTGTGCTCTGGCGTTTCTGCGGCGTCGAACTGTGAAGGAGCGGGACCGGACGAAAGCCCCGCTGCCGTCCGTGGCCCCGGTGAGCGGGATGCTGCGGCTCCGGGCTGATGGACTGGGCCTTGATGCACTGGACTGTGCCTTCCTTCAGGTGGAGTGCACCTGCGGTCACGTGGGAGAGGTCCCGGTGGCACCGCTGATTGCGCGACATGGTCGCGCGGTGCGGGTCCGCGATACGCTCGGTACGGTGCGGTGCTCGTCCTGCCGGAAACAAACTATTCACCGGGTCTACGCGTTTCGCTGATCTGGTGTGCCGGACGCGCTGCCAACGGGTCGCGCCAACCCGCAAGGATCAAAGCGTCCAGTGGACGCCTTGAAGGCGACGAACGACAGGACGAAAACCCCTCCGGAGCCACTTGCCCAGTCATTGAGACTCCAGCCTGAAGACCCGAAATGGATGATGAAATACGCCCGTAGAGACTTCTCGGGTATCCGGGGGTATTTTCGCCCGGGTAAAGCGTCTCTGTCAGAAACGCGGATTTTTAACCCACTGATAACACGCCATAAAACCGCTCCAAATCTGCAGGGGAGAAAACCGGCGGTGTGGCTGGCTGTGCGGTCGGTATGCTGCTAACCGGTCTCCCCCGGATTTCTCCGGAAATTCAGGGAAAAAAACAGGGGAAAAATTGCCCGGGTACAGGGACGTGCCTGTGGCAGTGTGCAGGCCCGCAATTTCCTGCCGGACTCCTGTTCCTGTATGGAATGTTCCTGTGTGGAACCGGCCTGCGGTCGGCGGGCAGGGAACGGGTATTGCCAGGGTGTTGGCAACCGGCCCGACCGGCCGTCAGCTGCGCCTGTGCAGACCGGACATCCCCGACCGCCGGTTCACACCGCGCCCCGCTTGCCTCCCGGCGGGCCATCCCTGCATAAAACCGCAGACTGAACCGGACCGCGGTCTTCCTGACCGGAGACGCAGGGCTCGGGGCACCGGTCAGGACGGCGGGCAGGGCAGCGCTGTCCATGGTGGCGTTACAGGGCGGACCGGTCCGGCACATGTCAATCGAGTCATCAGCCACCGGCATCCCGACATCTGTCCGGATGAAACCCGGGGCCGCGCAATTCCCCCGGCCCGCGCCATCGCACACGGTCGTGCCCCGGCAATAACACGGTCGTGCCCCGGCAATAACGGTGTTGCCCCCGGCGAACAGGACGGGACCGGTAAAACCGGATCCCCTGATCGACGCCGCGATCTGCCGGACCTGATCCGCAGAACGGGCACGGGGGTTTCAGGGCACGGGGACATCGGGCGGCAGCCGCCCGATCTCCGGACTGCGGGCGGGACCGGAGCACGCCACGTCGCGCGAAGGTTTTTTTGCCGCTGGCCATGCCGGGATTCCTGA
Organism: Roseovarius sp.; assembly: GCA_965207105.1. Taxonomy (GTDB): domain Bacteria; phylum Pseudomonadota; class Alphaproteobacteria; order Rhodobacterales; family Rhodobacteraceae; genus Roseovarius. The sequence continues at coordinate 152,426 of CBDBLS010000018.1, read as the reverse complement.
CATTTTTTTCACCGCCGGTATCGCGCAAATTCCGGCGCGACCCCTCCGGCGGTTTCCCCGCGCGTTTCGGGAGGGCCATTTCGTTTCGGGCGGAGGGGCCATTTCGTTTCAGATGACCTGTCGGAAAAAAATTCCTGAATGGTTACAATCGGTTATCGGCGGCGGAAATCCGAAACGAAACGAAATGCAAAAAAACCGGCACGCAGAAGTAGGCAAGTGCGGCACATAACACCCACGAGCCGTCCCCGCCGGGAAGGACCCGTCATTTCCGAACAACATGAGCGGTACCCGGTGGCAGCCACGATGCCGTTGGTACGCCGTTCCGTTCGCCCCCGGCGGTTCGCCGTGGCTTCTTTTGGGAACCGGTAGACACAGACACCAATGACACCGTCTGGAAGTTCAGGTCAACCCCACGAAAAAGCCCCGGCTTCCGGGCACCAGTCGAGCCTTCGCCCGGAAACCCGGTGTCGCACCTGAAAAGTGAATCCAGCCCCTGTGGGTGTTCCATGAAACCCGCCCCGCATCGTCGTCGACACCCTGATTTACTTTCCACAATCTGGTCTAAAGCCTCCGACTTTAGTCGGAAAAACATTCAAACGTGCGCCGAAGGCGCTCAAGACCCACTGAACCCTCTGACTTTAGTCGGAGGAGGTTCAGTGTGATCAGGCCCCTGCAAGGTAGTGCCCCGGCAAGGTAGTTGACAATGTGTTGAAATTTTTGGAAATTGTCACAATGGGTAACTTCACATATCAAATTTTGTCTGGGTCTAAACATCGTTTTTCTCCGAAAGCCGATCTTGCCAAAAAGCAGAACTACTGCATGCATGTGTTCTGGGAACCGGACGGTAGCCCTACAAATGTTGTACGGTTGAACGTGCTAGATGATCGACGTCGGGAGGACATAATAGGGTTCCACTTCTCGCAACAGTACGCCAAGCTTCATTATGAGGGGCAGAAAGAACAACCTCAGTTCAACGTTGTTGGCAGGGACTGCCCGTGGGATTTTGAGTATGTGTTGCATGACGAAACGAACTTCTTCGTCGAGATTTGCCGAGTTGCAGACAAAGATCTGCTGAAGGCTATGAAGGCAGAAAATGACGTAACTGCATTGCTTCAGAAAACCACTTTGAAGGGATTTGAAATACTAAAGATTGAAAAGCACTTTCCAGGGACGATGCCTAAAGAATTGGTCGATAGCGTTCAAACTAAGGCTGACAAACGGAAGAACTTTATGGTTGACGAGCAAATCGAAACCCCCAAAATGTTTATTAGGCCACCGATGACGCCCCGGGGCAATCTCATTGACATGATCAAAACTGCAATAGAAAAGAAAGTAGCGAAGCGTCACAATGACAAGGATCGCACGATCCTACTGCTCGACAATCTGACCACCCACGAAGCAGATCCCGAGCATTTTTTTGAGGCCCGGGATGCCCTGCAAAAATTTCTTAATGAAGTTCCGTTTCCTTCAATTTGGTTGTACACGGGCTACTACAGCGACGACAACTGTGAGTACTCCTTTGTCCCAATCAAGCTAAGCCCCCGCGAAGTAGACTCGCTTCGCAATAAGGGCGGTTATTTTTGAACGGAGGTATCCCTGCCCATTTGGTCAGGCTGTTTTCAAATTCAGGTTTTCCAAGGCCGCTACATTCCTTGCGATCATATCCGCCTGGCCATTATTGCGATGGGTATCGGCAAAAATCCCGAACTTTTTCATGCGGCAAATTCCATGCTCTACGCCGATGCGCGGCTTTGTGTGCCATGTGTTGCAGCTTTTCCGCTCTTTGGCAAGGGGATGGTTCCTTGAGGCCAGGGCAATCGCGCTTCAAAAGCCTTTGATTAGTGTTCGCAGGAAATCATTACTCCAGCCCGCTTTTTTGAATTTGCCGCGATTTGATCCTTTTGCAGGATTGGCCTTGATGATGCTCAAGGCAATCCGCCTCAAAGCGGCAAAGTTGGCTGGCGCGTGATCTTTTCGCGCGGTGTCGGTCGTCGTTCATCACCACGTCGAGAGACCAATGCAAGCTGTTCCCAATTTGCCAGTGGCTGCGGATCAGTGTGGCGGCCCCCTGAGCCGCGGGACATTTGGAGAGCGGATAAAGCCGTTCGGCGTGACTGGTTTTGTCGCCAACCGCGCGCCTGGAGGCGACATGGACGAAAGCCTGAAGATGCGGCCACTTATGGGTATTGATCAGATATTCCGGCACATCGTGGACGCGGTATGACCGCTCTTCCACACGCCCATGATCAGCATCAACAGTGCTATATTCATCAACGTAATCAGTAGCCTCGTCTTCCACAAAAGCCCGGACATCGGCCAACATGTCGCCCTGATTGCCTTTGAGTTGAAGGCAGTGGTTACCGCCTTCTTTTACGATCAATTCACAGGTCTCTCGCTGGCAATGTAACGCATCAGCGGTGATGGTGATGCCATGAATGTCAAGCATCTCGATCAACTCGCGCAGGGCCAGGATCCCGCCGCCGCCCCTGGCGCTTTGCTTGATGCCAAGGGTCAGCCGCGCCCCATGTGCAAAGGCCGTGACAATATTCATATTCGACTGCCCGGCGGCCTTGTCAAAGCCGCGTCGCATCTCTTTGCCATCAATAGCGATGGCTGGTTCCTCTCCACATCCAGCCGTAAAATCGGCACGAAACTTGTCATAAAACGCTTGAAAACCGGTCGGCTTCATCATCCGGAACAGACGGGAATAAGCGTCATGACAGGGTACGCCATGAGGCAATTCGAGAAAATCGCGCAGAAAATCCTCCTTCATATGACCGAAAAACTCCATGTCGACCGCTGTATCGCCGCCGCAAAGCGCGCATAAAAGGCTGATCGTCATAAGATCACAGAACCTGTGACGTGGCGCATTGCCGCCGCGTGGGTCATCCATCTCATTGAAACAGCTGTCCAGGTTGGGCATCGCGAAGCTCCATCAAGTGATGAAACCTCCAGAATCCAATTCGCAACCGCTGTCAAACTTTAAGCGCGATTCCCCTGTCCCTGAGGCTTTGAGCGGGACTTCCAGCGACGTTCCCGGATAACCGGGATCGCCCGGGACAGGCACACCGGGGGGCTTGTCCACGCGCGCTTCATCATATATCCGCCTGTCGTGCTTTCGCCCGGGCTGTGCAGGACCAACGGCCAGGATCCTTTTCCTGTCGTCGGTAATGATCCGGTGCGACGCTGTATGGCGTTTCTTCTTTCCTGAATACCTGGCTTTGCGCCTTGACGGCGTCCCGGGGCGCTGAACAGGGCGCTCGGTACCATCGATCACAGGATAGAGAAGATCGTTTCTTTCCTGTGTCGATAATTTGATCCTGCGCTCCGGCATGGCGAAATGGCCAGCCATCACCGTCGTCATGGCGCGAACGCGGCGGCAAACTGTAGGGCTGGAAATGTCGAAAAGCAGGCCAACAAAGGCCTGGCCGGCGTATGTGCGGTAATGGATCAGGCACAAAAGCATTTGTTCCGCCAGTTGCAGCCGATACTTCCTGCCGCCCCCGATGGCCCGTTGTCTGTTCTTTCGGGACAAACACGCGGCTTCACCGGCAAGCCAAATCGGGTGAAGCTGACAAACCGGAGCATCAAAATCCGCCGGACGTATTCCGGAAAGGCGGAAAAACAACTCTGGACGTGCTCGTAAAACTTTCAGTACGGCCATTCCGGCAAACTCCACTGCTTCGGTGAAGCTGGAATGGCAGAAATCTACCTATTGCGAAACACAGGGAAATATTGCGAAACACAGGGAAATCGCATGAGTTTCACGGCGCGAGGATTTGAAGCGGGAAGCGGTTGTTCCAGCCTGCCTTTTCCGCATTCCTCCGAGGGAGTTCTCGCTTTTTGCTTTGTTGAGCAAATTCATTGCGATGTGCTTGATGACGGCGAAGTTGGCGGGTGCGTGATCTTTTCGTATCCGGCTGTCGTCATCGCGGAAGGTGACATCAGGCACCCGGTGGAGGCGGTTTTCAATTCCCCGGTGAGAGCGTACGGCATGGGCAAAGCGCGCGGCGTCTTTTGGCAGGGACGGGATGAAGTACCGCGTTTGCCGTGTCGTCTTCCCGCCACTTTCCCGAAGCGGGACGACGCGGCCAATGCTGAGCAACCCCTCCCGATGGGGATGGCGCTTTTTCAACCGGCCGATGGCGTCGCATTGGGTGTATGTTCGCGTTTCAATCCTGCCCCTGTCGCCGTCAACCGTCTGTAGTGATTCTGTGTTTTCCCGATCCTGTTCTTCGAACCACAGTTTCACGTCTTCATGGAGAAGCCCCTGATTGCCCTTCAGGGCCGGCACATAGTCAGCACCCTTGTCACGGATTTTGCAGGCGATCTCACGTTGGCACCCCATCGCATCCAGCGTCACGACCGCGCCCTCCAGGAAGAGCAAATCCAGGAGAACGGGGATGTCCCTGATCCCGTTCCTTTTGTGCGCGCCGGCTTGCTGGCCGGGCACGAGGCGTAGATCGTTACACCGGGCCGGGATCAGATGCAGAGGCGTTTCACCACCGGCCCTTGAGCCTCGCGCTGTCTTGCCGTCAATGGCAACGAGCGTTCCTCCAACGCGCCCGGCCAACCCGGACGCCCACGCGGCAAAGGCTGCGTTGAACTCTTCAGGATCAAGCGCCCGAAACACCGTCGAAAGCGTGTCACGGGAGGGTATGCCATGCTCAAACGTAGCCAACTTGCGCAGGAAACCCGACTTTTCCTCGCCATAAAGGGCAACATCGACAAAACTCCCACACCCCGACACCACTCCGCACAGGCGCAAAAGCAGAATCCCATCAAGTGGATACAACACCTTCGTCTCCTGGCGGGGATCAGAAATCGACGAGGCAAAAGATTGAAACAACACGGTATTTTCCAAAGCAGCGCCCTCCGGATATAAACTTTGGAAAACTGAATCAGAGATAGAAGATCAAGGCAAACCAAAAGATGCTATTCATGCGATACCCCTGTTGCGAAACAGGTCTACTGTTGGGTCCTGGGGTCCTTTGCTATAATCCTGTGCGTGATTTCAGGGTTTAATGAATGGAGACCAAATCATGCAACGCCGTGTTTTTTTGGGTCTTGCTGCGGGCGGGCAGGCCTTTTGGGCCAGTTCCGGTGCGGCTGTGAGCCCCGCGCGCGCCGTCATCAGGCTGAGCTGCCCTGACACTGATCCGGGCAAGGCTTTGTGCCAGGTCATGACGCAATCCCTGTCCGAGGCGGTTCCCGGGGCGGTAATCCGTCGTGTGCCACAAGGGGACGAAGCGGTGACCGGGCCTCTGGATATGGGCGTGGCGGTGCATATCACTGCGGCAGATGCGCAAGGCATTGGCGCACAGATGACATGGTTGGCCGGACCGCAAGGCCCCCGGCAGACAGGCAAAGAGATACGTGTGGATGTGGTGGACACAGGCCTCGACCAGGCCACGCTGCATTATCTTGCAAACGCCTTGCTGGAACAGGATAATTGTTTACAATCAAGGCTTGATGCTATGGGGGCATCATGATGATCTGATGTAGAATTTCGACTCGAGTCGAAAAACAGCCGCCTTTCAAAAGCATACAGGGTTTGAAACCAGGCGGCGATACAGGGAGAAGTCAAGGTATGTGTTTTCTGTGTTCCCTGACGCAAAATTTTGATCCGGCGCGTCACCCGGGCGAGGGGCCGGTGGCCCAGCGATTGACCGAAACGTCGGACGCGGCGGCGGGTACCGACACAGATTATACCATGTCGGTGGAGGACACGTTTTCGGGGACGCTTGACAGCACCGGTGACCGCGACTGGGTGGCGATTTCACTGACCGCCGGTGACAGATATCTCATAAGCCTTGCGGGTTCCGGCGGCGGCACCAGTTTGCATGATCCCTATCTGCGCCTTTATGACAGTTCGGGATCGCTTGTGACCGGGGATGACGATAGCGGGCCTGGCTTCGATTCACAACTGACATTCACTGCAAGTGCCTCGGGCACCTATTACATTTCGGTCGGGGCGTATAGGGATAGATACGCAGGCACCTATACGATCGGGGTGACCGAAGGCACGACGCCGCTGGTGGTTCCTGCGCCGTCCGCCACGCTCGACGAATTGGCCGATTTCCTGACCGATGGCTTTTGGAGTGGTCGACAGTACACGTTTGACACATCAAGCTCCAACGAGATCACTGTAAACCTGACGGGTCTGACCGCCGATGGTCGGCAACTGGCCCGCTGGGCGATGGAAGCCTGGGAGCTTGTGGCGGATATCGAATTTGTCGAGGTGACCTCGGGTGAGATGATCACCATGGATGACGAGGCAGACGGCGCTTTCGCGTTTGCGCCCGGCAGAGGGTTCACGACAGGCGGAGTCGAATTGAACGTGGGGACCGGCGTGCTTGGGCGCTATGGCACGTCGATCGGCAGCTATTCGCTTCAGGTTTACATCCACGAACTTGGCCACACGCTGGGTCTGGGCCACCAGGGTCGATACAACGGGCGAGCCGTTTATGGCGTGGACGACACATTCAGCAATGACAGCTGGCAAATGTCGGTCATGTCCTATTTCGACCAAAGAGAGAACACCGGGACAAATGCCAGCTATGCGACCCTGCTGGGCCCGATGATGGCGGATATTCTCGCGATCCAGAACCTCTACGGGGCCAGCGACGTGACGAATGGAGCGACCACCTGGGGTGTCGGGTCCAACCTGCCGGGATTTCTGGGTGACTTCCTTGACGGCTCCCTGTCGAACAGCGAATATCGCGGCGGCCCTGTGGCCTTCACCATCTTTGACAACGGCGGCGTGGATCACATCAACGCATCCAGTTCGATGACGGACGACCGCTGGGACATGCGCGAACAGCACTTTTCGGATGTGAAGGGGCTGATCGGCACTGTGGGCATTGCAGCCGGGACCGCGATTGAACATCTCACCAGCGGCTCGGGCAATGACACCATCATCGGCAACGATCTCGGCAACCGGATCAATTCCGGTGTCGGCCATGACTCGATCAATGGCGGGGATGGCGATGACACGATCATTTCCGGCACCGGCAATGACAGTATCGACGGCGGTGGGGGCATTGATCAGGCGCGTTTCAGCGTGGCCGTCGGCGATTTCAGCGTCACGAAGGAAGGAGATGTCTATACCATCGTTTCGGCGGAGGGTGTCGATACGGCCACGAATGTCGAGGAGTTCGTCTTTGGCGACACGACCCTGAGTGCTGCGCAGATGGATGCCCTTGCCGGGACCTCCGACCAGGCGCTGGTCGGCACCGACGGTGATGACACGATCATTTCCGGCACCGGCGATGACACGATCCGGGCTGGTAATGGCAACAACCTGGTCGACTCCCGTGCGGGCAATGACTCGATCACGTCCGGCAGCGGCAATGACACGATCCTTTCCGGCGATGACAATGACACGATCCTTTCCGGGGATGGCGATGACACGATCACGTCCGGCGATGGCAACGATTCGATCAGGTCCGGCGCTGGCGATGATTCGATTGATGGCGGTGTCGGCTATGATCGGGCGCGTTTCGGCGTGGCCAGCACTGATTTCGCCGTCTTCAAGGCCGCAGACGTCTATACCATCGTTTCGGCGGAGGGTACCGATACGGTCAGGAATGTCGAGGAGTTCGTCTTTGCCGACACGACCCTGAGTGCCGGGCAGATGGATGCCCGTGCCGGGACCACCGACCAACTGCTGGTCGGCGACGATGGCGATGACACGATCAATTCCGGCAATGGCAACAACCTGATCGACTCCCGCGCGGGCCATGATTCGATCACGTCCGGGGATGACAATGACACGATCTTTTCCGGCGCTGGCGATGACACGATCAGGTCCGGCGATGGCAACGACTCGATCTTTTCCGGCGATGACAACGACTCGATCTTTTCCGGGGATGACAATGACACGATCAATTCCGGCAATGGCGATGACAGTCTCGACGGCGGTGTCGGCCATGACAGTCTCGACGGCGGTGCCGGCTTTGATCAGGCGCGTTTCGGCGTAGCCATCGGCGATGTCACCGTTACCAAAGACGGAGATGTCTATACCATCGTTTCGGCGGAGGGCACCGACAGGGTCACGAATGTCGAGGAGTTCGTCTTTGGGGACACGACCCTGAGTGCTGCGCAGATGGATGCCCTTGCCGGGACCTCCGACCAGGCGCTGGTCGGCACCGACGGTGATGACACGATCTATTCCGGCTCCGGCGATGACACGATCCGGGCTGGTAATGGCAACAACCTGGTCGACTCCCGTGCGGGCAATGACTCGATCACGTCCGGCAGCGGCAATGACACGATCCTTTCCGGGGATGACAATGACACGATCTTTTCCGGGGATGGCGATGACACGATCAAGTCCGGCGATGGCAACGATTCGATCAGGTCCGGCGATGGCGCTGACTCGATCTGGTCCCGCGATGGCAACAACCGGATCAGGTCCGGCGATGGCAATGACGAAATCAGGTCCGGCGATGGCGATGACGCGATCAATTCCGGCGATGGCGCTGACTCGATCTGGTCCGGCGATGGCAACAACCGGATCTGGTCCGGCGATGGCGCTGACTCGATCTGGTCCGGCGATGGCGCTGACTCGATCAAGTCCGGCCATGGCGCTGACTCGATCAGGTCCTCTGGGGGCGACAATGTGATCTTTTCCGGCGATGGCGATGACACGATCAGGTCCGGCGCTGGCGATGACGCGATCTGCTCCGGCGATGGCGATGACACGCTCGCAGGCGGCGCTGGCAACGACACGATCAATGCCGGGGATGACTTCGATCAGGCGCGTTTCAGCGTGGCCAGCGACGATTTCGCCGTCACCCGGGACGGGGATGTCTATATCATCGTTTCGGCAGAGGGCGTCGACAGGGTCACGAATGTCGAGGAATTCGTCTTTGGTGACACGACCCTGAGTGTGGCGCAGATGGGTGCCCTTGCCGCGGTCCACGCCAAAGACCCGCTGCTGGTCGGCGGCGCGGGCAACGACCGGCTGATTGGCGGCGATGGCCATGACACGCTCAACGGCGGCTCGGGCAATGACTCGATCTGGTCCGGCGATGGCGATGACTTGATCTGGTCCTTTGGGGGCGACAACCGGATCAGGTCCGGCGATGACAATGACTCAATCCATTCCGGCGATGGCGATGACTCGATCTGGTCCCGCGATGGCAACAACCGGATCAGGTCCGGCGATGGCAATGACGAAATCAGGTCCGGCGATGGCGCTGACGCGATCAATTCCGGCGATGGCGCTGACTCGATCTGGTCCGGCGCTGGCGCTGACGTGATCAGGTCCGGCGATGGCGACAACCGGGTCCGGTCCGGTGCTGGCGCTGACTCGATCACTTCCGGCGATGGCGACAACCGGATCAATTCCGGTGCTGGCGATGACACGATCACTACCGGCGATGGCAATGACTTCATCAATTCCGACCTTGACGATGACTCGATCACTTCCGGCGATGGCGCTGACACGATCTGGTCCGGCGAAGGCAACAACCGGATCTGGTCCGGTGCTGGCAACAACCGGATCTGGTCCGGTGCCGACAGTGACACGATCACTACCGGCGATGGCAACAACCGGATCAGGTCCGGCGATGGCGATGACTCGATCACTACCGGCGATGGCGCTGACTCGATCTGGTCCGGCGATGGCAACAACCGGATCAGGTCCGGCGATGGCAACAACCGGATCAGGTCCGGCGATGGCAATGACGAAATCAGGTCCGGCGATGGCGCTGACACGATCTGGTCCGGCGAAGGCGATGACTCGATCTGGTCCCGCGATGGCAACAACCGGATCTGGTCCGGTGCTGGCGCTGACTCGATCACTGCCGGCGATGGCGATGATACGATCAATTCCGGTGCTGGCGATGACACGATCACTACCGGCGATGGCAATGACTTCATCAATTCCGGCCTTGACGATGACTCGATCACTTCCGGCGATGGCGCTGACACGATCTGGTCCGGCGAAGGCAATGACGAAATCATTTCCGGCGATGGCAACAACCGGATCTGGTCCGGTGCCGGCAGTGACACGATCACTACCGGCGATGGCAACAACCGGATCAGGTCCGGCGATGGCGATGACTCGATCACTACCGGCGATGGCAGTGACTTCATCACTACCGGCGATGACAACGATTCGATCTTTTCCGGCGATGGCCGTGATTCGATCTGGTCCGGCGCTGGCGATGACACGATCAGCTCCGGGGAAGGCAATGACATGATCGCGTCCGGCTATGGCAATGACTGGATCTTTGGCGGTGCCGGTGCCGACACCTTCGTGTTCAAACGCGGCTATGACCACGACGAGATCAATGATTTCGAGCTTGGCACCGATACATTGCGCCTTTCCGGCGGGCTGACCGGCGGGAAGAGTGCGGTGGATATCGTCTCGGACTACGCGACAATCACGAACGGCGCTGTGGTGTTCGACTTTGGCGGAGACGACATCATCACGATCTCGAACCTGGACTCCCTCACCGGCCTGTCGGCAAATATCGAGATCTTCTGAGGCTTCTCCGGGACAGGACAAACACGAAAAGCCCGCTCTTCGGAGCGGGCTTTTTGACGCTTCGTCTCCGGGGTGTTGCCCGGGCCTGATCGAAACCGGGTCGGTTGATGCCCGGGGAGTGCAACTCCGCTTGTTTGCACAGGCAAACGGAGGTCACCCTGGACCGAAACCACCCGTTGCCACTCTAGTCCGAGGACTCAATTTTGGTGGGTCAATTCGTATTAGTTATGCGTGGCGGGTTACAGGCAGGGTGCCTGCGGCGGCGAGTATCGCGCGAGGCGTTTGGTGGCTCGGGAGGACGGCAAGGTGAACCACCGAAGGCAGTTGTCCAGGTACCTGGTCGCGATGCCTTGATGGCGGCGCGGAAATGTCTTTCACCGCCATGCCGACTGTTCACTGTTTGAATGTGCAATTCACCGCGACCCCTCCGGCGGTTTCCCCGCGCGTTTCGGGAGGGCATTTCGTTTCGGGCGGAGGGGCCATTTCGTTTCAGATGACCCGTCGGGAAAAATTTCCTGAACGGTTGCAATCGGTTGTCGGCGGCGGAAATCCGAAACGAAACGAAATGCAAAAAAACAGCCACGCAGAAGTTGGAAAGTGCGGCACATAACACCCACAAGCCGTCCCCGCCGGGAAGGACCCGTGATTTCTGAACACCGGGAGCGGCACCCGGTGGCAGCCAACAGGCCGTTGGCAAGCCGGTCCATTCATTCCCGGCGTTTCTTCGTGGTCGCTTCCGGGGGTCTGCAAGCCCTTTCGGAAAAACCTGTATCCCCCAACGCTGCCATCGGCGACATCTGCGATCTTCTCACACCTGCGGAATGCCGGAGCTTCTGCCAAGCCGCAAGCTATACCTCATGAATAAATGGATATGGCAATCATTTCAAATTCACATAAAGACTGGACTTTAGCTCGACAGGACGCGGTAGTGTAGCTGTCAGATCACCCTTTCGCCCGTCCCGATCGGGCTTTCCCCGGTACCGGGCAACATTGTTTATTTCGCTGCAAGGATATCCGCATGACTCCCAATGGAAAACCTGATGAAGATACAAGCCGTGCGCAGGTCATCGATGACTGGCGCCGATTATATGGACACCCGCCACCAAAATACCTGTCCCTGGGTTTAATGCATTCAACTCTGGAATGGGAGCGGCAGGCAAAGTCGACGGGTGGATTTTCCATGGATGTGAAACGTGCACTTGAGATTGGCGGCAGGTCAAAAGGGTCACTCCCGGCAACGGATTTAAAACAGGGTGCAACCCTGGTGCGGGAGTGGAATGGACGAACGTATCAGGTCAATGTTCTTGAACAGGGCTTCAGGATGGATGGCAAGGAATATGCATCGCTCACAGCCGTTGCCGGAAAGATAACGGGAACCAAATGGTCCGGGCCACGGTTCTTTGGCCTCACTACAAAACGGGTGGTCCAGGATGCATAGGCTGCGCTGCGCTGTATATACCCGTAAATCTTCTGAAGAGGGTCTGGAGCAGGCGTTCAATTCCCTGGATGCACAGCGAGAGGCTTGCGAGGCTTATATAGCCAGCCAGAAACATGAAGGGTGGGTTCTCCTGCCGGAACACTATGACGATGGCGGTAAATCCGGTGGAACCCTGGAGCGACCGGCCCTGCAAAGATTAATGGCCCGGATCGATGACGGTGATGTTGATCAAATCGTTGTCTACAGGATTGACCGCCTGACACGGTCTCTTCCTGACTTTGCAAGGCTTGTTGATAGACTGGATGCGAAAGACGCCTCTTTTGTCTCTGTTACACAATCCTTCAATACGGCGACCAGCATGGGGCGTCTGACGCTGAATGTGCTTCTCTCCTTTGCCCAGTTTGAACGGGAAGTTACAGCTGAACGGATCAGAGACAAAATCTCGGCGTCCAAGAAAAAGGGACTTTGGATGGGCGGGTATGTTCCTTTGGGTTATGAAGCTGATGGCCGAACGCTTGAAATCAATGAGGAGGAAGCGCGGACGGTCAAGACCCTTTATGACCTCTATCTGAAACATCGGCTTATCCGAATGGTGAAGGAAGATGCCGAAAGGTTGAACCTGCGCTCAAAGCTGCGTGTTCGTGCAAAGGGCAGGATGCGCGGTGGCAATCGATTTGATCAGGGGCATATTCACCATATCCTGAGTAACCCTCTATATGCGGGTCGCATCCGCCATAAAGGAAAAATCTATGAAGGACAGCATCCTGCAATAATCGACCCTGACATCTGGGACGAAACCCAGAACCTTCTAATAGAGAAAGCACCCTACAAACGAGGGCAGGGCTTGCGGGCCACAGAACCGGCGCTGCTCATCGGGAAAGCCTTTGATGAAACCGGGGATCGGTTATCACCCAGTCACAGTCAGAAGAATGGCAGGCGCATAGGATATTACATCTCGCATCGGCTTACCAGGAAGGCAGGGAAGGATGGTATTGCAGGGTGGCGGTTACCTGCGCAACCATTCGAGGATCAGATTGCGACTGCTGTATCTGCGTATCTCAAGGAGAGTATAACATCAAAACTCCAGACGAATCCTGGCGTGGATGTTATTCAGAATACGATGCAGACACTGAAAACCATCGCAGGAAATTCCGCACAGATTGCGTCCTTGATCGATCGTATTGATATAGCACCTGGATCCGTTGAAATACGATTGAACCAGGAAGCTGTCTGCAGGGAATTCACTCTTGGGGATGCCGGCATAAACCCGGATGCGCTTACGTTTTGTTTGCCTTTCCAAACCCGCAAGCGCGGTGTCGAAACCAAACTCATCATTGGTCATGCCGCACCGGATAAAGACGAGACTTTGATCCGTAATCTCGCAACGGCACATAAGTGGTTAAACCTGATCAGGGCGGGGCGCAGTCTTGATGCTGTATGTGAGCAGGAGAAAACCTCAAGACGCCGTATTCAACAGGTTATCAAATTCGCCTTCCTGGCTCCGGATATTGTGCAGATGATTGTGGAAGGCCGTCAACCTGTCGGGCTGACCAGTGAGTGGGTCTTGCGAAATGCATTGCCAAATGACTGGAACGATCAAAGAGCCCTTGTCGCGACTCTCTAAAGCACCCGGTCTTCATCTGTTGTGCCACTTGGGTAACGCCCGTTTTTGCGCTCATAGTGGCGGCGGGTGGTATCAGGGGAATGTCCCGCTCTTTGGTGAAACCCGCCTGAGCGGCGTTGCTTTGTGAGAGGTTATGCGGCGTCCGTCACCCGATCAGGTTTGTCCTTTTGACGGTGGTCGATGAGACTGCGCCTGTGCAGACCGGACATCCCCGGTCGCCGGTTCACACCGCGCCCCGCTTGCCTCCCGGCGGACCATCCCTGCATGGAACCGCAGACTGAACCGGACCGCCGTGCCCGCCGTCCTGACCGGAAACGCAGGGCTCAGGGCACCGGTCAGGACGGCGGGCAGGGCAGGGCTGTCCATGGTGTCGTTCCCGGCCTTGCCTCGCAGGTGGCGTTACAGGGCGGACCGGTCCGGCACATGTCAATCCGGTCATCAGCCACCGGCATCCCGACATCTGTCCGGATGAAACCCGGGGCCGCGCAATTTCCCCGGCCCGGGCCGGAGCAGGTCCCCGTCCCGGCCCGCATGTCCGGCCGGCCTGTTGTCAGCAGCAATATACGCGGGGCGCCGCTCATCCGGGAGACCGGGCAGCCGGATGCAGGGCACAACATCCATGCCCGTCTCCCGCGCCGTCGGCATACGGTCCTGCCCTGGCAATAACGGTGGTGCCCCCGGCGAACAGGACGGGACCGGTAAAACCGGACACCCTGATCGCCGCCGCGATCTGCCGGACCTGATCCGCAGAACGGACCCGGGGTTTCAGGGCACGGGGACATCCGGCGGCAGCCGCCCGATCTCCGGAATGGGGGCAGGACCGGAGCGCGCCACGTCGCGCGAAGGTTTTTTTGCCGCTGGCCATGCCGGGATTCCTGACATTTTTTTTCACCGCCGGTATTGCGCAAATTCCGGCGCGACCCCTTCGGCGGTTTCCCCGCGCGTTTCGGGAGGGCATTTCGTTTCGAGCCCAGGGGCCATTTCGTTTCAGATGACCTGTCGGAAAAAAATTCCTGAACGGTTGCAACCGGTTGTCGGCGGCGGAAATCCGAAACGAAACGAAATGCAAAAAAATCGGCACGCAGAAGTAGGCAAGTGCGGCACATAACACCCACCTGCCGTCCCCCGCCGGGAAGGACCCGTCATTTCCGAACACCGGGAGCGGCCCCTGGCGGCAGCCAACATGCCGTTCCCGGCGTTTCGCCGCAGCCGCTTCCGGGGAAGCGGTGGGCGGGTACCCTGAAATCACCCAGCGGATCAGAACTGTACGGTCGGGTGGATTAAATTGCAGACACTGGCGTAATCACTGGCGCAGGGGTATCGCATGAATAGCATCCTTTGACTTGCCTTGATCTTCCATCTCTGATTCAGTTTTCCAAAGTTTATGTCCGGAGGGCGCTGCTTTGGAAAATACCGTGTTGTTTCAATCTTTTGCCTCGTCGATTTCTGATCCCCGCCAGGAGACGAAGGTGTTGTATCCACTTGATGAGATTCTGCTTTTGAACCTGTGCGGAGTGGTGTCGGGGTGTGGGAGTTTTGTCGATGTTGCCCTTTATGGCGAGGAAAAGCTGGGTTTCCTGCGCAAGTTGGCTACGTTTGAGCATGGCATACCCTCCCGTGACACGCTTTCGACGGTGTTTCGGGCGATTGATCCTGAAGAGTTCAACGCAGCCTTTGCCGCGTGGGCGTCCGGGTTGGCCGGGCGCGTTGGAGGAACGCTCGTTGCCATTGACGGCAAGACAGCGCGAGGCTCAGGGGCCGGTGGTGAAACGCCTCTGCATCTGATCCCGGCCTGGTATAGACGATCTACGCCTCGTGCCCGGCCAGCAAGCCAGCGCGCACAAAAGGAACGGGATCAAGGGGTATTGCCATGTGTGGACGGTTCCTGTTTTGCAAGGTTTTTTTTTGACGCCGTGATCATAGCGGGTTGCGGTCATGTGTCCGGCCTGTTTTTGCGGCAATAAGGCCGCTGGCCCTGATGAAGTCCGCGTGCCAGTTCCCTATCAAGTTGCCGGACTACTTGTATCCTGGCAATACCTCGGGGTGTTCTGACTGCGGCTTGCTTTGATCATCATCACGTCTATTGCCCTTGCATCCTGAAGCGCAGTTTTGGTGCTCGGTCTTCCGAGCGCGCTTATGTGGCTTGGTACGTTCCTCCTCTTGCCAGGAGCGCCCATACGATCCGCGCAGTTTTGTTGGCCATTGCGACACTAACCAATCGCGGTGCCTTGCGTTCCAGCAGGCTGCGGATCCAGGCAGCGGTGCGGGTTTGTGTATCAGCAACATGCCTGAGAATGGCCGTTGCCCCAACCACCAGGAGTTTGCGCAAATAACCATCACCCATCTTGGTAATCCGCCCCAACCGCTCTTTTCCGCCCGAAGAGTTTTGCCGGGGGACCAGCCCGAGAAAGGCTGCGAACTGGCGTCCGGACCGGAATTGCGAAGGGTCCGTGACAGAAGCTGCCAGGGCTGTCGCTGTCAGCACGCCAACTCCTGGAATGGTTGCCAGGCGCTGACTGGTATCGTTCTGGCGGTGCCACACAAGGATCTCACTATCAAGTGCGCGGATCTGCTGGTTCAGGTTTGCGCGCTGATCGGCCAGGCTCAGCAAAGCGGTTCTCGCTATTTGTGGGATGTCTTCATTGGCACCCTCTTCAAGCTGTAGCAGCAATCGGGAAATATTTTCTGGCCTTTGAGGCGCAATGATCCCCAGCTCAGCCATGTGGGCGCGCAGCGCATTTATCAGCATCGTGCGTTGCCGTACCAGAAGATCGCGCGCCCGATGCAGCATCATAACTGCCTGCTGATCCACGCTCTTTATGGCCACAAAATGCATGTTCGGGCGCGTAACAGCCTCACAGATCGCCTCAGCATCCGCCGCATCATTCTTTTGTCGCTTCACGTATGGTTTTACATAGGCGGGAGGGATGAGCTTCACCTCGTGGCCGAGTGCTGTGATCTCACGCGACCAATGGTGGGACGTCGCACAGGCTTCAATGCCGATCAGGCAAGGTGGCAATTTAGCCAGAGTATCCAGGACTGCGTTCCGGCGAAGCTTCTTCTAGGTTTGAAAACTGACTCAATGTCGATCCCTATCGTTGTAATTTCCATCTGGGCGGTTCCTTTCAAAGCTGGTTCATACCCCAGCACTTTGGCACATTGCGATGCCGGTGGGTGGAACCGTCCAACTCATCAAGTTGGTCGGTGGTTATGATCAGGTTAGACTGATCCTATGAGCATCCCAACCATTATGCCGCGCCTGAAAGGCTTCCGCTATCCGCGTGAGATCATTGCGTAGGCTGTTTGGGCGTACCACCGGTTAGCGCCGAGCACGGCTGATGTTGAGGACTTGTCGGCTGCGCCGGTATTATTGTCAGCCGGGAAACGGTCCGACTGTGGGTCAATCGCTTTGGTCAACACTTTGCAGATTGCATCCGCCGCGGATCGACCGCGACCGAACGACAAGTGGCACATGGATGAAGTCGCAATCACGATCCGTGGCAAGAGGCACTGGCTGTGGCGCGCAATCGACGCAAATGGAGATGTTCTTGATATTCCTGTACAAACGCGTCGGAATTCCAAAGCGGCGAAGCGGTTTTTTCAACGATTGGTTGCCCGGTTCGGCGAACCGGGGGTCGTCATCACCGACAAATTGCGCAGCTGCATCAAGCCGATCAAAACACTGGCCCCGGACGCTGACCATCGCGCCCACAAAGGCCTCGACAACGCGATCGAAGTATCGCACCGGCCGACCCGCAAACGGGAGAAGATATCCGGGCGGTTCAAATCCCACCGACAAGCTCAGAGGTTTCTGTCTGCGCATGACCATCCTCTCATTGCTGCAAGCAGCAACTGCCGGACAATGGATCAACCTGATTTTCCGTCCCCGCCGCTATCAACTCACCGCAACCTCATACCGCCACGCCCGCAGCGATGCGTTCAGCCTCTGGGCCGATTACACCGCCGAAATGGCGGCATAACCCTGCCTTTTCCAATGCCTCACAAGCGGCCGCCAACAACTTGATGAGTTGGACGGTTCCACCCACCGGCATCGCAATGTGCCAAAGTGCTGGGGTATGAACCAGCTTTGAAAGGAACCGCCCAGATGGAAATTACAACGATAGGGATCGACATTGCAAAGTCAGTTTTCCAGTTTCACGGGATCGATGCGACAGGACAAACCGTTCTACAGAAGAAGCTTCGCCGGAACGCAGTCCTAGATACTCTGGCTAAATTGCCACCTTGCCTGATCGGCATTGAAGCCTGTGCGACGTCCCACCATTGGTCGCGTGAGATCACAGCACTCGGCCACGAGGTGAAGCTCATCCCTCCCGCCTATGTAAAACCATACGTGAAGCGACAAAAGAATGATGCGGCGGATGCTGAGGCGATCTGTGAGGCTGTTACGCGCCCGAACATGCATTTTGTGGCCATAAAGAGCGTGGATCAGCAGGCAGTTATGATGCTGCATCGGGCGCGCGATCTTCTGGTACGGCAACGCACGATGCTGATAAATGCGCTGCGCGCCCACATGGCTGAGCTGGGGATCATTGCGCCTCAAAGGCCAGAAAATATTTCCCGATTGCTGCTACAGCTTGAAGAGGGTGCCAATGAAGACATCCCACAAATAGCGAGAACCGCTTTGCTGAGCCTGGCCGATCAGCGCGCAAACCTGAACCAGCAGATCCGCGCACTTGATAGTGAGATCCTTGTGTGGCACCGCCAGAACGATACCAGTCAGCGCCTGGCAACCATTCCAGGAGTTGGCGTGCTGACAGCGACAGCCCTGGCAGCTTCTGTCACGGACCCTTCGCAATTCCGGTCCGGACGCCAGTTCGCAGCCTTTCTCGGGCTCGTCCCCCGGCAAAACTCTTCGGGCGGAAAAGAGCGGTTGGGGCGGATTACCAAGATGGGTGATGGTTATTTGCGCAAACTCCTGGTGGTTGGGGCAACGGCCATTCTCAGGCATGTTGCTGATACACAAACCCGCACCGCTGCCTGGATCCGCAGCCTGCTGGAACGCAAGGCACCGCGATTGGTTAGTGTCGCAATGGCCAACAAAACTGCGCGGATCGTATGGGCGCTCCTGGCAAGAGGAGGAACGTACCAAGCCACATAAGCGCGCTCGGAAGACCGAGCACCAAAACTGCGCTTCAGGATGCAAGGGCAATAGACGTGATGATGATCAAAGCAAGCCGCAGTCAGAACACCCCGAGGTATTGCCAGGATACAAGTAGTCCGGCAACTTGATAGGGAACTGGCACGCGGACTTCATCAGGGCCAGCGGCCTTATTGCCGCAAAAACAGGCCGGACACATGACCGCAACCCGCTATGATCACGGCGTCAAAAAAACCTTGCAAAACAGGAACCGTCCACACATGGCAATACCCGGGGGATCTTTACTCACTCCAGCCATTCCCGGGAGCGAGTGTCAATCGCAGAGTAAAATGGGTCCATGTCGCGGCGTAAAAATGGGCCACTTCGGTTGATGTTTTGTGGCGCTTTTGCACGCGTGCTCGTCACAAAGCTGAAGCGTGCCAAAGCGCATGCTGGCCATAAGGCCAGCATTATTCTGACTGTGATTGCGGGCTGGTTATTTTCGGTTGTTGCGACTGTGTTTGAGCCGATAGCTTTCGCCATTCATCTCGAGGATGTGGACGTGATGGGTTAAACGATCGAGTAGCGCACCGGTCAGCCGCTCAGAGCCAAAGACTTCAGTCCATTCATCGAAGGGCAGGTTCGAGGTTATGATGATGGAGCCGCGTTCATAGCATTGGGATATGACCTCGAAGAGCAGCTCTGCGCCAGATTTGCTGAGCGGTACGAAGCCCAGTTCATCAATGATCAACAGGTTCTGGCTGGTCAGTTGCTTTTGAAGGCGCTGCAATCTCCGCTCATCTTGAGCCTCGATCAGATCATGGACTAATGCCGCAGCCGTTGTGAAGCGCACCTTCAGTCCTCTTTGACATGCAGCCAGCCCAAGTCCCAGGGCGATGTGTGTCTTGCCCGTGCCTGACGGGCCGAGCGCGATGATGTTCTCCCTGCGATTAACGTAATCGCATCGTGCCAGATCCATCGTCAGGGGCTTGTTCAAGCTTGGCATGATCTTGAAGTCAAAGCTATCCAAGCTCTTGGTGCTGGGGAACTTCGCCGCTTTGATGCGCCGTTCAATCATCCGGCGTTCGCGGTCGATCAATTCCATCTCACACAGCCGCGCCAGATAGTGGATGTGATCTTTGTTCTCTGCAGCACAGAGCTGCGCCTGTTTGGCATACTCGCCTTGGAACGTTGGCAGTCGCAGTTGTTTAAGATGATGCCGTAGAAGAATCCGAGGGGCTTCGGTCATGCCGCGGTCCTTCCCATCAAGCTCATGTAACTGGATGGGCGTGTTGTGCCGACATTGGCCTTGGGCAAGTATGGATAGAAGTCCAAATCCAATCGTGGTGGCCGCTTCTCAACCCGACACAGTACAAGGTGTTTTACGGCGTCATAGCCAATTGCACCCATATCTATTGCCTGCTGGATTGCGCCTTGCACAACATCCATTTCGAAGGTCTCCAAAAGGCGCAAGACTTGAACGTATTCTCGCTTGCCCGGCTTACCCATTCTGGCTTCAAGCAGTCGGTGCAGCGTGGCAAATACATCTGGCAAATGCCAACCCTGCAAAGGCGCGGCCTGATCCAGGGCACCCACCTTTTGTTCAAGCAGGGGCAAAAAGTGCAATGGGTCAAAGACCATATCCGCTGATGTGTAGGATCGTTTGTGCCGCGCAATAATCTCATTGCCGCAGCCGATGATAACCTCATGCACAAACCCACGCACATGAACATCGTGGTGCGCATAGGCTACTGGCACCGAGTAATCATTGCTGCGATAGCGCACCATTGAGATCGACGTTGCACGCGTGCTGACGTGATCGCAGGCTTCATATTCTGCGACGGGCAATCCCATCAGAGCATCCAAATCCGACATCAGGCGTGCGCCTATGGTTTGGGTGTGACCCCGCAACGTATCGGCCTGACGTGCTAAACACTTCTCTTCCAAATGTGCGTTCAGATCATCAAAGCTGTCATAGCGAGGTGCGGGAACCATGAAGTTGCGGCGGGTGTATCCAACCATGCCCTCAACGTTGCCTTTATCGTTCCCTCGCGCGGGTCTGCCAAACTTGTCATCAAACAAGTAATGCGACTGCAGTTCCGTAAACCGACGTGTGCGGATGCGCGTCTTATCCCCGAGTATCCGAGCCACGGCGATCTTGGTATTGTCGTAGAGAATGGATTGCGGAATGCCGCCAAAGAATGCAAAGGCGGACACATGGCCATCGCAAAACGCCTCGGTTGTCTCAGCTGGATATCCCTTCACAAACACCGCATCAGAATGTGGCAAGCTCATCACGAAGAAGTGGATCTTGCATTCCACGCCACCGATCACGCCCAGCGTCTCACCAAAATCAACCTGCGCATGGCCCGGCCGATGCGACAACGGCACAAACACCTCTTTGGTGCGCCGTTTTTGCTCGCGCACGTAATAGGTCACCGTGGTCAGGCTGCCGGCATATCCATGCTCATCGCGCAGCCGTTCAAAGATGCGCTTGGCCGTGTGTCGCTGCTTTTTGATCAGGGCTTTGTCTGTGCGCAGTATCTCATCGACCACACCAACATAACCATCAAGCGTTGGCCGCCGAGGCGCTTCCGACCGACGATACCCAGGCGGAAGTTCATGGCGCAGCATCTTCGCGATCGTCTTACGATCTTTGTTCTCTAATCTGTCAATGCGTGTTTCCTGAGTTTCCTGCTTTTGATGTCAGAGGTTGCCTTTGTTCTCTTCGAACTCTGAGGTTCATGATGGGGTTGGCTGGGTGTGGGTCGGCAATGTTGAAACCGCAATCATACCGTTGGTCTTGGCTGTTCTCTAATCTGTCAATGCGTGTTTCCTGAGTTTCCTGCTTTTGATGTCAGAGGTTGCCTTTGTTCTCTTCGAACTCTGAGGTTCATGATGGGGTTGGCTGGGTGTGGGTCGGCAATGTTGAAACCGCAATCATACCGTTGGTCTTGGCTGTTCTCTAATCTGTCAATGCGTGTTTCCTGAGTTTCCTGCTTTTGATGTCAGAGGTTGCCTTTGTTCTCTTCGAACTCTGAGGTTCATGATGGGGTTGGCTGGGTGTGGGTCGGCAATGTTGAAACCGCAATCATACCGTTGGTCTTGGCTGTTCTCTAATCTGTCAATGCGTGTTTCCTGAGTTTCCTGCTTTTGATGTCAGAGGTTGCCTTTGTTCTCTTCGAACTCTGAGGTTCATGATGGGGTTGGCTGGGTGTGGGTCGGCAATGTTGAAACCGCAATCATACCGTTGGTCTTGGCTGTTCTCTAATCTGTCAATGCGTGTTTCCTGAGTTTCCTGCTTTTGATGTCAGAGGTTGCCTTTGTTCTCTTCGAACTCTGAGGTTCATGATGGGGTTGGCTGGGTGTGGGTCGGCAATGTTGAAACCGCAATCATACCGTTGGTCTTGGCTGTTGCTACAGAATCGGCGCCGTGTCTCACGCCCTCCCTCGGGCATCGTCCCAGATGGGAACTTTGATTTAGGAATCCTCGTTGTCGCCTCGTAAGCCTTACGCGGACTGGAAGTCAGTTTTGTCTCGCATAATGGCATGAAGTATGATTGCCAGACGACGCGCCAGAGCCACTCGGGCCTTTCTCATCGTTGAGCGCGCACCGATTGCGAGGGCCCATGTCTTCAATTTGAGCGGAGCGGCATACCGCGTCAGCATCACATTGGCGGCCTCATAGAGAAGCGTTCTGACGCGCACGTCGCCCCGCTTTGAGATGCTGCCCGTGTAGTCGATTTCACCAGATTGATGCCGTCGCGGCACCAGTCCAAGATACGCCCCCACATCACGCGATTTCCTGAAACGCGACGGATCATCAATTGCTGCGGCAAAGGCCAATGCTGTGATCGGACCGACCCCTGGTACCGTCATAAGGCGCTGGCAGACTTCGGATTTGCGGGTCATCTTTTTGATGTCGCCATCAATGGCTGCAACCGCCGCGAGGATTGCTTCGCGTGCTGCGAACAGTCCGCAAATTGCGGCATGGAGGCCAGGCACTCCATCGCTAACTTTTAGCGCCGCGTTTTTGAATGCCGGAGACAAAGCTCGTGGCAGCCGCACGCCGAAGACGACGACCAGACCGCGGATCTGATTGTCGAGCGTCACACGCTGTCCGACCAGCTTCTTGCGGGCTGCGATCAGCGACCGGATTGCGTGCGCTGACAGTGATTTGACATGGGTCGGCTTGTAGAATCCCGTCCGCGCCAGGTGTGCCAAACCGCGGGCATCATTGCGGTCCGTCTTGTGGCCGGCCAGAGATTTAAGGGCCTGATATGCTTGCCTGCTCTCGATGCAAACAACCGGGACACCAAGCTCCGTCAGCCCATGGTAAAGCATTGGTGCCATCCGTCCCGTTTCAAATACAACTTTGGCACATGGTGGTCCAGAAGCGAGGAAGTCAGCGATCGCTTTTGGTGTTGAGCTCGCTTTTCCTTCACGAATAAGGGCCCCTTCACGATCCAGAATGCAGATATGCGTCTCTTCCATGGACACCTCCAAACCAGCAAAATATTCCATTGGTCAGTCTCCTTTTCAATTGCATGTGCATCCAGAATAACAGGGGTAACTGAGTGCTGATCCTGATTACGCCATGTTGAAAAACCGCGCCGCTTCTCGGCCAGACATACCGTCCTTCAAACAAGCACGGCGCACACGACTATAAATATCCACAGAATACATCTCCCGCCCTCCGAATAAACGAAGGGCACAAACTGGCGGACTTTTACTCCGCTACAACTGCGATATGCAGCCGCTTCTGTGGCCCAATATTGCTCCGCGTTTTACACCTGCCACGCGCACCGTGTGATCGAACAGATCATCGGGAAGCCGCGTAACCTTGACCCCTTCCCTGAGCGCGGTCGTGTCGTGCCCGAGGCCGGAGCCACGGATATCCGTGAACTGTTCGTGTTCAGCTACCGCATGATCCACGAAATCAGGGAACGTCAAGTGCTTGTTCCGGCGGTGATCCATGGTCACCGCCTGCCGGAGAACACCGGGCGCCTTGACTGACGCCCCCCTTCCTCTTTGGCCGCCAATCTCTTGCGGTTTCCCAAGATGCGGCGTATCAGGCCATGACTGGCCTATGACCCTACAGGTTTCAAATCTTCCTGACGGGTCTTCCGGCTTTGCCTGCGGCGGCGCTTCCGGCGCTTGCGCATGCGCGCGCAACCCCCGCGTATCAATGGATTTAAACCACTGGCTCCAGAAGCCCGTTGCGGACATGGACAACTCCGTCAGCCCCACCCATGGTGGTCGGGAAGGCCCTGCCTGGAACGGGCATTTCGACGGCACCTGCCATCACCCGACCTTCCTGTTCAACCGGTTCGATATGCCGGGGCGCTGCGCGGCATGGCAATCACCACAGCGCCGATGGTTGGGCCAACGGCCCCGGGGAGGGTCCGGCCCCGGTGATCGGGGGCGAAAAACGGTTGGCCGACGCATCGGGATTGACTGCGTTCGCCCCAACCGGTGCACCACCCCGGGAATGCGGATGAAATAACAACCCCGTGAAACCCCTGCCTGCCCTGTGGTCGCGGGTTGACCCTGTGCCACTTTCTCAATAGCTTTTGTGCAAAGCGCTGTCACGACAGGCTGGTTTCCATTGCCTGCTGACATCGGGACGGTTGAAAACCGGGTCAAAGAGTTGAAAACCGGGTCAAGGATCAGGTCAGTGGGGGCGGGAAATGGGAAACCGGATTACGGGAACAGGTGGCAATGACTCTCTGATAGCCACCGGGGTAAATGACACGCTTGAGGGCGGTGCCGGGCATGACACGATCCGGGGCAACCTAGGCAATGACTCGATCCGTGGCGGCGATGGCAATGACTCGCTTGATGGCCAACGTGGCAATGACACGATCCGGGGCGACGCGGACAATGACCGTATTGATGGCGGCACGGGCAATGACTCGCTTGATGGCGGCACAGGCAATGACACGATCCGGGGCGGCGCGAACAACGACCGTATTGATGGCGGCGCGGACGACGACTCGCTTGATGGCGGCACGGGCAATGACACGATCCTTGGCGGCGCCAGCCGTGATCGTATAGATGGCGGCGCGGACAACGACTCGCTTGTTGGCGGCTCTGGCAATGACACGATCCTTGGCGGCATTGGCTTTGGCAGAGACACGATCCTTGGCGGCACCGGCCATGACAGCATCGACGGCGGCGACGGCCATGACACGATCCGTGGCGGCGATGGCGATGACACGCTTGTTGGCGGGGCTGGCAGTGACACGATCCGTGGCGACGACGACGACGACTCGATCGATGGCGGCACTGGCGACGACTCGCTTGATGGCGGCCGTGGCAATGACACGATCCTTGACGGCACCGGCGTTGACACGATCGACGGCGGGTTCGGCTTCGATCAGCTGCGTATCGACGCGGCCATCGGCGATGTCACCGTCAGGAAGGCCGGAGATGTCTATACCATCGTTTCGGCAGAGGGCGGCGCTGTGGTCACGAACATCACCACGGTCACGAATGTCGAGGAGTTCGTCTTCGGAGACACGACCCTGACGGCGGCGCAGCTCGACGCCATTGCCGGGGTCGAGCGCCTCGGTGACGAAGGCGATGACGGCATATTTACCAACGATGGCAATGACACGATCGAGTCCTACGGTGGTGGCGACACGATCCGGTCCAACGGTGGCCATGACTTGATCGATGCCGGCGCTGACAACGACTCCATCAATTCCGGCTCTGGCGATGACACGATCAATTCCAGATCCGGCGATAACACGATCGAGTCCGGTACCGGTGATGACAGGATCACTACCGGTTCTGGCCATGACTCGATCGATGCCGGCGCTGACAACGACTCCATCTTTTCCGGCGCTGGCCATGACACGATCGTTTCCGGCTCCGGCGATAACACGATCACGTCCGGTACCGGTGATGACTCGATCACTACCGGCGATGGCCATGACGACATCCGGTCCGGCGATGACGACGACAGGATCGATTCCGGCGATGGCCATGACACGATCCGGTCCGGCGATGGCCATGACACGATCATTTCCAGCGGTGGAAACAACTTTGTCAATGCCGCCTTTGGCTCCGACTCGATCACTACCGGTGCCGGCGATGACACGATCATTGCCGCCGCCGGTGGCGGTGAAGGTGAAGGCCATAACACGATCGATTCCGGTGCCGGCGATGACACGATCAGTTCCGGCGAGGGCGATGACTCGATCGATTCCGGCGCCGGCAATGACACGATCTTTTCCCGCAGCGGCGATGACACGATCGACGGCGGTGCCGACACTGACGAGATGCGTTTCGGCGTGGCCAGCAGCGCCATCACCGTCACCAGGGAGGGAGATTTCTATACCATCGTCTCGGAAGACGGCACCGATACGGTCACGAATGTCGAAAGCTTTGTCTTCAGTGACACGACCCTGAGCAGGGCGCAGATGGATGCCCTTGCCGGGATCACGCACAGCGGTAGCGCTGGCCATGACCGGCTGACCGGCACCGTCGGCAAGGACCGGATCTATTCCTACGATGGCAATGACACGATCAATTCCGGCGCTGACAGCGACTCGATCTATTCCGGCGACGGCGATGACTCGATCAATTCCGGTGCCGGCGATAACACGATCCATTCCGGCGATGGCAGTGACACGATCCAGTCCGGCGATGACAGGGACTCGATCGATTCCGGTGATGGTCATGACTCGATCAATTCCGGCGCCGGCGATGATACAATCCATTCCGGCGCGGGCAATGACACGATCAATTCCGGTCGTGGCCATGACACGATCACCTCCAGCGGTGGAAACAACCGGATCACTTCCGGCGATGGCGATGACACGATCCATTCCGGCGCGGGCAATGACACGATCATTTCCGGCGATGACGCCGACTCGATCAGGTCCGGCGATGGCGACGACACGATCGATGGCGGCGATGGCGATGACACGATCCACGGCGGGGATGACGATGACACGATCCACGGCGGGGATGACGACGACTCGATCGATGGCGGCACCGGCGCCGACACGATCGACGGCGGTGACGGCGCCGACACGATCGACGGCGGTGACGGCGCCGACACGGTCGACGGCGGCGATGACGAAGACACGATCGATGGCGGTCGTGGCGATGACACGATCGATGGCGGTCGCGGCGACGACACGATCGATGGCGGCGCCGGCCATGACACGATCAATTCCGGTGATGACAATGACAGTCTCGACGGCGGTACCGGCAATGACAGTCTCGACGGCGGTACCGGCACCGATCAGGCGCGTTTCAACGTAGCCATCGGCGATGTCACCGTCCTCAGGGACGGAGATACCTATATCATCGTTTCGGAAGAGGGCGTCGACAGGGTCACGAATGTCGAGGAGTTTGTCTTCGGGGACACGACCCTGAATGCTGCGGATCTGGATGCCATTGCCGGGACGATCACCGGTGACAACCTGCTGCTGACCGGCGGCGACGGGGTGGAGACGCTCATCGGCGGCGACGGCGCTGACACGATCCATTCCGGCGCCGGCGCTGACTCGATCGATGGCGGCGATGGCGACAACTGGATCTTTTCCGGCGATGGCAATGACGCGATCGATGGCGGCGATGACAATGACCGGATCTATTCCGGCGATGACAATGACTTCATCGATGCCGGCGATGGCGACAACACGATCGACGCCGGCGATGGGAATGACAGGATATTTTCCGGCACGGGCGATGACAGTATCGACGGCGGTGTCGGCACGGATCAACTGCGTATCAACGTGGCGAGCGATGAATTCGCCGTCACGAAGGAGGGAGATGTCTATACGATTGTTTCGGCGGACGGCACCGACAGGGTCAGGAATGTCGAGGAGTTTGTCTTCAATGACACGACCCTGAGCGCTGCGGATCTGGATGCCCGTATCGCAGTCAGGCTCACCGGTGGCACCGGTGCCGACCGGCTGACCGGCGGTGCCGGGGCGGATACGATCCACGGCGGTGACGGCGACAACACGATCGATGGCGGTGCCGGCTTTGACTCGATCACGTCCGGTGATGACAGTGACTCGATCGATGGCGGCGCCGGCGACGACACGATCGGGTCCGGCGCGGGCGATGACACGATCGATGGCGGCGAAGACAACGACGTGATCGATGGCGGCGTTGGTTATGATTCGATCGATGGCGGTGCGGGCTTCGATCAGGCGCGCTTCAACGTGGCCATCGGCGATGTCACCGTCACGAAGGAGGGCGATGTCTATACGATTGTTTCGGCGGAGGGCACCGATACGGTCAGGAATGTCGAGGAGTTCGTCTTCGGGGGCACGACCCTGAGCGCGGCGCAGATGGACATCATTGCCGAAACCTCCGGCCAGAGGCTGGACAGCTTCAGCGACAGTGGCGACAACACGCTCTTTGGTGGCGATGGCAATGACCTGATCGACAGCGGCAATGGCGATAACCTGATTGATTCCCGTGCGGGCAATGACACGATCAATTCCAATCGTGGCGATGACACGATCCATTCCGGCGCGGGCGATGACACGATCGATTCCGGCGATGACAACGACTCGATCCATTCCGGCACCGGCGATGACACGATCTCGTCCGGCAATGACAATGACTACATCGATGCCGGCGATGGCAATGACCTGATCTTTGCCGGTCGCGGCAATGACACGATCACCGGCGGCGATGGCAATGACTCGATCGATGGCGGTAACGACGACAACCTGGTTGTCGGCGGCGGTACCGACATCGATCAGGTGCGTTTCGGCGCGGCCATCGGCGAGTTCACAGTCACCAAAAACGGAGAATTCTACACCATCGTTTCGGCGGAGGGCGTCGATGTGGTCACGCGGGTCGAGGAGTTCGTCTTCGGGGACACGACCCTGAGTGCGGCGCAGATGGATGAGCTTGCCACAGCGCAGGCCGGTAACCCGGCTCTGATCGGCGGTGCGGAGAACGACAGTCTCGATGGCGGTGCCGGGGCGGATACGATCCACGGCGGTGATGGCGACAACACGATCCACGGTGGTGATGGCGACAACACGATCTTCTCCGGTCGTGACAACGACTCGATCACGTCCGGCGCCGACAATGACTACATCGATGCCGGCCGTGGCCATGACACGATCACGTCCGGGGCCGGCGCCGACACGATCACCGGCGGCGAGGGCGATGACAGTCTCGACGGCGGTGCGGGTACCGATCAGGCGCGTTTCCGCGTGGCGGGCAATGAATTCACCGTCACCAAAGAGGGAGATGTCTATACCATCGTCTCGGTGGAGGGCGTGGATACGGTCAGGAATGTCGAGGAGTTTGTCTTCGGGGACACGACCCTGACGGCGGCGGAGATGGATGCCCGTGCCTTGATCACCGACCAGGACCTGGTCGGCACCGATGGCGACGACACGATCTTTTCCGGCTCCGGCGATGACACGGTCAACGCCGGTCGTGGCGACGACCTGATCGATGGCGGGGCTGACAGTGACTCGATCGATGGCGGCGGTGGCGATGACACGCTCAAGGGCGGCACCGGCCATGACACGCTCCTTGGCGGCGCTGACAATGACACGCTTGACGGCGGTGCCGGCAATGACAGTCTTGATGGCGGTGCGGGCTTCGATCAGGCGCGTTTCAACGTGGCGGGCAATGAATTCGCCGTCACGAAGGAGGGAGATGTCTATACCATCGTCTCGGCGGAGGGCACCGATACGGTCAGGAATGTCGAGGCGTTCGTCTTCGGGGACACGACCCTGAGTGCTGTGCAGATGGATGCCCGTACCGGAGTCAGCCTCACCGGTGGCCCCGGTGCCGACCGGCTGACCGGCGGTGCCGGGGCGGATACGATCCACGGCGGTGATGGCGACAACACGATCGATGGCGGTGCCAGCTTTGACTCGATCACGTCCGGTGATCACAACGACTCGATTGATGGCGGCGCGGGCGACGACACGATTGCTTCCGGCGATGGCGATGACACGATCGATGGCGGCGCTGACAACGACCTGATCACCGGCGGGACCGGCGATGACAGTCTCGACGGTGGTGCGGGCGTCGATCAGGCGCGTTTCAACGTGGCGGGCAATGAATTCGCCGTGACCAAAACCGTCACACAGGACGGAGATGTCTATACCATCGTCTCGGCGGAGGGCACCGATACGCTCACCAATGTCGAGGAATTCGTCTTTACCGACACGACCCTGACGGCGGCGCAGATGGATGAGCTTGCCACAGCGCAGGCCGCTAACCCACTGCTGGCCGGGGACGCGGGCAATGACAGTCTCGACGGCACCGATGGCGATGACTTGATCAACGGCGGCGCGGGCGATGACACGATCGACAGCGGCGCGGGCGATGACCTGATCTGGGCTTACGGGGGCGACAACTCGATCACGTCCGGCGATGACAATGACACGATCTTTACGGGCCGTGGCGATGACACGATCAAGTCCGGCGATGACGATGACGTCATCTTTTCCGGGGCCGGCAATGACAGTCTCGACGGCGGTGCCGGTAGCGATCAGGCGCATTTCCGCGTGGCGGGCAATGAATTCACCGTCACCAAAGAGGGAGATGTCTATACCATCGTCTCGGAAGAGGGCGTGGATGCGGTCAGGAATGTCGAGGAGTTTGTCTTCAGTGACACGACCCTGAGTGCGGAGGAGATGGATGCCCGCGCCGCGCTCGCCGACCAGGACCTGGTCGGCACCGATGGCGATGACACGATCTTCGGCGGTCGCGGCGATGACACGGTCAATGGCTTCGGTGGCGACGACCTGATCGATGGCGGCTCTGACAGTGACTCGATCGATGGCGGCACCGGGGATGACACTCTGATCGGTGGGCCTGGCGCTGACTCGATAGATGGCGGCGCTGACAATGACAGTCTGATCGGCGGCACCGGCGACGACACGCTCCTTGGCGGCACCGGCAATGACACGATCGGGGGCGGCGATAACAACGACTCGATCGATGGTGGCGATGGCCATGACTCGATCGATGGTGGCGATGGCGATGACACGATCGACGGTGGCGACGGCAATGACACGATCGACGGCGGTACCGGCACTGACCAGGTGCGTTTCGGCGTGGCCGCCGACGATGTCACCGTCCTCAGGGACGGAGATACCTATATCATCGTTTCGGACGAGGGCGTCGACAGGGTCACCAATGTCGGGGAGTTCGTCTTTGCCGACACGACCCTGAGTGTGGAGGAGATGGAGGCCCGTGCCGGGAGGGCCAGTGGCAGCAACCGGCTGCTGGTCGGCGGCGATGGCAACGACCATCTGATTGGCGGCGGTGGCAACGACACGGTCCACGGTGGCGCGGGCAATGACAGTCTCTTTTCCCGCACTGGCGATGACTGGATCTTTGGCGGTGTCGGCAACGACTCGATCACTGCCACCGCTGGCGACAACACGATCTATGGCGGCGATGGCCATGACAAGATCACTTCCGGCAGTGGCAATGACTTGATCGATGCCGGTTCCGGCGATGACACGATCTCCGGTGGTATTGGCAATGACAGTATAGACGGCGGTACCGGCTTTGATCGGGTGCGTTTCTCCGGGCCCAGCAGCGAGATCTCCGTCACGAAGGAGGGAGATGTCTATACCATCGCTACTTTAGAAAGCACCGGTGCGGTATCCAGAATCATCAAGGTCACGAATGTCGAAGAGTTCGATTTTGACTTCGTCACTGATCAAGGCCTTCGCAGCCGGAGCTATACCGCGGCGGAGTTGGATGCCCTTGCCGCATTCAGGCTGACCGGTGGCGATGGCGACGACCTGCTGACTGGCCGGGGCATGGCGGATACGATCGATGCCGGCGATGGCGACAACACGATCGATGGCGGAGCCGGCAACGACTCGATCACGTCCGGCGATGACAGTGACTCGATCGATGGCGGCACCGGCGACGACACGATCCGGTCCGGCGATGGCCATGACACGATCGATGGCGGCGAAGACAACGACACGATCGATGCCGGCGGTGGCAATGACTCGATCGATGGCGGCGCGGGCTTCGACCAGGCGCGTTTCAACGTGGCTGACGGCGATTTCACCGTCACCAAAACCGTCACGCAGGAGGGAGATGTCTATACCATCGTTTCGGCGGAGGGCGTGGATACGGTCACGAATGTCGAGGAGTTCGTCTTCGGAGACACGACCCTGAATGCG
Source organism: Roseovarius sp. (assembly GCA_965207105.1). Lineage (GTDB taxonomy): Bacteria > Pseudomonadota > Alphaproteobacteria > Rhodobacterales > Rhodobacteraceae > Roseovarius. The sequence continues at coordinate 120,611 of CBDBLS010000018.1, read as the reverse complement.
GCGCAGATGGATGCCATTGTCGAGACCGCCGACCAGGACCTGGACGGCGACGATGGCGATGACACGATCTTTTCCGGCTCCGGCAATGACACGATCGATGGCGGCGACGGCAACAACCTGATTGATTCCCGTGCGGGCCATGACTCGATCACGTCCGGCACCGGCAATGACACGATCAGGTCCGGCGATGGCCACGACACGATCGATTCCGGTGCCGGTGATGACTTGATCACCGGTGGCCGTGGCGATGACTCGATCGGGGGCGGCGCGGACAATGACACTCTCGACGGCGGCGAGGGCGATGACACGCTTGATGGCGGTGCCGGTGCCGACCAGGCGCGTTTCGGCGTGGCCATCGGCGAATTCGCCGTGAGCAAGTCCGGCGATGTCTATACCATCGTCTCGGCGGAGGGCGTCGACAGGGTCACGAATGTCGAGGCGTTCGTCTTCGGGGACACGACCCTGAGTGCGGCGCAGATGGATGATCTCGCCACAGCGCAGGCCGGTACCCCGGCTCTGGCCGGGGACGCGGGCAATGACAGTCTCGATGGCGCCGATGGCGCCGACACGATCAACGGCGGCGCGGGCGATGACACGATCGACAGCGGCGCGGGCGATGATCTGATCTGGGCCTACGGGGGCGACAACTCGATCACGTCCGGCGCGGACAATGACACGATCTTTACGGGCCGTGGCGATGACACGATCACGTCCGGCGATGACGATGACGTCATCTTTTCCGGGGCCGGCAATGACAGTCTCGACGGCGGTGCCGGTAGCGATCAGGCGCATTTCCGCGTGGCGAGCGATGAATTCACCGTCACCAAAGAGGGAGATGTCTATACCATCGTTTCGGTGGAGGGCGTGGATACGGTCACGAATGTCGAGGAGTTCGTCTTCAGTGACACGACCCTGAGTGCGGAGGAGATGGATGCCCGCGCCGCGCTCACCGGTGAGATGCTGGACGGCACCGATGGCCATGACACGATCTTCGGCGGTCGCGGCGATGACACGGTCAACGGCGGTCGTGGCGATGACCTGATCGATGGCGGCTCTGACAGTGACTCGATCGATGGCGGCACCGGCGATGACACGCTCCTTGGCGGCACCGGCGATGACACGCTCCTTGGCGGGGCTGACAACGACAGTCTGACCGGCGGCGCTGACAATGACACGCTCCTTGGCGGCACCGGCGACGACACGCTCACCGGCGGCGTCGGCGATGACAGTCTCGATGGCGGTGGGGACGACGACGGCAACGACATCGATCAGGCGCGGTTCAACGTGGCTGACGGCGATTTCACCGTCACCAAAACCGTCACGCAGGACGGAGATGTCTATACCATCGTTTCGGCGGAGGGCACCGATACGGTCACGAATGTCGAGGAGTTCGTCTTCGGGGACACGACCCTGAATGCGGCGCAGATGGATGCCATTGTCGAGACCGCCGACCAGGACCTGGACGGCGACGATGGCGCCGACACGCTCTTTTCCGGCTCCGGCAATGACACGATCGATGGCGGCGGCGGCAACAACCTGATTGATTCCCGTGCGGGCCATGACTCGATCACGTCCGGCACCGGCAATGACACGATCAGGTCCGGCGATGGCCACGACACGATCGATTCCGGCGACGGCGATGACTTGATCACCGGTGGCCGTGGCGATGACTCGATCGGGGGCGGCGCGGACAATGACACTCTCGACGGCGGCGAGGGCGATGACACGATCGATGGCGGTGCCGGTGCCGACCAGGCGCGTTTCGGCGTGGCCATCGGCGAATTCGCCGTGAGCAAGTCCGGCGATGTCTATACCATCGTCTCGGCGGAGGGCGTCGACAGGGTCACGAATGTCGAGGCGTTCGTCTTCGGGGACACGACCCTGAGTGCGGCGCAGATGGATGAGCTCGCCACAGCGCAGGCCGCCAACCCGGCTCTGGCCGGGGACGCGGGCAATGACAGTCTCGATGGCGCCGATGGCGCCGACACGATCAACGGCGGCGCGGGCGATGACACGATCGACAGCGGCGCGGGCGATGACCTGATCTGGGCCTACGGGGGCGACAACTCGATCACGTCCGGCGATGACAATGACACGATCTATTCAGGCCGTGGCGATGACACGATCACGTCCGGCGATGACGATGACATCATCTTTTCCGGGGTCGGCGATGACAGTCTCGACGGCGGTGCCGGTACCGATCAGGCGCATTTCCGCGTGGCGAGCGATGAATTCACCGTCACCAAAGAGGGAGATGTCTATACCATCGTCTCGGTGGAGGGCGTGGATACGGTCACGAATGTCGAGGAGTTTGTCTTCAGTGACACGACCCTGAGTGCGGAGGAGATGGATGCCCGCGCCGCGCTCACCGGTGAGATGCTGGACGGCACCGATGGTCATGACACGATCTTCGGGGGTCGCGGCGATGACACGGTCAACGGCGGTCGTGGCGACGACCTGATCGATGGCGGCGCTGACAGTGACTCGATCGACGGCGGCACCGGCGCTGACACGATCACCGGCGGCGCGGGCGCTGACACGATCGATGGCGGCGGTGGCAATGACAGTCTCGACGGTGGGACGGGCTTCGATCAGGTGCGTTTCGGCGCGGCCATCGGCGAATTCACCGTCCTCAGGGACGGAGATACCTATATCATCGTTTCGGAAGAGGGCGTCGACAGGGTCACGAATGTCGAGGAGTTCGTCTTCGGGGGCACAACCCTGAGTGCTGTGCAGATGGAGGCCCTTGCCGGGGCGACCACCGCCGATGACCGGCTGCTGGTCCGGGGCGCGGGCGATGATTTCATCAGGGGCCTGCTTGGCAATGACACGATCTTTACCGGCGACGGCGTTGACACGGTCACGTCCTCCGGTGGCGACAAGTGGATCTTTACCGGCGATGGCAACGACGTGATCACTGCCACAGGGAGCGATGACAACAACACGATCTTTTCCGGCGATGGCCATGACCAGATCACTACCGGGGGTGGCGACGACCAGATCGATGCCGGGGATGGCGACAACAATATCTTTTCCGGCACCGGCAATGACACGATCCGGTCCGGCGATGGCGATGACACGATTTTCGCCGGCGCTTACCAGGGCTCCGGGGATGGCAACGCCCTGATCTTTTCCGGCGCCGGCGCCGACACGATCATTTCCAGGGATGGCGACGACACGATCGATGCGGGCAGCGGCAATGACACGATCGATGCGGGCACCGGCAATGACAGTATCGACGGCGGTGCCGATGTCGACCAGGCACGTTTCGGCGTGGCGGGCAGCGCATTTACCGTCACGAAGGAGGGAGATGTCTATACCATCGTTTCGGTGGAGGGCACCGACAGGGTCAGGAATGTCGAGGAGTTTGTCTTCGGGGACACGACCCTGAGCGCGGCGGATATGGATGCCCGTGCCGCGCTCACCGACGAGGTGCTGGTCGGGGACGTGCGCGACAACACGATTCTTGGCGGTCGTGGCGATGACACGATCACTGCCCTGGGCGGCGCTGACCTGATCGATGGCGGCGCTGACAGCGACAGTCTCGACGGCGGCTCCGGCGATGACACGCTCAGGGGCGGCTCCGGCGATGACACGCTCCTTGGCGGCGCTGACCATGACTCGCTCGACGGCGGCTCCGGCGATGACACGCTCAGGGGCGGCTCCGGCAATGACACGCTCCTTGGCGGTGCTGACAATGACAGTCTCGATGGCGGTTCCGGCATCGATCAGGCGCGTTTCGGCGTGGCCATCGGCGATGTCACCGTCACGAAGGACGGAGAGGTCTATACCATCGTTTCGGCGGAGGGCAGCGATACGGTCACCAATGTCGAGGAGTTCGTCTTCGGGGACACGACCCTGAACGCGGCGCAGATGGATGCCCTTGCCGAGGTCGCCGGTCAGGACCTGGACGGCACCGATGGCGCTGACACGATCTTCGGCGGCCATGGCGATGACACGATCGATGGCGGCAATGGCGACAACCTGATTGATTCCCGTGCGGGCGATGACTCGATCACGTCCGGCACCGGCAGTGACACGATTCTTGGCGGCGATGACAGTGACACGATCGACGGCGGCGCCGGCGCTGACACGATCGACGGCGGCGATGACAGTGACTCGATCGACGGCGGCACCGGCGATGACACGATCGACGGCGGCACCGGCGCTGACACGATCGACGGCGGCGATGACAGTGACATGATCGATGGCGGGGATGGCAACGACAGCCTCGACGGCGGTGCTGGCAATGACACGATCACCGGCGGTGCCGACAATGACAGTATCGACGGCGGTGCCGGCACCGACCAGGTGCGTTTCAACGTGGCCGATGATGAGTTTACCGTCAGCAGGGACGGAGAGGTCTATACCATCGTTTCGGCGGAGGGCAGCGATACGCTCACCAATGTCGAGGAGTTCGTCTTCGGGGACACGACCCTGAGTGCGGCGCAGATGGATGCCCTTGCCGCGCTCGACGACGAGTCGCTGGTCGGCGACGATGGCGACAACACGATCTTCGGCGGTCGCGGCGATGACACGGTCAACGGCTTCGGCGGCGCTGACTCGATCGATGGCGGCGCTGACAGTGACAGTCTCGACGGCGGCTCCGGCGATGACACGATCGACGGCGGCACCGGCGATGACTCGATCCATGGCGGGGCTGACAGCGACAGTCTCGACGGCGGCTCCGGCGATGACACGCTGAGAGGCGGCACCGGCGATGACACGATCCTTGGCGGGGCCGACAACGACAGTCTGATCGGCGGCGATGACAATGACAGCCTCGACGGCGGCACCGGCGATGACAGTCTCGACGGCGGTGCGGGCTTTGATCAGGCGCGTTTCGGCGTGGCCAGCGATGAATTCACCGTCACGAAGGAGGGAGATGTCTATACCATCGTCTCGGCGGAGGGCACCGATACGCTCACGCATGTCGAGGCGTTCGTCTTCAGTGACACGACCCTGAGTGCGGCGCAGATGGATGCGATTGTCGAGACCGCCGACCAGGACGTGGTCGGCGACGCCGGCGATGACACGCTCTTTTCCGGCTCCGGCAATGACACGATCGATGCGGGCAATGGCGACAACCTGATCGACTCCCGTGCGGGCAATGACCTGATCACGTCCGGCACCGGCAATGACACGATCCGGTCCGGCGATGACCACGACACGATCCGGTCCGGCTCCGGCGACGACCTGCTCACCGGTGGCCGTGGCAATGACTCGATCGATGGCGGCGCTGACAGTGACACTCTGACCGGCGGGACCGGCAACGATACTCTCGATGGCGGTGCGGGCTTCGATCAGGCGCGTTTCGGCGTGGCGAGCGGCGATGTCACCGTCACGAAGGAGGGAGATGTCTATACCATCGTCTCGGCGGAGGGCACCGATACGCTCACGCATGTCGAGGAGTTCGTCTTCGGGGACACGACCCTGAGTGCTGTGCAGATGGATGCCCTTGCCGGGATCACCCACGAGTTGCTGGAGGGCACCGATGGCGCCGACACGCTCACCGGCGGCCGTGGCGATGACACGATCCGGTCCGGCGCTGACAGTGACTCGGTCGATGCCGGCGAGGGGCACGACTCGATCGAGGGCGGCACCGGCGATGACACCCTGACCGGCGGTCGCGGCAATGACACGATCCTTGGCGGCGCCGACAACGACAGTCTGATCGGCGGCGCTGACAATGACAGTCTCGACGGCGGGACCGGCGATGATACTCTGGACGGCGGTGCGGGCTTCGATCAGGCGCGTTTCGGCGTGGCCGGCGATGCATTCAACGTCACGAAGGAGGGAGATGTCTACACCATCGTCTCTGCGGAGGGCACCGATACGGTCACGCATGTCGAGGCGTTCGTCTTCGGGGACACGACCCTGAGTGCGGCGCAGATGGATGAGCTTGTCGGGATCGACAGGATTCCCAGGGATCTGGTCGGTGGCGATGACAGTGACAGTCTCGATGGCGCCACCGGCGATGATACCCTGACCGGCGGGCGCGGCGATGACACGCTCACCGGCGGCGTCGGCAATGACAGCCTCGACGGCGGCGCTGACAGTGACACTCTGACCGGCGGGCGCGGCGCTGACACGCTCCTTGGCGGGGATGGCGATGACAGTCTTGACGGCGGTGCCGACAACGACAGTCTCGACGGCGGCGCCGACAGTGACACTCTGACCGGCGGGACCGGCGATGACAGTCTGGACGGCGGTGCGGGCTTCGATCAGGCGCGTTTCGGCGTGGCCGGCGATGCATTCAACGTCACGAAGGAGGGAGCTGTCTACACCATCGTCTCGGAAGAGGGCACCGATACGCTCACCAATGTCGAGGAGTTCGTCTTCGGGGACACGACCCTGAGTGCGGCGCAGATGGATGCCCTTGCCGGGTTCGACAGGATTCCCAGAGATCTGGCCGCTGGCCCGGGCGGCGACCTGCTGGAGGGTGCCGCGGGCGATGACACCCTTTCCGGCGGCACCGGCGATGACACGATCAATTCCGGCGCGGGCCATGACTCGATCACGTCCGGCGCGGGTGATGACTCGATCACGTCCGGCGATGGCGCGGGCGATGACACGATCGATTCCGGTGCGGGCGATGACACGATCAATTCCGGCGATGGCGATGACTCGATCACGTCCGGCAATGGCAATGACTCGATCCGCTCCGGCGATGGCGATGGCGATGACACGATCAGGTCCGGCAATGGCAATGACCGTATCTTTTCCGGCGCCGGCGAAGACACGGTCGATTCCGGCGCGGGCAATGACTACATCCACTCCGGCACCGGCGATGACACGGTCCGGTCCGGCGAGGGCAATGACGCGATCAATTCCGACACGGGCCTTGACGACATCGATTCCGGTGCGGGCGACGACCGGATCAATTCCGGCGATGGCGATGACACGATCAGTTCCGGTACCGGCGATGACACGGTCTGGTCCGGCGAGGGCAGCGATACGATCAATTCCGGCGATGGCAATGACACGATCCGGTCCGGTGCCGGCAATGACACGATCGATGCCGGCGCGGGCAATGACACGATCCGCTCCGGTGCCGGCGATGACGACATCCGGTCCGGCGATGGCAATGATTCGATCCACTCCGGCTCCGGTTCCGGCAATGACGACATCGATTCCGGTGCCGGCAATGACACGATCCATTCCGGCCGCGGCGATGACACGATCGATGCCGACGATGGCAATGACGACATCCGGTCCGGTTCCGGCAATGACGACATCCATTCCGGCGATGGCAATGACACGATCCGGTCCGGCGATGGCAATGACACGATCAATTCCGGCAATGGCGACAACCGGATCAATTCCGGCGATGACGACAACCGGATCACGTCCGGCTCCGGCAATGACGGCATCAATGCCGGGGATGGTGATGACACGGTCCGCTCCGGTGCCGGCAATGACACGATCGATGCCGGCGACGGCGACAACCGGATCACGTCCGGCTCCGGCAATGACAGGATCACGTCCGGCGATGGCGAAGACACGATCAAGTCCGGCGATGGCGATGACACAATCAATGCCGGGGATGACGATGACAGTATCGACAGCGGTGCGGGCTTTGATCAGGCGCACTTCAACGTGGCCAGCGATGAATTCACCGTCACGAAGGACGCGGATGTCTATACCATTGTTTCGGCGGAGGGCACCGACACGCTCACCAATGTCGAGGAGTTCGTCTTCAGTGACACGACCCTGAGTGCGGCGCAGATGGATGCCCGTGCCGGGATCACCGCCGATGACCGGCTCCCTGACGGTGTCGGGGCGGAAATCACCGCTGGCGGCGGGGCGGATACGCTGATCGGTGGCGATGGCGACGACACGATCGATTCCGGCCGCGGCGATGACGACATCCGGTCCGGCGATGGCGATGACCGGATCTTTTCCGACACTGGCCATGACACGATCAATGCCGGCGATGGCAACAACCGGATCTCTTCCTACCATGGTGATGACGAAATCCATGCCGGCGATGGCCATGACACGATCTTCGGCGGTCGCGGCGATGACACGATCCATTCCGGCGATGGCAATGACAGGATCGATGCCGGCGATGACAACGACACGATCACGTCCGGGGATGGCAATGACACGATCCGGTCCGGGGATGGCAATGACACGGTCTGGTCCGGCGATGGCGATGACGTGATCGACGGCGGCACCGGCCATGACACGATCACTTCCGGTGCGGGCGACGACACGATCCATTCCGGCACCGGCAATGACGGCATCACGTCCGGCTCCGGCAATGACTCGATCCATTCCGGCTCCGGCAATGACTCGATCCATTCCGGCGATGGCAATGATTCGATCTACTCCGGCTTCGGCAATGATTCGATCGATTCCGGCGCGGGCGATGACACGATCCGCTCCGGCCCCGGCAATGACACGATCGATGCCGGCGATGGCAATGATTCGATCCACGCCGGCTCCGGCTCCGGCTCCGGCAATGATTCGATCGATTCCGGCACCGGCAATGACACGATCACGTCCGGCTCCGGCAATGACACGATCCGGTCCGGCGATGGCAATGACGACATCCGGTCCGGCGATGGCGATGACGACATCCATTCCGGCTCCGGCAATGACACGATCCGGTCCGGCGATGGCAATGACACGATCGATGCCGGCAATGGCAACAACCGGATCAATGCCGGCGATGACAACAACCTGATCACGTCCGGCGATGGCAATGACGGCATCAATGCCGGCGCGGGCAATGACACGGTCCGCTCCGGCGCGGGCAATGACACTCTGGGCGGCGGGGCGGGCAATGACAGTCTCGACGGCGGTGCGGGCTTCGATCAGGCGCGTTTCGCCGCGGCCATCGGCGAATTCACCGTCAGCAAGGACGCGGATGTCTATACCATCGTCTCGGAAGAGGGTATCGATACGGTCACGGCTGTCGAGGAATTCGTCTTCGGGGATACGACCCTGGGCGCGGCGCAGATGGATGACCGTGCCTTGCCTGCCCCCGGGAACCGGCTGCTGCGCGGCGGCACCGGCAATGACAGTCTCGATGGCACCGACGGGGCGGATACGATCGACGGTGGCGATGGCGACAACACGATCCATTCCGGCGATGGCGACGACTGGATCTTTTCCGGCGGTGACAACGACTCGATCACGTCCGGCGATGACAATGACTCGATCTTTTCCGGCGCAGGCAATGACACGATCGATGCCGGCGGTGACAGTGACATCATTGTTTCCGGGGCCGGTGACGACAGTATCGACGGCGGTGCGGGCTTCGATCAGGCGCGTTTCGGCGCGGCCATCGGCGAATTCGACGTCACGAAGGACGCAGGGATCTATACCATCGTCTCGGAAGAGGGCACCGATACGGTCACCAATGTCGAGGCGTTCGTCTTTGGCGACATGACCCTGAGTGCCGCGCAGATGGACGCCCTTGCCAGGACCACCAACCAGGAACCGGTCGGCACCGATGGCGATGACTTTATCTTTTCCGGCACCGGCAATGACACGATCAATGCCGGGGATGGCGATGACTTTGTCTTTTCCGGCGATGGCCACGACGTCATCGAATCCGGGGTTGACAACAGCAATGCCACTGACAATGACACGATCCGGGCCGGCGATGGCAACGACACGATCAATGCCGGGGATGGCGATGACCGGCTGTTCGGCGGTGCGGGCCATGACCAACTCTTTGGCGGTGCCGGTGCCGACACCTTCGTGTTCAACAGCGGCCATGACACCGATGTGATCAATGATTTCGAGATCGGCATCGATACACTGCGCCTCTCCCGCGCGCTGACCGGCGGGATGACAGATGTCGAGGATATCATCTCAACCTACGCGACAATCACGAACGGCGCTGTGGTGTTCGACTTTGGCGGAGACGACATCATCACGATCTCGACCCTGGACTCGCTCACCGGCCTGTCGGAAAATATCGACATCTTCTGAGGCGTCTCCCGGGACAGGACAAACACGAAAAGCCCGCTCTCCGGATCGGGCTTTTTTCCGCGCAGGGCAGCCGGTTTCAGGGCACGGGTGTGGATGGCACAGGGTTTCAGGGCACGGGGACATCCGGCGGCAGCCGCCCGATCTACGGACTGCGGGCAGGACCGGGGCACGTCCCGTCGCGCGAAGGGCTTTTTTTGCCGCTGGCCATGCCGGACCTCCCGGCGATTTTTTCACCGCCGGTACCCCGCAAATTCCGGCGCGACCCCTTCGGCGGTTTCCCCGCGCGTTTCGGGAGGGCATTTCGTTTCGGCGGGGAGGGCCATTTCGTTTCGGATGACCTGTCGGAAAAAATTTCCTGAATGGTTGCAACCGGTTGTCGGCGGCGCAAATCTGAAACGAAACGAAATGCAAAAAAATCGGCACGCAAAAGTAGGAAGGTGCGGCACATAACACCCACATGCGTCCCCGCCGGGAAGGACCCGTGATTTCCGAACACCGGGAGCGGCCCCTGGTGGCAGCCAACGTGCCTTTGGCAAGCCGTTCCATCCGTTCCCTGCGGCGCAACGCGGCCTTTTCCCGGGGGAAAGGGTGGGCGGACACCCTGAAATCACCTGGCGGATCAGAACTGTACGGTCGGGCGGATCAAATTGCAACGCGCAGGCATTGGCGACATCACTGTCGCTAAAACGCGATTGTGTCGCTGACACACGACAGGGGTATCGCATGAATGGCATCCTTTGGTTTGCCTTGATCTTCTGTCTCTGATTCAGTTTTCCAAAGTTTATGTCCGCAGGACGCCGCTTTGGAAAATGCCGTTTTGTTTCAATCTTTTGCCTCAACTATCAGCGATCCACGCCAACAGACGAAGGTTCTTTATCCGCTTGATGAGGTTCTGCTTTTGAGCCTTTGCGGGGTTGTGTCCGGCTGCGGGAGTTTTGTCGATGTTGCCCTCTACGGTGAGGAAAAGCCGGAATTCCTGCGCAAATGGGCTCCATTTGAGCATGGCACACCCTCCCGTGACACGCTTTCGACGGTGTTCCGGGCGCCTGATCCCGAAGAGTTCAGCGCAGCTTTTGCAGCATGGGCGTCCGGGTTGGCCGCGCGCATTGGTGGAACGCTCGTTGCCATTGACGGCAAGACAGCGCGAGGCTCAAGGGCCGGTGGTGAAACGCCTCTGCATCTGATCCCGGCCCGGTGCGACGACCCGCGGCTTGTGCCTGGTCAGCAAGCCAGTGCGCACAAAAGGAACGGGATCAGGGACATCCCCGTGCTTCTGGATTTGCTTTTCCCTGAGGGAGCGACCGTGACCCTGGATGCGATGGGATGTCAGCGTGAGGTCGCCGCGAAAATCCGTGACAAGGGTGCTGACTATGTGCCGGCACTGAAGGGCAATCAGGGGCTTCTCCATGAGGACGTGAAACTGTGGTTTGAAGAACAGGATCGGGAAAACACAGAGTCATTACAGACAGTTGACGGCGACAGGGGCGGGATTGAAACGCGAACATATACCCAATGAGATGCCATCGACCGGTTGAAAAAGCGTCACCCCCATCGGGAGGGTCCGGCCAGCATTGGTCGCGTCGTCCCGGTCAGGGAAAGTAATGGCAAGACGACGGGACAGGCGCGATACTTCATCCCGTCCCTGCCGAAAGACGCCGCGCGCCTTGCCCATGCGGTACGCTCTCATCGGGGAATTGAAAACCGTCTGCACCGGGTGCTCGATGTCACCTTCCGCGATGACGACAGCCGGGTGCGAAAAGATCATGCCCCCGCCAGCTTCGCCGTCATCAGGCACATCGCGATGAACCTGCCCGGCAAAGTGAAAGGTAAACGCTCCCTCGGGGGAAACCGGAAAAAGGCAGGCTGGAACAACCGTTTCCTGCCTGAAATCCTGACGCTGTGAAACTCATGCGATTCCCCTGGTCTCCGCCGAAGGTTTCGTGGTGCATTGTTAATCTCTGTGCTACTCTTCAGCGGGATTGTGCGAATCCTTAGCGGGATTGTGCGAATCCTTCCCGACAGGATTTGATCAAATTCTCAATGCGACACAAACACAAAGGAGAGGACACAGTTATGGCCTTGAGAATAAACGACACCGCCCCTGATTTTGTAGCTGATACAACCGAAGGTGAGATCAGTTTTCACGATTGGATCGGTGACGGTTATGCAGTGATGTTTTCACATCCCAAAGACTTTACACCGGTTTGTACGACCGAGCTTGGAACGATGGCCGGGATGTCTGGTGAATTTGCCAGCCGAAATGCCAGGATTATCGGTATTTCCGTTGACCCGGTTGAGGATCATCACCGCTGGAAGTCGGATATTACCACAGTCACCGGCAACGAGGTAAGCTATCCGATGATTGGCGATCCGGAGTTGAAAGTGGCCAAACTATACGAGATGCTGCCCGCCGGTGCCGGTGACAGTTCTGAAGGGCGGACCCCGGCGGACAATGCCACGGTACGTACCGTGTTCATTATCGGCCCGGACAAGAAGGTCAAATTGTCGCTGACCTATCCAATGACCACCGGACGGAACTTTGACGAGATTCTGCGGGCGCTTGATTCGATTCAATTGACCGCCAACCATCAGGTGGCGACCCCTGCAAACTGGAAAAGCGGCGAGGACGTTATCATTACGTCCGCAGTTTCCAACGAAGACGCAAAAGAGCGCTTTGGCGAATTCGAGCAGGTTCTGCCCTATCTGCGCAAGACCAGGATGCCAGGTTGAGTCTGTTCGATTGATCAGTATCGAGACCCCTGTGGCAGTGCGCTGCGGGGGGTTTCCTTTGCGCAAAAAGTCGACTTTGGCCCATAAACCAGGCCGCTCGATTTGAGAGAAGGTCAGCGTCATTCAGGCAGCGTCGGGGGATACAGGTTTTTCCGAAAGTGCTTTCCTCGTAGCCGACGAGCCGTCCATAGACCGCTTGTCGGAACTGCCCGTCGAACCGGTGGACGGTGTTGCCCTGACGGCTGTCGCGCAACGCCGCCGACGCCGGACCGGACAGTCCGGGCGCGTCATCGCGCTCGCGTATCACAGGGAGACCGCCATCCGAACCGGGCTGCGTACCCCGGAACTCCAGCCGCCCCCGGTTGTCAATAACCGCCCGGTCACCCCGCTCGAAACCCGCACCCTCCGGGTGATCCAGGAAACCCGCCCCGCTCCGCATCGTTGTCGCCACCGTGATTGATATCGCAAATGCCGCAGTCAGGACAGCGAAACCGGCGGGTTGCCTGGCGAATGTGGGTTTACCGGGGGGCAGGCCCCCGGTAAAACGCTTCACGGTGCAAACCGGCGGCGAATTTCCGGATGGACATCAGGCTACACCACCAAAGAGAACGGCCAGGGTACCCGTCTCAAGGGACTTTTGCATTAACCGGACAGGATCCTTGCGATGAATATCCTCTTTGTGCACCGGAATATGCCGGGCCAGCATCGGAAATTGCTGATGTGGCTGGTTGCACAGGGGGGACATCGGATCGTGTTCCTGACACAGCGCAAGGATGCGCCCTGGATCGACGGGGTGATGACCGTGGTCTACAAGTCGCATCACAAGCCCGGGGCCGGGGCCTATGGGCTGTCCAGGGTCTGGGAAGAGGCCACCGGCGCGGGGTTTGCCGCCGCCATGGCCGCCCGCGCGCTGGAGAAGAACGAGGGCTTCCGGCCCGACCTGATCCTGGGCCATACCGGCTGGGGTGAGTTGTTGTTCATGAAACAGATCTGGCCGGATGTGCCGATCCTGGGGTTCTTTGAATATTTCCATAACGCCACAGGCGGTGTGGTGGGCTTCGACCCGGACGATCCGGTTTCGGATCACACGCCGTTCCTTATGGAGGCCCGCAACGTGGTGCCCTGTGCCAATATCGAGCATGTGGATCCGGGCCATGTGCCGACCGTGTAAAACGCGGAGCAATATTGGGCCACAGAAGCGGCTGCATATCGCAGTTGTAGCGGAGTAAAAGTCCGCCAGTTTGTGCCCTTCGTTTATTCGGAGGGCGGGAGATGTATTCTGTGGATATTTATAGTCGTGTGCGCCGTGCTTGTTTGAAGGACGGTATGTCTGGCCGAGAAGCGGCGCGGTTTTTCAACATGGCGTAATCAGGATCAGCACTCAGTTACCCCTGTTATTCTGGATGCACATGCAATTGAAAAGGAGACTGACCAATGGAATATTTTGCTGGTTTGGATGTGTCCATGGAAGAGACGCATATCTGCATTCTGGATCGTGAAGGGGCCCTTATTCGTGAAGGAAAAGCGAGCTCAACACCAAAAGCGATCGCTGACTTCCTCGCTTCTGGACCACCATGTGCCAAAGTTGTATTTGAAACGGGACGGATGGCACCAATGCTTTACCATGGGCTGACGGAGCTTGGTGTCCCGGTTGTTTGCATCGAGAGCAGGCAAGCATATCAGGCCCTTAAATCTCTGGCCGGCCACAAGACGGACCGCAATGATGCCCGCGGTTTGGCACACCTGGCGCGGACGGGATTCTACAAGCCGACCCATGTCAAATCACTGTCAGCGCACGCAATCCGGTCGCTGATCGCAGCCCGCAAGAAGCTGGTCGGACAGCGTGTGACGCTCGACAATCAGATCCGCGGTCTGGTCGTCGTCTTCGGCGTGCGGCTGCCACGAGCTTTGTCTCCGGCATTCAAAAACGCGGCGCTAAAAGTTAGCGATGGAGTGCCTGGCCTCCATGCCGCAATTTGCGGACTGTTCGCAGCACGCGAAGCAATCCTCGCGGCGGTTGCAGCCATTGATGGCGACATCAAAAAGATGACCCGCAAATCCGAAGTCTGCCAGCGCCTTATGACGGTACCAGGGGTCGGTCCGATCACAGCATTGGCCTTTGCCGCAGCAATTGATGATCCGTCGCGTTTCAGGAAATCGCGTGATGTGGGGGCGTATCTTGGACTGGTGCCGCGACGGCATCAATCTGGTGAAATCGACTACACGGGCAGCATCTCAAAGCGGGGCGACGTGCGCGTCAGAACGCTTCTCTATGAGGCCGCCAATGTGATGCTGACGCGGTATGCCGCTCCGCTCAAATTGAAGACATGGGCCCTCGCAATCGGTGCGCGCTCAACGATGAGAAAGGCCCGAGTGGCTCTGGCGCGTCGTCTGGCAATCATACTTCATGCCATTATGCGAGACAAAACTGACTTCCAGTCCGCGTAAGGCTTACGAGGCGACAACGAGGATTCCTAAATCAAAGTTCCCATCTGGGACGATGCCCGAGGGAGGGCGTGAGACACGGCGCCGATTCTGTAGCAACAGCCAAGACCAACGGTATGATTGCGGTTTCAACATTGCCGACCCACACCCAGCCAACCCCATCATGAACCTCAGAGTTCGAAGAGAACAAAGGCAACCTCTGACATCAAAAGCAGGAAACTCAGGAAACACGCATTGACAGATTAGAGAACAAAGATCGTAAGACGATCGCGAAGATGCTGCGCCATGAACTTCCGCCTGGGTATCGTCGGTCGGAAGCGCCTCGGCGGCCAACGCTTGATGGTTATGTTGGTGTGGTCGATGAGATACTGCGCACAGACAAAGCCCTGATCAAAAAGCAGCGACACACGGCCAAGCGCATCTTTGAACGGCTGCGCGATGAGCATGGATATGCTGGCAGCCTGACCACGGTGACCTATTACGTGCGCGAGCAAAAACGGCGCACCAAAGAGGTGTTTGTGCCGTTGTCGCATCGGCCGGGCCATGCGCAGGTTGATTTTGGTGAGACGCTGGGCGTGATCGGTGGCGTGGAATGCAAGATCCACTTCTTCGTGATGAGCTTGCCACATTCTGATGCGGTGTTTGTGAAGGGATATCCAGCTGAGACAACCGAGGCGTTTTGCGATGGCCATGTGTCCGCCTTTGCATTCTTTGGCGGCATTCCGCAATCCATTCTCTACGACAATACCAAGATCGCCGTGGCTCGGATACTCGGGGATAAGACGCGCATCCGCACACGTCGGTTTACGGAACTGCAGTCGCATTACTTGTTTGATGACAAGTTTGGCAGACCCGCGCGAGGGAACGATAAAGGCAACGTTGAGGGCATGGTTGGATACACCCGCCGCAACTTCATGGTTCCCGCACCTCGCTATGACAGCTTTGATGATCTGAACGCACATTTGGAAGAGAAGTGTTTAGCACGTCAGGCCGATACGTTGCGGGGTCACACCCAAACCATAGGCGCACGCCTGATGTCGGATTTGGATGCTCTGATGGGATTGCCCGTCGCAGAATATGAAGCCTGCGATCACGTCAGCACGCGTGCAACGTCGATCTCAATGGTGCGCTATCGCAGCAATGATTACTCGGTGCCAGTAGCCTATGCGCACCACGATGTTCATGTGCGTGGGTTTGTGCATGAGGTTATCATCGGCTGCGGCAATGAGATTATTGCGCGGCACAAACGATCCTACACATCAGCGGATATGGTCTTTGACCCATTGCACTTTTTGCCCCTGCTTGAACAAAAGGTGGGTGCCCTGGATCAGGCCGCGCCTTTGCAGGGTTGGCATTTGCCAGATGTATTTGCCACGCTGCACCGACTGCTTGAAGCCAGAATGGGTAAGCCGGGCAAGCGAGAATACGTTCAAGTCTTGCGCCTTTTGGAGACCTTCGAAATGGATGTTGTGCAAGGCGCAATCCAGCAGGCAATAGATATGGGTGCAATTGGCTATGACGCCGTAAAACACCTTGTACTGTGTCGGGTTGAGAAGCGGCCACCACGATTGGATTTGGACTTCTATCCATACTTGCCCAAGGCCAATGTCGGCACAACACGCCCATCCAGTTACATGAGCTTGATGGGAAGGACCGCGGCATGACCGAAGCCCCTCGGATTCTTCTACGGCATCATCTTAAACAACTGCGACTGCCAACGTTCCAAGGCGAGTATGCCAAACAGGCGCAGCTCTGTGCTGCAGAGAACAAAGATCACATCCACTATCTGGCGCGGCTGTGTGAGATGGAATTGATCGACCGCGAACGCCGGATGATTGAACGGCGCATCAAAGCGGCGAAGTTCCCCAGCACCAAGAGCTTGGATAGCTTTGACTTCAAGATCATGCCAAGCTTGAACAAGCCCCTGACGATGGATCTGGCACGATGCGATTACGTTAATCGCAGGGAGAACATCATCGCGCTCGGCCCGTCAGGCACGGGCAAGACACACATCGCCCTGGGACTTGGGCTGGCTGCATGTCAAAGAGGACTGAAGGTGCGCTTCACAACGGCTGCGGCATTAGTCCATGATCTGATCGAGGCTCAAGATGAGCGGAGATTGCAGCGCCTTCAAAAGCAACTGACCAGCCAGAACCTGTTGATCATTGATGAACTGGGCTTCGTACCGCTCAGCAAATCTGGCGCAGAGCTGCTCTTCGAGGTCATATCCCAATGCTATGAACGCGGCTCCATCATCATAACCTCGAACCTGCCCTTCGATGAATGGACTGAAGTCTTTGGCTCTGAGCGGCTGACCGGTGCGCTACTCGATCGTTTAACCCATCACGTCCACATCCTCGAGATGAATGGCGAAAGCTATCGGCTCAAACACAGTCGCAACAACCGAAAATAACCAGCCCGCAATCACAGTCAGAATAATGCTGGCCTTATGGCCAGCATGCGCTTTGGCACGCTTCAGCTTTGTGACGAGCACGCGTGCAAAAGCGCCACAAAAACATCAACCGAAGTGGCCCATTTTTACGCCGCGACATGGACCCATTTTACTCTGCGATTGACACGACCGTCTGGCAAAAGAACACCTTCCCGGCCTCGTTCCATCCGAAACTCCATACCTGCCATGACGGGATCCGTACCGACCGACTGGGTCCCGACCCGGATGTGTCCCTGTCGCTGGGCCGGCTGGACCGGCCGGTCACGCGCGGGGATGAGGTGTTCACCTGTATGGCCCGCAATCCGGAACATGTGCGCGGCTTTCACATCTTCATGGCAGCGCTGCCCCGGATCCTGGCCGCCCGTCCGCAGGCCCGGGTGCCGGTGGTGGGCGGCGACAGCGTCTCCTATGGTCGCAAGAGCGGGCACCCCGGGGGGTTGCGCGCCGAAATGACCGGGAAACTCGGCGACAGTGTCGACTGGAACCGGGTGCATTTTCTGGGGAGGGTACCCTGGTCCAGCTTTTGCCAGGTGGTTCAGATCAGCCGCTGCCATCTGCATCTGACCATGCCGTTTGTGATGAGTTGGTCGCTGCTGGAATCAATGGCGATGCAGGCCACCATCGTGGCCCCGGATGTGCCTTCGGTGCGCGAGGCAATCACCCATGGCGAAACCGGATTGCCGGTGGATTTCCTTGATGCGGATGCGCTGGCGGATCAGGTGATCGACGTGCTGGCCAATCCCGGCACCTACGAGCATCCGGGTCCGGCGGCGCGGGCGCATGTGGTCGGGACATATGATTTCAGGACCCTGTGCCTGCCGGAGCATATCCGGCGGATGAACACCCTCGTGCCGAAAAAGCTGCGGATTGCCGTGCCGGGCTGAAACCGCTTCGGGGCAGGGGCCGGTTGTCTATGGCACCCGCACCCTCCGGGGGTTCCATGAAACCTCGCCCGCCCCGCACCGTCATCGACACCCTGATTGATATCGAAAATGCCGCGATCAGAACAGCGAAACCGGCGGTTTACCCGGGGGCTGCGGGTAAGGATCACTCCGGCCTGAATACCCGAAACGGATGATGAAATACGCCCGCAGAGACTTTCGGTGTATCCGGGGGTATATCCGCCCGGATAAAGCGTCTCTGTCAGAAACATCGATTTTCAACCCACTGATAACACCGCATAAAACCGCTTCAAATCTGCAGGGGACAAAACCGGCGGTGTGGCTGGCTGTGCGGTCGGTGTGCTGCCAACCGGTCTCTCCCGGATTTCTACGGAAATTCAGGGAAAAAAACAGGGGAAAAAACAGGGGGGAAATTGCCCGGGTACAGGAACCTGTCTGTGGCAGTGTGCAGGCCCGCAATTTCCTGCCGGACTCCTGTTCCTGTATGGAATGTTCCTGTGTGGAACCGGCCTGCGGTCGGCGGGCAGGGAACGGATATTGCCAGGGTGTCGGCAACCGGCCCGACCGGCTGTCAGCCGCGCCTGTGCAGACCGGACCTCGCCGACCGCCCCGTTCGCAGCGCGCCCCGCTTGCCTCTCCCGGCGGACCATCCCTGCATAAAACCGCAGACTGAACCGGACCGCCGCGCCGGTCTTCCTGACCGGAAACGAAGGGCTCGGGGCACCGGTCAGGACGGCGGGCAGGGCAGGGCTGTCCATGGTGTCGTTCCCGGCCTTGCCTCGCAGGTGGCGTTACAGGGCGGACCGGTCCGGCACATGTCAATCCGGTCATCAGCCACCGGCATCCCGACATCTGTCCGGATGAAACCCGGGGTCGCGCAATTCCCCCGGCCCGGGCCATCGCACACGGTCCTGCCCCGGCAACAATGGTGTTGCCCCCGGCGAACAGGACGGGACCGGTAAAACCGGGTCCCCTGATCGACGCCGCGATCTGCCGGACCTGATCCGCAGAACGGGCACGGGGTTTCAGGGCACGGGGACATCCGTCGGCAGCCGCCCGATCTCCGAAATGGGGGCAGGACCGGAGCGCGCCACGTCGCGCGAAGGTTTTTTTTGCCGCTGGCCATGCCGGGATTCCTGACATTTTTTTTCACCGCCGGTATCGCGCAAATTCCGGCGCGCCCCCTCCGGCGGTTTTCCCGCGCGTTTCGGGAGGGCATTTCGTTTCGGCGGGGAGGGGCATTTCGTTTCAGATGACCCGTCGGAAAAAATTCCTGAATGGTAACAAGCGGTTGTCGGCGGCGGAAATCTGAAACGAAACGAAATGCAAAAAAATCGGCACGCAGACATTGGAAGGTGCGGCGTATAACACCCACGAGCGTCTCCCGCCGGGAAGGACCCATCTTTTCCGAACACCGGGAGCGGCACCTGGTGGTAGCCAACATGCCGTTGGCAAGCCGTTTCATTCGTTCCCTGCGTTTTGCTGCGGCCTCTTTCGGGAGCCTGGGGACACAGACACCAATGACACCGTCTGGAAGTTCAGGTCAATCGACGAAAATGCCCGGGCTTCCAGACGCCAGTCGAGCCTTCGCCCGGAAACCCGGTGTCGCACCTGAAAAGTGAATCCAGCCCCGCGCGTGACCCGGGAAACCCGTCCCGCATCGCCGTCGACACCCTGATTTACAGCGGTTGGGAAAAGTCGGTGTTCCTGCGCAACCCGATTCCGTTGGCTCAATTAGCATTGATTATGCGTGGCGTATTACAGGCAGGATGCCTGCTGCTGCGGCAAGTATCGCGCGCGGCGTTTGGTGGCTCGGAAGGACGGCAAGGTGGAACCACCGAAGGTAGCTGTCCAGGTATTTGGTTGCGATACCCCGATGGCGGCGCAGAAAGGTCTTTAACCGCTCATGCCGACTGTTCACGGTTTGAATGTGCAATTCACCACGGACACGTTCTCCGGCGGTCCGGTTGAGACTTTCATGGCTGACGCCCATTTCTGCGGCGCAGGGCGGGTACCCGGTGCAGCCATCGGTCACCAGGAGAGCGTCCCCATCAAGACGTGGCTGCAGAACCGTTTTGAGATGTTCGGCTGTCACCGCAGGCAAGACAGCACTGATGGTGGTGCCTGATCGGTCGACTGCAACGAGGACCGGAACCTGCTCCTTCGACAATCCGCGTTTTGAGGCCTTTCCCCCGCGTTTGCGGGCTTTTCGAGAGAGATTACGCTCCCCTTTCCGGCTGTGCAGAAAGAACGTCTCGTCGGCTTCGACGATCCCGCACAGCTTGACCGCACCGACCGTTACAGCCTGAAGAAAGCGATGACGCCAACGAAAAGCTGTGGTGTCGGCCACCATACAACGCTCAGCGGACGCCTTTACCGTTTCGCCGTCGCGCAGGGAAGCTGCAAACTCTGCCCACCTGTCCTTGTGGCGCAAGCGGGCAAGCGGCGTCCCGGTCAGCGCGTTGAAGGTTTTGCGACAGCTTTTGCAAAAGAACCTCGTCAGGCCACTTGCATGGCCTCTGATGATCGCACCGCCCGAAGCGCAGTGCGGACAGATACGCCCCTCGCGAACAGTCGCCTCAAGGAGATCGATCACGCTTTCCAGCGACGAAACCCCGGCAACGAGCCGTCCGGTTTCAGCCCGTTGTTTCGATGAAAGGTTGTCGATCTCGTTAAGCCACACCAAAAAAGCCTGATGATCCATGTGCCGCACCCATAATTTTGTTCATGGTGTGTTCTATCACAGGTCGCCACGCATAATAAATGCTAATTGAGCCATTCCGTTTCACTTCAATAGGCATTGCATGGTGACTTTTCAAACCCCGGACCAATGCCGTTTAATTGGGCCAGATAAAGTTCAATCGGCCTCCCGGTGACGTAGTTGTAGTGGTCCATCATCGCCATTTCGTTGATACTTTTACCCACAGCTTTTTGTCGACACCGTTGCCCATCGCCCTTGCGGTCAGGAACCCAGCACAAGTCTTTTTCAGGCGTGGCAGGCCAATTGCCCCGCGCCCGGACCAGGGTAAAGCAGGTGGGTGCCCATCATTCGATGTCCGCGCCGCGCTCTTCGGTGTTCCCAGGGTCGACCTGACCCAAATCCACGGGCCAGGACCATCCCAGTCCCTCACACCGGTTGGAGAGTGCGGGACCGGTCTGCGCGTGAACACTTCGCATCCTGGCTATGCCTCGCACCGGGCAACAGGATATCCGGCGGCAAGGTGCTGTCGTCGCGGATCCGACGATCCTCCATCCGCGCCGCCGCCCGGCCACATGCACCGCACAAAAACAAGGCTGGTCGGTCATTGGAACAGGGCAATCGACTGAACGAAAAAATCGGCATTAGAATGCTTCTGTGGTTGCCGCCCATGATGCAAGAAGTTTTTGTTCCGGTGAGCATGTGATCAAGTGCGGTCTTCTGTCAGGCCTTTAAATGCGGCGATTTCAGGAGCCGCTGGCCGGTATGGCGATCTGCGGATGAGGTCCAAATCTGATTCACGAGCTTTATAGCTCACGACTCTAAGCTGGTTTTCCTGATCCAGATCCAATTGATCATTTTGCCCATTCGGGTCATGATTACGCAACCTGATGTCTGGAAATTGCCGTGAAGGTGTTATTCATCGAGCTGTTCCCATTTGATGAATGCCTTGGTTTCGGTTTCCCGTTTTTCGTCGATTTCAACGAGTACTGCGGTTGAGAGACGCTCCAACGAGTCGAGGTTTGGAAAGACCCTGACTTTGGACGTGCGCCGCTTGAGTTCCTGCTGGATCGGTCGCTCGATGCCGTTTGATGTACGCATGCGTTTGTGGTGGGCGTCGGGTAAGGTGAAGACAGCGAGCCCCTCGGGCACATTGTTTTCCAGCCAGTCAGCGAAGTCTGGATGCTTGTCGCGACAGCTGGCCACGAGAGCGGCCAGTTCCGCCTCGGCGGCTTGAAGCGATGCCGCGTTCCAGACGGCTCCGAGCTGTTTTCCGATGCGTTTTCCGATGTCGTTGTTCGGGCCGTGCTGTACGGCGTTCCGGGCCAGATGGAATTGGCGGCGTTGCCAGGTTGCAGCCCCCGGTACAGCGCGTCGTGCCGCTTTCAGCCCGGCATGGTCATCCGAGACGATGAAGGTCGTGCCACGCAGGCCACGGGCTTGCAGGCTTTCCAGGAACGCGCGCCAATGCACCTCGGCCTCGGAGAGTGCCACGGAGAGGCCCGGAACGTGTCTGCGCTCATCCAACCCCACCCCGATGGCGGAAAGCAGCGCTACATCGCGCACAACGCCGTCATGGCGGGCCTTTTCGTAGCGTGCATCCAGAATGAGGTATTTCATCGGGTCGAGGGGACGGTTGCGCCATGCGGCCAGTTCGCCGTCCAGCAGCTTGGTGGCCCGGCTCACCCGGGTCGATGACAGGCTCTCGATCCCAAACTCGCGCATCACGCCCTCGGCCTGACGCGTGGAGACGCCTTTGATGTACATCTCCGCCACCGCCAGCATCACGGCTCGTGACGAACGTTGCCCGCGCTCAAGGGACCGGGGGTAAAACGGAGCATCCCCGTGGCCAGCGGTCCTGGGCACCTGAAGCGTGACGGTCCCGGCAGGGGTGTCGATTTGTTTGGGTTTGTAACCATTGGCGTCCCCCAGCCGCTCCGGCGTCCGCTCATAGTGCGCTGCCTTCAGGTGCTGTTCTCGTTCAATCTGCATCGCCAGCTCAAAAAGCTGGCCGAAAACCCGCGCCATGCCTGTAGCTCCGTTGGCGATCGGATATTCCATGATCGCGTGAATCGTCGTATCGTGTCGTAGGTCCATTCGCTTCCTCCATGAATGTTTTCACCTCCATGGGACAGCACGATGGCGCCGCGTTTTACCCGGGGGCATGCCCCCGGGTAAAACGCCTCACGGCGCAAACCTCCAATAAATTTCCAGACCTCAGGTTACACTACCGATTTGGCGATTTGCAACACACAATCGTTTTCAGGAATAATAGTTTCCATAAAAAATAGGGGTTCGCTTCTGAAGCTATATTGGAGAATTTCATATTTCATTGCAGGCGACTCTTTTGAACACCCAATCCTTTCGGCCAAATTTGCCGTCACCTTTGTGCTAGACACCCGTCTCTCGCTGCCTAAGGGTGGTGCCCCAAATTGGTCATGAAGTACGTTCCGAATGTTTAGTTCCAGAAGTTCGGATTCAGGATAAGTAAGCAGAGTACGGAATTTTGGATCGCAAAGAAAAATTCTTGTAAATAGCCTAAATTTGGAGGCTACCTCAATAATTCGTTCAATGCATATGTAACTGTCAGAGATGCCAACAAAATCTGACCACGCCCCACGTTTTTCAGTTTCGAACACATTCAAGCTAATGCCCTTTATTGGCAGATATGAAATCCCACCCTCAGCTAGAAAACAAAAATACGAAAGCTCTCGCTCGGAGTTTTTTGATTCGCTAACAAAACTCCCGGCTCTGCGCTTTCGATGAATAAGGCCTTCTTGTGTCAATCGCCTTAGAGCAGCTTGTGTCGTAGCAAGTCCAATTGGAAGATTTCTAGTCAAGCTTGTTTCAGGCGGGATCTTGTCACCTGGCATCCAATACCCGTTTTCGATCATTTTTAAGCAAGCTTCGTACAGCCGGTTTGCTTTGCTGGTTTCCTTAAGCCGCTCGTCAGAAAAAAAATCTAATAAAACCTTCATGCGAAAACTGGTATGCCGTATGGAATTCCCAGCCGTTTGATTTGTTTCTTGTATGGGCCTCATAATTTTTCCTTCGGGTTTTGCAAATTTATGCACGCTGCAGTCAATTTTCTCAAGTCGAGACTGTCAACTATCAATGATAGATGAGTCGCAAATAATGTTGCTTCCCGATATATGGTTTTGGGAAGCTCATTGTAAAAAACCGGATAACCTTTTGTAAAAATGGAATTTTTTCCAAGAGGGTTTTTGTTTGAAAAATCTTTAACTACGTAGTATTAATTTTATACGCAGCACTCAAAACTCAAAAACAGTGCGCTAACAAGGAGGAGAATACCACATGAGACTTATCAATAGGCTACGTCGCAAAATTTTGACTAATATGGCCGTTTCACTGGGCTTGGCAGCTATGGCCATACCCGCTTTCGCTGACGACTTTCCAAGCAAACCAGTTTCTTTGATCGTGCCCTATGGCGCTGGTGGCAGCACCGACACAATGGCTCGGGTCTTTGCAAAGGCCTTTGGTAATGCCTTGGGTCAGCCAGTAGTGGTGGTTAACCGCAAGGGCGGTGGCGGCTCTGTGGGCGCGAGCTTTCTGAAAAATACTGAGGCAGATGGTCATACCGTGTTGCTGGGAGGCATAGATGAAATAACAGCTTGGGCACCTCAGGCCTACGAAGTTGATTTTGCATTGGAAGACTTCCGCTTTATCGGTGCAGTCGCAAACTATCAGAGCGCATTTGTTGCGCCGACGGATCAACCGTTTGCAACACTTGAGGAATTTGTGACCTATGCAAAAGCTAATTCGGGCGTTCCCGTTGTTGGACAAGGCGGAATGAGCGGACTTTTTTTAGACTATCTAGCTGAAAAGGAAGGCTTGGAAATTCGCCGTGTCACAGCAAGCAGTGGTGCAGAAGCGATGCAGCTATTGCTCGCAGGTAATGCTGTAATGTCATTCAGTGGTGGCGTTCATGCTAAATATACCGAACAAGTCAAGGTGCTTGGAGCCCTAGGCGAAACACGTCTTGCTGCTTCGCCGGATGTAATGACGTTTAAAGAGTCTGGGTACGAATTGGCGATGCCAAGCATGGTCGGCATGATGGTTCCTGCAGGCGTCAGCGACGAAGTCGTTACGAAGCTAGAAGAAGCTCTTGTGACTGCGGCAGAAGATTCAGATTTTGTCACCATTGTTGAGGAACGCCTAAAATCCAAAGTTAACGTTGTTTCCAGCGCTGATACAACAGCCATGATCCGCGACATGGCTGTAAAGTTAGCCCCTCTCGCGATTGCATCTAAAAACTAAAAAAATGCTGCGGCCGAATTGGTCGCAGCATATAAATGGGAGGATACAATGAGTGGCAATGGTACATCAAGCTCGATAGTCAAAGCCAATTTCGCCGCAGGTCTGTTTGTTATGTTTCTTGGCATTCTGGCGCTATTCTGGCTCATACCTTATCACGTCTCGGGATCTACCAACATTACAAAAAATCTCAATCAGGGCTTCATGCCACGTGTTGCTGCTTGGTGCATGATCGTTTTGGGGATAGCCGTTGCCGCCGAAGCGTTCCGGATACTGCTGGGGCAGGTTCAGGAAGCAACTCAAGAAAGTGAAGAGAACGAAACGCTTTCTTTCGGACGAAACGAATTAATCAACACAGTGATAATGTCTGTCATTTCTATTATTTACATGACTGGGATTGTTTACCTTGGATTTATTTTCACATCGGTTCTGTTCTTGATCTTCGTTATTTACATGGCTGGATATCGAAACATACCAGTTCTTCTGGCTATATCCTTAATTGTACCAATAGGGGTGGAGCAATTGTTGTGGAGCGCGTTAAGTATACAAATGCCGCAATTTCCATTCATCAACTTTTGAAACAAACGGTATAGACAATCATGATCGAACAACTATTCGAAGGTTTTGCAACCGCCTTAACACTAGTAAACCTTGTCTTCATTTTTGCTGGCGTGGCCATAGGCATCCTATTTGGCGTATTGCCTGGGGTGGGCGGCATCACGGCATTGTCTTTGTTGATCCCGATTACATTTTACATGGAACCCATCACCGCCATCGCATTCTTGATTGGCATAACCAAGGGTAGTACATCCGGAGGCGCAATTCCGGCGATTTTACTAAATGCGCCGGGCAGTGCCGAGAATGTCGCCACCGCGCGGGATGGATACCCGCTTGCAAAGAAAGGTAAGCCTGAAAAAGCAATGCGCATGGCACTGTATTCCTCAGTGTTCGGTGACTTTGCATCAGATGTAGTTCTGATCCTGCTGGCCGCGCCTTTTGCTGCGGTCGCTCTCAAATTTGGCCCAGCTGAAATCACGGCCGTTGGGCTGTTAGCCTTCACTCTTATTGCAGGACTCTCGTCTGACTCACTTGCCAAAGGGCTTGCCGCTGCTGCACTTGGCCTGTTTCTGGCGACAATTGGTCTTGACAAATCCGAAGGTACACAGCGTATGACCTTCGGCGTGATCGACCTTTATGACGGTATTTCGCTCAACGCATTGGCGATCGGGCTTCTTGCTCTAAGTTCGGTTCTCAGCCAGTTGTTCCATATATGGCGTGCGCCCACTGAAAGCAAAGTAAAACTCATAAGCTACAACAAGTCTCAGCAAAATATCTCTTGGCAGGAGTTCAGAGAGTGTATTCCGACATTATTCCGCTCAGCCTATATCGGTACCTTTGTCGGGATGATGCCAGGCCTGGGTGTGACCTTGGCTGGATTTCTCGGCTATGGTGCGGCAAAGCGCAGATCCAAAAATCCTGAAGAGTTCGGCACGGGCAAGCTGGAAGGCATCGCCGCTTCCGAGGCCGCTAATAGCGCAGTTACTGGTGCAAACCTAATTCCGACCATTGCTCTGGGCATTCCAGGAAATATAGCTGCGGCTTTGTTGATCGGGGCGTTCCTGATCCACGGTGTTTCACCTGGGCCGTTCATGATGGTCGAGCACGGTGCATTAATATACGGTATTTTTGCGTCGATGTTGATGGCCAATGTAGTTCACTTGATTGTTGGACGCTTGGGTATTCCTATTTGGGTCATGGCCTTGCGCATTCCCAAACCGATCATCTTGTCATGTGTTGTGGTGTTATGTGTTGTTGGCGTTTATGGACCCTCATCCTCATTCTTCGAGGTTGGTCTGATGTTCGTTTTTGCTATTTTGGGGTATGTCATGCGTAAGACTGGTTTTTCGCTGGTCTGCCTGTTCATTGGCTTTCTGCTTGGTCCCCTTCTGGAACACACGCTGCGTCAGACGATGATTTTGTATGACAACAACATATTCGTTCTGTTTACACGTCCGGTTTCTCTGCCGTTCATGTTGTTGACCATATTCTTTGCCTGGCGTTTTGGTTTTTACCACCCTGCGCAAGCGCGTAAAAAACGGGCGTTGGCAGCTAATAAGGTTGAGTGAATCGCCCTTCTGTCAGCCCGCCTACCTACATTCTAAAAGAAAGACGGAAACTAAAATGAATAAACATCTACCATATGGCGCAGTTAAGCGAAGCCTTGTTGGTGACAACGGGCCATCTGTGGTTCCAAGCTTCGAGCCGGAAGTTTTCGGGAGCGCTACGCTGGAGCCACTGTCGCCAGTGGAAGTACGCAGTTTTCAAACTTTTAGGTTGACTTACAAGGTTGGAAAGCTGGGCTTAGACGATACAGGTGCAATCCGAATTTGCTGGCGGATGGTGAGTGATTCAGGCGAGCCTCAAATGGCCAATCCAAGTGCAGCAAACTATGTCACGGCCTCAAGTAATGGCGAAGGTCGTTTGGCACTGAAATATGACAAAGATGGTGGCCAACGGCCATGGAACGAGGTTCTGACAATCATCCAAAAAGGCGGATATCTTAGGGAAGGGCAGGAAATTACCATCGTATTTGGAGACACCTCCCAAGGTTCGCCAGGAATGTTGGCGCAAACCTTTACCGAAGGTGGTCGCGAATTCCGGGTGCTTGCAGATGTGCAGGCAACAGGGAATTTTGCTGAACTTCCCGATACGCAACTCTCGATCCCAATTGTATCTGGCCCCGCAACATCTTGGCACGCCGTTTTGCCAACGCTACGTCGCCCTGCTGAGAGCTTTTTCCTTGGTCTAAAAGCAGAAGATAAATGGGGTAATCCAACCAATCAGGCGCAGGGCCAATTGCGCTTTGAAACAACATTACCCGTGAATAATTTACCCAAAGAGATTGATTATTCTCCTGAGGATCGCGCGATGACCCTAGAAGATCTTAGCGTCGAAGAAGAGGGTGAATTGCGGATCTCCGTTTATCGCGACGATGTGTTGGTTGCAGAAGCCGGTCCGTTGATGATACGGGATCAAAAAAACGTCACTTATTGGGGCGATTTACACGGACAGTCTGGCGAAACTGTGGGAACTGGCAGTTTAGAAAGTTACCTTGATTTTGCCCGCAACAAGGCGTTTTTGGATGTGACAAGCCATCAAGCCAACGATTTTCAGATCAAAGACACGTTCTGGCGGTATCTTAATAAATGCACAGCAGAATATGACGAACCAGGTCGTTTTACGGTATTTCCAGGTTATGAATGGTCTGGCAATACAGCCGTTGGTGGCGATCACAACGTGTTTTTTCGGCACGAGGGTGGCACGATTAGGAGATGTTCTCACGCCCTGCTAGAGAACAACTCCAACACTGACACAGACGCCCATACACTGACCGATCTTTTCCAAAGCTTCCGCGAATCTAACGATGATGTCGTCGTCTACGCCCATGTCGGTGGGCGCTATGCCAACATCCTATACGACCACGATCCGATGATCGAAACCGCTGTGGAAGTCCATTCAGCTTGGGGCACGTTTGAATGGGTTATGACCGACGGCTTTCCATTGCGCCGCAGAGTTGGCCTCGTGTGCAATAGTGACGGACACAAAGGTCGCCCTGGTGCAAGCTACCCTGGTGATTCATGCTTTGGGGCTTACGGTGGTCTTACATGCTTCATTGCTCCGAATAATGATCGAGATGCTATCTTCGAAGCGCAGCGCCGCCGCCATCACTACGGTACCACTGGCTGCCGGATGTACATTGACCTCAATCTTGACCTAATCGATGGCGGTACCATTTTCGAGCGCAATCCAGATGCTAAACCCGATACGCCGAGCCATAAAGCGCAGTCTGCAATCATGGGGGATATCGTAAAGACCAACGGAAACCGGGTTGAGTTGAACGTTGACATTAGAGCCCATGCCGGAATTGAACGTGTTGAAATTCGTAATGGTACAACGGTTCTGGAAACCGTGCGACCATACACGCCAAAAGATTTGGGTAAACGCATTCGTGTTCTATGGAGTGGGGCCGAATATCGCGGCCGCGGTCGCAATACTAAGTGGAGTGGACGTGCACAATTTCAGGGCACGACAATTGAGGGTTACGAGACCATCAATCAATGGAACCCTGATATGCTATTTGAACAACGCGGTTCTAACACTGTTGTTTTTGACACTGTGACAACCGGGAATTTCATGGGCTTTGACGCCAATCTTAGCGATGACGTTGGCACATTTTCGCTCACTACAAATCATGGTGAAATAAATCTTGAAATTGATCAGATTGGCTTTGAGGATACTGTACTGGACGCTGGAGGTCTTGATCGAAAAGCCTGTGTTTTCCGATTGCCAGATGCAGGTTTGCCAAAAATCTTATCTATTTCGCAGCCCATCGAACTGACTGACAACGGCGACAACCCGATCTGGATATGTGTCACAACCGAGGATGGATATCAGGCGTGGACAAGTCCGATATACTGCTTTCAAGATTAGTATTGTCATAGCCGGAGGTATGCGCAACATTGAGATAGATTGCTTTATGTGATTATGCGGCAACCACTAACATCTTTTGACGAAATGCTTCAGCGGGCGTTTTACATCCCAGGTATATTCCGGGTGTGGTATTAAGGCGCTCGCAAATTATTTTTGATTCATGATTTGACAGTTGGTTATATGCCGGATCTGTGGCACCGTAGTGCAGTCCGTCATCCCTCTCAAACGTATCAAAGCCACATTCCGAAATGCGCGCGCCTATGATTGTGTCAGCCGAAACTCCAAGTCGCTCCATGCCTTCGATATCTGCGCGCATGTGGGTCTTGCCAACCAGCACAGTATCAATACCCATCGGGCGCAAGTGATCCCCAAGCGTCATTTCCCCAACACGCAGAGGGAAGGCGTTGGCCGTGGACCCGTGCGAGCGTGGATAGCGGCCCGTATACGCGCTCATCCGGCTTGGCCCACATACGGGGGACTGCACATATGCACGTGTGAAGCGGGTTCCATCATCTGCAAGCGCGTCAATATGCGGCGTCGCGAGGTGCGGATGCCCGTAACAACTCAGATAGTCGAAACACAGTTGATCACACATTGTTTGATATTGTTGATTTAAACCTTTCTCTTTGTGGTTCTGTAAAACGCGGAGCAATATTGGGCCACAGAAGCGGCTGCATATCGCAGTTGTAGCGGAGTAAAAGTCCGCCAGTTTGTGCCCTTCGTTTATTCGGAGGGCGGGAGATGTATTCTGTGGATATTTATAGTCGTGTGCGCCGTGCTTGTTTGAAGGACGGTATGTCTGGCCGAGAAGCGGCGCGGTTTTTCAACATGGCGTAATCAGGATCAGCACTCAGTTACCCCTGTTATTCTGGATGCACATGCAATTGAAAAGGAGACTGACCAATGGAATATTTTGCTGGTTTGGATGTGTCCATGGAAGAGACGCATATCTGCATTCTGGATCGTGAAGGGGCCCTTATTCGTGAAGGAAAAGCGAGCTCAACACCAAAAGCGATCGCTGACTTCCTCGCTTCTGGACCACCATGTGCCAAAGTTGTATTTGAAACGGGACGGATGGCACCAATGCTTTACCATGGGCTGACGGAGCTTGGTGTCCCGGTTGTTTGCATCGAGAGCAGGCAAGCATATCAGGCCCTTAAATCTCTGGCCGGCCACAAGACGGACCGCAATGATGCCCGCGGTTTGGCACACCTGGCGCGGACGGGATTCTACAAGCCGACCCATGTCAAATCACTGTCAGCGCACGCAATCCGGTCGCTGATCGCAGCCCGCAAGAAGCTGGTCGGACAGCGTGTGACGCTCGACAATCAGATCCGCGGTCTGGTCGTCGTCTTCGGCGTGCGGCTGCCACGAGCTTTGTCTCCGGCATTCAAAAACGCGGCGCTAAAAGTTAGCGATGGAGTGCCTGGCCTCCATGCCGCAATTTGCGGACTGTTCGCAGCACGCGAAGCAATCCTCGCGGCGGTTGCAGCCATTGATGGCGACATCAAAAAGATGACCCGCAAATCCGAAGTCTGCCAGCGCCTTATGACGGTACCAGGGGTCGGTCCGATCACAGCATTGGCCTTTGCCGCAGCAATTGATGATCCGTCGCGTTTCAGGAAATCGCGTGATGTGGGGGCGTATCTTGGACTGGTGCCGCGACGGCATCAATCTGGTGAAATCGACTACACGGGCAGCATCTCAAAGCGGGGCGACGTGCGCGTCAGAACGCTTCTCTATGAGGCCGCCAATGTGATGCTGACGCGGTATGCCGCTCCGCTCAAATTGAAGACATGGGCCCTCGCAATCGGTGCGCGCTCAACGATGAGAAAGGCCCGAGTGGCTCTGGCGCGTCGTCTGGCAATCATACTTCATGCCATTATGCGAGACAAAACTGACTTCCAGTCCGCGTAAGGCTTACGAGGCGACAACGAGGATTCCTAAATCAAAGTTCCCATCTGGGACGATGCCCGAGGGAGGGCGTGAGACACGGCGCCGATTCTGTAGCAACAGCCAAGACCAACGGTATGATTGCGGTTTCAACATTGCCGACCCACACCCAGCCAACCCCATCATGAACCTCAGAGTTCGAAGAGAACAAAGGCAACCTCTGACATCAAAAGCAGGAAACTCAGGAAACACGCATTGACAGATTAGAGAACAAAGATCGTAAGACGATCGCGAAGATGCTGCGCCATGAACTTCCGCCTGGGTATCGTCGGTCGGAAGCGCCTCGGCGGCCAACGCTTGATGGTTATGTTGGTGTGGTCGATGAGATACTGCGCACAGACAAAGCCCTGATCAAAAAGCAGCGACACACGGCCAAGCGCATCTTTGAACGGCTGCGCGATGAGCATGGATATGCCGGCAGCCTGACCACGGTGACCTATTACGTGCGCGAGCAAAAACGGCGCACCAAAGAGGTGTTTGTGCCGTTGTCGCATCGGCCGGGCCATGCGCAGGTTGATTTTGGTGAGACGCTGGGCGTGATCGGTGGCGTGGAATGCAAGATCCACTTCTTCGTGATGAGCTTGCCACATTCTGATGCGGTGTTTGTGAAGGGATATCCAGCTGAGACAACCGAGGCGTTTTGCGATGGCCATGTGTCCGCCTTTGCATTCTTTGGCGGCATTCCGCAATCCATTCTCTACGACAATACCAAGATCGCCGTGGCTCGGATACTCGGGGATAAGACGCGCATCCGCACACGTCGGTTTACGGAACTGCAGTCGCATTACTTGTTTGATGACAAGTTTGGCAGACCCGCGCGAGGGAACGATAAAGGCAACGTTGAGGGCATGGTTGGATACACCCGCCGCAACTTCATGGTTCCCGCACCTCGCTATGACAGCTTTGATGATCTGAACGCACATTTGGAAGAGAAGTGTTTAGCACGTCAGGCCGATACGTTGCGGGGTCACACCCAAACCATAGGCGCACGCCTGATGTCGGATTTGGATGCTCTGATGGGATTGCCCGTCGCAGAATATGAAGCCTGCGATCACGTCAGCACGCGTGCAACGTCGATCTCAATGGTGCGCTATCGCAGCAATGATTACTCGGTGCCAGTAGCCTATGCGCACCACGATGTTCATGTGCGTGGGTTTGTGCATGAGGTTATCATCGGCTGCGGCAATGAGATTATTGCGCGGCACAAACGATCCTACACATCAGCGGATATGGTCTTTGACCCATTGCACTTTTTGCCCCTGCTTGAACAAAAGGTGGGTGCCCTGGATCAGGCCGCGCCTTTGCAGGGTTGGCATTTGCCAGATGTATTTGCCACGCTGCACCGACTGCTTGAAGCCAGAATGGGTAAGCCGGGCAAGCGAGAATACGTTCAAGTCTTGCGCCTTTTGGAGACCTTCGAAATGGATGTTGTGCAAGGCGCAATCCAGCAGGCAATAGATATGGGTGCAATTGGCTATGACGCCGTAAAACACCTTGTACTGTGTCGGGTTGAGAAGCGGCCACCACGATTGGATTTGGACTTCTATCCATACTTGCCCAAGGCCAATGTCGGCACAACACGCCCATCCAGTTACATGAGCTTGATGGGAAGGACCGCGGCATGACCGAAGCCCCTCGGATTCTTCTACGGCATCATCTTAAACAACTGCGACTGCCAACGTTCCAAGGCGAGTATGCCAAACAGGCGCAGCTCTGTGCTGCAGAGAACAAAGATCACATCCACTATCTGGCGCGGCTGTGTGAGATGGAATTGATCGACCGCGAACGCCGGATGATTGAACGGCGCATCAAAGCGGCGAAGTTCCCCAGCACCAAGAGCTTGGATAGCTTTGACTTCAAGATCATGCCAAGCTTGAACAAGCCCCTGACGATGGATCTGGCACGATGCGATTACGTTAATCGCAGGGAGAACATCATCGCGCTCGGCCCGTCAGGCACGGGCAAGACACACATCGCCCTGGGACTTGGGCTGGCTGCATGTCAAAGAGGACTGAAGGTGCGCTTCACAACGGCTGCGGCATTAGTCCATGATCTGATCGAGGCTCAAGATGAGCGGAGATTGCAGCGCCTTCAAAAGCAACTGACCAGCCAGAACCTGTTGATCATTGATGAACTGGGCTTCGTACCGCTCAGCAAATCTGGCGCAGAGCTGCTCTTCGAGGTCATATCCCAATGCTATGAACGCGGCTCCATCATCATAACCTCGAACCTGCCCTTCGATGAATGGACTGAAGTCTTTGGCTCTGAGCGGCTGACCGGTGCGCTACTCGATCGTTTAACCCATCACGTCCACATCCTCGAGATGAATGGCGAAAGCTATCGGCTCAAACACAGTCGCAACAACCGAAAATAACCAGCCCGCAATCACAGTCAGAATAATGCTGGCCTTATGGCCAGCATGCGCTTTGGCACGCTTCAGCTTTGTGACGAGCACGCGTGCAAAAGCGCCACAAAAACATCAACCGAAGTGGCCCATTTTTACGCCGCGACATGGACCCATTTTACTCTGCGATTGACATGGTTCTGTATCAAGCGCCTACTTTGACGCGATTCATTCAGTGCCTCTTGTCAGATTCAGGTCGAAACAATCCATCTTGCCCGAACGCGGATCGTAGCGAGCTTGATAGAACTTGAAACGTTCGGCCGATGTCCGTTCCGCTAATTTGGGTTCGATGATTTGAATGGCTTTAACTTGGTCGGATACCTTCACGTTCATTCCGAAGATGCCGCGCCTGAACGGACAGTCTATGCCGAATACCTCGCCGAAGCGACACCAACCAGATGAGCCAGATACTCTCTTATACCAACGGCCCAATTAATTGACCTTTATCCATTCTCGATCTGTGATTGAAGTTATGCGTTCAGGGTCGTTCGCAAAGAAGTTCCAGGCCCGGGCGCATTTTTCGAGGATTTCTTCATATGTGTCGAAGACAGAGACAGCGGGTTTGTTCGACCGCAGATAGGCCCAAACGTTTTCCATTGGGTTCAATTCCGGTGAGTATGGGGGCAGTTTTACGAGTGTAGTATTATCTGGCACCTGCAAGCATTTTGCTCCGTGCCAACCAGCCCCGTCGATGATGAGCAAGGCATGTGCGCCGGGTGCGATTGTCTTTGCGATCTCATCGAGATGCAGCCCCATTGCTTCGGCGTTGACGTAAGGCAGGACCAGCCCAGCCGCCGTGCCACAGGCAGGACAGGCTGCGCCGAAGATATAGCTCCATTTGCAGCGCGTATCACGTGGTGCGCGCGGGCGGGTTCCACGCCTGGCCCATTTGCGGGTGAGGGTTCCTTGCTGCCCGACGCGGGCTTCATCCTGGAACCATACCTCAAGCGGCTTCCCCTTTGCATGTTTTGGCAGGGTATCGGCTATGAGGCTGGCAAAGTTTTTTTAAAAGCCTGCTGTGCAGCGGGATCAGTTTCGGGATGCTCCGGGCGCACGGAAAGGCGACGAAAACCATGCCTGGCTGGATACTTGCCAATCGTACGTTCATGTAGCTTTACGTCGAATTCTTCTTCAACGCGGACCTGCAAATCGGCACAGCGCCACCGCACTACGCCATCTTTTGCCGGTGTCTCAAAAAACTCTAGGGCGGGGGAGGAGAATTTTGATGAAGAACGGACGATTTAGCGACGCACAGATCATGGGTATTTTGAAGCAAGCGGAGAGCGGGGTGCCGGTCTCAGAGCTTTGCCGTGAACATGGCATGAGTAGCGCGGGTTTCTACAAATCGCGTGCGAAGTACGGCGGTATGGATGCATCGATGGTATCACAGATGAAGTCAATAGCCGACGAGAATCGGCGGCTGAAGCGGATGTATGCTGAGATGAGCATGCAGAATGATTTGCTGAAGGAGGTCCTTGGAAAAAAAACCGTTCCGGGTTGAAGTCCGCCTGTGCGCGGTGGAAACAGCCTGTGCCACGGTCGCGCCATGAAGGGCAGCGGCCGTTCGCTTATCGGTGGTCCCGGCGCTGTCGGGAACCCCGTTGAAAAACGTGGCCCATGGGTTGATGCGAACTTGAGAGTGGTGACGCTGCCTTGCGGTGATCCCGGTTGGGAAGATGACGGATTTGCATAGCCCACGCCCTTTTGTTGCCAACAGGAGGATCAACGATGGCAAAGCAAAAGACCCGCAGGACTCCAGCGATCGAGGCCATGAACATCGGTGCCGCTGCCGTTGATATCGGCTCGCGTGAACACATGGCTGCAGTCAATCCCGACGTGACGGACGCACCGGTGCGTGCGTTTGGCACCTTCACCCATGACCTGCATGATCCTGCTGACTGGTTCAAAACGCACGGTGTCACCGGCGTTGCGATGGAATCCACCGGCGGCTGTTGGATCCCGGCCTATGGGATTTTGGAGCGGCACGGCTTTGAGGTCATTCCGGTCAACGCGCGCTGTGCCGGGAACGTACCCGGGCGAAAGACCGACGTCAGTGATGCCGGTTGGCTGCGGCGGTTGCATTCCTGCGGTTTGCTGCGCGGCAGCTTCCGACCATCGGCCGGGATTGCCACCCTGCGGGCGTATCCACGCCAACGGGAACGGTTGGTGGAATATGCGGCGGCCCACATTCAACATATGCAGAAGGCACTGATGGAGATGAATCTGCAACTGCACCATGTTGTCTCCGACATCACCGGCGTGACAGGCATGCGGATCATCCGTGCAATTGTCGCGGGCGAACGGGACCTGGATGTGCCGGCGTCTTTCCGTGATGTCAGGTGCCGTGCATCTGTCGAAACGATCAAGGCCGCCTTGAACGGCAATGACCGCCCGGAACACATCTTTGCACTGACCCGGTCATTGGCGCTTTATGACTTCTATCAGTCCAGGGTGCCGGAATGTGATCGTCATCTTGAGGCAACGTTGGCGACACCGGGCTCGGATAACGAACACGACCCCGGCCAGCTGTCCCGTCCACGGACAAGGACCAGGCAGGTGAGCACGCCGTCATTTGATGTCCGGGCAGCGCTGTTCGGTGTCCCTGGCGTTGATCTGACCGGGATCCATGGGACGGGGCCTTCATTATCACTCAAACCGGTTGGAGAATGTGGAACTGACCTGCGCGCGTGGCCAGGCGCCAAACACTTCACCTCCTGGCTTTGTCCCGCACCCGGGAACAAGATCTCCGGCGGCAAAGTGCTGTCTTCCCGGACGCGACGATCATCAAGTCGCGCCGCTGCGCTTCCGCGATTGGCGGCTGTCACCATTGGGCGCAGCGATACCGCTCCCGGGGCATTTTATCGACGGCCGACAGCAGGAGCGGGAAAGGCCAGGGCCGTCACCGCGACCGCGCGCAAGATTGCTGTTCTGTTCTGCAACACCCTCCGACACGGCATGACCTACAAGGATCCAGGCGCGTCCCATTATGAAGAACGATACCGCAATCGCGTGCTCGGCAATCTCAAACGACGGGCCAGGTCATTTGGGTATGATTTGCAGGAATTACCTGCAGAGGCCGACATGGCTGTTTCTTGGGAAAGCGCTGCAATCGACGGCAGGTGCTTTCAACCCCGGCCTGCGTCGGCATCTCCCCACTGATGTGACTCAGGTTCACCGTTCCACGCCGGCAATGCCAATCACCGGGAGGCAGAGCGTTTCGAGGCGGCTATTGCTCAGCGACAAGCCGTCGGATAACTTCGCCGAGAGGGTGTCGATTGATTTTCGGATCATGGGAGGCACCTGTCGCAGATTGAAGAATCCCAACCAAAGCATAAATTGATACCCTCAACCATCTACTGCCGTGTACAGGAGCCCTGCACTACATCTTGTGCTGCCGGATCTAAGGGGATAAGCCGTCTCCACCAA
Organism: Roseovarius sp.; assembly: GCA_965207105.1. Lineage (GTDB taxonomy): Bacteria > Pseudomonadota > Alphaproteobacteria > Rhodobacterales > Rhodobacteraceae > Roseovarius. The sequence goes on along the minus strand of CBDBLS010000018.1, from coordinate 82,887 downwards.
TTTGGAGACACAACCGGGAGGAACTCACCTGATGTCTTTCCTCGCGTGGATTGATTTTGATCAAGCTGATCGTGACCGTACTCGTCGGATTATGGATTTGTTTGATCAAAAAAGCAGCCGGGACGAGTTGGGTTTGGGGTCGGTCCGCGACGCGCTGGCAGACTTGATGTTTCCAGGGACGTCCACCATTCAAACGCGTCTCAGATATATGTTTTTTGTGCCATGGATTTATCAGATGGCGGGTCAGCAGGCCGGAACGGCTGCCGTGCGGCAGAAGGGGGCGCGAGGGTTGGAGTTTCGTCTGATTGAAGCCCTGATCAATGGCGGTGAAACGCAGAACGTCATCGGGCGGGAGGCGCGGGAAACGCTGAAACGGTTGCCAAGTGATGTTTATTGGGCAGGTCTCTATACGCTGGGTATTCGCCTCTTCCAGGGGAGCCGAAACGCCTGCTTCGAAGCCTCGCCGGGAGAGGCCCGCTCACTCTGGGCCGCAGGCATGCCCTCTGCTCCTGAAGGCTTCCTGGAGACCTTGGAAAGTACGGTTGATTTCTCGCTGACAGCCTATGAGGCGGGGTTCATTCGGGATCGCTTGACGCATGAGGCCCCTGGAAGTCTGTTGACGTTGCTGGCGCGAGAAGAGTCTGCTCCAGACTGTGACATGATCTGGCAACACCCTGGACGATCAGACTGGCCAGCGGATGTAACTGCTATAGTCGATCATGCGCATTTGTTTTCGGATTTAATGCATGGCGCGTCTTTGCTCTATAATCTCATGCTCTGCAAGAAGGCCGCGAAGATGCAGGGCGGTGAGGGTTCCACATGGCATGACCGCAGTGAGAACTATGCGGCGCGCTTGGAGGAATGGGTCCAGTCCCTGCAAATCACCCAGTTGAGTGAATGGGACCTATCCAGTCTTTGGGACCTGTCACGGGACACCATTCACAAAGTAAAACCGGAGACGTGCCAATTCATTAAAATGTGGCGCGACATCGTTGTGCGTTCGAAGGGCCTCGTTCCAAATGATACCGAATCGCGTGAGTTGATCAAAGACCGGGAGAGGAGACTGAAGGGCGGGCAGTCACGCTTTCGAAATGAAGGTGCTTTGATGCGCTGGAGTGGCGCATCCGGGACAGCGCCATTGAACTACAGGTGGAAGCCTGTTGTCTCCAATCACATCAAAGACCTTGTAGATGCCGGATAGCACCGCGCTTGATCCAGAGAACCGCGCGCTCTATGGGGAAATCCTGCGCGCACCGGTGGGCTACGAATTGGACAAAGCACTGGCCACGACCTACACGCTTGATTTTGAGACCGCGCTTGTGGTTCCGGCGACTCTTGCGTTTCACGCCGCCGAGAACCGTCAGGAGACTCTCGACACGCCGCTTGCCCTTTTGGAAGGATTGGAACGATTGTCATCGAGCATCGCCGTCTTTTGCGAAGCAGGGCGTATAAAAGCCGTACCAAAGGGAGCCAATCGTTTGACAGCGCTTTTGGAAGAGACCGTAACGGAAGTGAATGCTCCGCGTGGTGGTGCGTTTCACCCCAAACTCTGGCTCTTGCGTTTCAAGCCACTTGGCGGGCGAGGGCCTTCGCGCCTCCGGCTGGCGCTTTTGTCGCGCAACCTGACGACCGACGCGTCCTGGGACTTGTCATTGTCCCTGGATGGGGCAACGGAAAATTCGACCAATACCGCAAATGCGCCGCTTGTTTCACTTATCCGCGCCTTGCCAAGCCTGTCTTCCGGTCGCGCAACGCCGGATCGCGTAAGGGACATGGTGACTTCGCTTGCTAATGATTTGGCACAAGCACGTTGGATTCCGCCAGAGAACGTGTGTGACATCCGGTTTGCCGTTAATGGGCTCACCGACAGCGTTTGGCGTCCAAAGGTTGGCAAGAGCCTCGGTATCATCTGCCCATTTGTCACCGACAGCGCTTTGAGGAAGCTAGCCGGTAGCGTCGGGCCAGAAAACGCGTTTCTGCTGGGGAGGAGCGAGGAATTGGCCCGGTTGAAGCGGAAAACGCTAGAACGTTTCAGCTCTGTCCGCGTTCTTGATAAATTAGCCGAAACCGAAGATGGAGAGGAGGTTGAAGAAGGCATCGCCAAAGGACCCGTTCCGGCACGTGGCCTGCACGCCAAGGCTTTCATCACCGAGCGGCATTCCAGAACGGAAATCACGATGGGGTCGGGAAACGCAACGAGCGCCGCTCTGCTCAGTGGAGAGAATGTGGAGGTCTTTGCGACGCTATCGGGATACAGCCGTGATTTGGGCACAGTCGAACAACAGCTTTCGCCTGAACATCTGGGTCAGTACTTGCGCGACTTCGCACCATATATTCCGGAGGATGCGTCATCTGAGGAAGCTGCCGAGGCGCGGCTGGACGAGATTCGGCGGCAACTGGCGCAAGCTCATCTGAAGATGCGATGTGAGATGGGTGCCAGTGATTTGGTCAGCCTCCACCTGTCGGCGATAAACGCAGTACACATTCCTGAAACAACGGGCTGCCGTATTTGGCCTTTGGTCGCCGGTAGCGCATTCGGCATTAAGCGTTCGTCACTTGATGGCAGGGAACAAGTCCTGGCTCGGCAGTCGCTCAAGGATGTAACACGCTGGATCGGCGTGCAACTGACGGACAAAGAGACGGGTATCGAACAGGAGTTCACCCTGGGAACGGAACTCATCGATCTGCCAGAGACCCGTACCTCGGAAATTCTGCGTGCACTCATTGAAAACAAAGAGGCATTCCTGCGCTACATCCGGCTTCTTCTTGGAGACGTTTCGGAGGCTGCGAAAGCCTTGTTTGCGGCCGGGCGAGGCGGACAATTCTCCGGCGAATTATCAGGAAACGGTGACGCCCCACTCCTCGAAGATATGGTCCGAGCCCTGGCTGGAGACGGCAGTCAATTGCGCGACATTGAAAGGTTGGTTACCCGTTTAAGTGACCCTGACACCGGGAAAAGCGAAGTTATCCCGTCTGATTTCATGAAGTTATGGGAAACATTCCGGGAGGTCGTACCGAAGGAGTCAAAAAATGGCTGAACGTTTCGACGCCGAGCGCGCACTCCGCGCGCTGAAACTATTTCAGCGCACCACTGTGGACTATGTGGTGCGCAGACTACTGAGCGATCCCGATGCAGTCCGACACTTTTTGGTGGCTGATGAGATGGGCCTCGGAAAGACAATGGTTGCGCGTGGGGTGATCGCCCGCATCATCGAAGCGCTACAAGACACAGTGCCACGGATCGATATTGTCTATGTCTGCTCGAACGGTGCGATTGCCAAGCAAAACGTAGCCCGGTTGAACGTGATAGGAGGCGAGCAGGCCCGGGTCCTACCGACACGTTTGACGATGCTGGCATTGGAACTGGCACGCGCTGGCGGGATCAAGGAAAAAGGGGTTAACTTCTTCAGTCTGACGCCGGGAACATCCTTGGACCTGAAACAGGGCGGCGGCATGAAACATGAACGCGCCCTCATCCTGCGACTGATCTGGAATCTTCTCCAAGATCGTCGCGCCGTCGCCAGCATGCTTCAGGGCTATGCCGGGAAGGACGGCTGGAGGTCCACACGCCGCTGGATGGATGCCCAACCCGTTGAGCCGCAGATTGCGCAAAGGTTTCAGAAGGCAATCTCCAAGCGGCCGGACCTGCTCGAGGAGCTTGAGGCATGCGCTCAGTGCTACAAGGGGCTTCGGCAAAAGGACCGGGACTTAAACCGCTGGCGCGAAACGATTGTCGGTGAACTGCGTACCATACTTGCCCGTGAAAGTGCCGAGGCGTTGGAGCCGGACCTGATCGTTCTCGATGAATTCCAACGTTTCACGGAACTTCTGCACGGTGACAGTGAGGCTGCAGAACTTGCACACAAGCTTTTTGACGCGGTGGACCCCGATGGCAACCAAGCCAAGGTGCTTCTGCTATCCGCCACACCATACAGGATGCTATCGCTTCGTGAAGATGATGCCGATGTCGGCGATCACTACCGTGAATTTCTGGATGTTCTTGATTTCCTCTTTGGGGAACGCGGTGCGCAGGTCCGCGCCGAGTTGGAAACCGAGATGCGACGGTTCCGCAACGCTTTGCAGACCCTTCCAAGAGGTTTTGATGCCGCAAAAGACATAAAAGCCGGCATCGAAGGAACACTGCGGCGTGTGATTGCCCGCACCGAACGAGTACCTGAAACGGCAGATCGAGACGCCATGATGCAGGATATCGACGTCCCAGTGACAGTGGAGGCAGGTGATCTTATAGAAGCCCGCGCAGTAGCGTGCGTTGCAGACGCGGCAGATGCGCCGGGCACTGTAGAGTATTGGAAGTCAGTACCGTATCTTCTCAGTTTCGTGCGCGACTACAAGCTTGGACAACGGTTGGAGCATCTCAAGGACGCGCCGCCCGAAGCATTGGTTGACGCAATCAAAGGCGCCAAATCGGCGCAGATCGACAAACGCGCAGTGGAGGCCTATCGCGCCATTCCGGATAATAACGGTCGTATGCGTGCCTTGAAAAAGATTGCCTTTCAGAACGATATGGCGATCCGGCTGTGGTTGCCGCCAAGTCTGCCTTATTTCGGACCGCGCACTTCGGCTAGCAAGCTGCTCATTTTTTCACAATGGGCGATGGTACCAGACGCGATAGCAGCGCTGCTTTCGTACGAAAGCGAGCGCGCCATGGGGATGGATCAATTCGGAGACGCTTATTCCGACGCGTTCAGAAAGCAAACGCAACCTTTGAACTTCCGAAAGACCAAAAGGAAAAGGCGCCTGACAGGTTTGCGCACCTTGCCATTGGTTATCCCTTCTCCGACGCTTGCTAAAGCCGTGGACCCTTTGACAATTTTCCGTAGTGGTGAGCCCGTGCCTGACGCGCCAGCTATGCGTGTCGCAGCCGGGAAACAATTGGTGCCGCACGCAAAAATGGTCAAAGAAAAAATTCGGCCTCAGGAGCGTGGTGCGCGCTTGCAAAAACGGGCCGATGGGCGTGGAGATGAGAGAAGGAGTGCCCGTGCCGAGACTTGGGAATGGGCCTGTGCAGCGTTCATCGACCAGGATTATGGGGCTTTCCGATCATGGCTCGCCAGGGGCGGAATCCTGAGCAACGAAATTCGCGAAGATGGTCTCGAAAATTGGGTTGAACATATAGATGCTCTGAAGGAAGCGTCGCGTTCGGAACATATTATCGGACAGCCGGAATCCGACAGGTTGCTTGATCACTTGACTGATTTGGCGTTGGGCAGTCCTGCGACTTGCGCGCTGCGTGCCCTTCACCGTATTGCGCCCGATCTTTCTTATGATGACCCCACACTCTTGAACGCCGCAGTTCGAGTGGGGAGGGCGTTTCTCGGGCTCTTCAATCAGCCTGAAAGCCAAGCGTTACTGCGCGGCAAAAGCAACGAATTTTATTGGCAATCTGTCCTGCATCATTGCGTCGACAACGACCTTCAATCCGTTTTGGATGAGTATGTACACGTCCTTCTTGAAGCAGAGGGACAGACAGACGCCAGCCCGGCCGATGCGGTTACCGTGATTTCCAAGGCTATCGATGAAGCGCTCTCGCTTAAACCAGCCCGGATTGAAATCAAACGGTACCAGGCTCGCTGTGGGCGTATCCATACCCTCAAACCATTCGGAATGCGGGGCCGCTTCGCGACCCGTTTGGTTGCAAAAGGTCAGGAGGATGCTGCCGCTCAGCGAACGGATACCATTCGCACTGCTTTCAATTCACCGTTCAGACCATTCGTGCTTGCCTCCACGTCGATCGGCCAGGAAGGTTTGGACTTTCATCTATATTGCCACCGCCTTGTACACTGGAATTTGCCAGCCAATCCGGTGGATCTGGAACAGCGCGAAGGGCGCATTCATCGTTACAAAAACCTCGCAATTCGTCAAAATCTTGCGGAGCGCTTTTCTCAGCCTCAAACTATGGTCGGCGCGGGTCAGGACGTTTGGGGGCAGATGTTTGACACTGCTCAAGAACGTGCCAAACGCGGGGGCGGTCTGGAACCATTCTGGCTGTTGGAAGGCAAAACCTGCATCGAGCGCTATGTGTTGAGTTTGCCCTACAGTCGTGAATCCTCTTTAATGGGATGGCTTCGGCGATCTGTCGCAATCTACCGGTTGGCTTTTGGCCAACCGCGACAGGACGATCTGCTGGCATTTCTAAGCAAATTGAATGGTTCTACTGAAGAGATCGATATGCAAGCGCTGCAAATCAGTCTCAGGCCACACAAGCAGAGTTAGGTCGCCAGACCCATGCCTTTGCGGGGAATCAAGGGTAACGCATGAAAGGTGCTTTCGGGTTGGCTCAATTAGCATTGATTATGCGTGGCGTGTTACAGGCAGGATGCCTGCGGCGGCGGCAAGTATCGCGCGCGGCGTTTGGTGGCTCGGAAGGACGGCAAGGTGGAACCACCGAAGGCAGTTGTCCAGGTATTTGGTCGCGATACCTCGATGGCGGCGCGGAAAGGTCTTTAACCGCTCATGCCGACTGTTCACGGTTTGAATGTGCAATTCACCACGGAAACGTTCTCCGGCGGTCCGGTCGAGACTTTCATGGCTGACGCCCGTTTCTGCGGCGCAGGGCGGGTAGCCGGTGCAGCCATCGGTCACCGGGAGAGCGTCCCCATCAAGACGTGGCTGCAGAACCGTTTTGAGATGTTCGGCTGTCACCGCAGGCAAGACAGCACTGATGGCGGTGCCTGATCGGTCGACCGCAACGGGGACCGGAACCTGCTCCTTCGACAATCCGCGTTTTGAGGCCCTTCCCCCGCGTTTGCGGGCTTTTCGAGAGAGATTACGGTCCCCTTTCCGGCTGCGCGGAAAGAACGTCCCGTCGGCTTCGACGATTCCGCACAGCTTGACCGCACCGACCGTTACGGCCTCGGGAAAGCGATGACGCCAACGAAAAGCTGTGGTGTCGGCCACCATACAACGCCCGTCGGACGCCTTTACCGTTTCGCCGTCGCGCAGGGAAGCTGCGAACCCTGCCCATCTGTCCCTGTGGCGCAAGCGGGCAGGCGGCGTCCCGGTCAGCGCGTTGAAGGTTTTGCGACAGCCTTTGCAAAAGAACCTCGTCAGGCCACTTGCATGGCCCCTGATGATCGCACCGCCCGAAGCACAGTGCGGACAGATACGCCCCTCGCGAACATTCGCCTCAGGGAGATCGATCACGCTTTCCAGCGACGAAACCCCGGCAACAAGCCGTCCGGTTTCAGCCCGTTGTTTCGATGAAAGGTCGTCGATCTCGTTGAGCCACACCAAAAAAGCCTGATGATCCATGTGCCGCACCCCATAATTTTGTTCATGGTGTGTTCTATTACAGGTTGGCACGCATAATCAATGCTAATTGAGCCAATATCTTTTCTCGTTTACGGCTCGGCCTGTGCGACACTTCCATCGCGTTATTCTGACCTTTATGGGCACGATGGTCGGTCCGCAGCAGGCGTGTCGAGGCGCTTGACCCCGCCACAAGAGCGTGAAGCGGGAGCGAAGCCACGCGCAATATCCAAAGCATCCAGGCAAGGCGAACACCCACCCGTTGTGGCGGGGTTCGTGCTGTTCTTTTTTTAGGGCGCAAGCAAGGCAAGCAAGGGACGGCTCCGAAAGCAGATTAACATTCACTTTTCACCGAGGCTTCTGACGGATAGGGCAGCGCCCCTGTACACGACTCATGCGATTTTCTGCCTGATTTTGGGCCAGTGTCGGAAGGCTTGTTCCGGCTGTGTTCGCAGGAGCCTTCCGATTTCGTCGAGACCAATGCGGAAGATGGATTTTGCGTATCGCCCATGAGACTTTCGAGGCCGTTTCCGTGTTCCGGGCCTGGTGGATGCCACCTTTGCAGCCCATGCCATGGCCAGGGCAGGGAGACCGACCAACAAGCTCGACTTTTCGGCGATCGGGAGACGGGTGTCTTCCAGGTTGAAACCCTTTGTCTTCGCTTCGGCGAACAGGCATTCGATGGCCCGGCGTTTGCGATAGACGGTCAGGGCGTGATGGGCGGGTTGGTTGCCGACAACGACAGGCAATTCCTTACCTTTGATGCGCCTGGCTGCGAAGTTCAGCCAAAACGGTGCAGTGCCCCCGGCAGCCCTGAAGTGGGCCGTGAATGCGCGCGGGCCACGGCAGGTGCGCGGCAAGGTTCGCAGACTTTGCCGGACGCCATCCCCGCCTGTCACGTACCGGTTCGACTTCACGCGGATGATGAAAGGAACGTCCTGTTCATGCAGGAAAGTCAACCAATCAAGGCCGGTAAACCCACGATCCGCCGGAAGGCACCTGATGCTTCCGGACCCGAACAGATCCAGACAGCGCTTCATCAGTGCAATGCGCTCGCAGGTGTTGCTGTTGCCGGCCTTGCCCGACACGGTCCAGATCAGGGGCACGCGATAGCGACGCGTGGCGACGGCAGGAACCAACAGGTTGATCTCTTTGCGCCCTATCTTCCGGTTCGTGCGATCAAGGCACGGATGCCAACTCCCGGAGAGCCCGGGCATCCGGACAACAGGAGGGGCAGACCGGTCTTGCCCGAGGTTGACACGCTGAAAAAAGCGCTGCAATCGACGGCAGGTGCTTTCAGCCTTGGCCTGCGTCGGCATCTCACCGCAAATGTGGCTCAAATTGACGGTTCGAACGCCGGCAATGCCAATCACCGGAAGGCAGAGTGTTTCGAGGCGACTATTGCTCAGCGACAAGCCATCGGATAGTTTCGCCGAGAGGGTGTCGATTGCTTTTCGGATCATGGGAGGCTCCATCGTAATTTGAAGAATCCCAATGAAAATCACAGATCTGGCCCTCAACCACCTCTACTGTCGTGTACAGGGGGGCAGCGCACCAAACCGGCAGGACGGTGCCTCGACCCCTAATGGGGTGTAAGGCAAATACAGGGGATACCTTCTTTGCCTGGAAGGAAAAATTTGACGTCTGGTAACGTTTATGGCACCATATCTTTCTATGGTTGAGCTTGTTGTCTATGTCACTGAAGAAGGAAAAGCGCCGTTCGATGATTGGTTTACCAGGCTCGATACGCTCGCAGCCCTGAAGGTAAGAACCGCGCTTGCGCGGATCGAGACCGGCAACCTGGGCGATGTGAAACCAGTAGGGCAGGGTGTGTCTGAACGGCGCATCACCTTTGGTCCAGGCTATCGCGCCTATTTTGGCCAGGACGGCGACAAATTTGTGATCCTGCTATGTGGCGGTACAAAGAAACGCCAGTCAAAGGACATTGAGCATGCCAAGGCATTTTGGGACAGCTACAAAACCCGAATACAGAAAGGAGACTGACATGCCACTGACCAAAGATTTCAAAGACACCGTCAAGGCGCGCGCCGAGCGCGATCCTGAGTTCCGTGTTGGCCTGTTCCGTGAGGCGATCGAGGCGATGCTCAGCGACGATCTCGAAACGGGCAAGGTGCTGCTACGTGACTACGTGAACGCCACCGTCGGGTTTGAGACCCTTGCCGAGGATATGCAGAAAGACCCCAAAAGCCTGATGCGCATGCTCAGCACCAAGGGCAATCCGCGCGCCGATAACCTGTTCGCCATGGTTGCCCGCCTCAAGCAGCGCGAGGGTGTGTCATTTTCACTGACCCCGAGCAACGGGCTTCACGCGTAAAATAAGTATGCAAGCGTGCTACCTTGCGTGTGGACAGGTCGCGCTTGGCGTGTTTTGAAAGCGCATCGTATCCAAACCACTAGACTCGATTCGCAATAAGGGCGGTTATTTTTGAACGGAGGTATCCCTGCCCATTTGGTCAGGCTGTTTTCAAATTCAGGTTTGCCAGGGCCGCTGCATTCCTTGCGATCATATCTGCCTGGCCATTATTGCGATGGGTATCGGCAAAAATCCCGAACTTTTTCATGCGGCAAATTCCATGCTCTGCGCCGATGCGCAGCTTTGCGTGCCATGTGTTGTAGTCTTTGGTAAGGGGATGGTTCTTTGAGGCTTTGAGCGGGACTTCCAGCGACGTTCCCGGATAACCGGGATCGCCCGGGACAGGCACACCGGGGGGCTTGTCCACGCGCGTTTCATCATATATCCGCCTGTCGTGCTTTCGCCCGGGCTGTGCAGGACCAACGGCCAGGATACTTTTCCTGTCGTCGGTAATGATCCGGTGCGGCGCTGTATGGCGTTTCTTCTTTCCTGAATACCTGGCCTTGCGCCTTGACGGCGTCCCGGGGCGCTGAACAGGGCGCCCGGTACCATCAATCACAGGATAGGGAAGATCGTTTCTTTCCTGTGCCGATAATTTGATCCTGCGCTCCGGCGTGGCAAAATGGCCAGCCATCACCGTCGTCATGGCGCGAACGCGGCGGCAAACTGTGGGGCTGGAAATGTCGAAAAGCAGGCCAACAAAGGCCTGGCCGGCGTATGTGCGGTAATGGATCAGGCACAAAAGCATTTGTTCCGCCAGTTGCAGCCGATACTTCCTGCCGCCCCCGATGGCCCGTTGTCTGTTCTTTCGGGACAAACGCGCGGCTTCACCGGCAAGCCAAATCGGGTGAAGCTGACAAACCGGAGCATCAAAATCCGCCGGACGTATTCCGAAAGGCGGAAAAACAACTCTGGACGTGCCCGTAAAACTTTCAGTACGGCCATTCCGGCAAACTCCACTGCTTCGGTGAAGCTGGAATAGCGGAAATCTACCTGTTGCGAAACAGGTCTATTGATCCGGTCATGTGCGGTGAGGAAGCGTTGTGCCTGTCCCGGCGACCTGAACCGCCCCATGGTTTTCTCTCGTCGCCGCGTCGGCCTGTGACTGCCTTCAATCCTGTTGTCGAGGCCTTTGCGGGCGCGATGACCGGCGTCCGGTGCCTGATGGGCAATCGGCTTGATGCAGCTGCGCGGTTTGTCTGTGATGACGACCCCTGGCTGGCCAGATTGCGCGATCAGCCTTGCCATGAAGCGCCTGGCGGCTTTGGCATTTCGGCGCGTCTGAACCGGAATATCGAGCGTATCACCGTTGCATGGATGGCCCCCGGCGGTGACTGTGCGCCGGAGCCAATGCGTCACGCCGTTGATCGGGACCACAACCTCGTCGAGGGGCCACTTGTCGTTCGGGCGTGGTCGGTCACGGCGGATGCAAGCGGCAAAATGCGCCCCGAAACGATTGACCCATAGACGGATCGCTTCGCGGCTTGCAATCACGCCCCGTTCGGCAAGCAGATCCTCAACATCCGTCGTGCCCGGCGCGAACCGGTGGTAAGCCCGGACGGCGCAGGCGGTGATTTCACGGGGAAAGCGGTACCCCTTCAGCAGGGCAATCGCATTTGGATTTGTCCTGCCACATTGAGGTTGAAAAACATCAAAACCTGAGGCTCAATTAGCATTGATTATGCGTGGCGTATTACAGGCAGGATGCCTGCGGCGGCGGCAAGTATCGCGCGCGGCGTTTGGTGGCTCGGAAGGACGGCAGGGTGGAACCACCGAAGGTAGCTGTCCAGGTATTTGGTTGCGATACCCCGATGGCGGCGCAGAAAGGTCTTTAACCGCTCATGCCGACTGTTCACGGTTTGAATGTGCAATTCACCACGGACACGTTCTCCGGCGGTCCGGTCGAGACTTTCATGGCTGACGCCCGTTTCTGCGGCGCAGGGCGGGTAACCGGTGCCGCCATCACTCACCGGGAGAGCGTCCCCATCAAGACGTGGCTGCAGAACCGTTTTGAGATGTTCGGCTGTCACCGCAGGCAGGACAGCACTGATGGCGGTGCCTGATCGGTCGACCGCAACGAGGACCGGAACCTGCTCCTTCGACAATCCGCGTTTTGAGGCCTTTCCCCCGCGTTTGCGGGCTTTTCGAGAGAGATTACGGTCCCCTTTCCGGCTGCGCGGAAAGAACGTCTCGTCGGCTTCGACGATCCCGCACAGCTTGACCGCACCGACCGTTACAGCCTGAAGAAAGCGATGACGCCAACGAAAAGCTGTGGTGTCGGCCACCATACAACGCCCGTCGGACGCCTTTACCGTTTCGCCGTCGCGCAGGGAAGCTGCAAACTCTGCCCACCTGTCCTTGTGGCGCAAGCGGGCAAGCGGCGTCCCGGTCAGCGCGTTGAAGGTTTTGCGACAGCCTTTGCAAAAGAACCTCGTCAGGCCACTTGCATGGCCCCTGATGATCGCACCGCCCGAAGCACAGTGCGGACAGATACGCCCCTCGCGAACATTCGCCTCAGGGAGATCGATCACGCTTTCCAGCGACGATACCCCGGCAACGAGCCGTCCGGTTTCAGTCCGTTGTTTCGATGAAAGGTCGTCGATCTCGTTGAGCCACACCAGAAAAGCCTGATGATCCATGTGCCGCACCCCATAATTTTGTTCATGGTGTGTTCTATTACAGGTTGGCACGCATAATCAATGCTAATTGAGCCAAACCTGACCAGAAACGCAACGTAGAGAGCCAAAAAGTTCATGCTATGCTCGTCAGCGAAGGGCCTGGATTTCCAGATGCGATTGCCCTGACCCCTTCAGGCGGGGCATTGACGTCGGTATTTTCATGCACCACCCTGTACCGAAATCAGTAACGCTGACCAACTTGATGAGTTGGACGGTTCCACCCACCGGCATCGCAATGTGCCAAAGTGCTGGGGTATGAACCAGCTTTGAAAGGAACCGCCCAGATGGAAATTACAACGATAGGGATCGACATTGCAAAGTCAGTTTTCCAGTTTCACGGGATCGATGCGACAGGACAAACCGTTCTACAGAAGAAGCTTCGCCGGAACGCAGTCCTGGATACTCTGGCTAAATTGCCACCTTGCCTGATCGGCATTGAAGCCTGTGCGACGTCCCACCATTGGTCGCGTGAGATCACAGCACTCGGCCACGAGGTGAAGCTCATCCCTCCCGCCTATGTAAAACCATACGTGAAGCGACAAAAGAATGATGCGGCGGATGCTGAGGCGATCTGTGAGGCTGTTACGCGCCCGAACATGCATTTTGTGGCCATAAAGAGCGTGGATCAGCAGGCAGTTATGATGCTGCATCGGGCGCGCGATCTTCTGGTACGGCAACGCACGATGCTGATAAATGCGCTGCGCGCCCACATGGCTGAGCTGGGGATCATTGCGCCTCAAAGGCCAGAAAATATTTCCCGATTGCTGCTACAGCTTGAAGAGGGTGCCAATGAAGACATCCCACAAATAGCGAGAACCGCTTTGCTGAGCCTGGCCGATCAGCGCGCAAACCTGAACCAGCAGATCCGCGCACTTGATAGTGAGATCCTTGTGTGGCACCGCCAGAACGATACCAGTCAGCGCCTGGCAACCATTCCAGGAGTTGGCGTGCTGACAGCGACAGCCCTGGCAGCTTCTGTCACGGACCCTTCGCAATTCCGGTCCGGACGCCAGTTCGCAGCCTTTCTCGGGCTGGTCCCCCGGCAAAACTCTTCGGGCGGAAAAGAGCGGTTGGGGCGGATTACCAAGATGGGTGATGGTTATTTGCGCAAACTCCTGGTGGTTGGGGCAACGGCCATTCTCAGGCATGTTGCTGATACACAAACCCGCACCGCTGCCTGGATCCGCAGCCTGCTGGAACGCAAGGCACCGCGATTGGTTAGTGTCGCAATGGCCAACAAAACTGCGCGGATCGTATGGGCGCTCCTGGCAAGAGGAGGAACGTACCAAGCCACATAAGCGCGCTCGGAAGACCGAGCACCAAAACTGCGCTTCAGGATGCAAGGGCAATAGACGTGATGATGATCAAAGCAAGCCGCAGTCAGAACACCCCGAGGTATTGCCAGGATACAAGTAGTCCGGCAACTTGATAGGGAACTGGCACGCGGACTTCATCAGGGCCAGCGGCCTTATTGCCGCAAAAACAGGCCGGACACATGACCGCAACCCGCTATGATCACGGCGTCAAAAAAACCTTGCAAAACAGGAACCGTCCACACATGGCAATGCCGGGACAGGTGTGGTGGCCCCCGCCGGACAGGCGGCTGAGAGATCAAAACATCCATCTGCCCGTGCGGCGATCCCCGACGAGATGCTTGTCGGCACCGGTGGCAATGATACGATCAATGTTGGCGATGGCGATGACTTTATCTTTTCCGGCGATGGCAATGACATTCTGATCGACGCCGCGATCTGCCGGACCTGATCCGCAGAACGGGTGCGGGAATTCCGCGTGCAGGACCGGAGCGCGTCCCGTCGCGCGAAGGTTTTTTTGCCGCTGGCCATGCCGGACCTCCCGACGGTTTTTTCACCGCCGGTACCCCGCAAATTCCGGCGCGACCCCTTCGGCGGTTTCCCCGCGCGTTTCGGGAGGGCATTTCGTTTCGGCGGGGAGGGCCATTTCGTTTCGGATGACCCGTCGGAAAAAATTTGCTCAATGGTTACAATCGGTTGACGGCGGGGGAAATCCGAAACGAAACGAAATGCAAAAAAACCGTCACGCAGAAGTAGGCAAGTGCGGCACATAACACCCACAAGCCGTCCCCGCCGGGAAGGACCCGTGGTTTCCGAGCAATGGAAGCAGCCCCTGATGGCAGCCACGATGCCGTTGGCAAGCCGTTCCATTCGGTCCCGGCGTTTCGCTGCGACCGCTTCCGGGGAAGCGGTGGGCGGATACCCGGAAATCAGCGGGCGGATCAGAACCGTACGGTCGGGTGGATCAAATTGCAACGCGCAGGCACTGGCGACATCACTGCCGCTAAAACGCGATTGTGTCGCTGACGCACGACAGGGGTATCGCATGAATGGCATCCTTTGGTTTGCCTTGATCTTCTGTCTCTGATTCAGTTTTCCAAAGTTTATGTCCGCAGGACGCCGCTTTGGAAAATGCCGTTACGTTTCAATCTTTTGCCTCAACCATCAGCGATCCACGCCAACAGACGAAGGTTCTTTATCCGCTTGATGAGGTTCTGCTTTTGAGCCTTTGCGGGGTTGTGTCCGGCTGCGGGAGTTTTGTCGATATTGCCCTTTATGGTGAGGAAAAGCTGTCTTTCCTGCGCAACCTGGCTCCATTTGAGCATGGCACACCTTCCCGTGACACGCTTTCGACGGTGTTCCGGGCGCTCGATCCTGAAGAGTTCAACGCAGCTTTTGCAGCATGGGCGTCCGGGTTGGCCGCGCGCATTGGTGGAATGGTTGTGGCCATTGATGGAAAGACGGCGCGCGGGTCCAGAGCCGGTGGAGAAACACCTCTCCTCTGCATCTGATCCCGGCCCGGTGCGACGATCCGCGGCTTGTGCCTGGTCAGCAAGCCAGTGCGCACAAAAGGAACGGGATCAGGGACATCCCCGTGCTTCCGGATTTGCTTTTCCCTGAGGGAGCGACCGTGACCCTGGATGCGATGGGATGTCAGCGTGAGGTCGCCGCGAAAATCCGTGACAAGGGTGCTGATTATGTGTCGGCACCGAAGGGCAATCAGGGGCTTCTCCATGAGGACGTGAAACTGTGGTTTGAAGAACAGGATCAGGAAAACACAGAGTCATTACAGACAGTTGACGGCGACAGGGGCAGGATTGAAACGCGAACATATGAACATATACCCAATGCGATGCCATCGACCGGTTGAAAAAGCGTCACCCCCATCGGGAGGGTCCGGCCAGCATTGGTCGCGTCATCCCGGTCAGGGAAAGTAATGGCAAGACGACGGGACAGGTGCGATACTTCATCCCGTCCCTGCCAAAAGACGCCGCGCGCCTTGCCCATGCGGTACGCTCTCATCGGGGAATTGAAAACCGTCTGCACCGGGTGCTCGATGTCACCTTCCGCGATGACGACAGCCGGGTGCGAAAAGATCATGCCCCCGCCAGCTTCGCCGTCATCAGGCACATCGCGATGAACCTGCCCGGCAAAGTGAAAGGTAAACGCTCCCTCGGGGGAAACCGGAAAAAGGCAGGCTGGAACAACCGCTTCCTGCCTGAAATCCTGACGCTGTGAAACTCATGCGATTCCCCTGGTCTCCGCCGAAGGTTTCGTGGTGCATTGTTAATCTCTGTGCTACTCTGCAGCGGGATTGTGCGAATCCTTCCCGACAGGATTTGATCAAATTCTCAATGCGACACAAACACAAAGGAGAGGAGACAGTTATGGCCTTGAGAATAAACGACACCGCCCCTGATTTTGTAGCTGATACAACCGAAGGTGAGATCAGTTTTCACGATTGGATCGGTGACGGTTATGCAGTGATGTTTTCACATCCCAAAGATTTTACACCGGTTTGTACGACCGAGCTTGGAACGATGGCCGGGATGTCTGGTGAATTTGCCAGCCGAAATGCCAGGATTATCGGTATTTCCGTTGACCCGGTTGAGGATCATCACCGCTGGAAGTCGGATATTACCACAGTCACCGGCAACGAGGTAAGCTATCCGATGATTGGCGATCCGGAGTTGAAAGTGGCCAAACTATACGAGATGCTGCCCGCCGGTGCCGGTGACAGTTCTGAAGGGCGGACCCCGGCGGACAATGCCACGGTACGTACCGTGTTCATTATCGGCCCGGACAAGAAGGTCAAATTGTCGCTGACCTATCCAATGACCACCGGACGGAACTTTGACGAGATTCTGCGGGCGCTTGATTCGATTCAATTGACCGCCAACCATCAGGTGGCGACCCCTGCAAACTGGAAAAGCGGCGAGGACGTTATCATTACGCCCGCAGTTTCCAACGAAGACGCAAAAGAGCGCTTTGGCGAATTCGAGCAGGTTCTGCCCTATCTGCGCAAGACCAGGATGCCAGGTTGAGTCTGTTCGATTGATCAGTATCGAGACCCCTGTGGCAGTGCGCTGCGGGGGTTTCCTTTGCGCAAAAAGTCGACTTTGGCCCATAAACCAGGCCGCTCGATTTGAGAGAAGGTCAGCGTCATTCAGGCAGCGTCTGGGGATACAGGTTTTTCCGAAAGTGCTTTCCTCGTAGCCGACGAGCCGTCCATAGACCGCTTGCCGGAACTGTCCGTCGAACCGGTGGACGGTGTTGCCCTGACGGCTGTCGCGCAACGCCGAGGACGCCGGACCGGACAGTCCGGGCGCGTCATCGCGCTCGCGTATCACAGGGAGACCGCCATCCGAACCGGGCTGCGTACCCCGGAACTCCAGCCGCACCCGGCTGTCAAAATCCACCCGGCCACCGCGCTCGAAACCCGCACCCTCCGGGTGATCCAGGAAACCCGCCCCGCTCCGCATCGTTGTCGCCACCGTGATTGATATCGCAAATGCCGCAGTCAGGACAGCGAAACCGGCGGGTTGCAGGCACCTGCCTGCGGTAGGTGACAGGGGTTTTTCCGGCTCGGAAATAACCAGGCCAACGCCCGGGGCTGGGCAGGGATTCCTCTGCTGACCACAAAAGACCGGTCCCGTCATCCGTACGAACCAGATGCAATCGCTGTCCCACGC
This sequence comes from Roseovarius sp., assembly GCA_965207105.1. GTDB lineage: Bacteria > Pseudomonadota > Alphaproteobacteria > Rhodobacterales > Rhodobacteraceae > Roseovarius. Next base: position 65,561 of record CBDBLS010000018.1, on the reverse strand, counting down.
CGTCAGGCAGGCCGCGAAGCATGGGCAAACGGGGTGCCCGGGCCGGGAGAACCCGGATCAGCGGTCCCGAATGCCGCGCGGCCTGCAGCAGGGCAAAGCCGCGTCGCCCCGGCCCTTCGGCCTCGTGGACACGGGCCGGTGCCAGTGCGAATCGCCCGGCGGGGCTCGTATCAAACCGCATCTTCACGTGCTCCTTCGGCGGCGATGGCAACCAGGACCTGCTCACCTGTCGCTGTTTGCCGGAAATCCTTCCCGCAAGGCTGGACACTGGATTGTGCCTGCCCGCTGCCGGACCACAACGCAGCCCAAAGGATGACCGCCGAAATGACTTTACCTGATCTGCCCATGTACGTCTCCCGTTCGGGACATAATGGCAAATCCGGCAAACTGCCGCAAACATTCTCGGGCGGATACAATCCACGCAGAGGTCGACAGGTGCGGCGCGGGCACCCACCAGCCATCCCCACCGGGAAGGGGCAGTCATTTCTGAACAACAGGAGCGGCTCCTGGTGGCAGCCAACAACGCCGTTGGCAAGCCGGTCCCGGGGTTTTGCTGTGGCCTCTTTCAGGGCGTGCCATCCGCACCCGGCTGTCAAAATCCACCCGGCCACCGCGCTCGAAACCCGCACCCCGGGTGATCCATGAAATCCGCCCCGGCATCGTCGCCCCTGATTTATGTCGCAAAGGCCAGGGTATTGATATCGCAAATGCCACGGTCAGGACAGAGAAACCGGCGGTTTGCCTGGCGAATGTGGGTGTCGAATGTGGGTTTACCGGGGGGCAGGCCCCCGGTAAAATGCTTCACGGTGCAAACCGGCGGCGAATTTCCGGATGGACATCAGGCTACACCACCAAAAAGAACGGCCAGGGTACCCGTCTCAAGGGACTTTTGCATTAACCGGACAGGATCCTTGCGATGAATATCCTCTTTGTGCACCAGAATATGCCGGGCCAGCATCGGGAATTGCTGACGTGGCTGGTTGCACAGGGGGGACATCGGATCGTGTTCCTGACACAGCGCCGGAATGCGCCCTGGATCGACGGGGTGATGACCGTGGTCTACAAGTCGCATCACAAGCCCGGGGCCGGGGCCTATGGGCTGTCCAGGGTCTGGGAAGAGGCCACCGGCGCGGGGTTTGGCGCCGCCATGGCCGCCCGCGAGCTGGAGAAGAACGAGGGCTTCCGGCCCGACCTGATCCTGGGCCATACCGGCTGGGGCGAGCTGTTGTTCATGAAACAGATCTGGCCGGATGTGCCTATTCTGGGGTTCTTTGAATATTTCTATAACGCCACAGGCGGTGTGGTCGGGTTCGACCCGGACGATCCGGTTTCGGATCACACGCCGTTCCTTATGGAGGCCCGCAACGTGGTGCCCTATGCCAATATCGAGCATGTGGATCTGGGCCATGTGCCGACCGTCTGGCAAAAGAACACCTTCCCGGCCTCGTTCCATCCGAAATTCTACACCTGCCATGACGGGATCCGTACCGACCGACTGGCCCCCGACCCGGATGTGTCCCTGTCGCTGGGTCGGCTGGACCGGCCGGTCACGCGCGGGGATGAGGTGTTCACCTATATGGCCCGCAATCTGGAACATGTGCGCGGCTTTCACATTTTCATGGCAGCGCTGCCCCGGATCCTGGCCGCCCGTCCGCAGGCCCGGGTGCTGGTGGTGGGCGGCGACGATGTCTCCTATGGTCGCAAGAGCGGGCACCCCGGGGGGTTGCGCGCCGAGTTGACCGAGAAACTCGGCGACAGTGTCGACTGGAACCGGGTGCATTTCCTGGGGCGGATACCCTATTCGAGCTTTTGCCAGGTGGTTCAGATCAGCCGCTGCCATCTGCATCTGACCATGCCGTTCGTGATGAGCTGGTCGCTGCTGGAATCAATGGCGATGCAGGCCACCATCGTGGCCTCGGATGTGCCTTCGGTGCGCGAGGCAATCACCCATGGCGAAACCGGATTGCTGGTGGATTTCTTTGATGCGGATGCGCTGGCGGATCAGGTGATCGACGTGCTGGCCAATCCCGGCACCTACGAGCATCTGGGCCCGGCGGCGCGGGCGCATGTGGTCGGGACATATGATTTCAGGACCCTGTGCCTGCCGGAGCATATCCGGCGGATGAACACCCTCGTGCCGAAAAAGCTGCGGATTGCCGTGCCGGGCTGAAACCGCTTCGGGGCAGGGGCCGGTTTGTCTATGGCACCGCACCCTCCGGGGGTTCCATGAAACCTTGCCCGTGGAATGCGGGTAACGATCACTCCGGCCTGAAGACCCGAAACGGATGATGAAATACGCCGGTAGAGACTTTCGGGTATCCGGGGGGTATATCCGCCCGGGTAAAGCGTCTCTGCTGAAAGCATCGATTTTCAACCTGCTGATAACACGGCATAAAACCGCTTCAAATCTGCAGGGGATAAAACCGACAGTATGGCTGGCTGTGCGGTCGGTGTGCTGCTAACCGGTCTCTCCCGGATTTCTCCGGAAATTCAGGGAAAAAAACAGGGGAAAAAACAGGGGGGAAATTGCCCGGGTACAGGAACCTGTCTGTGGCAGTGTGCAGGCCTGTCAATCGCAGAGTAAAATGGGTCCATGTCGCGGCGTAAAAATGGGCCACTTCGGTTGATGTTTTGTGGCGCTTTTGCACGCGTGCTCGTCACAAAGCTGAAGCGTGCCAAAGCGCATGCTGGCCATAAGGCCAGCATTATTCTGACTGTGATTGCGGGCTGGTTATTTTCGGTTGTTGCGACTGTGTTTGAGCCGATAGCTTTCGCCATTCATCTCGAGGATGTGGACGTGATGGGTTAAACGATCGAGTAGCGCACCGGTCAGCCGCTCAGAGCCAAAGACTTCAGTCCATTCATCGAAGGGCAGGTTCGAGGTTATGATGATGGAGCCGCGTTCATAGCATTGGGATATGACCTCGAAGAGCAGCTCTGCGCCAGATTTGCTGAGCGGTACGAAGCCCAGTTCATCAATGATCAACAGGTTCTGGCTGGTCAGTTGCTTTTGAAGGCGCTGCAATCTCCGCTCATCTTGAGCCTCGATCAGATCATGGACTAATGCCGCAGCCGTTGTGAAGCGCACCTTCAGTCCTCTTTGACATGCAGCCAGCCCAAGTCCCAGGGCGATGTGTGTCTTGCCCGTGCCTGACGGGCCGAGCGCGATGATGTTCTCCCTGCGATTAACGTAATCGCATCGTGCCAGATCCATCGTCAGGGGCTTGTTCAAGCTTGGCATGATTTTGAAGTCAAAGCTATCCAAGCTCTTGGTGCTGGGGAACTTCGCCGCTTTGATGCGCCGTTCAATCATCCGGCGTTCGCGGTCGATCAATTCCATCTCACACAGCCGCGCCAGATAGTGGATGTGATCTTTGTTCTCTGCAGCACAGATCTGCGCCTGTTTGGCATACTCGCCTTGGAACGTTGGCAGTCGCAGTTGTTTAAGATGATGCCGTAGAAGAATCCGAGGGGCTTCGGTCATGCCGCGGTCCTTCCCATCAAGCTCATGTAACTGGATGGGCGTGTTGTGCCGACATTGGCCTTGGGCAAGTATGGATAGAAGTCCAAATCCAATCGTGGTGGCCGCTTCTCAACCCGACACAGTACAAGGTGTTTTACGGCGTCATAGCCAATTGCACCCATATCTATTGCCTGCTGGATTGCGCCTTGCACAACATCCATTTCGAAGGTCTCCAAAAGGCGCAAGACTTGAACGTATTCTCGCTTGCCCGGCTTACCCATTCTGGCTTCAAGCAGTCGGTGCAGCGTGGCAAATACATCTGGCAAATGCCAACCCTGCAAAGGCGCGGCCTGATCCAGGGCACCCACCTTTTGTTCAAGCAGGGGCAAAAAGTGCAATGGGTCAAAGACCATATCCGCTGATGTGTAGGATCGTTTGTGCCGCGCAATAATCTCATTGCCGCAGCCGATGATAACCTCATGCACAAACCCACGCACATGAACATCGTGGTGCGCATAGGCTACTGGCACCGAGTAATCATTGCTGCGATAGCGCACCATTGAGATCGACGTTGCACGCGTGCTGACGTGATCGCAGGCTTCATATTCTGCGACGGGCAATCCCATCAGAGCATCCAAATCCGACATCAGGCGTGCGCCTATGGTTTGGGTGTGACCCCGCAACGTATCGTCCTGACGTGCTAAACACTTCTCTTCCAAATGTGCGTTCAGATCATCAAAGCTGTCATAGCGAGGTGCGGGAACCATGAAGTTGCGGCGGGTGTATCCAACCATGCCCTCAACGTTGCCTTTATCGTTCCCTCGCGCGGGTCTGCCAAACTTGTCATCAAACAAGTAATGCGACTGCAGTTCCGTAAACCGACGTGTGCGGATGCGCGTCTTATCCCCGAGTATCCGAGCCACGGCGATCTTGGTATTGTCGTAGAGAATGGATTGCGGAATGCCGCCAAAGAATGCAAAGGCGGACACATGGCCATCGCAAAACGCCTCGGTTGTCTCAGCTGGATATCCCTTCACAAACACCGCATCAGAATGTGGCAAGCTCATCACGAAGAAGTGGATCTTGCATTCCACGCCACCGATCACGCCCAGCGTCTCACCAAAATCAACCTGCGCATGGCCCGGCCGATGCGACAACGGCACAAACACCTCTTTGGTGCGCCGTTTTTGCTCGCGCACGTAATAGGTCACCGTGGTCAGGCTGCCGGCATATCCATGCTCATCGCGCAGCCGTTCAAAGATGCGCTTGGCCGTGTGTCGCTGCTTTTTGATCAGGGCTTTGTCTGTGCGCAGTATCTCATCGACCACACCAACATAACCATCAAGCGTTGGCCGCCGAGGCGCTTCCGACCGACGATACCCAGGCGGAAGTTCATGGCGCAGCATCTTCGCGATCGTCTTACGATCTTTGTTCTCTAATCTGTCAATGCGTGTTTCCTGAGTTTCCTGCTTTTGATGTCAGAGGTTGCCTTTGTTCTCTTCGAACTCTGAGGTTCATGATGGGGTTGGCTGGGTGTGGGTCGGCAATGTTGAAACCGCAATCATACCGTTGGTCTTGGCTGTTGCTACAGAATCGGCGCCGTGTCTCACGCCCTCCCTCGGGCATCGTCCCAGATGGGAACTTTGATTTAGGAATCCTCGTTGTCGCCTCGTAAGCCTTACGCGGACTGGAAGTCAGTTTTGTCTCGCATAATGGCATGAAGTATGATTGCCAGACGACGCGCCAGAGCCACTCGGGCCTTTCTCATCGTTGAGCGCGCACCGATTGCGAGGGCCCATGTCTTCAATTTGAGCGGAGCGGCATACCGCGTCAGCATCACATTGGCGGCCTCATAGAGAAGCGTTCTGACGCGCACGTCGCCCCGCTTTGAGATGCTGCCCGTGTAGTCGATTTCACCAGATTGATGCCGTCGCGGCACCAGTCCAAGATACGCCCCCACATCACGCGATTTCCTGAAACGCGACGGATCATCAATTGCTGCGGCAAAGGCCAATGCTGTGATCGGACCGACCCCTGGTACCGTCATAAGGCGCTGGCAGACTTCGGATTTGCGGGTCATCTTTTTGATGTCGCCATCAATGGCTGCAACCGCCGCGAGGATTGCTTCGCGTGCTGCGAACAGTCCGCAAATTGCGGCATGGAGGCCAGGCACTCCATCGCTAACTTTTAGCGCCGCGTTTTTGAATGCCGGAGACAAAGCTCGTGGCAGCCGCACGCCGAAGACGACGACCAGACCGCGGATCTGATTGTCGAGCGTCACACGCTGTCCGACCAGCTTCTTGCGGGCTGCGATCAGCGACCGGATTGCGTGCGCTGACAGTGATTTGACATGGGTCGGCTTGTAGAATCCCGTCCGCGCCAGGTGTGCCAAACCGCGGGCATCATTGCGGTCCGTCTTGTGGCCGGCCAGAGATTTAAGGGCCTGATATGCTTGCCTGCTCTCGATGCAAACAACCGGGACACCAAGCTCCGTCAGCCCATGGTAAAGCATTGGTGCCATCCGTCCCGTTTCAAATACAACTTTGGCACATGGTGGTCCAGAAGCGAGGAAGTCAGCGATCGCTTTTGGTGTTGAGCTCGCTTTTCCTTCACGAATAAGGGCCCCTTCACGATCCAGAATGCAGATATGCGTCTCTTCCATGGACACATCCAAACCAGCAAAATATTCCATTGGTCAGTCTCCTTTTCAATTGCATGTGCATCCAGAATAACAGGGGTAACTGAGTGCTGATCCTGATTACGCCATGTTGAAAAACCGCGCCGCTTCTCGGCCAGACATACCGTCCTTCAAACAAGCACGGCGCACACGACTATAAATATCCACAGAATACATCTCCCGCCCTCCGAATAAACGAAGGGCACAAACTGGCGGACTTTTACTCCGCTACAACTGCGATATGCAGCCGCTTCTGTGGCCCAATATTGCTCCGCGTTTTACACAGGCCCGCAATTTCCTGCCGGACTCCTGTTCCTGTATGGAATGTTCCTGTGTGGAACCGGTCAGGACGGCGGGCAGGGCAGGGCTGTCCATGGTGTCGTTCCCGGCCTCGCAGGTGGCGTTACAGGGCGGACCGGTCCGGCACATGTCAATCCGGTCATCAGCCACCGGCATCCCGACATCTGTCCGGATGAAACCCGGGGTCGCGCAATTCCCCCGTCCCGGCCCGCATGTCCGACCGGCCTGTTGTCAGCAACAATATACGCGGGGCGCTGCCCATCCGGGAGACCGGGCAGCCGGATGCAGGGCACAACATCCATGCCCGTCTCCCGCGCCGTCGGCACACGGTCCTGCCCCGGCAACAATGGTGTTGCCCCGGCGAACAGGACGGGACCGGTAAAACCGGACACCCTGATCGACGCCGCGACCTGCCGGACCTGATCCGCAGAACGGACCCGGGGTTTCAGGGCACGGGGACATCCGGCGGCAGCCGCCCGATCCCCGGACTGCGGGCAGGACCGGAGCGCGCCACCTCGCGCGAAGGTTTTTTTTTGCCGCTGGCCATGCCGGACCTCCCGACGATTTTTTCAGCGCCGGTATCGCGCAAATTCCGGCGCGACCCCTCCGGCGGTTTCCCCGCGCGTTTCGGGAGGGCCATTTCGTTTCGAGCCCAGGGGCCATTTCGTTTCAGATGACCCGTCGGAAAAAATTTCCTGAATGGTTGCAATCGGTTGACGGCGACGGAAATCCGAAACGAAACGAAATGCAAAAAAAATCGGCACGCAGACATTGGAAAGTGCGGCACATAACACCCACATGCGTCCCCGCCGGAAAGGACCCGTGATTTCCGAACAACCGGAGCGGCACCCGGTGGCTGCCGACACGCCGTTGGCAAGCCGCTCCATTTGTTCCCGGCGTTTCGCCGAGGCCGCTTCCGGGGGCCTACCGGCCTGAGTTTCCACGAGCTGCATGCTGGAAGAAACGCTGCAAGCGGCGGTAGGTGCTTTCGACTTTGGCCTGTGTCGGCATCTCGCCGCTGATATGGCTTGGATTGACCGTCCGAACACTGGCTATGCCAATCACCGGAAGGCAAAGTGTTTCAAGGCGGTTATTGCTTGATTAGTGCGGCTTTACAAGCGCCGCAGGCCGGTATGTTGAGCGTGGGTCTGGTCCGGATCTCTTTCCCGAACTCAGGGTTCCAGGCCAGATGCCGGTTTTTCTGACCCTGATCAATCGATCATTTTTCCATTCAGTTGCTGTCTTCCTTCACTCCCCGGCGTTCCGTTGGTTTCCGCGCTTTGCGTTTTGGGGGCTTCGCGCTCGCTCCGCCCTTGTCCCGTCTTCTCCCCCGCTGCTTTTCAATCCAGGCAGACATGGCGGCGGAACTGGCCATTGCCGCCGCCGGGATCGTAATCCCGTCTGCCTGCGCAATGTTCTTTGCATAGGCGAGTTGGGCGGCGCGTGGCGGTTTGTCACCCGAACCGGCTGATACATCCCCGGGCTTCCCGGGGGCGTGGGCTTCGAGAAAGGCCCTGCATACGGCACTCGATGTTGCGTAGCCCCGAGGCAGGTGGAGCCGCTTTTCGCGTGCGATCGACACAGCAAAGCGCTTCATGGCCGGGGTCGGAGGGCGGTCAGACCCGTCTTTTGCCGCATGGGATTTCAGGATCGTTCCGTCGCCCGTCCGGGCTTTGGTCTTCAGATTGGTAATGATGCGATCGGCGACGTGACATACTGCATCGATTGCGCCCACCATCCGCTGTTTTCCCGCGACGACATCGTCGAGCAGGTGCTCAAGCTGAGCTGTCGCGCCGGGATCGACCAAAGTCGGGTCGGCGTGGTTCAGCACGCCGAAGAGTTCCAGCCCGGTTTCGGTCGGGACAATGTTCTTGCTTTGGTTGGTCAGAAACTTCTGCCGCTTGAGCCCGTTGATGACATCGGCCCGCGTGGCGGGTGTTCCTATTCCCTTTGCCTCTTTCAAACGCTCGCGCAACGGCGCGTCTTCGACGAAGCGCCAGGCGTTCTGCATAGCTTCGATCAACGAACCTTCGCTATAGCGCGGTGGTGGATGCGTTTCCTTCGCCTCGACCCTGGGGTCATGCAGCGTGGCTGTCTCGCCGTTTGCCATCATGGGTAACACCTGAGCATCGTCGGATTTCCCACTCGCGGGGACCCGGTTCGGAAAGGCCGCACGCCAGCCAGGATCCAATGACTGCCTGCCCGTCGCGCGAAACGAGGCACCCGAAACATCCAGCAAGGCAATGGTCTGCCGGAATCGAAAGTCCGGCATGACAGCGGCGAGATAGGCCCGCGCGATTACGTCGAACAACTTCTTCTCATCGGCCGACAATCGCGGCCAGACCTCTTTCAATGTATCGATTGTGTTGGTGTTGGGGATCACGGCGTGATGGCTGGCATCCTTGACGCCTTTGTCGTGGAACGCCCCGCGAGGCCCTTTGCGGATAACAGGCTGCGCAGGCACCGGGATATCCTTGTAGGACTGACCGACCTGAAGGCCCACGATGATTTCAGGGACGTCTGCAATCAGGGACTCAGGCAGGTAGCGCACCTCGGCACGGGGATAGGTGATGATCTTTTTGCCCTGTCCATCGTAGAGTTCCTGAGCCACATCCAGCGTCTTTGATGCGGCCCAGCCGAACCGGGATGCGCACAGTTTTTGAAGAGATGGGAGGTCATGCAGTTTGGGCGGGCTTTGCCGTTTGTTTTCCACGGTGACGTTGAGTGGACCGCTGAAGCCATCGGCCTTTCGTACAATATCTTCGGCCGTTTGCCGCTTGAGAATGCGGTTCTTCGGCGCGCAGCGCATCCTGAAGCAGCCCTCGACAGCCGATGCGGTAGCAACAACCTCGAAATAGTCCGTAGGCACGAAGTCACGGATTTCGAGCTCCCGCTTGCACACGATGGCCAGGGTCGGCGTTTTGACCCGTCCGACGCCAATCACACCGCGTGCGCTGCGGCCCAGTGTTACGGTTGCTGTACGTGTGAGCGACAAGTTGTAGATCTGATCGGCCTGCCGTCGGGCGACTGCGGCTGCGTAGAGGCGGGCATATTCATGGTTTGGGCGCGCCCGACGAAACGCTTCACGGATTGTGTGGGGGTCTTGAGCGGTAAACAAAACCCGCACGACCTCACCCTGGTAGTCGAAGTGCTCGAGGATTTCCTGACCGATCAGTTGACCCTCGCGGTCGCAGTCGGTGGCAAGCCAAACCTTTTTTGCCGAGCGCAGAGCTTCGCGGATAACCTTGAGCTTCGCGGCCTTGCTGCCCCCCTTCGCCGGACGGGTCGCATACAAACCGTCGGGACGTAACAGAACCGGCGACCACCGTTTCCATTCCGGCATGGCTTCCCCGGGCTCCTCGAGGTCCAATAGGTGCCCCTCTGCGGGGAGGATGGTTCCGAAGTCTGAGCCAACGGCCACCCGGACATCTTTTGCTTGGCTGGATTTTTCAGTGATGACGATTTGATCGACCATTTCGTGCCACCTGCATTTGCTCCCGAGATTACGCTGGCGGGAACGTAAAGTGAACAAGTGAGGTTTGCAACTGAAATTCTGCACTCAAACAGGGGTATCGCATGAATGGCGAACTTTGGTTTGCCTTGATCTTCTATCTCTGATCCCTGTACACGACAGTAGAGGTGGTTGAGGGCGCAGATCTGTGATTTTCATTGGGATTCTTCAATCTGAGACAGGAGCATCCCATGATCCGAAAAGCAATCGACACCCTCTCGGCGAAACTATCCGATGGCTTGTCGCTGAGCACTAGCCGCCTCGAAACGCTCTGCCTCCTGGTGATTGGCATTGTCAGCGTGCGAACGGTGAACCTGAGTCACATCAGTGGGGAGATGCCGACGCAGGCCAAGGTTGAAAGCACCTACCGTCGATTGCAGCGCTTTTTTCAGCATGTCAACCTCGGGAAAGACTGGTCTGCCCCTCTTGTTGTCCGAATGCTCGGGCTCTCCGGGAGCCGGCATCTGTGCCTTGATCGCACGAACTGGAAGATCGGGCGCAAAGAGATCAACCTGTTGGTTCTTGCCGTCGCCACGCGCCGCTGTCGCGTGCCCCTGATCTGGACCGTGTTGGGCAAGGCGGGCAACAGCAACACCTGCGAGCGCATTGCACTGATGAAGCGCTATCTGGATCTGTTCGGGTCCGGAAGCATCAAGTGCCTTCTGGCGGATCGTGAGTTTATCGGCCTTGATTGGTTGACTTTCCTGCATGAACAGGACGTTCCTTTCATCATCCGCGTGAAGTCGAACCGGTACGTGACAGGCGGGGATGGCGTCCGGCAAAGCCTGCGAACCTTGCTGCGCACCTGCCGTGGCCCGCGCACATTCACGGCCCACTTCAAGGCTGCCGGGGGCACTGCGCCGCTCTGGCTGAACTTCGCAGCCAAGCGCATCAAGGGTAAGGAATTGCTTATCGTTGTCAGCAACCAACCCGCCCATCACGCCCTGACCACCTACCGCAAACGCTGGGCCATCGAATGCCTGTTCGCCGAAGCGAAGACAAAGGGCTTCAACCTGGAAGACACCCGTCTCTCGATCGCCAAAAAGTTGAGCTTGTTGGTCGGTCTCGTTGCCCTGGCCATGGCATGGGCTGCAAGGGTGGCATCCACCAGGCTCGGAACACGGAAACGGCCTCGAAAGTCTCATGGGCGATACGCAAAATCCATCTTCCGCATTGGTCTCGACGAAATCAGAAGGCTCTTGCGAACCCAACCGGAACAAGCCTTCCGACACTGGCCCAAAATCAGGCAGAAAATCGCATGAGTCGTGTACAGGTGTCGGGGTGTGAGAGTTTTGTCGATATTGCCCTTTATGGCGAGGAAAAGTTGGGTTTCTTGCGCAAGTTGGCTCCGTTTGAGCATGGCATACCCTCCCGTGACACGCTTTCGACGGTGTTTCGGGCGCTTGATCCTGAAGAGTTCAACGCAGCCTTTGCCGCGTGGGCGTCCGGGTTGGCCGGGCGCGTTGGAGGAACGGTCGTTGCCATTGACGGCAAGACAGCGCGAGGCTCAAAGGCCGGTGGTGAAACGCCTCTGCATCTGATCCCGGCCTGGTATGACGATCTACGCCTCGTGCCCGGCCAGCAAGCCGGCGCGCACAAAAGGAACGGGATCAGGGACATCCCCGTTCTCCTGGATTTGCTCTTCCTGGAGGGCGCGGTCGTGACGCTGGATGCGATGGGGTGCCAACGTGAGATCGCCTGCAAAATCCGTGACAAGGGTGCTGACTATGTGCTGGCCCTGAAGGGCAATCAGGGGCTTCTCCATGAAGACGTGAAACTGTGGTTCGAAGAACAGGATCGGGAAAACACAGAATCATTACAGACGGTTGACGGCGACAGGGGTAGGATTGAAACGCGAACATACACCCAATGCGACGCCATCGGCCGGTTGAAAAAGCGCCATCCCCATTGGGAGGGGTTGGTCAGCATTGGCCGCGTCGTCTCGCTTCGGGAAAGTGGCGGGAAGACGACACGGCAAACGCGGTACTTCATCTCATCCCTGCCAAAAGACGCCGCGCGCTTTGCCCATGCCGTACGCTCTCATTGGGGAATTGAAAACCGTCTGCACTGGGTGCTTGATGTTACCTTCCGCGATGACGACAGCCGGGTACGAAAAGATCATGCACCTGCCAACTTCGCCGTCATCAAGCACATCGCGATGAACCTGCTCGGCAAAGTGAAAGGTAAACGCTCCCTCAGGGGAAACCGGAAAAAGGCAGGCTGGAACAACCGCTTCCTGCTTGAAATCCTGACGCGGTGAAACTCATGCGATTCCCCTGTGCACTCAAAATCGTCACCTGCGGAGTCAGTCTGACGCGCGTGCTCGCTGAAACGCTGCGGTTTCCTGTTCGATCCATGGCAAAGTCGCGATACCGCTCGGGTCCAATAGCGTGACCGCCGGATTTTCTCGTCGGTCCCTGTACACGACTCATGCGATTTTCTGCCTGATTTTGGGCCAGTGTCGGAAGGCTTGTTCCGGTTGGGTTCGCAAGAGCCTTCCGATTTCGTCGAGACCAATACGGAAGATGGATTTTGCGTATCGCCCATGAGACTTTCGAGGCCGTTTCCGTGTTCCGAGCCTGGTGGATGCCACCCTTGCAGCCCATGCCATGGCCAGGGCAACGAGACCGACCAACAAGCTCAGCTTTTTGGCGATCGAGAGACGGGTGTCTTCCAGGTTGAAGCCCTTTGTCTTCGCTTCGGCGAACAGGCATTCGATGGCCCGGCGTTTGCGGTAGGTGGTCAGGGCGTGATGGGCGGGTTGGTTGCTGACAACGACAGGCAATTCCTTACCCTTGATGCGCCTGGCTGCGAAGTTCAGCCAGAGCGGCGCAGTGCCCCCGGCAGCCTTGAAGTGGGCCGTGAATGTGCGCGGGCCACGGCAGGTGCGCAGCAAGGTTCGCAGACTTTGCCGGACGCCATCCTCGCCTGTCACGTACTGGTTCGACTTCACGCGGATGATGAAAGGAACGTCCTGTTCATGCAGGAAAGTCAACCAATCAAGGCCGATAAACTCACGATCCGCCAGAAGGCACTTGATGCTTCCGGACCCGAACAGATCCAGATAGCGCTTCATCAGTGCAATGCGCTCCCTGGTGTTGCTGTTGCCCGCCTTGCCCAACACGGTCCAGATCAGGGGCACGCGATAGCGGCGCGTGGCGACGGCAAGAACCAGCAGGTTGATCTCTTTGCGCCCGATCTTCCAGTTCGTGCGATCAAGGCACAGATGCCGGCTCCCGGAGAGCCCGGGCATTCGGACAACAAGAGGGGCAGACCAGTCTTTCCCGAGGTTGACATGCTGAAAAAGCCGCTGCAATCGACGGTAGGTGCTTTCAACCCTGGCCTGCGTCGGCATCTCCCCACTGATGTGACTCAGGTTCACCGTTCGCACGCTGACAATGCCAATCACCGGGAGGCAGAGCGTTTCGAGGCGGCTAGTGCTCAGCGACAAGCCATCGGATAGTTTCGCCGAGAGGGTGTCGATTGCTTTTCGGATCATGGGATGCTCCTGTCTCAGATTGAAGAATCCCAATGAAAATCACAGATCTGCGCCCTCAACCACCTCTACTGTCGTGTACAGGGCAAACCACCTATATGTGAGGACACGTAAATGATTGAACTCGTGAAAGAAAACCCAGAGATTGCTTCGGCGCTGATTGCAGCTATCGTCTCGCTGACCGTTGCAAGCACAGCAGGGATTTATGCCATCGTCAAAACCAAGAAGCGCATTGCGGATCTCAAGGATGAAATAATTGCAGAGGTATTGAGCAGAGCTGCAGCAGAGGGATTTGTGGCAGCGCATACAGAGTACGTCACCCAATATAATGAATTTGAACGGGTCTTAATAGACGGAGTTAACGACGAGGATGGTACCGCTGGAGTTCAGCATGTCGTCAATTTCATAGCTGAACACGCTAATCCATTGATTTTAAGATATCGTGATTTCTTGGGTGATGAAATTGCCACTCTTAAAGCAGAGTTCGACATAACAGTGGCTCAATGTAACGAACACTTCGATCCAAACCAACCGGCCTCTCACGCTTATGCTGTGAACATGCGCGATGCTGGGATTGCACTGGCGTCAAGAATTCATCAGTTCACACTGTATAGGGCGGTGCAAAATTAGGCCACAGTAGCGCCGGTATTTCACCGGTGCGGGCGGCGCAAAAGTCGTCCACTTTTTGTCCTGACTGTTTGAGCAGGGAGGGCTGGAGGATTTACACTGTGGAAGTTTATTTGCAGGTGCGTCGGGCGCATTTTGATGAGGGTCGCAGCAAGCGGTCGATTGCGCGGGATTTCGGCTTGGCGCGCGGAACGGTTGACAAGATGTGCGCGTTTGCAGTGCCGCCGGGGTATCGCCGTGAGCAGGCTGTGCGTCGGCCGAAGCTGGACGGCTTCACGGAGACGATTGATGCGTGGCTGCTGACGGATCTGGAGCGCCCGAAGAAGCAGCGGCATACGGCGAAGCGGATCTATGATCGGCTTTGTGCGGAGAAAGGGTTCACGGGCGGCTATACGACGGTGAAAGATTACGTTCGCTCCCATCGTCAAAAGGCGCGTGAGATGTTCATTCCGCTGGCGCATCCAGCGGGACACGGCCAGGCGGACTTTGGCGAGGCCGTTGTTGTTCCGGGCGGCGTTCAGCAGAAGGTCCACTTCTTTGCTTTCGATCTGCCCCAAAGCGATGCCTGCTATATCCGGGCCTGTCACGCGGCGACATCCGAGGCTTGGATGGACGGGCATGTTCATGCCTTTGGCTTCTTTGGCGCGGTGCCGCTGTCGGTGGTGTATGACAACGACAGCTGTTTGGTTGCGAAGATCGAGGCGGATGGCCGTCGTCGTCGGACGCAGATGTTTACAGAGATGCTGTCGCACTACCTATTTGATGATCGTTATGGCCGCCCAGGCAAGGGCAACGATAAAGGCAACGTGGAAGGTCTGGTTGGCTGGTCGCGGCGCAACATGATGGTGCCGCTGCCGGAGTTCCCCGACATCGAGAGCTTCAACGCTTGGCTGGAAGAGCAATGCCGCAAGCGACAATCTGCAGTCCTGCATGGCCACACGGAGACGATTGGCGAACGCCTCCAAAGCGATCTTACGGCGATGTCACCGCTGCCAGGCGCAGCCTATGAGGCCTGCGCCAAAGCGACTGGCCGGGTCAGTTCACAATCCCTGGTGCGCTACAAGACCAACGACTACTCGGTCCCCGGCACCTATGGCTTCCGCGATGTGACGATCCGCGCCTTTGTTGATGTGGTGGAGATCGGCTGTGGGTGCGAGATCATTGCCCGCCATCCCCGCTGCTGCGAACGGGAACAGATGGTGTTCAATCCGGTGCATTACTTTGCGCTTCTGGAGAGAAAGCCCGGTGCTTTGGATCAGGCCGCGCCCTTGGCCGATTGGGAGATGCCTGAAGAGTTGCAAACCTTGCGCCGCTTGATGGAGGCGCGTCAGGCCCGACAGGGACGACGTGAGTTCGTCCAGGTTCTACGGCTCCTGGAAAGCTTTGATCTGCCAGTTCTGTGCGCGGCGGTGCGCGTGGCGCTGCAAAATCGGGCGATCGCCTTTGACGCGATCAAGCATTTGGTGCTGTGCCAGGTGGAACGTCGCCCGGCACGGCTTGACCTGTCGCTCTATCCCTATCTGCCGCGCGCAACGGTACAGACCACGCAGGCCTCAAGCTATATGGCGCTGCTGTCGGAGAGCGCATCATGAGTGAGACCAGCGGCCTTAATGTCTGACTCACTTTTGTGATTTCAAATTTACTATACTCCCGCGCCCGAATTGACCTGAAGATTTGAGGTCAGATCAGCTTGTATTCCTTGAGAGAAACGATCCTGAAATTGTCGGTAACAGTGTCGCGAAAATCGCGCCATTTGTCGGGTAGGGTTTGGCGGAAGAAGTTGAAAATGGCCTCGGTGAATTGATCGAATGTGGCGTAGTGACGATTATGGGTGATCCATTCGTGCATGACACCCCAAAGGCGCTCGATCGGGTTGAGATGCGGGGCGTATGCCGGCAGGAACTTCAACTTCACCCGACGTTCGGGGCTGTGCAGCCAGGGCTGGAGTCTCCTGGCATGGTGATAACGCGCATTGTCGACAAAAACATGGATGGTCGTTTTGGTTGGATTGTTGCGCTCCAGCTTTTCCAGCATGGCCCGTGTCGTTTGGGCATTGATCTTCTCGCCTTCCACAAAAGTAAACCGGAACGTTTCAAGATCAAGCGCGCCCTGAATATTGAGGCGCTTGCGCCCTGATGTTGCCTTCAGGGCCGTCTTTTGCCCCTTCGGGAACCAGCCATGGGCAGGACGGCTCTGATGCTCAGGATGCACAGCATCGGAGAAGACCACCATCTCATCGGCTGCAAGTTCGGCCATCAGGGCCTCATACATGGCGATAAACGCCGCCTGTTTGACTTCATCGGCCTGTGCAGGCAGCAATCGTGGCTTTTTATACTCAAACCCCAGGCGGCGCATCAGCCTGGCGGCTCCCGAGGAACTGTAGCTCTGCCCGTATTCCGCCAGAACATACGCACAGACCTCGTCTACGTTCCGTGCCGGGTTTTCGGCAAAATGGGCTTTCAAAGCCCGTTCGTGCGTAACACTCAAGTGTCCCTGCCGCTGGCTGTAATCTTTCAGGCCAAAGAACGACAGCCCCGCACCGGAAAAGGCAAACTGCCACTCCGTCAAAACCGTCGGTCCGATATCCAGAATCCGGCAAACCGTTCCGGCGTCTTCTTCTGCATCCAACAGCAGAAACGCACGGGCGCGCTTCCAGACAAGTGCTTCAACCTTGCGGCGGCGGCAAAGGGCCTCAAGGGCCAGACGCTGGTCGGCAGAGAGCGAAACCGTTTTGTGGGGCTTGTTCATGCTCTCAAAGTGCATGCTGTGATACGTATGACCATGCGGCAAATTGAATCAGCCTCTCTACAAAATTTTCAGGTCAATTCACGCGGAAGAGTATAGAACACACCGTGAACAAAATTATGGGGTGCGGCACATGGATCATCAGGCTTTTTTGGTGTGGCTTAACGAGATCGACAACCTTTCATCGAAACAACGGGCTGAAACCGGACGGCTCGTTGCCGGGGTTTCGTCGCTGGAAAGCGTGATTGATCTCCTTGAGGCGACTGTTCGCGAGGGGCGTATCTGTCCGCACTGCGCTTCGGGCGGTGCGATCATCAGAGGCCATGCAAGTGGCCTGACGAGGTTCTTTTGCAAAAGCTGTCGCAAAACCTTCAACGCGCTGACCGGGACGCCGCTTGCCCGCTTGCGCCACAAGGACAGGTGGGCAGAGTTTGCAGCTTCCCTGCGCGACGGCGAAACGGTAAAGGCGTCCGACGGGCGTTGTATGGTGGCCGACACCACAGCTTTTCGGTGGCGTCATCGCTTTCTTCAGGCTGTAACGGTCGGTGCGGTCAAGCTGTGCGGGATCGCCGAAGCCGACGAGACGTTCTTTCCGCGCAGCCGGAAAGGGGACCGTAATCTCTCTCGAAAAGCCCGCAAACGCGGGGGAAAGGCCTCAAAACGCGGATTGTCGAAGGAGCAGGTTCCGGTCCTCGTTGCGGTCGACCGATCAGGCACCGCCATCAGTGCTGTCTTGCCTGCGGTGACAGCCGAACATCTCAAAACGGTTCTGCAGCCACGTCTTGATGGGGACGCTCTCCCGGTGACCGATGGCTGCACCGGGTACCCGCCCTGCGCCGCAGAAACGGGCGTCAGCCATGAAAGTCTCAACCGGACCGCCGGAGAACGTGTCCGTGGTGAATTGCACATTCAAACCGTGAACAGTCGGCATGAGCGGTTAAAGACCTTTCCGCGCCGCCATCGGGGTATCGCAACCAAATACCTGGACAGCTGCCTTCGGTGGTTCCACCTTGCCGTCCTTCCGAGCCACCAAACGCCGCGCGCGATATTTGCCGCAGCAGCAGGCATCCTGCCTGTAATACGCCACGCATAATCAATGCTAATTGAGCCAACAAAAAAATGGCTTTCTCTGAATCGCCCTGTCTGCGGTCGAACAAACTCGCTATCTCTGTCTTCGACACATATGAAGACATCCTCGAAAAATGCGCCCAGGCCTGGAACTTCTTTGCGAACGACCCTGAACGCATAACTTCAATCACAGATCGAGAATGGATAAAGGTCAATTAATTGGGCCGTTGGTATGAGACCCCCAATGTTTTGTTGGCCGATCACCTCAAGAAGCTCAAGCTGCCCACGGTGTTGCGCGAGTATGAGAAGCAGGCTCGGCAATGCGCTGCCGAGAACAAGGGGCACGTGCCTTATCTGAGCCGCCTGATCGAGCTGGAACTGATCGACCGGGAACGGCGCATGGTGGAACGCCGGATCAAAGCGGCAAAGAGTCCCTGCGCCAAAGAGCCTCCCCTCATGTCTTTCAATCCAGCGTGCCCCCGGAACTCCAGTCGTACCCGGCTGTCAAAGCCCCCCGGTCACCTCGCCCGGAACCCGCGCCCTCCGGGTGATCCATGAAACCCGCCCCGCATCGCCACCACCACCCTGATTGATATCGCCAATGCCGAGATCCGGACAGCGAAACCTGCGGTTTATCCGGGGACTGCGGGTAAGGATCCCTCCGGCCTGAATCCCCGAAACGGATGATGAAATACGCCCGTAGAGACTTTCGGGTATCCGGGGGGTATATCCGCCCGGATAAAGCGTCTCTGTCCGGAACGCGGATTTTCAACCCACTGATAACACGGCATAAAACCGCTCTAAATCTGCAGGGGAGAAAACCGGCAGTGTGGCTGGCTGTGCGGTCGGTGTGCTGCTAACCGGTCTCTCCCGGATTTCTCCGGAAATTCAGGGAAAAAAACAGGGGGGAAACAGGGGAAAAATTGCCCAGGTACAGGGAGTTGTCTGTGGCAGTGTGCAGGCCCGCAATTTCCTGCCGGACTCCTGTTCCTGTATGGAATGTTCCTGTGTGGAACCGGTCAGGACGGCGGGCAGGGCAGGGCTGTCCATGGTGTCGTTCCCGGCCTTGCCTGCGGTGGCGTTGCAGGGCGGACCGGTCCGGCACATGTCAATCCGGTCATCAGCCACCGGCATCCCGACATCTGTCCGGATGAAACCCGGGGTCGCGCAATTCCCCCGTCCCGGCCTGCATGTTCGGCCAGGCTCTTGTCAGCAACAATATACGCGGGGCGCCGCTCATCCGGGAGACCGGGCGACCGGATGCAGGGCACAACATCCATGCCCGTCTCCCGCGCCGTCGGCACACGGTCCTGCCCCGGCAATAATGGTGTTGCCCCCGGCGAACAGGACGGGACCGGTAAAACCGGGTCCCCTGATCGACGCCGCGATCTGCCGGACCTGATCCGCAGAACGGGCTCGGGGTTTCAGGGCACGGGGACATCCGGCGGCAGCCGCCCGATCCCCGGACTGCGGACAGGACCGGAGCACGTCCCGTCGCGCGAAGGTTTTTTTGCCGCTGGGCATGCCGGACCTCCCGACGATTTTTTCAGCGCCGGTACCCCGCAAATTCCGGCGCGACCCCTCCGGCGGTTTCCCCGCGCGTTTCGGGAGGGCCATTTCGTTTCGGGCGGAGGGGCCATTTCGTTTCAGATGACCTGTCGGAAAAAATTTCCTGAATGGTTGCAATCGGTTGTCGGCGGCGGAAATCCGAAACGAAACGAAATGCAAAAAAATCGGCACGCAGAAGTAGGCAAGTGCGGCACATAACACCCACATGCGTCCCCGCCGGGAAGGACCCGTGATTTCTGCACACCGGGGGCGGCATCCGGTGGCAGGCAATATGCCGGTGGCAAGGCGTTCCATTCGCTCCCGGCGGCGCGGCGCAGCCTCTTTCGGGGGAAGGGGTGGGCGGAGCCCCTGAAATCACCGGGCGGACCAGAACTGTACGGTCGGGCGGATCAAATTGCAAGCACTGGCGTAATAACCGGGCGGTGATCCCCGGAATGCGCAGGTGGCCCTTTTTTCATTCATTAGACTCGCTTCGCAATAAGGGCGGTTATTTTTGAACGGAGGTATCCCTACCCATTTGGTCAGGCTCTTTTCAAATTCAGGTTTGCCAGGGCCGCTACATTCTTTGCGATCATATCTGCCTGGCCATTATTGCGATGGGTATCGGCGGGTATCGGCAAAAATCCCGAACTTTTTCATGCGGCAAATTCCATGCTCTACGCCGATGCGCAGCTTTGCGTGCCATGTGTTGTCGCTTTTCCGCTCTTTGGCAAGGGGATGGTTCCTTGAAAGCTTGATTTAAAACTAGTTGAATGAATCCAGTAGGTTGTGATTCTGTTGGGTTTGATAGCTGACTGGAGATATTTATGGCCTGGACAGACCTCACCCGCCGCCGACATGAGCGCGCAGGCGGCAAGTATGCAAGTGATTTGACCGATGCAGAATGGGCAATAATCGTCCCTTTACTCCCGGCGCGCAGAACAACGGGCAGACCCCGTACGATTGATTTGCGTGATGTGTTTGACGCGATCCTTTATATCGCGACAACCGGTTGCCAGTGGCGTATGTTGCCCGCCTGAAGCAGCGCGAGGGCGTGTCTTTTTCACTGACGCAGAATAACGGGCTTCACGCGCAAGGGCGCATTCAACGCGCTTTGCATGCAGGCATGCTTTCTTGCGTCTGGATAGCTCGTAGCTAAGCCATGTTTTGTGAGTGCATCGCTAACAAGCGGCTGTTACTATTTCCAAAAACAAGAATTTGGACTGAGCGAGGGAAAACAGGCATGAATGCTGTTGAGATCGAAGAAGCAATATCGGCATTGGCCGAACTGCCTTTCGATGGTTCCGAGTTTCCATTCGCTTTCCTATTGGCCTTTGGCAATAAAGCAACGGCCATCAAAATGTTGCGCAAAGGAGCACGAAACAAGTCCGATCTGGGCGGTGTGCTTCAGACCAATAAGATTCATTTGAAGGTTTGCCCCGAAGGCGAAGCCACAAATTCCCTTGCCGAGCTTAAAGCCAGCTCTGCCACGACCAGGGCCAGGGCGAAATTTGTTCTGGCGACCGATGGCCGCGATCTTGAGGCCGAAGACCTGATCACGGGCGAGACGATCGCCTGCGCCTACACCGACTTTCCCGATCACTTTGGATTCTTCCTGCCCCTGGCAGGGATCAGCACCGTCAAGCAAATCCGCGAGAGCACCTTTGACATCAAGGCGACTGGCCGTCTCAACCGTCTCTATGTCGAGCTGCTGAAGGACAACCCCGAATGGGGCACCGCCGCGCGACGCCATGACATGAACCACTTCATGGCGCGGCTGATCTTCTGCTTCTTTGCCGAAGACACCGACATCTTCACCACTCCCGATCAGTTCACTGGCACGATCGAGCGGATGAGCAAGAAGGACAGCTCCAACACCCATGAGGTGATCAGCGCGCTTTTCCGCGCCATGAACACCAAGGCGGACGATCGCACGGCTGCCAGCATCCCCCGCTGGGCGAATGTCTTTCCCTACGTCAATGGCGGGCTGTTTTCGGGTACGACTGACGTGCCACGCTTCAGCAAGATTGCGCGATCTTACCTGATCCACATCGGCAATCTCGACTGGACGAAGATCAACCCCGACATTTTCGGCTCGATGATCCAGGCCGTGGCCGATGATGAAGAGCGCGGCGCGCTTGGCATGCACTACACATCCGTGCCGAATATCCTGAAGGTGCTGAACCCGCTCTTTCTTGATGATTTACGCGAAAAGCTGGAAGAGGCAGGGGACAACCCGCGCAAGCTTTTGAATCTGCGCAACCGCATCGCCAAAATCAGGGTGTTTGACCCGGCCTGCGGTTCGGGCAATTTTCTTGTCATCGCCCCCTGTACACGACAGTAGAGGTGGTTGAGGGCGCAGATCTGTGATTTTCATTGGGATTCTTCAATCTGAGACAGGAGCATCCCATGATCCGAAAAGCAATCGACACCCTCTCGGCGAAACTATCCGACGGCTTGTCGCTGAGCAATAGCCGCCTCGAAACGCTCTGCCTCCTGGTGATTGGCATTGCCAGCGTGCGAACGGTGAACCTGAGTCACATCAGTGGGGAGATGCCGACGCAGGCCAGGGTTGAAAGCACCTACCGTCGATTGCAGCGCTTTTTTCAGCATGTCAACCTCGGGAAAGACTGGTCTGCCCCTCTTGTTGTCCGAATGCTCGGGCTCTCCGGGAGGCGGCATCTGTGCCTTGATCGCACGAACTGGAAGATCGGGCGCAAAGAGATCAACCTGCTGGTTCTTGCCGTCGCCACGCGCCGCTATCGCGTGCCCCTGATCTGGACCGTGTTGGGCAAGGCGGGCAACAGCAACACCTGCGAGCGCATTGCACTGATGAAGCGCTATCTGGATCTGTTCGGGTCCGGAAGCATCAAGTGCCTTCTGGCGGATCGTGAGTTTATCGGCCTTGATTGGTTGACTTTCCTGCATGAACAGGACGTTCCTTTCATCATCCGCGTGAAGTCGAACCAGTACGTGACAGGCGAGGATGGCGTCCGGCAAAGCCTGCGAACCTTGCTGCGCACCTGCCGTGGCCCGCACACATTCACGGCCCACTTCAAGGCTGCCGGGGGCACTGCGCCGCTCTGGCTGAACTTCGCAGCCAGGCGCATCAAGGGTAAGGAATTGCTTGTCGTTGTCAGCAACCAACCCGCCCATCACGCCCTGACCACCTACCGCAAACGCCGGGCCATCGAATGCCTGTTCGCCGAAGCGAAGACAAAGGGCTTCAACCTGGAAGACACCCGTCTCTCGATCGCCAAAAAATTGAGCTTGTTGGTCGGTCTCGTTGCCCTGGCCATGGCATGGGCTGCAAGGGTGGCATCCACCAGGCTCGGACCACGGAAACGGCCTCGAAAGTCTCATGGGCGATACGCAAAATCCATCTTCCGTATTGGTCTCGACGAAATCAGAAGGATCTTGCGAACCCAACCGGAACAAGCCTTCCGACACTGGCCCAAAATCAGGCAGAAAATCGCATGAGTCGTGTACAGGGGTCATCGGCTACAAAGAAATGCGGGTGATCGAGGCTGAGATCAACGAACGACGTGACGAGGCCGATCGCCGCACGGAAATCCCCTTGACCAACTATCGCGGGATCGAGTTGCGGGACTTCCCTGCCGAGATTGCGCGGCTGGCACTGATCATCGCCGAATATCAATGTGACGTGACCCATCGCGGGCAGAAGGAAGCCTTGGCGGAATTCCTGCCGCTCGATGCCATGAACTGGATCACCTGCGGCAACGCCCTGCGGCTCGACTGGCTCAGCATCTGCCCGCCCACAGGGATGGGCGTGAAGCACCAAGCCGAAGATCTGTTTATGTCGCCGCTCGACCAGGCGCAGATCGACTTTGAGAACGAAGGCGGTGAAACCTACATCTGTGGCAACCCGCCATACCTTGGCTCTACGTGGCAATCCAAAGAACAGAAGGACGACTTACAGCGCATTTTTGGGGGCCGCACGAAAAGCTGGAAGTCGCTCGACTATGTGGCGGGATGGTTCATGAAGGCCGCTGACTTTGGGATGCACACTAAAAGTAGCGCGGCTTTCGTGTCCACCAACTCGATTTGTCAGGGGCAGCAGGTGCCGATCCTGTGGCCGCTGATCTTCCAGACAGGGCACGAGATCGCTTTCGCCCATACGAGCTTCAAGTGGGCGAACCTCGCGAGCCACAACGCGGGCGTGACTGTCGCGATTATCGGCATCTCCAATCAGGCACAGCAAGTTCGCCAGCTTTTCTCCTTGAGTGATGAAGGGAAAACCGTTCTCAAGGGAGCAGCGAACATAAATGCCTATCTCGCCGCTGCACCAAACGTGATTGTGACGAAGGCAAGTAAGCCACTCACAGGCGTTGCCAATATGAACTTCGGAAACAAACCAGTAGATGGTGGACATCTTCTGTTGAGTTCCGACGAAGTAGTAGCCCTAAACCTCGACTCCGAGCAGCGGGCACGCTTTATTCGTCGCATCTACGGGTCAGCAGAATTTATTCAGGGCAAAGAACGTTACTGTCTTTGGATTGAAGATCAGTACCTCGACGAAGCGATGAAAATCGAAGCCATTCGGCAGCGCGTCGAAGGCGTCCGATCCATGCGCCTTGCAAGCCGTGATAAAAGCGCGAATGAGATGGCACAGCGCAGTCATCAAATGCGTGAGATGAACATTGGCCAATGGCAAACACTTGCGGTTCCCGCTATTAGTTCGGAAAATAGAGAATTTTTGCCCTGCGGGGTGCTTCCACCGAACACCATTATTTCAAACAAGTGTTATGCTCTTTACGACGCACCGCTCTGGAACATGGCACTGATTGCTTCGCGCCTGCATTGGGTGTGGATCGGAACGGTTTGCGTGAGGATGCGAACCGATTTCAGTTATTCCAACACTCTTGGCTGGAACACGTTCCCCGTTCCCAAGCTGACCGGGAAGAACCGCGCCGATCTGACCCGCTGCGCCGAAGACATCCTTTTGGCGCGCGAGGCGCATTTCCCCGCCACCATTGCCGATCTCTATAAACCGGACGCCATGCCCGAAAACCTCCGCGCCGCGCATGATCGCAACGACGAGGTGCTGGAGCGCATCTACATAGGCAGACGCTTCAAGAACGACACCGAGCGGTTGGAAAAGCTCTTTGATCTCTACACCAGGATGATGACGAAGGTGGGGGCGGCATGATTGAAGCAATCTTTGGTCTGATCGGTGTTGTCGTCGGTAGCTTTTTGAGAATCGCCAAAGATAGCTTTGCGGCTCGGCGACAGCGAAAAAAGGACGGATCGTATTCTGCAATCCGGCTCATTTGTATTCTTCACGAATATGCCGACCACTGTGTTGATGTCGTGTGTGATGACGGCACCTGGCATGGTCAGCCTGCTGGTCGGACAGAGAGCGGCGTGTACTATGATCCGCAAGTCCGGCAGCCAGAGCCACCACAATATCCCGATGACATCGCATGGCGCAGCTTACCGGAAAGCCTGATGCATCAAATTCCTGGTTTGCCAAATAAGGCCAGGGCGACAGATCGTTATATATATATGGCGAACTTGAATTTGCTGCGACCCCGCCAGACTACCCTGAGTTATTTGAGGCGCGGCAAGAAGGGTATGCAAAGCCAGGTCATGATGCATTGAGTTTGGCTGAACAGCTTTCGGGCGAATATCGGATCACGGCGACGCATAAGGCCGATCCAGGTTTCGACTGGGACGCCAAGGCGTTCCTGCATGACATGATAATAAAATTGGCTCAGTTTACAAATTGTATACGTTCACTGTATGTTCCTTTTGAAATCAAAGGGAAAGATCACCATGGATCACAGGCAATTTCAGGAATGGCTGTCCAGGATAGACCAACTCAGCCCGGCGCAGCGGCAACAGGCCGAAGCCGGGCTTTCGGGGGGATCAGAGGCATCTGCTTCCTTGGCTGCGATAGAAGACAGTGTGGGTGAAGATCGCCGGTGCCCGCATTGTGGCACACCGGGAGCCATATCGCGTGGCAAGGCACGGGGTCTGCGACGGTATCAATGCAAGGGATGCAGGAAGACATTCAACGCGGCAACCGGCACCCCCCTGTCGGGCCTGCATCGCAAGGATAAGTGGCTTGCCTTTGGAGCCTGTCTTGCCGATGGGCTGACGGTTCGTGCTTCAGCAGAACGTTGCGGGGTTGCCATCCATACCGCCTTGCGTTGGCGGCACCGCTTTCTCACCGCAAAAGACCCGGAAACACGCAGGCTCACGGGCATTGTGGAAGCTGATGAAACCTAGGTTCTGCAAAGCCAAAAGGGCGAACGAAACCTTGCGCGCAAGGCGCGCCGCAGGGGAGGCAAGGCCCCAAACGAGGTCTGTCGCATGAACAGGTTCCGGTCCTGGTTGCCGCTGACCGCAGCGGGGCGACAGTCAGTGTGGTTCTGCCTGCGGTCAATGTCGATACGCTGCGGTCTGCTACGAACCGCTCGTGGACGCGGATATCGTTTTGGTAACCGACGGACACCGCGCTTATCCGCCTTGCGCCGCAGCATTGGGGCTGCGCCACGAAGCCCTGAACCTGTCAGGTGGGGAGCGGGTACGGGATGCCTTTCACATTCAGACGGTCAACAGCCGACACAGCCGGTTGAAGGATTTTCTGCGCCGCTACAGGGGCGTCGCTACCAGGTATCTGGACAACTACCTGCGATGGTTTCAGCGTATCGAACTGGAGAACGCCTCGCCCCGCACTTGCCTCGCAACCGCAATCACAGGTCAATGCATACGATTTGTAAACTGAGCCTTGAAAAACGACGAAAAGAGCAAGAGGCGCGACATTCAAGTGTCTCAGTGCCCGCCACGCCACCTAATCCTGAAAGCAAAAACAATGAAGAATAGGAATGTTCCCTCGGTTTCCGTGACCTACGCGCAGACTGGTGGCTCAACCAAGTCGAATGAGCTTGGCATGCGGGCGATG
Organism: Roseovarius sp.; assembly: GCA_965207105.1. Lineage (GTDB taxonomy): Bacteria > Pseudomonadota > Alphaproteobacteria > Rhodobacterales > Rhodobacteraceae > Roseovarius. The sequence goes on along the minus strand of CBDBLS010000018.1, from coordinate 39,198 downwards.
CAGGAGCGTGCCTATGAGAAGCGGGGCGAAAAGTATCTTCTGATCAAGTCACCGCCCGCCTCGGGCAAGAGCCGCGCGTTGATGTTCATCGCGCTTGACAAACTGGCAAACCAGGGGATCAAGCAGGTGATTGTCGTGGTGCCGGAAAAGTCGATTGGCGCAAGCTTCAACGACGAGCCGCTGAACAAGTTTGGCTTTTGGGCAGATTGGCGGGTCGCGCCGAAGTGGAATCTGTGCAATTCGCCAGGGACAGACGGCGGCAAGGTCAAATCAGTTGGGGCATTCCTTGAGAGCGACGATCAAATTCTTGTCTGCACGCATGCCACCTTCCGCTTTGCCGTGGAAAAACTGGGGATCGAGGCGTTCGATGATCGGCTGATTGCCGTGGACGAATTTCACCACGTTTCCGCGAGCGAAGACAGCATCCTTGGCTCGCAGCTCAATGAGTTCATTGCCCGTGACCGTGTGCATGTTGTTGCGATGACCGGCAGCTATTTTCGCGGGGATGCCGTGCCGATTTTGGTGCCCGGGAATGAGGCCAGGTTCGACACCATCACCTACACCTACTACGAGCAGTTGAACGGCTACAAATACTTGAAAACGCTCGATATCGTGTAAAACGCGGAGCAATATTGGGCCACAGAAGCGGCTGCATATCGCAGTTGTAGCGGAGTAAAAGTCCGCCAGTTTGTGCCCTTCGTTTATTCGGAGGGCGGGAGATGTATTCTGTGGATATTTATAGTCGTGTGCGCCGTGCTTGTTTGAAGGACGGTATGTCTGGCCGAGAAGCGGCGCGGTTTTTCAACATGGCGTAATCAGGATCAGCACTCAGTTACCCCTGTTATTCTGGATGCACATGCAATTGAAAAGGAGACTGACCAATGGAATATTTTGCTGGTTTGGAGGTGTCCATGGAAGAGACGCATATCTGCATTCTGGATCGTGAAGGGGCCCTTATTCGTGAAGGAAAAGCGAGCTCAACACCAAAAGCGATCGCTGACTTCCTCGCTTCTGGACCACCATGTGCCAAAGTTGTATTTGAAACGGGACGGATGGCACCAATGCTTTACCATGGGCTGACGGAGCTTGGTGTCCCGGTTGTTTGCATCGAGAGCAGGCAAGCATATCAGGCCCTTAAATCTCTGGCCGGCCACAAGACGGACCGCAATGATGCCCGCGGTTTGGCACACCTGGCGCGGACGGGATTCTACAAGCCGACCCATGTCAAATCACTGTCAGCGCACGCAATCCGGTCGCTGATCGCAGCCCGCAAGAAGCTGGTCGGACAGCGTGTGACGCTCGACAATCAGATCCGCGGTCTGGTCGTCGTCTTCGGCGTGCGGCTGCCACGAGCTTTGTCTCCGGCATTCAAAAACGCGGCGCTAAAAGTTAGCGATGGAGTGCCTGGCCTCCATGCCGCAATTTGCGGACTGTTCGCAGCACGCGAAGCAATCCTCGCGGCGGTTGCAGCCATTGATGGCGACATCAAAAAGATGACCCGCAAATCCGAAGTCTGCCAGCGCCTTATGACGGTACCAGGGGTCGGTCCGATCACAGCATTGGCCTTTGCCGCAGCAATTGATGATCCGTCGCGTTTCAGGAAATCGCGTGATGTGGGGGCGTATCTTGGACTGGTGCCGCGACGGCATCAATCTGGTGAAATCGACTACACGGGCAGCATCTCAAAGCGGGGCGACGTGCGCGTCAGAACGCTTCTCTATGAGGCCGCCAATGTGATGCTGACGCGGTATGCCGCTCCGCTCAAATTGAAGACATGGGCCCTCGCAATCGGTGCGCGCTCAACGATGAGAAAGGCCCGAGTGGCTCTGGCGCGTCGTCTGGCAATCATACTTCATGCCATTATGCGAGACAAAACTGACTTCCAGTCCGCGTAAGGCTTACGAGGCGACAACGAGGATTCCTAAATCAAAGTTCCCATCTGGGACGATGCCCGAGGGAGGGCGTGAGACACGGCGCCGATTCTGTAGCAACAGCCAAGACCAACGGTATGATTGCGGTTTCAACATTGCCGACCCACACCCAGCCAACCCCATCATGAACCTCAGAGTTCGAAGAGAACAAAGGCAACCTCTGACATCAAAAGCAGGAAACTCAGGAAACACGCATTGACAGATTAGAGAACAGAAGCGGCTGCATATCGCAGTTGTAGCGGAGTAAAAGTCCGCCAGTTTGTGCCCTTCGTTTATTCGGAGGGCGGGAGATGTATTCTGTGGATATTTATAGTCGTGTGCGCCGTGCTTGTTTGAAGGACGGTATGTCTGGCCGAGAAGCGGCGCGGTTTTTCAACATGGCGTAATCAGGATCAGCACTCAGTTACCCCTGTTATTCTGGATGCACATGCAATTGAAAAGGAGACTGACCAATGGAATATTTTGCTGGTTTGGATGTGTCCATGGAAGAGACGCATATCTGCATTCTGGATCGTGAAGGGGCCCTTATTCGTGAAGGAAAAGCGAGCTCAACACCAAAAGCGATCGCTGACTTCCTCGCTTCTGGACCACCATGTGCCAAAGTTGTATTTGAAACGGGACGGATGGCACCAATGCTTTACCATGGGCTGACGGAGCTTGGTGTCCCGGTTGTTTGCATCGAGAGCAGGCAAGCATATCAGGCCCTTAAATCTCTGGCCGGCCACAAGACGGACCGCAATGATGCCCGCGGTTTGGCACACCTGGCGCGGACGGGATTCTACAAGCCGACCCATGTCAAATCACTGTCAGCGCACGCAATCCGGTCGCTGATCGCAGCCCGCAAGAAGCTGGTCGGACAGCGTGTGACGCTCGACAATCAGATCCGCGGTCTGGTCGTCGTCTTCGGCGTGCGGCTGCCACGAGCTTTGTCTCCGGCATTCAAAAACGCGGCGCTAAAAGTTAGCGATGGAGTGCCTGGCCTCCATGCCGCAATTTGCGGACTGTTCGCAGCACGCGAAGCAATCCTCGCGGCGGTTGCAGCCATTGATGGCGACATCAAAAAGATGACCCGCAAATCCGAAGTCTGCCAGCGCCTTATGACGGTACCAGGGGTCGGTCCGATCACAGCATTGGCCTTTGCCGCAGCAATTGATGATCCGTCGCGTTTCAGGAAATCGCGTGATGTGGGGGCGTATCTTGGACTGGTGCCGCGACGGCATCAATCTGGTGAAATCGACTACACGGGCAGCATCTCAAAGCGGGGCGACGTGCGCGTCAGAACGCTTCTCTATGAGGCCGCCAATGTGATGCTGACGCGGTATGCCGCTCCGCTCAAATTGAAGACATGGGCCCTCGCAATCGGTGCGCGCTCAACGATGAGAAAGGCCCGAGTGGCTCTGGCGCGTCGTCTGGCAATCATACTTCATGCCATTATGCGAGACAAAACTGACTTCCAGTCCGCGTAAGGCTTACGAGGCGACAACGAGGATTCCTAAATCAAAGTTCCCATCTGGGACGATGCCCGAGGGAGGGCGTGAGACACGGCGCCGATTCTGTAGCAACAGCCAAGACCAACGGTATGATTGCGGTTTCAACATTGCCGACCCACACCCAGCCAACCCCATCATGAACCTCAGAGTTCGAAGAGAACAAAGGCAACCTCTGACATCAAAAGCAGGAAACTCAGGAAACACGCATTGACAGATTAGAGAACAGAAGCGGCTGCATATCGCAGTTGTAGCGGAGTAAAAGTCCGCCAGTTTGTGCCCTTCGTTTATTCGGAGGGCGGGAGATGTATTCTGTGGATATTTATAGTCGTGTGCGCCGTGCTTGTTTGAAGGACGGTATGTCTGGCCGAGAAGCGGCGCGGTTTTTCAACATGGCGTAATCAGGATCAGCACTCAGTTACCCCTGTTATTCTGGATGCACATGCAATTGAAAAGGAGACTGACCAATGGAATATTTTGCTGGTTTGGATGTGTCCATGGAAGAGACGCATATCTGCATTCTGGATCGTGAAGGGGCCCTTATTCGTGAAGGAAAAGCGAGCTCAACACCAAAAGCGATCGCTGACTTCCTCGCTTCTGGACCACCATGTGCCAAAGTTGTATTTGAAACGGGACGGATGGCACCAATGCTTTACCATGGGCTGACGGAGCTTGGTGTCCCGGTTGTTTGCATCGAGAGCAGGCAAGCATATCAGGCCCTTAAATCTCTGGCCGGCCACAAGACGGACCGCAATGATGCCCGCGGTTTGGCACACCTGGCGCGGACGGGATTCTACAAGCCGACCCATGTCAAATCACTGTCAGCGCACGCAATCCGGTCGCTGATCGCAGCCCGCAAGAAGCTGGTCGGACAGCGTGTGACGCTCGACAATCAGATCCGCGGTCTGGTCGTCGTCTTCGGCGTGCGGCTGCCACGAGCTTTGTCTCCGGCATTCAAAAACGCGGCGCTAAAAGTTAGCGATGGAGTGCCTGGCCTCCATGCCGCAATTTGCGGACTGTTCGCAGCACGCGAAGCAATCCTCGCGGCGGTTGCAGCCATTGATGGCGACATCAAAAAGATGACCCGCAAATCCGAAGTCTGCCAGCGCCTTATGACGGTACCAGGGGTCGGTCCGATCACAGCATTGGCCTTTGCCGCAGCAATTGATGATCCGTCGCGTTTCAGGAAATCGCGTGATGTGGGGGCGTATCTTGGACTGGTGCCGCGACGGCATCAATCTGGTGAAATCGACTACACGGGCAGCATCTCAAAGCGGGGCGACGTGCGCGTCAGAACGCTTCTCTATGAGGCCGCCAATGTGATGCTGACGCGGTATGCCGCTCCGCTCAAATTGAAGACATGGGCCCTCGCAATCGGTGCGCGCTCAACGATGAGAAAGGCCCGAGTGGCTCTGGCGCGTCGTCTGGCAATCATACTTCATGCCATTATGCGAGACAAAACTGACTTCCAGTCCGCGTAAGGCTTACGAGGCGACAACGAGGATTCCTAAATCAAAGTTCCCATCTGGGACGATGCCCGAGGGAGGGCGTGAGACACGGCGCCGATTCTGTAGCAACAGCCAAGACCAACGGTATGATTGCGGTTTCAACATTGCCGACCCACACCCAGCCAACCCCATCATGAACCTCAGAGTTCGAAGAGAACAAAGGCAACCTCTGACATCAAAAGCAGGAAACTCAGGAAACACGCATTGACAGATTAGAGAACATCAAAAGCAGGAAACTCAGGAAACACGCATTGACAGATTAGAGAACAAAGATCGTAAGACGATCGCGAAGATGCTGCGCCATGAACTTCCGCCTGGGTATCGTCGGTCGGAAGCGCCTCGGCGGCCAACGCTTGATGGTTATGTTGGTGTGGTCGATGAGATACTGCGCACAGACAAAGCCCTGATCAAAAAGCAGCGACACACGGCCAAGCGCATCTTTGAACGGCTGCGCGATGAGCATGGATATGCTGGCAGCCTGACCACGGTGACCTATTACGTGCGCGAGCAAAAACGGCGCACCAAAGAGGTGTTTGTGCCGTTGTCGCATCGGTCGGGCCATGCGCAGGTTGATTTTGGTGAGACGCTGGGCGTGATCGGTGGCGTGGAATGCAAGATCCACTTCTTCATGATGAGCTTGCCACATTCTGATGCGGTGTTTGTGAAGGGATATCCAGCTGAGACAACCGAGGCGTTTTGCGATGGCCATGTGTCCGCCTTTGCATTCTTTGGCGGCATTCCGCAATCCATTCTCTACGACAATACCAAGATCGCCGTGGCTCGGATACTCGGGGATAAGACGCGCATCCGCACACGTCGGTTTACGGAACTGCAGTCGCATTACTTGCTTGATGACACGTTTGGCAGACCCGCGCGAGGGAACGATAAAGGCAACGTTGAGGGCAGGGTTGGATACACCCGCCGCAACTTCATGGTTCCCGCACCTCGCTATGACAGCTTTGATGATCTGATACCAACGGCCCAATTAATTGACCTTTACCCATTCTCGATCTGTGATTGAAGTTATGCGTTCAGGGTCGTTCGCAAAGAAGTTCCAGGCTTGGGCGCATTTTTCGAGGATTTCTTCATATGTGTCGAAGACAGAGACAGCGGGTTTGTTCGACCGCAGATAGGCCCAAACGTTTTCCATTGGGTTCAATTCCGGTGAGTATGGGGGCAGTTTTACGAGTGTAGTATTATCTGGCACCTGCAAGCATTTTGCTCCGTGCCAACCAGCCCCGTCGATGATGAGCAAGGCATGTGCGCCGGGTGCGATTGTCTTTGCGATCTCATCGAGATGCAGCCCCATTGCTTCGGCGTTGACGTAAGGCAGGATCAGCCCAGCCGCCGTGCCACAGGCAGGACAGGCTGCGCCGAAGATATAGCTCCATTTGCAGCGCGTATCACGTGGTGCGCGCGGGCGGGTTCCACGCCTGGCCCATTTGCGGGTGAGGGTTCCTTGCTGCCCGACGCGGGCTTCATCCTGGAACCATACCTCAAGCGGCTTCCCCTTTGCATGTTTTGGCAGGGTATCGGCTATGAGGCTGGCAAAGTTTTTTTTAAAGCCCGCTGTGCAGCGGGATCGGTTCCGGGATGCTCCGGGCGCACGGAAAGGCGACGAAAACCATGCCTGGCTGGATACTTGCCAATCGTACGTTCATGTAGCTTCACGTCGAATCCTTCTTCAACGCGGACCTGCAAATCGGCACAGCGCCACCGCACTACGCCATCTTTTGCCGGGTCAGGCCCAGCCTCAGCCCAAGCCACAAACAGCGCCTGTTGCTCTGGGGACAGGCGTGGCTTTGCACCCTTGCCACACCGATCGGAAAGCCCACCAGGGCCCTCTGCATTGTAGCGATGCACCCGGTCTCCGAGAGTTTGGCGATCCATACCGCTGCTACGGGCCGCTGTTGCGCGGTCCACATCGTCAAGCACCAGCGCTATGGCGAGTATTCGACGGACAACACGACCATCCCTGGTTCGCTTTGCAGCACAACGCAAATCTTGCGCGGACATATCTGTGCGCGTAATCTTGACTGCCCCACCCATGAGCACCTCCTTGCTTCTGGAGGCCATTGATTCAGAAATGCAGTAAATTTGAAATCACAAAAGTGAGTCAGACATTAAGGCCGCTGGTATGAACGCACATTTGGAAGAGAAGTGTTTAGCACGTCAGGACGATACGTTGCGGGGTCACACCCAAACTACAGGCGCACGCCTGATGTCGGATTTGGATGCTCTGATGGGATTGCCCGTCGCAGAATATGAAGCCTGCGATCACGTCAGCACGCGTGCAACGTCGATCTCAATGGTGCGCTATCGCAGCAATGATTACTCGGTGCCAGTAGCCTATGCGCACCACGATGTTCATGTGCGTGGGTTTGTGCATGAGGTTATCATCGGCTGCGGCAATGAGATTATTGCGCGGCACAAACGATCCTACACATCAGCGGATATGGTCTTTGACCCATTGCACTTTTTGCCCCTGCTTGAACAAAAGGTGGGTGCCCTGGATCAGGCCGCGCCTTTGCAGGGTTGGCATTTGCCAGATGTATTTGCCACGCTGCACCGACTGCTTGAAGCCAGAATGGGTAAGCCGGGCAAGCGAGAATACGTTCAAGTCTTGCGCCTTTTGGAGACCTTCGAAATGGATGTTGTGCAAGGCACAATCCAGCAGGCAATAGATATGGGTGCAATTGGCTATGACGCCGTAAAACACCTTGTACTGTGTCGGGTTGAGAAGCGGCCACCACGATTGGATTTGGACTTCTATCCATACTTGCCCAAGGCCAATGTCGGCACAACACGCCCATCCAGTTACATGAGCTTGATGGGAGGGACCGCGGCATCACCGAAGCCCCTCGGATTCTTCTACGGCATCATCTTAAACAACTGCGACTGCCAACGTTCCAAGGCGAGTATGCCAAACAGGCGCAGCTCTGTGCTGCAGAGAACAAAGATCACATCCACTATCTGGCGCGGCTGTGTGAGATGGAATTGATCGACCGCGAACGCCGGATGATTGAACGGCGCATCAAAGCGGCGAAGTTCCCCGGCACCAAGAGCTTGGATAGCTTTGACTTCAAGATCATGCCAAGCTTGAACAAGCCCCTGACGATGGATCTGGCACGATGCGATTACGTTAATCGCAGGGAGAACATCATCGCCTTGGGACCGTCAGGCACGGGCAAGACACACATCGCCCTGGGACTTGGGCTGGCTGCATGTCAAAGAGGACTGAAGGTGCGCTTCACAACGGCTGCGGCATTAGTCCATGATCTGATCGAGGCTCAAGATGAGCGGAGATTGCAGCGCCTTCAAAAGCAACTGACCAGCCAGAACCTGTTGATCATTGATGAACTGGGCTTCGTACCGCTCAGCAAATCTGGCGCAGAGCTGCTCTTCGAGGTCATATCCCAATGCTATGAACGCGGCTCCATCATCATAACCTCGAACCTGCCCTTCGATGAATGGACTGAAGTCTTCGGCTCTGAGCGGCTGACCGGTGCGCTACTCGATCGTTTAACCCATCACGTCCACATCCTCGAGATGAATGGCGAAAGCTTGTCTTATGACTTTCCCTGGGTTTCATGCGAAGTTTGAGTCGAAGCCAGTCACGCCATATATGGCGTGACTGGCTTCGACGGTCGCTGGATCGTGAGGGGCCTGGTTGTAATGAACCGTCTGATAGTTTGATCAGCCACCGTCTTCGCATGAGGCCTGAACGGATACGCAGCAGCTGCTGGCTCTGCACGACAAGCACAGGACATCGAAGATAATGAAGGACAGCATCGGGATCGACATCTCCAAAGCGCATTTGGATGTCTACCGCACGGGGACGGGGCAGCATGCCCAATTCGACAACACCGCTTCCGGCTTTCGCGCGCTCAGGCGCTGGATCGGGAGCGAACAGCCACAAATCGTGGTCTTTGAACCAACGGGTGCTTACCATGCCTCCTTTGAGAAGACGTGCTCAGGCAAATTGCCTCTGGTGAAGATCAATCCACTACAGGCCCGCCGCTTTGCCCAGGCGCATGGAACGCGTGCCAAAACAGATGCCGTTGACGCGCGCATCCCGGCCACGATGGGTTCGGCGTTTGATCTGCTACCGGACAGGCCTTACAACAGGAATGAACGTGAACTCAAAGAGTTGCAGATCGCGCGGATGGCCCTGGTCAAGGACAGAACCCGGCTGTTGAACCGTGTGAAAACACAGACTCTGGCGTTCACACGCCGCCAGACAAAAGTACGCCTGACGCAGGTCAAACGCCAGATCGCAGCTCTTGACGATGAACTCGGGACGCGTCTGCGTGATTGTCGGAAAAGGGCGCGCGCGCATGATATCCTCCGCTCCATTCCCGGCATCGGCGAGGTCGCTGCCGTCGCCATCCTGGTCGAATTTCCAGAGATCGGAACACTGGACCGCAGGAAGGCAGCCAGTCCGGCGGGCCTCGCACCCATGACGCGACAGTCCGGGCAATGGCGCGGCAAGGCCTTCATTCAGGGCGGTCGTAAATTCCTGCGCGACGCTCTTTACATGCCGGCTCTCGTCGCGGCACGCCACAACCCTGACCTCACAAGGAAATACCAGGCCATGATTGCAGCCGGAAAACCTGCCAAAGTCGCTCTCACCGCGCTCATGAGAAAACTGATCGAGATGGCAAATGCGCGTGTCAAGGCTGACCGCGAATGGTCGCAAAATTCTCCTTGATCAAGACGGATACTATCGGCTCAAACACAGTCGCAACAACCGAAAATAACCAGCCCGCAATCACAGTCAGAATAATGCTGGCCTTATGGCCAGCATGCGCTTTGGCACGCTTCAGCTTTGTGACGAGCACGCGTACAAAAGCGCCACAAAAACATCAACCGAAGTGGCCCATTTTTACGCCGCGACATGGACCCATTTTACTCTGCGATTGACAGCGCTCGGACTCGAAAGATGCGGGACGAGGACGAAACCGCTTTCGCGGTACTGGCGCTTGTGGCGTGTGTTGCGCGTTGATGTGAGTGGCGTGGATTTTGCGAACTGACTGACCTGTCTGACGATTGGGACCTTCTCAATCTGATGACAGGAGGGTCTGATGACCGATCAATATGTTCCTAAGCTGCACCAACGTTTTCTTGAAGATATGCAGATCAAGGGTCTGCAGCCGAAGACAGGCCCCATACCGTGGGGCTTCGGAAAATAGGGGGCCAGTTTGGCCATCTGCGCATCGGTCAGCCAATAAAGGTCGCTCTTCTTGCCGCTCCGCTTTCGGAGCCGTGAATCACGGCGCGGGGCAGAAATCAATGCATCCTGCCCCTCGATGTTTCGACGACTTATTGGCTCAATACTAGGCAGCGCACTCATTAATTACTGTTCATCCCCATAGGCTTGTGATTCATTTCCACCCAAACGGCAGGCGGGAGCAAGCAAATGGCGCGTTCTGACATGAGCGATCTGGAGTGGGAGTTTATCAAGGCGGTCTTGCCCAACAAGACACGGGGCAAAAAGCGCGTCGATGACCGGCGGGTGATCAACGGTATTTTCTACGTTCTGCGAACAGGTATCCCATGGGCTGATCTGCCCGGCGAATACGGCCCGCCGACGACCGTCTATAACCGTTTCAACCGCTGGAGCTATGCCGGACACTGGGATCGGATCATGGAAGCCGTCGCCGACGCTGACAACGTCGATATGGTCATGGTGGATGGCACGACGATCCGTGCCCATCATTCTGCCACGACGCTCAAAAAAAAGACCCGCGCCGGTGTTTAGGTCGCTCTCGGGGCGGATTAGGCACGAAAATTCATGCGCTTACCAATCAGGACGGGTTGCCGATCCGGTATGAATTGACACCCGGCCAAGCCCATGACGCGCTGCCGTGCAAGCAGCTTTTAGACAGCTTGCAACCCGGTCAACATGTGCTGGCAGACAAGGCATATGACGCAGACTGGATCAGGGACATGATCTGGGAACAGGGTGCGATTGACGTGATCCCGCCAAAGTCCAACCGCAGGCTGCCTGCCGAATTCGACTCTGAAATCCACCGCGAACGCAACAAGATCGAACGCTTCTTCGGTCGCCTCAAGGCCTCCTTCCGCCGCATCGCCACACGGTACGAGAAAACATCACGCAACTTCCTGTCGATGATCAAAATCGCGTCAGTCAGGCTCTGGATAGAGTTTTATGAGTCCGCTGCCTAGTTCAAGCGACAGCCTCATCCTCGTCGTCGGCCAGATCAATCCAGATGGTTTTCAGCTGAGTGTACTGATCGTGCGCGTGAACCGAGTTGTCGCGCCCGCCAAAGCCGGACTGTTTATAGCCGCCAAACGGGGTGGAGATGTCACCTTCACCGAAGCTGTTTACGGTTACCGTGCCAGCACGCAGGGCACGCGCACCGCGGATGGCGCGTTTGGTGTTGGCCGTGAAGATCGACGCGCAGAGTCCATATTCCGTGTCATTACCGACCTGGATGGCTTCATCAAAGCCCGACACTTCGATCACCGACAGAACCGGGCCGAAGATCTCTTCGCGGGCCAGCACAGCATCGTTATTCGCAACCTCGACAACGGTGGCCTCAACAAATCCATTCTTGGCCTTGCCGCCGATAATCACATTCTCGGCCTGATCCAGATAGGAGCAAACTTTGTTGTAATGCCCTTCGCTGACCAATGCACCCATGCGGGTTTCCGGATCAAGCGGATCACCAATATTCCACTGTTGAACATGGTGCGAGATGCGCTCCAGCAGCTCTGCCTTGATGTCCTTGTGCACGATCAGACGCGAAGAGGCCGAGCAGTTCTCGCCCATGTTCCAGAACGCACCGTTGACCAGATGCTGCGCCACGCGGTCCAGGTTTTCAGCGTCGTCCATCACGATAGCGGGGTTCTTGCCGCCCATCTCCAGCACGACTTCCTTGGCGTTACTTTCCGCAGAATAGCTCAGGAATTTCTTACCGGTCACAGTCGAGCCGGTGAAGGACACCATGTCGATATCCATATGACGGCCGATGGGTTTTCCTACTTCGGCACCGCCACCCGGTACAATGTTCAGCACGCCCGCAGGGACACCGGCTTCCATCGCCAATTCGGCCACGCACAACGCGGTCAATGTGGTCTCTGTCGCCGGTTTGATTACCAGTGAACAGCCCGCCGCCAGCGCCGGTCCGATTTTCCAGGCCAGCATCAACAGCGGGAAATTCCAAGGCAGCACCAGACCAACGACGCCAATTGGTTCGCGCACCACCATCGCGATGTGATCGTCAGAAGCCGGGGACACCTGATCATAAATCTTGTCGATCGCCTCAGCATGCCATTTCAGGCAGTGGATGGTTTCCGGTACGTCAACGGTTTCGCAATCATAGATCGTTTTGCCACTGTCGATGCTTTCCATCACCGCAAGCTCGTGTGCGTTGCGCGTCATCAGCTTGCACAGGCGGATCAGCACGTCCTTGCGCTCTGACGGGTGCAGTTTCGACCAGCGCCCATCCTCGAAACTGTCGCGCGCCTTCTCGACCGCGAAGTCCACGTCTTCGGCACCGCAAGCGGCAATGTCGGCCAGCTTTTCACCGGTGGCCGGGTTCACCGTTTCAATGGTGTTCCCGGAGATCGCCGGACGGAAAGACCCGTCAATGAACGCACCGTTGGGCAAATTCAGACCAGCGGCGATGGATTTATATTCGTCCTGAGTAAGCAACGTCATGAATTAGCCCTCCGCCACGATGTCTGCAATTTTGCGTTTCAACACGCGCACGACCTGTTCCAATGCGCGTTTGTCGTCCTTGTTCAACCCGCTCAGTGGCGCGCGCATTGCGCCCGCCTCAAAACCGTTCATCGTCACACCGTACTTGATTGTCTGGATGAACTTGCCGCCCTGTTCCAGCACGTGCATCAGTGGCAGCATTGCCGACATGATCCGGCGACCTTTGTCGAAATTGCCTTCGATCACGCAGGCGTTGTAGAGCGCGACATGCTCCGCGGGCAGAAAGTTCGAGCCCCCACAGACCCAGAACGGCGCGCCCCAGGCAAAGAACTCCAGCGCCTGATCATCCATACCGCAACCCAGCTGGATGTGCGGGTAGTCGCGTGCCAGCAGGTGCACGCGGTTGATGTCCCCAGAGCTTTCCTTGATGCCGCAGAAATTGCGCGACCGACCGACCCGATCAAGAAATTCCGCACCCATCATCGTGCCGGTACGATGCGGGTAGTTGTACAGCATCACCGGTAGGTCGGCGGCCTTGTCGATGGCCAAGGCATTCAATGCGTTTTCTCGATCTGTCGGCACCGAATAGGGTGGGCTGGCCAACAGGATGCATTCCGCACCCAGCTTGGCGGCACCTTCGGCCAACGCGACGGAATCGCTGGTCAGCATTGCGCCGGTGCCAACGACCAATGGAAGCTTGCTGTGTTCACGGGTGAACTTAGCAAGCTCTAGCCGCTCTGACACTGTCTGTGCATAGTTTTCCCCGGTTGAGCCACCAGAAATCAAACCATGTACGCCCTGATCGTGCAAAAATTCGATCACCTCGGTCAACGCCCCCCAGTTGACGTTGCCGTCATCGTGATAGGGCGTTACAATAGGGGTATAAATCCCCCGGAATTCAAATAACGCGGTCATGTAGTCCTCATACTGGAGTTTGGTGCGGTTGGATCGCTAGCTATTTGTTCTCCCTCGTGGGTCACAGCCAGAGACGGTTTGGGTTTCTTGATTGCCCACCAGTCTTGCAGAAACAGAATCAGCAATGCCTAATACTGGCAATTTTTAATTAGGCAGCGCACTCATTAATTACTGTTCATCCCCATAGGCTTGTGATTCATTTCCACCCAAACGGCAGGCGGGAGCAAGCAAATGGCGCGTTCTGACATGAGCGATCTGGAGTGGGAGTTTGTCAAGGCGGTCTTGCCCAACAAGACACGGGGCAAAAAGCGCGTCGATGACCGGCGGGTGATCAACGGTATTTTCTACGTTCTGCGAACAGGTATCCCATGGGCTGATCTGCCCGGCGAATACGGCCCGCCGACGAGCGTCTATAACCGTTTCAACCGCTGGAGCTATGCCGGACACTGGGATCGGATCATGGAAGCCGTCGCCGACGCTGACAACGTCGATATGGTCATGGTGGATGGCACGACGATCCGTGCCCATCATTCTGCCACGACGCTCAAAAAAAAGACCCGCGCCGGTGTTTAGGTCGCTCTCGGGGCGGATTAGGCACGAAAATTCATGCGCTTACCAATCAGGACGGGTTGCCGATCCGGTATGAATTGACACCCGGCCAAGCCCATGACGCGCTGCCGTGCAAGCAGCTTTTAGACAGCTTGCAACCCGGTCAACATGTGCTGGCAGACAAGGCATATGACGCAGACTGGATCAGGGACATGATCTGGGAACAGGGTGCGATTGACGTGATCCCGCCAAAGTCCAACCGCAGGCTGCCTGCCGAATTCGACTCTGAAATCCACCGCGAACGCAACAAGATCGAACGCTTCTTCGGTCGCCTCAAGGCCTCCTTCCGCCGCATCGCCACACGGTACGAGAAAACATCACGCAACTTCCTGTCGATGATCAAAATCGCGTCAGTCAGGCTCTGGATAGAGTTTTATGAGTCCGCTGCCTAGAAACATTGTGCTTTGCAGTGGCCCTACCGGATGGGATTGATTGCCCGCACCCTCACCCTTGAAAGGGCAAAAATGCGGGAGTAGGGATGACGTTAGCCCCCAGAGTTGCGTGCCGCTTCGAGCCAGCTATCGTAAGCTATGCGGTTGCTTGCGATCCACTCTGACACGTGCCGATCAATGTCTTCCGAACTGTCTTCGCCATCAGCGATCAACTTATTCTGGGCCGAAATATCATTGATATCGATCTTGGCCATTTCGAAGAGCTTTGCGGCGGCCGGATTGGCCTCCAGAAACTCGTCGGTAGCGACGATCCGCATGCTGTCCACCGCAAAGCCCAGGTCCTTTCCATTGAAGGTGGTGTTCGCAGTCGCGCCATCAGGCAGTGAGCTGTATGGCACGGCCAGAAACTCGACATTTTCGCCGGGCACGAGTACACCAGACACCCAATAAGGGGTCCAGGTATAATAGAGCACATTCTCGCCAGCTGAGTTGCGGGCGATTGTATCCGCGATAATTGCGTTATAGTCACCTTGGTTATGAGAAACGGTGTCGCGCAGGCCGAACTCGGTCAGTTGATGCTCGATCACACGCTCGCAACCCCAGCCGGGCACACAACCGGCTAAGTCCGCCAGCCCGTCGCCATCGGCATCAAACAGCTTGGCGTTCTCTGGATCCGCCAAATCGCCCAGGCTGGTGATACCGGAGTCATAGGCAGATTTGTTGATCAGATAGCCCTGTAGCGCACCATCAACCAGGGTTCCAACCTTTTCCAATACGTCATCACCGCCTGACTCTTCGAAGAAAGTATTCTGAAGTGAGTTCCAGTGAGCCGTGGTGAAGTCTGCATCCCCGGTTCCAAGCGCCAGGTGCAGTGTTTGTGCCGTGACTTCTTCGGGTTCAGCGATGTCATAGCCCAGCTCATTCAAGGCACTGAAGATTATGCGTGCCTGGAATTGCTCCTCGGCAAAAGGTTGCACGACCGGACGTACGGTTACACCTCTGCCGGGCATTGCTTGGTCAGCGGCAAAAGCGGCACCGACAAGTGTGGTAGAGGCCGCAAGCGCGGTGAGAAGGGTCTTTCTGAACATATGGTTTCCTCCTTTTTGTTCAGTGGGTATTATAAGGTCAGGCTTTCCCGATAAGGCGTAGCACTGCACCTACAGGGCCGCCCTGCCACCAGTGACGATGACCGCGTTCACGGCCCGACTGGCCCATGCCTTGTGTGATCCGGTCCAGAACGACCGCCAGAATGACGATCCCAAGACCGCCTACCAACGCTTTGCCCGCGTCCAGGCGACCCATGGCGCGCAGCACCTCGTTGCCCAACCCCTTGACCGAAATCATCGAGGCAATCACCACCATAGACAGCGAGAGCATAATGGTCTGGTTGACGCCCGCCAGAATGGTTGGCGTGGCCAGGGGTAATTCGACCTTGAGTAGGATTTGGCGTGGATTGGCACCAAAGGCACGGGCAGCTTCGACCACAGATTTATTCACTCCGCGAATACCTAACGAAGTTAGGCGGATTAAAGGTGGCAGGGCAAAGATCACGGTCACGAGCACGCCTGAGACATTTCCGATACCGATCAACATCACCACCGGCACCAAGTACACAAAGGCCGGGATGGTCTGCATGGTGTCGAGAATTGGCCGGATCGCAGTTTCGAAACGATCATTCTTGCCGGCCAGAATGCCGAGCGGCAAACCGATGATGAAGCTCATGATTACCGCCGAGACCACGATGGCCAACGTAGTCATCGCCAATCCCCATGCGTTAGGGGACAGGAAGCCCAGGCATGTCATCAAAACGGCCACTAGGATGGCGACACGCCGCCCGGCCGCCTGCCAGGCGATCAGTGTCAGAAGTACCAGCATGACCAATGGTGGCACCGCGTTCAGCGACGTATCGATGCCCACGATCAGCTCGTTAAAAACCTTTTTAATCGGCTGGATCACGTCACGATTGGCAATCGCCCATCCCTTTACCCCGTCTGCCATGTCCGCAATGCCCAGGTCCACCGCCGAAAACGGGTCCAGGAAGCCAAATTCTGTGTCTGCCATGGTCTTTCCCCCTCAGTGCTTCACGGTTGTTGCGTCATCGATGTCACCCTGGATCCCGCGCAAAAGAGCGTTCTTGGTGACCACACCGATAGGCTTGCCATCGACCTTGACCATCACAGGGTGGTGGGTGGTGATCGACAGGTTCACGAGATCATCCAGCGAATGATCTGGATGCGCCTCAGGCCAGTCGTGGTGTTCAATCGGGCCGCGGCGGGCCTCGAAGCTCTCGACCGGTTCCATGATTTTCCCGGCCGAGATAAGTTCGAGTTTTGAGATGCCCGCGACGAAATCAGCGACATAGTCGTCCACCGGATTGGTCACGATGTCCTCGGGGGTTCCAATTTGCACCAGCGCGCCGTCTTTCATGATCGCGATGCGGTCGCCGATGCGGATCGCTTCGTCCAGGTCATGGGTGATGAACAGCGTGGTTTTTTTCATCTCGGCAGACAGCGACATGAACTTGTCCTGCAATTGGCGACGGATCAGCGGATCAAGCGCCGAGAAGGGTTCGTCCATCAGAAGGATAGACGGATCAGCGGCAATGGCACGGGCCAAACCGACGCGCTGCTGCATTCCACCGGAAAGTTCGTCCGGATATTTCTGATCCCAACCATTGAGATCCACGGCATCGATTGCACGCATAGCGTTCTCATAGCGTTCTTTGACGTCATGGCTGCGAACCTCCTGGCTGAAGGAAACATTGTCCAACACCGTCCTGTGCGGCATCAGCGCCATGTTTTGGAACACCATACCGATTTTCTCGGCCCGTACCTCGCGCAAATCACGTGCGGGCAATTTGTTGACGTCCTGCCCTTCGATGAACAACTCGCCAGAGGTCGGCTCAATCAGCCGGTTCACGTGGCGAATCAAGGTCGACTTGCCAGAGCCTGAAAGGCCCATGATGCAAAAAATTTCCCCGCGTCCAACCGTGAATGTCGCATCCTGAACACCCACGACACAGTCGAACTGATCACGAACTTCGAGTTTCCCAAGCCCTTGCTCTTGAACCACTTTCATCGCCTCGCCAGCACGCTTGCCGAAAATTTTCCAAAGATTTCGACAGTCGATGACCGCTTGGTCATCTGCTTTGGTCGTCATTGTTTTTCCTCCTGTGCCATCTGAATGCTGCCGTTCGCAAGTGAGGCCCGAGACCCCTCCGTTAAGGTGCCATTTCGGCCTCGCGTTGCTTCACAAAAGCATGAAGAGCGTCATCAATCGCCGGGTCCATCGCTGGTGCCCGATAGTCCTGAAGCTTTTGGCGCGCGACTTTGATGCCGCGGGCGTAGCCATCCAATGACCCTTCGGCTTCCCACTGTTCGAAACTGTTGTCGTCCTGCATGTCGGGCATATGGAAGCGGTGCTTGCGGGTGTGCTCAGTGCCCAGAAAGTGATTTGCGGGGCCAACTTCGTAAATGGTGGCGATGGCTTCGTCTAAATCGCTTTCCTTGACGCCAGAAAAGAAGTTGTAAAGGCCCAGCAATTCGTCCGCATCGAGCACGAATTTGCTGTAGTCCAGAGCCAGACCGCCCTCCATCATCCCGGCGGCATGCATCATGAAATTGCATCCCGCCATCATCACCGGGAAGGTGGAAAAGATCGCATCATAGCCCGCTTGTACATCCACTGTCTTGGCGGCGCTCCACATCGTACAGGACCGCCAGGGCAATCCGTACCGCCGGGCCATCTGCCCCACAATCAGGTTCATCTGCGCCGGTTCGGGGCAGCCAAAGGTCGGCGCGCCCGATTTCATGGAAACGCCAAAAATTGCAACGCCCAGGATCATCGGAGAGCCGGGACGCACCAGTTGCCCCAAGGCGATGCCAGCGAGACCTTCGGCAATCAGCTGGGCAACCCCGCCGACCGTGCTTGCCGGTGTGCTGGCACCTGCCAGCACAAATGGGGTGCATAACACCGCCTGATTGTTGCGCGCATAAATCTTGAGCGCGGCCAGCATGGTTTCATCCCAGACTAGTGGAGAGTTGCAGTTGCACAGCCCTGTAATCACCGTGTTCTCAGAGACAAAATCTTCACCAAAAACAATCTTGACCATGTCGATGCTGTCCTGGGCCTGTTCGGCGGATCCGACCGCACCCATGACGGGTTTGTCCGAATATTTCAGCGCACCATAGAGCATATGCAAATGGCGGTGGTCGACCGGGATATCCTGTGGCTCGACCGGGAGGATGCCGGTGACGTGCATGGCCGGTGACATATAGGCCAGCTTGAAGAAATTGTTGGTGTCCTCAATTGTTGCCCGCCGCCTGACCCCATCAAGATCATAAACAAACGGTGCGCCATAGCTGTTGGCGAATACCATGTTGTCGCCGCCGACGGCAACGGATCTTTCGGGATTGCGCGCACAAAACTCAAAGGTTTCGGGTGCCTGAGCGATCAAGCCCATCAGGATGTTTTCGGGAATGCGCACACGTTGATCGGTGACGTCTGCCCCAGCTTGCCGCCACAGGTCCAGAGACTCCGCGTCATGAAACTCGACGCCGATTTCGGACAGGATTTTCATCGCCGCAGCGTGAATGCGATCCAGACTGGCCTCGCTCAGCAGGTTGTAATGCGGGATGCCACGCTGCAAGGTCGGCCTGAAGGAGTATCCCGCATTCTCGATTGCCGCGCGTCGCGAAGCCCGGCCACTACGTTTTCTCTGTGTTGTCATCGACTTAAGGTCCTTGACGGATGTTATTTTTGCCGCTCAGAGTATCTGAGCCATATTTGTGTCAATCTCTGCAAGCATTGCCTCTAGACCGGCGTGCTTTTCTTCTTCCAAATCCAACAGAGGCAGGCGCACGGTCCCCGCGGGAAGCCCACGCAGCTTCAACGCATGTTTGATGCTGGGCAGGAAGTCATCGCCACGCTCCATCAGCTTCATGAGAGGATTGATTGCGATGACGATCTTGCGGGCCTTTTCCAGATCCTTTTCGATCACAAAGGCATTATAGAAGGCGACCAGTTCCTTGGGCAGGATGTTGGCCCCGGCACTGCACCAACTATTGGCCCCCCACGCAAAGAACTCGAGCGCCTGGTCATCCATACCGCAGACCAGTTCGATATGTGCGTAGTCGGACGCCAGCATTTGGATATGCTCAAGGCTGTCGCTGCATTCCTTGATGGCGCAAATATTTGTGTTCTTCGAAACCTCATCGAGGAACACCCGTCCCATGGTTGCCGCGGTCCGTTGCGGCAAATGGTAGAGCATGATCGGCAGGTTCGATGCCTCTGCAACCTTCAGGCAGTGGTTAGCAAGCTGCATCTCGTTTGGCGCCACATAATAGGGCGCTCCCAGCAGCAACGCATCCGCGCCGAGGTCGCGGGCAGCCGCTCCCAAGGCCATGGCTTCGTTTGTGTTGATGGAGCTCGCGCCTGCGATCAGAGGCACGCGCTCATTGATAACCTCTTTGGCGAGTTTCATCAACTCGACGCGTTCCTCAAAGGTTTCGGCATAGTACTCGCCAGTCGTGCCGCCGCAGGTCACCGCATGTACACCGCTATCTAGCAGGTGTTCGATCAGATCTGCAAACCCTTTGCGATCAATAGAGAAATCCGCATTGAACGGAGTGATAAGAGAGGGATTGATGCCTTTGAAGTGCATTGGCAATTCTCCTTGCCATTAGTGTGTCTGAGAACGTCGGGCGTCCTGGTTTCTGTTTCTGTGCGAGCTTAAAGTTTCCGGCCCAGTTTTCGGCCTTCATAGATTGCGGCAGCTGCCAGTCGCGGAGCAAGCGCGTCACCGATGACATGAGTGACACCAGCTTCAGCTCCGAATTCATCAATCAGCCAAGTGTCCTGGATGTTCGTGGTCGACAGGACCAGCCCATCAGCCTCGACACGTATTTCACTGCCGTCCAGCAGGTTGCGAACGATTGCTACATCGCCATGCCAAGCACTGACAGCGGCCTCTGTGAACCATTCTCCACCAAGCGATTTAAGGCGCGCGCGCGCTGATGCATCAGCTGCGGTACGTTGGATATTGTGGCCTAATACTGCATACCAGGTTACGACAATGACCTTGTGGCCGTGTTCTGCTAGTGTCAGAGCCGTTCCCAACCCTTTCCAATCGCCTGTATCATCTAGCAGTACAACGGTTTTTCCGGGGCGCGCGGACTTGCTCATGATCTCTTCGGCCGACCAGACATTGTGCTGCCTGACACCAGGCATCTCATCTTGATCCGGCAGAGCCCTTTGGAATCCTGTTTCGGCCGGTTGAGACCCAGTGGCAAAAACAATGGACTGAGCACCGAACCCTGCGATATCTTCGGCCATGACAGGCGTATTCAATTGGACGTCAACGCCAAGCCTTGTCAGTTCGCGGTCGTACCAATCAATCAGTTCCAGAATCTGTTCGCGGCGCGGCTGCAAACCGGCCAGCCGGAACTGGCCACCCAGTTTGGGGGCCGCTTCTGCAAGTGTCACGTGATGCCCGCGTTCTGCGGCTACGCGAGCGGCCTCAAGTCCCGCCGGACCGCCCCCAACAACCAGAACATTGCGTGGGGTTTCAACCGGTGTGAACCGATCTCCGCCCCACTCGAACTCGCGCCCGGCAGAAGGGTTGATCAGACAGGAAATCCAATAATCACGCGACCGTCGTCCCCAACACATCTGGTTGCAGGAAATGCAGCCGCGAATAGCATCGTCCCGCCCCGCTTTCGCCTTGGTGACCCAATGGGGGTCGGCAATCTGCCCACGCACGATGCTGACCATATCCGCTTGTCCGGAGCCAATCACATAGTCGGCGTTCTCAGGCGTGCGAATATGGCTTTCCGCTTGCACTTTGGTGTGTTTACAAACGCTCTTCAGCGCTTCGGCATAGGCCGCGCCCAGTTTGTCAGGGAAAAAGAAAGTCGGCATGATACTGGCAATGTCAAAAAGGCTGCCTGTTCCACAGGTGATGTAATCCACCAGCGCGCGCTCATCGTGATAGGCGGCGACCTCTTGAAGCAACTCGGTCGTCATTGCGATATCGATACGGGTATCAACCGAGGCAGCCAGACCAATGATGAAGTCATCGCCAGCTGCTTTCCTGATCCGGCTGGTCAGTTCAGTCGAAAAACGCATACGTTTCTCGAAGGAACCACCCCATTTATCGTCACGTCGATTGGACCACGGCAGCCAGAATTCTTCGACCAAGGAATTATAGGCTGCATAGATTTCGATCCCTTCGAACCCGCAGGCTTTCGCACGCAATGCAGCCTGGGCATACGAATCCAGTAGGTTTTCAATTTCCACGTCACTCATGCAGTGGCTGCCATCTCCGTCATGATAGGATGGCAGCCCAGATGGCGACCAATTGGGTTGGAAGGAGTTGTCGAAATCCCCGTGTTGTCCGGTGTGGTACAATTGCTGAAGCATCGTGGCACCTTCGGCCTTGCAGGCCTCGGTTATGCGCCGAAATCCATCGATCACCGCATCATCGCCATGGCGAAAGTTTCCACGCGTCAGAACAGCGGTCTCGTGTACAGGCATCGGTTCGGTGACGATCATCGCGGCGCCGCCCTTGGCCCGTTCCAAGTAATACCCGAGATGCCGCTCGCCAGGCAGACCATCAACTGACATATTTGCTGTGTGCGCACCGAATGAGATACGGTTACGCAATGTCTTGTGCCGCAGGTTCAGCGGCTCAAAAATATTTGAATTGGCCCCACTCATAGTCAGCATCTTTCCCGTCATAACTGGTTCGTTTCTGGCGTTTGCATCGACAGTAGTGAACGAAGAACAGCAAGGATTGAAGATATGATGCAATTCACATAACATATGCGCGTCAATCTTTGCGTTTCGGGGGTAAAGCACCCGTGAAAAGCCACGAATCAGTTGCAGCGCGCGCCTCTAAAACCGCCCTCGGGAAAGAACCATGCAAGCTCCCCTCAGAATTCGCCAACGCCCGGACCTGCCTAGCTTGAAGGTGGGGTTCGTCTTGTCTCCTAGCTTCACCTTGACGCCCCTGGCAGGGTTCGTGGATGCGATCCGCCTTGCTGCCGATCACGAAGATGACAGTCGACAAATTCACTTCCAGTGGTCATTTCTCCACGCAAAAGAAGAAATTGTTCGGTCTAGTTGCGGACTGGAGGTCGTGACTAACGAATCATTTGGCGACCCCGCGCAGTTTGACTGCATTGTCGTCGTGGGCGGTCTAATGAAAGACAATCACATGCATGCCCCGCAAACCTTCGACTACTTGCGCAGAGCTTTTGAAAAAGGTGTGCAGTTGATAGCCCTTTGCACTGGGAGTTTTGTTTTGGCACAGGCCGGTTTGCTGCGAAGTAAACGATGCTCTGTTCACTTCGGCATGCTCAAGAATTTCTCCGAACAATATCCAGACTCCATTCCGGTTACGGACGTAAACTATGTTGTGGAAGAAGGCATTATCACGTGCCCAGGCAGTATAGCTGCGATTGATCTCGCAGCGTACCTGATAAAATTCTCTAGCAGTGAGAGCCGGGCGCGGAAGGCGCTAAACTACTTGCTCTTCGAGCAGGACAAACCACGAATTCGCCTACCCAAGCGCCCCTATGAAGACAAGCTTTTGGCGGCAGACAGAATCACAAACGAAACCGTTCGAATGATGGAGACCATGATTGAGACGCCTTGTTCTATTGATGAATTGGCTGCGCGGACCAATTGCTCTAAGGATCAGATAAATCGATCCTTTCGCAAACACCTTCGAACATCACCCGCTAAGTTTTGGAGAGATATTCGGCTTCAAATGGCGTGTGACCTATTGGCCAGCAATTCCAAGACCGTAACAGAAATCGCATATGAAACCGGGTTTGCCGATACCGCGCACTTTTGTCGGATTTTTCGTGACAAATATAAGGTTTCCCCACAAACGTACCGGAAGGCACGCTAGGGCCTGTTGAGATTCATCGTGTGCGGATTATTGTCGCTCCGATGTGGATCATGGCTTCGAAACTGGTGTCGGTTTTGCAGGCACGCATTGCTATACGTTTGAATTCTTTGAGTTTCTGAAAGAAGTTTTCGACGGGATGCCTCCACTTACAGATTTCCATATCACATGAAGCTGGGCTTTTGCGGTTGGACTTGGGTGGAATAACGGCTTCAATGTCCCTTTCTGCCAATAACGCCCGAAGCCAATCCGCGTCAAAGGCCTTATCTGCCAACAGATTTCGGCAGCAAACATCTGCCAGCAATTCACGTGTTTTGAGCAGGTCATGCGCCTGTCCGGGCATCAGCCGGAAGTCGATGAGGTTGCCAAAGGCGTCGGTCAGCGCCAGAATTTTGGTGGTCATTCCGCCGCGAGACTTTCCGATGGCCTGATTTTGAGTCCCCCTTTTGCGCCCTGTCCATGACGGTGTACCTTGCAGACCGTGCCATCAATCATCGTATATTCGAAGTCGATATCTTCGGATAACTCATTTAACATACGATGAAATACGTCCCGTTTAACCCAATATCTGAACCGTGTGAAAATCGAATTCCATTTGCCAAATTCAGCCGGCAAGTCCCGCCATGGCGCACCTCTCCGGGCGATCCACAAAACAGCCTCCACAAACAAACGGGCGTCACCTCCAGTCCGCCCCGGATCGCTCTTCTTGCCAAGGCAATGGGGCTCTATAAGATCCCATTGCCCGTCACTTATCAAAAACCGGTCACTCAACATTCTCGCCTCCATTTTGGAAACTTGAATCAGAAATTAATGGAAATGGGAATCCTGTATCTCAACACGCCCTAATTGTTTGAGCGGGGGTTGTGCCAAAGGGAGACTCCTCGACAGGGTTTTGGCTCATGTTGGTCGATTGGCATGATATGACCTTATATTGGCATTTACGCCAAGATAAGATCAAAACGACTTACTGCAAAGACGGAACCTCGTGTGTATTCTATTGGTAGGCGCGGCCACTCGGTGAACTGCGTAGTTTGAATTTCGTCGTTGTAAACTTGAGGAAATACCATGACAAATCTTTCCATAACCCCCATTGTTCGATCTTCTGAGAACGAAACGTTTTCGATTTGTCTGGCCGAAATTCTCAAGGCAGATTTCAATGACATTCCTGCCGCCTCCAACGGCCTTGGCTTGGACGGGATCGGATATTGGCTGGCCGCACAAAACCTTGCGATGATCCCTGTGCATGAACCCGCATCGTTTCAATGGGCCGGATGGTGGATTGGACGATTGGCAGGAGGCGACGGCTATGTCGTGATGGCGGGAACGCCTTCCGATGTTGCATGGGTTCCGGAAGGTGTGATCGGCGGTTCGGGAGAAGTGATCGAGGGCTGGGTCATTGCACCCCCCGCATTGAAATTACCCATGCGGGACGCAAAGCATGGAACGGTTGAAGCTATTTATCGTTTCGCAGACTCCGGTGTTCCGGGCGAGCTGATACCATCGGCACGCCTTATAGCGGGCCTCGGTATTGACGGTGACCGTTATGCGCTTGGTAAAGGCCATTTTCAAAGTAAGGGTCGTTGGGGTCAGGCGCTTACATTGATCGAAGCGGAAGCCATTGAGAGGCTCGCATCCGAACACGGCGTCGAGATGCCTGTTGTGCAAGCGCGCCGGAATATCGTGACCCGCGACATCGATCTCAACGCACTCATGGGAAAACGCTTCCGTATTGGCGGCCTTCTGTGTCAGGGCTCAAGGCTGGCAGAACCCTGCGCATGGCTACAAAAGACAACACCTGCCGGAATGCTTCGCGGCCTTGTCCATCGTGGAGGACTGCGTGCTGATATTCTGGAGGATGGAATGATCCAACGTGGAGACGCAATCGTTGCAGAGTCAGCGTGAAGAATGCCTTGTGCCCTCTCGTGATAGCAGACACCCATGCATCGCGCAGCATTGGTGAATTTGGGGCTCTTCGCGACCATTCTCTCCGCGTTAAACGAAGGGCGGATTCTCAATAATTCAGGTGGAAAATCATGGGTTCTTGAATCTCAGAAATTCAAAACTCTAAGTATTTGATTTTATTGCAGCCGCAGTCTCAGCAATTAAGTGATCCGACATGGAGTAATAATTTAGGGAAACCAAGGGCTTAACCTCACGCCCATCCTACCAAAAAAAGACGTGAAGTCTAGATCAGGTATCGCGGACACAGGCAGACGCGTTTTGTCATCCCTTATTCGTAGATCACGTCGCTCTTGCGCCCATTGGCCCACATTGGAACTTGAGCGCCGGTATTCCATTCATAGAGCCATCCAACCACTTCCCGCGAGTTGCGGTCTAGGATGCGCTTGATAGGTTCTGCGTGAAGTCGTTTCTTGCCTGTGTAAAACGCGGAGCAATATTGGTCCACAGAAGCGGCTGCGTTTTGCAGTTGTAGCGGAGTAAAAGTCCGCCAGTTTGTGCCCTTCGTTTAAGCGGAGGGCGGGAGATGTATTCTGTGGATATTTATAGTCGCGTGCGCCGCGCGTGTTTGAAGGACGGCATGTCAGCGCGGGAGGCCGCGCGTTACTTCAACAAAGATCGTAAGACGATTGCCAAGATGCTGCGTCATGAACTGCCACCCGGATATCAGCGTTCAGAACCGCCGCGTCGCCCGACGCTTGATGGATTTGTTGGCGTGATCGATGAGATACTTCGGGCTGACAAAGCCTTGATCAAAAAGCAGCGACACACCGCGAAGCGCATATTTGAGCGTCTGCGCGACGAACATGGATATGCGGGCAGCTTAACAACCGTGACCTATTACGTTCGCGAGCAAAAGCGGCGCACGAAAGAGGTGTTTGTGCCGTTGTCGCACCGAGCGGGCCACGCACAGGTTGATTTTGGTGAGACGCTGGGTGTGATTGGCGGCGTGGAATGCAAGATCCATTTCTTTGTTATGAGCCTGCCCCATTCCGATGCGGTGTTTGTGAAGGGATATCCCGCCGAGACGACCGAGGCGTTCTGCGACGGTCACGTATCGGCCTTTGCTTTCTTTGGCGGCATCCCTCAATCCATTCTCTACGACAATACCAGGATCGCTGTAGCGCGTATTCCGGGAGACAGGACACGCGTGCGCACCCTGCGGTTTACAGAGCTGCAATCGCATTACCTGTTTGATGACAAGTTCGGGCGGCCAGCGCGTGGTAATGACAAGGGCAATGTCGAAGGGATGGTAGGCTACACCCGCCGCAACTTCATGGTGCCCGCGCCACGCTTTGACAGCTTTGATGATCTCAATGCGCACCTTGAAGCGAAGTGCCTGGCCCGACAGGGTGAGACACTTCGTGGCCACGACAAAACCATCGGCGAGCGCTTGATATCTGATCTGGATGCGCTGATGGGATTGCCCGTTGCGGAGTATGAAGCCTGCGATCACGTCAGCACACGGGCCACATCGATCTCGATGGTGCGCTACAAAGGCAATGATTACTCGGTACCGGTGGCCTATGCACACCATGACGTTCATGTGCGTGGCTTTGTACACGAAGTTATCACAGGCTGCGGTAATGAGGTGATTGCCCGCCATCAGCGGTCTTACGCATCCGCGGATATGATCTTTGATCCGCTGCACTTCTTGCCACTGATCGAGCAAAAGATTGGGGCATTGGATCAAGCAGCCCCTCTGCAAGGCTGGGATCTGCCGGATGTCTTTGCCACCCTGCACCGATTGCTCGAAGCCCGCATGGGTAAACCCGGAAAGCGGGAATACGTGCAGGTTCTGCGCTTGCTGGAAACCTTCGAGATCGACGTTGTACAGGGCGCAATCAGTCATGCCATTGATTTGGGCGCGATTGGCTATGATGCAGTCAAACACCTTGTACTGTGCCAGGTCGAGAAGCGGCCACCACGATTGGACTTGGACTTCTACCCCTATCTGCCCAAAGCCAATGTCGGTACGACGCGCCCGTCCAGCTACATGAGCCTGATCGGAGGGACAGCGGCATGACAGACGCGCCTCAAATCCTGCTGCATCACCACCTCAAGAAGCTGCGCCTGCCAACATTCCAGGGAGAGTACGCCAAGCAGGCACAGCTTTGTGCTGCTGAGAACAAGGATCACATCCAATATCTGGCGCGCTTGTGTGAGATGGAACTGATTGATCGCGAACGCCGCATGATCGAACGGCGGATCAAGGCAGCGAAGTTCCCCGGCACCAAAAGCCTGGACAGCTTTGACTTCAAGATCATGCCCAGCCTGAACAAGCCGCTGACCATGGAGCTGGCACGTTGCGATTACGTTGATCGCAGGGAGAACATCATCGCCCTGGGACCGTCCGGCACGGGCAAGACCCACGTCGCTCCCGGACTTGGATTGGCGGCATGTCAGCGTGGGTTGAAAGTGCGCTTCACAACGGCAGCAGCGCTGGTGCACGATCTGATCGAAGCCCAGGATGAACGACGATTGCAGCGCCTGCAAAAGCAGCTGACCAGCCAGAACCTGTTGATCATTGATGAACTGGGCTTTGTGCCCCTCAGCAAATCCGGCGCGGAATTGCTCTTTGAGGTGATCTCGCAATGCTACGAACGTGGGTCCATCATTATAACCTCAAACCTGCCCTTCGATGAGTGGACAGAGGTATTTGGCTCAGAACGATTGACCGGCGCGTTGTTGGATCGGTTGACCCACCACGTTCACATCCTTGAGATGAACGGCGAAAGCTACCGCCTCAAGCACAGCCGCAACAACCGGCAATAATCCACCCACGATCAAAGACAGAAAAATGCTGGCCCCTCGGCCAGCATGCGCCTTGGCACGCTTCAGCTTTGTGACGAGCACGCGCGCCAAAGCGCAACATAACATCAAACGCAGTGGCCCCTTTTTACGCCGCGATATGGTCCCTTTTTACTCTGCGATTGACAATATCGGTTATTTCTTCTACTCAGGCTCCTATGCCGACGACATCCTGAAGGTGCTCGATGCGAACGAGAAGACGATCCTGCACATTCCGAATGTGAATTCGCGCGAAAGCACGAAGGACAAGCATCAGGAGGTTGAGCACATCATCGACGCCCTGGGCGACTGGCAGGGAACCGACGATGCAACGGGTTTTCAGCTTGTGAAGACGCCCGAAGGGCAGATTTTGAAGATCGCCAATCTGGTAGACGATGAGGCGGTCAAGCGGGGCAAGGTTTCGGCGGCGCTGAAAGACCCCGGCCAGAAGAACAACCGCGATCATGTGGATATCATCATTGCCCTGGGCATGGCCAAGGAAGGCTTTGACTGGATTTGGTGCGAGCATGCGTTGACAGTCGGTTATCGGGCGAGCCTGACCGAAATCGTGCAGATCATTGGCCGCGCCACCCGTGACGCGATTGGCAAATCACGCGCCCGTTTCACCAACCTGATTGCCGAGCCGGACGCAGCCGAAGCAGCCGTCACCGAAGCGGTAAACGATACGCTGAAGGCGATCGCCGCCAGCTTGCTCATGGAGCAGGTGCTCGCGCCGCGCTTCAACTTTACGCCCAAAAGCCCAAAGAGTGGGCCGGTCGAAGGCTTCGACTATGGCGAAGGCGGCTACGACCCCGCGAAAGAGAATGTGGGTTTCAACGAAGACAGCGGCCAGTTCCAGATCGAGATCAAGGGGTTGGCAGAACCGAAGAGCAAAGTGGCCGAGCACATTTGCCGCGAGGATTTGAACGAGGTGATCACCGCCTTTGTTCAGGACAAGACGACGATAGAGCCCGGGTTGTTCGATGAAGATCTGGTGCCGGAAGAGCTGACGCAGGTGCGCATGGGCAAGATTGTCCGGGCAAAGTTCCCCGAGCTTGATGCCGAGGATCAGGAGGCCGTGCGCCAGCATGCGGTTGCCGCTCTGAACCTGACGCAGAAGGCCAGGGAGGTTGCACTGGCGCATGATAGCGATGAAGTGACCTCCGCCAACACGGCGCTGATCGATGGCGTCCGCAAATTCGCGATGGACGTGCGCGAGCTCGATATAGACTTGATTGACCGGATCAATCCGTTTGGTGAAGCCTATGCGATCCTGGCCAGGACCATGAGCGAGGAAAGCCTCAAGCAGGTTGCGGCTGTGATTTCGGCGAAGAAGGTGCAGCTTTCGCCTGAAGAGGCGCGTGATCTGGCGCGGCGTGCCGCAAAGTTCAGGCAGGATCGCGGGCGGTTGCCGTCGATCACATCACCCGATGCCTGGGAAAAGAAGATGGCTGAGGGCGTGGCTTACCTTGTGCGCATGAAGCAGGAGGCCGCCAATGGCTAAAGAATTCACCCAGGAAGATGATGCTTTACTGGCCGAGCTTGGCGTCGAGGGTGAGGCCAGGAAAGCTGTCACGCGCACACCCCGCGAAGAGCGCATCCTTGCAGGATTTGAAGAGATACAGCGCTTTGCCGGGGAACACGGTTCCGCGCCACAGCACGGTGAAGAGCGTGATATTTTCGAACGCCTTTACGCCGTCCGACTGGACCGCATTCGCGCGCTTCAGGAATGCCGTGACCTTGCTGAGCCTTTGGATGATCAGGTGCTTTTGACCGGCGCGGCCAAACCACCATTGGCCGACGCCGAAGATCTCGATGATGATGCGCTTCTGGCTGAGTTGGGGGTCGAGATCGAAGCCCCCCCGATCACGGAACTGAAACATGTTCGATCGACGGCGGAGAAGAAGGCCGCTGAAGAAATTGCGCACCGCGACAAGTGCGAGGATTTCGAGACCTTCAAGCCGCTCTTTGAGCAGGTTCAGAAAGAGCTGGATAGCGGCCTGCGTGACACGCGGCCTTTCGGGCGCAAGGCGGAGATCGAGCCTGGTCGCTTCTTCATTGTTAGCGGACAGAAAGCCTATGTCGCGGAGATGGGAGAAAAGTTCCCGAACGAAAAAGGCCACATAGACGCGCGGTTGCACGTCATCTTCGACAACGGCACCGAAAGCAACTTGCTCATGCGCTCGCTTCAGCGAGCCTTGAACAAGGACGAGGCTGGCAGGCGGATCACCGAACCAACCGCAGGCCCGCTCTTTGCTGACCATACCGCAGATGGGGATGAGGCCAGTGGCACGATCTATGTGCTGCGGAGCAAGGCCGATCATCCGCTTGTCGCTGAAAATCGGGAGCTTGTGCATAAGATCGGCGTGACCAACATGAGCGTCGAGAGGCGTATCGCAGGCGCACAGCTTCAGCCGACATTCTTAATGGCCAATGTGGAGATCGTGGCGACGTACGAGCTCTACAACATCAATCGGACCAAGCTGGAAAACCTGATCCATCGTGTCTTTGAACCCGCGCGGCTTGAGATCGAGATCATGGATCGTTTTGGACGGCCAGTTGTGCCGCGTGAATGGTTTCTTGTGCCGCTGTTTGTGATCAGGGAAGCGGTGGAACGGATTAAGGACGGGACGACTTCAGGCTATGTATACGATCCGCAAGGCGCGCGGTTGAAAGAAGGGTAGCGTTATGGGTACAGGGCGATTCAGAGAAAGCCATTTTTTTGTTTATCTGATATGAACCTGACAGCCTTCCGGCGATTATCCTGCACTATTTCGATAGCTCTTACAGGCGAGTTTGAGATGCGTTTGAGCAATGTGCGTACGGCGCTGTTGAGGGTGAAGATATTGCGGGGGGCATGTCCCGATCGGTTGGTGTATCCATCTTCGCCCAGTGTCACATCCTTGTCGCGATGCATGGCCTCAATCCGCCAATGCCTGCGGTTGAGGCGCAGGATGTCGTCAGGATCAGGCTGTCCAAGGCTGGTGATGAGATACGTTGTTTCGGTTTCGGTTTTGACAATGCGCCCGGACCGAACGTGCTCGCGCTGACGCTCAATGCGGGCAATGGTGCGCACCGAGGGCCATGTGGTGCACATGTGTTCGCTGAGCGCATCGGCGGGCAACAGAGCGATGCCGCGCAGGTCAATCCGCCCATGCCCTGTCCGGGGTGGGTCCTGCCCTTCAGCGAGGGGGAAAAACCGGCTCCCGAAAGGCCGTTTCAATCTCCTCACGAAGGTCTTTCTGATTATCCTTTACCGGAAAAAGGTAGTCACCGCCTCTTTCGGTGATTCTGGAAGGGATTGTTTTCTGACAGAAGATTGCATCTCCGGTAATGACCATCCCCTCAAGGTCAATCGTTTCCAGCAAACGCAGCGCATCGGGAATTTCCCGCCCCTTGCCGCGTGAGGATGTATGGCCCACCGACTGTTCAAGAGCCGCACAAAAGGCCGAAAGAACATGCTCGGCCTTGCCCTCGGCGTCCTTGCTTCCGCGCAGCGTCTTGCCGTCAATCGCGATATGGCGCAGGTCCATTTCAACATCTCCGGCATCCGGTGCCCCGGTGGTCAACCGGCTGAATGCAGTCGCCATAGCCTCCGGGTCCAGCACTCTCAAAGTCTCAGTCAGCGTCGCGTGGCACGGCGATTCAAGGTCCCGACGAACCCCCAACCGATCCAGTTGCCTGCGCGACAAACCACGCCCGAGATGGAATGCCGCCTTCATTCCTTTGCGACCGACGGGCATTGATAACAGGATCAGGCCCAATATTGCTTCCAACCGATGTAACCGGCCTTTTTTACCTCGCGGGTCGGGTATTTCCCGCAAAACCGAGCGAACTGAAATCATGACTGGAACCTCCATTTCCACAATCCAGAACATTGATTCAGACAATCACATCATTTAAAAGCACTTTTTTGCCTCCGTTAAATCACCCTGTTATGGGTAGCGAAGATTTGCCCCTTAATCCGTCAATTGCTGAAGATAACGGGTCATCCGAAGCACAGGTGCTTTCAGAGATTGTCACCTGGTCAGCTAACTGTCCTGCGTGGCAACGGGATAGTGTAACCTGAGGCGCATCGCAAACGCATGCGCACGTCAAATGGCATCAAGCGCCCGACCCGGCAGGAACTGAAACGGCGCACAGTCAAGGTCAGGGTCTTCCCGAACGTCGACTCTCTGTTGCGCCTCGCAACCGCTGTTCCCGTCGAGGTCGACGAGAAACGGGAAACCGAAACCAAAGCATACATCAAACGGGAAGGGCTCGATGAATGACACCTTCACAGCAATTTCCAGACGCCAGGTTGCGCAATCCTCGCATCATCTTCACCTCCCTGATTGATATCGAAAATGCCGCGATCCGGACGGCGAAACCGGCGGTTTATCCGGGGGCTGCGGGGAAAAATCCCTCCGGCCTGAATCTCCGAAATGGATGATGAAATACGCCTGCAGAGACTTTCGGGTATCCGGGGGGTATTCCCGCCCGGGTAAAGCGTCTCTGTCGGAAACACTGATTTTGAACCCACTGATAACACGCCATAAAACCACTCCAAATCTGCAGGGGAGAAAACCGGCAGTATGGCTGGCTGTGCAGTCGGTGTGCTGCTAACCGGTCTCTCCCGGATTTCTCCGGAAATTCAGGGAAAAATACAGGGGAAAAATTGCCCGGGTACAGGAACCTGTCTGTGGCAATATCTGTGGCAGTGTGCAGGCCCGCAATTTCCTGCCGGACTCCTGTTCCTGTATGGAACCGGCCTGCGGTCGGCGGGCAGGGAACGGGTATTGCCAGGGTGTCGGCAACCGGCCCGACCGGCTGTCAGCCGCGCCTGTGCAGATCGGACATCCCCGGCCGCCGGTTCACACCGCGCCCCGCTTGCCTCCCGGCGGACCATCCCTGCATAAAACCGCAGACTGAACCGGACCGCCGTGCCGGTCTTCCGACCGGAAACGCAGGGCTCGGGGCACCGGTCAGGACGGCGGGCAGGGCAGGGCTGTCCATGGTGTCGTTCCCGGCCTTGCCTGCGGTGGCGTTACAGGGCGGACCGGTCCGGCACATGTCAATCCGGTCATCAGCCACCGGCATCCCGACATCTGTCCGGATGAAACCCGGGGTCGCGCAATTCCCCCGGCCCGGGCCATCGCACACGGTCCTGCCCCGGCAATAATGGTGTTGCCCCCGGCGAACAGGACGGGACCGGTAAAACCGGGTCCCCTGATCGTCGCCGCGATCTGCCGGACCTGATCTGCAGAGCGGACCCGGGGTTTCAGGGCACGGGGACATCCGGCGGCAGCCGCCCGATCCCCGGACTGCGTGCAGGACCGGAGCGCGTCCCGTCGCGCGAGGGTTTTTTTTGCCGCTGGCCATGCCGGGATTCCTGACATTTTTTTTCACCGCCGGTATCGCGCAAATTCCGGCGCGACCTCTCCGGCGGTTTTCCCGCGCGTTTCAGGGGGCCATTTCGTTTCGGGCGGAGGGGCCATTTCGTTTCAGATGACCTGTCGGTAAAAATTTGCTCAATGGATTCAATGTATTGCCGGGCGCGCAAATCTGAAACGAAACGAAATGCAAAAAAATCGGCACGCAGAAGTAGGCAAGTGCGGCGCATAACACCCACAAGCCCTCCCCGCCGGGAAGGACCCGGCATTTCCGAGCACGGGAACGGCACCCGGTGGCAGCCAACAAGCCGTTCCCGGCGTTTCGCCGCAGCCGCTTCCGGGGAAGCGGTGGGCGGGTACCCTGAAATCACCCAGCGGATCAGAACTGTACGGTCGGGTGGATCAAATTGCAAGCACTGGCGTAATAACAGCCAAGGGTATCGCATGAATAGTATCCGTCTTAATCAAGCGCCATTTTCGCCCATTTCCGATCGCTCTTAATCAGTAAGTTCGCCAACAAGATTAGTTTACGCATGATAGCGGTAAAGGCGACCTTTGCAGGTTTTCCGGCGTTGATGAGTCTTTCGTAAAACTGTTTCATATCCGGGTTGTGCCGCGCAGCGACAACGGCTGGCATATAAAGTGCATCCCGCAGGTGTTTACGTCCGCCCTGAATGAAGGCTTTGCCAGTCCACCGCCCAGACTGGCGCGTCATTGGTGCAAGGCCAGCCAGGCTTGCAGCCTGTTTCTCCTTTAGCGTTCCAAGTTCTGGCATTTCAATAAGAAGGGCCGCTGCGCTGATCTTTGAAAGGCCCGGGATTGAACAAATGATGTCCAGGGCGCGGGACATTTTCGGCGTGCTTTGCAACATTGTATTAATGGCCTCATCCACTTGGGAAAGCTGGGTGTTCAACTGGGTGATGCGCGCCTTTGCCTGACGTTTCAGGATTGGCAAAGTCAGTGTTTTCTGACGGTTGAGTGCACGGGTTCGATCTTTGACCAAAGCCTGTCGTGCGACATGTAATTCTTTGAGATTGCGTTGTATATCTGATGTTTGAACCTGTGCCTCTAGAGAGAATGTCCGGCCCATAACGGCCAGCATTCGCGCATCAACCTTATCGGTTTTGGCGCGAACACCGTGTGCTTGAGCAAAGCGTCGCGCTTGCAACGGATTTACTTTTACCAGTGGAAAATGGGCGGCCATGGCGACTTCAAAGGCGCGATGATACGGGCCGGTTGGTTCATAGATAACCCGCGCGATGTCGTGATCGTTCAACCAGCGCTGCAAGGACGCAAAACCGGCTTTGTTGTTATCGAACTAGGCCGAAGCGTTATCGCTCAGTCGATGCACATCCAAAGTTGCTTTGGAAATATCTACTCCGATGGTATCATCTGTCATCTTATCCGTGTCCTATGCTTGTCATGCGAAGTCAGCGCTTCGCGTATCCGTTCAGGCCTCATGGAAAAGACGGCGGTAATCTGACTATTCAACGGTCCTGAATGACCAAGCTCCTTTCGATCCTCCCGCCGCCGCTGGCCGGCATAATCAAAGTGCCGGACAGCGGCTCTCTTTTACATGAGAGCCACGTAAGATCATAAGACAAGCATCCTTTGACTTGCCTTGATCTTCCATCTCTGATTCAGTTTTCCAAAGTTTATGTCCGGAGGGCGCTGTTTTGGAAAATACCGTGTTGTTTCAATCTTTTGCCTCGTCGATTTCTGATCCCGGCCAGGAGACGAAGGTGTTGTATCCACTTGATGGGATTCTGCTTTTGAGCCTGTGCGGAGTGGTGTCGGGGTGTGGGAGTTTTGTCGATGTTGCCCTTTATGGCGAGGAAAAGCTGGGTTTCCTGCGCAAGTTGGCTACGTTTGAGCATGGCATACCCTCCCGTGACACGCTTTCGACGGTGTTTCGGGCGCTTGATCCTGAAGAGTTCAACGCAGCCTTTGCCGCGTGGGCGTCCGGGTTGGCCGGGCGCGTTGGAGGAACGGTCGTTGCCATTGACGGCAAGACAGCGCGAGGCTCAGGGGCCGGTGGTGAAACGCCTCTGCATCTGATCCCGGCCTGGTATGACGATCTACGCCTCGTGCCCGGCCAGCAAGCCAGCGCGCGCAAAAGGAACGGGATCAAGGGGTATTGCCATGTGTGGACGGTTCCTGTTTTGCAAGGTTTTTTTGACGCCGTGATCATAGCGGGTTGCGGTCATGTGTCCGGCCTGTTTTTGCGGCAATAAGGCCGCTGGCCCTGATGAAGTCCGCGTGCCAGTTCCCTATCAAGTTGCCGGACTACTTGTATCCTGGCAATACCTCGGGGTGTTCTGACTGCGGCTTGCTTTGATCATCATCACGTCTATTGCCCTTGCATCCTGAAGCGCAGTTTTGCTGCTCGGTCTTCCGAGCGCGCTTATGTGGCTTGGTACGTTCCTCCTCTTGCCAGGAGCGCCCATACGATCCGCGCAGTTTTGTTGGCCATTGCGACACTAACCAATCGCGGTGCCTTGCGTTCCAGCAGGCTGCGGATCCAGGCAGCGGTGCGGGTTTGTGTATCAGCAACATGCCTGAGAATGGCCGTTGCCCCAACCACCAGGAGTTTGCGCAAATAACCATCACCCATCTTGGTAATCCGCCCCAACCGCTCTTTTCCGCCCGAAGAGTTTTGCCGGGGGACCAGCCCGAGAAAGGCTGCGAACTGGCGTCCGGACCGGAATTGCGAAGGGTCCGTGACAGAAGCTGCCAGGGCTGTCGCTGTCAGCACGCCAACTCCTGGAATGGTTGCCAGGCGCTGACTGGTATCGTTCTGGCGGTGCCACACAAGGATCTCACTATCAAGTGCGCGGATCTGCTGGTTCAGGTTTGCGCGCTGATCGGCCAGGCTCAGCAAAGCGGTTCTCGCTATTTGTGGGATGTCTTCATTGGCACCCTCTTCAAGCTGTAGCAGCAATCGGGAAATATTTTCTGGCCTTTGAGGCGCAATGATCCCCAGCTCAGCCATGTGGGCGCGCAGCGCATTTATCAGCATCGTGCGTTGCCGTACCAGAAGATCGCGCGCCCGATGCAGCATCATAACTGCCTGCTGATCCACGCTCTTTATGGCCACAAAATGCATGTTCGGGCGCGTAACAGCCTCACAGATCGCCTCAGCATCCGCCGCATCATTCTTTTGTCGCTTCACGTATGGTTTTACATAGGCGGGAGGGATGAGCTTCACCTCGTGGCCGAGTGCTGTGATCTCACGCGACCAATGGTGGGACGTCGCACAGGCTTCAATGCCGATCAGGCAAGGTGGCAATTTAGCCAGAGTATCCAGGACTGCGTTCCGGCGAAGCTTCTTCTGTAGAACGGTTTGTCCTGTCGCATCGATCCCGTGAAACTGGAAAACTGACTTTGCAATGTCGATCCCTATCGTTGTAATTTCCATCTGGGCGGGTTCCTTTCAAAGCTGGTTCATACCCCAGCACTTTGGCACATTGCGATGCCGGTGGGTGGAACCGTCCAACTCATCAAGTTGTTCGGTGGTTATGATCAGGTTAGACTGCTCCTATGAGCATCCCAACCATTATGCCGCGCCTAAAAGACTTCCGCTATCCGCGTGAGATCATTGCGTACGCTGTTTGGGCGTACCACCGGTTCGCGCCGAGCACGGCTGATGTTGAGGACTTGTTGGCTGCGCGGGGTATTATTGTCAGCCGGGAAACGGTCCGACTGTGGGTCAATCGCTTTGGTCAACACTTTGCAGATTGCATCCGCCGGGATCGACCGCGACCGAACGACAAGTGGCACATGGATGAAGTCGTAATCACGATCCGTGGCAAGAGGCACTGGCTGTGGCGCGCAATCGACGCAAATGGAGATGTTCTTGATATTCCTGTACAAACGCGTCGGAATTCCAAAGCGGCGAAGCGGTTTTTTCAACGATTGGTTGCCCGGTTCGGCGAACCGGGGGTCGTCATCACCGACAAATTGCGCAGCTGCATCAAGCCGATCAAAACACTGGCCTAGGACGCCGACCATCGCGCCCACAAAGGCCTCGACAACGCGGTCGAAGTATCGCACCGACCGACCCGCAAACGGGAGAAGATATTCGGGCGGTTCAAATCCCACCGACAAGCTCAGAGGTTTCTGTCTGCGCATGACCATCCTCTCATTGCTGCAAGCAGCAACTGCCGGACAATGGATCAACCTGATTTTCCGTCCCCGCCGCTATCAACTCACCGCAACCTCATACCGCCACGCCCGCAGCGATGCGTTCAGCCTCTGGGCCGATTACACCGCCGAAATGGCGGCATAACCCTGCCTTTTCCAATGCCTCACAAGCGACCGCCAACAACTTGATGAGTTGGACGGTTCCACCCACCGGCATCGCAATGTGCCAAAGTGCTGGGGTATGAACCAGCTTTGAAAGGAACCGCCCAGATGGAAATTACAACGATAGGGATCGACATTGCAAAGTCAGTTTTCCAGTTTCACGGGATCGATGCGACAGGACAAACCGTTCTACAGAAGAAGCTTCGCCGGAACGCAGTCCTGGATACTCTGGCTAAATTGCCACCTTGCCTGATCGGCATTGAAGCCTGTGCGACGTCCCACCATTGGTCGCGTGAGATCACAGCACTCGGCCACGAGGTGAAGCTCATCCCTCCCGCCTATGTAAAACCATACGTGAAGCGACAAAAGAATGATGCGGCGGATGCTGAGGCGATCTGTGAGGCTGTTACGCGCCCGAACATGCATTTTGTGGCCATAAAGAGCGTGGATCAGCAGGCAGTTATGATGCTGCATCGGGCGCGCGATCTTCTGGTACGGCAACGCACGATGCTGATAAATGCGCTGCGCGCCCACATGGCTGAGCTGGGGATCATTGCGCCTCAAAGGCCAGAAAATATTTCCCGATTGCTGCTACAGCTTGAAGAGGGTGCCAATGAAGACATCCCACAAATAGCGAGAACCGCTTTGCTGAGCCTGGCCGATCAGCGCGCAAACCTGAACCAGCAGATCCGCGCACTTGATAGTGAGATCCTTGTGTGGCACCGCCAGAACGATACCAGTCAGCGCCTGGCAACCATTCCAGGAGTTGGCGTGCTGACAGCGACAGCCCTGGCAGCTTCTGTCACGGACCCTTCGCAATTCCGGTCCGGACGCCAGTTCGCAGCCTTTCTCGGGCTGGTCCCCCGGCAAAACTCTTCGGGCGGAAAAGAGCGGTTGGGGCGGATTACCAAGATGGGTGATGGTTATTTGCGCAAACTCCTGGTGGTTGGGGCAACGGCCATTCTCAGGCATGTTGCTGATACACAAACCCGCACCGCTGCCTGGATCCGCAGCCTGCTGGAACGCAAGGCACCGCGATTGGTTAGTGTCGCAATGGCCAACAAAACTGCGCGGATCGTATGGGCGCTCCTGGCAAGAGGAGGAACGTACCAAGCCACATAAGCGCGCTCGGAAGACCGAGCACCAAAACTGCGCTTCAGGATGCAAGGGCAATAGACGTGATGATGATCAAAGCAAGCCGCAGTCAGAACACCCCGAGGTATTGCCAGGATACAAGTAGTCCGGCAACTTGATAGGGAACTGGCACGCGGACTTCATCAGGGCCAGCGGCCTTATTGCCGCAAAAACAGGCCGGACACATGACCGCAACCC
>CBDBLS010000017.1:0-30119 GCA_965207105.1 Roseovarius sp. | reverse complement strand
GCCGCTCCCGGTACCCGGAAATCACGGGTCCTTCCCGGCGGGGAGGGCTCGTGGGTGTCATGCGCCGCACTTCCCAACTTCTGCGTGCCGATTTTTTTGCATTTCGTTTCGTTTCAGATTTTCGTGCCCGGCAACACATTGACTCCATTGATCAATTTTTTCCCGACTGTAATCTGAAACGAAACGGGTATTTTTCCGAAACGAAATGCCCTCCCGAAACGCGCGGGGAAACCGCAGGAGGGTTCGCGCCGGAATTCGCGGGATACCGGCGGTAAAAAACGTCGGGAGGTCCGGCATGGCCAGCGGCAAAAAAAACCTTCGCGCGACGGGACGCGCTCCGGTCCTGCCCGGAGACCGGGCGGCTGCCGCCGGATGTCCCCGTGCCCTGAAACCCCGTGCCCTGCGCGCGGAAGTCCCGCACCCGTTCGGCGGATCAGGTCCGGCAGGTCCCGGCGCCGATCAGGGGACCCGGTTTTACCAGCCCCGTCCTGTTCGCCGGGGGCACCACCATTATTGCCGGGACGGGGATCTGCTCCGGCCCGGGCCGGGGGAATTGCGCGACCCCGGGTCTGGGCTGGACGTATCCGGACAGATGTCGGGATGCCGGTGGCTGATCACCGGATTGACATGTGCCGGACCGGTCCGCCCTGTAACGCCACCTGCGAGGCCACCGCAAGGAAGGCAAGGCCGGGAACGACACCATGGACAGCCCTGCCCTGCCCGCCGTCCTGACCATTCGTGCATAGCGCAGAAATTTGGTTGCCTGGTCAATATGATGGGGAGCAGTCATCACTTCTGTTTGGACACGTCGAGTACGAAGACATCAATACGGCCTGCCAACTCTGACGGTAGTTTCGCTTTGATGCTTTTCCGTAGCGCTTGCCCATCTCCAATTCCATGGTTCTTGCGACCTGCAACCCTTACATCTGCACCGAACCAAATCACGAGGAAAATACCTTGCTGCTCAGCATCCGGATGGATTGAGTAGCGTTCGTCTAGCTGGGCGGATGCGGCTCGATAAAGCTCCTTATGCCATTGACCTTTGACCTCGGTAACAAGCAGCTTTCGGTTACCACCAATCATCCTGGCCACAGTGAAGTCGCTACGCTTCCCAGCTTTCAACTGATGCTCTAGTGTTACAGTGATACCTTGTGGCTCAAGCCTCAACCTCAGGCGCTCTGCAATAATTTCGGTTGATCGCACTTCACCCAGTCGTTCGCCCTTCTCATAGAAGAGGTCAGCAGAATTGAACTCGCCTCCGGCAATATCCGCCTGGAAATCCTGTAATTCCTAGATCACGAGTTCGCGCAGGCCTTCAACGGTCACTACGGCGTCGTGATCGAGCCCATCCCATGATTTCCCCGGGCGTCGGTGGTTCGAAATCCCTGAGTGCTTTTCTTCGGACCTGGCCAGCCCGAATATTCTTCAGGTTCATGTGAAAGTCAGCAAACCGCGCGTCAGCAACCAGCCGATCAAGAACCGGGATTGCCCGATCGGGGTCATCCACGCTGATAGACCACACGATTTTGGTCAGGGAGCGATGGGCGGTTTCCTCTTTGGGACTGCCAGTGCCAAAACTACCAGGCAGGTGAACCCTGGGCCATTGGTCGATAAATGCGTCCAGAATGGCTTCAACCTTTTCGGAAGTGAGCTTTGGCCAGGCAGGATGCTCACTCCGGTTCCCATGGTCAGTGCGTTCCCTGAGCATCAGAACCGTATCTTTGTCTGCTTTGAACAAATCCCAATAGATATCGGGTGCATCCCTCAGAAAAAAGAAGGCGCGCAGAAACCAAAATCTCCGCTTCTGCTCAATGTTCTCGTTTTCAGTCGGATCAGGCCAGAAAAAATAAATTCAGCGCACCGTTCTGCGATAATCTCTTTCAGTTCCTCGCTATCACCAAACTGTGCGGCAATCCCGAAAAGGGCGTCCAGAGATGACAGGTTCAATGCACGGGAACACCTGAGCCATTCAAGTGAGATTTTTGAACGAAAGGGTTCGAATGCGTCTTCGTACTGCAGCCACCGGATTTCGTTCTCTAACCTGATTCCCGAGTTAGCGCATCCGTGCATGGCCAATTGCGGTTCGACATACTGCCGAAGGAACTCTTCGGCACTTGCATCATCGGGAAAGATGAGGCGTTCGACCTCAGTTTTTAACGTATTCAGGTCTTCGTCCGAGACCGCGCTGTATTCCAATCCCATGTTTGTGCGCAGTGCTTGCAGCAAGCGCCGGTCAACGCATTCAAGGTTGCCATGGTCCCGCAGGATTGCCAGGCAAGCCGCATACAGGATTGGTTCGGAATAGTGGATCACAGGTGTAAAGTGGAGTCGGGCAAGGCGTTGTAGATCAGGGACTTCATCGTCGATAAAATCGAGGCAATTTTTCAGAGCGTTTCCAACAAGCCTCTCGTCCCCGAATTCAAGTTCGATCTTGTCAGGATGCACAAGCACCAGTTCTGCGAAACGAACCAGGCAATCCCAGTCGCGACCTCCCTCGACTTGCTCCCGATGCTCTTGAACATATTTTATGTTCGCTTCGTACATCGCGGCGCGCTTCGCGTCTTCCATCCTGCGACGGCGTTTCGTCTCACGGTTCGGCATAATAGTCGCCATCCGGTTTTCACGTTTGACCCGGGCCGCCGCGTGGTTGGCCTTCACCCACGCGCGCATAAAGGGTGGTTTTGCCAGCGCTTGCTCGCGCATATGGCGTCGCAGAACGTCCGGGCCCCGATCTGCCATTTTCCAGTGGTCTTTATGCTTAGCCATGAAACTCGACCACAAGACCGGATTGTCGGTGTCAAAGGCCAGATCAACTATAAATCTGTAATCTTCAGGCCGCAGACGGAGCCCTGAATGAAACCCGTCCAAAAACTGGAAGTGCCTTTTCGCTTCAAATATCCGGTCCCGGTCGATCAGGTCGCCAAATACATGTTCAATAATGCCTTGTCGAAGCCTATGGTTTTCCTGCAGCTCGCGGACTGAATTGCTTTGCTCCGGGCTCATACTCCCATGAAAGTTCAGGTTTGCAACCCACTGCCATACCCGGATCGGATCGCAGCGAGGCACCGCCATTTCAAAGTACCGATCCAACAACACGCCGACGATCTTGCTGATCCCGTTTCGACAGTCGCATTCATATGGTTTTTTGCCACAGGTGCAGGTCAGTGCCTGTGTTATACCAGCGGCCTTAATGTCTGACTCACTTTTGTGATTTCAAATTTACTGCATTTCTGAATCAATGGCCTCCGGAAGCAAGGAGGTGCTCATGGGTGGGGCAGTCAAGATTACGCGCACAGATATGTCCGCGCAGGATTTGCGTTGTGCTGCAAAGCGAACCAGGGATGGTCGTGTTGTCCGTCGAATACTCGCCATAGCGCCGGTGCCTGACGATGTGGACCGCGCAACAGCGGCCCGTAGCAGCGGTATGGATCGCCAAACTCCCGGAGACCGGGTGCATCGCTGCAATGCAGAGGGCCCTGGTGGGCTTTCTGATCGGTGTGGCAAGGGTGCAAAGCCACGCCTGTCCCTGGAGCAACAGGCGCTGTTTGTGGCTTGGGTTGAGGCTGGGCCTGACCCGGCAAAAGATGGCGCAGTGCGGTGGCGCTGTGCCGATTTGCAGGTCCGCGTTGAAGAAGAATTCGACGTAAAGCTACATGAACGTACGATTGGTAAGTATCCAGCCAGGCATGGTTTTCGTCGCCTTTCTGTGCGCCCGGAGCATCCCGGAACGGATCCCGCTGCACAGCAGGCTTTTAAAAAAACTTTGCCAGCCTCATAGCCGATACCCTGCCAAAACATGCAAAGGGGAAGCCGCTTGAGGTATGGTTTCAGGATGAAGCCCGCGTCGGGCAGCAAGGAACCCTCACCCGCAAATGGGCCAGGCGTGGAACCCGCCCGCGCGCACCACGTGATACGCGCTGCAAATGGAGCTATATCTTCGGCGCAGCCTGTCCTGCCTGTGGCACGGCGGCCGGCTGATCCTGCCTTGCGTCAACGCCGAAGCAATGGGGCTGCATCTCGATGAGACCGCAAAGACAATCGCACCCGGCGCACATGCCTTGCTCATCATCGACGGGGCTGGTTGGCACGGAGCAAAATGCTTGCAGGTGCCAGATAATACTACACTCGTAAAACTGCCCCCATACCCACCGGAATTGAACCCAATGGAAAACGTTTGGGCCTATCTGCGGTCGAACAAACCCGCTATCCCTGTCTTCGACACATATGAAGAAATCCTCGAAAAATGCGCCCGGGCCTGGAACTTCTTTGCGAACGACCCTGAACGCATAACTTCAATCACAGATCGAGAATGGATAAAGGTCAATTAATTGGGCCGTTGGTATGAGTTCATCCAGCAACCATTCGGTGGCTGTCAAATCCAACGTGTGAATGAAGCGCTTCACGAAATATCGCGACCCGATTATCCGCACATATCGCTCTTGATGGTCCGGATAGAGACTGGCGCAAGCGCGAAGGAAGTCTGCAAGATACTGTTGGTCAAAGGCCCTGGACCCGAGCGTCTCAATGGCCCCGGCGACGACTTCCAGTGATATTATACTGGCTTCTGAAATCAGAACGTCACAATCAGCTCTATGATCATGCTCCGCCAGTTCGAGTAAGCAGGCGTTGGCAAGAAGGCGCGTGTTCTCACTTTCAGTTGGCGAAAGGACCAGATGGCGTAATTCTTCAGAAAGGTGAGCTGTTGCTGGTGAGCCCGTCAAAAGTTCCAGGATCAAATCGCCAAGGTCGCCATCGCTGCCAGACACCAACAAGGGTCTGATCTCATCCACGACATCTTCGGTGAAGAACCCTGCGACACTGAATCGGCGCCGGAAATCGCCTCTTCGAAAATACGGGTCATTGTCCTCCACCTCCCCAAGCTTGCGTACAAGACGTTTCCCGGACGAAGGGTCGAGCTGTGACGGGTCGCCGTTTGCAAGCACGGCGTAGGGGTCAAGGTCGATAACATCCACTTGTATTCGCTTGTTGCCGAGTGATGCCATCCACCCGACAAGCCCTCTGAGATCATCGCGCACGGTTCGATTTGGCGCAATGATCGATAGGCACTTTGCCAACGTCAATGGGTTTGCCGGGTCTGCAATCCGCTTGACAAGGTATCCTGCGGCACAATATTCCGCGACAATCTTGTGAACAGGGCGGTGTTGAGATTCCGTGTCGCCCGGTTTGAAAAGCCTGGTCGCAAGAATGCTCCCGGCCTCCACACCCTTTCCAAAAA
Source organism: Roseovarius sp. (assembly GCA_965207105.1). GTDB lineage: Bacteria > Pseudomonadota > Alphaproteobacteria > Rhodobacterales > Rhodobacteraceae > Roseovarius. The sequence goes on along the minus strand of CBDBLS010000017.1, from coordinate 24,883 downwards.
CCGAGGCCAACTGCGGGTACATGCGGTCTGCAAATGCCTCACTGGTACTTATACCTTCCGCACCTGACAGCAAAAGTTTAGCAAAGGCTTCCGACGCGAGGTCAACCTTTTGTCCTGGTGAAAGCGCCTGATGGCTGTTCTTTACAGTTCCGTTGGCTTCCCTTGCGAGACGGTCCACCGCTTGAGAGAAAATTGACCGCTTGTCAGCAAAGTGCCTGTCACTTTCAACGTAGGCACCTACGAATAGCTTCAGAAACTGCGGATTTGGAAGAAGAACATCCAAATCAAAGCGCTCCACTTCTGCTTGGAAGTCCGCAAACACCTCTCCCGGTGCGTGGTCTTCGAAAACAAGCTTCTGCTCAGCCTGATTAAATTCCTGGAGCCGCACCACCAGGGGCTTGTGACCAAGAAAATCCCCGAATGCACATGTCGCTGCATTATCCCATTCACTCGACCTACTCGAAATAATGACATGTGTCGGATTTGCGGTTTTGGCTTTTCCCAGAAGGTTGCATAAACCAGAACCACCCGACTTTGGCAGTTCGTCATAGGCGTCAATCACAAGACGAGAGTTTGCTTCCTTTGTCTCACTATAGCTAAATTTGCTTGCTGTAGTTACGCTCGCATTCAACTGCCGAGCCAAGCTGCCCAGAAGTTCGGTTTTGCCCCCTCCAGGCTCCGCCAGGACGACAATGTAGCTTGAAGCGGCCAGCAAAGCTGCTTCGCTGTAAGCTTTGCCCGGGCGGGTGAGAGTACGTGGTAAATACAGAGGTGTGCTCATCTTGAACCGGCGACCTGCTCAACTTGCCGTTTTTGGGCAATGCGCCCTTGACAGACCAAAGCGATTGACCCAAAGCCTGATCACCTCTCGATTTACAATGACATCCCGCTCAGCCCGCAGGTCCTCAACCTCTGCCGTGCTTGAGGCGAAGCGATGGCAGGCCCGGGCCGCAAAGGCGATGATCTCTTCGGGATAGCGAAAGCCTTTCAGGCGCGGCATGTTGGCTGGAATGTTCATGACGCGACTGTAACAAACCCACACCGCGCCAACAACCTGGCAATACCCTTCCTGATCACAGGAAAATCGCACGAATTTCATGGCGTTGGGATTTCAGGCAGGAAGCGCCATCCGCCCCGTCTTTTTCCGGCCCCCCGGGGGAGTGTTTACCTTTCACTTTGCCGGGCAGGTTCATCACGACAGGCCTGCAGCACTTCCGGAAAAACCTGAATCCCCCGACGCTGCCTTAAATCAGGCGCGGATTCAACGCGTCGGGTGATGCTCGATATATCAGGCATTCCGGGAAGTGCCCTAAAGGCACAGGGATATCCCTGATCCCGTTCTTTCTGTGCGCACTGGCCTGCCGGGCGGGAACGGAACGCAGACCGTCGCACCGGGCCGGGATCAGATGCAGAGGTGTTTCTCCTCCGGCCCTGGACCCACGCGCCGTCTTTCCATCAATGGCCACAACCATTCCACCAATGCGCGCGGCCAGTCCGGACGCCCATGCTGCAAAGCCTGCGTTGAACCCGTCAGGATCAAGCACCCGAAACACCGCCGAAAGCGTATCACGGGAATATCTTTGCCACGGTCAGAAACCGCACCCGAAAAACCAGGGGGTGCCTGAACCGCAAAACCGCATTGGCCATGGTCTTCAGGCTGATGATGTCAGTAAGGAAAAAATAGCGAAAGATCCCGGGGTCAAACCGTCTGCCCGGGATCATTCAGGGCGTTGTTTGCCTCCGGAGGAATGTTGGCGTGGAACCATGCCGGGCCGCAAAATCACGCCCGAAATTGAAGCCAGTATAGGAAACGACGCGTGTCCAACACGCTGGACAGTTACAAGTTTCTTTTCTTTCCGCACCCAATTCCGCTCAATTCGGAAACAGCTTATCGTTTGCGCTCGTTTGAATAGCCACTGCGTTGGTCCAGAAGGCGGAGAATCTCAATGTGCTCTGGTTGAATGCGGTAGATCACGGTGAAGGGTGTGTTTTTGATGGGATGCTCACGCGCATCACGAAAATCGTCGGCAGGTTCACCAATCATTGGGCTGGATTTTAAAAGTCCCAGAAGCACGTGATACTGCTGATCAGCGTTGCGCCGTCCTTCGGGGAAAACCGCCATATAGTACCGTTTGAACCAGCGCAGATCTGGTTTGGCGGATGCCAGAAATACGATCTTCATGGCTTAAGTTCGGTTAAGAAATACGTCTGGTTCCGGCTCGGGCATCTCATTGTCCGTGCCCAGGGATTCAAACCATGCTGTCATCTTCTCTTCCGAGATAAAAACGCCCTTATCCGCTTCAGTAACCGCCTCACGGATCTCCTGTGCCCTGGCCTCGGTTTTGTCCTTCAGCGCCTGGATCGCCTGCTTTGCCAGATAGGCTGCGCTGCGATCTTTGCGCTTTGCTTCGGTTTCGAGCCAATCTTTGAGTTCGGGATCGAGGCGCATCGTGAAACGAGGGCTGGTCATAGTGGTCATAATCCAAAATGAGATAGTATGCTTGTGTCAGACATTGTATGCCTTCCGCACGATATGTCAAAAGAAAGACCTGCCAAAATTTGGAGAGCGCTCGGTCCTGGGTATAATCTATGGGATTTTAGAACGTTACGATTGCCCCATGAGAGATGACCAAGCGAAAACCATTCCCCTCGATCTCTATCTTGAACATCAAGGTTTGTCTCCTGAGATTGTTTGCGGCAATTTGCCGAATTTGCCATTGTCCCTAACAAGACGTACATGAGCAGATCCGGGTTTGACTGCGCCGCTTCTTCTGCTAGAATGCGACGCGCCAGCTTCAACAATAATAGCTCGTCCGGGTTTGACTGCGCCGCTTCTTCTGCTAGAATGTGGGGCCGTAGAGCGGTGGCTCGTGCGCTGTCCGGGTTTGACTGCGCCGCTTCTTCTGCTAGAATACATAGGGGACCAGCACGGCGAACCCGATGGTCCCGGGTTTGACTGCGCCACCAGACGCACCCCCTTGCCATATTCTGCCTTGGCCGTGGACATTTACTCATGGCTCGCGCATCGACTGTGCCGCATTCGCACCGAAAACGGCGTGAAGCTCTATTGGAAGAACCTGCGCGACCAGTTCGGGCAGGAATACAAATGCCCCAAGGATTTCAAAAAGAAATTCGCGCCAGCCATGCGCAAGGTGCTGACCGTCTATCCAACCGCCAATGTGCGCCAAGAGCATGGCGGAATGAGGCTGTTTCCCTCTCCGCCACCGATCCGCAAGACTCGCGCGATCGTAAAACTCCCGCGCTCATAAATCAAGAAACGTAACACCTTTAGGAACATCCCCAAAATGCTGCGAACAATATTGATACTTTCGTCTCTCGCGTTACTGACAGCGTGTAAATCACAAAAACATTGAAATCTCGAAGCCAGACGGAACAAAGCAAGTTATTACATACTACAAAGGGTCTGACGAAGTTCCTGACCTCTTAATCATCGATGGAGTGAATCACTTTGGCAAAGTTAGCTACGATGACGACGATCCGCTTACTGAGCTCGCTTGGAGGGGTGAAGATGGCACCAAAGCGAACGCAGAATGCGTGAAACAGGGGACCCAAAAAAACCTCAAGGATAAGATCGAGTGCAAACTGTACGAAGTTTATCGTTCAACTAGCGATTTGATACCTGCTGGGTCAACTTTTGATCCACCAAGTAAATTTTGACTCGGACATGAGAAACATTCTCGCGTGGAATCGTTTCCCTTCCCACCGCCGAGCCGAGTTGCCCAAGATTGCCGCCGTTGGGGGCTGTCTGCCCCCAAACCCCCGAGGATATTTGCAGAACAGAATTTTCATGTATACTCCTCCGCCTGAATTGACCTGAAAATTTTGTAGAGAGGCTGATTCAATTTGCCGCATGGTCATACGTATCACAGCATGCACTTTGAGAGCATGAACAAGCCCCACAAAACGGTTTCGCTCTGCCGACCAGCGCCTGGCCCTTGAGGCCCTTTGCCGCCGCCGCAAGGTTGAAGCGCTTGTCTGGAAGCGCGCCCGTGCGTTTCTGCTGTTGGATGCGGGCTATGATACCAAATTGGTCTGCGAGATACTTGATATTGGCCCGACGGTTTTGACGGAGTGGCAGTTTGCCTTTTCCGGTGCGGGGCTGTCGTTCCCTGGCCTGAAAGATTACAGCCAGCGGCAGGGACACTTGAGTGTTACGCACGAACGGGCTTTGAAAGCCCGTTTTGCCAAAAACCCGGCACGGAACGTAGACGGGGTCTGTGCGTATGTTCCGGCGGAATACGGGCAGAGCTACAGTTCCCCGGGAGCCGCCGGACTGATGCGCCGCCCGGGGTTTGAGTATAAAAAGCCACGATTGCTGCCTGCACAGGCCGATGAAGTCAAACAGGCGGCGTTTATCGCCATGTATGAGGCCCTGATGGCCGAACCTGCAGCCGATGGGATGGTGGTCTTCTCCGATGCTGTGCATCCCGAGCATCGGAGCCGTCCTGCCCATGGCCGGTTCCCGAAGGGGCAAAAGACGGCCCTGAAGGCAACATCGGGGCGCAGGCGCCTCAATATTCAGGGCGCGCTCGATCCTGAAACGTTCCGGTTTACTTTCCACAATCTGGTCTAAAGCCTCCGACTTTAGTCGGAAAAACATTCAAACGTGCGCCGAAGGCGCTCAAGACCCACTGAACCCTCTGACTTTAGTCGGAGGAGGTTCAGTTTTGTGGAAGGCGAGAAGATCAATGCCCGAACGACACGGGCCATGCTGGAAAAGCCGGAGCGCAACAATCCAACCAAAACGACCATCCATGTTTTTGTCGACAATGCGCGTTATCACCATGCCAGAATACTCCAGCCCTGGCTGCACAGCCCCGAACGTCGGGTGAAGTTGAAGTTCCTGCCGGCATACGCCCGCATCTCAACCCGATCGAGCGCCTTTGGGGTGTCATGCACGAATGGATCACCCACAATCGTCACTACGCCACATTCGATCAGTTCACCGAGGCCATTTTCAACTTCTTCCGCCAAACCCTACCCGACAAATGGCGCGATTTTCGCGACACTGTTACCGACAATTTCAGGATCGTTTCTCTCAAGGAATACAAACTGATCTGACCTCAAATCTTCAGGTCAATTCGGGCGCGGGAGTATATCTTGACCTCGACAGCTACTATGATGGCATCGGGGTTTCGGATTACAGAAGCCTTGGCCTCTCATTCACCGCAGAGTTCAACTTCTGAGGCACATTACAGGGCCAACCGGGGGCGGGGGTCTTTTGAGGCCTTGCCGGGCCTATGGTGGCTGCGTTACGGTTCCGCATCGATCACAACGGAAGGATGTGTGCTCTGGCGTTTCTGCGGCGTCGAACTGTGAAGGGGCGGGACCGGACGAAAGCCCCGCTTCCGTCCGTGGCCCCGGCGAGCGGGATGCCGCGGCTCCGGGTTGATGGGCTGCGCCTTGATGCACTGGACTGTGCCTTCCTTCAGGTGGAGTGCACCTGCGGTCACGTGGGAGAGGTCCCGGTGGCGCCGCTGATTGCGCGGCATGGTCGCGCGGTGCGGGTCCGCGATTCGCTCGGTACGGTGCGGTGCTCGTCCTGCCGGAAGCAAGCTATTCACAGGGTTTACGCGTTTCGCTGATCCGGTGTGCCGGACGCGCTGCCAGCGGGTCGCGCCAGCCCGCAAGGGTCAAAGCGTTCGGTCGTCACCGCCTTGAAGGCGACGAACTACAGGATGAAAACCCCTCTGGAGCCACTTGCCCGGCCATTGAGGTTCCGGCCGGAATACCCGAAACGGATGATGAAATACGCCTGCAGAGACTTCCCGTGTATCCGCCCGGGTAAAGCGTCTCTGTCGGAACCACCGATTTTCAACCTGCTGATAACACGGCATAAAACCGCTCCAGATCTGCAGGGGACAAAACCGGCTGTGTGGCTGGCTGTGCGGGCAGTATGCTGCCAACCGGTCTCTCCCGGATTTCTCCGGAAATTCAGGGAAAAAACAGGGGGAAAATTGCCCGGGTAGAGGAACCTGTCTGTGGCCGTATCTGTGGCAGGGTGCAGGCCCGCAATTTCCTGCCGGACTCCTGTTCCTGTATGGAATGTTCCTGTGTGGAACCGGCCTGCGGTCGGCGGACCATCCCTGCATAAAACCACAGACTGAACCGGACTGCCGTGCCGGTTTTCCTGACCGGAAACGCAGGGACCAGGGCACCGGTCAGGTCGGAGTGCAGGGCGGGGCTGTCCATGGTGTCGTTCCCGGCCTTGCCTGCGGTGGCGTTACAGGGCGGACCGGTCCGGCACATGTCAATCCGGTGATCAGCCACCGGCATCCCGACATCTGTGCGGATGAAACCCGGGGTCGCGCAATTCCCCCGGCCCGGGCCGGAGCAGATCCCCGTCCCGGCAATAATGGTGTTGCCCCGGCGAACAGGACGGGACCGGTAAAACCGGGTCCCCTGATCGACGCCGCGATCTGCCGGACCTGATGCGCAGTACGGGTGCGGGACTTCCGCGTGCAGGGCAGCCGATTTCCGGGCACGGGGTTTCAGGGCACGGGAACATCGGGCGGCAGCCGCCCGATGTCCGGACTGCGGGCAGGACCGGAGCGCGTCCCGTCGCGCGCGGGGTTTTTTGCCGCTGGCCATGCCGGGATTCCCGCGGTTTTTTTTAACCGGCGGTATCGCGCAAATTCCGGCGCGACCCCTTCGGCGGTTTTCCCGCGCGTTTCGGGGGGCATTTCGTTTCGAGCCCAGGGGCCATTTCGTTTCAGATTTCAGTCGGGAAAAAATTGATCAATGGAGTCAATGTGTTGCCGGGCACGAAAATCCGAAACGAAACGAAACGCAAAAAAATCGCCACGCAGAAGTGTGTAAGTGCGGCGGATCACACCCACATGCGTCCCCGCCGGGAAGGACCCGTGATTTCCGGACAACGGGAGCGGCATCCGGCGGCAGCGAACATGCCGTTGGCAAGCCGGTCCATTCGTTCCCGGTGTTTAGGAGAGGGCGCATCCGGGGGAAGGGGTGGGCGGATCAGAACTGTACGGTTGGGCGGATCACATTGCCAGCCTTCATCCGTGTCGATACAGGTGATATCGACCAGCCAAACGGCATTCGGAGTTAGGCAGTGAAAATCCTGCTCGAGAAGGTTCGCAGAAGGGCTCATGTTGTGATTGCTGTCCGTTGTCACGGGCTTGCGGCGCTTGTTCGGGCGTGGGGACACCTTGTTTTCCTTCATGATCCGCGCCACCCGCCGCTCGGAGACGGTTTCGCCATCGGCCACCGGGTCCTGATGGATCCGCTTTGATCCGTAGCATTTCCTGCCGGCTTTGAAGAAGGTCCTGATCCCGGGCAGCAGCTCCGGATCCCGAGCGTCTCGATCTGCTTGCCGCTGATCCCTCGCCGGTTGACTGGCCAGGAAGCCATAAAACCAGCCTCGGGAGATACCGGGAACCCTGCAAAGCGTGGAAACCGCGTATCGAGCTTTATGGGCAGTGACGAATCTGCGCTTGTTCGTCATGGTTTCACCGCCCGTGTCGCGAAAAAAGCGGATGCCTTGTGCAAAATCTCCACTTCCTCTGTCAGGTGCCTGTTCTCCTTGCGAAGACGGGCCGGTTCCGCTGCATCCGCCTTCTGCCGCCGCCTGGCTTCAGCTGAGCCGAACGCTTCGATCTCAAGCCGCCGGGTCTTCAACTGCGTGCCGGTGATACCAGGCTCCCTGGCAACGCTGCCCTGTGTCGCGCCCGGTTCATAAAGCCGCTCAACCGCTGCTGCCTTATACTCGTCCGTATACTTCCGTCGATGGTGTCCCGTTTCGTGCCCCTTTCATGGACAGGGGTAAAGTACCCCGCTGTCCGGAAACAGGGACGAAGTTCAAAGGTCGTGGCCCTAGTCGATGCGCTCGGTAGCCTGTTCCGGTTTCTGCTTTTGCCGGGACAGGCACACGACATGAAGGGGGTCGCTCCTCTGATCAAGGGGGCTTCCTTTGGGGCGTTGCCGACCGACAAGGCCTTCGACGCCGATTGGCTCCTGCAAGACCTTGATGAGCGTGGCGCACCGCTGTAATCCCGCCCAAATCGAACCGAAAAGTTCAACGGGACTACGATACCCACATGTACAAGTGGCGCCGTCTCATCGAAAACTACTTCGCAAAGATCAAGGAATTCAGAGGCATAGCAACGCGATACGACAAGACTGATACAAGCTACGCTGCCAACCGGCAGCTCTGTGCCATGCTCATTGCAACACGATGATTGTCAACAGACCCTAAAATACTGTTTTGGAAATTGCAAAACAAAAGAGGCAGGCCGCAGCCTGCCTCAATGGTGTGGATATTTCACCTTATCGCGGGAAAGACCACGCCACTTCTTCTGCTAGAAGATGCATTTAAATTGTCATATATTCACTTATGGAGTCAAGGAGGATCAACGGTTTGGGACAGTTCAGGTTTGCATTTGATCTCGGCACGACATCGGTCGGCTGGGCGGTTTTTGAATTGGATGGGCCGACAGGAAGGCCTGTAGCGTTCGCATACAACAACAAACATGGCAGAGCGACAAAGCATGCCGCCATTGGCGCGCGCATTTTTGAAGATGGACGCGATCCTCAAAGCAAGGGCTCGAATGCTGCGGGGCGGCAGCTACCGCGATCTCAGCGGCGGGGACAAGACCGGCGGCTGGCGCGCCGCGAACGGTTGTTGGTCGATCTGGACGGGTCTGGACTATTGCCCCGCAAAGGGTGTGAGCGCGACAATCTTTTTGCAAAGAATCCCTATGAGATTCGAGCCCGCGCTGCGCGCGAAAAGGTCTCGCTGTATGAACTGGCCGAGCATTCTGGCATATGTCCAAACATCGCGGGTTCAAAAGCAACCGCAAGACAGACAAGCCGGAAGACGATACCGGGCTGATCAAATCTGCGAGCCTGGCGCTGCGGCAAAAACTACGGACAGAGGGGCATCCGACCTATGGGGCCTATCTGTGGGCACGGTTACAGGCCGGGCAAGGCGTGCGGGTGCGCGCGAAGGGCGAAAACGCTGACAAACATTATGACTTTTACCCCACCCGCGACATGTTGCTGGATGAATTCGATGTGATCTGGGCCGAGCAGAGCAGCCACCATACGTTAAGCGACGAATTTCGGGATCGGCTGCGGGATACGACGATGTCATGGCCAGACACGCTGACCATCGTTCGCGAGTTCGGTACTAGATCGGCGCAATCAACATATAAATTTAGATTTGAACCGACCGAAGAAGCAAAGAACAAATTGCAGACCTTTTCGCTGCAACTTCAAGCGATCAAAAAGTTCAATAAGAACGAAGGCGCTCTACGTTCTGCGGAAGACATTCAAGCGGAGTTGATTGATCTGGGTTTCACTCGCCGAACCCTGAAAGACTTCCAGCTTCGTGACCTTGCTCAACTCCTACACCTACCCAATGGGGCAAATTTCTCTGTTCCTGGGGCCGGTAAGACAACAGTTACTTTTGCTCTCAAAACAAGAAGGGTTGCATTTAATCGTGGTTGCGCCCAAAGCGGCTTTTCAAGCTTGGAAAGACATCGTTGGGGAATGTATAGATGTAGATCAGAATTCAGATATAGGTGAGAAATTCACCGTTCTGGATGGCAATGTTGATGCGACCGAAGCTGCCCTGAATTCAGGAGCCCGCCGCTTCATCATTTCTTACGACCTCGCAATAAGGCAACAGTCTGTAATCGCAAATCATGTTGCAACGCACCCTACGCACCTAGTGCTAGCCCGAATTATTCATCAGCCTAATCCGATTTCATCCGGACGTGAAGGATTGGCCGTGCTGACGGGGATGACTTGATCTTAACTTGGAGGACGCGTTTGAGGTTGATGTTGGGGGTGAGAACGGCGGCTGATGCCGCGTTGGTCATGGGCTTTGTGCCTTGATGCGCCCCATCAGCAAGATGAGCATTGACCGCTGTGGGCAGGCCGTTGGCAGGGCAATTTCAATTCTCGATTTCAGCTGTTCAACACGCACGGCTATTTTCAAGAAGGTGCGCCGGATAGTCTCGAAGGTTGCGGTTCTAAACCGCGAACGTTTCGGTGCCGCCTGGCGCAATGATAACAGCAACCAATAAGCACCGGTGTGGAGGAACAACCGGAACTGATTGGCCTCCCAACGGTGGCAGGAGGTGCGGTCCGATCCGGTGTAGAGTTTGTGTTCCTTGATCAGGTTTTCCATCCTGCCGCGTGCACAATAGACCTTCTCATAAAGATGTTTGCCGCGTCCGGTTAAGTTGGTGACGATGAAACGGGTATCGTTGCCCAATCCGGTTGCCTCTACACGAGCGATTACCTTGCGCTCCTTCGACCAGCTTTTGGCACCGTATTGAATTTGGAAGAAACGGCGGATTTTGTCTTTTCCGCTCGATATCAGGCGTACAGCAACATCCTCACTCCATAGATGGGAGAGCACCTTTAGCCTTTTGTTTCCGGGCAGGCCGAAAATGTAGAAGCAGCCCTGTTGCTCCAGAAGATCCATGACTTCAGGCGTTCCATAGTGTCCGTCACCGCGCACAGTAATGACGATGCGGGGCCGGTTACGGCGGATGCGACGAATGACGTGGCGTGAAATCCGGGCGGCTTCCTCGCCCGAAGGTCGCTTGCCAGGGCGCAGCACAAAGCAAACCGGCTTGCCTGTTGCTGCATCATAAATATGGATCGGTTGAAAGCAGTATCCCTGTGCATGGGTGTTGAACAGGCAAAGCTGTTGATCGCCATATGTGCGGTCGGTGGTATCATCAATATCAAGGATAATATGATTAGGCACCGCGCGGAAACTATCACAGAACAGATCAATCAACATGAACCCCATACGCCCCAGTTCTCGCCATGACGGCGTGTTCTCCAACCGCGACAAAGTTGGTTGGGAAGCCAGTGCATGACCACTTTCCGGCAACCGCTCGCAGGCAGTCTTCAACGCCGGATCATGGCGCAACTCATCAAGGTCATCGCAGTCTTCATAGCCACAGCAAATTGCAAACATCCGGGAGCGGATCATGGTGGTATAATCATGGATGGTACGGTTTGCGTCACGCTTGTCATGCAAACATGAAGCGATCATGCCGGCAAAGTTCAACCTCTTCTCAATCTGACGAAGAACGAGCACGCCGCCATCCGATGACAACGCACCACCATCAAAGCGCGCAGATATTTCGTGCCGTCCCACAGGTGACAAACCGGGGAACAATAGGTTATCTTCTTGCATGGCGGGCCGGGTTTTCTGCTGGTAGCCGATGTTTTGTTCAAACACCAAAATCATACGCTATTTCAGAAGCTTGAACCATGCCCGCCAAACATATCAAGCAGCTTGATGAATAATCCGGGCTAGATGAATCTCACCGCATGAAGGCTGGCCTTACTTCCCAACGAGGCCGGTTTCTTTTGGAAATCGCAGCATTACCCGTAAGAAGAGATATACTATCCGGAACGCCCATGCCCCAAGCGGCGTCTGATATTCAGTCCCAGCTAGACTTCCTTTGGCCAGGACATGGTTTGGGCCAAGAGGTTTCCTTTGGAAAGTCTCCTCGTGAAGCCCTTGGCAATCTGTATGTGCGGACTACAAAAACTGAGCTGGGGCTACCAAAGGCAACAAGGACATTCCTGGACGTGGAAATGGACGATGGACAGCTCGCGCTCTATTCGATCGTCAGAGACGAGTTTCTGCGAAATTTTGCGAACAAGACTGGGGCAGGTCTGGGTGAGGCTCAACTGCTTAAGGCGCGTAGATCTGTCATGCGACTTCTACAGCTGTCTGTAAGCCCAACTCTTGCACTCAATGCCATGGCAAACGGCTATGTTGAGGTTTCTTCTTCTATTGTAGATGCTGTTTTAGAAGAAGGACATTCAGCAAAGTTACGTGCTGCTATGACGCATGCGCGTGAGTTGGCAAAAGCCAACCAAAAAGTGGTGATTTGGACGATATTCACTGGAACGATCCATAGTCTCAACTCAGCTCTCGCGGACCTGAATCCTGTTTATATTCATGGCGGTGTTTCTTCCGGGTCCAGTGACGACTCGGAAACCCGAGAAGGGCGCATACGCCGCTTCCACGAAGATCCAAACTGCTCTGTTTTGATTGCCAACCCCGCAGCGGCAGGAGAGGGAATTAGTCTTCATACGGTCTGCCACAATGCAATTTATGTGGATCGCAGTTACGTCTCGACACACTACTTACAATCCATCGACCGTATTCATCGCTTGGGATTGGCCCCAGACCAAGAGACAAATATTTTTGTTTACCGAACAAAAGCACCGGCACAGATTGGCAGTATCGATCTATCAGTGAGTAGGCGGTTGACCGAGAAAATACGTAACATGCAGGAACTCCTCGATGATGATGATCTTCACGAAATTGCCTACGATGAAGAACAAGCTGACGACCCCATCGATTATGACGTGGGCATCCAGGACATCATTGACCTAATTTCTGAGCTTGATGACGACCCCCTATGAGCGGCCTAATTTCAACGGAACGTCTGTTTTCGCTCTCCTGCTTCGAGGGCCTGAGACTCTTCAGAATCTATGCTGAAAACCATAAGGGGTTGCCCCAAGCTGAATTGCTTGAACTAGTACATCAGGTTGAAGCAGATGCGGACAGCTTGGATATGCAGGCTGCAGTGGAACTTCACGCGCATTTGGACATAGCGTGTCAGTTAGATGGGGAACCATTTTTTCAAAGCTGCATCAAAGCTGTTGTTATTGGCCATCAACCGATTTGGGCAAAAACAATGAGGCAAGGACGCGTAAGGTTCATTGATTCTTTGGATTCAGATGATCGTGACGTGTTTGCTGCGGCAGGGCTTCTGAACAGCCCACCTGATATTGCTGTTGTCAGTTGGTGGGATGATGTTGTTGGCCATGCTCGATTGGCTGTAGACATTGAGAAGATGGAACAGGCCCGCCGCGCGGAAACTCTGACCATTGAATATGAAATAGAAAGGCTGAAGGGTTTAGGAATATCAAAAACGCCAGAATGGACCGGGTTGGACGATAACTTTGCTGGGTACGATGTCTTGTCGCATGATTTGGTAGCTGGGGCAGAGGTGAATCGGATGATCGAAGTCAAGTCGACAATCAACTCACCACTGCGTTTCTATCTGTCTAGCCCGGATTATTCATCAAGCTGCTTGATATGTTTGGCGGGCATGGTTCAAGCTTCTGAAATAGCGTATGATTTTGGTGTTTGAACAAAACATCGGCTACCAGCAGAAAACCCGGCCCGCCATGCAAGAGGATAACCTATTGTTCCCCGGTTTGTCACCTGTGGGACGGCACGAAATATCTGCGCGCTTTGATGGTGGTGCGTTGTCATCGGATGGCGGCGTGCTCGTTCTTCGTCAGATTGAGAAGAGGTTGAACTTTGCCGGCATGATTGCTTCATGTTTGCATGACAAGCGTGACGCAAACCGTACCATCCATGATTATACCACCATGATCCGCTCCCGGATGTTTGCAATTTGCTGTGGCTATGAAGACTGCGATGACCTTGATGAGTTGCGCCATGATCCGGCGTTGAAGACTGCCTGCGAGCGGTTGCCGGAAAGTGGTCATGCACTGGCTTCCCAACCAACTTTGTCGCGGTTGGAGAACACGCCGTCATGGCGAGAATTGGGGCGTATGGGGTTCATGTTGATTGATCTGTTCTGTGATAGTTTCCGCGCGGTGCCTAATCATATTATCCTTGATATTGATGATACCACCGACCGCACATATGGCGATCAACAGCTTTGCCTGTTCAACACCCATGCACAGGGATACTGCTTTCAACCGATCCATATTTATGATGCAGCAACAGGCAAGCCGGTTTGCTTTGTGCTGCGCCCTGGCAAGCGACCTTCGGGCGAGGAAGCCGCCCGGATTTTACGCCACGTCATTCGTCGCATCCGCCGTAACCGGCCCCGCATCGTCATTACTGTGCGCGGTGACGGACACTATGGAACGCCTGAAGTCATGGATCTTCTGGAGCAACAGGGCTGCTTCTACATTTTCGGCCTGCCCGGAAACAAAAGGCTAAAGGTGCTCTCCCATCTATGGAGTGAGGATGTTGCTGTACGCCTGATATCGAGCGGAAAAGACAAAATCCGCCGTTTCTTCCAAATTCAATACGGTGCCAAAAGCTGGTCGAAGGAGCGCAAGGTAATCGCTCGTGTAGAGGCAACCGGATTGGGCAACGATACCCGTTTCATCGTCACCAACTTAACCGGACGCGGCAAACATCTTTATGAGAAGGTCTATTGTGCACGCGGCAGGATGGAAAACCTGATCAAGGAACACAAACTCTACACCGGATCGGACCGCACCTCCTGCCACCGTTGGGAGGCCAATCAGTTCCGGTTGTTCCTCCACACCGGTGCTTATTGGTTGCTGTTATCATTGCGCCAGGCGGCACCGAAACGTTCGCGGTTTAGAACCGCAACCTTCGAGACTATCCGGCGCACCTTCTTGAAAATAGCCGTGCGTGTTGAACAGCTGAAATCGAGAATTGAAATTGCCCTGCCAACGGCCTGCCCACAGCGGTCAATGCTCATCTTGCTGATGGGGCGCATCAAGGCACAAAGCCCATGACCAACGCGGCATCAGCCGCCGTTCTCACCCCCAACATCAACCTCAAACGCGTCCTCCAAGTTAAGATCAAGTCATCCCCGTCAGCACGGCCAATCCTTCACGTCCGGATGAAATCGGATTAGGCTGATGAATAATTCGGGCTAGTGTGACCCCGCCCGCACTAGCGGCCATCAGAGAGGGTTGCAATTGGCCAGAACGGAAGATGTTGCAGATTTCATCATCGCGCCGGACCCATCCGCGCCGCGGCTGACCCGTCTGGTACAGGGTGTGGACCAGACCGGAGCGGTGTCCGAGATATCCGTGGTCGAGGAACGCCCGTTGACGATTTTTCTGAACAGTCAGGAAATTGTCACAGCGATGACCATCGGCGACTACCCGGACTACCTGGCGTTGGGCTTCCTGCGCAACCAGGGCATGTTGCTTGCAGATGATGAGATCACCGGTGTGGATTATGACGAGGACCTCGAGACCGTCATTGTCCGGACCCGGCGCCAGACCAGCTATGAAGAGAAGCTGAAGAAAAAGACCCGCACCAGCGGCTGTGCCGTGGGCACTGTGTTTGGTGACATGATGGAAGGGCTGGAGGATGTGCAGCTGCCTGCCACGGTGATCCGGGCGTCCTGGCTTTATGATCTGGCGGCGCGGATCAACCGGACCCCTTCGCTTTATCTGGAGGCCGGCGCCATCCATGGCACCGTGCTGTGCCATGAGGCGCACCCGCTGGTCTATATGGAGGATGTGGGCCGCCACAATGCCGTCGACAAGATTGCAGGCTGGATGCTGAAACATGACGTCCCGGCGGCGGACAAGCTGCTCTATACAACCGGTCGGCTGACCTCAGAGATGGTGATCAAAACTGCCATGATGGGCATTCCGGCGCTGGCGTCGCGCTCGGGGTTCAGCGCCTGGGGGGTCGAGATCGCGCGTGAAGTGGGGCTGACCCTGATCGGGCGGATGCGCGGACAACGCTATGTCTGTCTGAGTGGTGAGGATCGGCTGATCCGCGATGTGGACCCCGCCAGCGTGGCGGAAGAACCGCGCAAACATCGCCGCAAGAGCGCCGGAGTATGACATTGGGACCACCATCATTCATGAATTGTCGGTCAGACCTTGCGACGTCTCTTGCCCGTTCCGATGAGAGGTCTGTGCGATGAAACAGCCATTGGGCGTGATCCTGGCCGGAGGCCAGGCCCGGCGCATGGGCGGCGGGGACAAGGGGATGTTGACCCTGGGTGGCACGCCATTGCTGGCCCATGTGATTGCGCGGCTGGAGCCGCAGGTGGCCGGGCTGGCGCTGAATGCCAATGGCGACGCCGCGCGGTTTGACGCATTTGGTCTGGAGGTGCTGCCGGATACCGTCGAGGGGTTTGTCGGGCCTCTGGCTGGCGTTCTTGCGGGGCTGGACTGGGCTGCGGCGCAGGGGGCCGGGTCTATCGTAACGGCGGCTGCGGACACGCCGTTTTTCCCCTGCGATCTGGTGCCCCGCCTGCAATTGGCGGGCGAAGGTATGACCCATCCGCTGGTACTGGCGGCGACACCGGACCCCAAACGGGGACAGGTCCGGCACCCGACTTTCGGGCTCTGGCCGGTCGCGCTGCGGGACGATCTGCGCGACGCATTGCAGGACGGATTGCGCAAAGTTGTGTTGTGGACAGACCGGCACAATGGCCGCGAGGCGGTCTTTCCCGTGGACCGGATAGATCCGTTCTTCAACGTCAACACCCCCGAGGATCTGGCACGATCCGAAGAACTTCTGGAGCAGGTGGCATGAGGCTGTACGGCGTTGTCGGGTGGAAGAACGCGGGCAAGACCGGGTTGATGGAGCGGCTGGTGACCGAGATCACCCGGCGCGGGTTCAGCGTCTCTACTGTGAAACATGCGCATCATACCTTTGATGTCGATCATCAGGGCAAGGACAGCTATCGCCATCGGCAGGCTGGCGCGACCGAGGTGCTCTTGGCGTCGCGCAACCGGTTTGCGCTGATGCACGAGCTTCGCAACGAGGACGAGCCGCGGCTTGAGGATCTGCTGGCGCGGCTCTCTCCGGTCGATCTGGTGCTGGTCGAGGGCTACAAGCGCGACAGCCATCCAAAGGTCGAGGCGCACCGGGTTGAAACCGGCAACGCCCTGATTGCACCGGATGATCCGACGATCCGTGCGGTGGCCAGTGATGTGACGCTTGCGCTGGACCGGCCTGTCTTTGGGTTGAACGACACCACGGGCATCGCTGACTTCATCCTTTCTGAGGTTGGTCTGTGACCCAATTCGACAGCTTCGCCATCGTGGACTGGTCCGGGGGCAATGATCGGGGCCCAAAGCCAAAGCCGGATGCGATCTGGGTCTGTGTAAGCCGGCAGGAGGGGACCGACAGCCCCGTCTACCTGCGCAACCGACAGGTTGCCGAGACCTGGCTGAGCGAGTTTGTGGCGGCAGAACTGGCGGCGGGCCGTCGGCTCTGTCTGGGGTTCGACTTCCCGTTTGGCTATCCCGAAGGCTTTGCGACCGCGCTGACCGGCTCGCCCGACCCGTTTGCGCTGTGGCGCTGGCTT
The DNA here is from genome assembly GCA_965207105.1 of Roseovarius sp. GTDB lineage: Bacteria > Pseudomonadota > Alphaproteobacteria > Rhodobacterales > Rhodobacteraceae > Roseovarius. Next base: position 7,775 of record CBDBLS010000017.1, on the reverse strand, counting down.
GAGGCGCGGATCGAAGATGCGCCTGTCTCCAACAACCGGTTTGATCTGGCCGGGCAGATCAACCAGCGCTTTGGTGGGGCCGGACCGTTCTGGGGCAATGGCCTGAAGCGGGACATTGATGGGCTGGCCCGGACAAGGGCCGGGTATCAGACCGCGTTTCCCGAACGGCGTGTGGTCGAGCGCCACGCGACAGGCGCCTTCACCTGTTGGCAATTGTCAGGGGCGGGGGCCGTGGGCAGCCAGGTGCTTATGGGGGTGCCGATACTGGAGCGATTGCGTCAGCGGTTCTCCGGGCAAGTGGCCGTTTGGCCGTTTGAACCTCTGGATCGGCCGGTGGCTTTTGTCGAAGTCTGGCCCTCGCTGCTGGCCAAGATGGTGGCCGCCCGGACCAGACCGGATGAGATCAAGGACGCTGCACAGGTGCGGGTTCTTGCGGAAACGATGGCGCGGCTGTCGCCTGAGCGGCTGGCGCAGATGCTGGACGTGTCTGCACCAGAAGAGGGCTGGATCTTCGGGCTGGGCCATGAGGCGGAACTGGCCCGCGCCGCGACGCTGTTGCAGCCGCCGCCTTTGCGCAACGATTGTTTTGCCCTGCCCGCCGGGGTCGACTGGACCCCGGTTGACGACGCGCTGGCTTTGCTGCGCCAGCGGCTGGGGCCTGTTACCCCAAGCTGCAAAGTCTCCCTGTCCGATGCAGCAGGCCGGGTCCTGGCCCGGGATGTGACAGCACGGCGGTCAAATCCGCCGCACCCCAACTCGGCCGTTGATGGCTATGGCTTTGCAGGTGGCGCCCCTGACGGGGTGCAGGACCGCCCGTTGGTGGCGGGACGTGCGGCGGCGGGGGTCCCGTTTGATGGCGCCCTGCCTGCCGGACATGCCATTCGGGTTCTGACGGGCGCCAGCCTGCCGGACGGGGTGGACACGGTCATTCTGGAAGAGGATGTCACAGCCGACGCGGATCGGATTGCCTTTCGCGGCCCGCTGAAACAGGGCTCCAACACCCGCAAGGCGGGCGAGGATGTGGTCGCGGGTGAGGTTATTCTGAGCGCCGGTCGGCGTCTCACAGCGGCGGATCTGGCGCTGATGTCTGCTGTTGGCGTCGCCGAGGTCGAGCTGCGCGCGCCTCTGAAGGTCGCTGTCTTGTCCACCGGGGATGAACTGGTCGAGGCCGGACAACAGGCCGGACCGGGACAGATCTATGATGCCAACAGGCCCATGCTGCTTGATATGGTACGGCAGTTCGGATGTGAGCCAGTGGATATGGGGCGGGTCAGCGATGACCGCGCCGCGTTGCGCACGCGGCTGGATCAGGCCGCGGCGGCGGCAGATGTGGTGCTCACCAGTGGTGGGGCGTCAGCCGGGGACGAAGACCATGTCTCGGCCTTGCTGCTGGAAGCCGGGGCCATGCAGCAATGGCGGATCGCCGTAAAACCCGGACGACCTCTGGCGCTGGGGCTCTGGGACGGCAAGCCGGTCTTTGGTCTGCCGGGCAATCCCGTTGCGGCAATGGTCTGCACACTGGTTTTTGCCCGCCCGGCTCTGGACCTTTTGGCCGGTGCCGACTGGGCAGAGCCCGAGGGCTATCTGATGCCTGCGGCCTTCGAGAAACGCAAGAAGCCGGGACGGCGAGAATATCTGCGGGCGCGGGTGCGCGACGGCCGGGCCGAGGCTTTTGCGTCTGAGGGGTCCGGGCGGATCAGCGGTCTGAGCTGGGCGGAGGGTCTGGTCGAGATCGAAGATGGGGCCCGGCACATCCGCCCCGGTGATCCGGTGCGCTACATTCCGTTTGGCAGTTTCGGACTGGGACGTTAGCCCCGGGCGAAGGGCCACGGGGCCGCAGACGGTCTGCCCGTCGCTGCGCGGCCCCGAGCTGTGATCCATCAGTCTGCGAAGAACGTGGTGACCGCGTCGATGATCATCTCGTGCTTGGCCGCGCGCTGGGCGCCGCCATTCATGCAGATGACTTCATCGCCCGGCTCTTCTCTGGCGAGCAGCTCGAACCCTCCGGCTTTGCATCCGCCCAGGAAGTCAAAATGTGAGAGCGTTTCCGGCTCGATGTAGCTGGTCTTTCCCTCCGGCAAAGCGCGGATCAGGGCGCGGGATTCGATATCAAGGGTCAATCCGGAGTTCATGATGGGTGCCCCAAAGACCAGCATGGGCCGGTCGATCATGGCCAGGCTTTCGCTGGAAAAGCTTTGCGTTCCGCCAAGATCGAACACCGCAAAGGCCTTGATCCGGGGGTCGGACAGATCCGCCTCCATTTCGGCACGGTCCGCCGGTGTCTGTGCGATCTTCCAGTCTTCAAGAATACCGCAGACCAGCTCATCGGGAACATCTTTGCAGAAGAATGTCAGCTTTGCCGTATCGTACCGGCCTCCCGCCAGCGCCACAGCGGTAAACCCGCCCAGCGAATGGCCCGCCATAAAGATGTTGTCGGGATCGATCTGATCCGAGATCTTCGGCGCGGTGGTGGCGAAGTCGATCAGCCGGGACATGTCTTTTGGCCGTTCCCAGAGCTGTCGCGTCTGCTCCAGATCACGCGACCATGTCGACGTGCCGGGGTGACTGATCGCTGCAACGACATAACCCTGCTTGGCCAGGGCTCCTGCAAGCCAGGCCTGATTGCGGGCGTTGCCGAACATCCCGTGTGACAGCACGACAAACGGGAACCGGCCTGCGGCGGGCACCGCGCCTTTCACGACCGGGGTTCCGGCCCACACGTCGCTTTCGAAATCGTAGGTCACCGGGCCTGCTGCCTGTGTCGGATACCACAGGAACCCCTCAAGATCGGGTTTGCCGTCCCGTCCGGCGATTTCAAGGTTGGTCATCGCAGGCGCATAGGTCTGGGCCTGAACTGAGGCGGCATAGGCGGCAAAAACGGCGCCAAGAAGGAATAACATGGGTTTCATCGAACGCTCCGGTTGTGATGTCAGATGGCGTTGAGACTGGGCAGTCGGCCAAATGGAAACAACGGGTTGCACTGTCTATCCCTGTCCTTGATCCTCATGCAGGACAGGTCCTGACAATTGGGGGACAAATGGACAACGCTACGCTGCTCAGTTTTCCGCTGCCGATGCTGACCACGCTCCTGTGCGCGGTGATTGCAGGTTTGGTCTGGCGTCTGGAACTGGGTGTCCGGCGGGCCAGCGCTCTGTTCTCGGCTCTGTTTGCCCTTTGCACTGTCGAATCCCTGCTGATTGGGTTGCGATTCGGCTATGGCGTCACCGGGCTGATCCCGGTGCAACGTGCGCTGCCCCTGTTTGTCGGCCCGTTGATGTATCTGGGCTTTGCCGCATTGACGATCGGACAGGAGGTCTTTGCCCGGCGCGTCCTGTCCCATCTGGGAGCCCCGGTTATGGCCCTGGTCCTGTTCTGGGTTCTGGCCGAGAATCTGTGGCAGCTCGACTGGGTGATCAGCGCCAGCTATTTGGGTTACATCGTCGCCTTGTACCTGTTGTGGCGCAAAGGCCCTGATGCCCTGACCTATGCGCGGGTTGACGTCACGCGCAGCCTGTCCAACTGGATTCTGCGGGGGATCGGTCTGCTGATCTTCATCCTGCTTTTGGATACGGCGATTGCGCTTGATTTTGCGGTCAACCGCGGCGCCAACGCATCGACGCTGATCTCTTACGGGACGGTGCCGCTGGTTTTGGTTCTGCTGGCGGTGCTCATCACGATCCCACCGATGCTAGCCCGGTCACAGTCAGCCCCCAGGTCACTGCCCGCGGCCGGACCGGACGAGGTGACAATCGAGACCCGGCTGCGCAGTCTGATGACGCAGGACAAGCTGTTCCTGGACCCCGATCTGACTGTCCAGCGGCTGGCCAGGCGTCTCCACCTGCCGGCGCGCAGTGTCTCAAGGGCCGTCAACCGAACCCGAAAGATGAATGTGTCCCAATATGTATACTCCCGCGCCCGAATTGACCTGAAGATTTGAGGTCAGATCAGTTTGTATTCCTTGAGAGAAACGATCCTGAAATTGTCGGTAACAGTGTCGCGAAAATCGCGCCATTTGTCGGGTAGGGTTTGGCGGAAGAAGTTGAAAATGGCCTCGGTGAACTGATCGAATGTGGCGTAGTGACGATTGTGGGTGATCCATTCGTGCATGACACCCCAAAGGCGCTCGATCGGGTTGAGATGCGGGGCGTATGCCGGCAGGAACTTCAACTTCACCCGACGTTCGGGGCTGTGCAGCCAGGGCTGGAGTATCCTGGCATGGTGATAACGCGCATTGTCGACAAAAACATGGATGGTCGTTTTGGTTGGATTGTTGCGCTCCGGCTTTTCCAGCATGGCCCGTGTCGTTTGGGCATTGATCTTCTCGCCTTCCACAAAAGTAAACCGGAACGTTTCAGGATCGAGCGCGCCCTGAATATTGAGGCGCCTGCGCCCCGATGTTGCCTTCAGGGCCGTCTTTTGCCCCTTCGGGAACCAGCCATGGGCAGGACGGCTCCGATGCTCGGGATGCACAGCATCGGAGAAGACCACCATCCCATCGGCTGCAGGTTCGGCCATCAGGGCCTCATACATGGCGATAAACGCCGCCTGTTTGACTTCATCGGCCTGTGCAGGCAGCAATCGTGGCTTTTTATACTCAAACCCCAGGCGGCGCATCAGTCCGGCGGCTCCCGGGGAACTGTAGCTCTGCCCGTATTCCGCCGGAACATACGCACAGACCCCGTCTACGTTCCGTGCCGGGTTTTTGGCAAAACGGGCTTTCAAAGCCCGTTCGTGCGTAACACTCAAGTGTCCCTGCCGCTGGCTGTAATGCTTCAAGCCAAAGAACGACAGCCCCGCACCGGAAAAGGCAAACTGCCACTCCGTCAAAACCGTCGGGCCAATATCAAGTATCTCGCAGACCAATTTGGTATCATAGCCCGCATCCAACAGCAGAAACGCACGGGCGCGCTTCCAGACAAGCGCTTCCAACCTTGCGGCGGCGGCAAAGGGCCTCAAGGGCCAGGCGCTCGTCGGCAGAGAGCGAAACCGTTTTGTGGGGCTTGTTCATGCTCTCAAAGTGCGTGCTGTGATACGTATGACCATGCGGCAAATTGAATCAGCCTCTCTACAAAATTTTCAGGTCAATTCAGGCGGAGGAGTATAAATGAATTTCGGCTGGCGCATGCTGCGGACTGGCTTGTGCAAGGCAATGACAGCGTCACAAAAATCGCGGCTGAATCTGGCTTTCTGACCCGCTCGAATTTCTATCGCGAGTTTCAGCGGGTCTACGACCAGTCACCGACCGAGTATCGCAAGACTCACCGACGCACCGATCCGGACCGATCCGGCAAAAGTTCAGCTGACGAGGATCTGGACGCCTAGTTGTTGTTCCGCCATTGGGTTTTATATGCTGTGCCATGAAGGTTTCCGTTTCACATGGGTTCCCGGCCTCCGAGCGGGCACTGGCCGCCCGGCTCTACTGGCAGGCCTTTGGCCCCAAACTGGGGCGTGTTCTGGGGCCGCAAGACCGGGCGCTGCGATTTCTGGAGGACATTCTGGACCCTGACTTTGCGATTGCCGCGCGGGATGTGTCCGGCACGCTGCTGGGGCTGGCCGGGGTCAAGACCGCCGAAGGCGGGCTGGTTTCTGGTGGGATGTCTGATCTGGCGCGGCATTACGGCTGGTTTGGCGCGGTCTGGCGGGCGGCGCTGTTGTCGGTCCTGGAGCGGGACCTGCAGCCGGGCATCTTGCAGATGGATGGGATCTGTGTCGCCGATCATGCGCGGGGGCAGGGCGTCGGGACGGCGTTGCTGGAAGCGGTTGCCGATCTGGCCCGGCACCGCGGTCTGAATGAGGTGCAGCTGGATGTCATAGACACCAATCCGCGGGCGCAGGCGCTCTATGAGCGGGCGGGTTTCAAAGCGGTTTCGACCGAAAATACGGGGGTCCTGAAACCGATTTTTGGCTTTGGGGCCGCCACCCGCATGACGCGCAGTCTGGCCTAATCGAACGTCCCGGTCACCCGGCCCAGCAACAAAAACGCTCGCGCTGTGCGCGTGTCGCTCAGCGCCGAGATGTCGGCATCACTGGCCTGCGGCTCAAATTCGGCGATCGTATGGTCGAATTTGCGCAGGAAATGGTGGGCGGCGTCCCGAAAGATCGGGTCCTGTTTCATCCGTCCTGATGTCAGCGCCAGTGACGAGCGGTCACGAATGCCCCCCAGCGGCGCAACCGCACGGCCGCGTGTGCCCTGGGCGAACTGGCGCCAGATTTCCGGGCGGGCCATGTCAGGGCGCAGGTCGTCCATGTAAATGCCGTCCTGGCTGAGCAGCGTCAGGACATCCTGTGACGCCTGGATCAGCTGGGCCACCTTGCGGTCCTTCAGCGCCATCCGCAGAGCGGCAAAACCCTCTTTCGTCTTCCGCTGTTTCCGGGAAGTTGAGCGCGCGAATGAAATCAGCCGTGGCCAGCGGGGCCGCCAGCGCTTCGGCGGGTGTGCCAAGCGCCAGAAGAGCCTGTTTGTCTGTCCCGGCTTCAGATTGCGGGGCTGTGGGGGCGGGATGTGGCTGTCGCGGCGCGATGTCGAAAGGTTGCCAAAGCGGTTTCGGTCTTGCGGGCGGTTGCCGCGATTTCGTCCAGTTTGCGCGCCACCGACGGTTCGGGTCCGATGGCACTGCGCTGGGCCTGGGCCACATAGGCGTGGCGGATGGCGTCAATGGCCGCCTGCAACCGCTGGCTTTCCTCACGCATGACACGACTAGACCGGGCTGCGGTGGCCGCAACCCAGATCATGGCAACCGGCATGAATGATGGCCAGCATCGTGATCAGAAAAGCGCAGCCCGTCGACTCCGCCCTGTTCCCCCACGGGCACAACAAGAAAGAAGACCAGGGCGCCCAGAAGCCACAGCCCGCTCAACACAAGGGCGATCACCTCAATCCCGCTGATCGACGTCTTTTGGGGCTGGTCATAGATGCCCAGCGGGGTTGGTCGGCTGGCCGGTTGGTCTGGATCTGGTTTCGGGCCGGTCATGACAATGCGCTTTGCTCAGGAATAGACGATCTTCAGGACCTCGTAGGACTTTCCGCCCCCGGGTGTGCGCACCTCTACACTGTCCCCCTCATCCTTGCCAATCAGGGCACGGGCAATTGGCGATTGATGTTCAGCAAACCGCTTTCGACATTGGCCTCGTGCTCACCGACGATCTGCCAGGTCTTTTCCTCGTCGGTGTCTTCGTCCACCAATGTCACTTTGGCGCCGAACTTGATTGCGCCGTTCAGCTTCTTGGGGTCGATCACATCCGCCAGGCTGAGGACGCCCTCCAGTTCTTTGATGCGGCCTTCGATGAAAGACTGTTTTTCACGCGCCGAGTGATACTCGGCGTTCTCCGACAGGTCGCCATGCTCGCGGGCTTCGGCGATGGCCTTGATGATGGCCGGGCGCTCGATGGATTTCAGCGTCTTGAGTTCGACTTCCAGCGCGGTATGGCCCGCAGGGGGTCATTGGAATTTTGTCCATTGTTGTTTTGGTCCACGCAAAAAATAAGTGGTCCCGGCACAGGATGCGCCGGGACCACGGGGTTGGGTTGGACCATACCAGAGCGAAACGTGCGGCCAATTGCAAGAGGCAGTAGACTCGATTCGCAATAAGGGCGACTATTTTTGAACGGAGGTACCCCTACCCATTGGTCAGGCTGTTTTCAAATTCAGGTTTGCCAGGGCCGCTACATTCCTTGCGATCATATCTGCCTGGCCATTATTGCGATGGGTATCGGCAAAAATCCTGAACTTTTTCATGCGGCAATTCCATGCTCTACGCCGATGCGCAGTTTGCGTG
>CBDBLS010000016.1:0-292938 GCA_965207105.1 Roseovarius sp. | reverse complement strand
AGATCCCGCTCTTGCCTATGGATCGCCGCCCGCCACCGCCGATGGGCTCCGCCAGCAGCGCGTCCAGCGCACGCTCATCGGGAATACGCCGCAAGGGGGCCGTCCAGCCCGCGACCCGGGCAAAGGGGCTCTCACCCGTGCCGCTGTGGCTGCGCCGCCCGTAGACAGCCTCACACCACAGATCGCATTTCTGCTGAAGCGCGGCGGCGGTGAGACTGACACTGAACGTCTCCCGATCTCCCTCACCCCGCCGCGCGGCAAAGGACCTCTTCGCCTCAAGCCGCTTGCGATCCGCCACGTTGTGTCCGACAAACCCCGGCAGATACGCAAACAGATCCCGCGTCATCGTGCCGAAAAACCTCTCGATAAAGGGCTTCGCCTCCGGCGTGTAGGGGGGCAGATGTCATGATCCACACCCAGATCGGCGAGCACCCGGGACAGATGTCTGGACGTGTAGTCCCTGCCTTCATCGGTCCGGACCGTTTCCGGCACACCCCAGGCGATCATGCAGGCCCGCAAAAGCGCGCAGATCGCCGTCGCCCGACTGCTCGCCACCACCAGCACACGCCCGCGCCGGGGCCACACATCAATCGCCCCCACCAGCGTGTGACGCCCGTCACTGCACATCACGTCCGCAGGCGTGCTGTCCAGCTCCCAGACCATATTGGGGGCATCCGCTCCCGCCGCGCGGCTGCCAAAGGCAGGGGCGCGCCGCGAGCGATGTCCGTCCGGGTCGCTCACAGCGGAAAGCGCGCGCGCCTGTGACTTTCAGATCGCCCAGGCAGCGCTGCACCGAGCGCAATGACGGCGCCGCGCCGTGGCGTGTCGCCAGAACCCGCACCACATGGGGGGCCGTCAGATGGGGCCCATGCTCATAGAGCAGCGCTTCCACGCAGTCCTGCATATGCGGCGACAGGGCCTGTCGCCGTGCGCCACCCTGCTGACCCGACAATGCTCCGGGGCGATCCGCAAAAGGCAGCCCCGCCACCGCCGCACGCCAGCGTCGCACGCTGTATACAGACGTGTCTGCCCGGGCTGCAGCCTGCGCATCGGCCTGCGCCCGCGCCATACCCAGTGCCGCCAGCCGTTCGGAATGCGCCACCGCATCAAGCCGTGCCCGCGCCACCGCCGGATCAGCGGAGCGGCTGCCCTGCGTCACAGAGTCCGGGCGCACAGGGGCGGCAGGCCCGGCGCGCGCCGGTGTTTTGTGATTGCGCAGGCGGAGGCGGAGGCGGGTCATGATGCTGCGGTGCGACCCGGTGCCGGTGCCGGTGCCGGTTCAGCACCCTCATCCCGCCCGACCGTACCGGCGTCGTGACGGTCGGCGGGACTGCCGGAGAGCGCGTCAAAGGCCTGCCCTATCCGCTCGAACAGGGGATCGGTGCGGGCAACGATGCCGTTCATCCGGGCTTCAAGGGACGGGGCGAGCCTGCGCCGCGCATTGCCGTGCAACGTGCCCGCAGCCCGACCCAGGTCTTCGCTTGTGACCGCCGCCAGGATACGCCTGCACCCTTCAAGCATCATCCTGCCGCCCGCCTCGATCTCCGCCCGGGTATAATCGATCACACCCCGCGCTTGATCCGGGGCCGCATGGGTGGCCTTGAGCGCCGCGACCTGCCGTTCCGCCGCGCGCGTCGCACCGCGCTCATGCAGCACCCCGCGCAGCCGGTCGACCGACCACGAATACAGCGCGGCCTCCGACAGGGCCGCCTCCGCTTCCCCGGGGTCAAGTTTCGCGACTTCGGCGTGATGCGACCAGCTCAAACCCTCCCGGCGTCGTGACGGTTCGATCCGGCGCGCAACCGAAGCCCGGTTCTTCAGGGTGCCCACCGGAATATCGAGTTCCGCCGCCAGGCCGGTCATATCGCCATAGGAGGTCTCCCGACCCGCTGCCCAGTCTCCCATCTGCCAGGCCAGACTATCGCGCGCGCCGTCCAGCTCCCGCTCCCGCTCCACAATCTTCCGGCCCTCGTCAAGCCAGTCCGCGTCGATACGTGCCCTGATGGCTTCCCCTGTCTCGATCATGAGCCGATATCCTTCGCTACCTGTCTATGCCCCCGGTCCCGTGGGCCTTGTTCCTGCGGGGCAGGTCTCACCATCCGGTAAAACCAGATGCGCCCGCCCGTGTTGAAGTCACGTCCCTGTCGACAGACAATCCGCGCTCCGTTTTCGCGCAGCTCCGCCACCACCGCATTCACCGCGCAGACATCCGCGCCCGTCACGATCTCCCGCGTCGAATGCTCGCGCCCGTCCCGCAGCAATGCATGCACCCGCCGAAGCCGATCCGAACGGATGAGGGACGCCGCATGCATCATGCCATCCCCACGGGTGCGTCCGCAGCGAGCCCCTCAAGCACCCCTGTCGCCATCAGGGCGGTATCATCACAGACCGCCAGACGCTCCTTCGCGCGCTTGATGCCGTGATGGAGCGTTGTGTGATCCCGCCCTCCGAGAGCCGCCCCGATAGCGGTCAGGGGCGCGCCTGTCAGCGCCGCCGCCAGCAGCATGGCCAACTGCCGCGCCCGGACCACCCCGGCGGTACGACCCGCGCCGCGCAGCGTGTCCGCGTCCAGATCGGCAACGTGCGCCGTCCAGACGATAATCCTTGTGACCGCACGGGTCCGGCAGCCGGACAGCCGTGTCACGGGGCCCAGTCCCTCAAGCGCCGCCCTCAGCTCCGCCCGCCGCCCTGTGTCTGCAGTCCCGGTTGGCAATCGGGAGGCGTGCAATGCGCGCTCCGCCCGGTCCATATGCCCGGCAGTTTCCAGGGCATGCGCCTGTGCAACCGCCACGCGCAAAAGCCCGATCAGCTCACGGGCTGTATCGGTCGCACCGGTCGCACCGGTCGCACCGCGCGCGCTGTGCTGATCCATCCTGCGCAACAACGCGGCCGCACCACCAAGCGCGCGCCGCATCTCCCTGAACTCCGCCAGCGCGCTCATCGGGTGCCCCCGAGCGCGTGACCAAACAACAGGAACATCCAAAGCACACCGAAAAGCGAAACCACCCCGATCAAATCCCCCAGCCAGTGATCCTCCAGCCGCGCCACCGCGCCGCACAGGCCCCGCCAGAAGCCCCCGACCCGCGCAAGACAGGATCTGCGCAGGGTCGGGGCAGGTGCCGCCACGAAAACGGACAATCGTGGCGGAGACGGGTGGCGGTGCCCGGTGGACCTCATGTGACACCTCCCGGAACACGGTCCAGCAACCACAGCGCGGCGGTCAGAACAGCCGCGGGCGGGACGGTAATGATCCCGGTGTCGTGACGATTGGCCCGATCCAGCACAAGCCGGTATATATCCCGCCGATCAAGCTGAATTGTCGTATGTCCCGGCGACAGTGTGGCCATGCCCGCGTCAGGAGTGGCGCGGATATCCCAGCGGTTTATTCGAAGGGTCCCGCTCACCGGTCCCGCTCCGGCCGCTTCAGACCGTGTTCGGCGTCCATCCTGCCGCCAGGCCCGGGACAAGCTGCGCGACGCGGGCCGCCAGGGTGTCCCGGCAGTCCGGACAAAGCTCCACCATGCGCGCGCAGGCAACCGCGTCCGCGTTCATAAGCCCGTCATCAACGCGCATGAGCGCCAGCTCGTAAATCCCGGCTCCCGCGACCCCGCATCTATCGCAGCGCCCGCTCATGCCGCATCCCCGGTTTGCGGGGCCGCGGGAGCCGCAGCCAGGCCCGCAGGCGAACCCGGCGCAGGCGCGGGGCGCGGTATGTCGTCAGGCCACGCAAGGCCGGAGGGCCAGTGGTCGGAAAACCATTGGAAGGTCGTAGTGGAGGTTGCTGTGCGGCAGTCTCCACCACGCTTGAGGCGATCAAAGAAGTCACCCTTCCTGAACACCCGCATCGAAACACCCCAATGAGTAATTTTTGCGTGATCGCCGTAAATCGTGGCCAGTGTGATGAGATTCTCCAACATAGCTTTATTAAGCTACACTGTGAATACCAAGTCAGCCTTATAAGGTCAAACATGTTGATTGTTACGCGTAGCCCAATTCGGCTAGCCTTGCGGCATGACTTGGAAGAAAACCATAGAAGGTGCCCTAGAGCGAGACGGCAGATCCGCGGCGGCAGTTTCTCGTATTGCCGTTGGCAACCCCGCGCTGCTAAAAAATATCAAGCTTGGGCAAATCCCAAGTATAGAAAAAGTGGAGAGGCTATGCGAAATTCTCGACCTTGAGTTCTACATTGGCCCGCCACGGGACCCCGCGCCCGCCGAATCGGCACCCCCCGCCTGGACCAGCTTTGCGGAGACCACGGCCCCGCACCGGGGGCTTGCGAAATGCTCCATTCAGGGCTGGGGCAAGCCGCAGCCCGAGCGTGACCCTTTACCAACACCGGAGACAGCCATGGATCAGGATATGTTCTGGGTCTCGGCAATCGGCCAGTCGATGATCCCCGAGGGGATAGCCTCTTCGGCCTTTTGCCTTGTGGCACCGGACACGCGGGCGCGGGAGGGGGACCGGGTCTGGGTGCTCGATCACGAGGGCAAGGCTGCGATCAAGCGACTGGTGGAAAAGCGGGAGAACGGCGATCTCAGGCTGCGCGGCTGGATGCCGATCCGGGACGGGCAGCAGAAAGACTTTGTGGAAGAGCGCTTTGCGGTGGCCCTCCGTGAGGTCTATCCGGTGATTGCGGTTTTCAGGGGCAAGCCCGGATCGGAGACCTGCAGCTATATTCCCGATCCCGGGCCACCCGCCCATGCGGTGCCCCCCGCGCCGGAGCGAATCCCCGGGGCGATCACCGATCTGCTGGGCCTGCCGGAGGGGGCGGCGGCGGCGAGGGTTCTGGCGGCGATGCAGGCGCAGCTTGCGAGCCGTGGCACGGCACATGCCACACCCGCAGCGGCCCTGGACAGGCGCACGCTCAAGGCGCAGAACAAAGCACTGCGGGAGAAGCTGGCGGCCACGCTGGAAGAGAAGATGGCGGCCACGCTGGAAGAGAAGCTGGCGGCCACGCTGGAAGAGAAGCTGGCGGCCACGCTGGAAGAGAAGCTGGCGGCCACGCTGGACGCGCGTCTGCCGCCACTCCAGCCACCGGCCCGGCCGCAGTCCAAACCTGTGCCCGCCGAATCCGGCCCGCCCGATCCGAAAACCCCTGAGGCGTCCGTCACCCGGCTGCGGTTTGCGGGCGATGTGCGTGCGGCTGCCGGCGCGGGCGAGGAGGTGTTTGAAGAGACGGAAATGTCGATCACAATCCCGAGCGAGGCGCTGCCGACGGGGCTGGACCCCGACACATGCATAGCGCTGCGGGTCGAGGGTAATTCGATGGAGCCGACCATCCACTCGGGCGATACCCTGGTGATTGACCAGAGCGACCGTGAGCCTCTTGAGGGCCGGGCCTATGTGGTGCGCAGCGCGACAGGGCTGATCATCAAGCGGCTGCGGCAGGAGGCCGGTGCCTGGATCATGGCCAGCGACAATCCGGACTTCCCGCCGCGCCCCATGGCCGGGGAGGACCGCATTCTTGGCCGCGTCCTGTGGTTTGGCCCGGAGAAGGCCGCCGTGGCGGGAGGGTGAGTGAAATGGAAATGATGCCAAAGGCAGATAATCCCATGCCGTCTTCACCCGCCGCCCGAGATCAGCAGTTCGCTCCGCTTTCCCCGGCTGCGCGCTTTTTTGCCGATCGTATAGGAGGTCTGCACCTCCTCGACGTCGGCCCAGTCGAATAGGGCGCGGATTTCGGGATGATCATTGATCGAGAGGATAAAGCGCCCCTTGATTGCGTGCAGCTGCTCTGCCATGCGGGTGAAGTCCGCGCGCACAAACCTGCCCTTGCCGTAGTCGGCCTCATTCCCCCGGTAGGGCGGGTCGAGATAAAACAGCGTATTATCGCTGTCATAACGGGCTATGAAAGGCGCATAATCAAGGCATTCAATGACAACCGCCGCCAGACGCCCATGCAGATCCTCGAGCATCGGCTCAAGCGAGGTGAGGTTGAAGCGGGCGGGTCTGTCTTTTGTCACGCCGAAATTGCGCCCCGACGGCTTGCCCCCGAAGGCGGTGCGCTGAAGGTAGAGGAACCGGGCGGCCCGTTCGAGATCGGTGAGGGTGCCCGGGTCGGTATCGGTCAGGCGGATGAACTCGGCGCGTGTGGTCAGCTGAAATCGCAGCACTTCGAGGAACTGGGGATAGTGACGCTGCAATATCCGGAAAAGATTGCTGACGTCACGGCCAAGATCATTGATGACCTCGGCTTTGGGCCGCATGGAGCGGCGCAGGAATATCCCGCCCATGCCGACTGTAAAACGCGGAGCAATATTGGGCCACAGAAGCGGCTGCATATCGCAGTTGTAGCGGAGTAAAAGTCCGCCAGTTTGTGCCCTTCGTTTATTCGGAGGGCGGGAGATGTATTCTGTGGATATTTATAGTCGTGTGCGCCGTGCTTGTTTGAAGGACGGTATGTCTGGCCGAGAAGCGGCGCGGTTTTTCAACATGGCGTAATCAGGATCAGCACTCAGTTACCCCTGTTATTCTGGATGCACATGCAATTGAAAAGGAGACTGACCAATGGAATATTTTGCTGGTTTGGATGTGTCCATGGAAGAGACGCATATCTGCATTCTGGATCGTGAAGGGGCCCTTATTCGTGAAGGAAAAGCGAGCTCAACACCAAAAGCGATCGCTGACTTCCTCGCTTCTGGACCACCATGTGCCAAAGTTGTATTTGAAACGGGACGGATGGCACCAATGCTTTACCATGGGCTGACGGAGCTTGGTGTCCCGGTTGTTTGCATCGAGAGCAGGCAAGCATATCAGGCCCTTAAATCTCTGGCCGGCCACAAGACGGACCGCAATGATGCCCGCGGTTTGGCACACCTGGCGCGGACGGGATTCTACAAGCCGACCCATGTCAAATCACTGTCAGCGCACGCAATCCGGTCGCTGATCGCAGCCCGCAAGAAGCTGGTCGGACAGCGTGTGACGCTCGACAATCAGATCCGCGGTCTGGTCGTCGTCTTCGGCGTGCGGCTGCCACGAGCTTTGTCTCCGGCATTCAAAAACGCGGCGCTAAAAGTTAGCGATGGAGTGCCTGGCCTCCATGCCGCAATTTGCGGACTGTTCGCAGCACGCGAAGCAATCCTCGCGGCGGTTGCAGCCATTGATGGCGACATCAAAAAGATGACCCGCAAATCCGAAGTCTGCCAGCGCCTTATGACGGTACCAGGGGTCGGTCCGATCACAGCATTGGCCTTTGCCGCAGCAATTGATGATCCGTCGCGTTTCAGGAAATCGCGTGATGTGGGGGCGTATCTTGGACTGGTGCCGCGACGGCATCAATCTGGTGAAATCGACTACACGGGCAGCATCTCAAAGCGGGGCGACGTGCGCGTCAGAACGCTTCTCTATGAGGCCGCCAATGTGATGCTGACGCGGTATGCCGCTCCGCTCAAATTGAAGACATGGGCCCTCGCAATCGGTGCGCGCTCAACGATGAGAAAGGCCCGAGTGGCTCTGGCGCGTCGTCTGGCAATCATACTTCATGCCATTATGCGAGACAAAACTGACTTCCAGTCCGCGTAAGGCTTACGAGGCGACAACGAGGATTCCTAAATCAAAGTTCCCATCTGGGACGATGCCCGAGGGAGGGCGTGAGACACGGCGCCGATTCTGTAGCAACAGCCAAGACCAACGGTATGATTGCGGTTTCAACATTGCCGACCCACACCCAGCCAACCCCATCATGAACCTCAGAGTTCGAAGAGAACAAAGGCAACCTCTGACATCAAAAGCAGGAAACTCAGGAAACACGCATTGACAGATTAGAGAACAAAGATCGTAAGACGATCGCGAAGATGCTGCGCCATGAACTTCCGCCTGGGTATCGTCGGTCGGAAGCGCCTCGGCGGCCAACGCTTGATGGTTATGTTGGTGTGGTCGATGAGATACTGCGCACAGACAAAGCCCTGATCAAAAAGCAGCGACACACGGCCAAGCGCATCTTTGAACGGCTGCGCGATGAGCATGGATATGCCGGCAGCCTGACCACGGTGACCTATTACGTGCGCGAGCAAAAACGGCGCACCAAAGAGGTGTTTGTGCCGTTGTCGCATCGGCCGGGCCATGCGCAGGTTGATTTTGGTGAGACGCTGGGCGTGATCGGTGGCGTGGAATGCAAGATCCACTTCTTCGTGATGAGCTTGCCACATTCTGATGCGGTGTTTGTGAAGGGATATCCAGCTGAGACAACCGAGGCGTTTTGCGATGGCCATGTGTCCGCCTTTGCATTCTTTGGCGGCATTCCGCAATCCATTCTCTACGACAATACCAAGATCGCCGTGGCTCGGATACTCGGGGATAAGACGCGCATCCGCACACGTCGGTTTACGGAACTGCAGTCGCATTACTTGTTTGATGACAAGTTTGGCAGACCCGCGCGAGGGAACGATAAAGGCAACGTTGAGGGCATGGTTGGATACACCCGCCGCAACTTCATGGTTCCCGCACCTCGCTATGACAGCTTTGATGATCTGAACGCACATTTGGAAGAGAAGTGTTTAGCACGTCAGGACGATACGTTGCGGGGTCACACCCAAACCATAGGCGCACGCCTGATGTCGGATTTGGATGCTCTGATGGGATTGCCCGTCGCAGAATATGAAGCCTGCGATCACGTCAGCACGCGTGCAACGTCGATCTCAATGGTGCGCTATCGCAGCAATGATTACTCGGTGCCAGTAGCCTATGCGCACCACGATGTTCATGTGCGTGGGTTTGTGCATGAGGTTATCATCGGCTGCGGCAATGAGATTATTGCGCGGCACAAACGATCCTACACATCAGCGGATATGGTCTTTGACCCATTGCACTTTTTGCCCCTGCTTGAACAAAAGGTGGGTGCCCTGGATCAGGCCGCGCCTTTGCAGGGTTGGCATTTGCCAGATGTATTTGCCACGCTGCACCGACTGCTTGAAGCCAGAATGGGTAAGCCGGGCAAGCGAGAATACGTTCAAGTCTTGCGCCTTTTGGAGACCTTCGAAATGGATGTTGTGCAAGGCGCAATCCAGCAGGCAATAGATATGGGTGCAATTGGCTATGACGCCGTAAAACACCTTGTACTGTGTCGGGTTGAGAAGCGGCCACCACGATTGGATTTGGACTTCTATCCATACTTGCCCAAGGCCAATGTCGGCACAACACGCCCATCCAGTTACATGAGCTTGATGGGAAGGACCGCGGCATGACCGAAGCCCCTCGGATTCTTCTACGGCATCATCTTAAACAACTGCGACTGCCAACGTTCCAAGGCGAGTATGCCAAACAGGCGCAGCTCTGTGCTGCAGAGAACAAAGATCACATCCACTATCTGGCGCGGCTGTGTGAGATGGAATTGATCGACCGCGAACGCCGGATGATTGAACGGCGCATCAAAGCGGCGAAGTTCCCCAGCACCAAGAGCTTGGATAGCTTTGACTTCAAGATCATGCCAAGCTTGAACAAGCCCCTGACGATGGATCTGGCACGATGCGATTACGTTAATCGCAGGGAGAACATCATCGCGCTCGGCCCGTCAGGCACGGGCAAGACACACATCGCCCTGGGACTTGGGCTGGCTGCATGTCAAAGAGGACTGAAGGTGCGCTTCACAACGGCTGCGGCATTAGTCCATGATCTGATCGAGGCTCAAGATGAGCGGAGATTGCAGCGCCTTCAAAAGCAACTGACCAGCCAGAACCTGTTGATCATTGATGAACTGGGCTTCGTACCGCTCAGCAAATCTGGCGCAGAGCTGCTCTTCGAGGTCATATCCCAATGCTATGAACGCGGCTCCATCATCATAACCTCGAACCTGCCCTTCGATGAATGGACTGAAGTCTTTGGCTCTGAGCGGCTGACCGGTGCGCTACTCGATCGTTTAACCCATCACGTCCACATCCTCGAGATGAATGGCGAAAGCTATCGGCTCAAACACAGTCGCAACAACCGAAAATAACCAGCCCGCAATCACAGTCAGAATAATGCTGGCCTTATGGCCAGCATGCGCTTTGGCACGCTTCAGCTTTGTGACGAGCACGCGTGCAAAAGCGCCACAAAACATCAACCGAAGTGGCCCATTTTTACGCCGCGACATGGACCCATTTTACTCTGCGATTGACACACGATCCTGTTCCCGCCGCGTGCGCGGTGACGGGACGGCCATGACTGGCCGGTTATGGTCGTGGGAGGCCCTTCTCCCGGTTCGGGGTGTTCCACGCACCCCGACCCCCGTCCAGGCCGCTGGAGGCCCGCACCGGCGGCATTGCGATCTCATATCACGGGTGGTGACACGGCGTCACCGGACCATGGTCCGTGCGGGGCCGGGTCCGTAATTTCAAACTGGCCGAGCAGATTGTTCGTCGCTACTATGTTCTTGCAATTCAATCGTTCTGGACGGATCAGCTATGGCACGAACGGCCTCACCACTCAGATACCCCGGGGGTAAGAGTTGTCTCTATCCTTTGGTTTCTCAAATTCTCAAGGCCAACAGACTGGAGAGGAAACGCTATGCCGAACCGTTTGCGGGTGGCTGCGGCCTTGCCCTGTCTTTGTTGTATGAGGGGCATGTCGGCGACATTCATATCAACGACGTTGATGCGTCGATCTGGGCGTTTTGGCACAGCGTTCTGGATCACACAGAGGACCTTACATACAAGATTGGAAAGACACCAATCACCATTGAGGAATGGCAACGGCAACGAAAAATTCACCTTGCCCAAGACATATCTGATCCAGTGGAGCTTGGCTTCTCTACATTCTTTCTTAACCGAACAAACAGATCCGGCATCATTGAAGCCGCCGGGGTGATCGGGGGGCAAGATCAATCGGGCCACTACAAAATGGATTGTCGGTTCAATCGAGATGATTTGGAGAAGCGCGTCCGCAGAGTGGCGAAGTATCGCAACCTGATCCATCTTACACGGCGAGACGCACTGGACTTCATTAAAGAGGTCGATACCCACCTCCCGCCTTCAACATTTCTGTGTGTTGATCCGCCCTATTTTCACAAGGGCCAAGGGCTTTATACGAGCTTCTATGACCCAAAAGATCACGCTGTTCTGGCCAGTGCTATACTTCGCTCGGAGAAGCCGTGGATCGTTACATATGACAATGTTGATACGATTGGGCATTTGTATCGCTCCCGTCGGCAATATGAATTCGATATTAACTATTCTGTTCAGGAAAAGCGGAAAGGCACCGAACTTCTGATTGCCTCAAAAGGGCTTCGAATGCCCGTGCAGGTCAGAGACAGACAGGTAAACAAACCGCAATATCGTGCGGCCTGATCTACTTAGGCGGACGCACCGGCCCTTTCATACCACGGTGGCGCAGGTGGATAAATACCCGCCATCATTGTGCTCCCCGATGTCGCTCACTCCGGCGACTATATTTGCTCAAATGCCGGGGCAGCCTGAAGACAGCTCAGGGGGGTTCACACACGGCGTGCCAGACATCGAGAAACCGCGCCCCGGCCAGCTTGCTTCGCTCCGTATCCTGGCGGCTCCACGTGGGCAGCGCGGGGCGCAGCCCGTCACAGATTGCGTCGGCGGGGCTATGAACGGGGGTGTGCAGGCGGTGAGGGTGAGCAGTACGCCGCCGTGACCATGAGCCTGTTCATCTGAGCCTCCCGTGTTCGTCCGGCCGCTCGTCAACGGGCCTTGCGTCGCCATCAGAGGCCCGCAGGGCGTCGTCCGCTGTTTTGCGGGTATCGACATAGCCTTGCAGCGCATCGCGCTCTGCGGCCCTCTCCGCGTCTCTGCGGCCCCTTTGGTACAGAAGGGCCACTGACAGGACAAAGCCGCCCGCCAGTGCGACCATGCGCCCGGCTTTGCTGCCGGCGAGCCAGCGCCATATGATCGCGGGGGCGGCCATGATTATGCAGGGGCGGCCTTGACGGCCCACATGGCGGCCTCCTCGACGGCTTGGATTGCGATGAGGGCGTGACGGCAGGCGGATAAGTTGTCCTCCCCGATCCTCTCGCATTCCGAGATCAGCGCTGCGGCGAGCATTTTGATGCGGTCTACGGTGGGGTGTTCGGAGGGGTCGAAGCCTGCGCGCACCAGTTCGGCGGCGCGGCTGCTGACAGCCGTCTGCACAGCGTTGTTCAGGCGTGATTTGGTGACAACGTGCATGATTGTTCCTCGTTGTCTGGTTTCGGTCAGGTTGGCCCGCCGCGTTTTTTATCGCGCCGGTACCAGACCTCGGTGGCGAGTGCGACGATGGCACCCGCCAGCGCGGTGAGCAGATCGGGCGAGGACAGGAGCGCGCCCGTCTCCGCACCGACGATGCCGCGTGTCACAAGCGCCGCCGTGCCATAGCGCAGCAGGATGCGTATGAGGGGGACATGCTGTGCGGGATCCATCAGCCTATGCCCTGCGCCCATTTTTTTATCCGCTCACGCATGATCCACGCGGCGGCCAGCGCAATCACCCCTGCGCCCGCGATGAGCGCATATGTCGAGGGCAGCGCCCCCGTGACCGCGACAGGTGCCGCGACCCTCGCGACGGTGGCGAGCTGCACGGCGCCGGCCTGCACCGTGGTGGAGGCCATTGCGGACGCGCGGGGGGGCGTGGCCCGGCGAATACCAAGGAGGCGGTTGGGCGCGTATCCCGCAACGCTGACCTTATTGCCCTGATTGCCGCCAAGGACGTATATTCTTCCCTCTGCGCGGCGGTGGAAAAACGCCACATGGCCCTGCCAGCCGCTCTTGCCTCCACGCCAGAACACCACCACATCGCCGGGCCCTGCATCGTCCGGAGCCACCTTTTGTCCCCATTTGAGATAGCTGCGGGCGGCAAGGGAGCCGGTGCCCTGCAAGCCGCATTCGGCGAGCATGGCCCCTACAAAGGCGGCGCACCAGGGGGTTTCATCATCGGGCATGGGTTGTCCGGCTTTGCGAAAGTAATCCAGCACTTGCGGATTATGCGCGGCTCCGGGCCATTCGGCGGTGCCCTTGTGAGCCCAGGCGGCGGAATGAACTGTTTTTGACAGTGTCTGTATCATGGGAATCTCCGTGTGCTGACCGGTTGCGTGTCGGATCAAGCGTTCAGATTACCTGATCGGGCAGGCCCCCGCGACGGACCATGGTCCGTCGCGGGGGCCTGTGGCATCGGCTAGACTGGCGGGCATGACACATAAACCCGCCCCTGCCGCACAGCCCGCCGCTGCCGCGCTGTCAGCGCTCGACAGCTGGTTCGATGTCTGCCGCACGGGCACGCATACGGACATGCACAACACCACCTTCACCCTCTCCGAAGGGGACCTTGCGCGTATTGCAGCCGCTTACGCGACCTCTGATCCGGCACCTGTTGTCGTCGGACATCCGGAGACAGATGCCCCTGCCTGGGGCCGGGTGGATGGCCTGCGCGTGGTCGGCGATACGCTCCAGGCAAAGCTGACACGTCTCGACGATGCCTTCCGGGCGGCTGTCGAGGCCGGACGCTATGCGGGCCGCTCGGTGGCGATTGACCGGGACGACACCGGTGGCTGGAGCTTGCGTCATATCGGGTTTCTGGGGGGCGTTGCTCCGGCGGTGCAGGGTCTCAGCCCGGCCATGTTCAGGGCTCCCGCGACGGCTCCCGCCGCGACACTGGAACTCGCGGTTCCGCTGGGCGGCACTGAAGAGCGATCCGCCCGGGACACCACGGCACGGGCGCTGCGCGGCCTGCGCGAGTGGGTTATCGAGCGCTCGACGATTGAACAGGCGGATCGCATTTTGCCCGACTGGGCGTTGACCGAAATCCAGGCCCTCGGGGAGCCGGAGGACGGTGACTTTCTCGCGTCCCTCGCCTCGCGATTTACACAGGAGACATCTATCATGAACGACATCCCGCCCATTCCCGACCCTGCCGCCGCCCCGAACCCTCCGGCTGACCCGGGTCTTGCGCGGGAGCAGGCCGCACTGGCGGCAGAGCGTGCGCAACTGGCAACCGAACGTCTGCAACCGGCGGCGCAGCGGTGTCTGTCCGAGGCGCATGAGCGTGTCGGGACCCATGTGAGCGCAGGTCGGGTATTGCCCGCAGAGGCCGCATCGCTGGAAGCGCTGTTCGCGGCGCTCTCCGGACAGGCCGCTTCGATCCGGCTGGCAGGGTCAGCCACCCCCCAAACCCCCGGGGAGGCGCTGCAGGCCTTCCTGTCCGGCTTGCCCGTGCGCGGACCGGACACGGCGGAATATGCCGGTCCCGGCCAGATCGCCATGAGTGGCGCACAGGCTCCTGTGATGCGGGACGGGCAAACCGCGCAGCATGTCGCGCTGGCGGCGAAGGCGCTGATGGGGAGCGATCCCACAGGCACAATGACCATCGCGGATGCGGTGCGTCAGGTGACAGAGGGAGGTCGCTGAAATGGCCGGACATTCACCTGTTGCAACGGTCTCTTTCAAGGCGTTCGGTGATGTGGCCGCGCGCCGCATCGTGCGGCTGAGAACCTCGAAGGGCGGGGAAGCGGTCCAGGCGGACGCGGACTCCGCCAGAACAGCGGGAGAGCGGCCCATAGGCATTTCCGGTGAGGTGGCCACCGGGGCCGGGCAGATCCTGGATGTACATATTGCGGGCATCGCCGACCTTGAGGCCGGGGCCGCTGTCATGCGCGGCACGGCGCTGAAACCCGATGCCGACGGCAAGGCGACAGCCACCGACACCACCGGTGATTGTGTGGTGGGTATTGCTCTGGAGGCCGCCACGGCTGCCGGTGACATCATTCCCGTGCTGCTGTCGCAGCATCGCATGTAAGGAAGGCCTGACAGATGGCAGACAACATTATTTCCACGTACCCTGTGGACTTCGAGCGCACCGCGATCGCGGTGGGCTATGGCAATGACAGCTGTATCGCCGATATGGTCCTGCCCCGGGTCGATGTGGGGCGCAAGGAATACCGCTATACCGAATACCCGCTGGCCGAGAGCTTCAGCGTTCCCGAAACGCGTGTCGGTCGGCGCGGGACGCCGGTTATGGTGCATTTTTCGGCGGAGGAGAAATCAGGCGCCTGTCAGGATTACTCGCTTGAGGATCTGATCCCCGACGATGATGTGCGCAACACGCCGCCCACAACGGTTGATCCGATAGACCGCTCCACAATGATGCTGACCGATCTGCTGATGATCGATCGTGAAAAGCGCGTGGCGGATCTGGTGTTCGACGCCGCAAAATACGGCGCGGACAGTAAAGTCACACTGGCGGGCAATGATCAGTGGTCCGCCAGTCATGACGACAGTGATCCCGTGGCCGATATTGTCGATGCGGTCGAGAGCATGATCGTCAAGCCAACACATTTCTGCATGGGTTCGGAGGTCTGGAAGGATCTGCGCACGCACCCGGCGATCCTGAAATCGGTCAACCGCAATGAAGGGGATCGCGGCATCGCCTCGCGGATGATGGTCGAGGATCTGCTGGAGGTGAAAATTGTTGTTGGCCAGGCCTGGATCAATGCGGCCCGCCCCGGTCGGGAGGCAAGCCTGAAACGCGTGTGGGGCAAGAACGCACTCTTTTACCGTGCCGATCCCAATGCAGCGCCCAATGGCCCGCCCACATTGGGGATCACAGCCTCTTATCGTGGGCGCGAGGTGTATTCCGTCTTTGACCCTGCGCGCGGCGCGCGCGGCGGGCATCGCCTGCGGGTTGTTGACACCTGCGATGAGCGGATCATTGCCGCCAGGGCGGGATACCTGTTCAAAAACGCAGTGGCGTAGGGAGGGCGTAATGGTCGAAACAGTCAAGGCAGCCGAACCGGCTCCTGCATCCAAGGCAGCCGAACCTCCCGCATCCAAAGCAGCCGACCCGGCTCCTGCATCCAAAGCAGCCAAACCTCCCGCATCCAAGGCAGCCGAACCGGCTCCTGCATCCAAAGCGGCCGAACCGGCCCCTGCATGTGTCGCGATCAATCCGGTTCAATATGCGCGCAAGCGCTATATGCCGGGCGATCCGCTGGATCTTCCGCAGGACGTACTGGCCGCGCTGGTTGCGTCGGGGGACGCAAAGGTTCCGTACGCCGGTCCTGTGGCTGCGGGCCCGGATACTGAAGACACCCCGGACGGGGTCGCCTGAGCCATGGCCTATGCGACCCGCGATGATCTTGAAGCCCGCTATGGTTCGGAAGAGATTGCGCATCTGTTGTGTGATGATGCAGATGATGATGCAGAGGATGCCGCTGCACGTCTGGCGGCGGTGCTGTCGGACGCGGCGGGCGAAATTGATGCAGCCCTTGCCCGGGAATATATCCTGCCTCTTGCACAGGGTGATTATCCATCCCTCAAGGCCATTGCCTGTGCCCTGGCGCGGCTGGCCCTTTACGACGACGCGCCGAAAGAGGCGGTGACAGACGCGGCGAAGGCTGCGCGCGGTCAGCTCTCCCGTCTGGCGCAGGGCTATCTGCGCAGTGGCGATGGTGCGGAGCCGCCACGGCGCACCTTTTGCCCTGCAATCAAGGCCCCGCCTGCGCGGATCCGCGAGACGATTGACAGGATCAATCGTCGTGGAGGGTGTTCGTGATGGCCGGGGCAGGCGTTCGGATCGATGTCGAATGGGACGATGCCGGGGCCCGGGCGGCTCTGGGGCGTGCGGGCACGGCCCTGGACAACCCATACGAGATGTATGACGAAATCGGCCAGATGCTGGCCTCCGCGGTCCTGCGGCGCTTCGAGACGGAAACGGGTCCGGACGGCACAAAATGGACACCCTCGCGGCGCGCGCGCAAAAAAGGGGGCCAGACCCTGACAGATTCCGCGCGCCTGCGTCAGTCGATCACACACCGCGCCGATGCCGCCGGCGTCGAGGTGGGCACAAATGTCGTTTACGCCGCGATCCACCAGTTTGGCGGCACCATCAACAAGAAAGCCCGGAAACAGACCCTTGAATTTGACGATGACACAGGTCGGTTGATATCCCGCAGGAACGCGGCGCGACGCAAGACCGGGCTGATCCGGATCGTGAATGCCCAAATCGGGGCGCACAGCGTCACGATGCCCGCCCGGCCATATCTGGGCGTTTCCGGCGATGACCGGACAGCCGTTCTTGATATTGCGACGCGCATGCTGGCGGAGGGGCGGCGATGATTGTTTCCGCATCGGCATGGCCCGGCTTTGCCGCCGTGGATGCGGTTGCCGAACGCCTTCGCACGCTTGAGACGCTGGTTGACGTGCTGAACGTCTACGACGTGGCGCGGGTGGATGCCCCAAAGCCGCCGTCCGCTGTCGTTGCGCCGTTGACGGAACGCGCCTTGTCCAGTCCGTCCGTCCCCGGTATGGCCCTGGTTCCCCAGACGGTGGAGATGCGGATCGGCGTGATCGTGATCGTTGAGGCTGCCAATGACCGGTCCGGACGCAGGACCCGTGCGAAAAAAACGCTGGCTGACCTGTTGGGGCAGACCCGTCAAAAGCTGTTGGGCTGGGTACCGGCCCCGGAACCGGAAATCCATGGGGTGACCGGGCCGCTGGCATTTGTGGCCGGACGTCTCACCGAGATCGAGCATGGTCGTATCATCTGGCAGGACGAATGGACCTGCCAATACAGAACATCAACGGAGTGTAACTGATGGCGCAGAATTTCATTATCGGTGCCGGCAAACTTTATTTTGCCCGGGCCACACAGGACGGCGCGCCCGGAGCGGAGCGCTGTCTCGGGGACGCCGAGAGCACAACGCTCCGGATCAACGAGGAGCGCGTGACGGTGCAGTCAGGCTCGGGGGTTCCGCGCATGCTGGTCGACGCGGTACGCTCCACCGAGCGCATGATCGACATGGTGCTGCGGGATATGTCCCTGGACAATATCGCCCTGTTGTTCGCCTCGGATATGATCCCGGTGCCCGCGACAACGGTGACAGGCGAGCGGATTGCCGTCGGCCTGCTGGATGGCGGCCCATGGTATGGGCTCCCGTCCGCCAGGGGCCGTCGGATCTCGGACCTCATCCTGCGCCCTTTGCGCGGCGGAGCGGCCTACACGCTCAATACCCATTACCGCACCGATCCGGGATCCGGCACAATTCGCATTCTGGATGCCGGGGCGGATGGTATCCGCGCCAACGCCACAATCCTCGCGTCCTATACGATCGACGCCGCGACCCGCATCTCTGTGGGGCAGGCCCGGGTCGTCACGGGCGCACTGCGCTACGTCGAGCACGCTCCGACGATCAATCCGGCATCAAAGGGCCGTAACATCTACTGCCCGGACGTCAAGCTGCGCCCAAACGGTGACTGGACGCTCACCGGGCGGTCGGAGCAGCGGATCCCGCTCAGCGCCAATATATGGCAGCCCGAGGACGGCTCCGCCGCGATGATGATCGACGGGGAGGACCTGCGATGACCGACGATGCGGAGACCCTCGCCATCCTTGATCCGGATGTAACAATCACACTGCGCGATCCGGACACCGGCTCGGCGGTGGAGATAACAGTGCGCGAGTTCCGGATGCGCGAGGGCCTCGATGTTCAGGTGATCGGGGCTCCCCTGATCCGTGATCTTGCGGTTCAGGTGGGCGACACGGCGCAAGAGCCCGATGCCGTGCGCACCGGCGCTGTGCTGGGGGCGCATGCGGATATCTGGCTGCGCATCTGCGCTATGGCCAGCGGGCAATCGGTGGAATGGATTGGATCGCTTGCGGACACCGAGGCCCATGCGCTGCAATCGGCGGTCTGGCAAGTCAACACGGGTTTTTTTATCCGCCGCCTGGTGGCCCAGGCACTGGGCCAGGGGGTGGTGGAGACCGTATCGCGCTCTCTCGCGTCCTCGAGCAGCTTGCAGCCGACGGGCACGGAGATATCCGAAGCCTCCCCGCCACACTGACATGGAGACAGATCATGCTGATCTGGCAGGCAGGACAGTCGCGCCGTATCGAGATGCCGTGGCATAGTCTGGTGCGGGGCCTGATGCAATGACGCAGGATATCGACCTCGCCCTGCGCATCAGTGGCGATATAGGCGACGCGCAGGCCGTCCTGCGCCAGACCCGCACTGAAATGGATGCGACGGGCCGTGCGGCGCAGGGGCTGGGAGGACGGACCACACAGGCAGGGGCCGCCGCCGGGCAGGCGAGCACTGCATCGCGCGCCCTGGGTGAGCGCATGAGACACCTGCGCCCACAGATCCAGAACACGGCGTTTCAGGTGGGTGACTTCGCCGTCCAGGTGGGTGCAGGCACATCCGCGAGCCAGGCGATGGCCCAGCAGCTTCCGCAATTGCTCGGTGGGTTTGGCGTTCTTGGCGCGGTTCTGGGTGCTGTTGCGGCCATTGCCCTGCCTCTCGGTGCCGCATTTTTGCGCACAGGCGAGAAAGCGGAGAGTGCGTCCGACGCCACATCGCGTCTCGCGGATGCCACGGAGAGGCTGCGGGGACTGAAAGACCTTGGCGGTGATCTTGAGGATCTGGCCGAGCGTTACGGGGTTGTCACAGCGCGGGTTCGGGACCTTCTGGCCGCGCAGCGTCAGCTGGCGGAGCGTGAAGCGCGGGATGCACTGCGCGCGACAGGAAAGGGCCTGCTGGACAGTCTGCCCGAGGCGCTGGCCGCCGGACAGGACCGGGTGGCGGCGGATTTCGAGGATATTTTGCAAGGGATCGTGCACCGCTCCGGTGACGTGCTTCGCGAAGCTGGTCTGGATGTATTCAACGTCTCGGACAACGACAGCGTGAAAGCCCATCTGCGAGACACCTTTGGAGAGACCCCGACAGGGTTCGTCAAGGATGCCGATCTGGACAACATCGAAGATGTCGATACCCTTCTGAACACGATAACCCACAGGCTGCGCTTGTTCAACGAGGGCGCGGTCCAGACCAGTGACGCCTTTATGGTCGCCCACAGATCCATGTCCGCCGCCCTGCGCCGGTACGCAGATGAACTCGGACTTGCCGGTGAACAGACAGAGGCACTGTCATCGGCATCACTTGATCTGCGCGCCGCTCTTGACGGCGATGATATCAATGAAGTTTCCGACGCCGTCGCAAACATGCGCAAAGTCCTGGAGAATGCCCTGGCGGGTGAAGACCTCACCACAGATCAACGAAAGGCGCTGGACGTACTGATCGACCGGTTGATCGCAGCCGAAGACCAGGCACGCCGGCTCGGGACGCTCAAGACGGGTGATCTGGGCCTTGACGTTGCCATCAAGGCCGCAAAGGCGCTGGCGGATGAGGCCGCGCGCGCCCGCGATGAGCTGGCCGCTTTACCGGGGGTGCAGGCGGCCGCTCTGGCGGTGGCGCGTATTCGCGAGGCCACGGTTGGCGATCCGGAGGCCCGGGCACGTCAGCTGGCGGAGCGTGGTGCCTTGGCATTACAGGCGGCGGCCACGGCGGGCCGGTCGGATCTGGACCCCGCGCAGCGCTTCGATGCCGAAGCGATCCGGGCGGCCGGAGATAACGCGGTAACCCTGGCCCGTATCAACGCGCGCACGCGCGATGCCGAGGCCGCACTGCGCGAATCAATCTCCGGCAGCGGTGGCGGCGGTGGTAAAAATGATCCCGCCACAGCCCTGATCAAGACGTTGGAGCAATATCGGAGCCGTGCAGAGATCGCCTCTATCCGCCTGCAAGGGTTGGGGGGCGGGGAAGAGGCGGGGTTTATCGCCACCGCAGAGGCCGCGCGGCTGGCGGAGACAGCGATTGCGAAAATCGGCGATAACCCTGCAGCGGTTGCACAGGTGCGTGAACTGGAAGCCGCTGTCAATGCGGCAGCCGAAGAGGCTATCGCAATAGAGCGCGCGCTGAGCCGGGGACCGCAGGGCGTAGACGCCATCCGCGCTGGACTACGGGGCTATGCCGAGGAGGCGAGCTTTGCGGGCAATGAGATCGAAAGCGCCATCGGCGGGGCATTCAATGGCCTGGAAGATGCTCTCGTGCAGTTTGTCTCTACGGGCAAGCTGGAGGTCGGGGATCTGGTCAACAGCATCATCGCCGATTTTGCCCGCATCGCCATTCGTCAAAATATCACCGGCCCGTTGGCCGATGCTTTGGCCGGGGTTTTGGGCGGGGGTTTTGGCGGCGGCACGGCACCGGCACCGACGACGGCGGTGCGGCCCCGGGCCAGTCCGTTTCACACAGGGGGCGTGGCCGGGGGTGTGGCCGGGGATGTGGCCAGTCGGGCGCAGGCGATCATTGCGGCCTCCGCCGCCACAGCGGGGCGCACGGCACGCGAAGTGCCCGCCATCCTGCTGGAGGGTGAGGCGGTGCTGACCGCTGATCAGTCCGCCGCATTGAGCGAAATGCTGCGCCGGAGAGACCGCCCCCGATATCATCGGGGCGGGGCAGCGGGGATCGACCCCGCGCGCATTCCGGCCGTCTATAAAACGCAGGCACCGGGTGCCGCAGACATGGAGGCGGGTCCCGACGTGCGGCACGGCAATATCACTGTGAATGTCGAGAACAAAGGTGCGCCCAAGACAGCCACTGCAACAGCCCGGTCAGACGGGCTGCGCGGTCTCATTGTCGCGATTGTGGCCGAAGACTTGCAAAGCGGCGGGGCGATTGCACAACAGGTCACCCAGACGCTGCGCCGCCAATCAAGCGGTGGTGATGGGTTCTGATGGCAAGCTGGCCTGCATATGCGCGGATCATCGCGGACGGCATTGTGGCCGGTCAGGATGAAAATACCCGACGCACGGCGTTTGAGAGTGGTGCGGTCCGGCAGGCCCGCGCGCGCAGTGCGGCCCTGCGCTTCTGGCAGGTGTCCGTACATCTTGAAAGCGATACGCATATGGGAGATTTCCGGACCTGGGCCGAGACCCATGGACACGGGGCCTTCGACGGCTCCGATCCGGTTACCGGTGATGCGATCCACCTGCGGCTGCGCGGGGGATCGGGATCCGTGACCTCTCGCGGTACCGTCAAGGGAGGTCGTCGCCACTGGACCGCCGACATGGTGCTGGAGGAGGTCCTGTGACATTAACCTCCGCCGGTCGTGAAGCTCTTGTTGGCCTGTCTCCGGACGATCTGATCCTTTATGCGCTGGAAATCACGCATCCCGACCTGGCGGATGCCGTGCGGGTGGTGGCGGATGGCCGCGCGCGCGAGATCGAAGGCCAGACCTATATGGCGCTGGCGTTCTCGGTGCGTCTGGCCAGGGATGAAGAGCGCCGTGCCCCGCGCGCGGAACTGCGCATCGACAATGCAGGACGCGACATCATGATCTGGCTGGATCGCGCAGGCGGTGGGCAGGGTGCAGGTATCCGGGTCCTGCGCTGTCTGGCGGTCGGAGACACCGCCGCACGGGATCCCGACTGGGAGGCTCAATTGGATGTGCTCCAGATCAGAGCCGATCAGCAAAGTGTAACGGCGATCATCGGCTATGACCCGTTGCTTGACAGGCCCGCTGTGGGTCTGCGCCACGACCCGGAAACATCTCCCGCGCTGTTTTGATACAAAGGAAACAAGGATGACTGACATAATCGTACTGAAACAGGGGGACACGCTGAGCCTGCCCGCCCAGGCGCATCACACACCCCCCCGCCCCGGACGGGACGGGGGGCGTTGCGCGCAACGTTGATGACTGGACCCCTGACGCGGCCCTGTATCATGACCGGAGCGGAACACGGGCCCTGTTGAGCTGCCGCGTGACCGAGGGCGCTGACGGGCTGTTCACCCTCTCGGCCACCGCGCGCCAGACCGCCGCATGGCCACCGGGCAAGTGGCGTGGAGATATCACATTCACGGATGGGAATGGTGTCAAAGCGTCGACAGAGACTTTCACAATCATTCTCAAGGAGGCAATCTGATGTCCGTCACTCTCAACCCCGCAGGCGGCGGGGTCACGATCAATCCCGCAGCCCCTGTCTCATCGGATCTGTCCGCGCAGGCAGATCGTGCCGCCGCCGCCGCGACCTCCGCCACCGCCGCGGAAAGGCGCTACAAGGCATTGGAAGCCAATCTGCACCGGGCGGGGGAAGTAGAATTGTATGTTGATGCCGGTGGCGACGACAACGCGGCAGGCACCGACGCCGCGCCCCTGCAAACGCTCACCGCCGCCCTGAGAAAGTCACCGCCAGGCGGAACGCTCACTATACATCTCAAGAGCGACATCGCTGTGAACGCATCGGTGCGCTGTCGGGCACGGATGGTTCAGCTGCTCTCGGATGGCGATGACAGACGCACTCTGACCGTTCAGGCCCCGAACCCCCTTCCGGACGCCCCGGTGCGCGCGGGCGCATATTGGATCCAGATGATCGATCCGGACGCGGTCTTCTTCTTCAACAATATCGAGGTCGACATCGCGCTGTCAGCGGCCGGGCTGCAGGAACCCGCCTTTATGACCGGCGTGGGGCAGTTGACGCTGCGCGCCTTTAACAGCCGTCTGCGAGGCCGGGAAAACGGGGGCGGCATCGCTTTAATGTCGGGGGCTGTGGTCTATGCGCTCGCCATCGAAAGCTCCTCGGTCTCCGACATGGCGGGGCACTGGATCAGCGGTGTGGCACCCGGAACACCAAAAGTCGATGCAGCCAATCTGCTGTGGTCAACCGTGGCCACCCTTTAAAAGGAGCATAAAATGAAACTCACACTCACCCACGAAGGCCTGGACTATATCAGCTATACACCCGGCGAGCTGGCGGAGGCCGGAGTTCCTCAAGAAGCCATCTCTGCGGCGCAAACGGCCACGGTCGCGCAGGACGGGCAGCAGGCGAGGTTAAAAGCCGCACTCTCCGCCGCAGGCGGTGTCGAGGCAGGGCTGGTTGATAGCCTCGATCTGACCACTGTCGCGCTGTCCGGGCTGGCGCGCCTCGCACAGGCGATTTCCACCGCCAGTACAATCGCAGAGATCCGTGCCGCCGCTGTACCCGTCTCCAGCCTGCTTGAGGATTGGCGGGACAAAACAGTGCAGGTGCCCCTCGATGCCGCAAGTGACGTGCAAACAGTATTGAGTAAGGGGGCCGGGCGCGCAGCGGCCATCACAGCCGCATATGAAGCACAATGACACCTGCGCCCCTGGCCCCGCCGCCCGATCCATTCTGGGCGGTGGCTGCGCTGCACAGGAACCCGCCGGGAGATTGCGCGGCTTATGTTATGGCCATCCTGGAGTGCATGTTCGCGCGCACCATCTCTCTTCCCCGAAGCCCCGGGAGCCTGCGCGGCAGGGATCGGGCGATCGGTGCCGCCATTGCGGAGCACCTCGCCGTCTCTCTTGAAGGAACATCGCCGTCCGAAGGGGATGCCGTCCTGATGTGCGCCGCCGGTCGCAGGGCCTGTATCGGACATCACATCGGGCTGTGGACGCGGACAGGAGGACAGGCATATGTGCTGCATCGCATGGAAGGCCAGCGCCCGCGCCTTGATCCGCTGGCCGGTCTCAAACACCGGGGCCTGACACTGACCGGGCTGTATCGCTGGACATAAATCATGGTTGACCGTATCGGAAACCCCGGTTGCGCGCCGTTTGCAAACCGCCCGCAACCGGGATATGTGGCGGATGTCCTGCCGCACCCGCTCACCCGCGACGGGGTGCGGACTGTCACCTTGCCGGCGGGCATCTCCCTTACCCGGGCGTGTCGCATTTGCCTGCCCGATATACCGCCCGGGAGGATCGCCGCCGCTGTCAACGGGGAGCCTGTGCCGCACGCCCGTTGGGAGCAGTCTCTACCGGCAGGCGCGAAACTCGCCCTGCGCCCGGCCTTGCACGGCGGCGACAGTGATCCCGTCGCCGCCGTGCTCTCTATCGCGATTGTTGTCGCCGCGCCCGTTCTGGCACCCCATGTACTGGGTGCACTCGGTGTGACAGCCGGCACCACGGCGCTGGCCGTGGCCACCGCAGGCCTGCAGATTGTCGGAGGCCTCATTGTTCAGGGGCTCTATTCACCATCACTTCCCGACCGGAACAACACGGGAGCGCCCGATCCCCTCCACAGCCTCGCGGGGGGTCGAAATCTGGCACGACCCTATGAACCGGCCTTGCTGGTGCTGGGCCAACACCGCATCTGGCCCGATCTGGTCGCGACCCCATGGGCCTCCTATGAGGATGGGGAGCAGTACCTGCACCAGGTATTCGGCGCCGGAATAGGGGCACCTGTACTCTCCGACTGGCGCATCGGAGAAACTCCGGTCGGTCAATATGATGAAGCCACGCTCACTGTCCTGCCTCCGGGCGGCATCCTGCCCTTCGATCTCGACGTGCAGACAGAGCCGGGCGGCGGTGCGCTTGAAAGCACAGAATGGGTGCGGCGGACAACCGCAGGCGGGGTACACAGGATTGCCATTGATCTGGATGGCCAGCTTACAGGGCTGGGGGGTCCCGGCCTGAACCTTTAGCCCGGTCCGTCGAGATCAGGTGGCGACGGGCGCAGGATGGAGACACACCCGCCAGATCATGGTCTGTTGTGCGCATTGTGGACCTGCCCGGAATACCGGAACACAATGCGCAAAATCCGTTTCGCCGAACATTGACATAGGCTCAATTAGCATTGATTATGCGTGGCGTGTTACAGGCAGGATGCCTGCGGCGGCGGCAAGTATCGCGCGCGGCGTTTGGTGGCTCGGAAGGACGGCAAGGTGGAACCACCGAAGGCAGCTGTCCAGGTATTTGGTCGCGATGCCCCGATGGCGGCGCGGAAAGGTCTTTAACCGCTCATGCCGACTGTTCACGGTTTGAATGTGCAATTCACCACGGACACGTTCTCCGGCGGTCCGGTCGAGACTTTCATGGCAGACGGTCGGTTGATCGCCGGAGCCGGACTGCCAAGGAACCGCATCGACAAGGCTGCAATCACAGAGTGGGCGGCATGGTGCGATGCCAATGCCCTGACATGCTCCGCTGTCATCGACCGCCGCATGTCCTGCGCCGACATGCTCACACTCGTTGCGCGCTGCGGGCGCGCCAGCCCCACATGGCGGAGTGGAAAGCTCGGCG
The DNA here is from genome assembly GCA_965207105.1 of Roseovarius sp. Taxonomy (GTDB): domain Bacteria; phylum Pseudomonadota; class Alphaproteobacteria; order Rhodobacterales; family Rhodobacteraceae; genus Roseovarius. Next base: position 267,155 of record CBDBLS010000016.1, on the reverse strand, counting down.
TCGTGTTCGATGACCCGGACACCACCGTCACAACCCTCATCACTCCCGAAAATGTCGTTCTTGGCTCTATGGGTGTCGAGTGGGCCGCCAGTCCGGCCCCCGATGAGATTGCCCTGCGCTACATCGACCCCGATTCCGATTGGCAATACCAAACCATCCGCCGGCGCGTGCCGGGTGCCACAGGCCCGGTTGTGAACACATCAACAGTGACCCTGCGCGGGGTCACCTCCTCCGGGCAGGCAGCCAGGGAGGCAAATCTGCTCGCGGCGCGCCAGCGATATCATCGGCGACGCATCACCTGGGAAATGGGGCCGGAAGGCTACCTGATCCGGCGCGGCGATGTGGTATGGATGACCCATGACATGCTGGCCGGAGGGGCCGCAGGGCGGCTCAATGGCGGCAGTGCCGCACAGATCACACTTGATCGAGCCCGGCCTGCAAGTGATGGAGATCATATCATACTGCGCCTTGCGAACGGGACGTTGCATCGGTCTGCTGCCACACCGCCTCTCCATGCCGACGCAGACAGCCCATTGCGCGACCTCGCAAGCCCGCTCCCTGACGCACCCGACGCCGATGGCCGCGGCCCCGCCGATATCCTCTATCGGATATATTCCAACAGCGCCCCGCCAGACCCCTTGCGCATCACCGTTATTGAACCAATAGACGAAGAGAGCGTGCGCCTCACCGCCATCGATCACATGGCGGAATACTATGCCGCCGAGACCTCCGATCTCACCACCCCGGATGCAACGCCGCGCGTTCAGGCGCAAAGCAGTATTCGGGCCGTCACACTGCAAGCCCGCATCATGGAGGGATCCACCCGGGTGTCCCTGTCCCTTGCCGTCGCAGGCCAATGGGCAGGCGCATCCCTTGTTTCAAACGATCCCGCAGCCCCGGAGAATATCCCCAACGGAAAACTGAATGCAGAATGGGCCACTGAACTTGCCGCCGGAGCGAGGCTCACCGTCACCATAACCCCATTGCCCGGTCCGGGTGGGGCAGGTGCGCCCGCCACATCAACCGTCATCATCCCAACCGCCACCGCGCCCTACAGATCGAGACACGACAGGAAGTGAACCCCCTGCACCGATTTGGAAGGGTGAACGTACCGTGCGCCAATCAAGTGCGCAATCAAGAAGAAAAGCGCCGGGAAAATCAACGGTAAATACCCATGTAAATACCCGGGAAAATCACGTCGATTGCGCACTTGATTGGCGTAATTGCTCATTTTGATTGGCGCGCTACAGGTGCGCCCTGCCCGGCCTCAACCGCAACCATCCCATCCAGCAGATTACAGATCAGCCGAAGCTGACAAAACAGCGCCGCCAGCACCAGCAGGATCACGCGGCCGGCGCCCTGCCCCTCGGCCCCGATGAAAAACGCCAATCCGGCCAGCGCCGCAAACCCCATGCTGGCGATGGAAATCTGATTTGGCGTCACACCGCGCGCGGTCAGTCGACGGGTCAGCGCATGGCCCCAGCCGGTGTCGCGGCTGGCAATCGGGCGGCGGTCGGTCATTGGCGTCTCCACATGATCAGATTGTAGGTGATCGCATAAAACGAGGCGACGGAAAACGGCACCGAAATGGTGCGTGAAATCTCCGGTGTGCTGGCCATCCAATGGGCGCTGACCAGCAGGCACAGCGATCCGGTACAGGCAATCACCGACGGCAGCCACCAGCCTTTGCCGTGGGGCATCCGCGCACGCAGTGCATCCAGCGTGCGTTTCAGCGCATAGGTGATCGCGCCCGACAATACGCCTTGAACAAATGCTGCCAAAATCGGCTTGGGCATCGGATGATCCCAATTGGCATAAAGCGCCCAGTTGCCCATCAGAAGGAACGCCACGGCCACATGGACCGAGGCCATCCCAGCCAGCTTTGCAATCACACCGCCCACCAGAACCGGATCAGATGGAAAAAGATCGGCGCGGCAAAGATCAGCGAATCCAACCGGTCAATGAACCCGCCATGACCTGCAATCGTTGCGCCCCAATCCTTGACGCCACGATCGCGTTTCACCGCCGACAGCACCAGCCCGCCAAAGAAGCCCATCAAGGCAATCACCAGCGCCATGCCCCCCGCCTGCCAGAAGCTGAACGGCGTGATCCACCACAGGCTCGCCCCCAGCAGCGTGGCGCTGCCCACACCGCCAACGAACCCTTCAACGGTTTTGGAGGGGGACAGGCGCGGGGCGATCTTGGTTTTGCCCATCAATTTGCCCCAGACATATTGCAGCACATCGCTGGCCTGCACCACGATGACGAGGAACGCGATCAGCAGGATGTTCTGCCCCTCAAATCCGGGGATATTCAGACTAAGCAGCGCGGGGATATGCGACACGCAATAGATCGCGATCATCGCGGCCCATTGCACTTCGGCCACGCGGATCAGGAAGTTATCCGTCTCGCCACGCAGGGCCGACAGGATCGGCCTCCCAAGGAAGACGTAGACCGGGATGAAAATGGCCGTGAACCCATACCAATCCGTCCAGACCGCCCAGTATTGCAGCGGCAACGCGATATAGAACAGCGCCGCCAGCATCCATGTATCGGCGCGCCGCGCATTGGTCAGGGTTACGAATTCCCGTAGGGCAGCAAACGAGCAGATCGCAAACAACAGCACCACGCCTGACCGACCCCACCAAAACGCCAGACCCAGCACAATCGCCATCACCCACCACGCGTTTATCCGCGCGTTCAGGTTCTCGATCACTGGATTGTCGGCCCCCTTCAGGCGCGCCAACACGAACCCTACGACTGAGGCCGTGACCAGCACCGCCAACACGGGCATCAGAAGTGTCATCAGGTCGCTGTAGTGTCCGTTCATGATGGTGCCTCCTTAGGGGCCAGCGCCAGAACGGCTGCCTCGGCGCGCTTGAGAAAAGCGGCTTTGTCCTCATTGGGATTCCGTTTCATCGCCTCACCAAAGCGCACGGTGCAAATGAACGGCAGCGGAATGATCTCGCCCTTGGGCAGCACACGGTTGAGGTTCTCGATCCAGACCGGGACCAGCGGCACATTGGGCCGGGCCTCGGCCAGATGAAACAGGCCGGGTTTGAATGGCAGCATCTGTGCTTGGGTATTGCGCGTCCCTTCTGGAAAGAGGATCAGACTGGAGCCATCGTCCAAAGCGTCGGTCATCTGTTCAACCGGGTCCTGGGTGCGGGCCTGAGCGTCGCGCTGGATCAGCACACAGTTGAACACCTGCTCACCGATGAATTTCTTCACAGGGTGGTTCAGCCAATACTCCGCCGCTGCCACGGGGCGTGTGCGCTGTCTGACCGAGGACGGCAGGACCGACCACAACAGGATCGTGTCACCATTGCTGGTGTGATTGGCGAAATAGATCGCCTGACGCAAATCCGGCTTACCACCCAGCCAAAACCCCTGCACAGCGGTGATGACCCATGAGAACCGGGTGATGGCAAAGGCGGTCAGTTTGGCCAGAATACTCGTACGCACTCCTTTATCCCCCCTATGTGGAGGGGCGGGCCTGGCATCGACAAGTCAGGAAAAACATACCCTTAGCAAGTCAGGAAAAACATACCCTTAGCGCAGGTAGCCCTTACTTGATGATGACATAGACCTTGCGGGTCGTCTCGGTGATGTCCCAGCGACCGGTCCAGCCTTTGGGCAGGGTCAAAACCGTGCCTGCGGAAATCGGCGTCACCGTACCGTTCTCATCCGTGATCGTGCCCGCCCCGCTGAGGATGGCGGCCACCTCGGTATCCGCGCGGTTGACCACGGGCCACCCACCCGGCTCACATTCCCACACGCCCGCAGCAACGCCATCTGTGTTCGAGACCTCATGCACAGAAATCTGCGGATCACCGCTATCGGCACCGGCCCTCTGGCCCGCCGGGGTCAGCTCCATATCAATAGCCCCGTAGATCGAAGGAATACTCATGGTCACGCGCCTTTTCTTGATTTCAATCTGTTGCAGCCGACCCTAGAACCTTCGCGGGGCGGAACTCAATAGATGTCGACCCTTGCAAAGCGGGTAGCGTGGGGTGCGGGGCTGGATTAAGGTCCCCGAAAGGTGACGTGACCACCGCCCGGCACCGCAGAGAGAGACCAAGGACACCCGATTTGACCCCAGACGATTTTATCCAACGCCCGTGGCTTGCGCTAGACGACAGCGATCTCGGCGGCGCCAATGGAGCGCCCAGCATGCTCAACCCGGAAGAGGCGCAGTTCTATGTCTGGCTGTCGCGCGCCATGGCAGAGGTCACAGGCGCGGTTGTCGATCTTGGCTGTTTTGCAGGTGGGGCGCCCGCGTATCTGGCCGAAGGCAACCGGCAGGGCGGCGGACAAGCCCAGATACACGCCTTCGATCAGTTCGCCACCAGTGAAAAAGCCAAGGAACGTCAATTGTATTCCAAGGGTGTCGCGCCGTTTGGGGGCACCGATATTCTGCCGCTGGCGCAACAGGTGCTGGCCCCTTGGGCTCCGAATGTGCGTTTTCACAAAGGGCGCATTGAGGAGAGTGTCTGGGAGGGAGGGCCGATCGCCCTGCTGGTCTTGGATGCCTCCAAAACCTCCGAAACAATGGACCAAATGGCCGCAGTCTTCTTCCCGCATCTGATCCCCGGGCAGTCGATCATCGTCCAGCAGGATGAGCTGCATTGGAAAGAGCCATGGATCGCCGTGCAGATGGAGGCCTTCGCGGAGTATTTCGAGCCCCTGTGCCGGGTGGCACGGTGGCCTATCGGTGCATCAAGGCGATTGACGCGGAGGCCCTGACCAATGGCGCGGTGGACGGGATGAGCGATCAGGACATGATTGCCGCCCTGTCATTGGCAGCCAAGCGGCTGAGCTTTCTCGATGTCGGAGATAAACTGGCCCGCCAGCAAGAGGCGATCCGGCTGAACCCCGGCAAGCGCAAATCCTGGTCGTTCAAGAACCGTGCACCGCGCACGTAAAAGCCGGACGCCATAGCGCCCGGCTTATGATGTTACACGACCCTAAAGCGCTAGGCTGTGGGTAGGATCACAATCTCGACCCGGCGGTTTTGCGAGCGACCCTCGTCGGTCAGGTTTGAGGCGACGGGTTGATCTTCGCCACGCCCGAAGGTCTGAATCCGGCTAAAGGCCACACCGCCATTCATCAGCACATCCGCCACCGAATTGGCACGGCGTTCGCTGAGGCCCTGATTATAGCCCGCATCACCGGTGTTATCGGTATGGCCGATCACCTGAACGGTCGAGTCCGGATATTGCTGCAGGCTGCTGGCAACAGTCAGAAGATCGCTGCGCAGACCCGGCTGCACGGTCGAACTGTCAACGGCAAACAGGATATCCTGTGGCATTGTCACGATCAGCCGGTCACCGGTATTGGTGATCCGGATATCGTCATTGTTCAACTGCTGGCGAAGCTCGGCCTCCTGCTTGTCCAGCGCATTGCCGATCGCAGCGCCGCCCAGCGCTCCAACGGCCCCGCCGATAATTGCACCTTTGCCTTTGTCGTCGCTGACCACCGCTCCGGTGACAGCGCCCACCAGACCACCGATCAAAGCGCCGCTCTGAGTTTTCTGATAGCCGTTGTTCGCATCAACCTGCGCAGGGTCCGTACATCCGGCGATCGCCAACAGCGCAAGGCCAGCAATAATTTTTACAGGGGTTTTCATAGTCATACTCTCTCGTGCCTCAGTTACATGCCCAATTTCTTCGGGTCTAAGGCGATGTTATGCAATAACAGACCATCGCCCAAGGAAAATCCGCGTCGAAATCGCGGGGAATTCGGCGACATTTCGCGCATAGGCCATAAAAAGGGCCGTATTGTTCGATAGCTCTGGCAGCAGTCTGAGCGAGTAAAGAGAATGGCACGACGTAAAACCGGAACAAACTTACCTGCACCGTTCTTGCAGCGCGTGGTGTTGCTCCCGGATGTAATGGCCGAAAAGTCCGGTTACCCGTTCGATCTTCCCTGGCTCAGTAAAGAAGATTTCGAGCTTCGCTTTACGACCCCAGTGACCATCATCGTTGGCGAAAACGGCACCGGAAAATCGACCCTGATCGAAGCCCTCGCCGCGCTCAGCGGGTATGATGAAGCTGGTGGGGGAAAAGGCTATCGTCCGGTGGATCATTCACAGGCCATCGACAAGAGCGGAACCGAACTAGCTGACGCCATTCGAGCGGGTTGGTTGCCGAAGATCACCGATGGGTGGTTCTTCAAGGCGGAGTCCTTTTTCTCAGTTGCACGTTACCTCGATGACGCGGCCCGTGAAGGTGGCGGCGTACCGCCTGACTTTCTATCGTGGAGCCATGGCGAGGGGTTTGTGAGGTTCTTTGAGGAACGTATGTCCCGGCTGTCCCGGCAAGGTATCTATTTCATGGACGAACCGGAAAGCGCCCTATCTCCAAAGAGGCAACTCGACCTTGTACGCATCTTGCATCAAATTCAGGAGGCGGCAAAATCACAGGTGATCATGGCCACCCATTCCCCGATTCTCATGGCTTTGCCCGGTGCGCAGGTTCTCGAGGTTTCGTCCCATGGGATTCATCAAACCGACTACCGGGACACACAGCATTTCAAGCTTTATCAATCATTCACCGCCAATCCCGAAGACTTCATACTGCAAGCTCTTCGGGACGAGGATTACCGGGACTACTGATCGGCAAAGTCACGCATCGGCCCGGGCATTTTCCCAAGCCAATATCGCGCGTTTGACCGGCAGACCCCAATGATAGCCGCCCAATCCGCCTGATTTGCGAAGGGCACGGTGGCACGGGATCAGATAGCTGATCGGGTTGCGCCCCACGGCGGTGCCCACAGCGCGTACGGCCTTTGGTTTGCCGATGGCGTTAGCAATCTCGGAATAGCTGGTGACCTGCCCCGACGGGATTTGCAGCAGCGCCTCCCAGACGTTGATCTGGAACGGCGCGCCGATCAGGTAAAGCGGGGCACGCTCGCCCCCCGCCTCGCCCGCGCCGTAAGCCACCTGCACCCAGGGGCTCAGCATCATCGGGTCTTCGACAAATTCGGCCTTGGACCAGCGCGACACGAGATCCTCCATCGCGCCCTCTTCGCCCATTTCACTGGCAAATCCGATGCCGCAGATGCCCTTTTCAGTGCCCATCACAAGGCTCAGGCCGAAGGGGCTGTCAAACCATCCCCAGTAGATTTTCAACCCCTCGCCTTTGCGGGCATAATCACCGGGGCTCATCGCCTCCCAGCGCAGGAACAAATCGTGCAGACGCCCCGAGCCCGACAGGCCCAGCTCATGCGCGGTGTCCAGCGTGGTGAAATTCTGCGCCAACAACTCTTTGGCATGGCCCAGTGCCAGATATTGCTGATAGCGTTTCGGGGACACGCCGGCCCATTTGGTAAACAGGCGTTGAAAATGCGCCGGGCTCATCTGCATCTCGCCCGCCAGATCGGCCAGCGACAGCGCCTCGCCGCGCTCGTCAATCAGATCTATGGCACGACGCATCACGTTGTAATGATAGCTTTGCTGTGTATCACTCGTCATGGCGGTATCCTTTCGTCTCTGATCCCAAGATAGGCGGCGCGGCACGGCGGGGCGACCCGAATGTTGCTCATTGAAAGGCAAGGCTTTATCCCGGTCTTCAGGCCATAAATCGGGTGAAAGAGCTTTTGGTGTTTGGTGCATCGTGTGTTTGTGTTTTCTTCTCCTCAGCATGTCGCCCGCGCACGCCTGTTGGCATGCATCGGACCACGCATGTTTCAACGCGCCGTGGTGCGATAAGGCGTTGGCTTATGTGGCCGACGGCCCACGGGGCGCGCGGCTGCCTTGGTCCATGCCTATGAAATGGCGGACCGGCCCTGCGGCTTATGACCTGCCCAGCACGGCCCGCCTGAGCGGGGCATTGGCAGCACGTTACCTCAATACGCAAACCGACCAAACCGGTAATGACGGGTTCGAGAGTGCACTGCACATGATCGCCGACTCGATGCGCTCACGCCTTGAGGAAGACAGCGCAACCCTGATGCGCACTGCACGCAACGCCTTGCGTCTTGGGCTGGACACCGAAGCGACCCGGATCATCGACATGGTCTTTGCCAATGATCCCGGCGTGCCGTCGTTTGGGATATTTGATCTGCCGGACGAGGCCGCCCGCCTGACCGTCGATGGATATTCGCAGCTTGCGCATAATGTTTTACGCAACGGCCGCAGTGTTCCTGGCCGGTCTGGATGATTGGACCGCAGCACGGGAATATTCCCAACACCTTGCGGGTATCGAGGTAGGGCACGGCATGGTCTACGCCGACCACAACCGCCGGATTGTTTTGCGTGATATCATGGCGACTCTGTCCTCTGGTCCACCATGGATCGAGTATCCTTACGAGGATTCTGCCCTCTGACCTCTTGCAAACTGTGCCCGCGCCCGGCAAGGAGGCAGAATGGCCAAACAGCTTGATTATCATACCATCCGCGCGATCTTTGAAAGGTTCCATGCCGCCGATGCCGAACCCAAGGGCGAGTTGGAGCATGTGAATGTCTACACGCTGGTGGTGGCCGTGGCGCTGTCAGCGCAGGCCACCGATGCGGGCGTCAACAAGGCCACCCGCGCCTTGTTTAAAATCGCGGACACGCCGCAAAAGATGCTGGATCTGGGTCTGGAAGGGCTGACCGAGCATATCAAGACCATTGGCCTCTTTCGCCAGAAGGCCAAGAACGTCATGAAGCTCAGCCAGATTCTGGTGGATGACTACAATGGCGAGGCCCCCAATTCTCGCGCGGCGCTGCAATCGCTGCCTGGCGTGGGGCGCAAAACCGCCAATGTGGTGCTGAACATGTGGTGGGGGATGCCCACGCAAGCTGTCGACACCCATATTTTCCGCGTCGGCAATCGCACCGGCATCTGCCCGGGCAAAGACGTGAACGCCGTAGAACGCGCCGTTGAGGACAATATTCCGGCCGATTTTCAGCATCATGCCCATCACTGGCTGATCCTGCATGGCCGCTATCACTGCAAGGCGCGCAAACCGCTCTGTGGCACCTGCATCATTCGTGACTTATGTGAATTTGAGGACAAGACCTTATGACCAAATACCAAGCCGTTGGAATCGGCAATGCCGTTGTGGATGTGATTTGCCAAAGCGATGACGGGTTCCTGTCGCGCATGAGCATCGAAAAAGGCATCATGCAGCTGATCGAGATGGACCGCGCCGAGTTTCTTTATGAGAACATGGAAACGCGCACCCAGATGGCCGGTGGGTCGGTGGCCAACACGATTGCGGGTCTTGGTGCGCTTGGGCTGTCCACCGCCTTTATCGGGCGGGTCTGCGATGATGGACCGGGTCAGGATTACGTGCGCGAGATGAGTGATGTCGGCACGGACTTTGTGAATACCCCGGTCGCCGGTGGCGAACTACCGACCTCGCGCTCAATGATCTTTGTCTCACCGGATGGCGAACGCTCGATGAACACCTATCTGGGCATCTCGACCGAGCTGGGGTCAGACGACGTGCCCGAGGACGTGGCTGGCGGCACCGGTCTGTTGGTGCTTGAGGGTTATCTGTTTGACAAGGACAAGGGCAAATCCGCCTTCCTTGAGGCCGCCCGCGCCTGTCGGGCTGCTGGGGGCAAGGCCGGCATTTCGCTGTCCGATCCGTTCTGCGTTGACCGTCACCGCGATGATTTTCGCAAACTGGTGAGAGAGCTGGATTACGTGATCGGCAACGACCACGAATGGCTGTCGCTGTACCAAACCGAAGACCTCGGCGCGGCGCTGGAAACCGCTGCGGCGGAAAGCGGGTTGATCGTCTGCACGCGCTCGGGCGAGGATGTGGTGATTGTCGAGGGCGATGAAACCGTCCGCGTTCCGGTGGATGAAATCACACCCGTCGATACAACCGGCGCAGGCGATCAGTTCGCTGCGGGGTTCCTTTATGGCGTGGCCACCGGTCAACCTTTGGCCGTGTCGGGCCGTATGGGCTGCATCGCCGCCGCCGAGGTAATCGCCCATTACGGCGCACGGCCCGAAGCGGACGTCCAGGCGATTTTCAAGGCTCAAGGACCGCTTTAATGAAGGTTTTTCGACGCGGGTCATTGCGCGGGGTTTCGGCACGGTCTGACTGTGGCCGGTGTTGACAAACCTCTCAGGGAGGAAGCCGCGGGGGCTAGGTGCTATCTATGGGGAAAGAGTGCGGTTGGCTTTGTCTTTGACTGTCACGGACGCACCGGCTTGGGGGTTCAGGCCGGTCGTCTCCGAGTTTTGCCAGAGGATTTGCCTCGGATGGATGTCCTTTTGCGTCGTTCGCGCGGCCTGTCGGGGCGCTGCAGACGAGGTGGCTTGGCCGGCATTGCCGCAGCAACCGGTCTGGGGTGGACGGGATGGACAGGCTTTCGGTCATGCGGCCTGCCTCCGTGGTGGAGCACGAGACCGTGGAAGCTCCCCGCGCCGGAAGGTCTCGATGATGCGCATCCGCCCGCCGCAGTCGGGGCATGGCTCCCGCAATGTCATCGGGATGACATCGGCGGTGGATGCGTCTTGCTGCATTGCTGGTTGCGCGCCGAGCAACGTGCGGGTCCTGGCAAGGTTGCTTTTGCGGGTTGCGCTGGCCAACAGGCCGTAGTGACGAATGCGGTGGAACCCGCCTGGGAGCACATGGATGAGGAACCGGCGCAAGAACTCGTGCGTATCAAGCCGCATGACCTTCATACGGTCTCCACGTTTGATCCGGCAGTCTTTCCAGCGGAACACCACGGTTCGGGCATCAGCGCTGACAGGGCGGCTGTTGGAGATGGCAATCCGATGCGTGTAGCGGCTGAAGTATGCCAGTACGGCTTCGGGTCCGCCGAAGGACGGTTTGGCATAGACCACCCATTCGGACTTGCGAAACGGCGCAAGCCAGGCGGCAAATGCATCAACGTCTGCCAACCCGGCCAGATCGCCGAAGAAGGCGAGCTCTCCCGCCCGATGCAACGCGATCAGACCTTCGATGAACAGCCGACGGAACAGTCTGGACAGCACCCGGACATGCAGGAAGAACCCAGGCTTGCAGCCAACCCGACGGACGCCATCTTGCGAGAGCCCGCCTCCTGGTACGATCATGTGGACGTGGGGATGGTGCGTCATTGCCGGTCCCCGGGTGTGGAGCACACTGGTCATACCGACGCGGGCACCCATACGCCTGGGATCGGCGGCGATGGTCGTCACCGTCTCTGCCGATGCTTTGAACAGCAGGCCGTGGACGGCCTTTTTGTTCCAAAAAGCGATCCGGGCGATCTCGGCTGGCAAGGTGAAGACCAGATGGAAATACTCCACCGGCAGCAGATCATCTGCCCGCGCCGCCATCCAGTCACGCGCGGCTGGTCCCTGGCACTTCGGGCAATGCCGGTTTTTGCAACTGTTGTATGCGATGTGTTGGTGATCGCATTTGGTGCAAGCCGCCACATGCCCGCCGAGCGCTTCCGTCCGGCAAGCCTCAATGGATGACATCACCTTGAGCTGCGAGAGGCTCAGATGCCCTGCATTGGCCCGCCGGTAGGCTGGACCATGCGCACGAAAGATGTCTGCAACCTCCAGCGCGTGCCGCGGCACGCTGACCGATCCGTCAGGCCACATCCCGGATATGCTCGAATGGGCTGGCGACGTTGCGCAGTGTCTTGGCGGCGACATGGGTATATCGCGCCGTCGTGGTCAGCCTGGCGTGGCCAAGCAACACCTGTATTACCCGCACATCCGTATCAGCCTCCGGAAGATGGGTCGCGAAGCTGTGCCGGAGCGAATGCAGCGTCGCAGGCTTTTTTATCCCCACCATTGCTTTTGCCGAGTTGAAAGCCCTGTTCAACGAACGGGGTGACATCGGCTCGACCCGGCTTTGACCCGGGAACAGTCGGCCTTGCGGACGGGCCTCGCGCCAATAGGCCCGCAGCAACTCCAGCAGAGATGGCGACAGCATCACGTCCCGGTCCTTGCCGCCCTTGCCCCGCTCGACGTGGATCAGCATGCGGTCACTGTCGATGTCCCGGACCTTCAGGTTGGTCACCTCGGAGGCGCGCAGACCGGCACCGCAGCCAATGCTCAAAGCAGCCCGATACTTCATACCCGGTCCCGGTGCCGCCGCCGGAACCGCCGAAACCTCCTCGATGCTCAGAACAATCGGGAGCTTGCGCGGCTCGGTGCGGAACTGCATGTACTTCTTCATGTCCTCGCGATCACACGTCATGCCGAAAAAGAACCGCAACGCTGTGATCCGGGCGTTGTAGAGCGAAGGTGTGACCTCAGTGTCCGTCATATGAAGCTGACAGGCGCGCAACTCCTCCGGTTTCGCGGTGTCCGGTGAGCGCCCCGGAAATGCAGTGAAATCCTTGAGCGCCCGGATATGGGCTTTCTGTGACGTCTCCGCCATCCCGCGAATACGCATGTCCTCGATCATCCGCGCACGCAGCGGGCTCATCTTCTCCTGTGTCATGGGAACCTCCTGTCCAATTGAGAAAGCTCAATCGTCAGTCAGATCAGTCACATCGCAAAATGCGCGGCATCAGTGAAGTTGTCGTCCGTTAGCCACACGCGCCAATGCCGCGAGAGCGGCTTAGTCCTCGAAGCCCATTTTGTCAGATGCTGCATGACGCACAGATAACCACAAGCTGTACGAGGACGAAACCGCTCTCGCGGTATTGGCGCTTGTGTCGAGGGTTTCGCGCTGATCGAAGCGCCGTGATTTTGTGAACTGACGATTCTGTTGGACGATTGGGACCTTCTCAATCTGACGATAGGAGGTTTCAATGTCAGACCAATATGTACCTGCACTGCGCCAGCGATTTCTCGAAGATATGCGGATCAAAGGGCTGCAGTCGAAAACGCAGACAATGTATTTGCGAGGGATGCGGGATTTTACGCGGTTTCTGGGTCACGCGCCGGATAGCGCGACACCGGAAGAGCTGCGGGCGTTCCAGCTCGATATGAAGGAGCGCGGCATTGGCGCACCGACCTTCAACAACCGGCTGACAGTGTTGAGTTTCTTCTTTGCGACGACGTGCCCGCGTCCCGAGATGAAGCGGCATATGCGCTATCAACGGGCGGCTAAGAAGATCCCCGTTGTGCTCAGCGCCGAGGAAGTCGCGCGTATTATCGAAGCGGCACCTGGGCCTGGGTTACGATACCGCGCGGCCTTCAGCGTGGCCTATGGTGGCGGGCTGCGCGCCAGCGAGGTCACCCATCTCAAAGTTGGCGACATAGATAGCGACCGGATGCTGATCCGGATTGAGCAAGGTAAGGGTCGTAAGGACCGGCAGGTCATGTTGTCGCCGAACCTTCTGAGCCTGTTGCGCGACTATTACCGAGAAGTGCGGCCGAGAGGTTGGATGTTCCCGGGTCGTAACCGGATCGATCCAATCTCGACGCGGCAGTTCAATCGGGCCTTTGGGGTCGCATGCGATTTTGCAGAGATCAAGAAGCAGGTGTCGCCCCACACTCTGCGGCACAGCTTTGCCACGCATCTGCTGGAGGGTGGGACCGACATCCGGGTGATCCAAGTGCTTCTGGGCCATGCCAAGCTGGAAACGACGACGATCTATACCAAGGTGGCAACCAAGACGATCCAGAGTGTCACCAGCCCGTTTGATCTGCTGGTGCGGCGGGAGGCCGGACCCGGTTAAACTAGGCTTCCATGTCTCGCCTCAAGCTGGAGGTCGCAGACATCTTCCGCGCCCATGGTGCTACCTATCGCCTGGCCCACGCCGGACACTTGAACCTACAGCAGTTAAAAGTGATGTCGGCGATAGAGAGCTGCCGGACCGCTGTGCTTGGCGGGCATGTTGCCGCTTGCACCAAATGCAGTCACCAGCACATCGCCTACAACTCGTGCCGCAATCGGCATTGCCCGAAGTGCCAAGGTGCAGCGGCGCAGGACTGGATGCAGGCGCGCATGGAAGACTTGTTGCCCATTGAGTATTTCCACGTGGTCTTCACGCTGCCATCGCAAATCGCCGACATTGCCTTCCAGAACAAAGCGGTGGTCTACGGCCTCCTGTTCAAGGCGGCGGCGCAAACTCTGCTGACAATCGCAGCCGATCCAAAACATCTTGGTGCAAAGATTGGCATGACGAGCGTGCTGCATACATGGGGATCCGCGATGACGCACCACCCGCATGTGCATATCATCGTGCCGGGCGGTGGATTGTCGTCCGATGGCAAGCGCTGGAAGAACTGCCGCTCAGGCTTCTTCCTGCCGGTAAAGGTGCTCGCGCGTTTGTTCCGCCGCCTGTTCCTCGAAGGGCTGAGCGGATTGCACAAAGCAGGCAAGCTGCGCTTCTTCGGCAAACTGGCAAAGCTGGCCGACCCCGATACCTTCGCCGCCCATCTCGCGCCGCTGCGCAAAACCAACTGGGTGGTTTATGCCAAACCACCCTTCGGCGGGCCTGAGGCCGTGCTGGCGTACTTGAGCCGTTACACGCACCGCGTGGCGATCTCAAACCACCGCCTGATCAGCGCTGATGCCAACACTGTGGCCTTCCGGTGGAAAGATTATCGCATCAAACGTGGGGACAGGATGAAGGTCATGCGTCTGCCGACGTCCGAGTTCATCCGTCGCTTCCTGATCCATGTCCTGCCCTCCGGCTTCCACCGCATCCGCCACACAGGCTTCCTCGCGAACGGCATCCGTCGCGACAGGATCGCAAAGATCAGGTCTTTATTGGAGGTTGAAGCAGACGCCATTCCGAAAGCCCATGAGGATCAAGGTGTCGATACCGACGAACGAGACCAGTCCCAGCCGTGCCCCAAATGCGGTGGCGCAATGATCATCATCGAGACCTTCATGCGGGGCCAAACACCCAAGTCCCGCGCACCGCCATGGGAGGACGCCGCATGATACGACTATCAAATCGGGTCCTTCATTACGCGGACGCCGGACCCATCGGTGCGACCATCCCGCCAAAACCTGCGCTACAACAGGCCAATGGCGGCAAAACGGGATATCAATCAGCCAAATCGGGCTGGGAAAATCGACTTATCAGCGCTGCTTGTCATCACGCAGCCGATAGTTCTGCACATCAATCACCGCAGCCATAGTACACAATCCCCATAGCACCGAAATCCGCCCACGCTTTCCTCCTTGTCAGATTTGTCGCCGCTGCATCTCACGATGACAACAGCCACAAACCTTAGACATACCTACAGCAGTTAAAAGTGATGTCGGCGATAGAGAGCTGCCGGACCGCTGTGCTTGGCGGGCATGTTGCCGCTTGCACCAAATGCAGTCACCAGCACATCGCCTACAACTCGTGCCGCAATCGGCATTGCCCGAAGTGCCAAGGTGCAGCGGCGCAGGACTGGATGCAGGCGCGCATGGAAGACTTGTTGCCCATTGAGTATTTCCACGTGGTCTTCACGCTGCCATCGCAAATCGCCGACATTGCCTTCCAGAACAAAGCGGTGGTCTACGGCCTCCTGTTCAAGGCGGCGGCGCAAACTCTGCTGACAATCGCAGCCGATCCAAAACATCTTGGTGCAAAGATTGGCATGACGAGCGTGCTGCATACATGGGGATCCGCGATGACGCACCACCCGCATGTGCATATCATCGTGCCGGGCGGTGGATTGTCGTCCGATGGCAAGCGCTGGAAGAACTGCCGCTCAGGCTTCTTCCTGCCGGTAAAGGTGCTCGCGCGTTTGTTCCGCCGCCTGTTCCTCGAAGGGCTGAGCGGATTGCACAAAGCAGGCAAGCTGCGCTTCTTCGGCAAACTGGCAAAGCTGGCCGACCCCGATACCTTCGCCGCCCATCTCGCGCCGCTGCGCAAAACCAACTGGGTGGTTTATGCCAAACCACCCTTCGGCGGGCCTGAGGCCGTGCTGGCGTACTTGAGCCGTTACACGCACCGCGTGGCGATCTCAAACCACCGCCTGATCAGCGCTGATGCCAACACTGTGGCCTTCCGGTGGAAAGATTATCGCATCAAACGTGGGGACAGGATGAAGGTCATGCGTCTGCCGACGTCCGAGTTCATCCGTCGCTTCCTGATCCATGTCCTGCCCTCCGGCTTCCACCGCATCCGCCACACAGGCTTCCTCGCGAACGGCATCCGTCGCGACAGGATCGCAAAGATCAGGTCTTTATTGGAGGTTGAAGCAGACGCCATTCCGAAAGCCCATGAGGATCAAGGTGTCGATACCGACGAACGAGACCAGTCCCAGCCGTGCCCCAAATGCGGTGGCGCAATGATCATCATCGAGACCTTCATGCGGGGCCAAACACCCAAGTCCCGCGCACCGCCATGGGAGGACGCCGCATGATACGACTATCAAATCGGGTCCTTCATTACGCGGACGCCGGACCCATCGGTGCGACCATCCCGCCAAAACCTGCGCTACAACAGGCCAATGGCGGCAAAACGGGATATCAATCAGCCAAATCGGGCTGGGAAAATCGACTTATCAGCGCTGCTTGTCATCACGCAGCCGATAGTTCTGCACATCAATCACCGCAGCCATAGTACACAATCCCCATAGCACCGAAATCCGCCCACGCTTTCCTCCTTGTCAGATTTGTCGCCGCTGCATCTCACGATGACAACAGCCACAAACCTTAGACATCGCCCGGATATGGGCTTTCTGTGACGTCTCCGCCATCCCGCGAATACGCATGTCCTCGATCATCCGCGCACGCAGCGGGCTCATCTTCTCCTGTGTCATGGGAACCTCCTGTCCAATTGAGAAAGCTCAATCGTCAGTCAGATCAGTCACATCGCAAAATGCGCGGCATCAGTGAAGTTGTCGTCCGTTAGCCACACGCGCCAATGCCGCGAGAGCGGCTTAGTCCTCGAAGCCCATTTTGTCAGATGCTGCATGACGCACAGATAACCACAAGCTGTACGAGGACGAAACCGCTCTCGCGGTATTGGCGCTTGTGTCGAGGGTTTCGCGCTGATCGAAGCGCCGTGATTTTGTGAACTGACGATTCTGTTGGACGATTGGGACCTTCTCAATCTGACGATAGGAGGTTTCAATGTCAGACCAATATGTACCTGCACTGCGCCAGCGATTTCTCGAAGATATGCGGATCAAAGGGCTGCAGTCGAAAACGCAGACAATGTATTTGCGAGGGATGCGGGATTTTACGCGGTTTCTGGGTCACGCGCCGGATAGCGCGACACCGGAAGAGCTGCGGGCGTTCCAGCTCGATATGAAGGAGCGCGGCATTGGCGCACCGACCTTCAACAACCGGCTGACAGTGTTGAGTTTCTTCTTTGCGACGACGTGCCCGCGTCCCGAGATGAAGCGGCATATGCGCTATCAACGGGCGGCTAAGAAGATCCCCGTTGTGCTCAGCGCCGAGGAAGTCGCGCGTATTATCGAAGCGGCACCTGGGCCTGGGTTACGATACCGCGCGGCCTTCAGCGTGGCCTATGGTGGCGGGCTGCGCGCCAGCGAGGTCACCCATCTCAAAGTTGGCGACATAGATAGCGACCGGATGCTGATCCGGATTGAGCAAGGTAAGGGTCGTAAGGACCGGCAGGTCATGTTGTCGCCGAACCTTCTGAGCCTGTTGCGCGACTATTACCGAGAAGTGCGGCCGAGAGGTTGGATGTTCCCGGGTCGTAACCGGATCGATCCAATCTCGACGCGGCAGTTCAATCGGGCCTTTGGGGTCGCATGCGATTTTGCAGAGATCAAGAAGCAGGTGTCGCCCCACACTCTGCGGCACAGCTTTGCCACGCATCTGCTGGAGGGTGGGACCGACATCCGGGTGATCCAAGTGCTTCTGGGCCATGCCAAGCTGGAAACGACGACGATCTATACCAAGGTGGCAACCAAGACGATCCAGAGTGTCACCAGCCCGTTTGATCTGCTGGTGCGGCGGGAGGCCGGACCCGGTTAAACTAGGCTTCCATGTCTCGCCTCAAGCTGGAGGTCGCAGACATCTTCCGCGCCCATGGTGCTACCTATCGCCTGGCCCACGCCGGACACTTGAACCTACAGCAGTTAAAAGTGATGTCGGCGATAGAGAGCTGCCGGACCGCTGTGCTTGGCGGGCATGTTGCCGCTTGCACCAAATGCAGTCACCAGCACATCGCCTACAACTCGTGCCGCAATCGGCATTGCCCGAAGTGCCAAGGTGCAGCGGCGCAGGACTGGATGCAGGCGCGCATGGAAGACTTGTTGCCCATTGAGTATTTCCACGTGGTCTTCACGCTGCCATCGCAAATCGCCGACATTGCCTTCCAGAACAAAGCGGTGGTCTACGGCCTCCTGTTCAAGGCGGCGGCGCAAACTCTGCTGACAATCGCAGCCGATCCAAAACATCTTGGTGCAAAGATTGGCATGACGAGCGTGCTGCATACATGGGGATCCGCGATGACGCACCACCCGCATGTGCATATCATCGTGCCGGGCGGTGGATTGTCGTCCGATGGCAAGCGCTGGAAGAACTGCCGCTCAGGCTTCTTCCTGCCGGTAAAGGTGCTCGCGCGTTTGTTCCGCCGCCTGTTCCTCGAAGGGCTGAGCGGATTGCACAAAGCAGGCAAGCTGCGCTTCTTCGGCAAACTGGCAAAGCTGGCCGACCCCGATACCTTCGCCGCCCATCTCGCGCCGCTGCGCAAAACCAACTGGGTGGTTTATGCCAAACCACCCTTCGGCGGGCCTGAGGCCGTGCTGGCGTACTTGAGCCGTTACACGCACCGCGTGGCGATCTCAAACCACCGCCTGATCAGCGCTGATGCCAACACTGTGGCCTTCCGGTGGAAAGATTATCGCATCAAACGTGGGGACAGGATGAAGGTCATGCGTCTGCCGACGTCCGAGTTCATCCGTCGCTTCCTGATCCATGTCCTGCCCTCCGGCTTCCACCGCATCCGCCACACAGGCTTCCTCGCGAATGGCATCCGTCGCGACAGGATCGCAAAGATCAGGTCTTTATTGGAGGTTGAAGCAGACGCCATTCCGAAAGCCCATGAGGATCAAGGTGTCGATACCGACGAACGAGACCAGTCCCAGCCGTGCCCCAAATGCGGTGGCGCAATGATCATCATCGAGACCTTCATGCGGGGCCAAACACCCAAGTCCCGCGCACCGCCATGGGAGGACGCCGCATGATACGACTATCAAATCGGGTCCTTCATTACGCGGACGCCGGACCCATCGGTGCGACCATCCCGCCAAAACCTGCGCTACAACAGGCCAATGGCGGCAAAACGGGATATCAATCAGCCAAATCGGGCTGGGAAAATCGACTTATCAGCGCTGCTTGTCATCACGCAGCCGATAGTTCTGCACATCAATCACCGCAGCCATAGTACACAATCCCCATAGCACCGAAATCCGCCCACGCTTTCCTCCTTGTCAGATTTGTCGCCGCTGCATCTCACGATGACAACAGCCACAAACCTTAGACATAAAAGTGATGTCGGCGATAGAGAGCTGCCGGACCGCTGTGCTTGGCGGGCATGTTGCCGCTTGCACCAAATGCAGTCACCAGCACATCGCCTACAACTCGTGCCGCAATCGGCATTGCCCGAAGTGCCAAGGTGCAGCGGCGCAGGACTGGATGCAGGCGCGCATGGAAGACTTGTTGCCCATTGAGTATTTCCACGTGGTCTTCACGCTGCCATCGCAAATCGCCGACATTGCCTTCCAGAACAAAGCGGTGGTCTACGGCCTCCTGTTCAAGGCGGCGGCGCAAACTCTGCTGACAATCGCAGCCGATCCAAAACATCTTGGTGCAAAGATTGGCATGACGAGCGTGCTGCATACATGGGGATCCGCGATGACGCACCACCCGCATGTGCATATCATCGTGCCGGGCGGTGGATTGTCGTCCGATGGCAAGCGCTGGAAGAACTGCCGCTCAGGCTTCTTCCTGCCGGTAAAGGTGCTCGCGCGTTTGTTCCGCCGCCTGTTCCTCGAAGGGCTGAGCGGATTGCACAAAGCAGGCAAGCTGCGCTTCTTCGGCAAACTGGCAAAGCTGGCCGACCCCGATACCTTCGCCGCCCATCTCGCGCCGCTGCGCAAAACCAACTGGGTGGTTTATGCCAAACCACCCTTCGGCGGGCCTGAGGCCGTGCTGGCGTACTTGAGCCGTTACACGCACCGCGTGGCGATCTCAAACCACCGCCTGATCAGCGCTGATGCCAACACTGTGGCCTTCCGGTGGAAAGATTATCGCATCAAACGTGGGGACAGGATGAAGGTCATGCGTCTGCCGACGTCCGAGTTCATCCGTCGCTTCCTGATCCATGTCCTGCCCTCCGGCTTCCACCGCATCCGCCACACAGGCTTCCTCGCGAACGGCATCCGTCGCGACAGGATCGCAAAGATCAGGTCTTTATTGGAGGTTGAAGCAGACGCCATTCCGAAAGCCCATGAGGATCAAGGTGTCGATACCGACGAACGAGACCAGTCCCAGCCGTGCCCCAAATGCGGTGGCGCAATGATCATCATCGAGACCTTCATGCGGGGCCAAACACCCAAGTCCCGCGCACCGCCATGGGAGGACGCCGCATGATACGACTATCAAATCGGGTCCTTCATTACGCGGACGCCGGACCCATCGGTGCGACCATCCCGCCAAAACCTGCGCTACAACAGGCCAATGGCGGCAAAACGGGATATCAATCAGCCAAATCGGGCTGGGAAAATCGACTTATCAGCGCTGCTTGTCATCACGCAGCCGATAGTTCTGCACATCAATCACCGCAGCCATAGTACACAATCCCCATAGCACCGAAATCCGCCCACGCTTTCCTCCTTGTCAGATTTGTCGCCGCTGCATCTCACGATGACAACAGCCACAAACCTTAGACAAAGCCGACATTCGCAGCGTCGGCAATAAAGTCTTGTGATTGATAACGGCAATGCGAGTTTAAGGGTCACGGACGCTATAGCGCCTAAGGTGTTTCTACTTAGTCCTGAGACAGGATCATGGAGTGACCGGGGACCCGACTTCCTTTTTGTAAGCGTTTCGCCTGAAACCAGACTCACGGGTTGATTGCGAAACGCCCACACCGTTGAAAGGTCTTGCAGCGTCACGCCTTTCCCCTGTCTCAGGTTATAGGCGTGACGCTATAGATCTGGCTTGGGCAGTAATCGTCTCTGAGACGAAGGGCAAAAGACAGGCGTATACAGGCTTGGCGCCTCAGAGGCTGTTCCAAAAGTAGTTGAGTGATATCACGTGTTTATGATTCATTGGTTTTGAAAGAAACTGGAGGATCCCATGACGTGGACAGACATCACCCGCGCGGAGCACAGGCGTAAAACGGGCTTTTATCCAAGCGATTTAACTATGGAGGAATGGGCGCTTGTTCGGCCCCTGTTACCTGCCGCGAAGCGAGGTGGTCGCCCTCGCAAGACGAATCCGCGCCGTGTTGTGAACGCGATTATGTATATGGCGAGCACGGGATGTCAGTGGCGCATGATCCCGCAGGATTTCCCGGCGATCTCGACTGTGCAGAACTGTTTTTACGACTGGCGCGACAACGCTCTGTTACACCGGATCAACCATCTGTCAATGATGGCGGCGCGCGAATTGTCGGGCCGTGAGGCGAGCCCCACTGCGGGCGTTATTGACAGCCAGAGCGTAAAAACAACGGAAAGCGGCGGCATTTCAGGCTTTGATGCGGGCAAAAAGATCAAAGGGCGCAAGCGTCACATCGTGACAGACACGCAAGGTTTCCTGTTACCGATCCTTGTTCACGCCGCCGATATACAGGATCGGGATGGTGCTGTGGATGTTCTCAAAGCACTGCGCATCCGCTTCCCGCGGCTGGGGCACATCTTTGCGGACGCAGGATATGCAGGGAAAATGGACATTGGAGATTGTCAAGCGCCCTGACAAAGCCGAGGGGTTCGTTCTTCCACCACGAAGACGGGGTGTCGAGCGAACATTCGCGTGGCCGGGACGTTGCCGTCGTTTGGCAAAAGATCGGGAGGCAACCGTTGAAAGTTCCGTAGCATGGGTTTTGGTTGCCGGTATTCGCCTCTTGACAAGGCGGATAGCAAGGCATTCTGTTCAAACATAAACTTTTGAGTCAGACTCTTAGAGAACGCCAAGCCTGCTGGGGTTCACTTCTTCAGATTGGTCCAGATGTTGTCATAGACAGCCTGTGTTTCCTGGTCACAGGCCTGAATAAAGACACCGGCACCGGCACTTGCTGGCGGATTGGATTCCGGCAGGGTGGCAATGTAGCGCCCTAGGGTTATTGAGACACTCGTGAAGCTTATGCGGCGGCCCCCTGTACACGACTCATGCGATTTTCTGCCTGATTTTGGGCCAGTGTCGGAAGGCTTGTTCCGGCTGGGTTCGCAGGAGCCTTCCGATTTCGTCGAGACCAATGCGGAAGATGGATTTGGCGTATCGCCCATGAGACTTTCGAGGCCGTTTCCGTGTTCCGGGCCTGGTGGATGCCACCTTTGCAGCCCATGCCATGGCCAGGGCAAGGAGACCGACCAACAAGCTCGACTTTTTGGCGATCGGGAGACGGGTGTCTTCCAGGTTGAAACCCTTTGTCTTCGCTTCGGCGAACAGGCATTCGATGGCCCGGCGTTTGCGATAGACGGTCAGGGCGTGATGGGCGGGTTGGTTGCTGACAACGACAGGCAATTCCTTACCCTTGATGCGCCTGGCTGCGAAGTTCAGCCAGAGCGGCGCAGTGCCCCCGGCAGCCCTGAAGTGGGCGGTGAATGTGCGCGGGCCACGGCAGGTGCGCGGCAAGGTTCGCAGGCTTTGCCGGACGCCATCCCCGCCTGTCACGTACCGGTTCGACTTCACGCGGATGATGAAAGGAACGTCCTGTTCATGCAGGAAAGTCAACCAATCAAGGCCGGTAAACCCACGATCCGCCGGAAGGCACCTGATGCTTCCGGACCCGAACAGATCCAGACAGCGCTTCATCAAGGCAATGCGCTCGCAGGTGTTGCTGTTGCCGGCCTTGCCCGACACGGTCCAGATCAGGGGCACGCGATAGCGGCGCGTGGCGACGGCAGGAACCAACAGGTTGATCTCTTTGCGCCCGATCTTCCGGTTCGTGCGATCAAGGCACGGATGCCGGCTCCCGGAGAGCCCGGGCATCCGGACAACAGGAGGGGCAGACCGGTCTTGCCCGAGGTTGACATGCTGAAAAAAGCGCTGCAATCGACGGTAGGTGCTTGTCTTATGACTTTCCCCGGGTTTCATGCGAAGTTTGAGGCGAAGCCAGTCACGCCATATATGGCGTGACTGGCTTCGACGGTCGCTGGATCGTGAGGGGCCTGGTTGTAATGAACCGTTTGATAGTTTGATCAGCCACCGTCTTCGCATGAGGCCTGAACGGATACGCAGCAGCTGCTGGCTCTGCACGACAGGCACAGGACATCGAAGATAATGAAGGACAGCATCGGGATCGACATCTCCAAAGCGCATTTGGATGTGCATCGGATCAAGACAGGACAACATGCCCAATTCGACAACACCGCTTCCGGCTTTCGCGCGCTCAGGCGCTGGATCGGGAGCGAACAGCCACAAATCGTGGTCTTTGAACCAACGGGTGCTTACCATGCCTCCTTCGAGAAGACGTTCCCGGGCAAATTGCCTCTGGTGAAGATCAATCCACTACAGGCCCGCCGCTTTGCCCAGGCGCATGGAACGCGTGCCAAAACAGATGCCGTTGACGCGCGCATCCTGGCCACGATGGGTTCGGCGTTCGATCCGGTACCGGACAGGCCTTACAACAGGAATGAACGTGAACTCAAAGAGTTGCAGATCGCGCGGATGGCCCTGGTCAAGGACAGAACCCGGCTGTTGAACCGTGTGAAAACACAGACTCTGGCGTTCACACGTCGCCAGACAAAACCACGCCTGACGCAGGTCAAACGCCAGATCGCGGCTCTTGACGATGAACTCGGGACGCGTCTGCGTGATTGTCGGAAAAGGGCGCGCGCACATGATATTCTCCGCTCCATTCCCGGCATCGGCGAGGTCGCTGCCGTCGCCATCCTGGTCGAATTTCCAGAGATCGGAACACTGGACCGCAGGAAGGCAGCCAGTCCGGCGGGCCTCGCACCCATGACGCGACAGTCCGGGCAATGGCGCGGCAAGGCCTTCATTCAGGGCGGTCGTAAATTCCTGCGCGACGCTCTTTACATGCCGGCTCTCGTCGCGGCACGCCACAACCCTGACCTCGCAAGGAAATACCAGGCCATGATGGCAGCCGGGAAGCCTGCCAAAGTCGCTCTCACCGCGCTCATGAGAAAACTGATCGAGATGGCAAATGCGCTTGTCAAGGCTGACCGCGAATGGTCGCAAAATTCTCCTTGATCAAGACGGATACTTTCAACCTTGGCCTGCGTCGGCATCTCACCGCAAATGTGGCTCAAATTGACGGTTCGAACCGTTCATGGGATCATCAAACACGGCGAGCCATATCGTCCCTTTTTTGAGGGGTGATCGACAGCAGCGGGACCTTTCTCTGTAAGGGCCGTGGAGGCGGTTTTTGACCTCGTAGATAATGTTCAGGCCTTCTGCTCAACGACCCAAAGAGCTCGTCTTAAGGACGGTGAGAGCCGCAAAAGCGTACTCTGTGTTTGTTATGGGAGAGCAGGGGAATCGCGCTTAAAGTTTGACAGCGGTTGCGAATTGGATTCTGGAGGTTTCATCACTTGATGGAGCTTCGCGATGCCCAACCTGGACAGCTGTTTCAATGAGATGGATGACCCACGCGGCGGCAATGCGCCACGTCACAGGTTCTGTGATCTTATGACGATCAGCCTTTTATGCGCGCTTTGCGGCGGCGATACAGCGGTCGACATGGAGTTTTTCGGTCATATGAAGGAGGATTTTCTGCGCGATTTTCTCGAATTGCCTCATGGCGTACCCTGTCATGACGCTTGTTCCCGTCTGTTCCGGATGATGAAGCCGACCGGTTTTCAAGCGTTTTATGACAAGTTTCGTGCCGATTTTACGGCTGGATGTGGAGAGGAACCAGCCATCGCTATTGATGGCAAAGAGATGCGACGCAGCTTTGACAAGGCCGCCGGGCAATCGAATATGAACATTGTCACGGCCTTTGCACATGGGGCGCGGCTGACCCTTGGCATCAAGCAAAGCGCCAGGGGCGGCGGCGAGATCCTGGCCCTGCGCGAGTTGATCGAGATGCTTGACATTCATGGCATCACCATCACCGCTGATGCGTTACATTGCCAGCGAGAGACCTGTGAATTGATCGTAAAAGAGGGCGGTAACCACTGCCTTCAACTCAAAGGCAATCAGGGCGACATGTTGGCCGATGTCCGGGCTTTTGTGGAAGACGAGGCTACTGATTACGTTGATGAATATAGCACTATTGATGCTGATCATGGGCGTGTGGAAGAGCGGTCATACCGCGTCCGCGATGTGCCGGAATATCTGATCAATACCCATAAGTGGCCGCATCTTCAGGCTTTCGTCCATGTCGCCTCCAGGCGCGCGGTTGGCGACAAAACCAGTCACGCCGAACGGCTTTATCCGCTCTCCAAATGTCCCGCGGCTCAGGGGGCCGCCACACTGATCCGCGGCCAGTGGCAAATTGGGAACAGCTTGCATTGGTCTCTCGACGTGGTGATGAACGACGACCGACACCGCGCGCGAAAAGATCACGCGCCAGCCAACTTTGCCGCTTTGAGGCGGATTGCCTTGAGCATCATCAAGGCCAATCCTGCAAAAGGATCAAATCGCGGCAAATTCAAAAAAGCGGGCTGGAGTAATGATTTCCTGCGAACACTAATCAAAGGCTTTTGAAGCGCGATTGCCCTGTATGGGAGAGACAGTTCGTTGACCAAAACGCCAAACTGAGACATGCTTCAAACGTGTCGAGACATCTCGATGCGACAATAACCTGATGCCAAATCAGCCGATCATTCCGCCCATAGGACGTTGTCATGGCGGATGGTCAGGCCAGGAGCCACATCCTTTCCGATGGCCCCGAAGCATTCGCGCACCCCCTGGCGGATCGGTCGAAGGGCCTCGAGGCGAGTACCTCGAATGGCGGCATGAATGCCGACGCAGCCCGCCGGGCAATGGTCAACCGCGATGAAGACGGCAACCTGGCGACCTGTGCCAGGAACGGTCCCCGTCATATCCGTGCCCCACATCTCATCGATGTTGTCCGGGATGATCGTGCCGTCATGGGCACGGGGGCCATGGGCGGACCCATGGCATGGCTTCGCACAAAGCCCGTTCTCCCGCATGAGCCGGAGCACCCGCGCCTTCGAGGTTCGAATGCCCTTGCAGCGCAGACGTGCCCGGATCTTGCGGTGGCCCTCGCCATGGAACCTGCTGTCAGTGATCACTTGTTTGATCCTCTCGACCAGATCAGCGGCAGACATCGCTCCCCGAGGACCAGGGCGGCGGCGCGGCGCGGGTTCCGCCCGAAGCGGGCGCAAGTCACGATACACGCTTGCGCGGCCCAGTCCCCAGACCCGGCACACCCGGGAAACGCCGTAGGTGTCAACGGCGGAGTAAAATCCGGCCACTGGGGCGGAGCAAAAGTCGGCCAGTTTGTGGAGTGCGCCTTGGGGCGTGTGGCCACCAATCAGCAAGCACGTTCCAAGGCGCATTGGCCGTCAGGCCGATTGTTCAGTTGTCAGGTTGAAGGGTTGGCAATACGTGCGCGGCTCTGATTGAGGCGGTAGCTTTCGCCGTTCATCTCGAGGATGTTGACGTGATGTGTCAGCCGGTCCGGGAGCGCGCCGGTCAAGCGTTCGGTGCCGAATGTCTCGGTCCATTCCTCGAAGGGCAGGTTCGATGTGATCAGGGTTGAGCCACGCTCGCAGCGCTGAGAGATCAGCTCGAACAGAAGCTCGGCGCCGGTTTTGCTCAAGGGGACGAAACCCGGCTCGTCGATGATCAGCAGTTTGACCTTGGCCAGTTTGCGCTGAAGCTGCCGGAGGCGTTTCTCGTCGCGGGCCTCCATCATCCCGTGCACGAGAGCTGCGGCGGTTACGAAGGCGACAGGCAACCCTTTCTGGCAGGCGGTCAGCCCCAACCCGAGAGCGACATGGGTTTTGCCGGTTCCCGACGGGCCGAGCGCGATGACGTTCTCCCTGCGCTCGATCCATTCACAGCGCGCCAGTTCCAGCACCATCATCTTGTTCAGACCGGGGATGGCCGTAAAGTCGAAGCTGTCGAGGCTTTTGACGGTTGGAAACTTTGCCGCCTTGATCCGGCGCTCGACCATGCGCCTCTCCCGATCGATTGGTTCCAGCTCGGTCAGCCGGGCTGGATAGCGCACATGATCCAGGCCTTCCGCCGCACAAATGCGCGCTTGCTTGTCATGCTCGCGCAGGAAGGTGGGCAGGCGCAGAGTCTTGAGGTGGTGTGTCAGCGGCAGTTCGGGTGCATCCGTCATGCGTCACCTCCTGACAGAAGGCTCATACAGGAAGAAGCCGAGGTGGTGGCGATGTTGGTTCCGGGCAGGAACGGATAGACATCCAAATCCAACCTCGGGGGCCTTCGCTCGACGCGGCACAGGACGAGGTGCTTGATCGCATCGAAGCTGACCGCCCCCATTCGCAGGGCGTCTTTGACGGCAAGATGCAGCACCTCCAGCTCGAACCGTTCCGACAGGCGCAGGACCTGGACATACTCCCTTTTGCCCGCCTTGCCCTGCCGGGCTTCCAGCAAGCGCCGGAGCGTGGCGAAGGCGTCAGGCAGTTCCCAACCCTGCAAGGGCGCAGCCTGATCGAAGGACATGATCCTGCGCTCGATCAGCGGCAGGTAATGCAGCGGGTCGAACACCATGTCACCGCTGTCATAAGAGCGGGGATGATCGGCGATCACCTCAGTGGCGCAACCGATAACGACGCGGATCACGAAGCCCTTGATCCAGACCGCGCGGTGGCCATATGCGACCGGTACCGAGTAGTCGTTACCGCGATACCGCACCACCGATGTCGATGTGACTTGGCCACTTTGCAACTCACAGGCCTCGAAGGGTGCGCCGGGCAAATCCTGCATTGCCGCCGGATCGGCTTGCAGCCGTTCGCCGATGCTGGCCTTGTGTCCGCGCAGGACATCGTCCTGCCGTTTGCGGCATTGCTCTTCCAGGTGAGCGTTGAACGCATCCCGGTCCGGAAAGGACGGGATCGGCACCATGAAGTCGCGCCGCCCGTAGCCGACCAACCCCTCGACCGCTCCCTTGTCGTTCCCCTTGCCGGGACGGCCGTAGCGATCCCGGACCACATAATGCGACAGCATTGCGCTGAACCGTTGGGTTCTTTGCCGGGTGCCGTCCGGCAGGATCCGCGCCACCAGGCAGCGGTCATTGTCATGGAGGATCGACAGGGGAACCGCCCCAAAGAAAGCAAAGGCATGCACATGCCCATCCAGCCAGGCCTCGGTGGTTGCCGCAGGATAGGCCCGGATAAAACACGCATCGCTCTGCGGCAGATCAAAGGCGAAGAAGTGCGCCTTCCGCTCAACGCCGCCAATCACGACAGGCGCTTCACCAAAATCCGCCTGCGCATGCCCGGGCGGATGGCTGAGCGGCACGAACATCTCTTTGCCAGAGCGCTTCCTGGCCCGGACGCAGTCTTTGACGATTGTGTATCCGCCATCAAAGCCGCACTCGTCGCGCAGCCTCTCAAAGATACGCTTTGCGGTGTGGCGCTGCTTGCGCGGACGCGCTTTGTCCTCAGTAAGCCATTGGTCGATCTGGCAGGTGAACGCATCCAGCTTCGGGCGCCTAATCGGCGCTGTCCGCCGATACCCCGGTGGCTCCGAATAGGCCAACATCTTCGCAACACTGTCTCGGCCAATCCCAAAATCCCGGGCAATCCGACGCCCGCTCAACCCATCCTGAAAATGAGCCCGACGCACCTTCAAATACAATTCCACGGTGAAAATCCCCCGGCCCTCCCATCAAACGAAAGGGCAAAGGTGGACGACTTTTACGCCGCCCGCGACAACACAACGACGCCGCTACCCTGGCCGAGTATTGCTCCGCCGATTACAAACCCCCGCGACGCAAGGAAGTCTTGCACAAACTCAACGAGGTTGAGGTTGGGTTTGGCGCTGACCGTGTCAAAGCCAATCAACCGCTCCAGAATGTCCAAGGTCTGTGTCATGGTCAGAGATGCCCTCATGCGTCGCGGATGCCGCTGGATCAATCCAGCGCCAATTCGGTGATTTCCCGCCGGAAGGGCAGAGCATCGCCAATGCCCTCTTGATCCAGCTCGCGCGCATAGCGGTGGCCTGCGTAGGTTGCCCACGCAATCGGCCCCGGCGCATTGGCGTCGCCGATAATCTTGACCGATTTGATCCCGGCATCGGTCCAGTCTGCTTCGCGTGCCTTGAGATCGGTATAGAGCGTATTGTTTTCCAAACGCGAGGCGAGCATCACCACCCCATCGCAGTCATACCGTTCGGTGCGATCGGTGTAGGTGCAATTGCTCACCACGTGATCGGGATGAATTTCGGTGATCCCACGGTTCAGGACGATGTTTACGCCTGCGTCCACCAAACGCGGATGGATGGCGATCTGCTCCAGCGTGTTGTTGGTCCAATCCGAGACAAAGGCGGACGGCGTCACAAGCGTCACGTCAGCGCCGTTCTTCGCCAGAAGCTCAGCCAGGACACCGCCCATGTAATAGTGGTCATCATCGAACACGATGATTTTGCCTTGCGGGATGGTGCCATCCATCAAATCATCAGGGGTATAGACTTTGGCCCCTTCTGCGATGGGCATCGGCACCACATGCTGGCGGGAAACGCCGTCGGCCCGCCATTTCGCGCCCGTCGCGATACAGACATTTTCAAAGCCAAATTCAAGGATACTGTCGACGTCCAACTCGCTTTCCAGATAAATCTCTACGTCCGGGCGTTGCGACAGCTGGTACTGGCGGTAATCCACAACACGACCCCAAGCCGACAGGCCCGGCAGCTTGGCTTCGCGCACCACACGCCCCCCGATTTCGGTCTTGGCCTCGGCCACGGCAACCTCGTAGCCACGACGGCACAACGCCCATGTGGCCTCCAGCCCGGCAGGGCCCGAGCCAACCACCAGCACATTGCTGCTATCGCCTTTTTCATTCATCTTTTCAGGGTGCCAGCCCTTGCGCCATTCTTCCATGAAGGTCGGGTTTTGCGTGCAGCGGCTGATCGACATCGTCATATCGCCGGTGATGCACATATTGCAGCCGATGCATTCGCGAATGTCTTCGATCCGCCCCTCTTCCACCTTCTTTGGCAGGAACGGGTCAGCGATTGACGGGCGCGCACAGCCGATGAAATCCAGCGTGCCGGTGCGGATCATTTTGGCCATCACATCCGGGCTGGTGAAGCGACCGACACCCACAATTGGCTTGTCGGTCAGTTCGTGAATGCCCCGCACCAGCTGTTCCTGTGCGCCTTCTTCCTTGAATCTGGACGGGCCGGAGCAGTCTTCCCACGTCCCATGCGCGAGGTCCCACAGATCGGGCAGGTCTTTGTTCATCTCGATGAAATCGCGCACCTCGGCATTGGAAAACCCAAGATCGCCGATGGTTTCGTCAAGGCTGACACGCAGGGTAATCCCCATCGTGTCACCCACTGCGTCCTTAATGTCCGCGATGACCTCGTTCACAAAACGCGCCCGGTTTTCCAGACTGCCGCCATATTCATCGCTGCGCTGATTGGTTGCGCGGCTCAGGAAGTGTTGGAAAATTCCGAACCCATGGGCACCGTAAAGGCAGATCAACTGAACCTCCTCCGACTAAAGTCAGAGGGTTCAGTGGTTCATGAGCGCCTTCGGCGCACGTTTGAATGTTTTTCCGACTAAAGTCGGAGGCTTTAGACCAGATTGTGGAAAGTCAAAGCCCGCATCCTGAGAGCGTTTTGCTGCGTTCACAAACCAGCGACGCAAATCCTTGATGTCGCTTTTATCAAGCGCGCGGGCCTGCACGGGATCGTTTGTAAACGTGCGGATTGGCATCGCCGATGGCGCAAGCGGAACTTCTTTGGTGTAGAGGTTCGGACCATTGATGCCGGAATAAGCCAGCTGGATACCGGCCAATCCACCATGTGTTTTCATCCGCTCTGACATCTTCCTAAGCTGCGGAATATCCTTGTCTTCCCACAGGCGTAGTTCGATGAAGGGTGTGATTTCCGACGTATGGTGCATTTCGCACTGTTCGGTGAAGATAACGCCCCAGCCACCTTCTGCTTTAGTGGCGCGCATTTCGGCCGCAGCCGACGGATCGCGATACCCGCCCCCATTGCAATGGGGCACCTGGTAGAATCTGTTTTTGCAGTGACAGGCCCGATGGCCATGGATTCAAACAGAATATCGTAACGTGGGTCGCGCATTTACGCCTCCTCAAAAGCTGGTTGCTTTCAAAATATCAACCCACCCGCGGAACGAAAGACGCGCTTACGCAACCGCAGCTTAGGTAAAAGCTAAGCGGGACGTTTGATCTATCCGGCGATAACAGGGAATTCACCCGTGTCATGCTGATGTTTACAATAGCCAACAAAAGCCCGAATCACATTTGCCCGTTCCGCATCGGTGGGCATCAGCAATCCCATACGCATCGGCCGGGCGGTCCCGCGCATGGGTATAAATTTCAGCGGCTTACCGTCTGGCGAGAGATCGTTCAGAGGTCTGACATTGGCAATGGAATAGCCAAAGCCATTTGCAACCAGACTGCGCATGACGGCCATATCTTTTGTGCGTTCGGCGATATGCGGCTTGGCGTCGAGTCCGGCAAAAAATGACAAAAAATACTCTGAACTGAACGGCAGATCGAGCAGTACCATTGGGTGGTTGACAAGCTCTTCTGCAGAGACCGATGTTTCAGCGGCCAGGGGATGGCCTTGGGCGACCACGACATAGGGTGGAAGCTCGACCAGGCTTTCAAAAACCAGATCCGCAGGCAAGTTCAGATCATAGGTCAAGGCCACATCAATTTCTGCGCGGCGCAGGGCGCTGAATATCTCGGCCTGATTAAGTTCAAACTGGTTAATCCGCACCTCATGAAATTCGGTTTCGAAATTGCGTCGTATAGACGGCAGGACGACCTGAGCAAACGTCACCAGGCAACCGATATTCAGCGGCCCGCGCACGGTGCCTGAAAGGTCTCCGGCAAGATCAATCAGATAATCCGACTCTCGCAAAACAAGCGTGACCTGCTCCATCATCCGGCGTCCTGCCTGGGTCAATGACAACCCTTGTGCGTGTTGGCGCACAAAGAGCGGGATTCCAAACACCTTCTCCAGCTGAGTTATCGCAGCTGAAATGGATGGCGAGGACACGTTCACTTTTTCAGAGGCTTGCGCGATGGATCCCAGCTGACCGACGGCAACGAAATACTCCGGCTGGCGCAGTGTGAATCGTGATGGCATGGCATAGGTCGCCTCGATGTTGTGCATCTGATTTACGCTTTGTACTTTATCCACGTTGTTTTCAGAGCAGTGTATTTGTCAATTGAGTGTAAGGACAGGTCTCTGCCAAAGCCAGATTGCTTCATGCCGCCAAACGGCGTCATGGCGGACAGGGCGTCAACAGTATTCACGGAAACCGTGCCAACGTTGAGGGCGTCTGATACCCTGTGCGCCCGGTGCAGATTGTCTGTCCAGACCGACGCCGCCAGACCATAAATACTGTCATTTGCCATGCGCACCGCGTCTGCTTCGCTGTCAAAGGGAATGATCGACAAAACGGGGCCGAAAATCTCATCCCGCGCGAGGGGATTGGTATGGTCCACGTCATCAAAGATCGTCGGCTGTACAAACGACCCTTTGCCATTGATGCTCACCTGTTCGCCACCGGCCACCAGATTTACGCTTTTCTTACCCTCATTGATGAACCGCATGATGCCCTCGGTCTGCGATTTATCAACAATCGCCCCCATCCTGGAGGCCGGATCAAGCGGGTCGCCGGGCTGCGCCTCTTTTGCCCGCGCGATCAGTTTCTCGACGAAAGCGTCCTTGATGGACCGCTCCACATACGGCCGGGAATTCGCCGAGCAGACCTCACCCTGATTGAAAAAATGCCGAAGGCAGCCATGTCGGCCGCTGCCTCCAGATCTTCACAATCCGCAAAGATCAGATTGGGGCTTTTGCCGCCTGTTTCGGGCCAAACCTGTTTCAGGTTTGACTGGCCCGAGTATTGCATGAACATTTTGCCGATAGCCGTCGATCCGGTGAAGGTCAGACAGCCAACATCCATATGCAGGCCAAGGGCTTTGCCCGCTGTGACCCCGTACCCGGTCACGACGTTGAAAACCCCGTCAGGAATGCCTGCGACAGAGGCCAGTTCCGCCAATCGCAACGCCGACAACGGAGACTGTTCCGCCGGTTTCAGAACAACCGAATTCCCCGCGGCCAAGGCCGCAGCGGCCTTCCAGGTCGCCATATCAAGCGCGAAGTTCCAGGGCGTCACCGCCCCAACAACGCCCAGAGGCACGCGCTTGATCAGCGCGAGGTCACCCGGGCCAGTCGGGGCCACTTCGTCATATATCTTGTCGATCGATTCCGCGTACCATTGAAAGAAATGCGCCGACCCCGGGGCATCAACGGTCGCGGCGTCTTTCACCAACTTTCCCATGTCGAGACTGTCGAGCAGTGCAAACTCTTCCAGATTTTCGCGGATCAACTCAGCCAGCTTCAGCATGACTGCCTTGCGGTGTGCAGGATCGGCCCGTGACCAACTGCCTGCCTCAAACGCTGCGCGCGCGGCTGCGACGGCCCGGTCCACATCTTCGGCATCACACTCCGCGACATCCGCAAGAACAGCATCAGTTGCCGGGTTTATGCTTAGGAAGGTCTTGCCCGACGCCGCATCAACGAACGTTCCGCTGATAAAGGCCTGATTGCGGAACTGCAGGGCGTCGGCACGGGATTTCCAGTCTTCATGTGAGTAATCAAGCATATGTTTTCTCTCTGATTACTCGTCGCCCGGCACGCCGTAAGACGGGGCCTCGCGAGGGTCCAGGGCACGCTGGATATAAGCGTCCAACTGGGGTTTATAGATGGTCCACGCGGTCGCGATGTTTTCAATCGGGCAGTCCTCGGTCCAATCACAGCGCAAATCGGCAATAGGCCAGCTGACCTTATCGACAATCTTCATACCGGCAGAATGGATCGGCCCGGCTTCACCGCCCGCAGCCAGTCCGGCCCGCATGGCGGCAATCATACGGTCGCCAATATGGCCTTGCGCTGCGCTAAAACCATCCAAGATGGCCTGCGGGATTGTGTCATTTGCCAGCAGATTGCCACCAGACGCCACACTCACACCCTCGGCCTGCGTCCAAATCCCAAGCGAGTTTGGCCCGGAATGGATGGCCGTGTTTCCAGCACCGTCAATGGCGAGCAATTGGCGGTATTCTGTGAAGTCGCTGCGCCGGATCACCTCGTCAACGGCCCGCGGCGCGCTGAGGCCGTCTTGCATCAGATCCAGCGTTTTTGGCCCCAAGGACGGGTCGGTCACATTCTGCGAGGCAACCGCCCCGACACCTGCGCGCGCGAAGGAACACCGCGTGGCAACTGCGGGCGAAGACGACGCAATCGCCAGGCCGAACATTCCGGTTTCAGGGCACCGCGCGACAAGCGAGAATGTCATCGCATCAGTCCGGGATAACAGCGGTGCCGTCTATCTCGACAAGCCACTCGGAACGCGCCAGCGCCTGAACGACCAATCCGGTGGACACGGGATGAACGCCTTTGATGTATTGCCCCATGGTCCGATAAACATCTTCACGGTGACGGACATCGGTGATGTAGACCACCACTTTGACCAGATGGTCCATCTGGCCACCTGCCTCTTCGATCAACTGTTTGATGTTTTGCATGACCTTGTGGGTCTGCTCCACCGGATCATGACTATCCAGATTGACAGCGTCATCAAGATTCTGCGGGCACTGACCCCGCAGGTAGACAGTTTTGCCCCCCTGCGTGACAACGGCCTGACACAGATCGTTGTCCAGGTTTTGCTCTGGATAGGTGTCGGATGTGTTGAACTTGCGGATACGCTCGTGGGCCATTTCTAAATCCTTGCTTCAATCTTCAGCCGTTCGCACGATGGCCGCCTGACCATCATAACGCTCGTAGGAATGCTGGATCGCAATTTGATCCGCGACGTATTTGGCATCATGCCAGACGCCCCAAAGAAACGACGATCCACGCCGCGATTGCCAGGGCAATCCGAGGAAATAGATGTCCGGTTCAACCGACAGACCGCGCTGATGGATCGGCGCACCTTTCGCATCGAACGCATCCGCCTTGAGCCAGTTGAAATCCTGCCGAAACCCCGTCGCCCAGATGATCGAGGTCACGCCTTCTTTTTCCAGATCGATCGATCGAATTGGATGTGTCAGACACTCGGGATCCGGGAACGCCCTGCGGGCGTCGGGCTCCTGCGGAAGATCAATGCCGGTGCGCGCCACATAGGCGTCGGCCATGTCCAGCAATTCGTTATAGTTCGCATCTCCTGCGGCGAGGTTCTTCTGCAGATCATCCGAAAAACTCAGGACACCACCGTCATACCCGCTGGTGAGGCCTGTGAGGGTTACGCCTTCGCCCCCCAACCGGCGGAAATCCATCGTGCGCCCGCCATTGGCGCCACTGACTGAGATGGTGACATGTTCGGTCCCCGGCACAGGTGCCGCGATATCCCACAGGCCCAGAACGCCCAGCCACCAGACAAAATCACGGCCCCGGTAACGGCGCGGAGGGCGATCGTGTGGTCCGACCGACAGGAAAACCTTGCGCCCGGCCTGGTTCAGCTCATCTGCGATCTGCGCGCCCGAAGATCCCGCACCGACGACCATGACGGCCCCTGCGGGGAGCTGATCGGGGTTCTTGTAATGGAACGAGTGGATCTGCTCGACACCGGCGGTTTCGGGCACGATGGGGGGAATAACCGGATGCTGGAACGCGCCTGTGGCTGCGACAATGCGGCGGGCCTCGATATCGCCTGTGCTGGTCTTAACCAGAAACCCGTTCGCGCCGGGCAGGCGCGTGGCCTCGGTCACCTCGACCCCCTCGCGGATCGGCGCTTTGATCATGGCCGCATAGTCGATCAGATACTGTGCAAAGCGATCCTTTGAGACGAATTCATCGGGATCGTTGTTTTCAAATTCCATGTTCGGGAACCGGTCATGCCAGGCGGGGCCGTTTGCAACCAGCGCATCCCAGCGGTCGGTGCGCCACGCCTCGGCGATCCGGTTCTTTTCAAGCACGAGGTGGGAGACGCCCGCGTTGCTCAGGTGTTCGCTTATGGCGATACCTGCCTGGCCGCCGCCAACAATCAGCGTATCAACTTTTTCGTTTGGCATCTTGCACCCTTTCTAGGGTCTGTTGACAATCATCGTGTTGCAATGAGCATGGCACAGAGGTGCCAGTTGGCAGCGTAGCTTGTATCAGTCTTGTCGTATCGCGTTGCTATGCCTCTGAATTCCTTGATCTTTGCGAAGTAGTTTTCGATGAGATGGCGCCACTTGTACATGTGGGTATCGTAGTCCCGTTGAACTTTTCGGTTCGATTTGGGCGGGATGACAGCGGTTGCGCCACGCTCATCAAGGTCTTGCAGGAGCCAGTCGGCGTCGAAGGCTTTGTCGGCCAGCAACGCCCCAAAGGAAGCCCCCTTGATCAGAGGAGCGACCCCCTTCATGTCGTGTGCCTGTCCCGGCAAAAGCAGAAACCGGAACAGGTTACCGAGCGCATCGACCAAGGCCACGACCTTGGTCGTCAGTCCGCCGCGAGAGCGTCCGATAGCCTGGTGTTGAGTCCCCCTTTTGCGCCCGAAGCCTTCTGATGAGCTTGAACAATCGTCCCGTCGATAAGGGCATATTCCAGGTCCGGCTCGCCACTCATGGCATTGAAAAGACTCTCGAACACGCCGTTCCTGGCCCATCGACGAAATCGCTTGAACTGGCTGTTCCAGTTGCCAAACTCTTTGGGCAAATCCCGCCATGGGGACCCTGTGCGTACGCGCCATAATACTGCTTCCATAAACCGGCGATTATTGCGCGCGGTAACACCCGGATCGCCTGCCTTGCCCGGTATAAGCGGCTCAATCTTCTCCCAAAGCTCATCGGAAACAGCCAAACGATTTGCGTCCATCAACACCTCCATTTTGGAAGCTTGAATCAGACTTCAGGCAAAATGGGAACCCCGAATGTCAACAGGCCCTAGGAGATCTCATAGCTTCGGTGATGGCAATCTGGATGTGTGTTCCAGAGAACAGCCAGGCTGCGCGCCCGTCTCAGTCGCCACGACGCCAGCTGGCGATTTGCGTTGTCTGAAACGTCTCACCTTTTGCCGACGGGCAAAACAAAAGTCTCTCTCATCGTGGGTTTGGATTTGCCTAAGCAATTTCTGCGAATGAAAAAATGAGATGGCTCAGGACCCAGATGCAAACCGGATCGGATGCCAGACCAATGATGTCTGGAACCGAAGATATTCGCGACATCGACGCCCCTGCATTGAGCACGCCCAGCCTGGTTAACGCGACATGACGGGCCGCTTTCCTTGCGGCGTAGCCGCTAAAACAGGCGTCTCGGTCGACGTGCGGCGTGGTGGTGTCGCTAAAGTGTATCTCGCAAAGCGCCGAATCCAGCCATTGAACCGCAAAGGCCCAACGCGGTTTAGTCCTCAAGCACTAAATCGCTTCGCGATAGGGCGCTTGCTGCGGGCGTTTGGTTGCACAGGGATACGTTGCGCGGGTTTTGAGGTCGGGTGTCTGCTGTTTGTCGAGGTGATTTTGCCTCGATTGACAGAGGATTTCCCATGAACATTCAGCAATCGACACCGCTTCGTGCACGCATGATTTCGGACATGGCGGCGCGTACGCCTGGACCTGCATCACAGACCAGTCACCTGCGTGCCTGCAAGCGTTTTGCGGCTTGGCTGGGGCGCTCTCCGGACACGGCTACAGCCGATGACGTGAAGCATTTCCAGCTTCATCTGATGGAGACAGGCACCAGCATCTGCACGCGCAATCAGACCATGACGGGCGTCAAGTTTCTGTTTCGTGTGACGCTCAGGCGGCACGATCTGGTTGCTGAGATTTTCAGCCTCAAGGAACCGGTGAAGGTGCCGCTGGTTTTGAGCAAGAAGGAGATCAAACGGATCCTGGCGATGGCACCCAGTCTGAAGGCGAAGGTGATGTTGTCACTCGCTTATGGCTGCGGGATGCGCGCGGGCGAGGTCGTTCGGCTCAAGGTTGGTGATATCGACGGCGCGCAAGAGATCATCCGGATTGTCCAAGCGAAGGGACGCAAGGACCGCAACGTAATGCTGCCCGGCGATATTCCGGGGCTTTTGCGTGATTGGTGGAAAGAACGTCCAACGGGTCAGGATAAGGATGTGCCTGGGCCAGAGCGGGTCTTGTTCCCCGGTTATCGTGGCAAACACCTTTCGGCCCGCCAGATATCTCGATTGTTCAAACAGACTGCGCAGGAGGCGGGTATCACTAAGCCGGTCACGTTGCACACATTGCGTCATTCGTTTGCGCCCCATCTGTTGGAGCGTGGCGTCGATATCCGGGTGATACAAGCACTTCCCGGTCATACTAAACTGACGACAACCGCCCGCTACGCCAGCGTTGCGACTGGGATGATTGCAGCAGTCGACAGCCCACTGGATGACTTGAACAAATCCAGACGCAGGAAAGGCAAAGCCAGGCCTTCGTAAGCCACTTTGCCTTCTCCATCGCTGGAAGTTGCGGAAATCTTCCGCACCTATGGTGCTGCGTATCGCGCCATAAATGTAGGTCACATCAGCTTTGACCAGTTCAAGGTGATGAACGCCATCGAACGCTGCCGCACAGCGGCGCTTGGTGGGCATGTGGCACGCTGCGCCGACTGCGCCCACGAGCACATCGCCTACAACTCATGTCGCAACCGCCATTGCCCCAAATGTCAGGCAGGTGCGGCAAAGGTATGGTTGGCGGCACGCGAGGCTGAATTGCTGCCAGTGCGGTACTTTCACCTCGTCTTCACCCTGCCAAAGCAGATTGCCGACATTGCACATCAAAACAAACGCGAGATCTACAATCTGTTGATGCGGGCCAGCGCCGACACGGTGATCAAAATCGCAGCCGATCCGAAGCACCTCGATGCCCGGGCCGGTATGATCTCTGTGCTGCACACCTGGGGCTCGGCCATGACGCGCCACCCGCATGTCCACATGATTGTGCCGGGCGGTGGCTTGTCTGCGGACGGCACAAAGTGGATCGCCTGTCGCAAGAACTTCTTTCTGTCCGTTCGGGTGCTATCGCGTCTGTACCGACGTCTCATTCTGGAAGGACTGGTCAAACTACACAAAGCCGGGAAGTTGCACTTCTTTGGCGATCTTACGGACCTAACCGACCAAAATTCCTTCAATGCCTTCCTCAAACCGCTGCGCAGGATCGACTGGGTCATCTATGCAAAGGAACCGTTCGCGGGGCCAAAGGTCGTGCTGGCATACCTGTCGCGCTACACCCATAGGATCGCCATTTCCAACAGCCGCCTGATCCGTTTCGATGAGCGCAGTGTCACCTTCCGCGTCAAGGATTACCGCCTTAAAGGCGCGGGTCGCCACACTGCCATGACGCTAACGACGCCTGAGTTCATCCGCCGCTTCCTGATCCACGTCTTGCCCAAAGGCCAGCACCGCATCCGCCACTACGGGTTCTTCGGGAACGGCAATCGCGCGGCCAATATCGCCAGGATCAGGCAGTTGCTCGGGGCCAACCGATCAAACAAAGATCGCACTGATGAGGACGGTCCCGGCGATACTATTGAGTTGCCCCGTGTCCTCGCGCTTCCTTGTCCGTGTTGCGGCGGGCGGTTGATCATCATCGACACAGTTGCGCCAAATCAGCACCCCAGAGCGCCACCAAAATCAAAAAGGGCCGCAGCATGAAACGCGCGCCACACATAACGAACAACACCTTCAGCCGCAGGCGACATCACCTGCGAACCCATCATTGTGCACTGATCTTGTCGTGGATAAAGCAAGAGGTGATGACGACGACAAAACACCGCGCATATCGACAAGGTGTTGGCAACGCAGACACCGTGCAAGCACAACAAGGTCTGTTCAACCAGTCTGTCAGGTCAAACCAGACGCAAGCCCAACGCGCAAATCCCCATAACAACCAACCCACCAAAGCCCAACCCCGCGATTTCCCGCTTGAGCGCTTCTCCGACGCCAAGCAACGAAACCGCGTCACTCAAACACAGCGCAAGGCGTCCGAGAAACCTACATCGAACCAGACCTCGATGCCGCTTCTCTAGGTCACCAGCTTTACTTCGGTTTGCCGTACAGTGACGTGCCGGAATACCCGGTCCCCTACTCGCCCAGCTTGGCGTGCACCTCGTCAAGGTCAATCTCGCCAATCGGCATCTTGTTCGAGGGATCGTCGAAATCATATTTGAACAGTTCGAAATCGCGGTGATAGATTTCCTTGACCAGATGCATCGACAGATCGTCAAAGTAATCCTCGACCGGATGAGCGCGTTTGGGGCCGTGGCCTTCGCTTTCGTTAAAACGCGGTATTTTCTTGATATCGACTTTCCTGGGCGATTTGATCGCGTTCAGAACCTCGTCCATCCCGTCATTGAACTGCTCGGTCCAGAAAATCTTGTCATAGGTGCCGCCGTTGGCAATAAAGGTCGAGACGTGACCCGACATCGCTGACCAGTGAATGTCCGGATCCATCGGGCGGCGCCAACGGATGGTGTCGCGCGCAAACAGCAAGAAGCGGCGGAAGCTTTGGATTTGGTCAAACTCCTGCTTGCCATCATCGCCGCCCACCTCGATCCCGTATTTCTGGATCAAAAGCGGGACCAGCTTGCCACGGTAGCGTTTGCCATTGCGCTGAATACCGCAAATCTTGTCAAAAAACGATGACAGGATGCGGGTATAGGGATTGCGCACGCAGGTGAACGCATAAGACGTGTGGGTGCGCACATTGGCATTGATCAGCTTCTGGCTGTCCTCGCGCGCCCATTTATGAAGGCCATCCTTGGCATCATGAATATCGCCGTCAAAGAACTCGCCATGATCGGAATAGTACATAATCTGGCCGATGGTCGAGCAGGCGCATTTGGGCACCACGCGGTACACCACGCTTTCACTCTCGGTCATCCATGTGCCGGGAAACCCCATATTCGCTGCCTCCAAAACCCCATTGCCCGACGACTTTTCGGGTTTTTGCGGTTTTAACCGGTTAAAATCTGCAAAGAAAGCCTGTTTATTCAATCCCTTTTCACCATTATCAGGGTAAACAATCCTAGCTAACTTGGGTAAACCGTTTCGATAATGGCAAAAATCGCATTCATACTGCTGTGTCACAAAGACCCAGAGGCGATCATCCGTCAGGCAGA
This sequence comes from Roseovarius sp., assembly GCA_965207105.1. Lineage (GTDB taxonomy): Bacteria > Pseudomonadota > Alphaproteobacteria > Rhodobacterales > Rhodobacteraceae > Roseovarius. Next base: position 225,945 of record CBDBLS010000016.1, on the reverse strand, counting down.
AATGCTGACGGCCGCGGGTGATTACATGGCGATTCACTTTGACGCCCGCGCCAGCGCAAGCCATTTCGCGCAGATCAAGACGGCACTGGCGGACAATCCCAACGTGACCTTTGCCAAAAAACGCATCAGGTGCGGCTGGGGCGAATGGTCTTTGGTGCAGGCCTCGCTTTATGCGGTTGAAGCGGCGGTGGATCAGTTTCCCCGCGCCACGCATTTCTACATACTGTCTGGTGATTGCATGGCGATCAAGTCAGCCCGCTACACCCATGAGTTTCTGGACGACCACGATGTGGATTACATCGAAAGCTTTGATTACTTCGAAAGTGACTGGATCAAGACCGACATGAAGGAAGAGCGGTTGACCTATCGCCATTACTTCAATGAACGGACCCAGCCCAAACGCTTTTACGCCGCGTTTGAGTTTCAGAGGCGGCTGGGCCTGACGCGTGAAATCCCGTCTGATATCCAGATACAGATCGGCAGCCAATGGTGGTGTCTGCGCCGCCGCACCATCGAGTGGATTCTGGAATTCACCCGCAAACGCCGCGATGTGATGCGCTTTTTCCGCACCACCTGGATTCCGGATGAAACGTTTTTCCAGACCCTCGTGCGCCATCTGATCCCCGAGAACGAAATCCAGACGCGCACCCTGACCTTTCTGATGTTCACCGATTACGGGATGCCGGTGACGTTTTACAACGATCACTACGATCTTCTGCTCGGTCAGGACTATCTGTTCGCCCGCAAGATCAGCGGCGAGGCGCTGGAGCTGAAAAAACGGCTTGGGGCGCTCTATGCCGATGGGGACGTTCAGTTCCAGATCTCGAATGAGGGGCGCAACCTGTTCAAGTTTCTGACCGGTCGCGGCCGAATCGGGCGGCGCTTTGCCAGCCGGTTCTGGGAAACGGAATCGACACTGGGGCGTGAACGCGAATTGATGATTGTGATCTCCAAGAAATGGCATGTGGCCAAACGCCTGCTGGAACGGATCAGGCAGGTCATCAATGTACCCGCGATCGAGTATCTCTTTAACGAGGACAGCACCATGCTGCCTGATCTGGGTGGTATTCAGGCCAGTGTCGAAAAGCGCACACGCCACCGTCGCGCCCTGATGCGGATGCTGTTTGATTACTACGAAACGGACTGGCTGATTGTCTGCATGGACCCCGGCGAGATTGATCTTTTGCAGGATTTCTGTGGCGACCGGTCGGTGACCAAACTGCTGGAAGTGCAGTGTGATTTCACCGATGACTACCTGATCGGCCACGCCCGGCGCGTGGGTCTTGCGGGCGAACAGACGTCCAAGGAAACACTTGAGCGGTTGTTGCCCACGATCCGAAGTGACATGACATTCGAAAGTGACCGCATCCGCGATGAAGACTTTGAAAACCACATCATCCTGCGCCAAAGCGACGGCCGCGAGCAGCACGACGACTTGCTGACCCGCTTTCTGGATATCACGCCCGAAAAAGCGCGGGAGATTTCGAGCGATGACCACCTCTTTGCAGATTGAGGACTGATAATGCCCTACACCTATGACGACCAGAATATCTTTGCCAAAATCCTGCGGGGCGAGATTCCCAACAGCACCGTGCTGGAGACCGAGCACACGCTGGCGTTCAACGACATTCAACCGCAAGCGCCTGTGCATGTGCTGGTGATCCCCAAAGGGGCCTATGTGTGCCACGATCATTTCGCATCTGAGGCCAGCGATGCAGAGATCATCGATTTCATGCGCGCCACTGCCGAGATATGTCGTCTTAAAGGCATCAGCCCCGGCGATACCGGCGCGGGCTACCGCACCCTCTCAAATGCCGGACAGGATGGCGTGCAGGAAGTGCCGCATTACCATTTGCATATCGTTGGGGGCAGACCGCTGGGCCGGATGTTGGGCAAGGCATAGCTGTCAGGCGTCTTCAGACCCGCAGATCAGCCGCCGTATCCACATCCTGCAACGTATCAATCAGCGCAATCCGGCTATCCGGCAGGGTCGCCATACTGTCGGACAGGGCGTGATCGCTCGACCAGCGGACATCCTCGAACAGGCCGGTGGGCACCGCGCCCACGCGTTTTAGCCCAACCAGCCAATAGCCCCCGTCAGGGGCAGGCCCGAACACCGCCCCGTGATTGCCCAGCCGCGCAAACGCCCGCACGATATGAGGTTTTTCGACCCCCGGGATATCGCCGCCAATGATGCAAACGGCCCCGGGGGGGCGTGTGCGCATCACCCACGCCATTCGCGCACCCAGGTCGCCGGAGCCTTGGGGTATTCGGGGCAGATGTGCGGGCCAGACGCGGGCCTGCAGAGCTTGCGTATCCGGCGCAACCGCCAGGATCAAATCCCAGCGCGGATCTTCGAGGCGGCGCAGCAACTGCGCGACCTGATGGCGGAACCACCACGCCGCGTCTATCATGCCAATATCGCGCCCCAGACGGGTTTTCACGCGCCCCGGACGCGGCAGCTTCAACATCACCACCAGTTGCGGGCGGATCACAGGGCTTGCTCCATATCCCGGTGCGGCATCCCCGCATCATCGTAGATCAGGCCATAGGCCACAAAGCCCAGCTTTTCGTAGAACCCCAGCGCGTAAGTTTGCGCCCCCAGTTCGGCGCGGGTGACGCCCGGCTGTTGACGCAGATGGTCCAGACAGGCGCGGATCAACCCCTCCCCCAGCCCGATGCCACGCGCCGCTTTCAGAACGCAGACGCGGCCGATCTTGCCGGTCTCGCCTTTGATCAGGATGCGGGCTGTGCCCATCGGATCACCGTTCACACAGGCCAGAATGTGATGCGCGTCGTCATCGCGGCCATCCTGTTCATCGGCCAGCGAGACACCTTGTTCTTTGACAAACACCTCGTGGCGCAGCGCCAGGCAAGTGGTCAGGTCATCGCTTGGTCCGATCTCGATCATCCCGCGAAGTAATCCCGAAGGATACGCCCATAGATGGTTTTCAGTTGGCCGATTTGCTGGACCGAGACGCACTCGTCGACCTGATGCATGGTCTGACCCACCAGACCGAATTCCACCACCGGGCAATGATCTTTGACAAACCGCGCATCCGAGGTGCCACCCGTGGTCGACAGCACGGGTGCGATGCCGGTTTCTGCCTCTACCGCGCGCGCAACCAGATCCGAAAGCGGCCCCGGGGGGGTAAGAAAGCTCTCGCCAGAAACTTTCATATTCATGTTGCCGGTCACGTCGAACGCATCGGTGACGCGGTCCAGCTCACCCTGCATCCAGGCAATCAGGTCATCGCTGCGATGGACGTCATTAAACCGGATGTTGACGGTCGCGCGGCATTCAGCCGGGATCACATTGGTGGCCGGATTGCCGGTGTCGATGGTCACGACAGCCAGGGTTGACGGATCAAAATGGTCCGTGCCCTGATCCAGTTCGTGACTGGCCAGCCGGTCCATCAGCCGCGCCATGGCGGGCAGCGGGTTCCTGGCGCGATGCGGATAGGCCGAATGGCCCTGCACCCCGGTCAGTGTGAACTGGGCCGACAGCGATCCGCGTCGCCCGATCTTGATCATCTCGCCCATCTTGTCCGGGCAGGTGGGTTCGCCGACAAGGCACACATCCATCGCCTCGCCCTGCCCGGCCATCCAATCCAGCAGGGCGGTTGTGCCATCCACCGCATCACCCTCTTCATCTCCGGTGATGGTCAGGATCACGGCCCCGTCCGGCGGAGTGGTCTGGACCAGATCGACCGCCGCCGCCACAAAAGCCGCAACACCGGATTTCATATCTGTGGCACCCCGACCCCAGAGATATCCATCTTTCTGCACAGCTCCGAATGGCGGCACGCTCCACGCGGCCTCATCCCCCAACGGCACCACATCGGTATGGCCGTTAAAGCCAAAGGTTCTAGCAGCCGCCTTGTCGCCCCAGCGGGCAAAAAGATTGCAGATGCCGCCGCGATCAACACGGGTGCAGGCAAATCCGGCATCGCTCAGCACGCTCTCAAGCAGCACCAATGCGCCGCCTTCCTCTGGGGTAATCGAGGGGCAACGCAGCAAATCAGCGGTCAATTCAACTGGGTCAACGGGGGGGGTGGGCATCATTTAAACCGGCCATTCATCGCATTTCTGATCTATCAGCCTGTCCCTACCCCGCTTTGCGGGACAGCGCAAATGTGGCGGGAAAGCCGCTTTTGGCAGGTAAAATCAAGGTCCTCCCCCCAGGGGAATCGCATGAGTTTCACGGCGCGAGGATTTGAAGCGGGAAGCGGTTGTTCCAGCCTGCCCTTTTCCGCATTCCTCCGAGGGAGTTCTCGCTTTTTGCTTTGTTGAGCAAATTCATTGCGATGTGCTTGATGACGGCGAAGTTGGCGGGTGCGTGATCTTTTCGTATCCGGCTGTCGTCATCGCGGAAGGTGACATCAAGCACCCGGTGGAGGCGGTTTTCAATTCCCCGGTGAGAGCGTACGGCATGGGCAAGGCGCGCGGCGTCTTTTGGCAGGGACGGGATGAAGTACCGCGTTTGCCGTGTCGTCTTCCCGCCACTTTCCCGAAGCGGGACGACGCGGCCAATGCTGACCAACCCCTCCCGATGGGGATGGCGCTTTTTCAACCGGCCGATGGCGTCGCATTGGGTGTATGTTCGCGTTTCAATCCTATCCTTGTCGCCGTCAACCGTCTGTAGTGATTCTGTGTTTTCCCGATCCTGTTCTTCGAACCACAGTTTCACGTCTTCATGGAGAAGCCCCTGATTGCCCTTCAGGGTCGGCACATAGTCAGCACCCTTGTCACGGATTTTGCAGGCGATCTCACGTTGGCACCCCATCGCATCCAGGGTCACGGTTGCTCCCTCAAGGAAAAGCAAATCCGGAAGCACGGGGATGTCCTTGATCCCGTTCTTTTTGTGCGCGCCGGCTTGCTGGCCGGGCACGAGACGTAGATCGTTACACCGGGCCGGGATCAGATGCAGAGGCGTTTCACCACCGGCCCTTGAGCCTCGCGCTGTCTTGCCGTCAATGGCAACGAGCGTTCCTCCAACGCGTCCGGCCAACCCGGACGCCCACGCGGCAAAGGCTGCGTTGAACTCTTCAGGATCAAGCGCCCGAAACACCGTCGAAAGCGTGTCACGGGAGGGTATGCCATGCTCAAACGTAGCCAACTTGCGCAGGAAACCCGACTTTTCCTCGCCATAAAGGGCAACATCGACAAAACTCCCACACCCCGACACCACTCCGCACAGGCTCAAAAGCGGAATCCCATCAAGTGGATACAACACCTTCGTCTCCTGGCGAGGATCGGAAATCGGCGAGGCAAAAGATTGAAACAACACGGTATTTTCCAAAACAGCGCCCTCCAGACATAAACTTTGGAAAACTGAATCAGAGATGGAAGATCAAGGCAAACCAAAAGATGCTATTCATGCGATACCCCTGTCCTCCCCCCATTAACCCCTTAACAAACCTCCCAAAACTTGCTAAAAAATCCCCAATAAATGACCCGAGGCAGGGCAAAACAGGCATGGCCGCAATAGGCCAGCAATCGAGCGGACGACACAACACGTCCAGAACTATAGGCGGGGGAAACCCGTTCACGATGGCGTTTTGCGCTGCCTTTCCGGTGAGGTAAGGCAGAGATGGTAGCAGGCACAGAACTTCCGATTGATCGCGGCGCGACAGCGCAGGAGATGGCCGAGACGATTTTCGGCGATGGCGTTCAAATCGTCGCGGGCAGCGCGTCCTACACGGGCGATAATGACAGTTCCGGAATTTACACGAATGGCAACAGCATCGCCCCCGGCGTAACCCCCGGCGATACCGGCGTGATGTTTTCCACCGGCGATTTGCGCGGGTTTACCAATAACTCTTCGCAATCCAACATCCGCACCAACACCACCACCAATTCCAGCGGGTCCAACAATGATCCGGCGTTCAACGCGGCAGCCGGGGCCAGTACGTTTGATGCCTCCTATCTTGATGTCGATTTCATCCCGACCGGCGATTTCCTGACGATGCAGTTCGTCTTTTCGTCCGAAGAATTTCCGGAGTTTGCCACCGGGGCCTTTCAGGACTTTGTCGGAGTCTGGATCAACGGACAATTCGTCGAACTCAGCGCCGGTGATGGCGATATCGATCCCAACAACTTGAATGCCGGGTCCAACGGCAACTTGTTTGTCGATAACACCAACGATCAGTTCAATACCGAGATGGACGGGTTCACCGTGACCATGACCCTGACCCTGACCATCCCGGTGAACTCTGGCGAGGTGAATTCGATCCGCATCGGCATCGCGGATGTGACCGACAACCGCTACGATTCTACGCTGCTGATTGCGGGCGACAGTGTGCAGACCACACTGGTGGCGCTGGATTCGGCAGCACCGTGATGCTGAATTCCGGTCAGACCGTGCAATTGACCGCCGATGGCACGCTGGTTCTGGTCGGGGATGGCGACATCGAAGAATTCGCCTTTACCTACACCGTCGAAAGCAGCACCGGGGACACCGATACCGGCTTTGTCACGGTTGATTCCATCCCCTGCTTTGTGGCCGGTACGATGATCCGCACGCCCGATGGGCCAGTGGCGGTTGAAGCACTGGAACCCGGCGACCTGGTGACGACCCGCGATGAGAACCCTCAGCCCCTGCGCTGGATCGGATCGCGGGATGTAGAAGCAATCGGCGACTTCGCTCCGATCCGGATTGCCGCCGACACCTTTGGTCAACATGGCGAGTTGATGTTGTCGCCCCTGCACCGGATGCTGATCCGCGATAGCCTGGCCGAATTGCTGTTCGGCGAGGGCGAAGTGCTGGTGGCCGCGCGTGATCTGGTCAATGAAACCAGTGTGCGCCCTGTACCCGGCGGCATGATCACCTATGTGCACATTCTGTTTGATCGCCATCAGGTGGTATTCTCTGAAGGGCTGGAGACCGAAAGTTTCCTGCCCGGCCCACAAACCGCGCGCAGCTTTGAGGCCGATATCGTGCGCGAGATTTGTACGCTCTTCCCCGAGATCGATCCGGAGACCGGCCATGGTTACAGCCCGGCCGCGCGGCGTATGCTGAAAAGTTATGAGGCGCAGTTGCTGGCCGCCGGACAAAAGGCTGCCTGAGGTGGCCTGGATCGGGTTCACCGATGGCGCGGACAGCCGGTTTGATCCTGCAGGATTAGGTGCGGGTCCGCCCGGACGGGTGATCCATGTCAACCCCGATACGCTGTTAGCGCGCGGCACGCTGATGGCCGAAACCCGGCTGTCTCATGATGGTCATCCGCAAACCCTGATCGCATTTCAACGCAGCTATCCCTGGCCTTGCAGTTTTTCGCTGCAAGCCCTGCCGGGGGGGGCGGGTTCATCCTGATCGAATCGCAACGCGATGTGGTGCGCCATGCCACCCTGCCGCATCAACCCGACGGGCGGATGGACATCGTGCGTCTGACCTATAGCTGGGATGCGCCCGGCAAATGGGGGCGCCTTGCACTGGAACGCCCCGAGACCGACAGCCTTCACGTCACCGAAATGACACCCCCTCACCCGATGCCTCTGGCCGACTTCAAGACCACCCTGACCGATCCGCGGCAACGCGAAATGGCCGATGACGTGGTTTTCGTGGCCCTGTCAGATCAGATCGAGCCATTGGGCCCCATGCCCGGTCTGGCCGGGAGCGTTCCGGTTTCAACCCCGGACGGGTATCTGCCCATTGGTCACCTCAAGCGCGGCGATCTGGTGCTGACTGAAACAGGCAATGTGGTGCCGGTTTTGCAGACGGTCTGCAGGACGGTGCCTGCACGCGGGAACTTCCGCCCGGTGCGCCTGCTCGCGCCGTATTTTGGGTTGCGCCGGGATATCGTTGTGGCCCCGCATCAAAGGCCGGTGATCCGTGGCACGCAGGTGGAGTACATGTTTGGCAAAGAGGCGGTTCTGGTGCCTGCGCGGCATCTGATCAACGGCGTCTCAGCCCTGCCCGCCGAAGGGCCTGATCAGGTCACCTATCATCAGCTTCTGCTGCCCGGCCACGAGGTGATCGTGACCGCCGGGTGCCCCGCTGAAAGCCTTTACATCGGGCGTCTGCGCCGCAAACCCGATCAACTGGCCGCAAGCCTTTTGGCCAACGTCGATCGCAACCGGCTGCCCGAACATCCCAAACCCGCCTGGCCGGTTCTGAAACCCTTCGAGGCAATCACCCTGGCAATGAGCCGCGCGGCCTGAGGCGGATCATGATCAAAAGGAGTGGCTGCGCCACGCTTTCGTTGTTGTGCGTCCGGCGGGAGTATTTTGAGAACAATGAAAGCGTTGAGACAGGGGGGCAGATCTTGGGCTGAGCTGTGAGGCGGGGTAGCAGAGCCGCCGTTTTCATACGCTCAACACGCAGATTACAAACCCTCGGGGCGAGGGAACGCCATCAACTGGGTGTCTTTGCGCAGATAAAGCGGGTGTTTCGCCGATCCATCCTTGTTCAACCCCAGACACATCAGCGGTTTGTCCAAGGCCTGCATTGCATCAATCACCTGACCGATCACCGGCTGGTAGCGCGCATGCAGCTTGCCATAGGCCATCACCACGGTTTCGGCCTCGGTCGCCATCTCTTGCAAGGTAGGCAGGTTCGCCGAGCTGTTCGCTTCAACGGGATCCACCGGCAGGTCCTTGGGTGAGGTAGCGCGCCAGTCCAGCACATTGCCCTTGAGGTAGCGGGTAAAGCCCCAGTCGCGGGCGAACATCAACTCGCGGTGGCAGGTGGGGTCGGACACTTCGGCGCCTGCCACCGAGGGGTTCATGCCAATGAACAGGATCGCACGCGAGGGGCTGCCTTCGGGCGTCCAGTCACGAGACAAGGCCTGACGATATCGTCCGCACTCGGAAAATGTCGCCCCGCCGATCACCCCATCGGGCAGGCGCAGACGCACCTTGCCGCCGGGATCAGGAAGCTGATCCGGGTTAGTCATGGCTGACGAACACGCGCGAGGGGTGCAGTTCACCGGCCTTGAAGCGGCCCACGGCCACGGCCTGCCCGTCGCAAGCGGCCCAGCATTCATCACCGTATTCGACGTCCTGCGCGATCACCATCCCGGGATTGCCATTGCGCAGCTTTGCCGCCGCTTCGGGGGCACAGCGAACCATGGGCAGGTCAACCAACCCCTGCTCTAAGGGGCGGACATGGGAGTCCAGTTCGGGCATCTGGGCCATCTGTTCGATCTGCTCAAAACTGAGGCCCTCGTCGACCTCAAACGGCCCGGACCACAAGCGACGCAGCCATGTCACATGGCCATAACAGCCTAGCGCCTCGCCCAGATCGCGGGCAATCAAGCGTACATAGCCGCCCTTGCCACAGATCATTTCCAAATGCACATGATCGGCATCCGGTCGGTCAGTCAGCACCAGCTCTTCGACCCAAAGGGGACGCGCCTCAACCTCAAACTCTTCACCGTCGCGGGCGCGTTTATAGGCGCGCTCTCCGTCGATTTTCACAGCCGAGAATTTGGGCGGTACCTGTTGGATATCGCCGATAAAGGCACCTAAAGCAGCCTTAATCTGATCGCCATCAGGGCGCAGATCGCTGGTTGCGATCACCTCACCCTCGGCATCGTCGGTATTGGTGGCCTGTCCCAGCCGCACCTCGAACGCATAGGCCTTCAGCGCGTCGGTGATGTAAGGCACGGTCTTGGTCGCCTCGCCCAGTGCCACGGCAAGAACGCCCGTCGCTTCGGGGTCCAGCGTGCCAGCATGGCCCGCCTTTTTCGCCTGCAATGCCCAGCGCACCTTGTTGACCACCGCAGTCGAGGTCATGCCAGCCGGTTTATCCACCACCAGCCAGCCCGAGATATCGCGGCCCTTACGCTTGCGTGCCATCTGTCAGTCCGCCTTGCCCACAACGCCCACAATAGGCCCCATCGGAAAACCGCCATCATTGCGGTTCAGATCAGGGGCATAAAGCCGCGAGATATTGCCATCGAAATACAGCGCCTGCGGCGCTTTCAGCCCGTCCCGAAAGAACGTGCCAAAGGTGTGAAAATTTACCGTGCCGCGCGAGATGGCAAACCAAGCGGTCTTGCCATCCGCCGAGGTGCCCACCCCGTTGCGCACATAATAGCTGTCGCTGTCTTTCAGGAACCGGGGGTGCAACGCGCCATCAATCACCAGCATCGGACCGGATTGGCTGGCATGATTGCAGGCCGGTTTTTCGCGCTGAAAGCGTTTCGTCTCGATCACATCGGCGCGGCCCTCACGGATGCAAAAGACACCATTGGGCAGCAGGCCAAAATTGCCGGGACCATCGCTGGCGATCACCTGTCTTTGCTGTTTGCCATCTTCGACGTAATGCCCGACCGGACTGCGATCCGAATGATACATGCCTGCATTCATCGCAAAGCGCAGGGTTTCCCCGTTATCGCGCAACTGCGCCTCGACATTGTCAAAGCTGCCAAAGGGGGCATCCCGTGTCGGATCGGTCAGGAACAGGCGCAGTTCATCCGCAGCGGCATCAACCTCGCACAACGCATAACGCTCGCCCTTGAAGCTGACATCCTCGCACTCGACAGCCGCAGCGGGTGCCGCGAGCAGGATCAGACATGCCACGAGAAGCCCGCGCATCTACTCGTCCAGATCGCGGCGCACATCATCTTGTGCAAACAGGCGGCGGGTTTCGTCCATCTGATCAAAGGTCTCATCCAGGCGGAACCGCAGATCAGGGGCGTATTTCAACTCAAGCTTTTTGCCGATAATCCGGCGCAACTCGCCCTTGTTGCGCGCCAGCAGGCCCACCAAGTCTTCCTTGCCCGTCCCTCCCAGGGGCGAAACATAGGCCGTCGCCACCTTCAGATCAGACGAGGTGCGCACCTCGCCCACTGTCACCGATAGCCGGTTCAGGTCAGGGTCGTGCACATCGCCACGCATCAGCACCTCGGACAATGTCCGGCGGATCAACTCGCCCACGCGCAGCTGGCGTTGCGAAGGGCCGGGCCCGTCATGAAACTTGTTCTTAGCCATGGGCGTGCATCTAAGACCTATCGCGCGCTTTGCCAAGCGGCGATGCGGATGAACGGGGCGTCCACGCAAAACTTCGCGATAGACGGCCACCGCCCGGGTGCGGTAAACGGACGGCCAGATCATCAGAGGCGTATATCATGACAGACCTGCCAGGCATTGTCGTCACCGGAGCATCGGGCCGCATGGGTCAGATGCTGATCCAGACCATTCAGGATAGCAATCATGCGCGCCTCTCCGGGGCCGTTGAACGCCACGGGCACGCATGGGTCGGGCAGGATGTCGGCACCGCGATGGGGTCTGCACCTTTGGGTGTCACCGTCACCGATGACCCGCTCGAGGCCTTTGCCACAGCCCATGCCGTGATTGATTTCACCGCGCCCGCCGCCACGCTGGAATTTGCTACCCTCACCGCGCAGGCCCGCGCCGTGCATGTGATCGGCACCACGGGGATGAGCGATGAGGAAATTGCACAGCTCAAACCCGCCGCGCGCCACGCCACGATCATTCGTGCCGGGAACATGAGCCTTGGTGTGAACCTGTTGGTACAACTGACCAAACAGGTGGCCGCCGCGCTGGACGAGGATTTCGATATCGAAGTGATCGAGAGCCATCACAACCAGAAGGTCGATGCGCCCTCGGGTACAGCCCTGATGCTGGGCGAGGCCGCCGCCGTAGGACGCGGTGTGGATCTGAACGCCGTCTCAGATCGTGCGCGGGATGGCATCACCGGCAAGCGCGAACGTGGGCATATCGGATTTTCCGCCATTCGCGGTGGCGATATTGTGGGCGAGCATGACGTGATGTTTGCTGGTGCTGGCGAGCGGATCGTCCTGCGCCATATCGCCAGTGATCGTGCACTGTTTGCCCGCGGTGCCCTGAAGGCGGCCCTTTGGGGCTTGGGGCGCAAGCCGGGCGAATATGACATGCTGGATGTACTGGGGTTGAAGTAACCCGACGTCTCCTCCACAAAATGTGATCCACTCAGAACTCTGCACCGTATCCCTTGGTATCTGCTAAAAGGGACATGATCATGCGCAAACTCGTAGCATTGTTGAGCCTTGCTTTTCTGGCCATGCCAATAACCACCCCGGCGTCTGCCGACAGCTTTGCCCATGTCAGCGACAAACAGGTCTTTGTATCGCTTGTGAACGGGCGACAACTCACCCGTTTTGGGATCAAACTGGACGTCACACCGGATGGGCAGATCAAGGGCAATGCCTTTGGCCGTGACGTGAGCGGCGCATGGACGTGGAAATCGGGCTTTTTCTGCCGCGACCTTTATTGGGGCAAGCGCGATCTTGGACCCAATTGTCAGGCGGTAAAGGTGCAGGGCAACACCGTGCGTTTCATCTCCGATCAGGGCACCGGGCAATTTGCCGATCTCGTGCTGCGCTGAGTCAGCCCTTCCAAATGCCATGAAAATGATGGGTAGGGCCATGGCCCTGCCCCACGTCCAACATATCTGACGCGACAATCGCGCCGGTAACATAGGCCTTGGCCGCAAATACTGCCTGAGACATCCCAAGCCCCCGCCCCAACCAAGTCGCCAAAGCCGCTGACAGGGTGCAACCTGTGCCATGGGTGTTGCGCGTGGGATGACGTGGGGCATCCAGCCAATCCTGCCCTCCCTCCCAAAGCAACAGATCGCGGCTGTGCCCGCCTGCCAGATGCCCACCTTTCAGCAGCACCGCCTGTGCACCAAGGCTCAGCAGAGCCCTGGCCTGTCGCATCATCCCGGCCTCATCCTGCACCTCGTCTTCGCCAAGAAGATCGGCAGCCTCGGGCAGGTTCGGGGTGATAATACTGGCGCGCGGCAATAGGTGATCGCGCAGAGCCGCCACCGCATCGGCCTGCAACAGGCGATCTCCGCCCTTGGCCACCATCACCGCGTCCAGCACGATGGGGGCCTCCAGCCCGTCCAGCGCCCGCGCCACGTCCATGATGATCTCCGCGCTGCCCAACATCCCGATCTTGACCGCATCCACCCGGATATCGGCCCGGATCATCGCGATCTGCTCGGCCACCATGTCGGGCGCTATCAACACGACCCGGCTGACCCCTTGGGTGTTTTGCGCGGTCAGGGCGGTGATCGCGGCCATGGCATAGGCCCCATTTGCGGAAATCGCCTTGATATCGGCCTGAATGCCCGCCCCGCCGGACGGGTCCGAGCCTGCGATGGAAAGGATATTGGCACTCATGATGTTTCCCATTCTTTGACTAATGCGCGTGTCGCGGCCTCGGGGTCGTCGGCGCGGGAAATGGCCGAGACCACGGCCAGACCCACCGCCCCGGCCTCCCGCACCCCGTTAGCGTCGCCCGGGCCGATCCCGCCGATGGCATAGCAGGGCAGTGGTGTGTTTTTTGTGATCTCAGCCAATCCAGAAATCCCAATGGGGGGCGCATGATCCGGCTTGGTTGCCGTGGCCCGGACCGGCCCGACGCCGAGGTAATCGACGCAATCCAGTGGAACTCTGGACTGTTGATCGATGTTCTCCACCGAGAGACCCAGAATCATATACGGGCCAATGCGGGCACGAATCTCACGCGGATCGCCATCGCCCTGACCAATATGCAGCCCGTAAGCCTCGACCGCGATGGCCACATCGACCCGGTCATTGATGATCAGCCTGGCACCGAGCGGGGACAGTGCGGCCTGCATCTGCTGCGCCTGTACGGTCATATCGGCCACGCTGGCGGTCTTGTCGCGCAGCTGGATCAGACTGGCACCGCCACGCGCCGCCGCAAGGGCCTGATCCAGCACCGGCAGATCGGCCCCCGGATCGGTCACGAAGTAAGCCGGACCCATCATGCCGCGCTGATCCGTGCCCCGGCTGTTAGGGCATCGGGGGTCATCCCATGCAACGCATCCACAAGGTGCGCGGCCAATGTACCGGGGCCATCAGATTTCTGTGCTGCCTGCTCGCCCGCCAGACCATAATAGGCAAGGGCTGTGGTCGTGGCCTCCAGCGTGGGCTGCCCGACAACAAAGGCTGCGACAATCCCGGTCAACGAACAGCCCAATGCTGTGATCTTGGGCATCATCGGATCGCCGTTTTCGACGCGATAGGCTGCGCTGCCATCGGTGATGTAATCCACCGCCCCCGTGACGGCGACAACACCGCCGGTTTGTACCGCCAGCGCGCGCGCGGCGGCTTGGGCGCTGGCCACGCTGTCACCCGCGTCCGCGCCCTGCCCGGCGGCCTCAGCTCCGGCCAGCGCCAGTATTTCTGACGCATTACCCCGCACCACAGTGGGCTTTAGCGCCACCAGCCGTGCACCTGAGTCACGGCGCAGCCCCGTGGCAAAGACCGCAACCGGGTCCAGCACCCAGGGCTTGCCCAGGTCGTTCATCACGGCAGCGGCCTCTTCCATGGCCACCACCCAGTCAGGATCAAGCGTGCCGATATTGACGCTGAGCGCCGAGGCGATGCCGGCAAACTCCGCCGCTTCTTCGCGGGCATGCACCATGGCGGGCGACGCCCCTGCCGCCAGCATCACATTGGCCATGACATTCATCGCCACGTAATTGGTGATGTTCTGTACCAAAGGCGTGGTGGCCTGCATTTTTTCCAGATAGTGTCCTGCGTCTTGCATTTTGATGCCTCCTTGCGAGCGGAAAGAGGCGGGGCAGCGACGATAAACATGCCCACGACTTCCTCCGCCGGCATGATCCGGTTCAGGTTCAAAGGGTGCTTCTCAGCCTCTGATCGAGGCGCCCCTGTCGTATATGTATAGCTACTGCTCTGGCGTTCGGCGTCAAGGGCCAAGCGGCGTCAGATGCCTATGCTGGCGTACCAACGGGCGAAGGCGGCGACATTCGGCTCCAACTCGGGCTGAAACCGGCCTTGTCGGGCCTCAGGGCTGGCCATCCCACGCTGCTGGTTGAGCAGTGCGGGGATGTCCTCGTCCAGGGCGGCATCCATCCTGTCCAGATAAGCCGTTGATTTCTCGGCAAACTCGGGTAAGGCGACCGTCTCGGGCGGGAAGCAAGAGGTTTGCACCACCCGGCACCGATCCCCGCCCAACGGGTACGCCTCGTAACACCAGAGCGCGTCCGAATTGGCCGCGAAAGCCATGTTCGGGAACACCCACGTATAGCGCGCGCCGCGTTTGGCCTGTCCTCGCAGACCCGGTATATCGGGCAGCGCTTTGTCCTGCTGATCCTCCAGCAATCCACCGGTGCCGTCTGTGGCCCCGAACTGAGTGGCAAAGCTGCCCTGCACCGGATCGGGCGGATCTGGCAGGGCATAAACACTGTCGATGGACTCAGGATGCACGAACGGCAGGTGGTAGTATTCGTTGAACACCTCAAGGAACAGTTTCCAGTTACAGCACACATCAAGCACCCGCCGCCGGACGCTGACCAGCGTCTCCATAGGCCAATCCGCATGCAGGCCAGCGAACTCCCCCAGATAGGTGTCGAGATCGGGGGCATCCGGGTTCAGGCAAACAAAGGCAAAGCCCAACCGCTCTTGGGCCTGATAGGCGATCAACCCGTTCTCAGCCTTGTCAAAACCCTGTGCCGCGTCCATTCCGGGGGCCGAGATCAGCCGCCCGTCCAACGCGTAGAACCACGAATGAAACGGGCACCGCAGGCCCTTGCAGGTGCCTTCGCCATCGACCAGCCGTGCTCCGCGATGACGACAGGTATTGGCATAGGCGCGCAAAACCCCCTCTTTATCGCGCAGCAACACAATCGCCTGCCCGGCCACATCAAGCGTGATGTAATCGCCAGGGTCGGCCACCATATCGGCCCGACCCACCCCGATCCATCCGGTTCGGAAAATCGCCGATACCTCTGCCTCGGCCACCGCGTCCGAGCGATAGGCCATAGGGGGCAGGGACGAGGCTTCTTCTGCGGGCAAAAGACACTGTTCAAGGGCCGCCGATGACAGCAGACGTGACATCAGGCCGCCCGTTCCGCCGCTCGTTCGGAATCTTGCAACGGTTCCCGGACACCGGCGCGGATCACAGCAGGATCATAGGGCGTACGGGCAAACACGTCGCGCACCATATCGGCGAAGAATTCGATGGGTTCGTGATTGTAATCGGGATCAAAGCTGGACTGGTCCCAACGTTCGCAGAACACGGAACAATCGTCGAAATAGGGGCTGCCTGCATGGCGTTCACGCTTGTTGGGATTGGCGCCCACATGGTGCCCGAAATAGGCTAACTGGAAATCGCCATGGGCCTCGACCGTCCACGTCACTTGTTCGCGCAAAAACGGCTTGAGGATCGTGGCAGCGTATTCGTCATGGTTATGGGGTGCAAAGATATCACCGATATCGTGCAACAGCGCACCGACCACCCAGTCCTGATCCGCACCGTCCCGCCAGGCACGCGTGGCCGATTGCAGCGAATGACCAAGCCGGGTGATCTGATAGCCAGAGAGGCTTTCATCCAGCTCGACCAGCGCGGTCAACAGACGGTCAGCGGTGCCTTTGACATATTCATGCTCAAGCTTTTCAAGAAGCGCATAGTCTTCCCTGTCGCCGTCTTTCATCTGAGTGAACTTGACCTTTTCCATGCTCTCTCTCCTTTTTCGCTGACGCAAACATGCATCCGGCTATGATGCCCGAACATAATTCGATGAAATCACGGCTGCGCCAACGGAAAATGTCCCGTTGCGGCGTTTTCAATGTCGGTTTTGAGGAAGAAGAGGGGGATGTCGGGCTGCTAAACCGTGCCCGACATCTGTTGTTTGTCTTACAGCGCCGCGACGATGGCCGCGGGCAGGGCGACCATGCCGCCGACGATCAAAGTGATCGAAATTCCCAGTCCTTTGAACATACCTATCTCCGAGTTTTCACCTGTTGGAGCTTAAGAGGCTGTTCCAAAAGTAGTTGAGTGATATCATGTGTTTATGATTCATTGGTTTTGAAAGAACCTGGAGGATCCCATGACGTGGACAGACATCACCCGCGCGGAGCACAGGCGTAAAACGGGCTTTTATCCAAGCGATTTAACTATGGAGGAATGGGCGCTTGTTCGGCCCCTGTTACCTGCCGCGAAGCGAGGTGGTCGCCCTCGCAAGACGAATCCGCGCCGTGTTGTGAACGCGATTATGTATATGGCGACCACGGGATGTCAGTGGCGCATGATCCCGCGGGATTTCCCGGCGATCTCGACTGTGCAGAACTGTTTTTACGACTGGCGCGACAACGGTCTGTTACACCGGATCAACCATCTGTCAATGATGGCGGCGCGCGAATTGTCGGGCCGTGAGGCGAGCCCCACTGCGGGCGTTATTGACAGCCAGAGCGTAAAAACAACGGAAAGCGGCGGCATTTCAGGCTTTGATGCGGGCAAAAAGATCAAAGGGCGCAAGCGTCACATCGTGACAGACACGCAAGGTTTCCTGTTGCCGATCCTTGTTCACGCCGCCGATATACAGGATCGGGATGGTGCTGTGGATGGTCTCAAAGCACTGCGCATCCGCTTCCCGCGGCTGGGGCACATCTTTGCGGACGCAGGATATGCAGGGCCAAAGCTTCGGGATGCTTTGGCCCTGCAGGGAAAATGGACATTGGAGATTGTCAAGCGCCCTGACAAAGCCGAGGGGTTCGTTCTTCCACCACGAAGATGGGGTGTCGAGCGAGCATTCGCGTGGCCGGGACGTTGCCGTCGTTTGGCAAAAGATCGGGAGGCAACCGTTGAAAGTTCCGTAGCATGGGTTTTGGTTGCCGGTATTCGTCTCTTGACAAGGCGGATAGCAAGGCATTCTGTTCAAACATAAACTTTTGAGTCAGACTCTAAGAGATAGGTCCAACCTCCATGCCGGGTATGCGTCAGGCTGTCGCGTATCGCTTAAAAGTCGACGGCGATGCCCTTTCGCTCCCAATCGCCATAGCGCACAGGCTCGGGGCCTTTGCGACCGCCCAGCTCTTTGGGCAAAGCGTCCTGCGCCTCGGCGGCTTTGCGGCGTTCTTCGGCCTCGGCCAACGCCCGGATCGCCGCAGCGGGCAGGTCTTTCTTGTCGACATCACTCATAGCTGGGTTCCTTTGGTCTCCGGCCCTTGATATACGCCCCGCACCGCCCCCGGCAAGGACCAGACGCCCGATGAAACCGCCCACCCCCCGCAGCAGCGCACTTTACATGCTTGATAAGATCATGGAGGAAGGTCGCCTGCTGTCTGATCTGATTGCAGGTGGCGCGCTTGATCGGCTTGACCCGGCGGATCGCGCCCGTGCGCAACGCCTGACTCTGCAGACCCTGCGCGGGATTGATCGGGCCGACCGCATCATCTCGCGCTTTCTGCGCAAGCCACCGCCCCTGAGCGTGCATAACATCCTGCGCCTTGGCACGGTCGAACTGTGTCTGGGGGGCGACGCGCATGGCGTGGTCAATGACATGGTCGGATTGCTGGGCAACAACCGTCGCTATGCCAAGCTGAAAGGGTTGATCAACGCGGTGCTGCGGCAAGTGGCCGAGGACGGCCCGGGGCGCTGGAACGACCTGCGGGTGCCGCGGCTGCGGTCCTGGCTGCGCGAACCGCTGGTGCAGGCCTGGGGCAAGGGCGCGATGAACGATATGGAGCGGGCGCATTTTGCAGGTGCGCCGCTGGACCTGACGGCCAAGGGCGACGCGGCGGCGCTGGCCGAGGCGGTGCAGGGTCAATTACTGCCCACCGGATCGGTACGCCTTACCGATGCTGGCCAGGTCTCGGCCTTGCCCGGATATGAGGCCGGAGACTGGTGGGTACAGGATGCGGCTGCCGCGATCCCGGTTCAGATTCTCGCGCCGCAACCGGGCGAGGCGATCCTCGATCTTTGCGCAGCACCTGGCGGGAAAACCCTGCAACTGCCCGCTGCCGAAGCCGATGTGACAGCGCTTGATATCTCAGAGCATCGGATGGAGCGGGTCACCCAGAACCTGGCCCGCACCGGATTGACTGCAACCTGCGTGACCGGTGATGCGCTGACCCATAAGGGGCAGTATGACGCCATTCTGCTGGATGCGCCCTGTTCGGCCACCGGTACAATCCGTCGGCACCCTGATTTGCCCTTTGCCAAGGATCGCAGCGAGTTTGGCGAGTTGATCGCGCTTCAGGCGCAGATGCTGGACCATGCTTTGACTCTCCTCAAGCCCGGCGGGCGTTTGGTGTTTTGCACCTGTTCGTTGTTGCCCGATGAGGGTGAAGTGCAGGTGGAAGAGGCGCTCGAGCGTCACAAAGGCCTACAGACCGATCGCGAGGCGCTGGCCATTCCCGGCATTGATCCGGCCTGGGTAACGCAAGAAGGCGGTCTGCGCCTACGGCCGGATTACTGGCCTGATCTGGGCGGGATGGACGGGTTCTACATCGCCTGCCTGCGCCGTTAACCGCCCAAGAGAGCCTTTATGCGCAATCACCCGGTGACTTGGACCGCCGGGCGCGGTATATTGCTGGAAACGAACGCCAATAAGAGCGTACAGAGGCAAGGCAGATGTCCAGAACCGATGATATCTCGGCGCGGTGGGCGCGTTTGATGAACCGTCTTGAGGCGCGGCGCGCGGCGTGGTCAAAGCCGGCCACCGCATTTATTTCGCAACCCGAACCGCGCACCATTGGCAGCTTTGCACGGGGCCGACAGCTGAGTGCCGGGAATTTCGTCTTTGCCGGTACGCTGATTCAAGCCCCCCCCCACACGCGGCTATGGGATCTGGCCGCGCCGGATGCGGAATTCAGCGCCGAACAACATGGCTTTGGCTGGCTGGATGATCTCGCGGCAGCAGGGGACACCACGGCACGCGCCGCTGCGCAGGAGTGGCTGGCTGACTGGATCAAACGCTACGGCGATGGCTCGGGGCCCGGTTGGACACCGGAACTGACTGGGCGGCGCCTGATCCGCTGGGTCACCCATGCGCTGTTCCTGATGTCAGGTCAGGGCAATGAACTCGCAGAGAGTTTCATGCGATCTCTGGCGCAACAAACGATCTTCCTGTCGCGCCGCTGGAAAAGCTCATCACCGGGTCTGCCCCGGTTCGAGGCGCTGACGGGCATGCTGTATACGGGTCTGTCGCTGGAAGGGATGGAGGCGCATGTCGCGCCCGTCCTCAACGCGCTGGCCCGCGAATGCGACAGCCAAGTTGGCCCGGAAGGCGGCATTCCGACCCGCAATCCCGAAGAACTGCTTGAGGTGTTTACCCTGCTGACCTGGGCGGCGCTGGCGCTATCGGAAACCGGCCAGACACCCAGCAATGCCCATTGGGGCGCGATTGAGCGGATCGCCCCGACCCTGCGCACCCTGCGCCATGCCGATGGCGGATTGGCCCGGTTTCACGGTGGCGGGCGCGGCCTTGAAGGGCGGCTGGATGCAGCACTGGCCACCAGCGGTGTGAAATCCAGCGCACCGGACGGGCTGTCGATGGGATTTGCGCGGATGTCGGCGGGCCGCACCTCGGTGATCGTGGATGCGGCCTCGCCACCACGCGGACGCGCCTCGGCCAATGCCCATGCCTCGACCCTTGCGTTCGAACTGACATCGGGGCGGCGCCCGTTGATCGTCAATTGCGGCTCGGGGGCCAGCTTTGGCCCCGACTGGCGACGCGCGGGCCGCGCCACGCCATCGCATTCCACGCTGATCCTGGCGTCACGCTCCTCCTCGCGGCTGGGGGCCAGCGGCGAATCGCTGCAATGGCTAGAAGATACCCCCTCGGACGTCCCGATGGAGCTGAGCCAGGCGCAGGACGGGGTGCGCTTTGAAGGCGGGCATAACGGCTATCGACGCCGCCATGGCCTGACCCATATCCGCAAGCTGGACATGACCTTTGATGGGCGCGGCATCGCGGGCGAAGACACGTTGATGACCCTCGACAATGATGACCGTGCAGTGTTTGACGCAGAACTTGATCGTGCCCGCCTGCAGGGGGTGCCCTATGACATCCGATTCCATTTGCACCCGGATGTGGATGCATCGGTCGATATGGGCGGCGCGGCCGTGTCCCTGGCGCTCAAAAGCGGTGAAATCTGGATTTTCCGGCTGGATGGTCCGGCCGAAATGCGCCTTGAAGCCAGTGTTTATCTGGAAAAATTGCGTCTCAAGCCTCGTGCGACCAAACAGATCGTTCTATCTGGCAGCGTTATGCAGTATGCCGCCCGTGTCAGATGGTCACTTGCCAAAGCTCAGGAGACGCCGGTCGGTATCCGCGATCTCGCTCAGAAAGAGGTAGACCCGCTGGCAGTCGACTAATATTGCACAGGACACAGCTGCCCCATGACCGATCTCGCCCCGCTGAAACGCGCCCTTCTTTCTGTTTCCGACAAGACCGGACTGGGCGATCTTGGTAAGGCTCTCGCCGCGCGCGGGGTCGAATTGCTGTCGACCGGGGGCAGTGCCAAGACACTGCGCGGTGCCGGGCTTGAGGTGCGCGATGTGGCCGATATCACCGGGTTCCCCGAGATGATGGATGGGCGCGTCAAAACCCTGCACCCGATGGTGCATGGCGGTCTGCTGGCGTTGCGCGATAATGACGATCACAAGGCAGCGATGGACACCCATGGCATCGGGCCGATTGATCTGCTGGTGGTCAACCTTTACCCGTTTGAGGAAACCGTCGCCAAGGGCGGCGATTATGACACCTGCATTGAGAATATCGACATTGGCGGCCCGGCGATGATCCGGGCGGCAGCCAAGAACCATGCCTTTGTCACGGTGGTCGTGGATGTCGAGGATTACGACAAGGTGCTGGGCGATCTGGATCAGCATGATGGGCGCACCTGCCCCAAATTCCGCCGCAAGCTGGCGCAAAAGGCCTATGCGCGCACCGCCGCGTATGACGCAGCTGTCTCGACTTGGATGGCCGATGCGATTGGTGTCAAAACCCCCAAGCGGCGCGCCGTTGCCGGAACGCTGGCCCAAACCCTGCGCTATGGCGAAAACCCGCATCAACAGGCGGCGTTTTACACCGATGGCAGCGCCCGCCCCGGCGTGGCCACGGGCAGCCAGCTTCAGGGTAAGGAACTGAGCTATAACAACATCAACGACACCGATGCGGCGTTTGAGTTGGTCAGCGAATTTGACCCCGCCGATGGTCCCGCTGTTGCCATCATCAAACATGCCAACCCCTGCGGCGTGGCGCGCGGCAATACCGTGGTCGAGGCCTATCGCAAAGCCTTTGATTGTGACCGCACCAGCGCGTTTGGCGGGATCATCGCGCTGAACCAGCCGCTGGACGGGGCCACCGCCGAAGAAATCTCTGGTATTTTCACCGAGGTGGTGATCGCGCCGGGTGCCGATGCGGACGCCATCGAGATCTTCGCCAAGAAAAAGAACCTGCGCCTGCTGACCACCGACGGGCTGGCTGATCCGGCCGAGGCGGGCCGGATGCTGAAACAGGTGTCGGGCGGATATCTGGTGCAGGACAAGGACAATGGGCGGCTGTCGCCCGAAGACCTGAAAGTGGTGACCAAACGCCAGCCGACCGAGGCCGAGATGGCTGATATGCTGTTTGCCTGGAAAGTGGCCAAACATGTGAAATCCAACGCCATCATCTATGTCAAAGACGGCGCCACCGTCGGCGTGGGGGCCGGACAGATGAGCCGCGTTGACAGCTGCCGCATCGCCGCCCGCAAGGCCGAGGATATGGCTGCGGAACTGGGATTGGCAAAACCGCTGACCATCGGCTCGGTCGTGGCCTCAGATGCGTTCTTCCCCTTTGCCGATGGCTTGCTGACCGCCGCCGAGGCGGGCGCGACGGCGGTGATTCACCCCGGTGGATCGATGCGCGATGACGAGGTGATTGCCGCCGCTGATGAGGCCGGTTTGGCAATGGTCTTGACCGGCATGCGCCATTTCCGGCACTAAGACGCCAGCAGAAAAACGATGGGCCGCTCAAATCAGGCCCACGAGCAGAGAGGCAAGCGCCATGCGCATCGTGTTTTGGGTCGCTGCGGTGATCTTCGTGGCAGATCAGGTCACGAAGTATTACGTGGTTCATATGCTGAACCTTGATCGTATTCTTGCGATCGATGTGTGGGACCCCTATTTCAACCTGCGCATGGCCTGGAACTACGGGGTTAATTTCGGCCTTTTTGCGCAGGACAATGACTGGATGCGCTGGGTGCTGATCGCCGTGGCCCTGACTATTTCAGCAGCGGTACTGTGGTGGGTGCATCACGATCCGGCGGGCCGGTGGCAGAAGATAGCCGCGGGCCTGTTGGTGGGTGGCGCACTTGGTAATGTCATCGACAGGCTGATCTATGGCGCTGTGGCCGATTTCATCAACATGTCCTGCTGTGGATTTCAAAACCCTTATGCGTTCAACATTGCCGATATCGCCGTTTTCATCGGCGCTTTCGGCATGGTCGTGCTGTCCAGCGACGCGTCGGGAAAATCGGGTAAAAAGGCCTCGTGACCTTGGCGTCGGGATGCGTTAAACCATGATCATCTGCTGTGAAGGAGTGGCCAAAACGATGCCGCGTCTATTGATGATGTTCCTGTTGATCCTCGGTGTGGCCGCCTGTGGCAGCCGGGGTGATGATATCGTGCTCGCCAAGATCAAAAACACCGGCAACGGCCCGGACGAGTTTTCGATACTGCCCGGCAAGCCCCTGCAACCACCCGAAAATCTAAACGTTCTGCCCACACCAACACCCGGCGGAGCAAACCTGACCGATCAGAACCCGCGCGCCGACGGGATTGCGGCCCTAGGTGGCAACCCGGATGCCCTAGTGGCGGGTGGCGTCCCGGCAGCGGATGGCGCATTGCTGAACCACTCCAACCGCTATGGAATCAGCCCCGGCATCCGACAGACCCTGCGCCGTGAGGATATTGATGTCAGACGCCGCCATGGCCGCAGAAATCTGCTCAATCTCGGGTCCAATGACGATTATGCCACCGCCTATCGCCGCCAATGGCTGGACGCGGAGGCCGAACATCAACGGCTGCGCCGTCTTGGGATCAGCACACCCTCTGCCCCTCCGCCTAAGTAATACCCACCATTTGCTCACGGTCCTGTCATCGCGCTTGAACCTTTCGGTGAGCGGCGTATCTATCGGGTAGTGACTGCCCAATGGACGGAGAGACCGAATGCGCCTTGTTGCGACGTGCCTTACGCTGGTCGCCCTGATCGGCGGGCCTGTGCAGGCCAATGATCAGGTCACCCACTTCACGCTGGATAACGGCATGGAAGTGATCGTGGTCGAAGACAACCGCGCACCGGTCGTGGTGCAGATGGTCTGGTATCGCGCCGGATCGGTGGATGAAAAGCCCGGCGTGTCAGGCGTGGCGCATTTTCTGGAACATCTGCTGTTCAAGGGCACCAAAACGCTGGCTCCAGGCGAGTTCTCACAAACCGTCGCACGCAATGGCGGGCAGGATAACGCCTTTACCAGCTACGACTACACCGCCTATTTTCAGCGGATCGCTGCGGATCGACTTGAGCTGATGATGCGGATGGAAAGCGACCGGATGGTTAATATCCAACTGGATGGCGACGATATTCTGACCGAACGGGATGTGATCATCGAAGAACGCAACCAGCGGGTCGAAAACGACCCCTCGGCGCTTTACCGCGAGCAAAAGAACGCCGCGATGTATCTCAACCACCGCTACGGTGTACCGGTGATCGGCTGGCAGCACGAGATGACCCAGCTGACACTTGACGACGCGCTGGAGTATTACCGCACCTATTATGCACCCAACAACGCCATTCTGGTGGTGGCCGGAGACGTCGACCCTGACGCGGTCCACGAATTGGCCAAGACCTATTACGGTGTGATCCCGCCCAACCCGGAACTGGGCGCGCGTGACCGCGCACAGGAACCCCGTCAGATGGCCGAACGGCGTGTGATCTACAAAGACGCGCGGGTCGCCCAACCCTATGTCAGCCGCTCCTATATCGCCCCCGAACGGGATGCGGGCGCACAGGAAAAGGCTGCTGCGCTGACCTTGCTCGCCGAATTGCTGGGCGATGGCCCGACCTCGGTTCTCGCGCAGAAACTGCAGTTTGACAGCAATGTCGCGATCTTTTCCACCGCCTGGTACAGCGGTATGTCGCTGGATGACACCTCGTTCACACTGATCGCCGTGCCCGCCGAAGGGGTCAGCCTGCAAGAGGCCGAAGACGCGATGGATGTCGCTGTGGCCGAGTTCATGGACGAAGGCGTTGACCCGGATCATCTGAACCGAATCAAGCGACAGCTCTATGCCGCCCAGATTTATGCCCGCGACGATGTGGGTGATCTGGCCAATGAATATGGCCGCGCCCTGACCCAGGGGCTGACCGTTGCAGATGTGCAGGCCTGGCCCGACATTCTGCAAGCCGTCACCGAAGACGATATCATGGCCGCCGCGCGGTCCGTGTTCAATCGTGACCGTTCGGTCACAGGCTGGTTGACCAAGTCGGAGGTTACCCAATGATCCGCACTGTTTTTGCCGCCCTCGCCGTTCTGCTGGTCACCCTGCCCGCACGCGCCGAAACCGACATTCAAAGCATCACTACGCCGGGTGGCATCAATGCCTGGCTGGTCGAAGAACACTCGATCCCTTTCGTGGCGATCGAGCTGATGTTCCGTGGCGGCACAGCCATTGATGCACCCGACAAACGCGGTGCGACCAACCTGATGACCGGCCTTCTGGAAGAGGGTGCAGGAGATCTGGACGCCCGCGATTTCGCAAGGGCGCGTGACACGCTGGCCGCCTCGATCCAGTTTAACGCCAGCGGCGATTCTCTCTCGGCGTCGGCCCGGTTCCTGACCGAGAACCGCGCCGAAAGCCTGGCCTTGCTGCGCTCGGCCCTGATTGAACCACGCTTTGACGAGGACGCGATTGAACGGGTGCGTGCGCAGGTTCTGTCGGGTCTGCAATCCGATCTCAAAGACCCGCAAAGCATCGCTGCGCGCGCGTTCAATGAACTGCTGTACGGCGATCACCCCTATGGTCACAGCATCAGTGGCACCATTGAAAGTGTGACCGCGCTGACCCGCGATGATCTGATCGCCGCGCACCGCGCCGCGATCACCCGCGACCGGGTCTATATTAGTGCCGTGGGTGATATCACCAAAGACGAGCTGGGCGCGTTGCTGGACACATTGCTGGCTGATCTGCCCGAAACCGGCCCCGTCCTGCCTGATATGGCAGAGGTGACCCTGCCCGGCGGTGTGAAGGTGGTCGAATTTGAAACACCGCAATCCGTGGTGCGTTTTGCGCAACCGGGGCTGTCGCGGGATCATCCTGACTTCTTTGCCGCCTTCATTCTGAACCACATCCTGGGCGGTGGTGGGTTTGAAAGCCGCCTGATGAATGAGGTGCGCGAGAAACGTGGGCTGACCTATGGCGTCTATTCCTATCTCAGCATCGCGGATTACTCAAAAACCTGGGCCGGGGGCACCGCGTCAGCCAATGACCGTGTGGCCGAAGCCGTGCAGGTGATCCGTGACGAATGGGTCCGCCTCAGCACCGAAGGCGTCACCGAGGCCGAGTTGAACGACGCCAAAACCTATCTGACCGGCGCTTACCCGCTGCGCTTTGATGGCAACGGGCCAATCGCCAATATCGCCGTGAACATGCAGTATGACGCCATGCCGCTGGATTACATCGCCAGCCGTAATGACAACGTCAACGCTGTCACGCTGGAGCAGATCAACCGAGTCGCACGCGAAATGCTGAACCCTAACCAACTGACCTTCGTGGTGGTCGGGCAGCCCGAGGGGCTGGACAGCACGATTGACTAAAACCGCACAGCACGGGAAGAGTTTAAGCATGATGAAGAGGGGGCGGATCATCGCCCCCTTGGCTTTTGTGAAAGACGCCTACTGATGCCTGATCCGCTTTACGTGATCCCCGATATCCACGGACATAAGGCCAAGCTGGAGCATGCCCTGTCGCTGATCGCGGCGGATGGCGGCGGGCCGGTGGTGTTTCTGGGGGATTACGTTGATCGCGGGCCCGACAGCTGCGGCGTGTTGCAGATCTTGGTAGACGGGGTGGCCGCTGGGCAGGACTGGACTCTGCTGCGTGGCAATCATGACCAGATGATGTTGGACGCTTTGGCGCACCTGCGCGATCACCCGGATGCCCCGCGCGAGGACATCCGCTGGCTGTCCTACAAATCAGGCGCGCGCAGGACGTTGGCCTCCTATGGCGTCAGCCCCAAGGATCCTGCCGAAAAGATCCTGTCAAAAGTCGCTTCGCCACATCAGGCGCTGCTGTCAGCAACAAAGCTCAGCCATCAGACGCCTGATCTGCTCTTTGTCCATGCCGGCATCCGCCCCGGTGTGACCCTGAGTGATCAGACTCCCAAAGACCTGATGTGGATACGCGAGCCATTCTTGTCGGACGCGTCGGATCATGGCCACCTGGTGGTGCATGGTCATTCGCCGGTGATATTCCCCGAACATCACGGCAATCGCATTGCGATGGATGGCGGCGCGGGTTGGGGCCGCGCCTTGCATGTGGCGGTGTTTGAAGGCCGGGCCTGCTGGTTGCTTGGCGAGGACGGACGCCATCCGCTGACACGGGGCTGACGAGACGTCACATTGTCTTTCGCCCCGCCGCCGCGTTACCTTGGTCGAAATTGTTCAACCACGGAGATCTTTCATGACCGATATCGTTATCCTCGACGGCGCGCGGGCGCGCGCACCGCCATTGGCACCTTTGGCGGCGCACTGGCTGGCACCCCACCCGCGCAGCTGGACGCACATGCCGCCCGCGCCGCAATGGAACGTTCGGGCGTCGAGCCGGGACAGATCGGTCAGGTGGTTTTCGGCCATGTGATCAACACCGAGCCAAAAGACATGTACCTCTCACGCGTCGCTGCGATTGAGGCGGGTATCCCCGACACCACCCCGGTGATGAACGTCAACCGCCTGTGCGGATCAGGCGCGCAAGCCATCGTCTCGGTGATGCAATCGCTGATGCTGGGCGATGCGGAATTTGGGTTGGCAGGCGGGGCCGAAAGCATGAGCCGCTCGCCCTTTATCATCCCCGATCAGCGCTGGGGCGCGAAGATGGGCGATATCCGCACGCAGGACATGATGCTGGGCGCGCTCAACTGCCCCTTTGGCACAGGCCATATGGGGGTGACAGCCGAGAATGTCGCTGCCGAGCATGACATCACCCGCGATGCGCAGGATGCTTTTGCCCTGGAAAGCCAGAACCGTGCCGCAGCGGCAATCGAGGCCGGACATTTCGCCAGCCAGATCGCCCCGATTGACGTGAAAAGACCTCTGCATAATTCAGGGTTCCGCCAAACTTTAGATTTTGATATCTTTAGGCCAATCGGATTTGGATGGCGATATGGACCTGTTTTTACGTGAAGCGACGGATCGGATTGGATTTGAAGACCCGCTTTTCAAGATCGATGCGCTTTTGGACTGGGGTGAGTTTTCCGCCATTCTGAACCGCGGTCCTGGACGGTCTGGTTTGGGCCCTTCCGGCTATACACCTCTTGTTTTGTTCAAGTGCCTGTTAGTGGGTCAGTGGCATGGCTTGTCGGACCCGAAGCTTGAACGTGCCTTAAAGGTCCGGCTGGATTTCATGCTGTTTTGCGGGCTTGATCTACATGGCCCTGTGCCAGATGAGACCACCCACTGTCGATTTCGCAATGCATTGGTTCACGCTGGTGTCTATGATGATCTTCTCGCCGAGGTTTGCCGACAGATCGAGAAACACGGCCTCAAGCTCCAGGCAGCCGAGGCGGCGATTATCGACGCAACCCTGATAGAGATCGCCGCCCGCCCGCGGACCCATATCGAGGCGCCGCAGGATCGCGAAGAAGGCGACACACAGGAGAACCCGGATGTGCACTACAGCGCAGATAAGGATGCCCGCTGGGTGAAGAAGGGCTCAAAGTGCACGCTGGGCTTCAAGGGTTTTGCCCGCACAGACGAAGAGGGGTACATCGACAAGGTGCATGTCACGCCCGCCAATGCGGGCGAAAGCCCGGAGTTCAAAACGATGATCAAGGGGGCCAGTGCGCAGCGCGTATTGGCCGACAAGGCCTGCGCGGGCAAAGCCAACAGAGCCGCCCTGAAAGGACAGCACCGCGATGGCATCATGCGCAAGGCTGCACGGAACCGCCCTTTGCGCCAGTCCGAGAAACGTTTCAACAAGCAAATCTCCAAACGTCGGTTCCGGGTTGAGCAGTGCTTTGGCACGATGAAACGTCTCTTCGGTCTACACCGCGCGCGCTACTTTGGTGTCGCTAAAACCCATGCGCAGATGGTCATGGCCGCCATCTCGCAGAACCTCCTCAAGGCCGCAAACAAAATAACTCTCAACCAACAAACCCAGGCAATCGCGTAAACCAAACCCGCAAAACCAATCCGCCTCAAATCCAGAGGCGGAACCCAAAAGCTGGCTCAAAAATCAATAAATCCCCAAATAGCGCAATCACGCAGAGGTCTTGTGAAGGTCCGGCGCGACATGGTCAGTTTCGAGGTGGATGAGCACCCCAAGCCCACCACGCCCGAGGCCTTGGCCGGGCTGCGCACGGTCTTCCAGAAAGACGGCACAGTGACTGCGGGCAATGCCAGTGGCATCAACGACGGGGCCGCCGCCCTCGTGCTGGCACAAGCCAGTGCCGCCGAGGCCGCCGGTCTGAAACCCAAAGCCCGTCTGCTGGGATATGCCCATGCTGGGGTGCGCCCAGAGGTGATGGGCATCGGCCCGGTGCCTGCTGTAGAGAACCTGCTGGCCAAGACGGGGCTGAGCGTGGGTGATTTCGACGTGGTGGAATCCAACGAGGCCTTCGCCGCGCAAGCCCTGGCCGTAAACAAAGGCCTTGGTCTGGACGCCGCCAAAGTGAACCCCAATGGCGGGGCGATTGCCCTGGGCCATCCGGTGGGAGCGACCGGCGCGATCATCACGCTGAAAGCACTCTACGAGTTGGAACGCATCGGTGGCTCGAAAGCACTGGTCACCATGTGCATCGGCGGCGGTCAGGGCATCGCGCTGGCGTTCGAACGGCTGTAAGCCCTATTCGATCCGCACCGTCACCCGCGCCGCGCGCCCTTCGGCGTCGATCACCGAGAGCTGAGAAAACCCGACGCTGAGACGCGGCAACGTCGTCTCGCGCCGGTGTTCTTTCATGCGCAGCGGCGTGCCATTGGCGATCCATGTGAAGGGCGGTTTGCCATCGCGCACTTTGACCGGGATGTCTCCGTCCAGCGCCAAGATTGCCCCATCGGGCGGAAAGATCAGCTTGGGGGCATCCGGCGCGTCCAAGAATACCGCATCACGCCCGGTGAAACGGCGCAGGGGCTTGGGAAGTCCGGCGGTTGAGACGATCAGAGTTTCTGGCGGCGGTGGAGCCAGCGGATCGGATGTCTCTTTCAGCCGCTGAAACGCTTCGAACAGGATCGGCGCGGCCAGATCGCCGCCAAAGGCACCGGGCACCGGCGTGCCATCGGGCCGCCCGATCCACACGCCCGCCACGTGGACCCCATCAAACCCAATCGCCCAGGCATCACGGTGTCCATAAGACGTGCCAGTCTTGTAGGCCAACCGACGAGGCGGGGCACCTGCGGGCGGGGCCAGTCCTGACAGGATATCGCCCACCTGCCAGACCGCCGCGCGGTTGAGGATTTGCTCGCCTTGCTGGGCCTCTGTGCCAATCCTCCAGCTTAACGCTTGTGCCTGCCCACCCTGAGCCAGCATCGCATAAAGCTGCACCAACTCGTTCAGGGATACGCCGACACCGCCCAAAGCCACGGCCAGACCCGCCTGATCTCCGGGGAAGTCAGGCTTGGTCCCCGCACGGCGCATGATGCTCATCAAATGGGCCGGGCCGATCTGATCCAGCAACAAAACCACGGGGATGTTCAGCGATTGGCGCAAGGCTTCGGTCACTGGCAATTCCCCCCGGAACTGCCCGTCAAAATTCTGCGGAGCATAACGGCCAAAGGCAACCGGGCGGTCATTGATCAGGGTCTGGGGATGCGCCAGCCCGCGATCAAAGGCCATGGCATAGACCAGCGGTTTGAGGGTCGAGCCGGGCGAGCGTTTGGCACGGGTCATATCAACAAAGCCCTGCCGCGCAGTGTCGGTGCCATAACCCGCCGATCCGACCGACCCCAAAACCTCGCCTGTGGTGTGGTCGGCCAACACGATCGCCACCGACAGATCGTCAGGCAGATCGCGCAAGGCCCCTGCCGCCAATGTCTCAAGCTTGCGTTGCAAGGTGGCATCCAGGGTTAACTGGTGCGACACCTGTGCGGGGTCTTCGGACACAGCCAGGTCAGCCAGATGCGGGGCCAGTGCGGGAAACGGACGGCGCGTGACGGGCACCGGTTCGCTTACCGCGGCCTGTGTTGTCTCGCCGGTCAAGGCATCCTGAGCCACCATCCGGGCCAACACACGTTCGCGCGCCTCGCTTGCCGCTTGGCCGTTGCGATCAGGACGGCGATGTTCGGGGGCTTGCGGCAGGGCCACCAGCAATGCGGCCTCGACCGGGGTCAGTCGGCGCGGTTCTTTGCCAAACCACGACAGGGTCGCCGCACGCACCCCCTCCAGATTGCCGCCATAAGGCGCATGGGTCAGGTAGAGTTGCAGGATTTGCTCTTTGCTGAGCCGCCGTTCCAGCGCCAGCGCCACACGCATCTGGCGCAACTTGCCACGCACTCTGCCAGTGCCACTCTCTTCCAATAGACGTGCCACCTGCATGGTCAGGGTAGATGCGCCCGAGACCACTTCGCCATTCCAGACCGCCTGCCCCGTCGCGCGCAGCATCGCCAAAAGATCGACACCGGCATGGCGGTAAAACCGTTGATCCTCATAAGCGATCAGCATCTTGATGTATCCCGAATCCACTTGATCCGGTGTCACGGCTAACCGCCATCGCCCATCAACCACGGTGTAGACCCTGAGAAGCTGCGCGTTACGGTCCCGCACTTCAACCGAGGTTTCGCTCAGCAGCACAGGCAGATCGGTGGCCGCAACCCATTGATCAAACCGATCCCGCGCGGCCCCTGCCAATAGCAGGCCAATCGCGAGGGTCAGGATCAGCCGATCAAGACGCATGGCACACCTCTCCTTCCCAAAGCCCGTGATAAAACGTCACAAACCCACTTAGATCGACGCAAAGCTGGGTCGCATAGGCGGTCTGTTCGGCGGCATAGGACACGATCTCGGACGAGGTGCCGGTATAGGTCTGATCCAGCGCAGATAGCTCGCAAGCCGGATAGCGCAGCCAGGCGGCTCGGGTGTTCAGAGGATGATCACCCGCCTGTTGCAGACGGCGCAGCGGCATCAGGTTGGTGGCCGACGTGAAGGCCAGATCGATATCGCGCGCGCCGCTCACTTGCGGTTGGACTTGCTCGTTCATCATCCAATCATCGCCATCCCGATGCAGCGTCAGGCGAATATTCTTCTCTGCATGGGTGCCCGCAATATCGGCGCTGAGTGTCAGCCAATCAGCGTCACAGCGCACCACATAATCCAGCGCGGCAAAGCCATCCCCATCGTGGAATCGCGCATGACCGATCAACAGCCAGCCGTCCTCGACCTGCGAGAGGGCGCACTTATCCTCGCCTTCGCGATCCAAAGCGCGCCAGTGGGCCTCGGCGATGGTCTGGCCCTGCATGGGTTTACTCGGTCACTTGCATCTGTGCCGTGTCGGTCCAGGCGCGATAGCTGGGGCGGTACATGTCCTCAACCGTGGCGGCCGGATGATGATAATTCCCCGGCGCAACCGCACGCACGATATAGGCCAGGTCAAACCCCTGATCCGAACGCCAATCGACCGCCGCCAAAAACCTGTCCGAGCGGAATTCGGTATGGCGCGCCGAGATCGACTGCAGCCAGTCCAGCCCCCGGATATTGGTTGACCGCAACAGGTTCGGATTGTCGATCTCAAGTCCCGCAGGCAGAGGATCGTCGATCATCAGCCGCGCCTCGCCCTTCTCGAACGAGTTAACCGTCAACACAACGACCAGACGGGTGCCACTGGCAACGCTGGACAGATCGACCGGGTTGCCATCCATATCGTAATAGCTGCGCGCAATGCTGTAGCCATATCCGCCCGCCGGTTCGGGCACGTCAGGCACACCAATGGTGGTCAGGGTGATGTCTGTCTCGGCAGTGCCAGTGTTGCGTATCGCCTGCGGGGCAAGGCCAAGAGCATCGAACTTGCGCACAAACGGCCCCGAAACAGCCGCGCCATTCAGGGTCAGCCCGGCGACTGATGGATCGTCGATCAGCGCGGCGGTGGCCAGCAGGGTCCAGGATTGCTCCTGCGTGGACATATACGGGCCGGGATTGCCAAGCGTGTTGCTGAGTGCATCGGCATTGACCGCGTTGCTGCCCGCCTCGACCGCCAGCGCCAGAACCCCGGCGCGATCCCGCAAGCGGGTGCCATAGTCTGCACGCCACAGGGCGGTTTCAAGTTGGGTCTCGGCCGCCATCACGCGCATGGCCTGCGCAAACATCCGGTCCGCGCGGGTCTGATCACCGTACGCCGCCAACGCCGCGCCCAGTTGAGCGGTCGCCAGCGGGGTGGCAAAGGCCTCGGCCTTCACATCGGCGAAGTAGCGCAGATCGCCCATCCGTGCCGCGCCTTCCCGGGCCAGCACCATCAGCGCATAGGCGATATCCTCGCCGCCCTTGTCGAAATCGGGGGCGTAATTCACCCGGTTGCGCAGGTTGTCCATCGCCATGGCAAAGGCCTGATCGGGCACATCATGCCCCTTTTCCCGTGCCCGCGACAGGAAATCACCCACATAGGCATCCAGCCAGAAATCACCCGAGCTGGCCCGCCACAGGCCAAAACCGCCATTGCTGGATTGCCGCGTCAGAACCCGTGCAATCGCCTGATCAATGCGTTTCTCAACCTGGGTCGCATTGCCCATGCCCAGCGCCTGCGCCACCTGATTGAAGTAAAGCAGCGGCATCGCTTGCGAGGTTACCTGTTCAGTGCAGCCATAGGGATAACGATCCAGCGCGCTGAGCAATTGCGGCGCGTTCAGCTTGGACAGCGGCCCGGCAGAGACCAGCGCGGTGCCTGATCCATCCCGCAATCCGGCAAAGACATTGTTATCCAACGTGAAGGTATCCCCTGCCGCCAACGACAATCGCCGTGTGGCCGAGGTAGAGGGATCGTTTGAGCGGACAGCCAGTGTCAGATTCTTGGTCAGCTGTTTGCCATCCGGGGTGGTCAGGGCCACGCGAATGGAATGATCGCCCACGTCGCCCGCTGTCACCGGCAGTCTCAGCACGGCCTTGCCCTGCGCGCCCAGTTCAAACCCCGAGGGGATCTCGCCCGACAGCGTCACGCCTTCGGCCACCACATCCAGACCCATCTGGCCTGTAGGGCCTTGGGCATGGATGATCTCAAGCAACAATTGGCTTTGATCACCCGGCGCAAGGAAGCGTGGCAGGCTCGCGGTGACCACAACGGGATCGCGCACGATCACGTCGCGTTCGGCCTGACCGACTGCGGTATCCGACCACGCCATGGCCATCAGCCGCACGGTGCCGTTGAAATCGGGGATATCAAAGCTGGCCCCGGCCTGCCCATCGGCACCCACGGTCACGGGGCCTGAGAAGAAGGCGGCAAGCTCTTCCGTGGGCGGCGGCGACTGACGTTCCAGCCCGCTACCCGCATCCCCGCCAGAACGAACCTGCCCCTGCGCGCCGTTCATGCCGTTGATCAGCCGTCCGTAGATGTCACGGATTTCCACGCCAAGGCGGCGCTGGCCGAAATAATACTTGGACGGATCAGGGCTTTGGAACCCGGTGAGGTTCAGAATGCCCAGATCAACGGCGGCCAGCGTGACATACCCGGTCTCGCCCTCGGCAAGACCATCGACGATCACAGCCGTTTCCAATGCTCTGCGGGGAGAGGACAGATCAGGCGCTTCAATCGTGACGCTTAGCTGTTTGTCGCCGGGATCAATCTTGGCATAGGACAAGCCCAGCGCGCGGGCCGGGTTTTGCCCTGCGCTTACGTCCATCGGGCGGATCACTTGGGCGGTCACATAGGCACCCGCACCCCAGTCATCGGTGACGCTGAGCGGGATCAGGTTTTCGCCCTCAACCACCTCAACCGCCTGCATGTCGATCAACTGGTTCGACATAACGGTGATCAGCGCGGTGCCCGCATAGCGCGGTACGATGCGCAGATTGGCGGTTTCGCCCGAAACATAACCGGGTTTGTCCAAAGACAGATCAAGCGTGTCTGGCGTGCTGGAGGCATCGGCGGGTGCATACCAGCCCGCGTAGAACTGGCGCGAGGCGGCCATGTAAGGCCCGTCCAGACGCTCGACCAATAGTTCGTAGTTGCCCCAATCCACCGGTGCCGACAGGGCCAGCGGGCCATCGCCCAACGTGGCATCGCCGGTTGCAACACGTTTGCGGGTGGTGATCGGCTCCCACTCCCAATTGCCGTATTGCTGATACCATTGATAGCGGGTTTCGACCTGGTTCACAGTCCAGCGCACCTGCATCGGTGTAGGGGCCAGATCAGACCCCAAAGCGATCACTTGGAACTCGGCATCGCTGCCCTCGGGCACGACATAATCAAATCCCGGCTTGATCCCGATCAGCGGGCCATCAGGGGCCAGCATCCGGGTCATACGGCGTTCCACCGGGCGGCCCGAGCCTTCGTTCACGCGGATGGTGAATTGCGCCTCGTAGGGGCGATCCTTCTGGCCTGCTTTGGGCAGTTCGGCAGGCAGGATCAGCTGACCGGCGTCATCTGTCACGCCGCCCTCCAGATAGGCCGTGGGGCTGGAGACATAGACGTCATGCCGCCCAAAGCTGTAACCGGGGAAATCCTCCAGCGCGTTGCGTGCGCGCAGCTTGGCGGTGCCTTCCACCTTCAGACCCGCGCCGGGCGCACCAAACAGGTAGCGCGCATTGATGGTCAGCGGCGTGGTGTCACCGGGGCGGATATCGCCCTCGGGCAGGGACAGGTCAAAATCAATACGTTCGGGCAGGAAATCCTCGATCAGCAACTGACGGCTGACCAGTGCGGGCGCATCCACATCCGCCTTGATCTGCAAGGTCCATGTGCCGCGAGGTGCGGTGGATCCAATGGGCAGGTCAAACACATGCCCGCCGACGACGTCATCGCCCGACATGTAACGCGCATATTCCACCCCATCAGGGCGCATTAGGATCGCGGTCAGCGGCAGGCCGGGAATGGCCTTGGCCACGCCATCGCGTGCCAGTGCCGTGGCATGGATCACCTCACCGGCGCGGTAGGCCCCGCGATCTGTGGCCAGGAACACGTCAATGGGTGGCGCGGCGGGCCGTCCCTCAACCCCGCGATCGGAAAGGTCAAACGCCGGATCGGTCAGCGACAGGAACGCCATGTCATTTTCACCCACCTCGGCCAGAACCAGTGCCGGAGCAGACGCCCCTGTCCCACGAGTAAGTCCCGGCGCAAACAGCGCGTGGCCCTCGGCATCTGTGGTCAGCGTGCCCAATTCACGGTTCGAGCGTGACAGCAGGGTCAGCCTCACGCCCTCTTTCGTCGCGGCATCGCCAAGGCCACGCACAAACACATGCAACCCATCGGTGCCCTTCAGCGTGGTCAGGCCCAGATCGCTTAGCACAAACCATTGCGTGGCACCGGGATCGTCATAAAGCTCGACCCCCTCAATTCGCGCGGTCAGAGCGTAAACACCAGGCTCTTGTCCGGCCAGAACGTCGCCTAAGGGCAGGCGCGTGGTCATGGTCTGGTTTAGCTCGTTGCCGACCTCACCCACACCGCTCCAGACATCCTCGGCGATCTCATTGGTGAATTCCTGGCTTTGGTACTCGCTCAACGGCCGACCAAAGAAATCATCCTGAATAGCGCGCATCAGGTTGCGGTCGCTGACCCGACGCAGTTGCAATTCAACTTCGTCCAGATTGACGGTTTCAATCGGCAGGGCGGCATCAGCGGCGCGCGGCAAAACATAGGCGCGGCCCGGGAAATTGACGGAAGGCGAGCGGTCGCGCACATAAACCGTCAGTTCCACATCCTTGATCAGCGTCTCGCCACTGGCCGCAGGCAGACCCTCGCGGAAGGTGACAGTATAGCGTTGACCGTGCTGCGCCCCGTCGATGCAAATCTGACCGCCATCAGCCTGCACGACCATGCCCGCATCGGGCAGGCGTACGAAAGGCGTGTAATCCTGCCCGGCCTGGATCAGAGATTCGGAAAATTCGGCACAGATGCGCGGCGCAGCGGCTTCATTGTCGGCGCGATGCTCGGTTATGCGGAAGCCGTATTTGGCAATCGCACTTTCCAGCGCGGCCAGCACATCCTGACGCAGCTGAATCGACTCGGCCACTCGCAGGGCGCGCACCATGTCGCGGCCCCGTCCGTCGCGTTCCAGCGCATCGGCCATGATCATCAGCGCGTTCAGCCGCACCGGGCCGCTTTGACCGCGCAGATAGGCATTTACCGACCCTTGCAGAGCGCGGGCCTGATAGCGGCGTTTGGCCGAATTATCGTCGGTCTTGATCAACAGGGACAGGCGGGCATATTCGGCCCATTGATCTGGGGTGTCCATCTCGGCCACAACCGCGCCGGTCCAGCGCATGGCGTTGATGTAATCTTCTTGCGCGATGCGTTCCCGGGCAGCGTCCAGCATGAAGGGGACATCCCATTGGCCACCGGGATGGCGTTGTCCGATATCGCGCGCCAGCTTGGTCGCAGCGCGAATGTCTCCATCCGACAGGAAGGTCAGCTCGCCACGGCGCTGATCTGCTTTGGCCAGAACAGCCGGGTCCGTGGGTAACATGACCGCGGAAATCGCGCCGTCATAGGGTTGTCGCTCGGTCACGTCGGATTTCGGGAAACAGGCGTTCGACTTGGTGTTGAATGTATAGGCGTTGCAATCGGGATTGCCGAAACAGGCGTTTTCGCAAGCGGTCCGTGTGGTATCAAACAGCGACTGCAAATCAGCGCCGTAGAAATCCACATCCTTGGTGACAACCTGCCGGCGATCCGGCACCGGGCTGTCGGCCACGGCCTGCGCGGCGAAAACGAACATAAAAAGACACGAAATCAAATGACGGAGCATGGAACCCTCCTCTGCCTAAAGGTCTATGGTGCCATGCCCCTCGGCATGAGGCAACGATTCCTCCGATTTGCTTAAAGGTCTGTTCACCACAATCACGGATTGTAGGCCGGGATCAGCGAATTGGTGTGTCGGAGATCGGGCGTGAGCCTTGCCAACAAATTATCACAGGAACGACGGTCGCGTCTGGCGGCTGAGCGGCTGCTTGAACAAAAGCAGGCCGAATTGCATGCGGCCAATCGCAAACTGGGCAAGCACGCGCAACAATTGTCGCATGAGATCGTCGAAACCCGCGCCGAAGTGAAAAACGTGCGTGACGAAAACGAACGGGTGAAATCCGATCTCAACGAGGCCAATGAAAAAGTCGAACTGCTGGAACGGCGCCTGTGGCATTCGATTGAAACCATTCAGGACGGATTTGCGTTTTTTGATTCCGACAGCCGTATGATTGCAGGCAATGATGCCTGGCTCAGCGTTTTTGACGGGCTCGAGGCGGTCCAGCCCGGCATCAGCTATGTTGAATTGCTGCAATTCGCCACCGAGGAAGGAATTGTGGATATTGGCGATCTCAACCCTGCGGAATGGCGCGAAAAGATGCTGGACCGCTGGCAGAGCCCAAACCCTGAACCCGAAGTGGTGCGACTATGGAACGGGGCCTATATCAAGTTCTTCGAGCAACGCGGCAATGGCGGCGATGTTGTCAGCCTGGCGATGAATATCACCAGCACGGTCCGCTACGAGGAACGCCTGAAAGAGGCCCGCCGCAAAGCCGAAGCGGCCAGCCGCGCGAAGTCCGCGTTTCTGGCCAATATGAGCCACGAAATCCGCACCCCGATGAACGGTGTCGTGGGCATGGCCGACCTTCTGAAAGACACCGACCTGACCGATGAACAACTGCTTTACGCCGAGACGATCAAGAATTCGGGCGAGGCGCTTTTGGTGATCATCAACGATGTGCTGGATTACTCTAAAATCGAGGCCGAAAAGCTGGTGTTGCACTCCGACCCCTTCGATCTGGAGCGCACCATTCACGAGTTGATCATGCTGATGCAACCCACCGCGCGCGACAAGGGGATCGAGCTTTTGGTGGATTACGACATGTTCCTGCCCACCATGTTTGCTGGTGATCGTGGGCGCATCCGCCAGATCATCACAAATCTGATGGGCAACGCGGTCAAGTTTACTGAAAGCGGCCATGTATTGATCCGCGTTGTGGGCGTGCATCCTCAAGACGGAGCCGACGCGCGCGTGCATATCATCATCGAAGATACCGGTATTGGCATCCCAGAAGACAAGATCGAGCATATCTTTGGCGAATTTAATCAGGTCGATGACGAGCAGAACCGCAAATACGAGGGCACCGGCCTGGGCCTGGCGATTTCGCTCAAGCTGATCCGCACGATGGGGGGTGATATCTGGGTGGATTCCGAAGAGGGCCAGGGCTCGTCCTTCGGGATTTCCCTACCCCTGCCCGTCGCCGAAGAGGTCATACCGGAACTGCCCCGCAAGCCCGCCCATATCAAGACAGCCCTGATCGTCGAACCGCTCGAGGCCAACAGCGCCATTCTGGAAAAGCAACTGAAGGTGATGGGGGTCAACGCCACGATTTGCACGTCTGGCGCCGAGGCGTTGGGACGCTTTGACGACGCAATCGATCTGGTGCTGACCGACCACAATATGCCAAATATGGACGGGCTGGAACTGGCTGAGGCGATACATGAAAAGGGCTACAATACCGCCATCATCCTGCTCAGCTACAACACAGGCTCTGCCACGCAGGATCCGGCCCATCGGCATCTGCACTCGGTCTTGCAGAAACCCGTGCTGCGGCGCGAATTGTTCAAAGCTCTGGACAATCTCGAAGTGCCAGAACCGGCTACTCCCCCTGTCCGGCCTGAACAAACCACCGAGATTGCAGAACCAGAGACCGAAGCAGCCGCCCCCGAAGCTCCCGTTATCCGCCCGATCCGCGTGCTTGCGGCGGAAGACAACAAGACCAACCGGCTGGTCTTTTCCAAAATGGTCAAAACCTTGGATATCGAGCTGCAGTTTGCTGAAAACGGTGTGGAAGCCGTGGACCTTTATCAATCGTTCCGGCCCGATATCGTCTTTACCGATATCTCCATGCCCGAAATGGATGGCAAAGAGGCGACCCGCAAAATCCGCGAGCTTGAGATCGCATCAGGTATCCATGTTCCGGTGGTCGCCATGACCGCCCACGCTATGGATGGCGACGAGGAAGGCATTCTGGCCGCCGGGGTCGACACGTATCTGACAAAACCACTGAAAAAGGCGCTGATCATCGAAGAGGTGGTTAAGGTATGGCAAGACGGCCTGCGCCATCCTTTGGGTGAGGATCAGCCTGCCGATTAAGGCGTTTTGAAAAACGCAGTGGGATACTCAAGTGTTTCGCGCGTTTCGGTTTTCGCGGATGGCGCAAACCAAAGTAGGAGCGTCTTAATCGCGCAGGAATACCAGTTTGTCGCCGTCGGACATATCCGGCTGATAGCTGTAGCCGCCGGTGTCAAAATCCATCAGTGCCTCAACATCCGTCAAACGGTGTTGAATGATATAGCGCGCCATCGCGCCGCGTGCCTTCTTGGCATAGAAGCTAACGATTTTTGGCGTGCCCGCTTTCATCTCCATAAAGACCGGGGTGATCACCCGCAGGTTCAGCGCCTCCGAGGCCACCGCGCCGAAATACTCCTGACTGGCGCAATTGACCAGAATGTTGGTCTTGGCGGCCTGCCCTTGCGCATTCAACGCCTCGGAAATCTGATTGCCCCAATACTCATACAGAGACTTGCCGCGCGGGGTTTTCAGGCGACTGCTCATTTCCAGACGGTAGGGTTGAATGGCATCAAGTGGGCGCAAAATCCCGTAAAGCCCCGACAGGATACGCAGATGGTCCTGCGCCCAGGCCATCTCATCCGCGTCCAGCGAACTGGCTTCCAGCCCCTGATAGGTGTCCCCGGCAAAGGCCAGCGCAGCGGGTTTTTGATCCATCGTGCCAAAATCAGCAAACCGTTCGGCATTCAGCTTGGCCAGCGGTTCGCTGATATGCATCAGCTTCTGTAACTCCGCCACCGACAGGTCGCGTGCCACGCCCGCCAGTTCATTCGCTTCGGTTTGAAAATCGGGCGCGCTTGGGGTGACATCGTCCACCACGTCCATATCCAATTTCTTTGCCGGTGAAACCACAACAAGCATGACGTCCTGCCCCTTCAGAATTGCCTCAAAGATGATCTAGTCCGCTTCGGCCAGAACGTCCAGAAATGCCGGGCCAAATCGTTGCGCCCGTTTGTCGCCCAGCAGGCGTTCCATCTCGCCCGCATCGCGGGGTCGGTGCGCGGCGACCTTAGCCAACAGCGAGGCCGAGCAACTGAGCGGCTTTTGTGCACCGCAATCCCCACGCGACAGATCAGCCTGCACCTGCAGCAGTTGATCATAGACATTGCCCGCCACACGGCCCGCAAGTTTGCGGCGGGTTGGATGCACCGCTTCGGTCGCGCCATTGATCACTGCCAGAAAAGCATCGCCGTACCGCTCCAGCTTTTTCGCACCCACGCCAGTGACCCCGGCCATCTGATCCAGGTCAGAGGGGCGGGTTTCGGCCATTTCGATCAGGGTGCGGTCATTGAACACGATGTAAGCGGGCACTTTGGCGGCTTCGGCCAGCGCACGACGTTGCGCCTTGAGCGCCGAGAGCAGCGGCGCGTCCTCGTCCGAGACCAGCGCCTTGATCGCCGGGCGGCGGGTTTTGGCAACCAGCGTGTCGCGCCGCAGGGTGATGTCGGCCTCACCGCGCAGGATCGGCAAGGCCGCATCGGTCATCCGCAAACCACCGTGGCGTTCGGGGTCGGGGCGGATCAGATCATGGCCCATCATCTGCCGGAACACACCTTGCCAGCCGCGTTTATCCGTGTCGCGCCCCACCCCGAAGGTGGGCAGGTCCTGATGGCCCCGCGCCAGCACTTTCTCGGTTTCATTGCCCATCAGCACATCAATCAGATGGCCGGTGCCGAACCACTCGCCCGTGCGCAAAATGGCCGAGAGCGCCTTGCGCACCGGCTCGGTTCCGTCAAAGCACTCGGGCGGGGTGGTACAAAGATCGCAGTGATTGCAGGCGTCCGCCTCTTCCCCGAAATACCCCAGCAGGTTTTTGCGCCGGCATTCCAGCGCCTCTGCCAAACCCAGCAGCGCGTTCAGCCGAGTGTGATCGGCCATGCGGCGCTCTGGCGGGGCCAGACCTTCGTCGATCTGGGCGCGGCGCAGGCGGATATCATCGGCGCCAAACAGGGTCAGTGTTTCAGCAGGAGCGCCATCGCGGCCCGCGCGACCGATTTCCTGATAGTAGGACTCGATGGATTTCGGCAGGTCGGCATGGGCGACCCAGCGGATATCGGGCTTGTCGACCCCCATACCAAAGGCAACAGTGGCCACAACGATCAGCCCGTCCTCAGAATTGAACCGGGTCTCGACGATACGGCGGTCTTCGGCCTCCATTCCGCCGTGATAATGGCAGGCATTATGTCCGGCCTCGCGCAGCGCATGGGCCAGCGTTTCGGTCTTGGCGCGGGTACCGCAATAGACGATGCCCGACTGACCCTTGCGGGCGGCGGCAAAATCGAGGACCTGGCGACGCGGGTTTTCCTTGGCGGCAAAGGCCAGGTGGATGTTGGGGCGATCAAAGCCATGCAGGAAACTTTGCGGAGCCACCCCATCAAACAGCTTTTCGACAATCTCATCACGGGTTTCGGCATCCGCCGTGGCGGTGAAGGCGGCTAGGGGCACATCCAGCACGCGGCGCAATTCGCCGATGCGCAGATAGTCGGGGCGGAAATCATGACCCCATTGGCTGACGCAATGCGCCTCGTCGACGGCAATCAGGCTGACACCGACACGGCGCAACATACCCATCGCCGACCCGGCGGCCAGACGTTCGGGGGCCATATACAGCAGTTTCAACGTCCCGGCCTCCAGCGCTTGCCAGACCGCTTCGGTTTCTTCCTCGGTATTGCCAGAAGTCAGCGCGCCCGCCTCGACGCCAACAGCGCGCAAACCGCGCACCTGATCGCGCATCAGGGCAATCAGCGGTGAGATCACCACCGTGACCCCCTCGCGCATCAGGGCTGGCAATTGAAAACAAAGCGATTTGCCGCCGCCCGTGGGCATGATCGCCAACACGTTCTGACCCTTTGTAACGGCCGACACGATATCCTCCTGCCCAGGGCGGAAGGCATCGAATCCGAACACGTCTTTCAGCAGCGTGGCAGCGCCTGTCATGGAATCCTGTAGGTTTTTTGTTTCTCTGCTCTTGGGCAGAGTTTTTCACATCACGCGGGGCCGAACAAGACCCAGACCGCCTCAGGCGAACCCGAAAATCACCGGCAGGATATACATCCTGAGCGAGATCACGATCAGCAGCGCCACCAGCGGGGCCAGATCAAGCGGGCGCGTATCGGGCAGCACCCGGCGAATGGGCTGATAAATCGGTTCCAGCAGCCGGTTCAGACCATACCAGATCTGCGCGACAAACTGCTGTTGCAGGTTCAGCACCTGAAAATTGATCAGCCAGCTCATGATGATGTGGATGATCATCACAAAGTAGACCACGCTCAGGATCAGATCGAGCGGTCCATAGATTGCCAACATACTGCGTTCCTTCAGTTTACGTGCCCAACAGGTAGGCGCAACCGCGCCCAAGCGCAAGCGTTGACGCCGGGTCGTGGTTGACGTGACTGCACCCTTGGTCAATGTCCTCAGAAAAGGAGGCCGCCAATGTACCCTGTTGTCCGCATGTTCTGGCAGTTGTTCAAACACCGCAACGCGGCACCGCTTCCGCTGACTGGAACGCATGTATCGCATCATTATTGCCTGCCCTGGGATATTGATCTGTGGATGGAGCTGAACAATGGGCGCACGCTGACCCTGTTTGATCTGGGCCGCATTCCGCTTGCGCGACGTGTTGGTTTGGTGGGCGCGCTGCAAAAGAACCGCTGGGGGCTGACCATGGCGGGGGCGTCGGTGCGGTATCGCCGCCGCGTCCGCGCGTTTGAGCGGATCGAAATGCGCTCGCGTGCGCTGTGCTGGGATGACCGGTTTCTCTATCTGGAACAATCCATGTGGAAGAAAAACGGC
This sequence comes from Roseovarius sp., assembly GCA_965207105.1. Lineage (GTDB taxonomy): Bacteria > Pseudomonadota > Alphaproteobacteria > Rhodobacterales > Rhodobacteraceae > Roseovarius. Next base: position 181,936 of record CBDBLS010000016.1, on the reverse strand, counting down.
GATTGCGCCAACCACATCCTCTATCGCTCGGCGGTGACCAGCAAAGAGGGGATCGTCCCCCCCATCAAGGTGCTGGACGCACTGGGTGCTCAAGCGGACAGCCCGGCGATGCCCGCCTGGGTGGCCACCTGGATCGCCGCCGAAGATCGCCGCACCTGGCCGCCGATGCAGGATTAGCTTGCCTGCCTCGGCAAAGCCCTGTCTTATCCGTTCCGGGACAGGGGGACGCATATGGCCGAGATTTCGCCGCGCAAACGTATCTGGGGTTGGTATTTTTTTGACTGGGCCAGCCAGCCCTATCACACATTGCTGGTTACCTTCATCTTTGCCCCGTTCTTTGCCGGGATCGCCGCCGATTACTTTATGGCCTCAGGGCTGGCCGAAGAGGCCGCGGATGCGCGCGCGCAGAGCATGTGGTCGTGGTGCCTGACGATCACAGGACTGATCATCGGGCTGGGCGCGCCCTTTCTTGGCGCGCTGGCTGATACGGCCGGACGGCGCAAACCCTATATCGTTCTCTTCACGGTGATGGCCGTGATCGGCGCTTCGGGGCTGTGGTGGACAAATCCGGACGGGTCAAACCTGTGGTGGGCCCTTGTGGCCTTTGGGTTCGGCTTTATCGGCGCGGAATACGCGTTGATCTTTGTGAATTCGCAACTGCCCTCACTGGTGGATGACAAGGATGTGGGCGCGACCTCGGGGTCGGGTTTTGCCTTTGGTTACATCGGCGGTGTCATCTCGCTCTTCATCATGTTGTTGCTCTTTGTAGAACAACCCAGTGGCAAGACCCTGATCGGGTCGGACCCGGGCCTGGGCTTGTTTGATGCTGACGCCAAAGAGGGCACGCGGTTTGTCGGCCCGTTCACCGCTGTCTGGCTGATTATCTTCATGATCCCCTACTTCCGCTGGGTCAAAGATATCGGCCCCAAGCGGCAAGGTCGCGGCATGGGCGACGCCCTGCGGCTGCTTGGGAAATCCATCACAAACCTCAGGAACCGTATCAGTCTAAGTGTCTATCTTGGCTCTTCTATGTTCTACCGCGATGCGCTGAACGGGCTTTATGGCTTTGGCGGCACCTATGCCCGTCTTGTGCTGAACTGGGAACTGGTCTCGATCGGGATATTCGGCATTGTCGGTGCCATTTCAGCCGCCATATTTTCCTGGGTCGGCGGGCGGCTTGACCGTGCCTTTGGCCCGAAACCGGTCATCATCTGTGCAATAGTCGGGCTTATCGCCGTGTGCATGACCATTGTCAGTATGGATCGCGAACAGATCTTTGGGATCCCGCTGGCCGAAGGCTCAACCCTGCCCGATAGGGTTTTCTTCGTCTGCGGCGCGCTGATCGGCGGGCTGGGCGGCGTTCTTCAGGCGGCCAGCCGCTCGCTGATGGTGCGCCACACCGACCCATCAGCCCCGACCGAAAGCTTTGGTCTCTATGGCCTTTCGGGGCGTGCCACGGCGTTCATGGCACCCGCCCTGATCGGCACCGTCACCACGATGAGCGAAAGCGCGCGACTGGGCATTTCACCGGTAATTGGGCTTTTCCTCATCGGGTTGGTCCTGTTACTCTGGGTCAACGCAAAAGGGGACAAAGAGACATGGGGCGCTATGTAACGCTAACTTTGGTAACACTTGCTCTGGCCAGCTGCGGTAGTTCGGCCCCCAAGCAAGATGCGACCGCCGCCCGAAGGACCACTATTGCCTCACAAAGCGTGCCTGCATCGATGCAGAATGTGCAGGCCAAGCAGCTGTTTGGCACCAAGAGCAGCGGGTCAAGCCAAGCGGCAGAACCGTTCGGCAGCTATGCCAAGGGCTGTATCGCAGGGGCCGAGCAACTGCCCGAAACCGGCCCCACGTGGCAGGCCATGCGCCTCAGCCGCAATCGCAACTGGGCTCACCCAAGCACGGTTGATTACGTCAAGAAGCTGTCAAAATTTGCCGCCTCTCAACCCGGTTGGGAAGGGCTGTACATCGGCGACATGAGCCAGCCGCGTGGCGGCTCGATGCTGACCGGGCATCGCAGCCATCAGATGGGCATGGATGTCGACATCTGGATGCTGCCCCCCAAACGGCTGAACCTCGGCCGGTCCGAGCGGGAAAGCATCTCGTCTATCTCAATGCGCCGCGCCAAAGGTGCCTATACCAACAGCAGCTGGACCCGCCAGCATCATGAGATCATCAAGGCTGCGGCCAAAGATTCACGCACCGCCCGGATTTTTGTCTTTCCCGGTGCCAAGGTGAAAATGTGCAATGACGAGAAGGGCGACCGCGCGTGGCTGCGCAAGGTGCGGCCCTGGTGGGGGCATCACTATCACTTCCATGTGCGTCTGAACTGTCCGTCCGGGGCCAACGGCTGTGTCAACCAAGATCCGCCGCCCGCCGGGGACGGATGCGCAGATGCACAGCAATGGGTGAACAACATCCTCAATCCGCCGCCGCCCGATCCCAACGCGCCCGCACCAAAACCGCGTCGTGAATTGACGATGAAGGATTTGCCGGGCCAATGTGTGACGGTGCTGCAAAGCCCTTGAATTCTAACGTTGTGGGCGGCCGGGCCTGCGGCCTGTTAACCGGGCTGGGGTAGACCTCTAAGCCTTGCCAAGTTGAGGATCAGCCTGTAAACGCCATCCATTCCCCCGCTGGGGGCAAGTCGCCGCAACCTTGCTTAAAAAAACGGGCTACGTTAATGAAAGCCAATATCCTTCCGGGCGTGATCGCCATGGCGGCCATCGTTGTGGCCTCCAACATCCTCATGCAGTTCCTGTTTGGTCAATGGCTCACCTGGGGTGCGTTTACCTATCCGCTGGCCTTTCTGGTCACCGACATCATGAACCGCGTTTATGGCCGCGAGGCCGCGCGCCGCGTGGTGTTTGTGGGCTTTGTCGTAGGCCTGATCTGTTCGTTCATTGGCACGCAGATCATGGGCGAATATGGCCCGCTGGTCACCTTGCGCATCGCCATTGGCTCCGGGATTGCTTTCCTGACCGCGCAATTGATCGACATCTCTATTTTCAACCGCTTGCGGAGCGGCAGATGGTGGAAAGCACCCGTCGTCTCGTCCGTTATCGGCAGCACCACCGACACCGCCCTGTTCTTCAGCATAGCCTTCTCAGGCACCCTGATCTGGCTAGAACCGGGCAACGATGTCAGCTGGGCGGGCGAGGTTCTGCCCCTTCTGGGCGTCGGTCCAATGGTGCCGCTTTGGGTATCGCTGGCAGTGGCCGACTGGATGGCGAAATTGGCCCTGGCCCTGCTAGCTCTTGTGCCCTTCCGCATTATCGTGGGGTCGCTGACACAGCGCATGTAGCTCGCCACGGATTTTTGCAGTCTGTGACACGGAAAGTTGCAGCAGCGCGTTTTTCGGTCTCTGACCGTTTTGGCGAGCTTTAGCGGCCCGTTTAACGCCCTTTCAAATCCCACTTGAAATTCGAGATCAGAAGCTCGGAACGGCCGCCTCTGCTGTCGTTCTGTTTGCCGATCGTATAGGCCGTTGTCACCTCTGTCATTCCGAAGGCCGAGAATGCCTCCCGGATCGCAGGCACGTCATTGATCGACATCAGGAACCGACCCTTGATCCTACCGAGACGGGTGGCCATGCGATCGAACTCATCGCGGTCGAACAGATCCTTGCCATAGTCGCCCTCGCAGCCCCAGTAGGGCGGGTCCAGATAGAACAGCGTTTCCTTTCCATCGTAGCGGGTCATGAAGTCGGTATAGTCCAGACATTCGATCACCACGCCTGCCATGCGGGTGTGCAGTTCCTCGAGCATCGGCTCAAGCGTCGTGACGTTGAACCGGCCGGGTCGATCCCTGGAGACACCGAAGTTGCGACCGCTGACCTTGCCACCGAATGCCGTGCGCTGAAGGTAGAGGAATCGGGCTGCGCGTTCGAGGTCGGTCAGGGTGTTCGGATCGGTATCCACCAGGCGCAGGAATTCGACGCGGGTGGTGATCTGGAAACGCATCACCTCGAGGAACTGCGGATAGTGCCGCTGCAGGATCCGGAAGAGGTTGCTGACATCGCGGCCAAAGTCGTTGATCACCTCGCAACGCGGGCGCATCGAGCGGCGCAGGAAGATGCCGCCCATGCCGAGGAATGGCTCGGCGTAGGTCCGGTGCTGTATGTTGTCGAGGATGGCGGTGATGCGCTTCGCCAGATTGCGCTTGCCGCCCATCCAGGGGGCGACAGGATTGACGGGTTTAACGGGGTGTAAATTGTCTCTTTTCATGGGGTTTAGAATCATGCCTCAATGCCGCTTCCCTGATCAGGGAAAGGAGCGGCCATAAGGCGTTTTCTGGTCGGCGGGGGTCCGGTTTCGCGATTAGGCCCCGTGTCAAGGGGCGTTTGTGCGCCCCTTGACCTCCGTCAGACGGAGGTTTTGCGCTTATTCCTGCGCCTCCTCGTTGTCTCGCTCTGCATCAAAGCCGGTGGTCAGGGTGTCGGTCAGACGGTGCCGGACGCGGGTGATCAGCCACTCGCCGGTCAGCCCGGGCTTGATACCCTGAAGATCGGCTCTGGCTCCGGCCATCAGATCGCCCCGGAAGCCGCCCAGTTCTATGCTGATCCTGCCACTGGCCCGGCGCGATCTCTCGAGGGCGGCATCCGCCGCGCTCTGCGCTTCGGATTCTGTGGGATAGCGATGGCGCAGTGCCAGCTCCGGTTCCTTCTCTCCGGCTGTCACCTTGTGGGTGGTCGCGGTGCCGCGTTCGCCCCACTCGGCTGTCACGCGCCCGTATTTGCCGCGCCCGGTGATCTTCCAGGAGCCACCTTTCATCTGGGAGCGGTGAACGGCGAAGACGGGCAGGTTCGATCCGTCCGCTGCCTTGCCCTCGCCGCGCCTGGTGAAGACCAGGTATCCACCAGCGGGTTTTGAGACGGCATCAAGGCCCTTGGCCAGCCGGGTCAGGAAGTTCAGATCGCTTTCCGATGTCTGCGCCTGATAAGCGTAGAAATGGGCCTTCAGACTGCCGCTTGCCAGTGGCTTAAGCCCTTGTTCACCGGCGATCTTTCCAACGATGTCGCCCAGCGTCACCTCGCGCCAGCTCCGCGTCTTGCGGGCACGGATGCCGCCCAGCATGTCGGCCGCCTTGGCGCTGATCATCATGGTGTCCGGAGCGATATCGCCGCTTATGTCATCGACAACATAGGTGCCGATCTCGACCAGGTCGCCGACAAAGCCCAGAGCGATCTGAAGCTTCGCGCCGGTTTCGGGCAGCGCAATGAGGTAATCGCGGTCATCAATCACAATCTCGGCCGTGTCGGACTTCTGGCCTGCCTCATCGATGATGGTCAGGCTGGTGAGGCGATCCTGGAAGTTGCCGGTGACATCCGTGCCGTCCGCGATGATCTGATAGGCGACATGCATGGATCACCCCCAAAGCCGGATTGGCTTGCGAACGGTGACCTCAGGCGCGACAGGGAGCGTTACCGGAATGCCTTTGGGCAAGACCGGTCCACGAGCGGCAAGGCCGGGATTGGCGTCATAGACGGCGACCGTCATGTCCTCGCGCCCATAGTGGGCCTTGCAGATGGCATCGACCATATCACCGTCGATCGTGCGGTAAGTGCTCATATCCCGTCCTCAGGCAGCGAAACGACAGGACACATCAGAGAAGCCCTCCGACAAACGAGGCCAGACCTCCGGCATCGGGGCCATAGCTTTTGAGGCTGAGCGAAAACCCGATCCTGCGCGGCGCACCATCGCGCAGGAACTGGCTCATGCGTGCTTCGACCCGCACGATCACCCACCGCTTCCAGACGAAGCCGAGGCCATCGACCATCATCATCGGCAGGCCTGTACCCGCCTTCAGGCGCATCAGATCAACCTGCCGCAAGCCGCCCTTGAAGTGCGGATAGATCACGCCCTCGATCGTAACCTCCTGGGTGTCGGGGCCGAGATATTGCAAAGCGGGTTCACGACCGATGCGCTCGACCCTGTTCCAGCGATACCCGGCGCTGCGGGAAAACGTCTGATAGGCCCCGTTCGTCATTCCGAACCGGAAGCTGCCAAGCGCCATCATGACCAGTCCAGGCGGCATCAGTAATCCACCCCGTCATGCAGATCCGCGCGCCTGGCGTCCTCGCGCCGTGCCAGACGACGCTCAACCTCGCGGCCGATGTCCTCCACGCTCATGCCCTGCGTCGGATAGATGTTGATCGAGATTGTGTCGCCCTGGCGGGTGATCTGCGGCGCAGGTGCGGTTGCCGACATCACCGGGCGTCGATCGAGTGTCTCGACGACCTCTGCCTGGGACGGCATCGCCGCGACCGGCGCAGCCATTGCCGAAGCGGCCATCGCAGCCTTCAGAACACGACCGGGAAGAATGGTGCCCGGGATACCCGGAACGAATATCTCCGGCGCGCGTTCCCCCACCAGATACGGCATACCCGCCCGGACAGGGCCACCACGATCCCGCGCACCGACCGGACCGGTGATCGATGCGGCGGCAACTCCCGTGGTGTTCCGGAGCAATTCCGACAGCCGTGCCGCTTTGCCCAGAGCCTCATCAATTGAAGCAGCATCGACCACGGGTTTCACGTTCGTTTCGTTGATCACCATCAAGGCCCGGGCAAGCTCTGCCGCGCGGTGATCGGCTGCGACAAGCTCCTCTTCCACCCAGCCCAGTTCGTCCTGCAAGATGCTAAGCTCCTGCTGTATCGGGATGGCCATACTCGCGCCGATTGGACCCTTGCCAAGCTGCTCAATTCGCGTTTGCACCGCCGCTATTTCGGCTTGCAGGTCTTCCGCATGGCCGCGCAGTTCCACCATGTATGTATCTGATGGCAGTTCCCCGGCATTTGCGACACGCTCAATAGTCAGCACGGCCTGTTTCTGATCGTCGGGGATCGCTGCAAAGCCCGCCGTCGCGCTGAGCGCGGGGGCGACGGTTTCCTCTTCGCCCATGAGCCATCGCAACCACTTTGGAGGTTCCGGCCAACTGATAGACCCCATGATCCTGTCCCAGTCGATTTCCGGGATCCAGCCATCCCATGAAAACGCACCGATGACACCGCCCCAGTCGATACCAGGCAGGTATTTATCCCAGCCCAAAGGCTTGATGAGCAAGTGCCAGAGAAGCTCTCCGGCCAGCACAGCCCAGCCGATGAGGGGTATAAGACGCGTCCCCCATTTAAGCGCCGTCACAAGCGCTCTGAGTGCAAAGGGCCGCCCGGAAACGGCCAGCTTCATCCAGGGGAGTTTCGAGACCAGCTTTTGCCCCCAGACCAGAGGCGTTATCAGAAGCTTCCAGGCCAGTTTGCCCGCCAGCTTCGCCCATTTGACAGGCTTGATAAATGCCGCCCAGGCCAAACGGGGTATCAACGACGCCCACCTGAGCGCATTTAACCTTGAAAGCGCGGACCATGCCCGAAGCACCATTCCAAATGGCCGCAAGATCCCCAGAAGGCCCCACCTGAGCGCCGAGATACCAAGGCGCAGGACAAGGAAACCGACATAGAGCCGCGACAACGTACCGATCAGCCCCTTGTTCGCTTCAATCCACTCCGCAACATTCCCGATCACCTCGCCGAGCGCCTCACCGGCATTCTGCCCCCAGCTCAGCCATTGTTCCTCTGTCGCATCCATCGGACCGAGCAGGTTCATGAACCATTCCCAGATGCCTTTGGCGTAATCAAGGATACTATCGAGCATGGGCGCGGCCGGGCCGAGCGCCTCGCGGAAGGTGCGCCAGAAACCGACGAAGAAGGTCCTCAGCCCCTCCCAGTTGTTGTAGATCCAGATGCCCGCCATCGCGACACCGGCCAGCAATGCACCGATGCCGGTTGCGAGGAAAGCCAGACGGATTGCGATCAGTGCACCACGCACCAGTTTCATCGGGCTCAAGAGCGCCAGCAGCGCGCCGCCGAGGCGTGGCAGGAGCACCAGGAGCCAGCTCGCCGCCCGGATGATCTGCAGGACCGGCGTCAGCATCGAGAACAGCACCCACCGCAGAGCGATCGAGCCAAGGCGGAAGACCAGCAGCCCGGTCGTCAGCCCGAAGATCGACGTGAACAGCTCGGGATGCGCTTCGGCCCATCTCTGGAATGCGTCAATGGCCGGGATAACGGTTTCGATTAGCTGGACAATCTCCGGCAGGAGCACAGTGCCGACCGAGATCGAGGCACTCTCGGCGATGCTTTGCAGCCGCTTGATGGCCCCGGCTGTGGTGTCATTGAGTGTAAAACGCGGAGCAATATTGGGCCACAGAAGCGGCTGCATATCGCAGTTGTAGCGGAGTAAAAGTCCGCCAGTTTGTGCCCTTCGTTTATTCGGAGGGCGGGAGATGTATTCTGTGGATATTTATAGTCGTGTGCGCCGTGCTTGTTTGAAGGACGGTATGTCTGGCCGAGAAGCGGCGCGGTTTTTCAACATGGCGTAATCAGGATCAGCACTCAGTTACCCCTGTTATTCTGGATGCACATGCAATTGAAAAGGAGACTGACCAATGGAATATTTTGCTGGTTTGGATGTGTCCATGGAAGAGACGCATATCTGCATTCTGGATCGTGAAGGGGCCCTTATTCGTGAAGGAAAAGCGAGCTCAACACCAAAAGCGATCGCTGACTTCCTCGCTTCTGGACCACCATGTGCCAAAGTTGTATTTGAAACGGGACGGATGGCACCAATGCTTTACCATGGGCTGACGGAGCTTGGTGTCCCGGTTGTTTGCATCGAGAGCAGGCAAGCATATCAGGCCCTTAAATCTCTGGCCGGCCACAAGACGGACCGCAATGATGCCCGCGGTTTGGCACACCTGGCGCGGACGGGATTCTACAAGCCGACCCATGTCAAATCACTGTCAGCGCACGCAATCCGGTCGCTGATCGCAGCCCGCAAGAAGCTGGTCGGACAGCGTGTGACGCTCGACAATCAGATCCGCGGTCTGGTCGTCGTCTTCGGCGTGCGGCTGCCACGAGCTTTGTCTCCGGCATTCAAAAACGCGGCGCTAAAAGTTAGCGATGGAGTGCCTGGCCTCCATGCCGCAATTTGCGGACTGTTCGCAGCACGCGAAGCAATCCTCGCGGCGGTTGCAGCCATTGATGGCGACATCAAAAAGATGACCCGCAAATCCGAAGTCTGCCAGCGCCTTATGACGGTACCAGGGGTCGGTCCGATCACAGCATTGGCCTTTGCCGCAGCAATTGATGATCCGTCGCGTTTCAGGAAATCGCGTGATGTGGGGGCGTATCTTGGACTGGTGCCGCGACGGCATCAATCTGGTGAAATCGACTACACGGGCAGCATCTCAAAGCGGGGCGACGTGCGCGTCAGAACGCTTCTCTATGAGGCCGCCAATGTGATGCTGACGCGGTATGCCGCTCCGCTCAAATTGAAGACATGGGCCCTCGCAATCGGTGCGCGCTCAACGATGAGAAAGGCCCGAGTGGCTCTGGCGCGTCGTCTGGCAATCATACTTCATGCCATTATGCGAGACAAAACTGACTTCCAGTCCGCGTAAGGCTTACGAGGCGACAACGAGGATTCCTAAATCAAAGTTCCCATCTGGGACGATGCCCGAGGGAGGGCGTGAGACACGGCGCCGATTCTGTAGCAACAGCCAAGACCAACGGTATGATTGCGGTTTCAACATTGCCGACCCACACCCAGCCAACCCCATCATGAACCTCAGAGTTCGAAGAGAACAAAGGCAACCTCTGACATCAAAAGCAGGAAACTCAGGAAACACGCATTGACAGATTAGAGAACAAAGATCGTAAGACGATCGCGAAGATGCTGCGCCATGAACTTCCGCCTGGGTATCGTCGGTCGGAAGCGCCTCGGCGGCCAACGCTTGATGGTTATGTTGGTGTGGTCGATGAGATACTGCGCACAGACAAAGCCCTGATCAAAAAGCAGCGACACACGGCCAAGCGCATCTTTGAACGGCTGCGCGATGAGCATGGATATGCCGGCAGCCTGACCACGGTGACCTATTACGTGCGCGAGCAAAAACGGCGCACCAAAGAGGTGTTTGTGCCGTTGTCGCATCGGCCGGGCCATGCGCAGGTTGATTTTGGTGAGACGCTGGGCGTGATCGGTGGCGTGGAATGCAAGATCCACTTCTTCGTGATGAGCTTGCCACATTCTGATGCGGTGTTTGTGAAGGGATATCCAGCTGAGACAACCGAGGCGTTTTGCGATGGCCATGTGTCCGCCTTTGCATTCTTTGGCGGCATTCCGCAATCCATTCTCTACGACAATACCAAGATCGCCGTGGCTCGGATACTCGGGGATAAGACGCGCATCCGCACACGTCGGTTTACGGAACTGCAGTCGCATTACTTGTTTGATGACAAGTTTGGCAGACCCGCGCGAGGGAACGATAAAGGCAACGTTGAGGGCATGGTTGGATACACCCGCCGCAACTTCATGGTTCCCGCACCTCGCTATGACAGCTTTGATGATCTGAACGCACATTTGGAAGAGAAGTGTTTAGCACGTCAGGACGATACGTTGCGGGGTCACACCCAAACCATAGGCGCACGCCTGATGTCGGATTTGGATGCTCTGATGGGATTGCCCGTCGCAGAATATGAAGCCTGCGATCACGTCAGCACGCGTGCAACGTCGATCTCAATGGTGCGCTATCGCAGCAATGATTACTCGGTGCCAGTAGCCTATGCGCACCACGATGTTCATGTGCGTGGGTTTGTGCATGAGGTTATCATCGGCTGCGGCAATGAGATTATTGCGCGGCACAAACGATCCTACACATCAGCGGATATGGTCTTTGACCCATTGCACTTTTTGCCCCTGCTTGAACAAAAGGTGGGTGCCCTGGATCAGGCCGCGCCTTTGCAGGGTTGGCATTTGCCAGATGTATTTGCCACGCTGCACCGACTGCTTGAAGCCAGAATGGGTAAGCCGGGCAAGCGAGAATACGTTCAAGTCTTGCGCCTTTTGGAGACCTTCGAAATGGATGTTGTGCAAGGCGCAATCCAGCAGGCAATAGATATGGGTGCAATTGGCTATGACGCCGTAAAACACCTTGTACTGTGTCGGGTTGAGAAGCGGCCACCACGATTGGATTTGGACTTCTATCCATACTTGCCCAAGGCCAATGTCGGCACAACACGCCCATCCAGTTACATGAGCTTGATGGGAAGGACCGCGGCATGACCGAAGCCCCTCGGATTCTTCTACGGCATCATCTTAAACAACTGCGACTGCCAACGTTCCAAGGCGAGTATGCCAAACAGGCGCAGCTCTGTGCTGCAGAGAACAAAGATCACATCCACTATCTGGCGCGGCTGTGTGAGATGGAATTGATCGACCGCGAACGCCGGATGATTGAACGGCGCATCAAAGCGGCGAAGTTCCCCAGCACCAAGAGCTTGGATAGCTTTGACTTCAAGATCATGCCAAGCTTGAACAAGCCCCTGACGATGGATCTGGCACGATGCGATTACGTTAATCGCAGGGAGAACATCATCGCGCTCGGCCCGTCAGGCACGGGCAAGACACACATCGCCCTGGGACTTGGGCTGGCTGCATGTCAAAGAGGACTGAAGGTGCGCTTCACAACGGCTGCGGCATTAGTCCATGATCTGATCGAGGCTCAAGATGAGCGGAGATTGCAGCGCCTTCAAAAGCAACTGACCAGCCAGAACCTGTTGATCATTGATGAACTGGGCTTCGTACCGCTCAGCAAATCTGGCGCAGAGCTGCTCTTCGAGGTCATATCCCAATGCTATGAACGCGGCTCCATCATCATAACCTCGAACCTGCCCTTCGATGAATGGACTGAAGTCTTTGGCTCTGAGCGGCTGACCGGTGCGCTACTCGATCGTTTAACCCATCACGTCCACATCCTCGAGATGAATGGCGAAAGCTATCGGCTCAAACACAGTCGCAACAACCGAAAATAACCAGCCCGCAATCACAGTCAGAATAATGCTGGCCTTATGGCCAGCATGCGCTTTGGCACGCTTCAGCTTTGTGACGAGCACGCGTGCAAAAGCGCCACAAAACATCAACCGAAGTGGCCCATTTTTACGCCGCGACATGGACCCATTTTACTCTGCGATTGACAGCGGCCATTTGCTGATTTGACCAGGCGACACCGGTGCGGCCCGTCTGTTCGGTGAGCGCGCCGATCCGACGGAGGGAATTCGTGACGGCGCGCGCCGGGCCGGTTGCCCGATCCACCAGCTTCAGAATAAGCGCAATGTCGAGGTCGCCGGCGGCCATCCCGTTTCCCTTCCTGTCGTTGGTTCAGGGGAGTGCGCCGACGTCGTCCGCACTATCCCCTGGCTGCCTCCAGACGCTCCCGTGCTTTCTCGCGCCAGCTCCCCGATCGACATGTCGTCCATCGCTCCGGGCGGCCAGTGGAAGACCAGGGCTATGTCCGCCATCGCGGCCTCCACATCGTCGGGCAGCTTCAGGTATTCGCTTCCAGATTCCGGAGGTCCGTCTTCGTCGCGAAAAAAACCATGGTCTTCCCGCAGAGCGCCACGAAGTCGGCAGGATCCAGCGCGGCCACCTGGGCAGAAGTCAGTGGCGGCTGTGTGATGCGCGGCAGCAACTTGATCATGGCGTCCGTGTCCATCTGAAGAACGTTCGTCATTTTCAGGCCTCGCAGCTCTCCGGTCCGGGGCTTGCGCAGATCAATGCCGGTCACGTCCTTGCCGTCGATTTCGACGGGGGCAGACAGGGTCACGTCATGGGTTTCCCCGGGCATTTGAGGTTTTTTACTTTCCACAATCTGGTCTAAAGCCTCCGACTTTAGTCGGAAAAACATTCAAACGTGCGCCGAAGGCGCTCATGAACCACTGAACCCTCTGACTTTAGTCGGAGGAGGTTCAGTCATTTGGGTTTCCTCGGATTTGAAAGTTGAAGCGCAGGGGGCACACCCCGGATCTTCCCCGAATGACCAGGAGCGCCCGCATTGATCGCAGGTAAATCCGTTGCCATCGGGGTTTAACCGGGGTGTTGAAGGGTATTTCATGGCGTTACAGGCCCATCGCGGCGCGCAGCTCCGCGAGTTGATCCACACCGGCGATGATCCGCTTGCCTGCCTCGATGTCGATCTCGAACAGCTCGTCGCCGTCCTTCAGCATGCGGAAGTAATCGACCTCCAGCGTCAGCTTCAGCGGCACGTCCGAGCCGGACTTCAGATCGCCGAAGTTGGTCATCGACCAGCGGCCACCCAGCGTGCCCACATAGGTATCGGCCGAGTGGTCGTGTTCGCCCATTGCGCCGGGGCGCAGGGTCATGCGCCGGCGGGTGCCGAACATCTTGATCAGCTCGGGCGGCCACTCGGCGAGGGACAGTTCGGCCTGCATGGCCTCCATCCCCATATCGACGGCAACAGGGCCGTCCATGCCGCCGCCACGGTGGCTTGCCGTCTGCATTTTCAGCTCGGGCAGTTTGCCCTCGGTAACGCGGCCGGCATAGCTGACCCCGTCGACGAAGGCGTTGAAGTTACGGATTGTGCGCGGGTACCGCATCATGGCCAGTCCTCCCTATGCTGCTTTGACCGACGATATCAGATCGTCATAGTAGGTGCCGTCGCGATGCGCGCGGAACACCAGGTGCTCGAGCGGCGCAGGCGGCTCGAAGTCGAAGTCGAGATAGAGCTTCCCGGCCTTCAGCGTGGTTTCGGTGTTCAGTTCGGGATCCAGCCAGCAGTTGAAACCCAGAAGCGCGCCGGTGTTGACCATCCGCTGACCGAACCCCTGGACGCCGTCACGGATATCCGTGAAGAGCTGCGCCGACATCGGGCGATCCATGGCCCAGAGATGCGCACGCTCGATGCTCTCATAGATGATGTCGGCCGTGCGGCGGACAGACAGGAAGGCCCATTGCACGTCCGCGCCGGTGCCCCGGTTGCCCCAGAGGCGGAAGCCGTCGCGGCGAATGATGGTCGCCACTTCCGCCTCGTTCATCCGGTTGGCCTCGGTCTCGGTGGAGCTGAGGTGGAAGCTGACCGGGCGCGCGGTGCCGGAGATACCGTTGATCACCTGATTGGACGGCGACCACCAGAAGCCCTTCTCGATATCGCGCTTGGCGATCAGGCCAGCGACATAACCCGAGGCGGGCCGCGTGACATATTTCGCCCCCGCGCTGTCGAAAACCGTAACGGCCGGATCGACGATGAACAGGCGGTCGGAACCCCAGTTATCGCGATCAGCCCTGGCGTCGGTCTCGTTGGTGTTCGGGCCGTCAGCGATCACCACGGCGCGGAGCTTTTCGGCAACCGCGATCAGGTTGGTTGTTACCGGGTTGGCGGGATCGGCAGGCGCGGTTTTGGTGAAGCCCGGAGCGGCAAGGATGCGCGGCGTCAGGTCCAGTCTGGACGCCGATGCCTCAAGCGCCCAGACGCCGGTGCCCTCGGTGGCATCGCCAACCATATTGGCCAGCGTAACGGCGGCGTCTGCGTTCTCGGCAACGCGGATCATCACGGCTACGGATGCCCCCTGGGCGTAGATCGCCTCATAGGCGTCCTTCAGGGTGCCCCCGTCACCGAGCAGCGCAGCCTTGCGCGGCCCTTCGATCAGGAGCGGGGTGTTTTCGGGGAACGCGTCGGCGTCGGCGTCGGGGGCGGTGCCCACCAGGCCGGTCACCGAGCTTTTGACGGTTCGAACCGGACGAATGCCGTCATCGCTCTGAATGACTTCAACATGACTTCAACGCCGTGGAGAAATTGCTCGGCCATGATCAGCCTCCTTCCCGGTCAGTTTGCAGCGCATCCGACACGGCGGTGGCGCGGGTTTCGATTTCGGCAATGACGACATCCTCGCCCTTGGTCTGGAAGGGGAGCTTAACCTCGTCCGCCGCGACTTTGGCAAGGAACGCCTCGGCCTGCGGAGCGAAGGAAGCCGCGGCCTCACGCACCTCGGCCAGCGAGGTGGCGCTCGAAATACCTGTCACCAATTTTGCGAGGTGGTAGAGAACGAGATTGGCCCCGTCGCTTGCTGTGCCCAGCAGGGAAAGGGTGTCCCCGGCAGCAGCCCGAATGTCGGCCCGCTGTCGATCACGCACGGCCATGGCTTTCTGTACTGCGACGGCCTCGTCAATGGCTTCCTGCGGGACATTCGCGGCCAGCAGTTCTGCTACCGTAAAATCCACATGGTTTTGACCATCGTGCGAGAGGGTCAATCGGACCTCTTCGGGCATTGTTTGTCTCCTTCTATAGTGTTTCGAGGTTGGAGGTGACGTGGCCGAGACCAAGCACAGATGCACCGGCAGCTACACCGTTAATCCATTTGCCTGCCATCGTGGATGGCACTGTGGTCGCCCGCACACTGATACCCAGGTTGCGCCCCAGCCCGACAAGTGCTTTGGCGTTGCTGGCCGCTGGCACGAGGAGTTTGCAGTTGGAGAGGATAAGGTTCAGGGGCGGTCCCGCTTGATATGAGCCGATAAGCCCGAGGACGTAAGGTGCATCATTTTCCCCGGTCAGGCCTTCCGGGAACTGGATATCCATGTGCTGTATGTACAGGTAGCCGCCATGTGCTGTATGTACAGGTAGCCGCCCCGCCGAGGCGATAGTTCAGAAAAATAATATCGTGGGTGAATTCCTCTGCAAAAGCTGGGTCAGGAGGGCTGTAATCGGTCACCGCTAGTGTGAATGTCCGACGCGGACCATACAGAATGTAGGAGCGAATGATCACGTTGGCATTGTTCGGATGGACACGACCAGTCGTGCTGACGTTGGACCCGATGCGGATTTCGACGAGACCCCCGTCCGGCCCATCCTCGATTGCACGATTCAGTGTCTGGTAGGGCTTGGCTTGGGACTGCCCGTTATTCATGTCGTCGCCGTCAACCGCGTGGACGTAGCGGATAATGCGGTTGCCCTTCGCCAAGTCAGTGACCAGACCATCAACCCTTGCGGCCCGTTCATTATCGCGTTGCAAAATCTCCGCCCAAGCGGTTGCGGCAATCAATGCTCCCGTCATCAGAACTTCCCTTCGTTATGTTTCATGGACGCTATCTCGTCCCTGAGTTTCAGGATTTCAGAGGTCAGTGTCCCCAGCGCCGCGTTTTGTTCAAGCTGCACAGCCTGCTGGTGAGCGAACGGGTAACCGCCCTCGTGGTGGATCGGTGCAATCGGCCAGCGCAGGCGGCTCTCTGCGGAATTGGAGATTTCCGGCAGGAACACATAGACGCCGGACCCACGGGCCAACATAGGGTTTCCGACTCCATCCAGCATATAGACAGCCTGTCCGGTGTCCGCCGGATCGCCCACCTGAACAGCCTCGACATCAAAAAACGCCTGAGGCGTCAGATACCATCGACCGGCTTCAAGGGCACGGGTGTACGGATTGGCCCGCGTCCCGACCCCTTCACGGGGACCGTCGATAACCACGTTCAACGGGTTCCATGTCTGTAGCGGCGTACTCACCATCAATTCCAGCGGGATTGCCCAAGAGAACTTATGACCCCCGCCCAGTCCGCGATAGGAAGTCACCTCGTCTTTTGTGTTCGAGGCCACAAACAGCGTCGGATCGTTGAACCCCATTCGATAGTCACGGCGACCAGCCGCCCCCGGAAGGGCATAGCTGTAAAGGCGATTGTAGTAGGCCGCGTTGAGCGGGTCATTCGACTTCCACCGCCGCAGCCCCTGAACAAACGAACCGCCACCGCTCTCGGTGGTTCGGGTGTCCTCGTACTCTTTTTCGATATTCGCTCCGAGGCCGTCCAGACCGGGAACCTTCCCCATGATCGTGTCCAGCAGGCCAGCGTTTATCTGGCGGGTGAGGATCGGCTCTCCGCCAATGGAGCGACGCAGGGAAAATCGACCGAGACGCGACCCCGCAAGTTGCTCATTGTTCCGGTTCAGGGTCATTCGGGTCATCGGGTCATCAACCTGATACACCATATCGTGCACAGGATAGTCCCGATACGTCCCCAGCCGAACGACACAGACGCGATAGCGCAGAACCGAGAAATGAGGTCTCCCCCTGTCGTCTGTCTGTCGAATGATCGTTGGCATAAATGAGGTGTTCTCGTAACGGGGTTTCAGGCCGCTCGCGTTCAGCGCGGTGTATTTTTCGATCATCCCTTTCAGACTGTCATCGTCGAACTGGTGACGGAAACTGTGCGCCGCATCGGCCAGTGCCTCGTCAGTGAAGTCCTCAAGCCAGACCTCAAGATAGGCCAGGTTCGTGTAGATGTGATCGCGGTAGTCGCGAATGGATAGGGTCTTTGGCTGCGAATGCCCGCATGTATTGCCGCATTTCCTCCATCTCAGCGGCCCGATCAGGCTGGCCCGTGACAGATGGCGGGATCGGCGGAGACATCACATCCTCAACATCGAGATAACTGCCCATAACGGGTTCAAGCCAGCGATAATCAACGTGGCGCATATTGATGCGATACCCGTTAACAGCAGCGGTCATTTCCGGCATACCGGACATCAGGCGATAGTTGGCATGGTCGTGCACACCAAGGGCCGCGAACGTCACGGACCCCGGACGATTGAACGCGAAGTCTCCGCCAATCGAGTAATGGCGACCGTTGATAATCCCGCTCTGACCATTGCTTCGATAGGCATCTGCCAGTTGCTCGAACATCTGGGCGCTGACACCCTGCCATTCCTCCAGAGAACGAAACCGTTCAAAGTTGAACTCTCCGCCTTCGTTGTGCTCGCCGGATGCGTCGTCCAATGCTTCCTGTAGCGTCACGTCTGCGTCCAGAAACGAGAATTCAATTGTCCCGGCGGGCACCGAGGCCAGCGAGACGTTGAGTTCCAGCAGCGTCTCCTGATCTCCGGTCACCGCCGCGAACACGCGTTCGGTCGAGGAATAGACGAACATGAGTATCGGAGTGCCCTCGTCGTCGGCAAAGAAGCCCACCTCGCTGGCAAAATAATCGGCATCGCCGGTGATGGTTGCGGCGACCTGCCAGACCGCGCCCTCGATATGCTTGCGACGATGGACGGGCGCGCGGGCGCGTTCATCGCTCAGGGCGATCTCTGTGCCGGTCGGATCATACGCTCCGGTTCCAAGCGCCACATGGGTGATCCGCAACACCCGGCCATCGGCCTGGGCGCGGGCCGCGGCATTCAACCCGGCCTGTGTGACGATTGGCTGATAGGCTGTCGTGGTCATTCTGCCTCCAGTTCGATTTTTTGCCGATGAGTGGCGCGAAAGCCGCAAAGCCAGCTGCGCAAGACCTCGCCGGTGGCCACGACCGCCGGGGTCACAGCCCGGTCGACCCGGTGCCGTGCGGTGGCCCCGGCGGCAACCGGCATCGCGCCGGTGAACGCCAGAAGGAACGCCAGATCGAAATGCGCGCGTACCGGCTTGACCCATTCCAGGACGCGGGTGACCTGATCGCGCAGCTCCAGGTTCAGGAAAGGCAAGGTTGGATCGCCGATCAGATCGAGGGTGGGCTTCGCTACCACGCGGAACGTGTAGGGTCGCCCGCCATACTCGAACCACTCCTCGATGTCCGCTTCGATCCCGAGAGCCGCGAGAGCACGTTTACACCCCGCGCGTGTCCCCTTTTCACGGTGGAGCGGGATGGCCTCTTTCACCACGCGGCGGCGGTATTCAAGCGGCCAGCGCACATCCCAGACATCCACGGAAAACGCCCAGGCCAACCAGGGCAGCAGGTGCTCCGGACAGGTGTCCGGATCCATAAGCTTGAGAAGCGGTGCCAGATCCGGTTCGCCCTTGCGGATGGCCTGTTCGATCGCCCGGTCATGAGGCGTTGCGGTGGGCTTCAGAACTGTATCGCTCTCAAACATCGCGCCCTCCGATCGAGATATCCAGGGCGTCGGCGGCGCAGAAGGCTGCTTCGTCGGCGGCCACAGCGATGTTGGTGCCAGGCTGAGTGAGCCGGACATTCTGCACGCCGGGTTGGTGAAGTGCCGCAAAGAGACCGGAAAGAGTGATATCGTGCCCGAGCAGATGGTGCGTTTCCACATATGTCTCCAGCGCGCTTTCGGCGGCGGCGGTCACGGTATTTTCATCGGGACCCTCATAGAGTGTCAGGGTGGCCTCTACCTGATGAGTGTCAGGGTGGCCTCTACCTGATAGGGGATAACCCGCGCTTCCCTGACCAGGACGCGGTCCGTAAGCGGGCGCACATGATCATCGTTCAATGCTGTATAAACGGTATTCAACAGGGTGTTTGAGGGGGTGCCATCACCGGTATGGGACAGCACCGTGACAGTGACATCGCCTGGTGTGTGGCTTACGACACTGACATCCCTGACCTCGCCGGATGCTGACAATGCCCGGAAGATGTAGGAGCTGCGGGGTCCGGCCGTGGTGTGCCCCTCAAGCGATAGCTGGGTCCGGTTGCGGAATGCCTCGTCGCTCTCCCTGATCTCCGGGACCGGCGGGTTGACCGTGTCGTCGGCGTCCTGGACGATCAGGCGCTCGACGCCCCAGAACGCAGCCAGACCATCAAGGTTGGTGCCGGTAGACAGCGCCAGCATGTTGGCCCGCGCACCGTCATTGAACTCCAGCCGATCAAGCATCCGGTAATAGGCGCAGACGCGCAGCAGCTGCGCTGTCGGTTCGCTCTCGAGCGAGAGGTAAGCCTCCAGCCCGGGCATCAGGCGAATGGCTTCTGCTTTCATCTCCGCCAGCAACACCTCATACCTGACAGTCTTGATGACCTCGGGGGCAGGCAGTTTGCTCAGATCGATCGAGGTGAAGGCGCTCATGACAAATGCCAGGATTATCGGTATTTCCGTTGACGTTTGCTCAGATCGATCGAGGTGAAGGCGCTCATGACACCCCTCCCTGCGCGGCCGCTTCGCTGCTTAAGCGCGATGCCTCCGCATTCAGATCGACCGGCATCGGGATCACATTGCCCTGCGCGTCATACAGCTCGAATTCGGCATAGCCCGCGCGGGTGGCGACCAGATCGATCCGGGCGAGATCGATGCGCGGCTCCCAGAGGTCCAGCGCCTCGGCCGTCGCCAGGTAGGCGTCGATCATGGTCTCGCCGTTGAGCGGTTGATCAATCACGTCAGGCAAATCGGAGCCGTAGTCGCGCAGCATCACCAGCGACCCTTTGGGCGTTGTCAGAATATCGTGGATCGACTGCGCCAGATGCGCCGCCGCCTCGATCTTCCGACCCGTATGCCTGTTCATGCCGATCATTTCCTGTTGCGGCTCCGCCCGGTTTCTTCACCTTTGGCCTTGTCGGTCAGGCCGGTGGATTTGGCGGACGGATCATCGGGCGAGCCGGTCAGTTTGCCCTTTGGTCCTTCGTCCTTTATCAAGGAGACGTTCTCGTATTTGGCCTCGGCGGCGGTCAGCGAAACGATGCTGCCCCGGGCGCACCGTTTGCCTGCGATCCGGCCATCGACCTTGACGGTGTAATCCTGCCCTGCGCTCATCAGTTCGGTTCTCCTGTGTTGCTTCCGATGCTTCCGATGCTTTCGGGATGGGTGTGGTGGACAAGGCTGACACCGGCGGCGATCACATCGACGCTCACCTCGAGCGTGCCGGTCACGATCATCTTGCCGCCTGCCAGGTTGATCTGAGGCACCGCCCCATCCGAGCTGGGCGCGTTGTCGGCATAAAGCGAAGCGACGATCACGCCCTGGGCAATGTCGCCCCCTTCGCAGGCCACCAGCACCTGCTCGCCCACGGACGGCATCCACCAGAACTGGATCGCACCGGCACCGAGCTGACCGACCGGCATTGGCGGCGACGGAAAGCTGCCAAAATCAACGATAGCCGTGGCTGTGCCGGGATCGACAGAGGTGATCCGGCCCACACGGATGATGTTCTCGATACGGCGATCCGCTTCGGCGAGCGCTTCAGACATCAGCCTTGCCCTCCGATCCTGTCATAGCCTGCCTCGTGATCCGCCCCGATCACCGGAACCCGGGACACGTAAAGCTCCGCACCGAGGGGGCCGTCTGCGCGTTGGAAGAAGCTGATCGGCTGATCCCATGTCACGGCCCAGAGCGAGACGGCATGATCCTTCGTCTTCGAGGAAACCAGCGTATGCATCCGGACATTGCAGGCTTCACCGATCGCGTCCTGCATCCAGCGCTGGCCGGGAATGAAGGAGAGCAGGAGCTGACAGATGTTCGCGGCGCACGCATCCCTCGGCGCGCCAGGCCTGTCCTTGACCACGACATAGATCGCCATCTGCAACATGAAGGAGGTGGCGTGCCCGGCATAGGTGGTGTCCTGCCTTGCGCCCAGAACCGAGACCAGGACAGACGGTGCACGCAGGCCCTTGCGCTTCAGCTCCTCGAGCGAGAACTTTCCCGCATCCGGCCTGCACTCCTTCAGGTCGGGCAGGAAGGACGAAACTCCGTCACAGACGGTTTGCGGCAGATCGGACAGCAGCGTCTCGCTCATTGCACAAGCTCCTCCAGTTTGCCGGTGACCAGGTCAGCCAGGTCGGTTCCGTCCTCATCGGAGATCCCGAGATATGGGCGTGCGGGGATCCCGCCGCCGGTCTCGTCACCACCGAAGTGGTGATGCGCGGCGTAGATCAGGTTTGACCCCACATGGACTTCGCTGCCTGTCGAATAGCTGGCGATGCTGTCCCTCGGATCGCCCTCTTCAACGAGCAGCGAATGCCGGTCCTCGCGGGTGTCGTCATAGGCTTCCGACCACGGCACCCAGGCCGTGCCATCCGGATCGGTCTTCGTGTCGAAGCGGCCGCGTGTGGAACTTTCCAGGATCGCGCCGGCTGCGTCCGCCAGTTCGGCCATCCGGAAACCGTCCAGGCGGCTCAGCCGTTGGATCGCGGCATCAAGGCCGATTGTGGTCAGGGATGCGGTGACACCGGCCATGTTCAAAGCCCCCGCATTTTCTCGCGGGTGAACTCACGCGCAGGTCCGCCCGCCACGATCGGGCGCGGCGAGGTCCGGGTTGTTTCACCAGTGTCGGCATCAACAGGACCAGGCAAATTCAGGGACGCGGTGCCCCTGGCGATCTTGTCGAGGTGTTTGATCGTGTCCTCATAGCGGCGGCGATGCTCTTCGGAGAGCACATCGCGCGCCAGCGCCAGACGGTAGATCGCAATGTCCACGCAGAACTGCCTGAGCAGCTCCGATGTGTCCTTGATCGGCAGGTTGTAGCGCACGCCGATATAGCTGTCGATCTCGCCGGAGGCCGAGGTCAGGGCGCGGGCCACGGCATCCGTCTCGACCACGCCGTCACCATCCCGGTCCGCGACATGGAGCGCGTCCCGGGAATAGAGCGTAGTGATATCTTCGAGCAAGGCGTAGTTCATGTGGTTCCTCGTTCCGGGGGGATGTCTGCACGCCCGTGCGCCGGGTTTGAAGTCAACCCCCGCTGGTGGGTTGAGGGGCCTGGAACCCGTTTTCTTGAACAGTCACCCAGACGGTATCGCGTTCAGCGCCCGCAATCTTGCCCAGATCATCGCCGAGCAAAGTGTTCAATGCCTCAAGCCTGGGCTTGCCGTCGCGCTGAAAATCCTCGACCGAAAGAGTTACGATGCCATCGGCAATCCGAGTTGCACGGTCATCAAGTCCGGCCTCGTCATCGCCAGATGCCTCCTCGATACGCAACATGGCCTCGCCTTCAGGCGTTCCCATTGCTCTTCAGTGAACTCGGCCGCATCGACCAGGACGCCGCTTTGGGTGAAGTGCCGACCGCAACGCCAGAACCCGGCAGCGACGGTTGCAGCGATAAGAAACCTGCCTTTCGTCATCGCCCGCTCCTCACGCGACCCACGGGGTGTCGAGAACATCGACCGCCTCGTAGTTGGAGTTCGACGCACCGCCTTCGCCCAGCATGACCTTGACGGTCTTGTTGACGGCGGAGCGCAGCTTGGGACCGACAACCAGCAGGCTCGGCTTGATGCCCAGCGGACGACCGTTGCTGTCGCGCAGGGAGCGCATCTTCTCGATTGCCGCGTCCAGATTTGCGCCGTTGAGCGCGGCGTTGGAGGCATAGGCCATCTGCCAGAAGCCGAAGCCCACATTGCAGCGTGCATCCACGCCGTAGAGATATTCCTTCTTCATGAAGACATGATCGGAATTCTGCGGGTCCGTCTTGGCGACGAACTGCGGCATCTTGCGCACCTGATGGGCCATTGGCTTCAGCGGTCGTGTCACATCAAGCAGATACCACCACGGGTTTCGTTCGCGCCCGAGGCATCGACATTGGAGACCGTGGCGTCATCGCCGTTCGCGTCAAACGAGGGATGATCGGTGTCGAAAAAATACTGCCCGTCAAAGCAGGTCGTGGCGCGACCCTTGGCCATCAGGCCGAAGGTCAGATCGTCAGGCTGCTGTGCCGCGCTGAAACCCATCTCCTGAAAGAGAGGTGCGTAGATCCCGAGATTGTCGTCCTCGATATCGTTGCGGGCGACACCAACGGTGGCCTCGAAGTCCTTGTTCTTGATCGTGTAGCCATGCGCTGCCATGTTCTTGATCGCGCGGTCACCGGTCCATTCGACCATTTTCGGGAACTTGCCGAGCCAGCCATAGGTCTCCGACGTGGAAGCCGAATTGATGACCGTGGCGACACGGGTGAAGTCGGCGTCGGGCCGGGTCGCGCTGAACGCGTCCTGGAAGGTTCTTTTGAAACCGACCTGAAGGGCGGTGAGGGATGCGGCTGTGACGATCATGTCGGGTTACTCCTGGTTCTCTTCATCTCTGGCGGCAATGAAATCCTCTTCGGACATCGACAGGGCACGGCATGTGGCCCGCTCCTCATCCGTCAGTGCGGTTTTGTTCCGGGCATCGGGTTTCCTGTCGTCGAGGCCGCTCTTGCCCGCGAACGCGGGGCTGGCCTCAGCCATCGACCGGAAGCGTTCGAGACCGCCCTCGTGGCGGCAGGCGGCGACGTGATAGTCGCGGCTGCCCGGGGCAACCTTGCGCGCCGCGATGGCCGCCTCGACGGCGGCGTTGATTGCCTCATCCTCGCGCCCGGCCTCGGCGTCCTCGAACGTCTTGATCGTGCTCAGCGCCAGCTCGTGGTCAGCGCGCGGCACGAATTTCGCGGCGTCGGGGGTCTCGGCGCGATTGCGCGCGGTGGCCTCGTCGGATTTCAGCTTGTTGATCGCCGTCAGGACATCCGTTTCGGATGTGCCCTCTGACAGGCCAAGGGCCTCGAGGATCGCCTTGTTCATGGCAGGTTCCTTCTGATCGCCCTCGGTGTTGAGAGCGGCGAGTTGCAGGTTCGGTTGATTGGTCAGACCGGCGGAGAGCATCCTGACGATGTCGCCAACGGCCGTTTTCAATGTGAATACGGGGCTGATATAGCGATAGCGTCTTGAGGTAATTGCGCGCTGCCCATCCTCATTCCATTCGACACGGCCCCAGATCGCGCCGCCGCGCACTTCCAGATCCTTGATCCAGCCGTTCGCGGGAGCCCGCTCGCCCTTGCTCCCCTTCACCTGGGTGGCATGCTCGAAGTCCACAGGCAGATCGGCAGCGTTGCGCCTGAACGCGGCAACGACTTCATCGGGGTTCGGCAAACGCCATCTGCGACCGTCACGCCCCTCGATGTCGGGACCTGCCGGTGTGAGCTGGACCCAGTCGGGCGCAGCATCACCGGACGCATTCAGCGCCAGCGCGATTGTCTGAATGGAAGTGTTCACAGTCATGGCGCGACAATGCCCTGGCCGCAAAAACGATGGTAGCCTGACAGTTGTCGCGAACGGGATTTTGTTTCCGGTGGGGTGAGGCGCTCAGAGGCCCGCTGAGCGGCCTCATTGCCCGGACGCCAGTAGGGGGTCGGAATTTTCCTCAAAGGCGCTCCTGACCCGTTTAACTGGTGTTTAACGGCGAAGTGAAACCATACCCACGCGTTGCATTTGCGCCTCGCAGCCAGTCCGGTGCAGCTTTGGTTGCGTTTTTGTCCACAAAAGCGTAAGCAGTGGGGCGCGTGAGCCTAGGGAAGCCGGTCTCGAGCCGCGAGGGAATTTCCGCCCCTCCACGCGTTTCACTCCCTCACCATCTCAATGTTCTTATTGCGCAGTAACTGCCGCCACTTTGCCAATGTGGTGCGATGAAACGTGCTGAGGAAAATCCCGTCACCCGCCGCCGTGCGTTTTAGGACAAGCCGCCAAGGCCGCTCATCACGGTTTTGAATGATCAGGCTTTCGGTGCCATTTGGTGATACCTCTCGCGCAACCGAGCCTGTCTCAAGCATGTCCGCGACGCGCACGAACTCATCAGCGGAGGCTTCACCATGTTTGCGCCGCGTCTTCTCGGCCGTGTAATCCGAGAACTGAACCACCCGTGTCCGCGCGCCGATGACTTCAGCAAGGTCAGCGGGCAGCATCGCCACGGGGACAGCCCCCCTCGCGCTGCCCTCATGGATGCGGCGCAGCCGCCAGCTCGCGGCCATGTCACGCGCAGCGGCGCGCGCGACCGCCGGATCGGCTGCATCCAGCTTGCCCGCAAGGAACCGCTCCATCTGCCGTTGACGGTAAAGGCCAGGGTTCATCTCCCAGCCGGGATCAATGCCCGAAGGGATGCGCCTGATCTCGCCGGTGCGGCGATTGACGACGTCGCGCATCGGGATCTCCGGACTGTCCGAGACCCCGCGCTGTTCTGCCTCGCGCCGGGTGATCTGACGCACATGACATCTGCAGCCCCAGCCATTGGGCGGATACCAGCTCCGCCAGAACGGATCATCGACAGGCAGCACCAGACCCTCCTTCGCCTCGTGGTGCCGGCGGTGATGCTCGCTCGGGCCAAGCAGGTAGACCAGGTAAGGCAAGGCGCTCTTCGTGCGCTGGATACGATCCCATTGCCCGGCCGCACGGGCCGAGCGCATGTTCGCCCGGTAGATCGTCTTGAGGCGGCGCGGGCTGCCAAGGCGCACCTTGCGCACCTCACCGGTGACAGGATCGACCTGCTCCTTGACCCCCCACCAGCCGAGGCGGCGCAGGCGCGGCTTCAGCTTTTTGGCGAATTGCTCATAGGGAATGCCCTCGTCGATCGCCTCTTGCATCGCGCCCTGGATTGCTTCCAGCACATCGATTTGCATTGCCTTGGCGACCGAGAAGGCGACGGCATGCTCTTCAGGCTCAACATCCTGCCAGTCGAAGCTGGGCCGCAGCCCCTTGTTCCGGAAGAACGACGCCACCTCGGGCGGTGCGCCGGGGCTGAAGGCGTAGCCCGGCTTGTCCGCGAAGTCAGCCATCCCCGGACTCGCCGGTCGCGCGGGCTTTAACGGCGGCTTTTACCAGGGCTTCAATC
This sequence comes from Roseovarius sp., assembly GCA_965207105.1. Classification (GTDB taxonomy): domain Bacteria; phylum Pseudomonadota; class Alphaproteobacteria; order Rhodobacterales; family Rhodobacteraceae; genus Roseovarius. Next base: position 155,821 of record CBDBLS010000016.1, on the reverse strand, counting down.
ATGGCTTTATCACCAAGCCGGGGGAAGGCGTCCGCGAGGATACCGGAGGCCTCCTCATAGCCGGTGGCGGTTTCAAGCAGCGCCAGGGCGGGTTCCAGAACATCGCCCATGACCTCTTCCCAGTCAGCCGACAGATCATCCTCCATTCCATCAAGGTCCGCATAGGGATTGTCAGCACCTGCGCGGTTGCGGGCCTCGCCCGTCACAGCCGCAGGCCCGGCTCCGCCGATCACCTCGTCATCATCGTCCGGTTCCGAGAAGCCCAGCTTCGAGCGCAACTCGGACTGCTTGACGCGAAGGCCCCGGCCGATCAGCCGGAAGGCGTTCTTCATGATCATGTCGGTGTCTTCAACTTCCTCGACAACGATCGAGAGGCGCGGTACCGCTCCTGAACACCGTAGTTGAGATCGACCCAGGGCTTGACCAGATCGCGGTTCAGCGTGCCGGAAACCGAGCGCGCGTCGGATTGTGCCACGTCATGGCGCACCTCATTGTGCACCAGCGCCTGCGCCATCGATGAGCCGTTGTCCGAGGTCATGGTCTGGCCCAGCACGGCCTTCGATGTCTGCTCATCCACCCAGCGGGCGAGATTCTCGAAGATGTCGTTGCCAGGGCCAGCGGCAACCTGCTCGAAATCGATCCGCATGTTGTCAGGCAAAACGGCGGCCGCATCGGTTCCTATATTGGCAACAGCGGTGAACAGCGTCTCGACATCCTCGACCGTGGCGCTGGCCCCGTATTTGCCCAGGCGCAGCGGCAGGCCATAGGTTTCCACGAAGGCGATCCAGTCCTTCACGGTGTAGCTCTTGCACATCCAGCCAAAGGCCACGAGCCGCGCAAGACCGCCCCGGCCGACAAGCCCGGACTTGAGCTTGGCCCTGTGGCTGATCCATTTGAACGGCTCAAGCGCCAGACCGTTCACCATATCGAGTTCGTCAATCAGGCGAACTTCCCGCCCCGTGTCCCGGTCGAACATGAAAAAGCGCGGATCGCGGTGAATGAACTCCTCAATCCACCAACTGCGCTTGCCGCTTCCCCAGATCAGCTCCACCTGGGAGAAGCCCTTGCCAAGCGCATCGAGCATGTCCTCCACGAGGTCTGCAAATCCGTCATGCTCCGCCAGACCGGAGCGCACATCCATGGCTATCCTGACGTCATCAGGTTTGTCGGAAGCGGGGGTGACAACGGGAATGACACCGGAGACGGCGCGCTTTCGCACGCCCAGGACAGATGCGTAATGCGGATCCCTTTCCTCCATCTCTTCGGCAAGGATCAGATACGCATCCAGGTCGTTCTCCGAAGCATTGGACAGAACGGTTGCCAGCCGCGCAGGGGTCAAACCCGAAGCAATCGATCTCGACCAGGCACTGCGAATGGACGTGATACCCGGCTCGGCGACGCGCTCGCTCAGAGATTGCCTGCGCACCGGGCGCTGATATTGATCGACGAGACGGTAGTGTTGTCCTGTCGCTCCGCTGCCTGAAGACTTGTCGGCCATCACCACACTCCTTTTTGCGCCCGGAACCCGGCGGTCTGCCTGACCGGGCGGCGCACATCCCTGCCCCCGCCGGCCGGGACGGGGCGGTAGGCATAGGGTTGATATTCGGTCTCGGCGCTCGAGACGGCCAAAGCACCGGCCCAGAAGCGGTCGGCGTGGCCATCAGTTTCGCCATCAGAGACCAGACGGCGGTTGCCGGTTGGTCCTGCCACGGATTTGATAGAGTGCAGGTCCGCGCGCAGCACGGGATCCCCGGCCGGGACCAGAACCCGCCGGTCCTGGAACGCCTCCTTGAACGAGGTGGCCATGTCCAGCTTCGCGGCGGAACTGAAGATCACCCCCTCGACACGGACCTCGCCGTGACGCCGCTTCGCATCCTCGACAGGCTTTTCCCCCATGCCTGTCTGGTCCATTCGGCAGCGCACAACGCGGTAGCGGCGAAACACATCATCCAGCAGCTCGTCCTGACGGGCAAAGGTGATCCGCTTCCCGGTGATGATCTCGCGCGTCACAAGCTGACCATCGACCAGCTCAAGCACCCAGATCACGAAGAGGTCGTTGCGCGCGGCGATATCGACGCCGACAAAGCACATGCCGCCCTGATAGAGTGAAGGGATCCCCGCCTGGGGATCTTCGCAGGAGGAGATCAGATCATAATCCAGCCAGGCGCTGGCGGCGTCGAGCCATTTCAGCTCATACTCCTGCGCCCAGGCATCCTCGTCCGCCATACCGGCACGCAGCGCATCTATGTCGCGCGGGCAGCCCTGCGCCACTGCTTCATGGATATCGACATGATGCCGCGACCAGATTTCATCCTCGCCGGTCATCAACTCGTAAAACTTGTTGCCCTTGCCGTTCGGCGTCGAAATCACCCGCAGCTTCTGATTGCCCTTCGAGATCACGGGAAAGAGCGCCGACCAGATCGCCCGGCTGTTCCGGTGGAAGGCAAACTCATCCAGCACCACATTGGCGGAAAAGCCGCGCGCGGTATCCGGGTTCGCAGGCAGCGCCGTGACCCGGCTGCCTCCGGGGAACCTGACCTCGAGCGCCTTGCAGACCGCATCGGCACCCCTGGCCTGCGGGGCGCGGAATTCGCTTTCCAGGTATTCCGGATCGCCGCCTTTCAACAGGGTGTTATAGACCCCGTAAAACGCCTTTGTGATCGGCTTGATCGCCTCTTCCATTGCCTCGGCCGCCTGCCGCTCTCCACGGCTGAGGATCACCCAGCGGGCCTTGCGTCCGTCGATCTCCCCCCGAATGCAATCATCCACCAACTCGCCGCAGGTGGTGAAGGTCTTGCCGGTCTGACGCGAGAACATGCCGATCTTGAACCGGCTGTCATCCTTCAGCCAGCGCTGCTGGTAGGAGTGGAACTCAATGACGGGTTTGATCATGCCATCTCCTCGATGCGCCAACCGGCGCGCTCTCCCCACCGGCTCTTGTCGCCACAAGCCATCAGCCAAACCCCATGATCTCGCGGGCCTTCCCGGCAGCGGCACGGTCGATCTCGCCGGAGGCAACCGCCTGGTCCAGGCGATCGGATTGCGCGGCCCGCTCGGCCTTCACTATACCGTCACGCAGGCTGGTCGACCGGATCAGGTTATTGAGCGCCGTGGTCAGGTCTTTCATCCCACGCGGATCAGGAAGCTGGTCAGGATCGGCCATCATCATCTGCAGGCGCCACTGGATCGTGGTGAGTTGCTGGAACAGCGCCGAGGTGACATCAACCTCTTCCTTCAGGCTGGCCTCTTCCAGGAATGCACGGATTTCATCCTGCGCCTGCTCTTGCATCACGGCATATTGCTGGAACTCCTGCCCATAGGCATGGACAGCAGTCTTGCCGATCCGCAGTTCCAGTCCCTCTTCCTCAAGTCTGAAGTTCAGCGCCTCCGTCACCTCGTCATAAGCCGAGAAACTACGCCCCTTCAGTTCCTCCTGGAGCCATTGCCTGAACTCCCTCGGGAGAAGGTCAATCTTGCGTCGTCGAGGCATATCACGCTCCCGGCCGGGGACGCTGCACGCCGTCATGGCGGGCGATGCCCCGGGCGATCTCGACGCCGCGCGTGGTGGCCGTCACCACGATGAAGTCACCGTGATCCTCGAAGCTCACCATGCCCTGCTCTTTCAGCCAGGCCACATCACCGGCAACCTGGTCGCGGGTCGATGTCACACCAAACTGGTTGCAGACCTCAACAAGGATCGAAGCGTTGGACGTATATTCCGGGCTGTCCGCCAGAAACTTCAGGATCGTCAGACGGCGATGCTTTGACAGGGTACCCACATAGTCGTTCATTTACCTTTGCCTCCCTCGAGAAGGTGATCTTCGTGGCGGCTCACAATGGTCTCGAGGCGCGCCATGATCTTGGCATTGCCCTCCATCACCGCCCGCATTTCGTTGAGCGAGCCGGTCTGCTTGACCAGCTCGATCTGAAGGGAATGCATGTCATCCTTGCCAGGCATGGTCTGGACGGTCTGCTCGACCGCAGCGATCCGGTTCTCGTGGCGATCCATCCGTTTGGACCCTTCGCGAAACCGCTCATCCACATCCTTTCGCCTGTTGACGAAAAAGGCGTAGATCATCGCCGCAATGGAAATTGCGAAGCTGGCAACCTTCAGACCTGTATCAATATCAAAATCCATGTATCGTCACCTTGCGGGCTATGCTTCGTTCCAATTTTCAAAGGCCTGACCGCTTGCAATCGGACATGTCACGCCATTCAGGACGCTGCCCCGCTCCGATTTACCCGCCAGGCCTCAACCGCCGGGTTGTCACTCGGCTCTGTAGACGCGACGGCCAATCCGGCGTCGGTACCCGTGTCGGCCACCCCGGGGCTGTCGTGGCGCAGTGCATCAAGCGTGCGGATGTTCTCGACCACCCGGGGGACCATCGTCACGGTTGTGGCGATCTGCTTCTGGAAATTCTGCGCCTTCAGCTGATGGCGTGCGCCGAAATAGAAGCTGACGATCACACCCAGCAACCACCAGAGCGGTTCGGGGACAAGGGCGACACCCTGCATTCTCTCGGCAAACCAGATCGGGTCGACCATGGCCGTCACGAACAGACACAATGTGCCCAGGGCCAGCGCCGGACGGGGCAGCCGGTTGACGCCATCCATGAACCGATCGAACCCGTTCTTTTGCTGCCCACCGAACTCGGCGGCGAACTGCGCCAGCGTTGCGTTTGAAATTCCGGCCGTGCGCGCGGCTTCCGCCTCGGCGTTGGGGCGGAACACCTCGACCGTATCGCGCACCACGTTTCCACCGCCGCCAAACAGCACCCGCAATAAATCTCCGATCATCCCCATGCCTTCACCCTCTGGTCAAACTGTGCCTGTGTCATGTGATAGCCGGGTGACAGGAACTCCTCGGCCCGCCGGATCCAGCCGCCCTTGCCCCCGGCGCGCGTTCGGACGTATTTACGCGAGGCCGCGCGGCGGTCCGCGAGGCGAAAGTAGTAGTTGCGCCTCGCAATTCCGTAGGCGTCCACCATATAATCCCCGGCCCGCCCGAAAGCGCGTCCCGCAGCTGCGGCCGTCACAGGCCCGAGCGCTCCGTCCACCGCGACCGTTTCCCCGAACTCCGGGAGCAGCCGCTGAAGGATTTTCGCCGCGTTGGAACCCGAATTCACATACATGTCGAACACGGATGCCTGAAGCGGTTCGGGCAAAAGGTCGATGCGCGGCTTTTCGAAGTAGTGGCGCATGAATATATCGACGGCCTGGCTTTGACTCAGCTTCCGCACGTCATGCGCGTCAACATCACCGTCACGGTCAAGATCCAACCCGAGCCGTCGCATGGTGTGTATGGTGACGCCGAAATTCGTGGCCCCGCCCGGATCGTCGGGATCGTTCACAAACCCGCCTTCGCGCGCGACGATCCCTTCCGCAATTTGCCTGACCGACTTCATCCCGATCCTCCGTTTACCTGGGTTACCTGGGGAGGAACCTACACATGCGCGCGTTTGAAACGTAGCCTGACAGTTGTCGCTTTTGCGCTAAAGGGGGAGTTCCGGCTCACTGTCATCGCGCAGTGAAGCGACAACACGCTCGACAGTTCGGGTGTGCACGTCAACCTCCGCCGCAATCTGCGCCTTGCCGAGACCCTGACGCCAGAGCGCCTCGATGCGCGCACGGCGTCCGCCCGCGCCTCCGAAACTGCCACAGGGCACCATGAAGGTGCCTTCTCCGAGCAGCCTGGAGAGTTGTCCGGCAGCCTCAAGGCCAACGATCCGCGACAGCTCGGAGTCAGGCATTGGGGTTTTGGGCACATGGATGGCCCGTCCGCCGCGCGCCTCGGCCAGGCGCACTGCGACCTCCTCGCCGATTTCCCCGGCGATCAGGCCCAGCACACCCGGCAGATATGGCTTGGATATCTTGTTCATTTGCGCCGCCTCTGCCCCCGGCGCGTGCGCTTCTTCACCGCTTCAGCTCCACGCTTTCACGCGCGCACCAGTCTTTCAGGGAATTGATGATCTGGCTGATCTGCCGGTGATCGCGCAGGGTGTCCACGTCGATCGGCACGGACTTCCAGCTTCCCTCAAAGCGGCTGCGAATGAATTTGTTGAGACCGGCACGCCCGGGTTCGCGCAATGCGCCCGCGTCTCCGAGCTTGCGCCAGAGCACATGCACCAGACGCAGATCACCGCGCGGCGCAGGCTTGTGACCGCGCCGTTCGGCCCCCTGTCCAGCGCCCCCTTTCCAGCCGCGCGCCTTCAGGTGGTTGACCACCAGTTGCAGGTCAGCCTCTGACATGTCTCGCATCGACGCCTTGCCGCACGCAGCCATCTGGATGTCATGACGGGCGTCGGCATCAAGGCCAAGATCACGGCAGGCGATGTGGATCTGTTGCTGAAGCGCGCGCACGGATTTCCCTGTCCAGGTCTGGCTCATGATCACACCGCCGCCATGTCGAGAACGACAGGCTCCCAGCGGGCATCATGGCTGGCGCGTTGATAGCAGCGCACATAGGTCCTGGACCCGACCGGGCGCATAGCTTCGCGAATGGCGCGCTGGCCTTCCTGCCAGCGGGGATCGTCGCTGTCCTGGCGCAAAAGCATAAAGATGCGAGAGCGGTTGATATTTCCTGTCCTGTCGGTTTGGAACGCATTCGTCACTACGGCCCGCAACTCTGGCCGTGCGTCCGCTGCCCATTCAGTCAGGCATTCATCAAACAGGGCCTTGGCGATCTGAAGCTCTGGACCGAAGGTGATGTGGTCTGACACCTGCACCTGAACCTTGAATAACCCGTCGACGGTCTGAAGCGTTTTGTTGCCCTTGGCCCCGCCGAGCTTCGTATTGTATTCCTGCTCAAGAATGGCCTCGTGTCCACCGATGTCGCCAAAGGTATGCTCCTTAAACCGCGCCATCTGATCGGACAGGGCCAGGCCAAAGCCGAGGATGCTGCGCACGATTTCATCTTCAAGCAGATGCTGGGGCTTGATGGTCTCGATCGGCTGGAAACCACCTTTGCCGTCGCCCATGTAAATGTTGCCGTAGATATCGTGCTTGCCGTCAGGGATTGCGGCGGGGGTAAACTGGCTCATGACTGGGCCTCCTTCATGTTTCGGGGACAGTGATTGCAGGCGCGGAACATTCGAACGCGCAGCATGTTGGCGTTGCCGAACTGCCGGGATTTCTTGCGCCAGTCGTGGCATTCGTTTGAGGGAATTGATCCAAGCGCGGGGCACTCGATCGTGCCGTTCATGAACACGCCGCGCACGCAGTCCTCAACAGCGGCAAGATCGCCGTTGTATTTGTTCTTCAGCACCTGATTGACCAATGCGCCGGAGCGGTCGAGACGCCCAGCCACTTGCCGTTGTGAGCTGGCCGCGCATTCTTCGGCGAGACGGACAACCCAGTCGGGGGGATCAATTCCCCAGCTTTGGGCGATGGTATCCAAAGGCCCGCTCATAGAGTTGCGCCGGGGTAATAGGTCACTTCGCGGATGTTGGGATCAAAGACCTGTTTCACGCGCTGGATTTGCGGGGGCAGTGGGCCAGTGTCGCGCACAAACCTGTAGGTGGCTGGCCATTTGCCCGGCACGGCCTTCCGGACAACGCCCAGATACCCGGCCTTCAGCAGCATCGAGCAATAGCCCCTGGCTGTCGCTTCGGTGACCGACACTGTATCCGTGGTTGAATGCACGGCGATGTCGAGCGGCGTGAACTGCCCCATCATCCGCATGGAGCGCCACATGTTCTCGGTGCCCGTGCCTTGGGTGACAGGTTTGCGGGTCATTCCGTTGGTTCCTTCTCGACTGTGATGGAAATGTTCCGGGGCAGAGCGTCCGCGCACGTTCGGCAGAGGGCAAACTCCCATGCGCTGAAGGTCATGTTGCCTGTGAACAAAACGAGGGAATGCCGGACCTGCGCGGGGCGGTCACAATGCTCACAAACGCTCATGCCAATTCCCCCGAGGCTTGGGGGCCGCGCAGGCGAAGAATTCCCGATCACCCCACCTGGAAATATCCACCTGTTCAACGCCCCGCGTTCCGGCAAATTCAGCCACCTTGTCGAGGTTCACACAGATGCGGCGAATGGAATGCCGGGAGGCCTTGAGGCCTTGAGGATGTGATCCTTAAAGTCGGGGGCGAGCGTCACTTTCGGGCAATACAGCCCAGCCAGATGGTCAAGGTCCGCCATGCAAGCAGGCAGCGCAGGCACCCAATCCAGCATGCGGCCGTGGATGTTTTCCCGGCGTTGCAGATCCTGCGGCAGGGTCTCTTCGCCAATCAGAATGATTGTGTTGCCGCTGCTCTCATAGATGTCGCGCAGAATGCCGATGATGCCGCGCTTCACCAAATACTGCGCGTCGTCCACAAGCAGCACCCTCTCGGAGAACATCAGACCCCGGGCAATCTGATCGACCATGTCCGCGATCGTCGTGGCTGGCGTCACGATCATCTCGCCAAGGATCGCCTGACACAGTTTCTTGCCCGTCCAGCTCTCTTTCACCTGAACCTGAAGGGCGTTGAATTTGTTGGCCGCATAAACCGCCGCTGTTGTCTTGCCGAAGCCTGAGTGGCCGTAGAACGTGGCCATGCCAGGCAACCCCATGGTGCGCCCGTTGACCCGATGGATCAGGGTGACCAGGGCAGTCACATTCCTGAGCGGGGCTACGCTGTTGTAAAGTCCGGTTGTCTCTGTCATTTTAACTCCTGTCTCCGGGGCTTTCCGCCCGTTTCATCGTCGCCTGCGCGGGGTGCATCCCGCGCAGGCGGCATCACTCAAACCACACGAAGTGATCCCCAACATCGCGGTGCATGTCGCGGTGGGCGAAATACTCCGAGGTTGTCTGGTAGCCCCGCAGCCAGTTGGCCGCGCTTGCGCCAATGTTCTTTCCACCCGACAATTCCTGCTCGAGCGTAACGGCGCGGCGATATCGGTCGATCGGCTCTTCGTCTTCGGCCTTGGCTTCCTTGCGTTTTTGATCCGCATAGAACTTTTCTTGAAACGCAATGACCTCGGCTTCTTGCTCCGGTGTCATTTCGTCCTCATAGGCAGGACGCGTTGCCCGCGCCGCGATGGGGCGTGCTTCCCCTTTGTGCAGCGCCACAATCTTGTTTTCCGGCACGATCGGGTCAGGCACGGGGATGGCGTCAAGCTGCGCTGCGATCTCCTTTTGATTGAGACGGCGCTCGGCCTTCAGCATCTTGCGATGAGCGAGGCGGAATTGGGCTTTGGCCCGTGCGTTCTCTTTCGCAGCCGTCAGATCGCGGAAACCTTTGGCAAGCTGGCATGGGGCAAAGCCCATGAACTCGCCGGTCAGCTCGTAGATATAGACGCCGGATTGCAGATCCTCGATATCGAAGCGGACAATGACGCGTTTGGACGCATACTCGGCCATCCAATCAGACCAGAAGTAGTTGCCGAAGGCGTGAATGCGACCGTTGTTCTTCTGCATGGTCAGCGTTTTCTGACCCATCAACCAGAGGCGTTTCTGCTCGTCGGTAGCGCGGCGAATGGCAGAGCGTTCATAGCTTTCCGCAAAGGTCTCATCGAAGCTGCGGCCATTGGCGGTTTCCGACAGACGCCCGACCCGGGCGTTGTGTTCCTTGATGCGCTCGTCAACGACACGGATGAAATCCTTGATCGGGATGGCCCGGGATTTGTAGTTCTCCGGCTTGGCATCCGGGCGATTGCCGACATAGGCACCGGCGAAGCGGATGTCCTTTGCGATATCACTGGCGAAGTCACGGAAGGTCCGCTCGATCGGCTTGGCCTGACCATGCCCCGGCGTGGCCCAGTGGATTTGAATGCCAAGCAAGGGCAGCACACCCATTGGATCATCATCACGGATCTTGCCGCGATAGCGGGTCTTGACCCCGCCGCTCAACCACTTGGCAGCGAATTCGCGACCGTAACACCTTCGGAATGATGCTGATTGAGAGGCTACGATCTGGCATCGGTCAACATGACCATCTTCCCATTCGGTGAAGACATCGAACTTGTGGCAGTCAGCATTCACATGCTCCATCGCATGCATCTCAAGCCTGGACCGGATCATGGGCGGGAAGCAGCGCTCAAGCCCGGCAATACCGTCCCGGGCATAGACCTGGACAACGCGCGGCACCTCCTCATTCATGCGCCGCCGCGCCGTGCGTTCGCAGAGAATTGCCCAGCCGTTGTGGCGGGCGATCTTCTTTGTATCGCGGTAGGCCTGGGCGAAAGTCGGGCCTTCAAGCTGCAAAAACAGCCCCTTTAAATAGTCCATAAATTCAGGGCTGCAGTCCGCCTTCGCCTCCTTGCGTGCGCCCGCCCTGTTGCGCGGCGCGAGGAGGTAAAGCCAGTCGGCTTCCGGCTGCCCCTTGACCAATTTGAACCAGTTCCAGATCGTGCGATCACCAATCCCGTTCATCAGCGCCGCCTGGCTCACCGCAAAGAACCGCGTCAGGCCGGAACGCTCATGGGCCAGAACCTCGCACAGCACCTTCTTGCGGTTTTGCGCCTTGGCCTTCACGCCCTCGGGCAGGCTCTCATAATAGGCTTGCAGATCAGCCAAATCAGGTGGTGCGTTTTGCGCCTCCTGATTTGGCAGCTTCGCCTCCTTCAGCAGTTTGCGCCGCGCTGCGAGCGGGAAAAGCTGCCAATTGTATTCCCAGCCGCCGCCTTTGCCGCTGCGCTGACAAGACCATTCGGGATGATCTCTCCACCCCGAGCGATTTGCGAGTGCATCCACGCCCTGCTGCGTGCTCGGCATATCAGGAAGCCGCGCCTCGGCGGTCTCGGTCGTAGTCCACCAAACCTTGTCCGGGCGCAGCGAAGCCATCTTTACAGCTCTCCGTCCAGGTCTTCGAGAATCTTCGACAACCCGACATTTTGATCGGCGACAAAGCGGCGCTTCACCTTCATTGACGCGCGAGACCACGCTGCAGCCAGCTTTTGAAAGGCCCGGGCGTCAGGGTCAGATGATTTTGCATTTTGTGGTTGGAGTTTTTCAAGTGCCTCAGTGACTGACTTAACCTCACCGATTGAAAGACGACCCACGATATCTGCACGCACAATCGGTTCCCCGATCTGTGCAAGCGCCATCAAATCCTTGAGCTTTAATGGCTCCTTGGCTGAGGCCAATTCGCCCACTTCACGCCGACTGAGCGCGTTGCCGATCAAGATGAAATTGCGGATATGGCGCGCGGTCAATTCGCGTTTTTCTGCTACGCTGTCCGCAAAGGAAATAATTTCCGTTGCGGTTCCGTTCCTGGCATGCGCCCCTGCAACTCCGGCTTTCGTCTCCGGATGCAGACGCTCATAGACGCGCTTGCGTTCGGCGAGGAATACGCTGAGTTCAAGATTGCTCAGGTCAGAGCCAGAGAGGTTATCGTCGATTTCCATAAGCCGCGCAAAATCATCTGTTGCATCAGCCCATATGCGTGCCGGAATTGTCTCCCAACCGAGCCGCTTGGCGGCTTCCAGGCGGTGTCCGCCCGCCATCAAAACAAGGCTCTCGCCGGTTGCACGCCGTTTCTTGCGCACATGGATGGCATCCTTGATCACGCCCAATTCCTCGATCGAGGCCATCAGGCTTTGCACACCGGCGTCCGAGACAGGCCGAAGCCGGTGCTCCGCATCCACTTCAATATCCGCAACGGGGATGCGCTGGATCTTCGGTTCGGAGATTTTTGTCACGCCTCAGTATCCTTCCGGGCTTTTCGTCAGCCGGTAGTAAAATCGCCGCTGGCCATCTTTGACCGCCTGTCGGCAGGTGATCCCGGCCCCGTTTGCGCGCAGTTCCGCGATGACCGAATTGACCGCGCAAATGCCTGCCGCCCGCGACAACGCGCGGGCTGGCATGCAGGCGGGCGTGGTGCATCATGCCATCCCCACGGGTGCGTCCGCAGCGAGCCCCTCAAGCACCCCTGTCGCCATCAGGGCGATATCATCACAGACCGCCAGACGCTCCTTCGCGCGCTTGATGCCGTGATGGAGCGTTGTGTGATCCCGCCCTCCGAGAGCCGCCCCGATAGCGGTCAGGGGCGCGCCTGTCAGCGCCGCCGCCAGCAGCATGGCCAACTGCCGCGCCCGGACCACCCCGGCGGTACGACCCGCGCCGCGCAGCGTGTCCGCGTCCAGATCGGCAACGTGCGCCGTCCAGACGATAATCCTTGTGACCGCACGGGTCCGGCAGCCGGACAGCCGTGTCACGGGGCCCAGTCCCTCAAGCGCCGCCCTCAGCTCCGCCCGCCGCCCTGTGTCTGCAGTCCCGGTTGGCAATCGGGAGGCGTGCAATGCGCGCTCCGCCCGGTCCATATGCCCGGCAGTTTCCAGGGCATGCGCCTGTGCAACCGCCACGCGCAAAAGCCCGATCAGCTCACGGGCTGTATCGGTCGCGCCGGTCGCACCGGTCGCACCGGTCGCACCGCGCGCGCTGTGCTGATCCATCCTGCGCAACAACGCGGCCGCACCACCAAGCGCGCGCCGCATCTCCCTGAACTCCGCCAGCGCGCTCATGGGGTGCCCCCGAGCGCGTGACCAAACAACAGGAACATCCAAAGCACACCGAAAAGCGAAACCACCCCGATCAAATCCCCCAGCCAGTGATCCTCCAGCCGCGCCACCGCGCCGCACAGGCCCCGCCAGAAGCCCCCGACCCGCGCAAGACAGGATCTGCGCAGGGTCGGGGCAGGTGCCGCCACGAAAACGGACAATCGTGGCGGAGACGGGTGGCGGTGCCCGGTGGACCTCATGTGACACCTCCCGGAACACGGTCCAGCAACCACAGCGCGGCGGTCAGAACAGCCGCCGGCGGGACGGTAATGATCCCGGTGTCGTGACGATTGGCCCGATCCAGCACAAGCCGGTATATATCCCGCCGATCAAGCTGAATTGTCGTATGTCCCAGCGACAGTGTGGCCATGCCCGCGTCAGGAGTGGCGCGGATATCCCAGCGGTTTATTCGAAGGGTCCCGCTCACCGGTCCCGCTCCGGCCGCTTCAGACCGTGTTCGGCGTCCATCCTGCCGCCAGGCCCGGACGGGCGGGTCCACGGGGCAGCCGAAACAGCAACCCACCATGCCCGGTACCGATCAGATCAACGGCTCCGGCGGGGCGTTTGTCTTTCGGCAGAGGATCCCAGACATTCATCCTGATCGAGGCCCCTCCACGCATTGTCGCCCTGAACTCCAGATCCCCGTCTGCCTGCATGACCAGCAGCAGCCTGCCCTCGTCGGGGCCGCGACCCGCCTTCGCAAAGCAGCGCTCTGCGATGATGGAGCGTTCGAAAATCTCCATCTGCGCCGCCGCCGTGAAGCTCAGGCGCGCCGCAGACGCGGTTTTCGAAATCCACAGGGAAAATGATATGCCCGTTCTGGCGGTGTGCGTTTCGGGTGGTGCAACGTCAGTGAAGGACATGGCTATATGCTCCTGGATTTGCCATCGGGGACGGTGCCGGGGCCATCCGCCGCGACACCAGTGGGTTTTTCGAGGGGCTTGCGGGACATGGACAGCACCTGCCCAAGCCGCTTTTCGGCGTTCACACAGCGAACGTCCTCCGTCCCGGCGTCGTGACGATTGGCGGGGCCATCCGCCTCCCAAACCGGGACAAGCTGCGCGACGCGGGCCGCCAGGGTGTCCCGGCAGTCCGGACAAAGCTCCACCATGCGCGCGCAGGCAACCGCGTCCGGGTCCATAAGCCCGTCATCAACGCGCATGAGCGCCAGCTCGTAAATCCCGGCTCCCGCGACCCCGCATCTATCGCAGCGCCCGCTCATGCCGCATCCCCGGCTTGCGGGGCCGCGGGAGCCGCAGCCAGGCCCGCAGGCGAACCCGGCGCAGGCGCGGGGCGCGGTATGTCGTCAGGCCACGCAAGGCCGGAGGGCCAGTGGTCGGAGAAGTATTGCGTGACGCGGGCCGCACGGCGCGTCGTAAGGTCGCAGCCGCGCTCAAGGCGGTCACAGAAGTCGCCGGATCCCGCCGCGTAGGTAGAAACAGTGCGGTGAGTAAGGCCGGAAGCGACAGCGTAGCTTCGGATTAGACGGGATAGTGATTTGCTATACATGGCAATAATATTTGCCAAATATGGAAATTTGTCAAATAATTTCTCGCCATAGCTGGCGAACCAATTATTCGCTATAGATTGCGAATGGACCGTGAGAATTTAGCAAACCTCTTTCGATCAGAAATCGCGCGACAGGAAACCAATCCATTTCGCGTTGAAAAGGATCATGGCCTTCCCGGGAGTGCTTTGCGCCATGTACTTGAAGGTCATGAACCCAAGGTTGGCCGCGCCGCAGAGATCTGCCGCGCCCTCGGCCTTGAATTCTACATTGGCCCGCCACGGCCCCCCGCGCCCGCCGAATCCGCACCGCCCGCCTGGACCAGCTTTGCGGAGACCACGGCCCCGCACCGGGGGCTTGCGAAATGCTCAGTTCAGGGCTGGGGCAAGCCGCAGCCCGAGCGTGACCCTTTACCAACACCGGAGACAGCCATGGATCAGGATATGTTCTGGGTCTCGGCAATCGGCCAGTCGATGATCCCCGAGGGGATAGCCTCTTCGGCCTTTTGCCTTGTGGCACCGGACACGCGGGCGCGGGAGGGGGACCGGGTCTGGGTGCTCGATCACGAGGGCAAGGCTGCCATCAAGCGACTGGTGGAAAAGCGGGAGAACGGCGATCTCAGGCTGCGCGGCTGGATGCCGATCCGGGACGGGCAGCAGAAAGACTTTGTGGAAGAGCGCTTTGCGGTGGCCCTCCGTGAGGTCTATCCGGTGATTGCGGTTTTCAGGGGCAAGCCCGGATCGGAGACCTGCAGCTATATTCCCGATCCCGGGCCACCCGCCCATGCGGTGCCCCCCGCGCCGGAGCGAATCCCCAAGGCCATCACCGATCTGCTGGGCCTGCCGGAGGGGGCGGCGGCGGCGAGGGTTCTGGCGGCGATGCAGGCGCAGCTTGCACACCGTGGCACGGCACATGCCACACCCGCAGCGGCCCTGGACAGGCGCACGCTCAAGGCGCTGACCAAAGCACTGCGGGAGGAGATGGCGGCCACGCTGGAAGAGAAGCTGGCGGCCACGCTGGACGCGCGTCTGCCGCCACGCCAGCCACCGGCCCGGCCGCAGTCCAAACCTGTGCCCGCCGAATCCGGCCCGCCCGATCCGAAAACCCCTGAGGCGTCCGTCACCCGGCTGCGGTTTGCGGGCGATGTGCGTGCGGCGGCCGGCGCGGGCGAGGAGGTGTTTGAAGAGACGGAAGTGTCGATCACAATCCCGAGCGAGGCGCTGCCGACGGGGCTGGACCCCGACACATGCATCGCGCTGCGGGTCGAGGGCGATTCGATGGAACCCAACATCCGTTCAGGAGATATCCTGGTGATTGACCAGAGCGACCGTGAGCCTCTTGAGGGCCGGGCCTATGTGGTGCGCAGCGCCCCGGGGCTGATCATCAAGCGGCTGCGGCAGGAGGCCGGTGCCTGGATCATGGCCAGCGACAATCCGGACTTCCCGCCACGCCCCATGGCCGGGGAGGACCGCATTCTTGGCCGCGTCCTGTGGTTTGGCCCGGAGAAGGCCGCCGTGGCGGGAGGGTAGACAGATGGGCGCGATTCGCGCCCGGCTCTGTAACTGATCGGTTTTATCGGATAGGCCAAAATCAGTTGTATGTTGCGCTGTCGGTGCTTTCAGGTTGCAGAGACAATAACGTTTTGTTTTCAGCGTGTTACGAAACATACAACTCGAAACCCGAACATACAACCGGAGTTGTATGTTCGGAAAATTGTCGAAGCCGCTATATCGCCGCTCAAACCCCGCTCAAACCCTTGTAAAACAGGCGTTTAAGCGCCGCCTGCACAGCCCGCCACCAGAGCTTGCAGTGGGCGCTGTCACCGGCAAATACCCTGATTTCCGGTGATACTGCATGACAACCCGCCGCGCACATGACACAGTCCGGATTTGTTATTTTTAGCTTTTATTTTAATGATCTATTCGGGCAAGTTCGCCATAGCCCCGGCAAGTTCGGTTACTGCAATTATCTGTGGCGAACAACAGCGGCCTGTTGGCCAGCGCAACCCGCAAAAGCAACCTTGCCAGGACCCGCACGTTGCTCGGCGCGCAACCAGCAATGCAGCAAGACGCATCCACCGCCGATGTCATCCCGATGACATTGCGGGAGCCATGCCCCGACTGCGGCGGGCGGATGCGCATCATCGAGACCTTCCGGCGCGGGGAGCTTCCACGGTCTCGTGCTCCACCACGGAGGCAGGCCGCATGACCGAAAGCCTGTCCATCCCGTCCACCCCAGACCGGTTGCTGCGGCAATGCCGGCCAAGCCACCTCGTCTGCAGCGCCCCGACAGGCCGCACGAACGACGCAAAAGGACATCCATCCGAGGCAAATCCTCTGGCAAAACTCGGAGACGACCGGCCTGAACCCCCAAGCCGGTGCGTCCGTGACAGTCAAAGACAAAGCCAACCGCACTCTTTCCCGATAGATAGCACCTAGCCCCCGCGGCTTCCTCCCTGAGAGGTTTGTCAACACGGGCCACAGTCAGACCGTGCCGAAACCCCGCGCAATGACCCGCGTCGAAAAACCTTCATCAAGGCAGACTTACACTGCGAACGTCAGGGGAATCGCGCTTAAAGTTTGACAGTGTCCGAGAATTGGATTCTGGAGGTTTCATCAGATGATGGGGTTTCGAGATGCCAGGATTAGACAGCTGTTTCAATGCGGTGGATGACCCACGCGGCGGCAATGCTCCGCGCCACAAGTTCCGTGATTTGATGACGATCGGCCTTTTGTGCGCGCTTTGCGGTGGTGATACGGCGGTGGACATGGAACCTTTCGGACAAATGAAGGGGGATTTCCTGCGTGGGTTTCCTGAGTTGCCTCACGGGATACCTTGCCATGACGCGTATTCCCGGCTGTTTCGCGTGATGAAGCCGACGGGCTTTCAGGCCTTTTTCGACAAGTTTCGCGCCGACTTTGCGGCTGGCTCCGGTGAGCACCCTGCCATCGCCATTGATGGCAAAGAGATGCGACGCGGCTTTGACAAGGCCGCCGGGCAATCGAATATGAACATTGTCACGGCCTTTGCACATGGGGCACGTCTCACCCTTGGGATTACTCAGGGCGCCAGGGGCGGTGGCGGGATCCTGGCCCTGCGTGAGTTGATTGAGATGCTTGATATCCGCGGCATCACCATCACCGCAGACGCACTGCATTGTCAGCGCGGGACCTGCGAATTGATCGTGCGGGAGGGAGGCGATTATTGCCTGCGGCTCAAGGGCAATCAGGGCGGCATGTTGGCCGATGTCCGGGCTTTCGTGGAAGACGAAGACACAGATTACATTGATGAATATAACACAATTGATGCTGATCATGGTCGTGTGGAAGAGCGGTCATACCGCGTCCACGATGTGCCGGAATATCTGATCAATACCCATAAGTGGCCGCCTCTTCGGGCTTTCGTCCATGTCGCCTCCAGGCGCGCGGTTGGCGACAAGACCAGTCACGCCGAACGGCTTTATCCGCTCTCCAAATGTCCCGCGGCTCAGGGGGCCGCCACACTGATCCGCGGCCAGTGGCAAATTGGGAACAGCTTGCATTGGTCTCTCGACGTGGTGATGAACGACGACCGACACCGCGCGCGAAAAGATCACGCGCCAGCCAGCTTTGCCGCTTTGAGGCGGATTGCCTTGAGCATCATCAAGGCCAATCCTGCAAAAGGATCAAATCGCGGCAAATTCAAAAAAGCGGGCTGGAGCAATGAGGTCCTGAAAACTCTCATCCAAGACTTTTGAAGCGCGATTGCCTTGCTGCGAACGTCGGGGGAATCGCATGAGTTTCACGGCGCGAGGATTTGAAGCGGGAAGCGGTTGTTCCAGCCTGCCTTTTCCGCATTCCTCCGAGGGAGTTCTCGCTTTTTGCTTTGTTGAGCAAATTCATTGCGATGTGCTTGATGACGGCGAAGTTGGCGGGTGCGTGATCTTTTCGTATCCGGCTGTCGTCATCGCGGAAGGTGACATCAAGCACCCGGTGGAGGCGGTTTTCAATTCCCCGGTGAGAGCGTACGGCATGGGCAAGGCGCGCGGCGTCTTTCGGCAGGGACGGGATGAAGTACCGCGTTTGCCGTGTCGTCTTCCCGCCACTTTCCCGAAGCGGGACGACGCGGCCAATGCTGACCAACCCCTCCCGATGGGGATGGCGCTTTTTCAACCGGCCGATGGCGTCGCATTGGGTGTATGTTCGCGTTTCAATCCTGCCCCTGTCGCCGTCAACCGTCTGTAGTGATTCTGTGTTTTCCCGATCCTGTTCTTCGAACCACAGTTTCACGTCTTCATGGAGAAGCCCCTGATTGCCCTTCAGGGCCAGCACATAGTCAGCACCCTTGTCACGGATTTTGCAGGCGATCTCACGTTGGCACCCCATCGCATCCAGCGTCACGACCGCGCCCTCCGGGAAGAGCAAATCCAGGAGAACGGGGATGTCCCTGATCCCGTTCCTTTTGTGCGCGCCGGCTTGCTGGCCGGGCACGAGGCGTAGATCGTTACACCGGGCCGGGATCAGATGCAGAGGCGTTTCACCACCGGCCCTTGAGCCTCGCGCTGTCTTGCCGTCAATGGCAACGACCGTTCCTCCAACGCGCCCGGCCAACCCGGACGCCCACGCGGCAAAGGCTGCGTTGAACTCTTCAGGATCAAGCGCCCGAAACACCGTCGAAAGCGTGTCACGGGAGGGTATGCCATGCTCAAACGTAGCCAACTTGCGCAGGAAACCCGACTTTTCCTCGCCATAAAGGGCAACATCGACAAAACTCCCACACCCCGACACCACTCCGCACAGGCTCAAAAGCGGAATCCCATCAAGTGGATACAACATGTCAATCGCAGAGTAAAATGGGTCCATGTCGCGGCGTAAAAATGGGCCACTTCGGTTGATGTTTTGTGGCGCTTTTGCACGCGTGCTCGTCACAAAGCTGAAGCGTGCCAAAGCGCATGCTGGCCATAAGGCCAGCATTATTCTGACTGTGATTGCGGGCTGGTTATTTTCGGTTGTTGCGACTGTGTTTGAGCCGATAGCTTTCGCCATTCATCTCGAGGATGTGGACGTGATGGGTTAAACGATCGAGTAGCGCACCGGTCAGCCGCTCAGAGCCAAAGACTTCAGTCCATTCATCGAAGGGCAGGTTCGAGGTTATGATGATGGAGCCGCGTTCATAGCATTGGGATATGACCTCGAAGAGCAGCTCTGCGCCAGATTTGCTGAGCGGTACGAAGCCCAGTTCATCAATGATCAACAGGTTCTGGCTGGTCAGTTGCTTTTGAAGGCGCTGCAATCTCCGCTCATCTTGAGCCTCGATCAGATCATGGACTAATGCCGCAGCCGTTGTGAAGCGCACCTTCAGTCCTCTTTGACATGCAGCCAGCCCAAGTCCCAGGGCGATGTGTGTCTTGCCCGTGCCTGACGGGCCGAGCGCGATGATGTTCTCCCTGCGATTAACGTAATCGCATCGTGCCAGATCCATCGTCAGGGGCTTGTTCAAGCTTGGCATGATCTTGAAGTCAAAGCTATCCAAGCTCTTGGTGCTGGGGAACTTCGCCGCTTTGATGCGCCGTTCAATCATCCGGCGTTCGCGGTCGATCAATTCCATCTCACACAGCCGCGCCAGATAGTGGATGTGATCTTTGTTCTCTGCAGCACAGAGCTGCGCCTGTTTGGCATACTCGCCTTGGAACGTTGGCAGTCGCAGTTGTTTAAGATGATGCCGTAGAAGAATCCGAGGGGCTTCGGTCATGCCGCGGTCCTTCCCATCAAGCTCATGTAACTGGATGGGCGTGTTGTGCCGACATTGGCCTTGGGCAAGTATGGATAGAAGTCCAAATCCAATCGTGGTGGCCGCTTCTCAACCCGACACAGTACAAGGTGTTTTACGGCGTCATAGCCAATTGCACCCATATCTATTGCCTGCTGGATTGCGCCTTGCACAACATCCATTTCGAAGGTCTCCAAAAGGCGCAAGACTTGAACGTATTCTCGCTTGCCCGGCTTACCCATTCTGGCTTCAAGCAGTCGGTGCAGCGTGGCAAATACATCTGGCAAATGCCAACCCTGCAAAGGCGCGGCCTGATCCAGGGCACCCACCTTTTGTTCAAGCAGGGGCAAAAAGTGCAATGGGTCAAAGACCATATCCGCTGATGTGTAGGATCGTTTGTGCCGCGCAATAATCTCATTGCCGCAGCCGATGATAACCTCATGCACAAACCCACGCACATGAACATCGTGGTGCGCATAGGCTACTGGCACCGAGTAATCATTGCTGCGATAGCGCACCATTGAGATCGACGTTGCACGCGTGCTGACGTGATCGCAGGCTTCATATTCTGCGACGGGCAATCCCATCAGAGCATCCAAATCCGACATCAGGCGTGCGCCTATGGTTTGGGTGTGACCCCGCAACGTATCGTCCTGACGTGCTAAACACTTCTCTTCCAAATGTGCGTTCAGATCATCAAAGCTGTCATAGCGAGGTGCGGGAACCATGAAGTTGCGGCGGGTGTATCCAACCATGCCCTCAACGTTGCCTTTATCGTTCCCTCGCGCGGGTCTGCCAAACTTGTCATCAAACAAGTAATGCGACTGCAGTTCCGTAAACCGACGTGTGCGGATGCGCGTCTTATCCCCGAGTATCCGAGCCACGGCGATCTTGGTATTGTCGTAGAGAATGGATTGCGGAATGCCGCCAAAGAATGCAAAGGCGGACACATGGCCATCGCAAAACGCCTCGGTTGTCTCAGCTGGATATCCCTTCACAAACACCGCATCAGAATGTGGCAAGCTCATCACGAAGAAGTGGATCTTGCATTCCACGCCACCGATCACGCCCAGCGTCTCACCAAAATCAACCTGCGCATGGCCCGGCCGATGCGACAACGGCACAAACACCTCTTTGGTGCGCCGTTTTTGCTCGCGCACGTAATAGGTCACCGTGGTCAGGCTGCCAGCATATCCATGCTCATCGCGCAGCCGTTCAAAGATGCGCTTGGCCGTGTGTCGCTGCTTTTTGATCAGGGCTTTGTCTGTGCGCAGTATCTCATCGACCACACCAACATAACCATCAAGCGTTGGCCGCCGAGGCGCTTCCGACCGACGATACCCAGGCGGAAGTTCATGGCGCAGCATCTTCGCGATCGTCTTACGATCTTTGTTCTCTAATCTGTCAATGCGTGTTTCCTGAGTTTCCTGCTTTTGATGTCAGAGGTTGCCTTTGTTCTCTTCGAACTCTGAGGTTCATGATGGGGTTGGCTGGGTGTGGGTCGGCAATGTTGAAACCGCAATCATACCGTTGGTCTTGGCTGTTGCTACAGAATCGGCGCCGTGTCTCACGCCCTCCCTCGGGCATCGTCCCAGATGGGAACTTTGATTTAGGAATCCTCGTTGTCGCCTCGTAAGCCTTACGCGGACTGGAAGTCAGTTTTGTCTCGCATAATGGCATGAAGTATGATTGCCAGACGACGCGCCAGAGCCACTCGGGCCTTTCTCATCGTTGAGCGCGCACCGATTGCGAGGGCCCATGTCTTCAATTTGAGCGGAGCGGCATACCGCGTCAGCATCACATTGGCGGCCTCATAGAGAAGCGTTCTGACGCGCACGTCGCCCCGCTTTGAGATGCTGCCCGTGTAGTCGATTTCACCAGATTGATGCCGTCGCGGCACCAGTCCAAGATACGCCCCCACATCACGCGATTTCCTGAAACGCGACGGATCATCAATTGCTGCGGCAAAGGCCAATGCTGTGATCGGACCGACCCCTGGTACCGTCATAAGGCGCTGGCAGACTTCGGATTTGCGGGTCATCTTTTTGATGTCGCCATCAATGGCTGCAACCGCCGCGAGGATTGCTTCGCGTGCTGCGAACAGTCCGCAAATTGCGGCATGGAGGCCAGGCACTCCATCGCTAACTTTTAGCGCCGCGTTTTTGAATGCCGGAGACAAAGCTCGTGGCAGCCGCACGCCGAAGACGACGACCAGACCGCGGATCTGATTGTCGAGCGTCACACGCTGTCCGACCAGCTTCTTGCGGGCTGCGATCAGCGACCGGATTGCGTGCGCTGACAGTGATTTGACATGGGTCGGCTTGTAGAATCCCGTCCGCGCCAGGTGTGCCAAACCGCGGGCATCATTGCGGTCCGTCTTGTGGCCGGCCAGAGATTTAAGGGCCTGATATGCTTGCCTGCTCTCGATGCAAACAACCGGGACACCAAGCTCCGTCAGCCCATGGTAAAGCATTGGTGCCATCCGTCCCGTTTCAAATACAACTTTGGCACATGGTGGTCCAGAAGCGAGGAAGTCAGCGATCGCTTTTGGTGTTGAGCTCGCTTTTCCTTCACGAATAAGGGCCCCTTCACGATCCAGAATGCAGATATGCGTCTCTTCCATGGACACATCCAAACCAGCAAAATATTCCATTGGTCAGTCTCCTTTTCAATTGCATGTGCATCCAGAATAACAGGGGTAACTGAGTGCTGATCCTGATTACGCCATGTTGAAAAACCGCGCCGCTTCTCGGCCAGACATACCGTCCTTCAAACAAGCACGGCGCACACGACTATAAATATCCACAGAATACATCTCCCGCCCTCCGAATAAACGAAGGGCACAAACTGGCGGACTTTTACTCCGCTACAACTGCGATATGCAGCCGCTTCTGTTCTCTAATCTGTTCTCTAATCTGTTCTCTAATCTGTTCTCTAATCTGTTCTCTAATCTGTTCTCTAATCTGTTCTCTAATCTGTTCTCTAATCTGTCAATGCGTGTTTCCTGAGTTTCCTGCTTTTGATGTCAGAGGTTGCCTTTGTTCTCTTCGAACTCTGAGGTTCATGATGGGGTTGGCTGGGTGTGGGTCGGCAATGTTGAAACCGCAATCATACCGTTGGTCTTGGCTGTTGCTACAGAATCGGCGCCGTGTCTCACGCCCTCCCTCGGGCATCGTCCCAGATGGGAACTTTGATTTAGGAATCCTCGTTGTCGCCTCGTAAGCCTTACGCGGACTGGAAGTCAGTTTTGTCTCGCATAATGGCATGAAGTATGATTGCCAGACGACGCGCCAGAGCCACTCGGGCCTTTCTCATCGTTGAGCGCGCACCGATTGCGAGGGCCCATGTCTTCAATTTGAGCGGAGCGGCATACCGCGTCAGCATCACATTGGCGGCCTCATAGAGAAGCGTTCTGACGCGCACGTCGCCCCGCTTTGAGATGCTGCCCGTGTAGTCGATTTCACCAGATTGATGCCGTCGCGGCACCAGTCCAAGATACGCCCCCACATCACGCGATTTCCTGAAACGCGACGGATCATCAATTGCTGCGGCAAAGGCCAATGCTGTGATCGGACCGACCCCTGGTACCGTCATAAGGCGCTGGCAGACTTCGGATTTGCGGGTCATCTTTTTGATGTCGCCATCAATGGCTGCAACCGCCGCGAGGATTGCTTCGCGTGCTGCGAACAGTCCGCAAATTGCGGCATGGAGGCCAGGCACTCCATCGCTAACTTTTAGCGCCGCGTTTTTGAATGCCGGAGACAAAGCTCGTGGCAGCCGCACGCCGAAGACGACGACCAGACCGCGGATCTGATTGTCGAGCGTCACACGCTGTCCGACCAGCTTCTTGCGGGCTGCGATCAGCGACCGGATTGCGTGCGCTGACAGTGATTTGACATGGGTCGGCTTGTAGAATCCCGTCCGCGCCAGGTGTGCCAAACCGCGGGCATCATTGCGGTCCGTCTTGTGGCCGGCCAGAGATTTAAGGGCCTGATATGCTTGCCTGCTCTCGATGCAAACAACCGGGACACCAAGCTCCGTCAGCCCATGGTAAAGCATTGGTGCCATCCGTCCCGTTTCAAATACAACTTTGGCACATGGTGGTCCAGAAGCGAGGAAGTCAGCGATCGCTTTTGGTGTTGAGCTCGCTTTTCCTTCACGAATAAGGGCCCCTTCACGATCCAGAATGCAGATATGCGTCTCTTCCATGGACACATCCAAACCAGCAAAATATTCCATTGGTCAGTCTCCTTTTCAATTGCATGTGCATCCAGAATAACAGGGGTAACTGAGTGCTGATCCTGATTACGCCATGTTGAAAAACCGCGCCGCTTCTCGGCCAGACATACCGTCCTTCAAACAAGCACGGCGCACACGACTATAAATATCCACAGAATACATCTCCCGCCCTCCGAATAAACGAAGGGCACAAACTGGCGGACTTTTACTCCGCTACAACTGCGATATGCAGCCGCTTCTGTGGCCCAATATTGCTCCGCGTTTTACACTGCCCCTGTCGCCGTCAACTGTCTGTAATGACTCTGTGTTTTCCCGATCCTGTTCTTCAAACCACAGTTTCACGTCCTCATGGAGAAGCCCCTGATTGCCCTTCAGTGCCGGCACATAATCAGCGCCCTTCTGACGGATTTTCGCGGCGACCTCACGCTGACCTCACGCTGACATCCCATCGCATCCAGGGTCACGGTTGCTCCCTCAAGGAAAAGCAAATCCAGAAGCACGGGGATGTCCCTGATCCCGTTCCTTTTGTGCGCACTGGCTTGCTGACCAGGCACAAGCCGCGGATCGTCGCACCGGGCCGGGATCAGATGCAGAGGTGTTTCTCCACCGGCTCTGGACCCGCGCGCCGTCTTTCCATCAATGGCCACAACCATTCCACCAATGCGCGCGGCCAACCCGGACGCCCATGCTGCAAAAGCTGCGTTGAACTCTTCGGGATCGAGCGCCCGGAACACCGTCGAAAGCGTGTCACGGGAAGGTGTGCCATGCTCAATTGGAGCCAGGTTGCGCAGGAAAGACAGCTTTTCCTCACCATAAAGGGCAATATCGACAAAACTCCCGCAGCCGGACACAACCCCGCAAAGGCTCAAAAGCAGAACCTCATCAAGCGGATAAAGAACCTTCGTCTGTTGGCGTGGATCGCTGATGGTTGAGGCAAAAGATTGAAACGTAACGGCATTTTCCAAAGCGGCGTCCTGCGGACATAAACTTTGGAAAACTGAATCAGAGACAGAAGATCAAGGCAAACCAAAGGATGCCATTCATGCGATACCCCTGCTGCGAACGTACTGCTCCCTTGCAATCGACCCCCATTGACTGTATCCTGCGCCAGTCGCCCCTTGGGGTGACTCGCTCATGTGGGAGGCGAGGCGGTCGCGACCGCTCGGACCTGACCACATCAACATAGGCTGAAGAACGCGTTCTGAGGCTGTTTGAAAAGGAGATGGCCCATGGCCAAGAAACTCGCTGGCACAATGAAATTGCAAGTGCCTGCCGGTCAAGCAAACCCCTCCCCGCCGGTTGGTCCGGCGCTGGGTCAGCGCGGCATTAATATCATGGAATTCTGCAAGGCGTTCAACGCCAAGACGCAGGACATGGAGCAAGGCGCGCCCTGCCCCACCGTGATCACCTATTATCAGGACAAGTCCTTTGACATGGAAATCAAGACGCCGCCCGCGTCTTATTACCTGAAAAAGGCCGCCAAGCTGAAGTCCGGTGCCAAAACACCCAGCCGTGAAACGGTTGGCTCGGTCACCCCCAAGCAGCTGCGCGAAATCGCAGAAGCCAAATGGAAAGACCTTAACGCAAACGACGTCGAAGCCGCGATGAAAATCATTGCCGGTTCCGCACGCTCCATGGGCATCGAGGTGAAGTAAGATGGCAAAACTTGGAAAACGCACCCGCGCCGCACGTGAAGCCCTGGCTGACCAGCATAACGTGACCGTCGAAGAGGCTGTCGCGCTGATCAAAGGCAATGCCAATGCGAAGTTCGACGAAACCGTCGAAATCGCGATGAACCTGGGTGTTGACCCGCGTCACGCGGATCAGATGGTCCGCGGTGTTGTCGGCCTGCCCAACGGCACCGGCAAAGACGTGCGCGTCGCTGTCTTCGCCCGTGGCCCCAAAGCCGAAGAGGCTCAGGCCGCTGGTGCCGATATCGTCGGCGCAGAGAATCTGATGGAAACCGTGCAAGGCGGCAAGATCGACTTTGATCGCTGCATTGCCACACCTGACATGATGCCGATCGTTGGCCGTCTGGGCAAAGTCCTTGGCCCGCGCAACCTGATGCCAAACCCCAAAGTGGGCACGGTGACCATGGATGTGGCCGAGGCCGTGAAAGCGGCCAAAGGCGGTGAAGTGCAGTTCAAGGCTGAAAAAGCCGGTGTTGTGCATGCCGGTGTTGGCAAAGCTTCGTTTGACGAGGCCAAGCTGGTCGAAAACGTCCGCGCCTTCGTGTCGGCCGTGAACAAGGCCAAGCCGTCGGGCTCCAAAGGTACCTATGTCAAAAAGATCTCGCTCAGCTCGACCATGGGTCCGGGCGTGGCGATTGCCGTGGAGAACGCCACCGAGGCGTGACCTCGCGGCACACTGTGTCATAAATTCGGAAAAGGCGGGGTCTGAACACCCGCCTTTTTCTTTGTTTCCAGAGGGTTGGACACGTATCCCTCTGATCACGCCGTGACATGCCTCGGTCGCGTCGCTCCAAAAAGGCCCTATTTTCGCACAGGCCCAGCCCGCCTTTGGCCGCACTTGCCAGTTAACCAGAATGTGAGGATTCGCGTGTTATGGCGGATCGTCGGCTGAGTAACGAGCAACAAACATGAGGTGCGTCTGGGCCGGACGCGAACAGGTATGCCTACTACATTTAACGTCATATCCCTTTGAAACTTTGCCAGTATCGACACTGTCGAAGGCAACACGACTGCGGAAAATGCGACATCTTTGGTTGGGCAGACCTTTGGTGCTGTGGGCAATTCACTTGTCGACGACATCCAGAGCTTTACAAGCACCGGGGTCGGGTTCGGCGGTGGTAACGCCACCGTCCACGACATGGAGAATACCGCTTCGAACGATACTTTTTCACTCGATGGCGGCCCGGCTCAGACCTTTGACGGCACATCAATCTACAATGCCATCGTCACGTATATCGACGGAACAACCGCCACCATCACTGCGGTGGTTTTTCAGGACACCGCCGACAATACCTATCTCGCCCCCGAGTTTTCCGCCAATGCCGACCAAACCGCACTGGAAGCGGGGGCGATCCAGTCACTCACCCTCGATAGCCTGTCCGGCAACACCTATTCGGGAATGACAGGCACACGCGAGACGTTCAATTTCGTCACCTGTTTCACCACCGGAGCGATGATCGCCACGCGTGATGGCGAGGTGAAGGTCGAGGATCTTGAGGTTGGCGATCATGTGCTGACACGCGATCATGGAGCCCAGCCGATCCGCTGGATTGGGCGCGCGAAGCGCATTGCCATGGCCGAGCAGATGCCAGTGCGCATCGCAACGGGCGCATTGGGCATGGATCTGCCCTCGCGCGATCTGGTGGTGTCACAACAACACCGAATGCTGGTCAGTTCGATTATCGCGCGCCGGGTTGCCGGCGCACAAGAGGTGCTGATCCCGGCCAAGAAACTGATTGGCCTGCCCGGTATCGACTATGCCCGCGATATGCTGAGCGTGACCTACTACCATTTGCTGCTGGACCGCCACGAGGTGATCTTTGCCGAAGGTGCGCCCACAGAATCCCTGATGACCGGCCCCATGGCGCGCCGCGCCATCGGCTGTGCCGCCGTGGCGGAAATCCGCGATCTTTTTCCCGAGTTGTTGCTGTCGGCCAGCTATCCGGCCCGGATCATCCCCAAGGGGCACCAGATGCGCAGCCTGATCGCGCGCCACGCCAAAAACACCAAGCCGCTGCTGCAACTCTAGCTTTCGGCGAGAAAACGGCGATTTCTTCAAAAAAATCACCTCTAAGGGCTTGGCAATCGCCCCGTGTGCGACTAGTTCTCCGCTAGCTCTAGAGCGCGTGATTCGTCCCGCGCTCTTTTGCGTTTCGTCCGAGATGGCGGGTTGGGGCATAAATCCCCGATAATTCCTGCCTGAGACGGGATCACACCAGATTGACCGAAGGCTTTGTCTTCGTGCGGTTCGGGCGTCCCGTTTGATGGACCCAACCGCCGGAGCAATCCGGTAAGACTGAGCCGGAGGGAAACCTCCAAATTTGGAGTAAAACTGTGGATAGAGCCCAGAAAGAGAAAGTGGTCGAGGAACTCGGCCAGATCTTCGAAAGCTCTGGCGTCGTTGTGGTAGCCCACTACGCCGGTCTGACAGTTGCGGAGATGCAGGATTTGCGGGCGCGTGCCCGTGAGGCCGATGCATCGGTTCGCGTTGCCAAAAACAAGCTCGCCAAAATCGCCCTTGAGGGAAAGCCATGCGCAAGCATCGCCAGTCACCTTGATGGCATGACCGTTCTCACCTTCTCGGAAGACCCTGTGGCAGCCGCCAAGGTCTCTGAGGGTTTCGCCAAGAGCAATGACAAATACGTCATTCTGGGCGGCGCCATGGGTGAGACGGCACTTGACCGCGCCGGTGTGAAAGCCGTGTCCGATATGCCGTCGCGTGAAGAGCTGCTTGCTCAGATCGCTGGTATGCTGGGCGCACCTGCTTCCAACATCGCCGGGGCCATTGGCGCACCTGCAAGCAACATCGCGAGCATCCTTTCGACCATCGAAGAGAAGGCCGAAGCGGCATAACGCAACTGACTTGATCGGCGTTGGGTGAACACCTGACGTTGGAACACATCTAGGAAAACGGAAAGAGCTGATACAATGGCTGATCTGAAAAAACTCGCTGAAGAGATCGTGGGTCTGACCCTTCTCGAAGCACAAGAACTGAAAACCATTCTGAAAGACGAATACGGCATCGAGCCCGCCGCTGGTGGCGCTGTTATGATGGCCGGCCCTGCTGGCGATGGCGATGGTGCCGCTGCTGAAGAGCAGACCGAATTCGACGTCATCCTGAAAGCGGCAGGTGCATCGAAAATCAACATCATCAAAGAAGTCCGTGCCATCACTGGCCTGGGTCTGAAAGAAGCCAAAGAGCTGGTCGAAGCTGGTGGCAAAGCTGTCAAAGAAGCCTGCTCCAAAGACGAAGCAGACGAGATCAAAGGCAAGCTGGAAGCAGCTGGCGCCGAGGTCGAACTGAAGTAATCGTTTCCGGGGCAACCCGGGCGAAAATATCAGGCTGGGTCCAGTTTCCGGGCCCAGCCGAACCTGTCTCAGCGAGGCCCTGTTTTTCAGGCGGGGTTTTTCTAAGGCGAGGTTCTTATGATCGGGTGGCCTCTGGTGGGACAGGGGCCGAGAATGGATCAGACCCAAGCCGTCTCGGATGAATGCGGTGCCGCAGCCCAACGGTGCGCGCATTCAGTGAGATCAGAAAGGTGACCAGACACATGGCGCAATCCTATATCGGCCAGAAACGTCTTCGTAAGTATTTTGGCAAAATTCGGGAAGTTCTCGATATGCCGAACCTGATTGAAGTTCAGAAATCCTCGTACGATCTTTTCCTCAACTCCGGTGATCAGCTTGATCCGATGGATGGTGAGGGCATCAAAGGCGTTTTCCAATCGGTCTTTCCGATCAAGGATTTCAATGAAACCTCGGTGCTGGAATTTGTCGACTACGAGCTTGAAAAGCCGAAATATGACGTCGAAGAGTGCATGCAGCGCGATATGACCTACAGCGCCCCGCTGAAGGTAACCCTGCACCTCATCGTGTTTGATGTAGACGAAGATACCGGTGCGAAATCGGTCAAGGACATCAAGGAACAAGACGTGTTCATGGGCGACATGCCCCTGATGACCCCGAACGGCACCTTCGTGGTCAACGGCACCGAGCGTGTGATTGTTTCCCAGATGCACCGCTCACCGGGCGTGTTCTTTGACCACGACAAAGGCAAAACCCATGCCTCGGGCAAGCTGCTGTTCGCCTGCCGTATCATTCCCTATCGCGGCTCCTGGCTGGACTTTGAATTTGACGCCAAGGACATCGTGTTCGCGCGCATTGACCGGCGCCGCAAACTGCCTGTGACCACCCTGCTGTATTCGCTGGGGCTGGACCAGGAAGACATCATGAATGCCTATTACAGCACGGTTGATTACAAACTGAAAAAGAAGAAGGGCTGGGTCACCAAGTTCTTCCCGGATCGTGTGCGCGGCACCCGCCCCATCTTTGATCTGGTCGATGCGAAATCGGGCGACACCATTGCCGAAGCTGGCAAGAAGGTCACCCCGCGCGCGGTCAAGCAGTTGATCGACGACGGTAAGGTCACCAATCTGTTGGTCCCATATGAGCAGATCGTGGGCAAGTTTGTCGCCCGTGACATCATCAACGAAGAAACCGGCGCGATCTATGTCGAGGCGGGCGATGAGCTGACGCTGGAATACGACAAAGAGGGCAACATCACCGACGGCACCGTGCAGGAACTGGTGGAAGCGGGCATCACCGACATCCCGGTGCTGGACATCGACAACGTCAATGTCGGCCCCTACATGCGCAACACCATGGCCGCTGACAAGAACATGAACCGCGAAACCGCGCTTATGGACATTTATCGCGTCATGCGCCCGGGCGAGCCACCCACCGAAGAAGCAGCCTCGGCCCTGTTCAACACGCTGTTCTTTGATGGTGAACGCTATGACCTGTCGGCTGTTGGCCGGGTGAAAATGAACATGCGCCTGGCGCTGGGCAAACCCGACACGCAGCGCACGCTGGACCGCGAAGACATCGTGGCCTGCATCAAGGCGCTGGTGGAACTGCGCGACGGCAAGGGCGATATCGACGATATTGACCACCTTGGAAACCGTCGTGTTCGTTCGGTTGGCGAGCTGATGGAAAACCAGTACCGCGTTGGCCTGCTGCGCATGGAGCGCGCGATCAAAGAGCGTATGTCCTCGGTCGAAATCGACACGGTGATGCCGCAGGACCTGATCAACGCCAAGCCTGCTGCAGCGGCTGTGCGTGAATTCTTCGGCTCGTCGCAGCTGTCGCAATTCATGGACCAGACCAACCCGCTGTCGGAAGTGACCCACAAACGCCGCCTCTCGGCGCTTGGGCCGGGCGGTCTGACCCGCGAGCGCGCTGGCTTTGAGGTGCGCGACGTGCACCCGACCCACTATGGTCGGATGTGCCCGATTGAAACGCCGGAAGGGCCCAACATTGGCCTGATCAACTCGCTGGCCACCTTTGCCCGCGTGAACAAATACGGCTTTATCGAAACGCCCTACCGCAAGGTGGTGGACGCGCATGTGACCGACGAGGTGGAATACCTTTCGGCCACCGAAGAAATGCGTCACACGGTTGCTCAGGCGAACGCGACGCTGGACGAAAACGGCAACTTCATCAACGATCTGGTATCAACCCGTCAGTCCGGCGACTACATGCTGGCCTCGCGCGATGCCGTTGATTTGATTGACGTATCACCCAAGCAGCTGGTGTCGGTCGCGGCCTCGCTGATCCCGTTCCTTGAGAATGACGACGCCAACCGCGCTCTGATGGGCTCGAACATGCAACGTCAGGCGGTTCCCACGCTGCGCTGCGAAGCACCGTTGATCGGCACCGGGATCGAGGGCGTTGTGGCCCGCGATTCAGGCGCGGCCATTCAGGCCAAACGTGCCGGCATCATCGACCAGGTCGATGCGGCCCGGATCGTTGTGCGTGCCACCGAAGATATGGAAATCGGTGATCCTGGCGTTGATATCTACCGGATGCGCAAGTTCCAGCGTTCCAACCAGAACACCTGTATCAACCAGCGCCCGCTGGTGAAGGTGGGCGATCTGGTGACCAAAGGCGAAGTGATTGCCGATGGCCCCTCGACCGATCTGGGCGAGCTGGCCCTGGGTAAAAACGTGGTTACCGCGTTTATGCCCTGGAACGGCTACAACTTTGAGGACTCGATCCTGATTTCCGAGCGGATCGCCCGCGATGACGTCTTTACCTCAATTCATATTGAGGAATTCGAGGTCGCCGCCCGCGATACCAAGCTTGGGCCGGAAGAAATCACCCGAGACATCCCCAACGTCGGCGAGGAAGCCCTGCGTAACCTCGACGAAGCGGGCATCGTCTATATCGGTGCCGATGTGGAGCCGGGCGACATTCTGGTGGGCAAGATCACACCGAAGGGCGAAAGCCCGATGACGCCAGAAGAAAAACTGCTGCGCGCCATCTTTGGTGAGAAAGCCAGCGACGTGCGCGACACCTCGCTGCGTGTGAAGCCGGGCGACTTTGGCACGGTCGTAGAAGTGCGCGTCTTTAACCGCCACGGCGTGGAAAAAGACGAACGTGCCCTGCAGATCGAGCGGGAAGAGGTCGAACGCCTCGCCCGTGACCGCGATGATGAACTGGCGATCCTGGATCGCAACATCTATGCGCGTCTGGGCACGCTGATCATGGGCAAGGTTGCCGTGAAAGGCCCCAAAGGTGTTAAATCCAATTCCGAGATCACCGAGGAATTGCTGGAAACACTGACCAAGGGCCAATGGTGGCAGCTGGCGTTGAAAGACGAGAGAGACGCCCAGATTGTTGAGGCCCTGAACGAGCAGTACGAGGCGCAATCCAAAGCGAACTCTGGATGCGCGATTTGAGGACAAGGTCGAAAAAGTCCGTCGCGGCGACGATCTGCCCCCCGGCGTGATGAAAATGGTCAAAGTGTTCATCGCGGTGAAGCGCAAGCTGCAACCCGGTGACAAGATGGCTGGTCGTCACGGCAACAAGGGTGTGATCTCCAAGGTTGTGCCGATGGAAGACATGCCGTTCCTGGCAGACGGGACCCCGGTTGACTTCTGTCTCAACCCGCTGGGCGTGCCGTCGCGTATGAACGTCGGTCAGATCTTGGAGACTCACATGGGTTGGGCCGCACGCGGTCTGGGCGTGAAGATCGACGAGGCGCTGCAAGAGTATCGCCGCTCGGGCGATCTGACCCCGGTGCGCGAGGCGATGCGTATCGCCTATGGCGAGGATGTCTATGAAGAAGGCATTGTTGGCATGGACGAAGATCGTCTGCTCGAAGCCGCCGGCCACGTCACCCACGGTGTTCCCATCGCTACGCCCGTCTTTGACGGCGCGAAAGAGGCCGATGTGAACGACGCGCTGCGGCGTGCGGGCTTTGATGAGAGCGGTCAGTCGGTCCTCTTTGACGGTCGCACCGGTGAACAGTTCAGCCGTCCGGTGACGGTGGGTGTCAAATACCTGCTGAAACTGCACCACCTGGTGGATGACAAAATCCACGCGCGCTCGACCGGGCCCTACAGCCTCGTCACACAGCAGCCGCTGGGTGGTAAGGCGCAGTTCGGTGGCCAGCGTTTCGGGGAGATGGAAGTCTGGGCGCTGGAAGCCTACGGCGCCGCCTACACCCTGCAGGAAATGCTGACCGTGAAGTCAGACGACGTTGCCGGACGGACGAAAGTCTACGAAAGCATCGTCAAAGGCGAGGACAATTTCGAAGCCGGTGTACCGGAATCGTTCAACGTTCTGGTCAAAGAAGTCTGCGGCCTCGGCCTGAATATGGAACTCCTGGATACGGAGGAAGACGAATAGGGGCAACATTACTGCCCCCTTCCCCCCTCCACACGAAATCAGAGGTATCTAGATGAACCAGGAACTGACAAACAACCCGTTCAACCCCGCCGCCCCGGCGAAGGTTTTTGACCAAATCAAGGTCTCGCTGGCCAGCCCCGAGCGTATTCTCTCGTGGTCCTATGGTGAGATCAAAAAACCCGAGACGATCAACTATCGGACCTTCAAACCCGAGCGTGACGGTCTGTTCTGCGCGCGTATCTTTGGCCCGATCAAGGATTACGAATGCCTGTGCGGCAAGTATAAGCGCATGAAGTATCGCGGCGTTGTCTGCGAGAAATGCGGTGTCGAAGTCACGCTGCAAAAGGTCCGCCGCGAGCGGATGGGCCATATCGAACTGGCCGCCCCTTGCGCGCATATCTGGTTCCTCAAGTCGCTGCCTTCGCGCATCGGCCTGATGCTGGATATGACGCTGCGCGATCTGGAACGGGTTCTCTACTTTGAGAACTACGTCGTGATCGAGCCCGGCCTGACCGACCTGACCTATGGTCAGATGCTGTCCGAAGAAGAGTTCATGGATGCGCAGGATGCCTACGGCATGGACGCCTTCACCGCCAATATCGGTGCCGAGGCGATCCGCGAGATGCTGCAGAATATCGACCTTGAATCCGAGGCCGAAACCCTGCGCGCTGATCTGGCTGTCGCTACGGGCGAATTGAAGCCCAAGAAGATCATCAAGCGTCTGAAAGTGGTCGAGAGCTTCCTGGAATCCGGCAACCGCCCGGAATGGATGGTTATGACCGTCATTCCGGTCATCCCGCCCGAGCTGCGCCCGCTGGTGCCGCTGGACGGGGGCCGTTTTGCCACGTCTGACCTGAATGATCTGTATCGTCGGGTGATCAACCGGAACAACCGTCTGAAGCGCCTGATCGAGCTGCGCGCGCCCGATATCATCGTGCGTAACGAAAAGCGGATGCTGCAGGAATCGGTTGATGCGCTGTTTGACAACGGTCGCCGTGGCCGCGTGATCACCGGGGCCAACAAACGCCCGCTGAAATCGCTGTCTGACATGCTGAAAGGCAAGCAGGGCCGTTTCCGTCAGAACCTTCTGGGGAAACGCGTTGACTTCTCCGGCCGTTCAGTCATCGTGACCGGTCCGGAACTGAAGCTGCATCAATGCGGTCTGCCCAAGAAGATGGCGTTGGAACTGTTCAAGCCGTTCATCTACTCGCGGCTGGAAGCCAAGGGCATGTCTTCGACCGTGAAGCAAGCCAAGAAACTGGTGGAAAAAGAGCGTCCCGAGGTCTGGGATATCCTGGATGAAGTGATCCGCGAACATCCCGTCATGCTGAACCGCGCCCCTACCCTGCACCGTCTCGGCATTCAGGCGTTTGAACCTGTGCTGATCGAAGGCAAGGCCATTCAGCTGCACCCGCTGGTCTGCTCGGCCTTTAACGCTGACTTTGACGGCGATCAGATGGCCGTGCACGTCCCGCTGAGCCTTGAGGCCCAGTTGGAAGCACGCGTGCTGATGATGTCGACAAACAACGTTCTGTCGCCCGCCAACGGCGCGCCGATCATCGTGCCTTCGCAGGATATGGTTCTGGGCCTCTACTATGCCACGATCCAGCGCGATGGCATGAAGGGCGAAGGCATGGTCTTTGCCAATGTCGACGAAGTGCAACATGCGCTCGACAGCGGTGAGGTGCATATGCACGCCAAGATCACCGCGCGCCTGCCGCAGATCGACGAAGAAGGCAACGAGGTGTTCTCCCGCTTTGAAACCACGCCGGGCCGCGCCCGTCTGGGGGCACTGCTGCCGAAGAACTCCAAAGCGCCCTTCGCCCTGGTGAACAAGCTGTTGCGCAAGAAAGAAGTGCAGAATGTGATCGACACGGTCTACCGCTACTGTGGCCAGAAAGAGAGCGTGATCTTCTGTGACCAGATCATGACCATGGGCTTCCGCGAGGCCTTCAAGGCTGCCATCAGCTTTGGCAAGGATGATATGGTCATTCCCGACACCAAGTGGCCCATCGTGGAAGAAACCCGCGATCAGGTCAAAGGGTTCGAACAGCAGTATATGGATGGTCTGATCACCCAGGGCGAGAAGTACAACAAAGTGGTCGATGCCTGGTCGAAATGTAACGATCAGGTCACCGATGCCATGATGGGTAACATTTCGGCGGATAAAACCGACGAGGCCGGTGCTGTGATGGAGCCGAACTCGGTCTACATGATGGCACACTCCGGCGCCCGTGGCTCGGTCACGCAGATGAAACAGCTTGGCGGGATGCGCGGCCTGATGGCCAAGCCGAACGGCGACATCATCGAAACGCCGATCATCTCGAACTTTAAGGAAGGTCTGACCGTTCTTGAGTACTTCAACTCGACCCACGGCGCCCGGAAGGGTCTGTCTGACACCGCTCTGAAAACAGCGAACTCGGGCTATCTGACCCGTCGTCTGGTGGATGTGGCGCAGGATTGCATCGTACGCGATCGTGACTGCGGCACCGAGCGTGGCATCACCGCCGAACCCGCAACCCGGGATGGTGAGGTTGTCGCCTCGTTGTCCGAGCGTATTCTGGGCCGTATCGCCGCTGATGACATCCTGCATCCTGCCGATGACAGCGTGATTGTGGCGCGCGGAGAGTTGATTGACGAGCGCATCGCCGATGCCGTCGAAGCGGCAGGCGTGCAAACCACCCGCATGCGCTCGCCTCTGACCTGTGAGGCCGAAGATGGCGTCTGTGCCATGTGCTATGGCCGCGATCTGGCCCGGGGCACTATGGTCAACCAGGGCGAGGCTGTCGGCATCATCGCCGCACAGTCGATCGGCGAGCCCGGCACCCAGCTGACGATGCGGACCTTCCACATCGGCGGCGTGGCACAGGGTGGGCAGCAAAGCTTCCTTGAGGCAAGCCAGGAAGGCACAATCGTGCTTGAAAACGCCCAGACGCTGAAAAGCGCCAAGGGTGACACACTGGTCATGGGCCGCAACATGAAGCTCAAGATCATGGGCGACAAGGACAAGGAACTGGCCAGCCACAAGGTCGGCTATGGCTCGAAACTGTTTGTCAGAGAGGGTGCCAAAGTGGCCCGCGGCGACAAGCTGTTCGAGTGGGACCCCTACACCCTGCCGATCATCGCCGACAAAGACGGTACTGCAAAGTTCGTTGACCTGGTCAGCGGCACAGCCGTGCGCGATGTGACGGATGATGCCACCGGCATGACCCAGAAGATCGTGATCGACTGGCGCACTGCCCCCAAAGGCAACGAACTGAAACCCGAGGTGCTGATCGTCGGTGCTGATGGTGAACCTGTGCGCAACGATGCGGGCAACCCTGTGACCTATCCGATGTCGGTGGATGCGATTCTGTCGATTGAAGACGGTCAGGAAGTGTTGGCTGGTGACGTCATCGCGCGGATCCCCCGCGAAGGTGCCAAGACCAAGGACATCACCGGTGGTCTGCCGCGTGTGGCCGAACTGTTCGAGGCCCGTCGCCCCAAGGATCACGCCATCATCGCCGAAATCGACGGTTATGTCCGTTACGGTCGCGACTACAAGAACAAGCGCCGTATCAGCATCGAACCTGCCGATGACAGCATGGAGCCGGTGGAATACATGGTGCCCAAGGGCAAGCATATTCCGGTTCAGGAAGGCGACTATGTGCAAAAGGGTGACTACATCATGGACGGCAACCCAGCGCCGCATGACATCCTTTCCATCATGGGCGTCGAGGCGCTGGCGGATTACATGATCGACGAAGTGCAGGACGTCTATCGTCTGCAGGGCGTGAAGATCAACGATAAGCATATCGAAGTGATCGTGCGCCAGATGCTGCAGAAATGGGAAATCCAAGACAGCGGCGACACCGTGCTTCTCAAAGGCGAAAACGTCGACAAAGCGGAGTTTGATGAGGCGAACGAAAAGGCTCTGGCCCGTGGCGGTCGCGAGGCGAAAGGCGAACCGATCCTTCTGGGCATCACCAAAGCCTCGCTGCAGACACGTTCGTTCATCTCGGCGGCCTCGTTCCAGGAAACCACCCGTGTTCTCACCGAGGCTTCGGTGCAGGGCAAGCGCGACAAGCTGGTGGGCCTGAAAGAGAACGTCATCGTGGGTCGTCTGATCCCTGCGGGCACCGGTGGTGCCACCCAGCAGATGCGTTCGATTGCTCAAGGCCGCGACAATGTCGTGATCGAGGCGCGCCGCGAAGAGGCCGAAGCCGCTGCGGCCTTGGCGGCACCTGCCGCAGAGGATGTAATCGGCGGTGACGCGTTTGACAATCTGGTGGAAACACCCGAAAGCCGCGACGAGTAAAACCGCTCTCAGCGTGAAAAATCAGGCCCTGCCATCGCTGGTGGGGCCTTTTTTATGCGTCAAATCGTCTATCCGGCCCGTTTGCGACCGTCAGTGCGAAAACGCGACGTCGCCCGACGGTTTCGCACGCATTTTACCCCTGTTTTCTATGCAAACAAATCTATATCAACGTGCAAGAGAATCTTGCTGAGGGTCGCGGTCGCGGCTCTTTCGTCTATTTAGGGAGACCATGCCAATGAAGGTGCTTGTACCTGTCAAACGCGTGATTGACTACAACGTGAAAGTTCGCGTCAAAGCGGACGGATCGGGCGTCGATCTTGCCAATGTCAAAATGTCGATGAACCCGTTCGACGAGATTGCCGTGGAAGAGGCCATTCGCCTTAAGGAAGCGGGCAAAGCCGAAGAAGTGATCGCCGTGTCGATCGGCGTCAAGCAAAGCCAGGAAACCCTGCGCACCGCTTTGGCCATGGGCGCGGACCGCGCCATTCTGGTTGTGGCCGCCGACGATGTGCACACCGATATCGAGCCTCTGGCGGTTGCCAAAGTCCTCAAGGCCATTGTCGACGAAGAACAGCCCGGCATCGTTCTGGCGGGCAAACAAGCCATCGATAACGACATGAACGCCACCGGTCAGATGCTCAGCGCCCTTCTTGGTTGGTCGCAAGGCACCTTCGCCTCGGGTCTGGACATTGATGGTGACAGCGCGCTTGTCACCCGCGAAGTGGATGGCGGCCTGCAAACGATCAAAGTGAAGATGCCTGCCATCATCACCGTCGATCTGCGCCTGAACGAACCGCGCTATGCCTCGCTCCCGAACATCATGAAGGCGAAGAAAAAGCCTCTGGATGAGAAAACCGCCGCCGATTACGGCGTCGATGTCAGCCCGCGTCTTGAGGTCGTCAAAACTGACGAACCTGAAGCCCGCAAAGCTGGTGAAATCGTAGGTTCGGTCGACGAGCTTGTTGCAAAACTCAAAGAAGCGGGGGCTGTATAATGGCTGTTCTTCTTCTCGCAGAGATCACCGAAGGTGAACTGGCAATGGACGCAACCGCCAAGGCGGTGACTGCGGCCAAACAACTGGGCGACGTAACGGTTCTGGCCGCTGGCGCAACCACTGCCGCTGCTGGTGAAGCCGCTGCAAAAATCGACGGTGTGTCCAAGGTCCTCGTGGCCGAAGACCCTTCGCTGGGCCATCGCCTTGCAGAACCCACAGCAGCGCTGATCGTGTCGCTGGCTGGCGATTACGAGCATATCGTGGCTCCGGCCACCACCGACGCCAAGAACGTGCTGCCCCGCGTGGCCGCCCTTCTGGATGTGATGGTGATCTCGGATGCCTCCGGCGTTGTTGATGGCAGCACGTTCGAGCGCCCGATCTATGCCGGTAACGCCCTGCAGACCGTCAAATCGGTCGACGCCAAGAAAGTCATCTCCTTCCGCGTCGCTTCGTTTGATGCCGCTGGCGAGGGTGGCTCTGCCGCCGTTGAAACCATCGGTGCGGCCGCAAACCCCGGCCTGTCCGAGTGGGTCGAAGACAAGGTTGCCGAAAGCGATCGCCCCGAGCTGACCTCGGCCGGTGTGGTTGTGTCCGGTGGTCGTGGCGTCGGGTCAGAAGACGACTTCGCCCTGATCGAAAAACTGGCTGACAAGCTGGGTGCCGCCGTTGGTGCCTCGCGCGCCGCAGTTGACTCGGGCTTCGCGCCCAACGACTGGCAGGTTGGTCAAACCGGCAAAGTTGTCGCGCCCGATCTCTACATCGCTGTCGGTATTTCCGGTGCTATTCAGCACCTTGCCGGTATGAAAGACAGCAAAATCATCGTGGCCATCAACAAGGACGAAGAGGCGCCGATCTTCCAGGTTGCCGATTATGGTCTTGTGGCCGATCTGTTTGCCGCCGTGCCCGAGCTGACTGAAAAGCTGGGCTAAGCCCCCTCAGATCTGAAGATCTCGCAAAAGGCCGGCCAACTGGTGGGCCTTTTCTCTTGCTCAGACGAGCACTTTCTTGATCACCGGCACCAGCGCCCTGGCCGCCTCTTCATGCACCATCGGGCCAAGCAGCTCGGCGGCGGCATTGGCTTCCAACTCAGAAAAAACCATGCCCTTGGTCCCTTTCGCCTTGGCCAGGGGGCTGGCACAGACCTTCACCACAGCTAACGCCCGCCCCTTGACCGCATCCAGCATCGCCCGGGTCACAAAGGCCGGGTCCTGCGCCAGATCGGCGCAGTTGTTATCTTCGCCGGGATGACGGGCCGAAAACCAGAGCAAGATGACACGGTTGTCGATCGGGCTCAGCAGTAGTTTCATCCGGGCCACCCAAGCACTTTGCAATTCATCCCGGATGATATCGAACCGCTCGGGGGCCAGCGCCTTGAGATGGTTCAACATATGCCGCGTAAAATGAAACTCGGTGAAATCAATATCGCGAAAGATCGATTTCATCAGGGTGGACGGTCCGACAAACCGGTCATTGCGTCGCGGATGCACCGAATAGAACCGATTTGTAGCGCGCCAATCAAAATGAGCAATTACGCCAATCAAGTGCGCAATCAAGAAGAAAAACGCCGGGAAAATCAACGGTAAATACCCATGTAAATACCCGGGAAAATCACGTCGATTGCGCACTTGATTGGCGCACGGTACGTTCACCCTTCCAAATCGGTGCAGGGGGTTCACTTCCTGTCGTGTCTCGAGCTGTAGGGCGCGGTGGCGGTTGGGATGATGACGGTTGATGTGGCGGGCGCACCTGCCCCACCTGGACCGGGCAATGGGGTTATGGTGACGGTGAGCCTCGCTCCGGCGGCAAGTTCAGTGGCCCATTCTGCATTCAGTTTTCCGTTGGGGATATTCTCCGGGGCTGCGGGATCGTTTGAAACAAGGGATGCGCCTGCCCATTGGCCTGCGACGGCAAGGGACAGGGACACCCGGGTGGATCCCTCTGTGATGCGGGCTTGCAGTGTGACGGCCCGAATACTGCTTTGCGCCTGAACGCGCGGCGTTGCATCCGGGGTGGTGAGATCGGAGGTCTCGGCGGCATAGTATTCCGCCATGTGATCGATGGCGGTGAGGCGCACGCTCTCTTCGTCTATTGGTTCAATAACGGTGATGCGCAAGGGGTCTGGCGGGGCGCTGTTGGAATATATCCGATAGAGGATATCGGCGGGGCTGCGGCCATCGGCGTCGGGTGCGTCAGGGAGCGGGCTTGCGAGGTCGCGCAATGGGCTGTCTGCGTCGGCATGGAGAGGCAGTGTGACAGCAGACCGATGCAACGTCCCGTTCGCAAGGCGCAGTATGATATGATCTCCATCACTTGCAGGCCGGGCTCGATCAAGTGTGATCTGTGCGGCACTGCCGCCATTGAGCCGCCCTGCGGCCCCTCCGGCCAGCATGTCATGGGTCATCCATACCACATCGCCGCGCCGGATCAGGTAGCCTTCCGGCCCCATTTCCCAGGTGATGCGTCGCCGATGATATCGCTGGCGCGCCGCGAGCAGATTTGCCTCCCTGGCTGCCTGCCCGGAGGAGGTGACCCCGCGCAGGGTCACTGTTGATGTGTTCACAACCGGGCCTGTGGCACCCGGCACGCGCCGGCGGATGGTTTGGTATTGCCAATCGGAATCGGGGTCGATGTAGCGCAGGGCAATCTCATCGGGGGCCGGACTGGCGGCCCACTCGACACCCATAGAGCCAAGAACGACATTTTCGGGAGTGATGAGGGTTGTGACGGTGGTGTCCGGGTCATCGAATACGACGCCGAGCTTTCCACTCCGCCATGTGGGGCTGGCGCGCCCGCAGCGCGCAACGAGTGTGAGCATGTCGGCGCAGGACATGCGGCGGTCGATGACAGCGGAGCATGTCAGGGCATTGGCATCGCACCATGCCGCCCACTCTGTGATTGCAGCCTTGTCGATGCGGTTCCCTGGCAGTCCGGCTCCGGCGATCAACCGACCGTCTGCGGCTGTGATGCCGAGCGCAAGCCAGCGGAATATCCACGCCGGATTCGTGCTTTCGGCAGTCGTCCATGTGCCGTCGGAGGCCCGAACGCGTACGGGCTGTGACGCGGTGGCGGACAGGCTGTCAACCTGTCCGTTGAGCTGGCCGCTGGCCTTTATCCGGACGGCAGCGGTGGTTTGGTCCGCAAAGACGGCCGTGCCGGCCCGGAAGGCCCGTAGCCCGGTCCATATGATGCGGTCAATATGGCTGGACTCCGTTGAGGGCTCGCCTGTGCGGCGGATTTCCACATCCACCGCCCGCCCGGACCGCCCAAGGTCATATGTCAATGTTCGGCGAAACGGATTTTGCGGGGGGTGTTCCGGTATTCCGGGCAGGTCCACAATGCGCACAACAGACCATGATCTGGCGGGTGTGTCTCCATCCTGCGCCCGTCGCCACCTGATCTCGACGGACCGGGCTAAAGGTTCAGACCGCGACCCCCCCAGCCCTGTAAGCTGGCCATCCAGATCAATGGCAATCCTGTGTACCCCGCCTGCGGTTGTCCGCCGCACCCATTCTGTGCTTTCAAGCGCACCGCCGCCCGGCTCTGTCTGCACGTCGAGATCGAAGGGCAGGATGCCGCCCGGAGGCAGGACAGTGAGCGTGGCTTCATCATATTGACCGACCGGAGTTTCTCCGATGCGCCAGTCGGAGAGTACAGGTGCCCCGATCCCGGCGCTGAATACCTGGTGCAGGTACTGCTCCCCATCCTCATAGGAGGCCCATGGGGTCGCGACCAGATCGGGCCAGATGCGGTGTTGGCCCAGCACCAGCAAGGCCGGTTCATAGGGTCGTGCCAGATTTCGACCCCCTGCGAGGCTGTAAAGGGGATCGGGCGCTCCCGTGTTGTTCCGGTCGGGAAGTGATGGTGAATAGAGCCCCTGAACAATGAGGCCTCCGACAATCTGCAGGCCTGCGGTGGCCACGGCCAGCGCCGTGGTGCCGGCTGTCACACCGAGTGCGCCCAGTACATGGGGTGCCAGAACGGGCGCGGCGACAACAATCGCGATACTGAGCACGGCGGCGACGGGATCACTGTCGCCGCCGTGCAAGGCCGGGCGCAGGGCGAGTTTCGCGCCTGCCGGTAGAGACTGCTCCCAACGGGCGTGCGGCACAGGCTCCCCGTTGACAGCGGCGGCGATCCTCCCGGGCGGTATATCGGGCAGGCAAATGCGACACGCCCGGGTAAGGGAGATGCCCGCCGGCAAGGTGACAGTCCGCACCCCGTCGCGGGTGAGCGGGTGCGGCAGGACATCCGCCACATATCCCGGTTGCGGGCGGTTTGCAAACGGCGCGCAACCGGGGTTTCCGATACGGTCAACCATGATTTATGTCCAGCGATACAGCCCGGTCAGTGTCAGGCCCCGGTGTTTGAGACCGGCCAGCGGATCAAGGCGCGGGCGCTGGCCTTCCATGCGATGCAGCACATATGCCTGTCCTCCTGTCCGCGTCCACAGCCCGATGTGATGTCCGATACAGGCCCTGCGACCGGCGGCGCACATCAGGACGGCATCCCCTTCGGACGGCGATGTTCCTTCAAGAGAGACGGCGAGGTGCTCCGCAATGGCGGCACTGACCGCCCGATCCCTGCCGCGCAGGCTCCCGGGGCTTCGGGGAAGAGAGATGGTGCGCGCGAACATGCACTCCAGGATGGCCATAACATAAGCCGCGCAATCTCCCGGCGGGTTCCTGTGCAGCGCAGCCACCGCCCAGAATGGATCGGGCGGCGGGGTCAGGGGCGCATGTGTCATTCTGCTTCATATGCGGCTGTGATGGCCGCTGCGCGCGTGGCGGCGGCACGCAATGCGGTCTGCACGTCACTTGCGGCATCGAGGGGCACCTGCACATCGTCCGGCCAGGCTGCGAGCCCTGTCGAGACGGGTACAGCGGCGGCACGGATATCTGCGATTGTTGTGGCGGTGGAAATCGCCTGTGCGAGGCGCGCCAGCCCGGACAGCGCGACAGTGGTCAGATCGAGGGTATCAACCAGCACCGCCTCGACACCGCCTGCGGCGGAGAGTGCGGCTTTTAACCTCGCCTGCTGCCCGTCCTGCGCGACCGTGGCCGTTTGCGCCGCAGAGATGGCTTCTTGAGGGACTCCGGCCTCCGCCAGCTCGCCGGGTGTATAGCTGATATAGTCCAGGCCTTCGTGGGTGAGTGTGAGTTTCATTTTATGCTCCTTTTAAAGGGTGGCCACGGTTGACCACAGCAGATTGGCTACATCGACTTTTGGTGTTCCGGGTGCCACACCGCTGATCCAGTGCCCCGCCATGTTGGAGACCGAGGAGCTTTCGATGGCGAGCGCATAGGCCACAGCCCCCGACATTAAAGCGATGCCGCCCCCGTTTTCCCGACCTCGCAGACGGCTGTTAAAGGCGCGCAGCGTCAACTGCCCCACGCCGGTCATAAAGGCGGGTTCCTGCAGCCCGGCCGCTGAAAGCCCGATGTCGACCTCGATATTGTTGATGAAGAAGACCGCGTCCGGATCGATCATCTGGATCCAATATGCGCCCGCGCGCACCGGGTCGTCCGGAAGGGGGTTCGGGGCCTGAATGGTCAGAGTGCGTCTGTCATCGCCATCCGAGAGCAGTTGAACCATCCGTGCCCGACAGCGCACCGATGCGTTCACAGCGATGTCGCTCTTGAGATGTATAGTGAGCGTTCCGCCTGGCGGTGACTTTCTCAGGGCGGCGGTGAGCGTTTGCAGGGGCGCGGCGTCGGTGCCTGCCGCGTTGTCGTCGCCACCGGCATCAACATACAATTCTACTTCCCCCGCCCGGTGCAGATTGGCTTCCAGTGCCTTGTAGCGCCTTTCCGCAGCGGTGGCGGAGGTCGCGGCGGCGGCGGCACGATCTGCCTGCGCGGACAGATCCGATGAGACAGGGGCTGCGGGATTGATCGTGACCCCGCCGCCTGCGGGGTTGAGAGTGACGGACATCAGATTGCCTCCTTGAGAATGATTGTGAAAGTCTCTGTCGACGCTTTGAC
This sequence comes from Roseovarius sp., assembly GCA_965207105.1. GTDB lineage: Bacteria > Pseudomonadota > Alphaproteobacteria > Rhodobacterales > Rhodobacteraceae > Roseovarius. The sequence continues at coordinate 111,193 of CBDBLS010000016.1, read as the reverse complement.
ACCATTCCCATCCGTGAATGTGATATCTCCACGCCACTTGCCCGGTGGCCATGCGGCGGTCTGGCGCGCGGTGGCCGAGAGGGTGAACAGCCCGTCAGCGCCCTCGGTCACGCGGCAGCTCAACAGGGCCCGTGTTCCGCTCCGGTCATGATACAGGGCCGCGTCAGGGGTCCAGTCATCAACGTTGCGCGCAACGCCCCCCGTCCCGTCCGGGGCGGGGGGTGTGTGATGCGCCTGGGCGGGCAGGCTCAGCGTGTCCCCCTGTTTCAGTACGATTATGTCAGTCATCCTTGTTTCCTTTGTATCAAAACAGCGCGGGAGATGTTTCCGGGTCGTGGCGCAGACCCACAGCGGGCCTGTCAAGCAACGGGTCATAGCCGATGATCGCCGTTACACTTTGCTGATCGGCTCTGATCTGGAGCACATCCAATTGAGCCTCCCAGTCGGGATCCCGTGCGGCGGTGTCTCCGACCGCCAGACAGCGCAGGACCCGGATACCTGCACCCTGCCCACCGCCTGCGCGATCCAGCCAGATCATGATGTCGCGTCCTGCATTGTCGATGCGCAGTTCCGCGCGCGGGGCACGGCGCTCTTCATCCCTGGCCAGACGCACCGAGAACGCCAGCGCCATATAGGTCTGGCCTTCGATCTCGCGCGCGCGGCCATCCGCCACCACCCGCACGGCATCCGCCAGGTCGGGATGCGTGATTTCCAGCGCATAAAGGATCAGATCGTCCGGAGACAGGCCAACAAGAGCTTCACGACCGGCGGAGGTTAATGTCACAGGACCTCCTCCAGCACCATGTCGGCGGTCCAGTGGCGACGACCTCCCTTGACGGTACCGCGAGAGGTCACGGATCCCGATCCCCCGCGCAGCCGCAGGTGGATCGCATCACCGGCAACCGGATCGGAGCCGTCGAAGGCCCCGTGTCCATGGGTCTCGGCCCAGGTCCGGAAATCTCCCATATGCGTATCGCTTTCAAGATGTACGGACACCTGCCAGAAGCGCAGGGCCGCACTGCGCGCGCGGGCCTGCCGGACCGCACCACTCTCAAACGTCGTGCGTCGGGTATTTTCATCCTGACCGGCCACAATGCCGTCCGCGATGATCCGCGCATATGCAGGCCAGCTTGCCATCAGAACCCATCACCACCGCTTGATTGGCGGCGCAGCGTCTGGGTGACCTGTTGTGCAATCGCCCCGCCGCTTTGCAAGTCTTCGGCCACAATCGCGACAATGAGACCGCGCAGCCCGTCTGACCGGGCTGTTGCAGTGGCTGTCTTGGGCGCACCTTTGTTCTCGACATTCACAGTGATATTGCCGTGCCGCACGTCGGGACCCGCCTCCATGTCTGCGGCACCCGGTGCCTGCGTTTTATAGACGGCCGGAATGCGCGCGGGGTCGATCCCCGCTGCCCCGCCCCGATGATATCGGGGGCGGTCTCTCCGGCGCAGCATTTCGCTCAATGCGGCGGACTGATCAGCGGTCAGCACCGCCTCACCCTCCAGCAGGATGGCGGGCACTTCGCGTGCCGTGCGCCCCGCTGTGGCGGCGGAGGCCGCAATGATCGCCTGCGCCCGACTGGCCACATCCCCGGCCACACCCCCGGCCACGCCCCCTGTGTGAAACGGACTGGCCCGGGGCCGCACCGCCGTCGTCGGTGCCGGTGCCGTGCCGCCGCCAAAACCCCCGCCCAAAACCCCGGCCAAAGCATCGGCCAACGGGCCGGTGATATTTTGACGAATGGCGATGCGGGCAAAATCGGCGATGATGCTGTTGACCAGATCCCCGACCTCCAGCTTGCCCGTAGAGACAAACTGCACGAGAGCATCTTCCAGGCCATTGAATGCCCCGCCGACGGCGCTTTCGATCTCATTGCCCGCAAAGCTCGCCTCCTCGGCATAGCCCCGTAGTCCAGCGCGGATGGCGTCTACGCCCTGCGGTCCCCGGCTCAGCGCGCGCTCTATTGCGATAGCCTCTTCGGCTGCCGCATTGACAGCGGCTTCCAGTTCACGCACCTGTGCAACCGCTGCAGGGTTATCGCCGATTTTCGCAATCGCTGTCTCCGCCAGCCGCGCGGCCTCTGCGGTGGCGATAAACCCCGCCTCTTCCCCGCCCCCCAACCCTTGCAGGCGGATAGAGGCGATCTCTGCACGGCTCCGATATTGCTCCAACGTCTTGATCAGGGCTGTGGCGGGATCATTTTTACCACCGCCGCCACCGCTGCCGGAGATTGATTCGCGCAGTGCGGCCTCGGCCTCGCGCGTGCGCGCGTTGATACGGGCCAGGGTTACCGCGTTATCTCCGGCCGCCCGGATCGCTTCGGCATCGAAGCGCTGCGCGGGGTCCAGATCCGACCGGCCCGCCGTGGCCGCCGCCTGTAATGCCAAGGCACCACGCTCCGCCAGCTGACGTGCCCGGGCCTCCGGATCGCCAACCGTGGCCTCGCGAATACGCGCCACCGCCAGAGCGGCCGCCTGCACCCCCGGTAAAGCGGCCAGCTCATCGCGGGCGCGCGCGGCCTCATCCGCCAGCGCCTTTGCGGCCTTGATGGCAACGTCAAGGCCCAGATCACCCGTCTTGAGCGTCCCGAGCCGGCGTGCCTGGTCTTCGGCTGCGATCAACCGGTCGATCAGTACGTCCAGCGCCTTTCGTTGATCTGTGGTGAGGTCTTCACCCGCCAGGGCATTCTCCAGGACTTTGCGCATGTTTGCGACGGCGTCGGAAACTTCATTGATATCATCGCCGTCAAGAGCGGCGCGCAGATCAAGTGATGCCGATGACAGTGCCTCTGTCTGTTCACCGGCAAGTCCGAGTTCATCTGCGTACCGGCGCAGGGCGGCGGACATGGATCTGTGGGCGACCATAAAGGCGTCACTGGTCTGGACCGCGCCCTCGTTGAACAAGCGCAGCCTGTGGGTTATCGTGTTCAGAAGGGTATCGACATCTTCGATGTTGTCCAGATCGGCATCCTTGACGAACCCTGTCAGGGTCTCTCCAAAGGTGTCTCGCAGATGGGCTTTCACGCTGTCCTTGTCCGAGACGTTGAATACATCCAGACCAGCTTCGCGAAGCACGTCACCGGAGCGGTGCACGATCCCTTGCAAAATATCCTCGAAATCCGCCGCCACCCGGTCCTGTCCGGCGGCCAGCGCCTCGGGCAGACTGTCCAGCAGGCCCTTTCCTGTCGCGCGCAGTGCATCCCGCGCTTCACGCTCCGCCAGCTGACGCTGCGCGGCCAGAAGGTCCCGAACCCGCGCTGTGACAACCCCGTAACGCTCGGCCAGATCCTCAAGATCACCGCCAAGGTCTTTCAGTCCCCGCAGCCTCTCCGTGGCATCCGCGAGACGCGATGTGGCGTCGGACGCACTCTCCGCTTTCTCGCCTGTGCGCAAAAATGCGGCACCGAGAGGCAGGGCAATGGCCGCAACAGCACCCAGAACCGCGCCAAGAACGCCAAACCCACCGAGCAATTGCGGAAGCTGCTGGGCCATCGCCTGGCTCGCGGATGTGCCTGCACCCACCTGGACGGCGAAGTCACCCACCTGAAACGCCGTGTTCTGGATCTGTGGGCGCAGGTGTCTCATGCGCTCACCCAGGGCGCGCGATGCAGTGCTCGCCTGCCCGGCGGCGGCCCCTGCCTGTGTGGTCCGTCCTCCCAGCCCCTGCGCCGCACGGCCCGTCGCATCCATTTCAGTGCGGGTCTGGCGCAGGACGGCCTGCGCGTCGCCTATATCGCCACTGATGCGCAGGGCGAGGTCGATATCCTGCGTCATTGCATCAGGCCCCGCACCAGACTATGCCACGGCATCTCGATACGGCGCGACTGTCCTGCCTGCCAGATCAGCATGATCTGTCTCCATGTCAGTGTGGCGGGGAGGCTTCGGATATCTCCGTGCCCGTCGGCTGCAAGCTGCTCGAGGACGCGAGAGAGCGCGATACGGTCTCCACCACCCCCTGGCCCAGTGCCTGGGCCACCAGGCGGCGGATAAAAAAACCCGTGTTGACTTGCCAGACCGCCGATTGCAGCGCATGGGCCTCGGTGTCCGCAAGCGATCCAATCCATTCCACCGATTGCCCGCTGGCCATAGCGCAGATGCGCAGCCAGATATCCGCATGCGCCCCCAGCACAGCGCCGGTGCGCACGGCATCGGGCTCTTGCGCCGTGTCGCCCACCTGAACCGCAAGATCACGGATCAGGGGAGCCCCGATCACCTGAACATCGAGGCCCTCGCGCATCCGGAACTCGCGCACTGTTATCTCCACCGCCGCGCCGGTGTCCGGATCGCGCAGTGTGATTGTTACATCCGGATCAAGGATGGCGAGGGTCTCCGCATCGTCGGTCATCGCAGGTCCTCCCCGTCGATCATCATCGCGGCGGAGCCGTCCTCGGGCTGCCATATATTGGCGCTGAGCGGGATCCGCTGCTCCGACCGCCCGGTGAGCGTCCAGTCACCGTTTGGGCGCAGCTTGACGTCCGGGCAGTAGATGTTACGGCCCTTTGATGCCGGATTGATCGTCGGAGCGTGCTCGACGTAGCGCAGTGCGCCCGTGACGACCCGGGCCTGCCCCACAGAGATGCGGGTCGCGGCGTCGATCGTATAGGACGCGAGGATTGTGGCGTTGGCGCGGATACCATCCGCCCCGGCATCCAGAATGCGAATTGTGCCGGATCCCGGATCGGTGCGGTAATGGGTATTGAGCGTGTAGGCCGCTCCGCCGCGCAAAGGGCGCAGGATGAGGTCCGAGATCCGACGGCCCCTGGCGGACGGGAGCCCATACCATGGGCCGCCATCCAGCAGGCCGACGGCAATCCGCTCGCCTGTCACCGTTGTCGCGGGCACCGGGATCATATCCGAGGCGAACAACAGGGCGATATTGTCCAGGGACATATCCCGCAGCACCATGTCGATCATGCGCTCGGTGGAGCGTACCGCGTCGACCAGCATGCGCGGAACCCCCGAGCCTGACTGCACCGTCACGCGCTCCTCGTTGATCCGGAGCGTTGTGCTCTCGGCGTCCCCGAGACAGCGCTCCGCTCCGGGCGCGCCGTCCTGTGTGGCCCGGGCAAAATAAAGTTTGCCGGCACCGATAATGAAATTCTGCGCCATCAGTTACACTCCGTTGATGTTCTGTATTGGCAGGTCCATTCGTCCTGCCAGATGATACGACCATGCTCGATCTCGGTGAGACGTCCGGCCACAAATGCCAGCGGCCCGGTCACCCCATGGATTTCCGGTTCCGGGGCCGGTACCCAGCCCAACAGCTTTTGACGGGTCTGCCCCAACAGGTCAGCCAGCGTTTTTTTCGCACGGGTCCTGCGTCCGGACCGGTCATTGGCAGCCTCAACGATCACGATCACGCCGATCCGCATCTCCACCGTCTGGGGAACCAGGGCCATACCGGGGACGGACGGACTGGACAAGGCGCGTTCCGTCAACGGCGCAACGACAGCGGACGGCGGCTTTGGGGCATCCACCCGCGCCACGTCGTAGACGTTCAGCACGTCAACCAGCGTCTCAAGCGTGCGAAGGCGTTCGGCAACCGCATCCACGGCGGCAAAGCCGGGCCATGCCGATGCGGAAACAATCATCGCCGCCCCTCCGCCAGCATGCGCGTCGCAATATCAAGAACGGCTGTCCGGTCATCGCCGGAAACGCCCAGATATGGCCGGGCGGGCATCGTGACGCTGTGCGCCCCGATTTGGGCATTCACGATCCGGATCAGCCCGGTCTTGCGTCGCGCCGCGTTCCTGCGGGATATCAACCGACCTGTGTCATCGTCAAATTCAAGGGTCTGTTTCCGGGCTTTCTTGTTGATGGTGCCGCCAAACTGGTGGATCGCGGCGTAAACGACATTTGTGCCCACCTCGACGCCGGCGGCATCGGCGCGGTGTGTGATCGACTGACGCAGGCGCGCGGAATCTGTCAGGGTCTGGCCCCCTTTTTTGCGCGCGCGCCGCGAGGGTGTCCATTTTGTGCCGTCCGGACCCGTTTCCGTCTCGAAGCGCCGCAGGACCGCGGAGGCCAGCATCTGGCCGATTTCGTCATACATCTCGTATGGGTTGTCCAGGGCCGTGCCCGCACGCCCCAGAGCCGCCCGGGCCCCGGCATCGTCCCATTCGACATCGATCCGAACGCCTGCCCCGGCCATCACGAACACCCTCCACGACGATTGATCCTGTCAATCGTCTCGCGGATCCGCGCAGGCGGGGCCTTGATTGCAGGGCAAAAGGTGCGCCGTGGCGGCTCCGCACCATCGCCACTGCGCAGATAGCCCTGCGCCAGACGGGAGAGCTGACCGCGCGCAGCCTTCGCCGCGTCTGTCACCGCCTCTTTCGGCGCGTCGTCGTAAAGGGCCAGCCGCGCCAGGGCACAGGCAATGGCCTTGAGGGATGGATAATCACCCTGTGCAAGAGGCAGGATATATTCCCGGGCAAGGGCTGCATCGATTTCGCCCGCCGCGTCCGACAGCACCGCCGCCAGACGTGCAGCGGCATCCTCTGCATCATCATCTGCATCATCACACAACAGATGCGCAATCTCTTCCGAACCATAGCGGGCTTCAAGATCATCGCGGGTCGCATAGGCCATGGCTCAGGCGACCCCGTCCGGGGTGTCTTCAGTATCCGGGCCCGCAGCCACAGGACCGGCGTACGGAACCTTTGCGTCCCCCGACGCAACCAGCGCGGCCAGTACGTCCTGCGGAAGATCCAGCGGATCGCCCGGCATATAGCGCTTGCGCGCATATTGAACCGGATTGATCGCGACACATGCAGGGGCCGGTTCGGCCGCTTTGGATGCAGGAGCCGGTTCGGCTGCCTTGGATGCGGGAGGTTTGGCTGCTTTGGATGCAGGAGCCGGGTCGGCTGCTTTGGATGCGGGAGGTTCGGCTGCCTTGGATGCAGGAGCCGGGTCGGCTGCCTTGACTGTTTCGACCATTACGCCCTCCTTACGCCACTGCGTTTTTGAACAGGTATCCCGCCCTGGCGGCAATGATCCGCTCATCGCAGGTGTCAACAACCCGCAGGCGATGCCCGCCGCGCGCGCCGCGCGCAGGGTCAAAGACGGAATACACCTCGCGCCCACGATAAGAGGCTGTGATCCCCAATGTGGGCGGGCCATTGGGCGCTGCATTGGGATCGGCACGGTAAAGGAGTGCGCTCTTGCCCCACACGCGTTTCAGGCTTGCCTCCCGACCGGGGCGGGCCGCATTGATCCAGGCCTGGCCAACAACAATTTTCACCTCCAGCAGATCCTCGACCATCATCCGCGAGGCGATGCCGCGATCCCCTTCATTGCGGTTGACCGATTTCAGGATCGCCGGGTGCGTGCGCAGATCCTTCCAGACCTCCGAGCCCATGCAGAAATGTGTTGGCTTGACGATCATGCTCTCGACCGCATCGACAATATCGGCCACGGGATCACTGTCGTCATGACTGGCGGACCACTGATCATTGCCCGCCAGTGTGACTTTACTGTCCGCGCCGTATTTTGCGGCGTCGAACACCAGATCCGCCACGCGCTTTTCACGATCGATCATCAGCAGATCGGTCAGCATCATTGTGGAGCGGTCTATCGGATCAACCGTTGTGGGCGGCGTGTTGCGCACATCATCGTCGGGGATCAGATCCTCAAGCGAGTAATCCTGACAGGCGCCTGATTTCTCCTCCGCCGAAAAATGCACCATAACCGGCGTCCCGCGCCGACCGACACGCGTTTCGGGAACGCTGAAGCTCTCGGCCAGCGGGTATTCGGTATAGCGTATTCCTTGCGCCCCACATCGACCCGGGGCAGGACCATATCGGCGATATAGCTGTCATTGCCATAGCCCACCGCGATCGCGGTGCGCTCGAAGTCCACAGGGTACGTGGAAATAATGTTGTCTGCCATCTGTCAGGCCTTCCTTACATGCGATGCTGCGACAGCAGCACGGGAATGATGTCACCGGCAGCCGTGGCGGCCTCCAGAGCAATACCCACCACACAATCACCGGTGGTGTCGGTGGCTGTCGCCTTGCCGTCGGCATCGGGTTTCAGCGCCGTGCCGCGCATGACAGCGGCCCCGGCCTCAAGGTCGGCGATGCCCGCAATATGTACATCCAGGATCTGCCCGGCCCCGGTGGCCACCTCACCGGAAATGCCTATGGGCCGCTCTCCCGCTGTTCTGGCGGAGTCCGCGTCCGCCTGGACCGCTTCGCCGCCCTTCGAGGTTCTCAGCCGCACGATGCGGCGCGCGGCAACATCACCGAACGCCATGAAAGAGACCGTTGCAACAGGTGAATGTCCGGCCATTTCAGCGACCTCCCTCTGTCACCTGACGCACCGCATCCGCGATGGTCATTGTGCCTGTGGGATCGCTCCCCATCAACGCCTTCGCCGCCAGCGCGACATGCTGCGCGGTTTGCCCGTCCCGCATCACAGGAGCCTGCGCGCCACTCATGGCGATCTGGCCGGGACCGGCATATTCCGCCGTGTCCGGTCCGCGCACGGGCAAGCCGGACAGGAAGGCCTGCAGCGCATCCCCGGGGGTTTGGGGGGTGGCTGACCCTGCCAGCCGGATCGAAGCGGCCTGTCCGGAGAGCGCCGCGAACAGCGCTTCCAGCGATGCGGCCTCTGCGGGCAATACCCGACCTGCGCTCACATGGGCCCCGACACGCTCATGCGCCTCGGACAGACACCGCTGCGCCGCCAGTTGCAGACGTTCGGTTGCCAGTTGCGCACGCTCTGCCGCCAGTGCGGCCTGCTCCCGCGCAAGACCCGGATCAGCCGGAGGGTTCGGGGCGGCGGCTGTGATGGCCGCAGGGTCGGGAACCTGTGCCGGGTCGGGAATGGCCGCGGCGGCTGCCGCAGGGATGTTGTTGCTCGTTCCCGTCATCCAGCCTGTGGATAAGTCGGGAATGGCCGCGGCGGGTGCCGCAGGGGTGTTGGGCATGATAGATGTCTCCTGTGTAAATCGCGAGGCGAGGGACGCGAGAAAGTCACCGTCCTCCGGCTCCCCGAGGGCCTGGATTTCGGTCAACCCCCAGCCGGGCAAAATGCGATCCGCCTGTTCAATAGACGAGCGCTCGATAATCCACTCGCGCAGGCCGCGCAGCGCCCGTGCCGTGGTGCTCCAGGCGGATCGCTCTTCAGTGCCGCCGAGCGGAACCGTGAGTTCCAGTGTCGCGGCGGGAGCCGTCGCGGGAGCCCTGAACATGGCCGGGCTGAGACCCTGCACCGCCGGAGCAACGCCCCCCAGAAACCCGATATGACGCAAGCTCCAGCCACCGGTGTCGTCCCGGTCAATCGCCACCGAGCGGCCCGCATAGCGTCCGGCCTCGACAGCCGCCCGGAAGGCATCGTCGAGACGTGTCAGTTTTGCCTGAAGCGTATCGCCGACCACGCGCAGGCCATCCACCCAGCCCCAGGCAGGGGCATCTGTCTCCGGATGTCCGACGACAACAGGTGCCGGATCAGAGGTCGCGTAAGCGGCTGCAATACGCGCAAGGTCCCCTTCGGAGAGGGTGAAGGTGGTGTTGTTCATGTCCGTATGCGTGCCCGTGCGGCAGACATCGAACCAGCTGTCGAGCGCTGACAGCGCGGCAGGGGCGGGCTGTGTGGCAGGGAGTGTTTTCTTTGTCATGCCCGCCAGTCTAGCAGATGCCACAGACCCCCGCGACGGACCATGGTCCGTCGCGGGGGCCTGCCCGATCAGGTAATCTGAACGCTTGATCCGACACGCAACCGGTCAGCACACGGAGATTCCCATGATACAGACACTGTCAAAAACAGTTCATTCCGCCGCCTGGGCTCACAAGGGCACCGCCGAATGGCCCGGAGCCGCGCATAATCCGCAAGTGCTGGATTACTTTCGCAAAGCCGGACAACCCATGCCCGATGATGAAACCCCCTGGTGCGCCGCCTTTGTAGGGACCATGCTCGCCGAATGCGGCTTGCAGGGCACCGGCTCCCTTGCCGCCCGCAGCTATCTCAAATGGGGACAAAAGGTGGCTCCGGACGATGCAGGGCCCGGCGATGTGGTGGTGTTCTGGCGTGGAGGCAAGAGCGGCTGGCAGGGCCATGTGGCGTTTTTCCACCGCCGCGCAGAGGGAAGAATATACGTCCTTGGCGGCAATCAGGGCAATAAGGTCAGCGTCGCGGGATACGCGCCCAACCGCCTCCTTGGTATTCGCCGGGCCACGCCCCCGCGCGCGTCCGGAATCGCCTCCACCACGGTGCAGGCCAGCGCCGTGCAGCTCGCCACCGTCGCGAGGGTCGCGGCACCTGTCGCGGTCACGGGGGCGCTGCCCTCGACATATGCGCTCATCGCGGGCGCAGGGGTGATTGCGCTGGCCGCCGCGTGGATCATGCGTGAGCGGATAAAAAAATGGGCGCAGGGCATAGGCTGATGGATCCCGCACAGCATGTCCCCCTCATACGCATCCTGCTGCGCTATGGCACGGCGGCGCTTGTGACACGCGGCATCGTCGGTGCGGAGACGGGCGCGCTCCTGTCCTCGCCCGATCTGCTGACCGCGCTGGCGGGTGCCATCGTCGCACTCGCCACCGAGGTCTGGTACCGGCGCGATAAAAAACGCGGCGGGCCAACCTGACCGAAACCAGCCAACAAGGACACAATCATGCACGTTATCACCAACTCACGCCTGAACAACGCTGTGCAGACGGATGTCAGCAGCCGCGCCGCCGAACTGGTGCGCGCAGGCTTCAACCCTTCGGAAAGCCCCGATGTAGACCGCATCAAAATGCTCGCCGCAGCGCTGATCACGGAATGCGAGAGGATCGGGGAGGACAACTTATCCGCCTGCCGTCACGCCCTCATCGCAATCCAAGCCGTCGAGGAGGCCGCCATGTGGGGCGTCAAGGCCGCCACTGCATAATCATGGCCGCCCCCGCGATCATATGGCGCTGGCTCGCCGGCAGCAAAGCCGGGCGCATGGTCGCACTGGCGGGAGGGTTTGTCCTGTCAGTGGCCTTGCTGTATCGAAAGGGCCACAGAGACGCGGAGAGGGCCGCAGAGCGCGACGCGCTGCAAGGCTATGTCGATACCCGCAAAACAGCGGACGACGCCCTGCGGGCCTCTGATGGCGACACAAGGCCCGTTGACGAGCGGCTGGACGAACACGGGAGGCTCAGATGAACAGGCTCATGGTCATGGCGGCGGTACTGCTCACCAGAGACGCGGAGAGGGCCGCAGAGCGCGACGCGCTGCAAGGCTACGTCGATACCCGCAAAACAGCGGATGACGCCCTGCGGGCCTCTGATGGCGACACAAGGCCCGTTGACGAGCGGCTGGACGAACACGGGAGACTTGGATGAACAGGCTCATGGTCATGGCGGCGGTACTGCTCACCAGAGACGCGGAGAGGGCCGCAGAGCGCGACGCGCTGCAAGGCTACGTCGATACCCGCAAAACAGCGGATGACGCCCTGCGGGCCTCTGATGGCGACACAAGGCCCGTTGACGAGCGGCTGGACGAACACGGGAGACTTGGATGAACAGGCTCATGGTCATGGCGGCGGTACTGCTCACCCTCACCGCCTGCACACCCCCCGTTCATACCCCCGCCGACGCAATCTGTGACGGGCTGCGCCCCGCGCTGCCCACGTGGAGCCGCCAGGATACGGAGCGAAGCAAGCTGGCCGGGGCGCGGTTTCTCGATGTCTGGCACGCCGTGTGTGAACCCTGATCTGTCTTCAGGCTGCCCCGGCAGGTCCCTTTGAAATTACGGAGCGGGTCCCGCGCCGAAGAGAGCCTGCAAGAGTTCCACGGTGACCCAACCTGCAGCGGAAACACCGGCGACACCCAGAATCCAGCCAATGACCTTCAGCCACGGTTTCGCATCATCCACAATTCGACGGATCCCGTGGACATCAGAGGTGAGGGTTTTCAGATTATCGGCAAGATCGGCTTCATCAAACGGCGCGATTATGATTTCGCCACCTGCGATTTTTTTCCTGATTTCATTGCGCCCGGGGATCGACATCCCTCTACCTCTACCTCTACCTGGTCTGATCCGATGTTGGCATGCATGGGTGCGAAGGGGAACCCCCCGGGGGAATCGGATAGCGGCCCACTTTGAAATTACGACCCCGGCCCCGCGCTGCCCTCGTGGAGCCGCCAGGATACGGAGCGAAGCAAGCTGGCCGGGGCGCGGTTTCTCGATGTCTGGCACGCCGTGTGTGAACCCCCCTGAGCTGTCTTCAGGCTGCCCCGGCATTTGAGCAAATATAGTCGCCGGAGTGAGCGACATCGGGGAGCACAATGATGGCGGGTATTTATCCACCTGCGCCACCGTGGTATGAAAGGGCCGGTGCGTCCGCCCAAGTAGATCAGGCCGCACGATATTGCGGTTTGTTTACCTGTCTGTCTCTGACCTGCACGGGCATTCGAAGCCCTTTTGAGGCAATCAGAAGTTCGGTGCCTTTCCGCTTTTCCTGAACAGAATAGTTAATATCGAATTCATATTGCCGACGGGAGCGATACAAATGCCCAATCGTATCAACATTGTCATATGTAACGATCCACGGCTTCTCCGAGCGAAGTATAGCACTGGCCAGAACAGCGTGATCTTTTGGGTCATAGAAGCTCGTATAAAGCCCTTGGCCCTTGTGAAAATAGGGCGGATCAACACACAGAAATGTTGAAGGCGGGAGGTGGGTATCGACCTCTTTAATGAAGTCCAGTGCGTCTCGCCGTGTAAGATGGATCAGGTTGCGATACTTCGCCACTCTGCGGACGCGCTTCTCCAAATCATCTCGATTGAACCGACAATCCATTTTGTAGTGGCCCGATTGATCTTGCCCCCCGATCACCCCGGCGGCTTCAATGATGCCGGATCTGTTTGTTCGGTTAAGAAAGAATGTAGAGAAGCCAAGCTCCACTGGATCAGATATGTCTTGGGCAAGGTGAATTTTTCGTTGCCGTTGCCATTCCTCAATGGTGATTGGTGTCTTTCTAATCTTGTATGTAAGGTCCTCTGTGTGATCCAGAACGCTGTGCCAAAACGCCCAGATCGACGCATCAACATCGTTGATATGAATGTCGCTGACATGCCCCTCATACAACAAAGACAGGGCAAGGCCGCAGCCACCCGCAAACGGTTCGGCATAGCGTTTCCTCTCCAGTCTGTTGGCCTTGAGAATTTGAGAAACCAAAGGATAGAGACAACTCTTACCCCCGGGGTATCTGAGTGGTGAGGCCGTTCGTGCCATAGCTGATCCGTCCAGAACGATTGAATTGCAAGAACATAGTAGCGACGAACAATCTGCTCGGCCAGTTTGAAATTACGGGCCCGGCCCCGGACGATTCGACGGACCACGGCAATTCGACGGACCATGGTCCGGTGACGCCGTGTCACCACCCGTGATATGACATCGCAATGCCGCCGATGCGGGCCTCCAGCGGCCTGCACGGGGGCCGGGGTGCTTGAACACCCCGAACCGGGAGAAAGAGCCTCCCACGACCATAACCGGCCAGTCATGGCCGTCCCGTCACCGCGCACGCGGCGGGAACAGGATCGTGGGATCGCCCTCCTTTGTCCACCTCCCAATCATCCGGCGGATGTATTTCCGCCGCCCGTCATCTGACCCCTGTGGATCCGGTCAGCCCCGTGGCCCCCTATCTGGGCGGCAAACGCAATCTCGCAAGGCGCATCTGCGCGCGCATCGATGCCGACCGGCATCTGACCTATGCCGAGCCCTTTGTCGGCATGGGCGGGATATTCCTGCGCCGCTCCATGCGGCCCAAAGCCGAGGTCATCAATGATCTTGGCCGTGACGTCAGCAATCTTTTCCGGATATTGCAGCGTCACTATCCCCAGTTCCTCGAAGTGCTGCGATTTCAGCTGACCACACGCGCCGAGTTCATCCGCCTGACCGATACCGACCCGGGCACCCTCACCGATCTCGAACGGGCCGCGCGGTTCCTCTATCTCCAGCGCACCGCCTTCGGGGGCAAGCCGTCGGGGCGCAATTTCGGGGTGACAAAAGACAGACCCGCCCGCTTCAACCTCACCACGCTTGAGCCGATGCTCGAGGATCTGCATGGGCGTCTGGCGGGGGTTGTCATTGAATGCCTTGATTATGCGCATTTCATAGCCCGTTATGACAGCGATAATACGCTGTTTTATCTCGACCCGCCCTACCGGGGAAATGAGGCCGACTACGGCAAGGGCAGGTTTGTGCGCGCGGACTTCACCCGCATGGCAGAGCAGCTGCACGGAATCAAGGGGCGCTTTATCCTCTCGATCAATGATCATCCCGAAATCCGCGCCCTATTCGACTGGGCCGACGTCGAGGAGGTGCAGACCTCCTATACGATCGGCAAAAAAGCGGGCAGCCGGGGAAAGCGGACCGAGCTGCTGATCTCGGGCGGTTAACCGAGCGCACGGATCGCGGAAGATCGAACAGACATCATTTCCATTTCACTCACCCTCCCGCCACGGCGGCCTTCTCCGGGCCAAACCAAAGGACACGGCCAAGAATGCGGTCCTCCCCGGCCATGGGGCGTGGCGGGAAGTCCGGATTGTCGCTGGCCATGATCCAGGCACGGGCCTCCTGCCGCAGCCGCTTGATGATCAGCCCTGTCGCGCTGCGCACCACATAGGCCCGGCCCTCAAGAGGCTCACGGTCGCTCTGGTCAATCACCAGGGTATCGCCCGAGTGGATGGTCGGCTCCATCGAATCGCCCTCGACCCGCAGCGCGATGCATGTGTCGGGGTCCAGCCCCGTCGGCAGCGCCTCGCTCGGGATTGTGATCGACATTTCCGTCTCTTCAAACACCTCCTCGCCCGCGCCGGCCGCCGCACGCACATCGCCCGCAAACCGCAGCCGGGTGACGGACGCCTCAGGGGTTTTCGGATCGGACAGGCCGGATTCGGCGGGCACAGGTTTGGACTGCGGCCGGGCCGGTGGCTGGAGTGGCGGCAGACGCGCGTCCAGCGTGGCCGCCAGCTTCTCTTCCAGCGTGGCCGCCATCTTCTCTTCCAGCGTGGCCGCCATCTTCTCTTCCAGCGTGGCCGCCAGCTTCTCTTCCAGTGCTTTGTTCTGCGCCTTGAGCGTGCGCTCCAGCGTGCGCCTGTCCAGGGCCGCTGCGGGTGTGGCATGTGCCGTGCCACGGCTCGCAAGCTGCGCCTGTATCGCCGCCACAACCGACTCCGCCGCCGCCCCCTCCGGCAGGCCCAGCAGATCGGTGATGGCCTTGGGGATTCGCGTCGGCGCGGGCGGCACCGCATGGGCGGGTGGCCCGGGATCGGGAATATAGCTGCAGGTTTCCGATCCGGGCTTGCCCCTGAAAACCGCAATCACCGGATAGACCTCACGGAGGCCCGCCGCAAGGCGCTCTTCCACAAAGTCTTTCTGCTGCCCGTCCCGGATCGGCATCCAGCCGCGCAGCCTGAGATCGCCGTTCTCCCGCTTTTCCACCAGTCGCTTGATCGCAGCCTTGCCCTCATGATCGAGCACCCAGACCCGGTCCCCCTCCCGCGCCCGCGTGTCCGGTGCCACAAGGCAAAAGGCCGAAGAGGCTATCCCCTCGGGGATCATCGACTGGCCGATTGCCGAGACCCAGAACATATCCTGATCCATGGCTGTCTCCGGTTTTGGCAAAGGGTCACGCTCGGGCTGCGGCTTGCCCCAGCCCTGAATGGAGCATTTCGCAAGCCCCCGGTGCGGGACCGTGGTCTTCGCAAAGCTGGTCCAGGCGGCGGGTGCCGATTCGGCGGGCGCGGAGCCCCGTGGCGGGCCAATGTAGAACTCTAGGCCGAGGGCGCGGCAAAGGGCTTCAAAAGTATCGACACGCGGACGAGAACCCCGTCGAATATTCCTAATTGTATCAGTACTTCCGGTTGCAAGAACTGAAAGTTGGCGATCTGATAGATCGTTATTTTTTAGGTAATCAAGAAGTTTGTCGGTCACATCCATGCGGTTTTTATACCGCGCCAATGCGCAAAAGCAGTAAAAATACTTGCTTGCGGTAAATTAACCGCATAGAAGTGCGGTATGAATCACCGGACAACCCTCCTCTTGCTCTTTGATCTCTATTGTTCACGTATTGATCTCAGCGTTGCACGCGTTTCCACGTTAATATTCAACCATGGTGCGCGGGTTGCTCGAATTCGATCTGGCGCAGATTTCACTGCCGGATCATACGAGAGAGCCCTCGAATACTTCTCCGACCACTGGCCCTCCGGCCTTGCGTGGCCTGACGACATCTCTCGCCCTGCGCCTGCGCCGGGTTCGCCTGCGGGTCTGGCTGCGGCTCCTGCGGCCCCGCAAGCGGGTGATGCGGCATGAGCGGGCGCTGCGATAAATGCGGGGTCGCGGGAGCCGGGATTTACGAGCTGGCGCTCTTGCGCGTTGATGACGGGCTTATGGACGCGGACGCGGTTGCCTGTGCGCGCATGGTTGAGCTTTGTCCGGACTGCCGGGACACCCTGGCGGCCCGCGTCGCGCAGCTTGTCCCGGTCCGGGAGACGGATGGCCCCGCCAATCGTCACGACGCCGTGACGGAGGACGTTCGCTGTGTGAACGCCGAAAAGCGGCTTGGGCAGGTGCTGTCCATGTCCCGCAAGCCCCTCGAAAAACCCACTGGTGTCGCGGCGGATGGCCCCGGCACCGTCCCCGATGGCAACAGGAGCATATAGCCATGGCCTTCACTGACGTTGCACCGCCCGAAAAGAACACCGCCAAAACAGGCATATCATTTTCCCTGTCGATTTTGAAACCCGCGTCTGTGGCGCGCCTGAGCTTCACGGCGGCGGCGCAGATGGAGATTTTCGAACGCTCCATCATCGCAGAGCGCTGCTTTGCGAAGGCGGGTCGCGGCCCCGACGAGGGCAGGCTGCTGCTGGTCATGCAGGAAGACGGGGATCTGGAGTTCAAGGCGACAATGCGTGGAGGTGCCTCGATCAGGATGAATGTCTGGGATCTTCTGCCGAAAGACAAACGCCCCGCCGGAGCCGTTGATCTGATCGGTACCGGGCATGGTGGGTTGCTGTTTCGGCTGCCCCCGTGGGCCCGCCCGTCCGGGCCTGGCGGCAGGATGGACGCCGAACACGGTCTGAAGCGGCCGGAGCGGGACCGGTGAGCGGGACCCTTCGAATAAACCGCTGGGATATCCGCGTCACTCCTGACGCGGGCATGGCCACACTGTCGCTGGGACATACGACAATTCAGCTTGATCGACGGGATATATACCGGCTTGTGCTGGATCGGGCCAATCGTCACGACGCCGGGATCATTACCGTCCCGCCCGCGGCTGTTCTGACCGCCGCGCTGTGGTTGCTGGACCGTATTCCGGGAGGTGTCACATGAGGTCGCCCGGGCACCGCCACCCGTCTCCGCCACGATTGTCCTTCTTCGTGGCGGCACCTGCCCCGACCCTGCGCAGATCCTGTCTTGCGCGGGTCGGGGGCTTCTGGCGGGGCCTGTGCGGCGCGGTGGCGCGGCTGGAGGATCACTGGCTGGGGGATTTGATCGGGGTGGTTTCGCTTTTCGGTGTGCTCTGGATGTTCCTGTTGCTTGGTCACGCGCTCGGGGGCACCCCATGAGCGCGCTGGCGGAGTTCAGGGAGATGCGGGCCGCGCTTGGTGATGCGGCTGTGTTGTTGCGCAGGATGGATCAGCACAGCGCGCGCGGTGCGACCGGTGCGACCGATACAGCCCGTGAGCTGATCGGGCTTTTGCGCGTGGCGGTTGCACGGGCGCATGCCCTGGAAACTGCCGGGCATATGGGTCGGGCAGAGCGCGCATTGCACGACTCCCGATTGCCAACCGGGACTGCAGACACAGGGCGGCGGGCGGAGCTGAGGGCGGCGCTTGAGGGACTGGGGTCCGTGCCACGGCTGTCCGGCTGCCGGACCCGTGCGGTCACAAGGGTTATCGTCTGGACGGCGCACGTTGCCGATCTGGACGCGGACACGCTGCGCGGCGCGGGTCGTACCGCCGGGGTGGTCCGGGCGCGGCAGTTGGCCATGCTGCTGGCGGCGGCGCTGACAGGCGCGCCCCTGGCCGCTATCGGGGCGGCTCTCGGAGGGCGGGACCACACAACGCTCCATCACGGCATCAAGCGCGCGAAGGAGCGTCTGGCGGTCTGTGATGATACCGCCCTGATGGCGATGGGGGTGCTTGAGGGGCTCGCTGCGGACGCACCCGTGGGGATGGCATGATGCATGCGGCGTCCCTCATCCGTTCGGATCGGCTTCGGCGGGTGCATGCATTGCTGCGGGACGGGCGCGAGCATTCGACGCGGGAGATCGTGACGGGCGCGGATGTCTGCGCGGTGAATGCGGTGGTGGCGGAGCTGCGCGAAAACGGAGCGCGGATTGTCTGTCGACAGGGACGTGACTTCAACACGGGCGGGCGCATCTGGTTTTACCGGATGGTGAGACCTGCCCCGCAGGAACAAGGCCCACGGGACCGGGGGCATAGACAGGTAGCGAAGGACATCGGCTCATGATCGAGACAGGGGAAGCCATCAGGGCACGTATCGACGCGGACTGGCTTGACGAGGGCCGGAAGATTGTGGAGCGGGAGCGGGAGCTGGACGGCGCACGCGATAGTCTGGCCTGGCAGATGGGAGACTGGGCAGCGGGTCGGGAGACCTCCTATGGCGATATGACCCGCCTGGCGGCGGAACTCGATATTCCGGTGGGCACCCTGAAGAACCGGGCTTCGGTTGCGCGCCGGATCGAACCGTCACGACGCCGGGAGGGTTTGAGCTGGTCGCATCACGCCGAAGTCGCGAAACTTGACCCCGGGGAAGCGGAGGCGGCCCTGTCGGAGGCCGCGCTGTATTCGTGGTCGGTCGACCGGCTGCGCGGGGTGCTGCATGAGCGCGGTGCGACGCGCGCGGCGGAACGGCAGGTCGCGGCGCTCGAGGCGCAGGTCGCGGCACTCAAGGCCAGCAATGCGGCCCCGGATCAAGCGCGGGGTGTGATCGATTATACCCGGGCGGAGATCGAGGCGGGCGGCAGGATGATGCTGGAAGGGTGCAGGCGTATCCTGGCGGCGGTCACAAGCGAAAATCTGGGTCGGGCTGCGGGCACGTTGCACGGCAATGCGCGGCGCAGGCTCGCCCCGTCCCTTGAAGCCCGGATGAACGGCATCGTTGGCCGCACCGAGTCCCTGTTCGAGCGGATAGAGCAGGCCTTTGACGCGCTCTCCGGCAGTCCCGCCAATCGTCACGACGCCGGTACGCTCGAGACCGTTCCGGACCCCGCCAATCGTCACGACGCCGTGACGGTCGGGCGGGATGAGGGTGCTGAACCGGCACCGGCACCGGGTCGCACCGCAGCATCATGACCCGCCTCCGCCTCCGCCTGCGCAATCACAAAACACCGGCGCGCGCCGGGCCTGCCGCCCCTGTGCGCCCGGACTCTGTGACGCAGGGCAGCCGCTCCGCTGATCCGGCGGTGGCGCGGGCACGGCTTGATGCGGTGGCGCATTCCGAACGGCTGGCGGCACTGGGTATGGCGCAGGCGCAGGCCGATGCGCAGGCTGCAGCCCGGGCAGACACGTCTGTATACAGCGTGCGACGCTGGCGTGCGGCGGTGGCGGGGCTGCCTTTTGCGGATCGCCCCGGAGCATTGTCGGGTCAGCAGGGTGGCGCACGGCGACAGGCCCTGTCGCCGCATATGCAGGACTGCGTGGAAGCGTTGCTCCATGAGCATGGTCCCCATCTGACGGCCCCCCATGTGGTGCGGGTTCTGGCGACACGCCACGGCGCGGCACCGTCATTGCGCTCGGTGCAGCGCTGCCTGGGCGATCTGAAAGCCACAGGCGCGCGCGCGCTTTCCGCTGTGAGCGACCCGGACGGACATCGCTCGCGGCGCGCCCCTGCCTTTGGCAGCCGCGCGGCGGGAGCGGATGCCCCCAATATGGTCTGGGAGCTGGACAGCACGCCTGCGGACGTGATGTGCAGTGACGGGCGTCACACGCTGGTGGGGGCGATTGATGTGTGGTCCCGGCGCGGGCGTGTGCTGGTGGTGGCGAGCAGTCGGGCGACGGCGATCTGCGCGCTTTTGCGGGCCTGCATGATCGCCTGGGGTGTGCCGGAAACGGTCCGGACCGATGAAGGCAGGGACTACACGTCCAGACATCTGTCCCGGGTGCTCGCCGATCTGGGTGTGGATCATGACATCTGCCCCCCCTACACGCCGGAGGCGAAGCCCTTTATCGAGAGGTTTTTCGGCACGATGACGCGGGATCTGTTTGCGTATCTGCCGGGGTTCACAGGACATAACGTGGCGGATCGCAAGCGGCTTGAGGCGAAGAGGTCCTTTGCCGCGCGGCGGGGTGAGGGAGATCGGGAGACGTTCAGTGTCAGTCTCACCGCCGCCGCGCTTCAGGAGAAATGCGATCTGTGGTGTGAGGCTGTCTACGGGCGGCGCAGCCACAGCGGCACGGGTGAGAGCCCCTTTGCCCGGGTCGCGGGCTGGACGGCCCCCTTGCGGCGTATTCCCGATGAGCGTGCGCTGGACGCGCTGCTGGCGGAGCCCATCGGCGGTGGCGGGCGGCGATCCATAGGCAAGAGCGGGATCTCGGTGGGCGGGCGGCACTATATCGCGCCGGAGTTCGGCTCACGGATAAAGGAACGTGTCGAGGTTCGGATGGACCCGGGCGATCCGGCACATCTCTTTGTGTTCGCTCTGGACGGCACCTTCCTGTGCATGGCTGTGGATCCTGACCGGATCGGTGTGGACCGTGCGGCCATTGCGGCACAAGCGAAGGCCGATGCCCGGAAACGGGACAGCGCGGCGCGCAGGCGGGCGCGGGATCTTGGACAGGGCCACGCCCCGGGTCGCGCGATGGATGAGGTGCTTGAGGCGGCCGGGCGCGACGCAGGCAAGGTGGTGGCGCTGCCACAGGGCGGTGTGCGCCATGAAACGCCGGCACTCGAACAATCGGGCAGGGCGAAGAAGGCTGCGCAGGCAAGCCGACAGGCTGCGACCCGCACGGGTCCACCGGCACCCTTCAGCGACGTTTTGAAGAAGCTGTATCTCCCGGAAGGAGACTGACAAAATGACCAGACAGATAGCCCGGCTGCATTCGGATGCTGCGGAAACGGAAGATCCGGCGTCACCGCCGCCTCTCGACGCCCTGCACCGCGCGGTGGCCGCAGAGATGGCCGGATACGGTCTGAGCCAGACAGATGCGGCACGCGGTATCGGTGTCGGAACCGCAATGTTCAACCGCTGGTTGAATGGCAAGTATGAGGGTGACAACGACAGGCTGGCGGGCAAGGCCCGTCTCTGGCTCGAGACCCGGGCCGAGGCACGGGAGCACACACTGCTTCCTGCGGGTCTCGACGCCCATGCCGAGCTTGGCGTGACGGGTGAGGTGATGGCCACGCTGGCCCATGCGCAGGCCACGGGTGACGTGGTCTTGATCCATGGGCGTTCAGGTACGGGCAAAAGCTGGGCTCTGCGTCGCTATGCGGACACACGGGCCGGCGTCCATCTGTTGACCGTGACCTGCGGCATTACGTCTCTCGCGGGTCTTTACGGACGGATTGCCCGGACGCTGGATGCGGACGGGCGGCGCACAGCGCTGGAGATGGAGGACGCGATCCTTGCGCGGCTGGAGGGGCGGCAGGCCTTGCTGGCTATAGACGAGGCGCAGCACCTCTCGGCCCGGCTTGTCGATGCGTTGCGCGGGCTGCGGGATCTGTCCGGTGCCGGTCTGGCTCTTGTCGGAGACGACACCATCCGTATGACGCTTGGGCGCTGTCCGCAGGTGAC
Source organism: Roseovarius sp. (assembly GCA_965207105.1). GTDB lineage: Bacteria > Pseudomonadota > Alphaproteobacteria > Rhodobacterales > Rhodobacteraceae > Roseovarius. Next base: position 89,455 of record CBDBLS010000016.1, on the reverse strand, counting down.
GGGGCGGATCGGTATCCGGGCCGGGCTCACGGCACCGGGCCAGATGGATGTCACGGCGCTGGTCACGGGCGTTCTGGGTCGGGCACCGGAGCGTGCAGAGCGGGAGGCGGCACTGGCCGCCGCGACCGGCCCGGGTGGAATGCATGCACTGCGGCGGTTGCTGGCACGGGCGTTCATGATTGCGCGCGCCGATGGGCGGGATGCCATCGGCCCTTGTGACATGACCGGAGCGGCGGCGGGCGGAGCGTAACAGCACAAAACAAGGGAGACAGATATGACAGATCGGCAAAACAGCGATACGCAGAATGTGCCGGACAGCGCGGGCCGCGTGGAGATCGACGGCGAGATCTATATGCGCGATGGTCGGGGGCGTCTGACGCCCCGGGCCATGGTGCGCCCGCAGGATGAGCTGCAGGATGAGATGGTGCGCAGGATTATCGGCTATGCGGGTGATCTGTCACAGCGGATAAGCCGCTTTCGGGCGCATTGTTTTGACGACATCGGGGGCTTTGACGCGCTGCTGGAACAGGAATACGGCGGCCACACCCGGCGGTCGGTAAAGGGCAACCGCACCTATCTCAGCTATGACGGGACATACAAGGTTCAGGTGCAGATCGCCGAGCGTGTCGCCTTTGGGCCAGAGCTTCAGATCGCACGTGATCTCGTAGAGGAGTGCCTGGCGGAATGGGCCAGGGACAGCCGGAACGAGATACGCGCCATCGTCTCCCATGCTTTCCAGGTGGACAGGGAAGGCGAGATAAGCCGCAGCGGGATTTACGCACTGCTGCGGCTCGATATCGAGGATGGGCGCTGGCAGCGGGCCATGGCGGCGATCCACGCCGCCATGCGCCCTGTCGGGTCCAGAACATACATCCGTTGCTATCACCGCGCCACGCCGGACGCGGCCTGGGAAGCGATCACCGTCGATCTGGCGAAGGCGTGATAAGGCCATGGCCCGTTACGCCAAAGATGATCGTGCCCGCCTGATGCGGGCCTGCCATGCGGCCTGCCGTGCGGTCGGCCTGGATGAGGAGGCCCGCCACGACATGCAGATGGCCGTGACCGGCAAGGCGTCCATGCGGGACATGGGTGCCGCTGATCTGCGCCGCCTGCTTGATCGTCTGAACTCCGCGCAGGGGCAGGGGGGAAAAGGGGCTGGCCACCGCCATCCGACGGCCCCGCGCGCCGATCTGCGGCTCATTCATGCCCTCTGGTCCGAGCTGGGCCGGAAGGGTGCCCTGAACAAAACGGGCCGGGCCGGGCTCAACGCTTTTATCCGGGCCCGCTTCGGAGCGCATTGGTCCTTTATCCCTGTGGATGTGGATGCGCTCACCGACACGGGCTGTATCACGGATGTGATCCGCGCGCTGAAAGCGATGCTGGCCCGGGCCGAAGCCGGCGAGACGAACGGAGGCGAGGCGTGATGGTTGAAAAATCGAGGATCGAGTGGACCGATCACACGTTCAATCCATGGGAAGGCTGCCGGAAGGTCGCGCCGGAATGCGACCACTGCTACGCCGAAGCGCGGGATGTGCGCTTCACGGGCGGCACCCATTGGGGGCCAAAGGCACCACGCCGCCGGACAAGTGCGGCGAACTGGAAAAAGCCGCGCCGCTGGAATGCACAGGCGGACGCCTTCCAGGCCACCCACGGACGCAGACAGCGGGTGTTCTGCGCTTCCCTGGGTGATGTCTTCGACAACGCGGTGAACCCCGACTGGCGCGATGATCTTTGGGCGCTCATTCGCGAATGCGACCAACTGGATTGGCAACTGCTCACGAAGCGCCCGCAGAATATGGGCGGGATGCTGCCGCCGGACTGGGGCGATGGCTGGCTCCACGTCTGGCTGGGCACCAGCGCGGGGTCGCGGAAAACGGCAGGACAAAATGTCCCCCACCTGCTGGCCACGCCGGCGGCCCTCCGTTTTGTCAGCGCAGAGCCGATGCTGGGGCCGGTCGATCTGACCCGCTGGCTCTATCCCGTGCTGGATCGTCATGCGGCAGGATTGTCGGACGATCCATTAGCCGCAGGCATGTTGGGCCGGGCGATCAAATCGGGTCACGCCAGCGGGCCCATGCGCCCCGCATTGGACTGGGTTATCTGCGGCGGGGAAAGCGGACCGTTCGCCAGGGCCATGCACCCGGCCTGGCCCCGCGATCTGCGCGATCAATGCGTGGCGGCCGGGATTCCGTTTTTTTTCAAGCAGTGGGGCGAGTATCGCGGCCCCGACGATGATTTTACGCTCGCCGGACTGTCAGATCACCTGTCGATGCGGACGGTCGATGACGGCGGCAGGCTCCATTTCGCAAAAGAGTATTTCCGTAATGTGCGGACGGTCGATGACCGCGGCCGGCTCCATTTCGGCGGGCACCCGACCGATTTTGGCGCCTGGCCAACAATCGTCCGGATCGGCAAAAAGCGTGCCGGTCGCATGCTCGACGGCAGGGAATGGAACGAGGTGCCGAATGGTAGCCTGGCCCGGGCCGAAGCCGGTGAGACGAACGGAGGGGATGCATCATGATCGACAGGTCTGATCCCGATCTACACTGCGGTGATTGCCTTGAGGTGCTGCCGCGCCTTGTGGCGGATCGCGGCGCGGGGTTTGATCACATCATCACTGATCCTCCTTACGAGGACGTCCACCACGCGCATCACGCCAGGGGCACCATAGCCCGTACAGATGGACGGGGCGCGCCGCGCCCTGTCCCTTATGCCGGCGTAGAGTCCATCCGGGAGGCAACCGCGCAGGCGATGGTGGCGGGCTCGGCGGGGTGGGTGCTGGTGTTCTGTCTGGCCGAGGGGGTACGCCCATGGCATGATGCGCTCACGGGGGCCGGGGCGCGTTGGCACGGCACCATGGCCTGGATCAAGCCGGATGCGGCACCACAGTTTGCCGGTATTGGCCCGGCGCGGGGCTTTGAGTGCATTGCTGTGGCCTGGGCGGGATCCGGGCGGCGGCGCTGGAATGGCGGTGGGACGCGGGGCGTTTTGACGTGTAACACCGCCAAAGGCGGCCTGCCGGGCTCCAAGCCCGTGCCGGTGATGGCGGCCCTTGTCGACCAGTTCAGCCAGCCCGGCGAGACGCTCTGTGATCCGTTTATGGGATCCGGCACAACAGGCATGGCGGCGGTGCAGGCCGGGCGCGGCTTTACGGGGGTCGAGATCAATCCGGAGACGTTCGGGATGGCGCAGGGGCGGATATCGACTGCGGTGCAGTCTCCGTATCTGCCTCTGCGTCCCCGCGCCCGTCAGACGGAGTTGTCTCTGTCATGAGCACTGCTCATTCCGCCCTGCCGGGGTCATTGCCGGAGATCGCCGATCATATCGGCAGGGACGCAGCCTGCGCCATTGCACTCGCCTATGGCGGGCGGAACTGGCGTGTGCCGTCGCGGCTTGACAGCATGGGCGGGCACGGGCTTGCGGCGTGTGTTGGAAAGGATGCGGCCCGGACACTGATAGCCGCCTTTGGGGGCCATGTGCTGGATATCCCGATGGCGCGGCGGCAGGTGGTGTCCTGGCTGGCGCGCCGGAACCTTACAGCTGCGCAGATTGCAGAGCGGCTGCAGATCACAGAGCGCAGCGCGCGCCGATACATCGGACAGAGCGGGAAATCGCGGGGATGAGCGACAACGAGGCTGTTACGGCATTACTGGACCAGGTTGCAGTGCGGCGAGAGGATGTTGATATGGTCGAGGGCATTACGACTGCAATTCCCGAAAACAACGGTGTGGTGGATATCCCGCAGGCGGCGCGGAGTGTCGTCGAGATCCAGCTCCATGGCATCATCGGCCATGGGCAAGACCTGCATGACGCCTGTTTGGCCTGGGTGAAGGCGGCGCAGGCACCGGATCATCGAGGCTCTGGCGGACCATGGTCCGGTGCCAAAGGGCAACGCGCCCTGATAGACTGACGTGCAATCAGTAAAACAGGGCAGACAATGACGCCGACACCGGAACACTGGCAGACCTTCGCCTCCATTCTCGCTATTATCGCGCTTCTGGGTGGAGCGGCTCTTGGATTGAAGCGCATGGGCTTTTTCCGGGGCAATGGCGATACGTCCGGCACCGCGTCACATACCAGGCTGGAGGGCCGCGTTGAAAGGATCGAGAGCGACGCCGGTGGATTGCGCGAAGATGTCACGCGGCACGGTCACCTGCTGACAACGGTTGAGAAAAGCATGAGCGGCATGCGGGAGGAGACAGAGAAGCACGACCAGCGGATCAGATCGCTGGAGACCGCCTTTCCGTCGCTTGCCACCCGGGATGACCTCGCCGCGCTGCGATTGCTGCTTGAACCGCAAGGCGGCGATGTCCGGGAGATTAAAACAATTCTCGACGGCAGCAAATCGGCGACGGACACCCTGACCCGGACGGTCGCCATTTTGAATGAACATCTTCTGAACGGGAAGGCCTCATGAGCAGCTCCTATACCGATACCCTGAACGCGCACCGCCGCCTTGCGGTGCTGATCCATTTGCAAGCCTGTTCGGACCACCGCTCGAATGGAGAGATCCTCTACGAGGTGGCCAACGGGGTGGGCATTGTGACCAGCCGTGAGGCCATGGCGGCCGACCTGGCCTGGCTGCGCGACAAAGACCTTGTCGGGATCGAGGATCACGAGGGGTTCCTGGTCGTCACGATCACGCCGCAGGGTCTGGATGTTGCTCTTGGCCGGGCGCGGCAGGACGGCGTGCGCCGGCCGGTGCCGAAGGCGGGTTGATATGCGCCGCCGCAAAATCGATCTCCTGCCCGCCGCCTTGCAGGACTGGCTGCGCGAGGAACTCATGGACCGGGGTCACTCGGATTACCGGGAGATCACGGAGGGCCTCAATACGCGCATCGCCGGGGCCGGTATTGAAATCTCTGTCGGCAAAAGCGCCGTCATTGAATACGGCGCGGAGCACCGCGAGTTTGCACAGCTGCAGCGGGAAGCCTCCGGCTGGGCTGCGGAATGGATAGGGGAGGTCGGGCTGGAGGATGAGGCCCGCCGTCATTCGGCACTCTTCGAGATGATCACCACGCTGGCCTTCAAGGCCACGAAGGCCCGCCTCAAGGAGGCCGGAGAGGATATTTCGCCCCGGGATCTGCATTTTCTGGGGCGTATGCTGAAAGATCTGATGGCCTCGTCCGGCCTGCGGGAGGCGCTGTCGGAAAATGAGCGCCGGCGCCTGGCTGCGCAGGAGCGCCGTGCAGGGGGCGAGCGCGCCACCACCGCCGCGCGTCGCGCAGGTCTCAGCCCCGGGGTGGCCGCCGCGACCCGGGCGGCTGTGGAAGGCGGACCCGCAGCACCGGAGGTGACTGCATGAGCGGGCGGGATCTTTTGCCGTATCAACGCAGATGGGTCCAGGATCGGACCGGGTTGGCCGTCATCGAGAAATCCCGGCGCATCGGCATTTCATGGGCCGAGGCCTATCATGCGGTCATGCATGCGGGCGAGGGACGCGGCGATGTCTACTATCAAAGCTATGCCCGCGACATGACGCGTGGCTTCATCGATGACTGCGCGGGCTGGGCCGGCGATCTCGGGATTGCCGCCCACGCCGCCGGTGAAGTCCTGATCGACAACGAAGGCACAGACATTCAGGCGTTCCGGTTGCGTATGGCCTCGGGGCGGCAGATATTTGCAATGACATCGAGCCCGAGGGCCTTTCGCTCGAAAGGCCGGCCAGGCGATGTGGCCGTGGTCGATGAGGCCGCGTTTGTCGATGATCTTGATGAAGTGCTGAAAGCCGCGCTGGCGTTTCGGACATGGGGCGGGCGGGTGCGCATCATTTCCACCCACAACGGCGAGGCCTCGCCCTTCAACACGCTCTGCCGCGATATCCGCGAAGCCCGCCAACCCGGCACTGTGCAGCGTGTAACACTGGCCGACGCCCTGGCTCAGGGCCTTTATGAGCGGATCGCCGCGATCACGCGGCAGCCTGTTACGCCCGGGGCGGCAGGGGCATGGGAGGCTGGCATACGCGCCCAATATGGCCGCTTTGCCGCCGAAGAGCTCGACTGCATACCATCCGCAGGTGGCGGAGCCTGGATTACATGGGACCTGGTGCGCGCGGCGGAACACAGGGATGCGGGCCGTCCGGAAAACAGCACAGGGTCTCCAACCTTCATTGGAGTCGACATTGCGCGCCGTCGCGATCTCTGGGTGGCCGCTGTGATCGAGGATACGGGCGGTCTGCTCTGGCTCCGCCGGATGGTGACATTGCGGGATGCGCCCTTTTCCGAACAGCGGGCCGAACTCGCGCGCCTCGTGCGCATCCATCGCCCGCTCCGGATCGCGGTGGATCAGACCGGGATGGGTGAGGCTCCTGTTGAACAGTATCAGGAAGATCACGGCACCCTGACCGTGGAAGGGGTGCAGATGTCGGCGTCGCGTCGGCTTGATGTGGCGACACGCCTGCGGGAGGCCTTCGAGGATCGCCGGATACGCATTCCGGCCGATGACGCGCTTGGAAACGATTTGCACGCGATACGTGTTGAGCCCGGTGCCACCGGCGCACCGCGTCTTGTAGCGGATCGTTCCGGCACGGATGGTCACGCTGACCGCTTCTGGGCCATGGCGCTGGCCGTGACCGCCGCCGCCGACACCGCAGGCCCCTTCGAGGCCCGGGTCGGGGCGGGACGGCACGGTGTGATGGATGGACCGGGCTCAGGCCATGAGATCGATGTCACTCTCGGTGTCGCCTGGTCAGCCCTTGGCCGTGCGATGAGGTGAGAGCGATGGATATACCAAACCGACCACAGACCGACGAGATCACGGCTCCGCAACAAAGCTGGATCGGGGGGTCCCCGATATGGAACCGGAGCGCCGCCTGGAGCGATGGCATTGGCCGTGATCCCGGGGCATGGCGCACGGGATCGTCCGACCTGAGTGCGGCGGAGGCGGCACTGCAGGACCCCAAGGTGCGTGCGCTGCTGGGACAACGGATCGAGATGGGTCTCGCGGCCCCGCTCGAAATTGAACCCGGCGGGAAAATGCGTCGGGACCGTATGGCGGCCGGGGATCTGGCGGCCCGATTTGCAAATATCGAAATCGACAGCATCTGTCGCGAACTGGCCTATGCCGCCTGGTACGGATGGTCGATTGCCGAATGCATCTGGGATGTTTCGGGAAGTCAGGTACGTCTGGCGGATTTACGACCCCGCTCACCCCGCATCATCCGATGGGATGCACAGACCCATATGCCTTTGCTGCTGACCCGGGCGGCACCGGGCGGCATTCCCCTGCCGGATGCCAAATTTGTTCTGGTGCGCGCGCCCCGCGCCAATGGTGGCTGGCCACACGGACCGGGTCTGAGCAACTGGTGCCTCTGGCCGATCTGGTTCAAGCAACAGACCGTGCGCATGTGGGCATTGGCGCCGGAGCGATTTGCCTCGCCGGTTGCAATCACCAGGCACAGGGCAAACGCGCCCGACAGTGAGATCAGACTGGCGCTGGAGGCAACGGAGGCGCTGGCGACGGGGGCCTCTATCTCTCTGCGCGAGGGGCAGGATATCGAGCCTCTCGAAAGCTCCAAACGCACCGGTGCCGATTATGCCGACTTTCTCCTGCGGATGGACCGCATGCTTGCAGACGCCATCACCGGGCAGCACGCCACCGCCGAGATCGGCCAGCATGTGGGCACGGGCGCGGCACATCTGAAGATCCTTGAGCGGCTCGGGGCCGCAGATGCGCGGCGCATCTGTGCGGCACTGCAAACAACCATCGCCACATGGCTCACACACTGGAACTTTCCCGGTGCCGCCGTGCCGCGCCTGCGTCGGGATCTCAGCCCGCCGGAAGATCTGCAAGCGCGGGCGCGTCGCGACGCGACCATTGCCGGAGCTTCGGGACTGCGGCCAACGAGGGCCTATGTCGAGGACATCTATGGCGGTCAGTGGGAAGAGACATCCGCCCCTGCCGACGGGCCCGCCGGGACGCCGCCCGCAACACCTGCAGCACCGGCACGCCTCGCTGCCGGGAGCGCGGATGACGATGCGGTGGATCCGGCGACCGCCGCCCTGCTGGGCGATTGGGAGGCGATGATGACCCCGGCGGCGAATCCCGTGATCCAGGCCGTCAGGCAAGCATCCGACTTTGCCGGTCTTCAGGAAACGCTGGGACGCGGTGATCTCTTTGATGCCATGGATACGCAACGGATCGCCGCAAGCCTCGGGCGCGCCGACGCAGCCGCACAAATAGCGGAGGCCGGTAAAGACGGACCCGGGGGAGAGACATGATGACTGCCACTCAGGATGTCGCCGACATCATCGGGACCATGACCGGCAGCCATGGCTGATCCACCCCCCGATATCCGTGATGTGCCCCCCGAAGAGGCGGTGGAGTTTTTCCGCGCCAAAGGCTACCACATCGGCTATGACTGGCGCGACACAAAAGCCGCATGGCACGCCCGCTCCTTCACTGTCGCGAAGGTGATGCGCCTGGACATTTTGACCGATATCCGCGCCGCCGTCGACAAAGCCCTGGCCGAAGGGCAGACCTTCGAGACCTTCCAGCGCGATCTTGCCCCGCTGCTGATCGCCAGGGGATGGTGGGGCCGCAAGACCATGACGGACCCGTTGACCGGCGAGACCCGTGAGGCCCGGCTCGGAAGCCCGCGCCGCCTGCGCATCATCTATGACACCAATATCCGCATGGCGGTTGCTGCGGGGAAGTGGCAGCGGATCACACGCCTTGCCGACCGGCGTCCCTGGCTGCGCTATGTCGGCGTGCTTGACGCCCGCATCCGACCGCTCCACGCCGCACGGCACGGCACTGTGCTGCCCTGGGATCACCCATTCTGGCAAACACATTTTCCACCCAATGGCTGGCGGTGCCGCTGCACCGTGCAATCGCTCTCCGAGGCCGGTCTTGAGCGCTACGGATATCACGTCACGCCGCCGCCCGCAGGCTGGCGGGAAACCCGGCCGTGGAGCAACGCGCGCGCAGGTGAGATCAGACACATCCCGAAAGGGACAAGCCCGGGCTTTGATCACAACGCAGGCACCGCCGATCCTGTGGCCCGGACCCGCACCCTGCTCCGGGAGAGACTGGCGGGCGCGCCACCCGCGCTGGCGCGCGCCGCCACATCGGACGTGACGGAATGGATTGCGCGCGGGCGCGTAACGCGACAGGCCCTCGTCACCGCCACCGGACTGACACCGGATGATGCCGGCTTTGCCGATAACCTGCGCGGCCTTGTCGCCCAGGGCCTTGCATCCGCACGCGCGGCTGGACAGACCGGCGCGGTGATCAGCCCGGCAACACCGGAGACAGGCGCGGATCAGGCCGCCGCACAGGCCGTGCATGCCGCCTCTCTGCGGTTTCCGGCCACCTGGGTGGCGCGCGCCAATATCGCGCCCCTGCGCGCCGCCGGTAATCTGCTGGAGGTCGGCGGATCCTATGCGCCATCCGTCTATCGAGGACGCCCCGCAGCGCGAACACGGCCCGGTCTTGTGAAAACCGATGACAGCGCATGGGTCATTACCTCTCGCGACCCCGGCAACGCCACCCATGAATATATCCACCACCTGCAAGCGGCCATGCCGGAGATTGACCGGCTGTTTCAGGACCTGCATATCCGGCGGACCACAGGTGTGGATGGCACACGCGACGCTGTGGTCCCGCTTGATCCCTGCACGGGCACCGGACGCAAGGATCACTATGTCGATCCCTGCTTCGGACGGGAATACGGAGCTCCGATGCTCACAGGTCTTGACTATGATCCGGACCGCCCCGCCATCGAGGTCATGACCCGCGCCTTCCAGATGCTCTTCCACCCTTTGGCAGGCAAGGATGGCATTGATATCGATCTCGACAAGCTGGTGCGGGACGATCCTGAAATGCTGGACCTGGCCCTCGGATTGCTTTTCCACTACGATCCCCCCTGACGGACAGGAGACCACCAATGGCCATCCATACCATCCGCATGCCGGACCGCCTCTACGGGCGGGACCTGCGCACCATTGTCTGGGATGATACCGCAGGAACCGTGGAGGGTGATCATTCCTCCGTGCCCGGAATCGCGGCAACACTCGCCAGCCCGCCGCCGGTTGATAAAAGCCGGGAAGGCCTGGTGATCTTTCTCGATGATCCCGCCCATGACCCGCGCGACTTCCTGTTCATGCTTGCAGACAGCTACGCGGCGATCCTCGATGAGCCCCTGCGCTCCACATTGCCGCCCGTCTTCGACGGCATCCAACACAGGGCGGGCGTGGACTGGCCCGATGTCCTGTTCAACGAGCGGGTCGCGGCCCAGTCCGGGTTTGCAGACGCCTGTTACACAGCACGCAAACAGGGCATGACCCATGACGCGGCCATCGCCCTGGCCGATACGGAAACATTACGGATCTGGCCCGATTGGCCCGGACATCCCGGCTATGATATCTGACTCCCGTCGACAGCACATGACCCCCACCTTCAACGCCCTGTGCACAGCCTGTTGAACGGGCTCTCAACGGGGATGGGACGGGCTTGCCGCCCGCGCGCTGCGCGCAGGATTTACCCCGAAAAACAGGGTCTCGAACGCCCCGTAAATCCGACGTGGAGTCCAGCCGTTCCGGTCCTGTTCGCCAGCACCTGAAAAAGCCCGTTTCCGGGCCATTCCAGATCAAAAGGCGTCCGGATTACGCATTTTGCCGTCGCGGAATCAAAACACTGCCTCTCTAATCGCGCCCGGTTAAAACCGCTTCAAACGCCTGTTTCAAAGCCCTTTTACAATCCCCGACCGGGCTGGACCGGATTACGCATTTAGATTGTCACCCCACACGATTGGTCATATTTTGGGGAATGTCCGAAGCTCTGTGTATGGGGTTTGGCCCATGCGGTTAAAACGGGTCATCTGTTGAACCGTTCCGGGTATAGGATAGCGAACCGGTTTCGTGCCGCAACCCATTCTCTGACACATCGACCGGATTTTTCGAAGTTGCGGATGGCCAGATAGATCAGCTTTGTTGCAGCATCATCGGTTGGAAGGCCGCCGCGGGTTTTGGTAGTTTTCCGGATGACCCGGTTCAGGCTTTCTATGGCGTTGGTGGTATAGATGATCTTGCGCACATCCGGGGGGAAGGCGAAGAACCGGATCACCTCCTGCCATGCCCGCCGCCAGCCCGGGGCGATCGAGGGGTATTTTTGGCCCCATTCATCCTCGAAAGCATCAAGGGCTTTGGCGGCCTCCCCGTCGTTTACGGCCTGATAAATCTGCTTCAGGCTTCTGGCCTGCGCATTCCGGTGTGATCCGGCCACCTATACCGATAGTATCCGGCCACCCGTACCGATTTAACCCGGCCACTTGTAAAACGCGGAGCAATATTGGGCCACAGAAGCGGCTGCATATCGCAGTTGTAGCGGAGTAAAAGTCCGCCAGTTTGTGCCCTTCGTTTATTCGGAGGGCGGGAGATGTATTCTGTGGATATTTATAGTCGTGTGCGCCGTGCTTGTTTGAAGGACGGTATGTCTGGCCGAGAAGCGGCGCGGTTTTTCAACATGGCGTAATCAGGATCAGCACTCAGTTACCCCTGTTATTCTGGATGCACATGCAATTGAAAAGGAGACTGACCAATGGAATATTTTGCTGGTTTGGATGTGTCCATGGAAGAGACGCATATCTGCATTCTGGATCGTGAAGGGGCCCTTATTCGTGAAGGAAAAGCGAGCTCAACACCAAAAGCGATCGCTGACTTCCTCGCTTCTGGACCACCATGTGCCAAAGTTGTATTTGAAACGGGACGGATGGCACCAATGCTTTACCATGGGCTGACGGAGCTTGGTGTCCCGGTTGTTTGCATCGAGAGCAGGCAAGCATATCAGGCCCTTAAATCTCTGGCCGGCCACAAGACGGACCGCAATGATGCCCGCGGTTTGGCACACCTGGCGCGGACGGGATTCTACAAGCCGACCCATGTCAAATCACTGTCAGCGCACGCAATCCGGTCGCTGATCGCAGCCCGCAAGAAGCTGGTCGGACAGCGTGTGACGCTCGACAATCAGATCCGCGTTCTGGTCGTCGTCTTCGGCGTGCGGCTGCCACGAGCTTTGTCTCCGGCATTCAAAAACGCGGCGCTAAAAGTTAGCGATGGAGTGCCTGGCCTCCATGCCGCAATTTGCGGACTGTTCGCAGCACGCGAAGCAATCCTCGCGGCGGTTGCAGCCATTGATGGCGACATCAAAAAGATGACCCGCAAATCCGAAGTCTGCCAGCGCCTTATGACGGTACCAGGGGTCGGTCCGATCACAGCATTGGCCTTTGCCGCAGCAATTGATGATCCGTCGCGTTTCAGGAAATCGCGTGATGTGGGGGCGTATCTTGGACTGGTGCCGCGACGGCATCAATCTGGTGAAATCGACTACACGGGCAGCATCTCAAAGCGGGGCGACGTGCGCGTCAGAACGCTTCTCTATGAGGCCGCCAATGTGATGCTGACGCGGTATGCCGCTCCGCTCAAATTGAAGACATGGGCCCTCGCAATCGGTGCGCGCTCAACGATGAGAAAGGCCCGAGTGGCTCTGGCGCGTCGTCTGGCAATCATACTTCATGCCATTATGCGAGACAAAACTGACTTCCAGTCCGCGTAAGGCTTACGAGGCGACAACGAGGATTCCTAAATCAAAGTTCCCATCTGGGACGATGCCCGAGGGAGGGCGTGAGACACGGCGCCGATTCTGTAGCAACAGCCAAGACCAACGGTATGATTGCGGTTTCAACATTGCCGACCCACACCCAGCCAACCCCATCATGAACCTCAGAGTTCGAAGAGAACAAAGGCAACCTCTGACATCAAAAGCAGGAAACTCAGGAAACACGCATTGACAGATTAGAGAACGATGGATCTGGCACGATGCGATTACGTTAATCGCAGGGAGAACATCATCGCGCTCGGCCCGTCAGGCACGGGCAAGACACACATCGCCCTGGGACTTGGGCTGGCTGCATGTCAAAGAGGACTGAAGGTGCGCTTCACAACGGCTGCGGCATTAGTCCATGATCTGATCGAGGCTCAAGATGAGCGGAGATTGCAGCGCCTTCAAAAGCAACTGACCAGCCAGAATGTAAAACGCGGAGCAATATTGGGCCACAGAAGCGGCTGCATATCGCAGTTGTAGCGGAGTAAAAGTCCGCCAGTTTGTGCCCTTCGTTTATTCGGAGGGCGGGAGATGTATTCTGTGGATATTTATAGTCGTGTGCGCCGTGCTTGTTTGAAGGACGGTATGTCTGGCCGAGAAGCGGCGCGGTTTTTCAACATGGCGTAATCAGGATCAGCACTCAGTTACCCCTGTTATTCTGGATGCACATGCAATTGAAAAGGAGACTGACCAATGGAATATTTTGCTGGTTTGGATGTGTCCATGGAAGAGACGCATATCTGCATTCTGGATCGTGAAGGGGCCCTTATTCGTGAAGGAAAAGCGAGCTCAACACCAAAAGCGATCGCTGACTTCCTCGCTTCTGGACCACCATGTGCCAAAGTTGTATTTGAAACGGGACGGATGGCACCAATGCTTTACCATGGGCTGACGGAGCTTGGTGTCCCGGTTGTTTGCATCGAGAGCAGGCAAGCATATCAGGCCCTTAAATCTCTGGCCGGCCACAAGACGGACCGCAATGATGCCCGCGGTTTGGCACACCTGGCGCGGACGGGATTCTACAAGCCGACCCATGTCAAATCACTGTCAGCGCACGCAATCCGGTCGCTGATCGCAGCCCGCAAGAAGCTGGTCGGACAGCGTGTGACGCTCGACAATCAGATCCGCGGTCTGGTCGTCGTCTTCGGCGTGCGGCTGCCACGAGCTTTGTCTCCGGCATTCAAAAACGCGGCGCTAAAAGTTAGCGATGGAGTGCCTGGCCTCCATGCCGCAATTTGCGGACTGTTCGCAGCACGCGAAGCAATCCTCGCGGCGGTTGCAGCCATTGATGGCGACATCAAAAAGATGACCCGCAAATCCGAAGTCTGCCAGCGCCTTATGACGGTACCAGGGGTCGGTCCGATCACAGCATTGGCCTTTGCCGCAGCAATTGATGATCCGTCGCGTTTCAGGAAATCGCGTGATGTGGGGGCGTATCTTGGACTGGTGCCGCGACGGCATCAATCTGGTGAAATCGACTACACGGGCAGCATCTCAAAGCGGGGCGACGTGCGCGTCAGAACGCTTCTCTATGAGGCCGCCAATGTGATGCTGACGCGGTATGCCGCTCCGCTCAAATTGAAGACATGGGCCCTCGCAATCGGTGCGCGCTCAACGATGAGAAAGGCCCGAGTGGCTCTGGCGCGTCGTCTGGCAATCATACTTCATGCCATTATGCGAGACAAAACTGACTTCCAGTCCGCGTAAGGCTTACGAGGCGACAACGAGGATTCCTAAATCAAAGTTCCCATCTGGGACGATGCCCGAGGGAGGGCGTGAGACACGGCGCCGATTCTGTAGCAACAGCCAAGACCAACGGTATGATTGCGGTTTCAACATTGCCGACCCACACCCAGCCAACCCCATCATGAACCTCAGAGTTCGAAGAGAACAAAGGCAACCTCTGACATCAAAAGCAGGAAACTCAGGAAACACGCATTGACAGATTAGAGAACGATGGATCTGGCACGATGCGATTACGTTAATCGCAGGGAGAACATCATCGCGCTCGGCCCGTCAGGCACGGGCAAGACACACATCGCCCTGGGACTTGGGCTGGCTGCATGTCAAAGAGGACTGAAGGTGCGCTTCACAACGGCTGCGGCATTAGTCCATGATCTGATCGAGGCTCAAGATGAGCGGAGATTGCAGCGCCTTCAAAAGCAACTGACCAGCCAGAATGTAAAACGCGGAGCAATATTGGGCCACAGAAGCGGCTGCATATCGCAGTTGTAGCGGAGTAAAAGTCCGCCAGTTTGTGCCCTTCGTTTATTCGGAGGGCGGGAGATGTATTCTGTGGATATTTATAGTCGTGTGCGCCGTGCTTGTTTGAAGGACGGTATGTCTGGCCGAGAAGCGGCGCGGTTTTTCAACATGGCGTAATCAGGATCAGCACTCAGTTACCCCTGTTATTCTGGATGCACATGCAATTGAAAAGGAGACTGACCAATGGAATATTTTGCTGGTTTGGATGTGTCCATGGAAGAGACGCATATCTGCATTCTGGATCGTGAAGGGGCCCTTATTCGTGAAGGAAAAGCGAGCTCAACACCAAAAGCGATCGCTGACTTCCTCGCTTCTGGACCACCATGTGCCAAAGTTGTATTTGAAACGGGACGGATGGCACCAATGCTTTACCATGGGCTGACGGAGCTTGGTGTCCCGGTTGTTTGCATCGAGAGCAGGCAAGCATATCAGGCCCTTAAATCTCTGGCCGGCCACAAGACGGACCGCAATGATGCCCGCGGTTTGGCACACCTGGCGCGGACGGGATTCTACAAGCCGACCCATGTCAAATCACTGTCAGCGCACGCAATCCGGTCGCTGATCGCAGCCCGCAAGAAGCTGGTCGGACAGCGTGTGACGCTCGACAATCAGATCCGCGGTCTGGTCGTCGTCTTCGGCGTGCGGCTGCCACGAGCTTTGTCTCCGGCATTCAAAAACGCGGCGCTAAAAGTTAGCGATGGAGTGCCTGGCCTCCATGCCGCAATTTGCGGACTGTTCGCAGCACGCGAAGCAATCCTCGCGGCGGTTGCAGCCATTGATGGCGACATCAAAAAGATGACCCGCAAATCCGAAGTCTGCCAGCGCCTTATGACGGTACCAGGGGTCGGTCCGATCACAGCATTGGCCTTTGCCGCAGCAATTGATGATCCGTCGCGTTTCAGGAAATCGCGTGATGTGGGGGCGTATCTTGGACTGGTGCCGCGACGGCATCAATCTGGTGAAATCGACTACACGGGCAGCATCTCAAAGCGGGGCGACGTGCGCGTCAGAACGCTTCTCTATGAGGCCGCCAATGTGATGCTGACGCGGTATGCCGCTCCGCTCAAATTGAAGACATGGGCCCTCGCAATCGGTGCGCGCTCAACGATGAGAAAGGCCCGAGTGGCTCTGGCGCGTCGTCTGGCAATCATACTTCATGCCATTATGCGAGACAAAACTGACTTCCAGTCCGCGTAAGGCTTACGAGGCGACAACGAGGATTCCTAAATCAAAGTTCCCATCTGGGACGATGCCCGAGGGAGGGCGTGAGACACGGCGCCGATTCTGTAGCAACAGCCAAGACCAACGGTATGATTGCGGTTTCAACATTGCCGACCCACACCCAGCCAACCCCATCATGAACCTCAGAGTTCGAAGAGAACAAAGGCAACCTCTGACATCAAAAGCAGGAAACTCAGGAAACACGCATTGACAGATTAGAGAACAAAGATCGTAAGACGATCGCGAAGATGCTGCGCCATGAACTTCCGCCTGGGTATCGTCGGTCGGAAGCGCCTCGGCGGCCAACGCTTGATGGTTATGTTGGTGTGGTCGATGAGATACTGCGCACAGACAAAGCCCTGATCAAAAAGCAGCGACACACGGCCAAGCGCATCTTTGAACGGCTGCGCGATGAGCATGGATATGCTGGCAGCCTGACCACGGTGACCTATTACGTGCGCGAGCAAAAACGGCGCACCAAAGAGGTGTTTGTGCCGTTGTCGCATCGGCCGGGCCATGCGCAGGTTGATTTTGGTGAGACGCTGGGCGTGATCGGTGGCGTGGAATGCAAGATCCACTTCTTCGTGATGAGCTTGCCACATTCTGATGCGGTGTTTGTGAAGGGATATCCAGCTGAGACAACCGAGGCGTTTTGCGATGGCCATGTGTCCGCCTTTGCATTCTTTGGCGGCATTCCGCAATCCATTCTCTACGACAATACCAAGATCGCCGTGGCTCGGATACTCGGGGATAAGACGCGCATCCGCACACGTCGGTTTACGGAACTGCAGTCGCATTACTTGTTTGATGACAAGTTTGGCAGACCCGCGCGAGGGAACGATAAAGGCAACGTTGAGGGCATGGTTGGATACACCCGCCGCAACTTCATGGTTCCCGCACCTCGCTATGACAGCTTTGATGATCTGAACGCACATTTGGAAGAGAAGTGTTTAGCACGTCAGGACGATACGTTGCGGGGTCACACCCAAACCATAGGCGCACGCCTGATGTCGGATTTGGATGCTCTGATGGGATTGCCCGTCGCAGAATATGAAGCCTGCGATCACGTCAGCACGCGTGCAACGTCGATCTCAATGGTGCGCTATCGCAGCAATGATTACTCGGTGCCAGTAGCCTATGCGCACCACGATGTTCATGTGCGTGGGTTTGTGCATGAGGTTATCATCGGCTGCGGCAATGAGATTATTGCGCGGCACAAACGATCCTACACATCAGCGGATATGGTCTTTGACCCATTGCACTTTTTGCCCCTGCTTGAACAAAAGGTGGGTGCCCTGGATCAGGCCGCGCCTTTGCAGGGTTGGCATTTGCCAGATGTATTTGCCACGCTGCACCGACTGCTTGAAGCCAGAATGGGTAAGCCGGGCAAGCGAGAATACGTTCAAGTCTTGCGCCTTTTGGAGACCTTCGAAATGGATGTTGTGCAAGGCGCAATCCAGCAGGCAATAGATATGGGTGCAATTGGCTATGACGCCGTAAAACACCTTGTACTGTGTCGGGTTGAGAAGCGGCCACCACGATTGGATTTGGACTTCTATCCATACTTGCCCAAGGCCAATGTCGGCACAACACGCCCATCCAGTTACATGAGCTTGATGGGAAGGACCGCGGCATGACCGAAGCCCCTCGGATTCTTCTACGGCATCATCTTAAACAACTGCGACTGCCAACGTTCCAAGGCGAGTATGCCAAACAGGCGCAGCTCTGTGCTGCAGAGAACAAAGATCACATCCACTATCTGGCGCGGCTGTGTGAGATGGAATTGATCGACCGCGAACGCCGGATGATTGAACGGCGCATCAAAGCGGCGAAGTTCCCCAGCACCAAGAGCTTGGATAGCTTTGACTTCAAGATCATGCCAAGCTTGAACAAGCCCCTGACGATGGATCTGGCACGATGCGATTACGTTAATCGCAGGGAGAACATCATCGCGCTCGGCCCGTCAGGCACGGGCAAGACACACATCGCCCTGGGACTTGGGCTGGCTGCATGTCAAAGAGGACTGAAGGTGCGCTTCACAACGGCTGCGGCATTAGTCCATGATCTGATCGAGGCTCAAGATGAGCGGAGATTGCAGCGCCTTCAAAAGCAACTGACCAGCCAGAACCTGTTGATCATTGATGAACTGGGCTTCGTACCGCTCAGCAAATCTGGCGCAGAGCTGCTCTTCGAGGTCATATCCCAATGCTATGAACGCGGCTCCATCATCATAACCTCGAACCTGCCCTTCGATGAATGGACTGAAGTCTTTGGCTCTGAGCGGCTGACCGGTGCGCTACTCGATCGTTTAACCCATCACGTCCACATCCTCGAGATGAATGGCGAAAGCTATCGGCTCAAACACAGTCGCAACAACCGAAAATAACCAGCCCGCAATCACAGTCAGAATAATGCTGGCCTTATGGCCAGCATGCGCTTTGGCACGCTTCAGCTTTGTGACGAGCACGCGTGCAAAAGCGCCACAAAACATCAACCGAAGTGGCCCATTTTTACGCCGCGACATGGACCCATTTTACTCTGCGATTGACAGCGCAGTCTTCACCGAGCGCCCTCAACTATCAGCCGTGAAGTGCGTCGTAACGGCGGTTCTAAGCAATACCGCGCGGCGACATCTGATGCGAATGCCTGGGAGCGGGCTCATCGCCCAAAACCGTGCAAGTTGGTTGGCAACGACTATCTTTGCCGCATGATATCGACCAAGCTGCATCGAAAGTGGTCTCCGCAACAAATCGCAGGTTGGCTCATGCGCGAACACCCTGATGAGGAAAGCAAACGGATCTCACACGAAACGATCTATCGAAGCCTGTTCATCCAGACGCGCGGTGTTTTAAAGAAGGAATTGCAGGCGCATCTTCGCGCAACACGCTCCATCAGGCGCTCGCGTCACGCGACGTTGAAGCGGAGCGGCTTGGGCAAGTTCAACGACGCCGTTTCCATTCGCGACAGGCCTGCTGACGTTGAAGATCGTGCTGTACCAGGGCACTGGGAGGGCGATCTGATCGCTGGCTCTGGAAACAGCTTCATTGCCACACTGGTTGAGCGCAACACCCGCTTTGTGATGCTGGCAAAGGTCAGCACTGAACCTCCTCCGACTAAAGTCAGAGGGTTCAGTGGTTCATGAGCGCCTTCGGCGCACGTTTGAATGTTTTTCCGACTAAAGTCGGAGGTTTTAGACCAGATTGTGGAAAATAAAGACAGCCACAGCGTCATTCAGGCGTTGATCAAGCAGTCCCGCAAGCTGCCAAAAGAACTGTACCGCTCCCTCACATGGGATCGCGGCACCGAGATGGCGGGCCACAAGGCGTTCACCTTGGCGACCGATATCGATGTCTTCCTATGCGAGCCCCACTCGCCATGGCAACGCGGCACAAATGAGAACACAAACCGTTTGCTACGCCAGTACTTTCCAAAGGGTACAGATTTGTCGATACATAGCCAAGCAAAGCTGAGTGCCGTCGCAAGGCAGCTCAATGAGCGACCACGAAAAACGCTGGAATATGAAACACCAGCAGAACGGTTCAACGCATGTGTTGCAGCGATCCGTTGAAATCACCGCTGAGACCGGTCATTGCTTTAGGAAGATTGAACGGCCAGCTTCTGCGCAGTGCGGTCGTCCAATCTGGTCAGATGCTGCGCTGTCGATAAAGGTCCGCTCTGGGTAATCCACATCGCCGCGTCCACCACGTCGAGAGTGTCCTGTCTTCTGTGTATGAGTAATTCGGTCCATGCTTCCAAACTGAAGGAGCATGACGATAATGACGATTTCCAAGGAACTACCGGGCGAGCTGCCTAGCGGTGTTGAGCGACCCAAAGATTTACTTGGCGACAAGGGTCTGATGAAAGAGCTGAAGGTCCGGCCGATGGAGCGGATGTTGGGGGCTGAGTTGACCGAGCATCCGGGCTATGAAGCACACGGTGAACCTGCCAGCCAGCAGACCAACCGGCGCAACGGAGCGACGCGCAAGGTGCTGAAGGGCAATGACGGGGCGGTGCCGATTGATATCCCACGTGACCGTGACGGCAGTTTTGAGCCGGAACTTATCCAGAAAGGCCAGACCCGGATCGACGGGATGGATGACAAGACTACCGGGCTTTACGCAGCTGGTTTATCAACCCGTGATATCAGCAGCCACCTTGAGGAAGTCTATGGGTTACGGGTCTCTGCCGACCTGATCAGCCGTGTCGCCGATGCTGTTCTGGAGGAGGTCCCGGACTGGCAAAACCGGGCTTTGGAGCCGGTTTACCCGATCGTTTTCCTTGATGCCCTACGTGTTGAAATCCGCGATGCCGAGAGCCGTCAGGTCAAGAACAGGGCCGTATACGTGGCCCTGGGCGTCACCCCTGATGGTGAGCGTGAGGTTCCGGGCCTGTGGATTGCCGCCAATGAAGGGGCCAAATTCTGGCTGTCCATTATGAGCAATCTCAAAAACCGGGGGCTGGAGGACATCCTGATCGCCGTTGTGGATGGCCTCAAGGGTTTCCCCGACGCTGTCAACGCGGCCTATCCAGATACCACCGTGCAAACATGTATTGTACATCCGGTGCGCCATTCATTGAACTTCTGCGGCTGGAAAGATCGCAAGGAAGGGGCCAGAAGCCTGAAGCAGATTTATCAGGCCGTAAACGACGGGGAGGCCGCCAAAGCCCTTGATGCTTTCGAGGATGAATGGGGCCAAAAATACCCCTCGATCGCCCCGGGCTGGCGGCGGGCATGGCAGGAGGTGATCCCGTTCTTCGCCTTCCCCCCGGATGTGCGCAAGATCATCTATACCACCAACGCCATAGAAAGCCTGAACCGGGTCATCCGGAAAACTACCAAAACCCGCGGCGGCCTTCCAACCGATGATGCTGCAACAAAGCTGATCTATCTGGCCATCCGCAACTTCGAAAAATCCGGTCGATGTGTCAGAGAATGGGTTGCGGCACGAAACCGGTTCGCTATCCTATACCCGGAACGGTTCAACAGATGACCCGTTTTAACCGCATGGGCCAAACCCCATACACAGAGCTTCGGACATTCCCACCACGTCTGCGACGAACGGCCGCTATGGGCCGTCAGTGACGAGGGTCGAGGCCGCGATTTGGCAGATGCTGCGCCGCATCCGAGATTTGATGAAGGTTTTTCGACGCGGGTCATTGCGCGGGGTTTCGGCACGGTCTGACTGTGGCCCGTGTTGACAAACCTCTCAGGGAGGAAGCCGCGGGGGCTAGGTGCTATCTATGGGGAAAGAGTGCGGTTGGCTTTGTCTTTGACTGTCACGGACGCACCGGCTTGGGGGTTCAGGCCGGTCGTCTCCGAGTTTTGCCAGAGGATTTGCCTCGGATGGATGTCCTTTTGCGTCGTTCGCGCGGCCTGTCGGGGCGCTGCAGACGAGGTGGCTTGGCCGGCATTGCCGCAGCAACCGGTCTGGGGTGGACGGGATGGGCAGGCTTTCGGTCATGCGGCCTGCCTCCGTGGTGGAGCACGAGACCGTGGAAGCTCCCCGCGCCGGAAGGTCTCGATGATGCGCATCCGCCCGCCGCAGTCGGGGCATGGCTCCCGCAATGTCATCGGGATGACATCGGCGGTGGATGCGTCTTGCTGCATTGCTGGTTGCGCGCCGAGCAACGTGCGGATCCTGGCAAGGTTGCTTTTGCGGGTTGCGCTGGCCAACAGGCCGTAGTGACGAATGCGGTGGAACCCGCCTGGGAGCACATGGATGAAGGAACCGGCGCAAGAACTCGTGCGTATCAAGCCGCATGACCTTCATACGGTCTCCACGTTTGATCCGGCAGTCTTTCCAGCGGAACACCACGGTTCGGGCATCAGCGCTGACAAGGCGGCTGTTGGAGATGGCAATCCGATGCGTGTAGCGGCTGAAGTATGCCAGTACGGCTTCGGGTCCGCCGAAGGACGGTTTGGCATAGACCACCCATTCGGACTTGCGAAACGGCGCAAGCCAGGCGGCAAATGCATCAACGTCTGCCAACCCGTGTCAACGGCGGAGTAAAATCCGGCCACTGGGGCGGAGCAAAAGTCGGCCAGTTTGTGGAGTGCGCCTTGGGGCGTGTGGCCACCAATCAGCAAGCACGTTCCGAGGCGCATTGGCCGTCAGGCCGATTGTTCAGTTGTCAGGTTGAAGGGTTGGCAATACGTGCGCGGCTCTGATTGAGGCGGTAGCTTTCGCCGTTCATCTCGAGGATGTTGACGTGATGTGTCAGCCGGTCCAGGAGCGCGCCGGTCAAGCGTTCGGTGCCGAATGTCTCGGTCCATTCCTCGAAGGGCAGGTTCGATGTGATCAGGGTTGAGCCACGCTCGCAGCGCTGAGAGATCAGCTCGAACAGAAGCTCGGCGCCGGTTTTGCTCAAGGGGACGAAGCCCGGCTCGTCGATGATCAGCAGTTTGACCTTGGCCAGTTTGCGCTGAAGCTGCCGGAGGCGTTTCTCGTCGCGGGCCTCCATCATCCCGTGCACGAGAGCTGCGGCGGTTACGAAGGCGACAGGCAACCCTTTCTGGCAGGCGGTCAGCCCCAACCCGAGAGCGACATGGGTTTTGCCGGTTCCCGACGGGCCGAGCGCGATGACGTTCTCCTTGCGCTCGATCCATTCACAGCGCGCCAGTTCCAGCACCATCATCTTGTTCAGACCGGGGATGGCCGTAAAGTCGAAGCTGTCGAGGCTTTTGACGGTTGGAAGCTTTGCCGCCTTGATCCGGCGCTCGACCATGCGCCTCTCCCGATCGATTGGTTCCAGCTCGGTCAGCCGGGCTGGATAGCGCACATGATCCAGGCCTTCCGCCGCACAAATGCGCGCTTGCTTGTCATGCTCGCGCAGGAAGGTGGGCAGGCGCAGAGTCTTGAGGTGGTGTGTCAGCGGCAGTTCGGGTGCATCCGTCATGCGTCACCTCCTGACAGAAGGCTCATACAGGAAGAAGCCGAGGTGGTGGCGATGTTGGTTCCGGGCAGGAACGGATAGACATCCAAATCCAACCTCGGGGGCCTTCGCTCGACGCGGCACAGGACGAGGTGCTTGATCGCATCGAAGCTGACCGCCCCCATTCGCAGGGCGTCTTTGACGGCAAGATGCAGCACCTCCAGCTCGAACCGTTCCGACAGGCGCAGGACCTGGACATACTCCCTTTTGCCCGCCTTGCCCTGCCGGGCTTCCAGCAAGCGCCGGAGCGTGGCGAAGGCGTCAGGCAGTTCCCAACCCTGCAAGGGCGCAGCCTGATCGAAGGACATGATCCTGCGCTCGATCAGCGGCAGGTAATGCAGCGGGTCGAACACCATGTCACCGCTGTCATAAGAGCGGGGATGATCGGCGATCACCTCAGTGGCGCAACCGATAACGACGCGGATCACGAAGCCCTTGATCCAGACCGCGCGGTGGCCATATGCGACCGGCACCGAGTAGTCGTTACCGCGATACCGCACCACCGATGTCGATGTGACCTGGCCACTTTGCAACTCACAGGCCTCGAAGGGTGCGCCGGGCAAATCCTGCATTGCCGCCGGATCGGCTTGCAGCCGTTCGCCGATGCTGGCCTTGTGTCCGCGCAGGACATCGTCCTGCCGTTTGCGGCATTGCTCTTCCAGGTGAGCGTTGAACGCATCCCGGTCCGGAAAGGACGGGATCGGCACCATGAAGTCGCGCCGCCCGTAGCCGACCAACCCCTCGACCGCTCCCTTGTCGTTCCCCTTGCCGGGACGGCCGTAGCGATCCCGGACCACATAATGCGACAGCATTGCGCTGAACCGTTGGGTTCTTTGCCGGGTGCCGTCCGGCAGGATCCGCGCCACCAGGCAGCGGTCATTGTCATAGAGGATCGACAGGGGAACCGCCCCAAAGAAAGCAAAGGCATGCACATGCCCATCCAGCCAGGCCTCGGTGGTTGCCGCAGGATAGGCCCGGATAAAACACGCATCGCTCTGCGGCAGATCAAAGGCGAAGAAGTGCGCCTTCCGCTCAACGCCGCCAATCACGACAGGCGCTTCACCAAAATCCGCCTGCGCATGCCCGGGCGGATGGCTGAGCGGCACGAACATCTCTTTGCCAGAGCGCTTCCTGGCCCGGACGCAGTCTTTGACGATTGTGTATCCGCCATCAAAGCCGCACTCGTCGCGCAGCCTCTCAAAGATACGCTTTGCGGTGTGGCGCTGCTTGCGCGGACGCGCTTTGTCCTCAGTAAGCCATTGGTCGATCTGGCAGGTGAACGCATCCAGCTTCGGGCGCCTAATCGGCGCTGTCCGCCGATACCCCGGTGGCTCCGAATAGGCCAACATCTTCGCAACACTGTCTCGGCCAATCCCAAAATCCCGGGCAATCCGACGCCCGCTCAACCCATCCTGAAAATGAGCCCGACGCACCTTCAAATACAATTCCACGGTGAAAATCCCCCGGCCCTCCCATCAAACGAAAGGGCAAAAGTGGACGACTTTTACGCCGCCCGCGACAACACAACGACGCCGCTACCCTGGCCGAGTATTGCTCCGCCGATTACACTTGGTGGCGACATGGGTATATCGCGCCGTCGTGGTCAGCCTGGCGTGGCCAAGCAACACCTGTATTACCCGCACATCCGTATCAGCCTCCGGAAGATGGGTCGCGAAGCTGTGCCGGAGCGAATGCAGCGTCGCAGGCTTTTTTATCCCCACCATTGCTTTTGCCGAGTTGAAAGCCCTGTTCAACGAACGGGGTGACATCGGCTCGACCCGGCTTTGACCCGGGAACAGCCGGCCTTGCGGACGGGCCTCGCGCCAATAGGCCCGCAGCAACTCCAGCAGAGATGGCGACAGCATCACGTCCCGGTCCTTGCCGCCCTTGCCCCGCTCGACGTGGATCAGCATGCGGTCACTGTCGATGTCCCGGACCTTCAGGTTGGTCACCTCGGAGGCGCGCAGACCGGCACCGCAGCCAATGCTCAAAGCAGCCCGATACTTCATACCCGGTCCCGGTGCCGCCGCCGGAACCGCCGAAACCTCCTCGATGCTCAGAACAATCGGGAGCTTGCGCGGCTCGGTGCGGAACTGCATGTACTTCTTCATGTCCTCGCGATCACACGTCATGCCGAAAAAGAACCGCAACGCTGTGATCCGGGCGTTGTAGAGCGAAGGTGTGACCTCAGTGTCCGTCATATGAAGCTGACAGGCGCGCAACTCCTCCGGTTTCGCGGTGTCCGGTGAGCGCCCCGGAAATGCAGTGAAATCCTTGAGCGCCCGGATATGGGCTTTCTGTGACGTCTCCGCCATCCCGCGAATACGCATGTCCTCGATCATCCGCGCACGCAGCGGGCTCATCTTCTCCTGTGTCATGGGAACCTCCTGTCCAATTGAGAAAGCTCAATCGTCAGTCAGATCAGTCACATCGCAAAATGCGCGGCATCAGTGAAGTTGTCGTCCGTTAGCCACACGCGCCAATGCCCGCGAGAGCGGCTTAGTCCATGAGCCCTTTTTTCATGATGCGGTGCATTTGACAAACGGCTGCTTTGGAAAAAGGGGGCGTCAGCAATCGAAATCATTTGCTGCGGGAAAGTGGCCCCACGTGCCGTGCGACATAACCGGCCTGTTCTTTTTTTCTCACTGGTCGCAGGATATCAGTCTTGTCCTCCAGGTGATCTGTTTCACCATCACGCAAGTGTTGGTTTGAAGATAGTTATGGTTAGCGCTCGTTTGGCTATACTCCCATACGACCGTGCGTTTCTCGCACTGGCCGCGTGGGATCGTCGCACTTGTCGAAAGGGACCGCTTTCTCCGGGAGGATGCGAGGCAGAGGTCCCACACGTATCCTATGAACCTTAGGTCTCAGCGCCGGGCTCAGGGCTTGCGTCACTTGCAAGCGCCTGCTCAAGGGTGTCGACCTCACGTGCGTAGAAATCCCGATCGCTTTCGCCGTCACGATGTCCACGCTCCAGGGCACGGGCCAAGTCAAAGAAGCCCCTGCCCGGAAGCCCGTTGCCACCTCGGCTGACAACCCGGGCCGAAATGAAGGGGCGGCCTGCCGCGGCATCTTCCCGCATCGTCGTTTCCAGCGCGCTGGTGATACGGCGTATCGAGCCTGGCGCCCACAGTCCAAGCGCACGCGCCAACGCCCCGTAGGCCATGGGTGCCTTGTGCGGGGCAAGCCCTGCAAGGTAATCGCGCACGCGGTTAGTCAGATCCTGTTCGCGGTCCACCGCAGCGTTGGTTTCGCGTGGGGGTGGAATCTCGCGCGCCGATCCGTCGCTCAGCACCTCAGCTGCCCAGGCGCGGGTCGTCGTGCGCAGAATAACTCTGGTTTTGCCTGAGTCCGCGCCTTCTCCGACTTCGGTCACGCCTTTGACATCGCCAATCCGCAGACCTGTGCGCAAAGCGTCCGCCGTTATGCCGAGTTTCGGCGCAAGGTAGTCCGGATCGACGGTCAAATGCCCCTCTTCCCAGCCGATCACGTCCTCCGGAACCGGCCGGTTCAGCACCGGGGACGTCCCGTTGTCCTGCGCATAGAAAGGGTTGCTGCCCGCCGCATGGTCGGTCACGTCGACGATCTCGCGGATCTGCGGCAGGGCAGACCGCAGCATCCGTTCCACCCCCTGCCGCAAGGTGGCAGATGACGACGCACAGCCCTGGCACCCGCCAGACATCCGCAGATAGACCGTATGACCATCCACCCGGTCAGCGGATATCTGTCCACCATGCGCTGCCACGGCGGGATTGACCTGGCGGCCCAGCAGATCCTCGACCTCCCGAAGCAGGACCGCATTCGGGTCAGCGTCATCCCGGAGCTTCGTCCCAGGCAAGTGGGCTTTGCGTTTCGTCAAGCACCTGACGGATGGCTGCGGCGACAGCTGGCTTTAGAACAGCCCAGTCGGCCTCTTCGCTCTTCTTCGCCCAGATTGCCGCCCCGGCCACCTCGATCCGCAGCAGGCCGGGGATCGCAAAAAGCGCACGTGCCAGCGGGGGGCCATCCGGCGCATCAAAGCGCAGCGGGCTGCCGGATTGAAGCGGTGCATCCAGAACAAAGCCCATGGCGTTTTGATCACTTGCCGAAGCTTGTGCCTGAATGCGTCTGCGGGTTGTTGCCTCAGACATCTTCCAGCTCCGTACCTTGCATCGCGCGCAGCGCATTGAACGTGTAGATGCCGGTATCGTGGCCATCGGTAAAGGACAGGCCCAGAGCGTAGTTCCCAATGCTCCAGATCCGTGTGATGCGGGTGTCGAGCGGCACCGTGTCGGGATCAAGCAGACGCGCGCTTGTCACCTCGTCGCGGCATTGCGCGCAGGTGCAGGCAAGGCGCAGGTCACGCGGGGTCAGGCGTTGCCCAAACCCATCTGCCCAACGCAGGGTCAGGCCGGCGTCGTCATAATCCAACGCGGCCAGCCTGTCCGGCGCGCCACCGGCGACGGGTGCGGCCGGGGTTGGCTTGCCCGCACCGTCAGCGATGGACCAGGCAAAGGGCGTCGCCATGCCTCCCGCATTCTCCTTGGTCTGCGCCAACGCGACCGCGGTCTGGCGATAGGCCGTGGCGGCCGGGCTGCCCGGTGCCGCTTTGACCAGAGGTGTGCCATCGTCGCCGCAATCAACCACATTGGGATCAAGCGGGACCTTGCCCAGAAACGCGACACCCAATTCCTGAGCGATGGCTTCTCCACCGCCCTGATGGAAGATATTGCGTGAGCGTTCCGCAGGACGGGCAGGTGAAGCCGCTCATATTCTCGATCACCCCCAGGATGGGCACGTTCACCTGTTCCATCATCCGCAGGCCGCGCCGGGCGATCTTGAGGCTCACATCCTGCGGCGTGCTGACCACCACGGCGCCCGCCAGCGGAAACGCCTGTGCCAGCGTCAGCTGGATGTCACCGGTCCCTGGCGGCAAGTCCAGCAGGAGTACGTCCAACTGGCCCCAATCCACCTGACGCACGAACATCTGCAGATATTTGGTCACCATCGGACCTCGCAGGATCGCGGGTTTGTCGTCGTCAGTCAGCATGCCCATCGAGATAACCTTAAACGCCATGCGCCTGGGCCGGGATCACCAATTGCTCGGGCGTCACGGCGGGCTTCGTGCCGGGGATGCCCAGCATACCCGGAATCGAGGGGCCCATAGATGTCGGCATCCACCACGCCAACAGACAGGCCCGCTTCGGCCATTGCGACGGCGATATTGGCGGTGACGGTCGATTTGCCGACCCCGCCCTTGCCACTGCTGATGGCGATCATGCGGGGTCCCGCGGTTTGCTCAGTCCCGGTCATCCCGGTCTCCTTCTCTTTACCTGTCGTTGGTGGGTCCGCGATGGCTCGCGCAGAGGTTTGTCGATGTCATCTGTGATCAGTTCCGCAGATATGCAGGCGCAATAGGACGCGCCCCCGGCTGATGAGAAATGGCTGCAATCATTGCAGGTCCCGAAGGAGGGCACCTCTCTGAGGTCCGCGAGCGCAGAAGCCAGACGTGACAATGTCTCAAGAAAGCGGTCGCATTCCTCGGTTCCCAGCTTGTCGATCACGCCCATCAGATCGCAGAGCGGATCCTGCGCAAGCATCTCGTGACCAACCTCTGTGAGGTCAAAGCACACGCTGCGCCCATCCTTTTCCGAGCGCCGCCTGGCAATCAGGCCCCGGCTTTCCAGTGTTTTGATAATCTGAGAGGCGGTACCGCGCGTCGTCGCCTGGAAACTGGCAAAGCTTGACGGGGTACGCGTGTCGCCATTCGCGCGCGCGAAGAACCGCAGGCAGGTCCATTGCGCCGCCGTCAATTCCGAGCGCCCGTCCTCGCTGCGGGTCGCGCGACCCAAATGGACCAGTAAATCGGCAATTCTGTCTGGTGTGTTATGGAGATTGATCATGCTTATTTGATATAGAATCGAAATTACTTTGACAATACTGGATTGATCTGCTTAGTTTCGTTTCGATACTATAAAGAGCCTAAGAAAAATGAACAAACTTGTCCCTAACTTTGGTCAACCCGCGCGCCGCGCGCGCAGTGCCGACATGCTTTCTGCTCAGGAAGAACGCGATCTGGTCCGCGCCTGGCAGGATCACGGCGACCGGCGTGCCCGGGATGTTGTTCGCCACAGATAATTGCAGTAACCGAACTTGCCGGGGCTATGGCGAACTTGCCCGAATAGATCATTAAAATAAAAGCTAAAAATAACAAATCCGGACTGTGTCATGTGCGCGGCGGGTTGTCATGCAGTATCACCGGAAATCAGGGTATTTGCCGGTGACAGCGCCCACTGCAAGCTCTGGTGGCGGGCTGTGCAGGCGGCGCTTAAACGCCTGTTTTACAAGGGTTTGAGCGGCGATATAGCGGCTTCGACAATTTTCCGAACATACAACTCCGGTTGTATGTTCGGGTTTCGAGTTGTATGTTTCGTAACACGCTGAAAACAAAACGTTATTGTCTCTGCAACCTGAAAGCACCGACAGCGCAACATACAACTGATTTTGGCCTATCCGATAAAACCGATCAGTTACAGAGCCGGGCGCGAATCGCGCCCATCTGTCTACCCTCCCGCCACGGCGGCCTTCTCCGGGCCAAACCACAGGACGCGGCCAAGAATGCGGTCCTCCCCGGCCATGGGGCGTGGCGGGAAGTCCGGATTGTCGCTGGCCATGATCCAGGCACCGGCCTCCTGCCGCAGCCGCTTGATGATCAGCCCCGGGGCGCTGCGCACCACATAGGCCCGGCCCTCAAGAGGCTCACGGTCGCTCTGGTCAATCACCAGGGTATCTCCTGAACGGATGTTGGGTTCCATCGAATCGCCCTCGACCCGCAGCGCGATGCATGTGTCGGGGTCCAGCCCCGTCGGCAGCGCCTCGCTCGGGATTGTGATCGACACTTCCGTCTCTTCAAACACCTCCTCGCCCGCGCCGACCGCCGCACGCACATCGCCCGCAAACCGCAGCCGGGTGACGGACGCCTCAGGGGTTTTCGGATCGGACAGGCCGGATTCGGCGGGCACAGGTTTGGACTGCGGCCGGGCCGGTGGCTGGCGTGGCGGCAGACGCGCGTCCAGCGTGGCCGCCAGCTTCTCTTCCAGCGTGGCCGCCATCTCCTCCCGCAGTGCTTTGGTCAGCGCCTTGAGCGTGCGCCTGTCCAGGGCCGCTGCGGGTGTGGCATGTGCCGTGCCACGGTGTGCAAGCTGCGCCTGCATCGCCGCCAGAACCCTCGCCGCCGCCGCCCCCTCCGGCAGGCCCAGCAGATCGGTGATGGCCTTGGGGATTCGCTCCGGCGCGGGGGGCACCGCATGGGCGGGTGGCCCGGGATCGGGAATATAGCTGCAGGTCTCCGATCCGGGCTTGCCCCTGAAAACCGCAATCACCGGATAGACCTCACGGAGGGCCACCGCAAAGCGCTCTTCCACAAAGTCTTTCTGCTGCCCGTCCCGGATCGGCATCCAGCCGCGCAGCCTGAGATCGCCGTTCTCCCGCTTTTCCACCAGTCGCTTGATGGCAGCCTTGCCCTCGTGATCGAGCACCCAGACCCGGTCCCCCTCCCGCGCCCGCGTGTCCGGTGCCACAAGGCAAAAGGCCGAAGAGGCTATCCCCTCGGGGATCATCGACTGGCCGATTGCCGAGACCCAGAACATATCCTGATCCATGGCTGTCTCCGGTGTTGGTAAAGGGTCACGCTCGGGCTGCGGCTTGCCCCAGCCCTGAACTGAGCATTTCGCAAGCCCCCGGTGCGGGGCCGTGGTCTCCGCAAAGCTGGTCCAGGCGGGCGGTGCGGATTCGGCGGGCGCGGGGGGCCGTGGCGGGCCAATGTAGAATTCAAGGCCGAGGGCGCGGCAGATCTCTGCGGCGCGGCCAACCTTGGGTTCATGACCTTCAAGTACATGGCGCAAAGCACTCCCGGGAAGGCCATGATCCTTTTCAACGCGAAATGGATTGGTTTCCTGTCGCGCGATTTCTGATCGAAAGAGGTTTGCTAAATTCTCACGGTCCATTCGCAATCTATAGCGAATAATTGGTTCGCCAGCTATGGCGAGAAATTATTTGACAAATTTCCATATTTGGCAAATATTATTGCCATGTATAGCAAATCACTATCCCGTCTAATCCGAAGCTACGCTGTCGCTTCCGGCCTTACTCACCGCACTGTTTCTACCTACGCGGCGGGATCCGGCGACTTCTGTGACCGCCTTGAGCGCGGCTGCGACCTTACGACGCGCCGTGCGGCCCGCGTCACGCAATACTTCTCCGACCACTGGCCCTCCGGCCTTGCGTGGCCCGACGACATACCGCGCCCCGCGCCTGCGCCGGGTTCGCCTGCGGGCCTGGCTGCGGCTCCCGCGGCCCCGCAAGCCGGGGATGCGGCATGAGCGGGCGCTGCGATAGATGCGGGGTCGCGGGAGCCGGGATTTACGAGCTGGCGCTCATGCGCGTTGATGACGGGCTTATGGACCCGGACGCGGTTGCCTGCGCGCGCATGGTGGAGCTTTGTCCGGACTGCCGGGACACCCTGGCTGCCCGCGTCGCGCAGCTTGTCCCGGGCCTGGCGGCAGGATGGACGCCGAACACGGTCTGAAGCGGCCGGAGCGGGACCGGTGAGCGGGACCCTTCGAATAAACCGCTGGGATATCCGCGCCACTCCTGACGCGGGCATGGCCACACTGTCGCTGGGACATACGACAATTCAGCTTGATCGGCGGGATATATACCGGCTTGTGCTGGATCGGGCCAATCGTCACGACACCGGGATCATTACCGTCCCGCCGGCGGCTGTTCTGACCGCCGCGCTGTGGTTGCTGGACCGTGTTCCGGGAGGTGTCACATGAGGTCCACCGGGCACCGCCACCCGTCTCCGCCACGATTGTCCGTTTTCGTGGCGGCACCTGCCCCGACCCTGCGCAGATCCTGTCTTGCGCGGGTCGGGGGCTTCTGGCGGGGCCTGTGCGGCGCGGTGGCGCGGCTGGAGGATCACTGGCTGGGGGATTTGATCGGGGTGGTTTCGCTTTTCGGTGTGCTTTGGATGTTCCTGTTGTTTGGTCACGCGCTCGGGGGCACCCCATGAGCGCGCTGGCGGAGTTCAGGGAGATGCGGCGCGCGCTTGGTGGTGCGGCCGCGTTGTTGCGCAGGATGGATCAGCACAGCGCGCGCGGTGCGACCGGTGCGACCGGTGCGACCGATACAGCCCGTGAGCTGATCGGGCTTTTGCGCGTGGCGGTTGCACAGGCGCATGCCTTGGAAACTGCCGGGCATATGGACCGGGCGGAGCGCGCATTGCACGCCTCCCGATTGCCAACCGGGACTGCAGACACAGGGCGGCGGGCGGAGCTGAGGGCGGCGCTTGAGGGACTGGGCCCCGTGACACGGCTGTCCGGCTGCCGGACCCGTGCGGTCACAAGGATTATCGTCTGGACGGCGCACGTTGCCGATCTGGACGCGGACACGCTGCGCGGCGCGGGTCGTACCGCCGGGGTGGTCCGGGCGCGGCAGTTGGCCATGCTGCTGGCGGCGGCGCTGACAGGCGCGCCCCTGACCGCTATCGGGGCGGCTCTCGGAGGGCGGGATCACACAACGCTCCATCACGGCATCAAGCGCGCGAAGGAGCGTCTGGCGGTCTGTGATGATATCGCCCTGATGGCGACAGGGGTGCTTGAGGGGCTCGCTGCGGACGCACCCGTGGGGATGGCATGATGCACCACGCCCGCCTGCATGCCAGCCCGCGCGTTGTCGCGGGCGGCAGGCATTTGCGCGGTCAATTCGGTCATCGCGGAACTGCGCGCAAACGGGGCCGGGATCACCTGCCGACAGGCGGTCAAAGATGGCCAGCGGCGATTTTACTACCGGCTGACGAAAAGCCCGGAAGGATACTGAGGCGTGACAAAAATCTCCGAACCGAAGATCCAGCGCATCCCCGTTGCGGATATTGAAGTGGATGCGGAGCACCGGCTTCGGCCTGTCTCGGACGCCGGTGTGCAAAGCCTGATGGCCTCGATCGAGGAATTGGGCGTGATCAAGGATGCCATCCATGTGCGCAAGAAACGGCGTGCAACCGGCGAGAGCCTTGTTTTGATGGCGGGCGGACACCGCCTGGAAGCCGCCAAGCGGCTCGGTTGGGAGACAATTCCGGCACGCATATGGGCTGATGCAACAGATGATTTTGCGCGGCTTATGGAAATCGACGATAACCTCTCTGGCTCTGACCTGAGCAATCTTGAACTCAGCGTATTCCTCGCCTGTCAATCGCAGAGTAAAATGGGTCCATGTCGCGGCGTAAAAATGGGCCACTTCGGTTGATGTTTTGTGGCGCTTTTGCACGCGTGCTCGTCACAAAGCTGAAGCGTGCCAAAGCGCATGCTGGCCATAAGGCCAGCATTATTCTGACTGTGATTGCGGGCTGGTTATTTTCGGTTGTTGCGACTGTGTTTGAGCCGATAGCTTTCGCCATTCATCTCGAGGATGTGGACGTGATGGGTTAAACGATCGAGTAGCGCACCGGTCAGCCGCTCAGAGCCAAAGACTTCAGTCCATTCATCGAAGGGCAGGTTCGAGGTTATGATGATGGAGCCGCGTTCATAGCATTGGGATATGACCTCGAAGAGCAGCTCTGCGCCAGATTTGCTGAGCGGTACGAAGCCCAGTTCATCAATGATCAACAGGTTCTGGCTGGTCAGTTGCTTTTGAAGGCGCTGCAATCTCCGCTCATCTTGAGCCTCGATCAGATCATGGACTAATGCCGCAGCCGTTGTGAAGCGCACCTTCAGTCCTCTTTGACATGCAGCCAGCCCAAGTCCCAGGGCGATGTGTGTCTTGCCCGTGCCTGACGGGCCGAGCGCGATGATGTTCTCCCTGCGATTAACGTAATCGCATCGTGCCAGATCCATCGTCAGGGGCTTGTTCAAGCTTGGCATGATCTTGAAGTCAAAGCTATCCAAGCTCTTGGTGCTGGGGAACTTCGCCGCTTTGATGCGCCGTTCAATCATCCGGCGTTCGCGGTCGATCAATTCCATCTCACACAGCCGCGCCAGATAGTGGATGTGATCTTTGTTCTCTGCAGCACAGAGCTGCGCCTGTTTGGCATACTCGCCTTGGAACGTTGGCAGTCGCAGTTGTTTAAGATGATGCCGTAGAAGAATCCGAGGGGCTTCGGTCATGCCGCGGTCCTTCCCATCAAGCTCATGTAACTGGATGGGCGTGTTGTGCCGACATTGGCCTTGGGCAAGTATGGATAGAAGTCCAAATCCAATCGTGGTGGCCGCTTCTCAACCCGACACAGTACAAGGTGTTTTACGGCGTCATAGCCAATTGCACCCATATCTATTGCCTGCTGGATTGCGCCTTGCACAACATCCATTTCGAAGGTCTCCAAAAGGCGCAAGACTTGAACGTATTCTCGCTTGCCCGGCTTACCCATTCTGGCTTCAAGCAGTCGGTGCAGCGTGGCAAATACATCTGGCAAATGCCAACCCTGCAAAGGCGCGGCCTGATCCAGGGCACCCACCTTTTGTTCAAGCAGGGGCAAAAAGTGCAATGGGTCAAAGACCATATCCGCTGATGTGTAGGATCGTTTGTGCCGCGCAATAATCTCATTGCCGCAGCCGATGATAACCTCATGCACAAACCCACGCACATGAACATCGTGGTGCGCATAGGCTACTGGCACCGAGTAATCATTGCTGCGATAGCGCACCATTGAGATCGACGTTGCACGCGTGCTGACGTGATCGCAGGCTTCATATTCTGCGACGGGCAATCCCATCAGAGCATCCAAATCCGACATCAGGCGTGCGCCTATGGTTTGGGTGTGACCCCGCAACGTATCGGCCTGACGTGCTAAACACTTCTCTTCCAAATGTGCGTTCAGATCATCAAAGCTGTCATAGCGAGGTGCGGGAACCATGAAGTTGCGGCGGGTGTATCCAACCATGCCCTCAACGTTGCCTTTATCGTTCCCTCGCGCGGGTCTGCCAAACTTGTCATCAAACAAGTAATGCGACTGCAGTTCCGTAAACCGACGTGTGCGGATGCGCGTCTTATCCCCGAGTATCCGAGCCACGGCGATCTTGGTATTGTCGTAGAGAATGGATTGCGGAATGCCGCCAAAGAATGCAAAGGCGGACACATGGCCATCGCAAAACGCCTCGGTTGTCTCAGCTGGATATCCCTTCACAAACACCGCATCAGAATGTGGCAAGCTCATCACGAAGAAGTGGATCTTGCATTCCACGCCACCGATCACGCCCAGCGTCTCACCAAAATCAACCTGCGCATGGCCCGGCCGATGCGACAACGGCACAAACACCTCTTTGGTGCGCCGTTTTTGCTCGCGCACGTAATAGGTCACCGTGGTCAGGCTGCCGGCATATCCATGCTCATCGCGCAGCCGTTCAAAGATGCGCTTGGCCGTGTGTCGCTGCTTTTTGATCAGGGCTTTGTCTGTGCGCAGTATCTCATCGACCACACCAACATAACCATCAAGCGTTGGCCGCCGAGGCGCTTCCGACCGACGATACCCAGGCGGAAGTTCATGGCGCAGCATCTTCGCGATCGTCTTACGATCTTTGTTCTCTAATCTGTCAATGCGTGTTTCCTGAGTTTCCTGCTTTTGATGTCAGAGGTTGCCTTTGTTCTCTTCGAACTCTGAGGTTCATGATGGGGTTGGCTGGGTGTGGGTCGGCAATGTTGAAACCGCAATCATACCGTTGGTCTTGGCTGTTGCTACAGAATCGGCGCCGTGTCTCACGCCCTCCCTCGGGCATCGTCCCAGATGGGAACTTTGATTTAGGAATCCTCGTTGTCGCCTCGTAAGCCTTACGCGGACTGGAAGTCAGTTTTGTCTCGCATAATGGCATGAAGTATGATTGCCAGACGACGCGCCAGAGCCACTCGGGCCTTTCTCATCGTTGAGCGCGCACCGATTGCGAGGGCCCATGTCTTCAATTTGAGCGGAGCGGCATACCGCGTCAGCATCACATTGGCGGCCTCATAGAGAAGCGTTCTGACGCGCACGTCGCCCCGCTTTGAGATGCTGCCCGTGTAGTCGATTTCACCAGATTGATGCCGTCGCGGCACCAGTCCAAGATACGCCCCCACATCACGCGATTTCCTGAAACGCGACGGATCATCAATTGCTGCGGCAAAGGCCAATGCTGTGATCGGACCGACCCCTGGTACCGTCATAAGGCGCTGGCAGACTTCGGATTTGCGGGTCATCTTTTTGATGTCGCCATCAATGGCTGCAACCGCCGCGAGGATTGCTTCGCGTGCTGCGAACAGTCCGCAAATTGCGGCATGGAGGCCAGGCACTCCATCGCTAACTTTTAGCGCCGCGTTTTTGAATGCCGGAGACAAAGCTCGTGGCAGCCGCACGCCGAAGACGACGACCAGACCGCGGATCTGATTGTCGAGCGTCACACGCTGTCCGACCAGCTTCTTGCGGGCTGCGATCAGCGACCGGATTGCGTGCGCTGACAGTGATTTGACATGGGTCGGCTTGTAGAATCCCGTCCGCGCCAGGTGTGCCAAACCGCGGGCATCATTGCGGTCCGTCTTGTGGCCGGCCAGAGATTTAAGGGCCTGATATGCTTGCCTGCTCTCGATGCAAACAACCGGGACACCAAGCTCCGTCAGCCCATGGTAAAGCATTGGTGCCATCCGTCCCGTTTCAAATACAACTTTGGCACATGGTGGTCCAGAAGCGAGGAAGTCAGCGATCGCTTTTGGTGTTGAGCTCGCTTTTCCTTCACGAATAAGGGCCCCTTCACGATCCAGAATGCAGATATGCGTCTCTTCCATGGACACATCCAAACCAGCAAAATATTCCATTGGTCAGTCTCCTTTTCAATTGCATGTGCATCCAGAATAACAGGGGTAACTGAGTGCTGATCCTGATTACGCCATGTTGAAAAACCGCGCCGCTTCTCGGCCAGACATACCGTCCTTCAAACAAGCACGGCGCACACGACTATAAATATCCACAGAATACATCTCCCGCCCTCCGAATAAACGAAGGGCACAAACTGGCGGACTTTTACTCCGCTACAACTGCGATATGCAGCCGCTTCTGTGGCCCAATATTGCTCCGCGTTTTACAGGCAGATAGCGAAACCGTTTTGTGGGGCTTGTTCATGCTCTCAAAGTGCATGCTGTGATACGTATGACCATGCGGCAAATTGAATCAACCTCTCTACAAATTCTTCAGGTCAATTCAGGCGCAGTAGTATACCGGAGCTACGCCAAAACCCGAAACTTCTCATGAGTTATGACGCGAAAATTGTCTGAGACTTGGCTTCGGAATGTTTTCCACTCGTTTGGTATGGTTACGCGGAAGAACTTCAGGATTGCATTCGCAAACTGTTTTTGGGTTGGGTAATGATGATTGTGCGTCACGAACTGGTGCATGACAGCCCATAATCGTTCAATGGGGTTCAGGTGCGGGCAGTATGGCGGCAACTGGATAAGGTGGATGCGGCAATCTGGCCTTGCGAGAAACGCCCTGACATCCGGCCCTTTGTGATAGGGCGCGTTGTCCCAGATGACGTGGATTAATCGCTTGTCGGGGTTGCGCGTTTCAATCTTGGCTAGAAGCTGCGTGGCACTGACACCGTCGACGGTGGTTGGCTCGACAAAGGGCGCGTCGAAGGTTTCAAGGTTGAGCCCGCCATGGATATTCACACGGCCTCGCCCAGCAGTGGTCGGGACTGCGGGGTTTGAGCCTGCCTTCACCCAGCCATATGCAGGCTTTGTCTGATATTCTGGGTGGACGGCATCAGCGAAATAAACGGCTTCATCAGCGCCAAGCTCGGTCATCAACCGCTCGTACATCGTAATGAAGCTGGCCTGTTTCTCGACAGATACACCCCGTGGCAGGGCCTTGGGTTTGCGATACTCAAACCCGAGCCGGGCAAGAAGCTTGATGCAGCCAGAATGCGAGTAGCGCAGGCCAAATTCTGTTGAAATATGGGCTCTTATCTCAACTGTCGAACGGCAGAAGCGACCGTTCAGCCAATCGCATAATGCAGCCTCTTGATCTGGGGCCATACGAGATTGACCCCCTTTCCAGCCATCGGCGGCAAGCGCGTCCCAGCCGCTTTCACGGTAGGTTTTGTGCCAGCCACGAATGGTGTCGTCGTCCAAATATAGAAATTCCGCGATTACTTGACAGGACTTCCCGTCATCCAGCAAAAGGAGCGCATTTGCACGCCGTGCAATCCCATGATCTTCGCGTTGACTGCGCACACAGGACTCAAGCTCAAGGCGCTCCGTGGGAGAAAGAAAGTTGGGACGGATCATGCGGCTAGCTGAATCGTTCTACGGTCAGACGTCAACCCGTCAAAAGTCGGGTGCTCGAGGACTCTGTGTATATAATATAATTTTTGGGCAGAATTGCGAAGAAAAAAGGAGGGGTGTGGCCTTGTGCCCGACCCCGGCGACCGGGGCGCGATCAGCATGGCGAAATCAAACCGCAAACCCAGCCTTGGCAAAGCCTTCCACCCACCTATCAACCACAGTTTTGCTGTGACACAGGCGCATCGGGCCCAGAATATGATCTTCAAAGCTGCGGCCCTCGGGCAATCCGGCCTCGTAAAGCGCGCGCAGTTCGGCGGCCTCGTCCAGGCGTCCGGTCTGGGCATGGGCTGCGGCCAGTGAGGCCAGCAGGTTCAGCGGCAGATCGGTCCAACGGGCGACTGTGGCCACCGCCTCGTCAAAGCGCCCTGCAAGATAATAGACCTCCAGACATACCTCCATCGCAGCCGCCGTCCACAGCGGGTCGTGCCGCAGATAGCGCTCCAGCCATTGCAAAGACTGTTCGGCCTCGCCCTGCCAGGCAAAGGTGCTTGCGGCGAAAATCATGACTGAGTGGTGGTTGGGGTTCTGACGGATCGCCTTGTCCATACATTGGCGCGACAGGGTCGTATCGCCCACAACTGCATAAGCATCGCCCAGAATGGCCAGCACGATGGCATCCTTGGGTGCGAGGTTCAGCGCGGTTTCTCCCAATTCGCGGGTCTTGCGATACGCGTCGTCCTCAGGAACGAAATGAGTCAGGCTGCTACAGGCATGCCAGTTGGCCAGGTTCGCATAGGCCCGCGCGCACTCGGTATCGAGGGCAATCGCCTTTTCGTAATAGGCGACCGCCTCTTGCGCGGCCCAGTCTTCTCGTTGTGCCCGTTCACCCAGCAGAACATAGTCAAAGGCACTGCGGTCGCGATCTGACCGGCTGACGGCCTCTTCGTAGGCGTCCGTTTCAATCTTGGCCGAAACCGCAGTGGTGATCTCTTTGGCGACCTCATCCTGCACCGCAAATTCATCGCCCAGATCACGGTCAAACCGCTGCACCCAGACGTGGTTCACCGTCTCGGCGTCAAACAGCATCGCGGTGATACGTACTCGGTTCCCGGACCGGCGCATGCTGCCTTCGAGCACGTAATCAATCTCTTGCTCTTGTGCGATCTGCTCGGTCGTCATCTCGTCATCATAGTGAAAGGACGACCAGGGCGAGTAGACGGTAAAGCCACTAAAGCGCGCCAGCTCAGTGAGAATATCCTCGGTGATCCCTTCCGAGAAAGCATCCTGCTCGGGCAGTTTGGACATGTTTTCAAAGGGCAGGACCGCGATGTCGGGCATTTCGCGTGTGGTACCGTCGTTGGCTTTCGGCGGGGCCGTTTCAAGACGCAGCCTCTCGTCGCGCAGCCATTCCTCAAACGCGGCGTCGTTCAGGTGGAACCCTGCCAGCAAATCCTGACCGTTGCTGTCCGCCACCGTCAGTTTGCCGGGATCAAGCGCAACCTTGTCATTGTCGATGCGCAGCACATCCTCTGCCTCGCCCAGTTTTTTGCGCAACCCACTCAGGACCTGACGCAGCGACCCGCGCGCCTGCGCCTCACCCCGGTCGGACCACAGCAGGGCCATGATTTCCTCGCGACTGCGTGACAGGCCGGGGGAGAGCGCCAGATAGGCCAAAAGGGCGCGCGCCTTGCGCGATGACAACGCGATTTCGGCGCCACTGGCATCGGCCAATGAAAAGCTCCCGAAAAGGGTCAAACGCAGCATCAATATCTCGCAATGTTCAAAATAACGCCTGTGAGCCTGACTTTAACGGTGAAATCACGATTCTGCCAGCCGAACTGGCGCCAAAATCACGGGCTCTTTCACGCGCCGCTGACGGGGATGGGTTATCTCTCTCTCATCAACACGGCGGATCGGTCGCCCATCAAACCAAGGACAAAGACTATGACACCTACTCTTCTAAGCAACGTCACGCTGGCCGGAGCCTTCTCAAACGCAACTCTGGCTGCGCAAAACAATGACAAGATGCACAAAGCCTGTGATCGCCTGAATGTGGCCCGCATCGCGCGCCCTTCGCTGATCCAGCGTCTTCTGAGCGCTCTGTCACAGCCGATGAGCCGTTCCGCCTAAAGCCCTTTTAGGGACACCCAAAAAGAAAAGGCCCGTCAGTGACGGGCTCTTTTTAATGGATAATCGGTGTGGATCAGTTGGCGCTGAGGCCAATCACATCGCCGACGGCGACCATATCGGCCAGCATCTTGGCGGCGTCATCGACGGGGCCAGGTTCGTTCACATAGGTTTCCTGTGCCTTGGCCAGCACATCAGTGGCCGCATCAACCATTGCCTTGAACTGCTCCTGCGTGACATCGCCGCGCGGGATTGCCTGTTCGGCCAGCACCGAAATGCTTTTCTCGTTGATCTCGGCAAAGCCACCGGTCACGACGTATTCGTCAGTGCCCTTGTCGCTGGTCACTTTCAAAACGCCGGGGCGCAGGGTGGTGATCAGAGGGGCATGATCAGGCAGCGCCGTCATATCGCCTTCTGACCCTGGGATTTGCACCTCTTTGGCTGACACCGAGGCGAGCAGGCGCTCGGGGCTTACCAGATCGAATTGGATTGTATCAGCCATAATGGCCTCCTTTTGCGGGAGGAAGGCGGGCTAAACCCCGCCCTACACCCGGATCATATCGCAGGGCGAAGTCTCCCCCGCCGCCACCTTATGCCGCGTCAGCTGCCATTTTCTCAGCTTTGGCCATCACTTCGTCGATGCCGCCAACCATGTAGAAGGCGCCTTCGGGCAGATGATCGTATTCGCCGGCCACAACCGCCTTGAACGAACTGATCGTGTCTTCAAGCGGCACCTGAACACCGTCCGAGCCGGTGAACACTTTCGCAACGTCGAACGGCTGGCTAAGGAAACGCTGAATTTTCCGGGCGCGGGCAACGGTCAGTTTGTCTTCCTCGCTCAGTTCATCCATGCCCAGAATGGCGATGATGTCTTGCAGCGATTTATAGCGTTGCAGGATACCCTGAACATCACGCGCCACCTGATAGTGCTCTTCACCCACGATGGACGGGTCCATCAGACGCGATGTTGAATCGAGCGGGTCCACAGCCGGGTAAATACCCAGTTCGGAAATCGCACGGCTCAGAACGGTTGTCGCGTCCAAGTGCGCAAAGGTTGTGGCAGGTGCAGGGTCGGTAAGGTCATCCGCAGGCACGTAGACCGCCTGGATCGAAGTGATCGAGCCAGCTTTGGTCGACGTAATGCGTTCCTGCATTGCGCCCATGTCGGTGGCCAGTGTCGGCTGATAGCCCACAGCCGAGGGAATACGACCGAGCAGAGCCGACACCTCGGAACCCGCTTGGGTAAAACGGAAAATGTTGTCCACGAAGAACAGAACGTCGGTCCCGGACTGGTCACGGAACTGTTCGGCCAGCGTCAGACCGGTCAGGGCCACACGGGCACGCGCTCCGGGAGGTTCGTTCATCTGACCGTAAACCAGGGCAACCTGGCTTTCTGCCAGATTATCGGGCTTGATTACGTTGGATTCGATCATCTCGTGATATAGATCGTTGCCTTCACGGGTCCGTTCGCCAACGCCAGCGAACACCGAGAAGCCCGAGTGCACTTTGGCGATGTTGTTGATCAGTTCCATGATCAGAACGGTTTTGCCCACACCGGCACCGCCGAAAAGGCCAATTTTACCGCCCTTCGCGTAGGGGGCCAGCAGGTCAACCACTTTGATGCCGGTTTCCAGCACTTCGGATTCGGTTGCTTGCTCTTCAAACAGCGGCGCAGGCTGGTGAATGGCGGCGGGTTTCAGAGGCTTTCAGCGGCTCACCTTCGTCAACCGGCTCGCCGATCACGTTCATGATGCGCCCGAGCGTCACATTGCCAACGGGAACAGATAATCTGGCCGCCGGTGTCGGTGACTTCCTGACCGCGCACGAGGCCTTCGGTGGCGTCCATCGCGATGCAGCGCACGGAGCGTTCACCAAGGTGCTGCGACACTTCCAGAACCAGTTTCTTGCCCTGGTTCTCGGTGTTCAGCGCGTTCAGAATCTCGGGCAGGTGGTCGTCAAACTGAACGTCCACAACGGCGCCGATCACCTGTGTGACTTTGCCTTTTGCATTTGCCATGTTTCGTTTCTCCGGTTCTCTTAGAGCGCCTCGGCGCCCGAAATAATTTCAATCAACTCGTTGGTGATCACAGCCTGACGCGAGCGGTTATACTGAATGGTCAGCTTGTCGATCATCTCGCCTGCGTTGCGCGTGGCGTTGTCCATCGCCGACATCCGGGCCCCTTGCTCGGATGCGCCATTCTCCAGCAAACCGGCGAAAATGGCCGTGGCCACCGCGCGCGGCAAAAGCTGGGCCAGAATGGCGCTTTCGTCAGGTTCGTAGTCGTAAAAGCTGTCCGCGTCGTCGCTGTCGCCCGCATCTGCGGGCACATCAAACGGGATCACCTGCTGCATGGTCCGGATTTGCGTGACCACGTTCTGGAATTTCGAGTAGAAAA
This sequence comes from Roseovarius sp., assembly GCA_965207105.1. Taxonomy (GTDB): domain Bacteria; phylum Pseudomonadota; class Alphaproteobacteria; order Rhodobacterales; family Rhodobacteraceae; genus Roseovarius. The sequence continues at coordinate 46,640 of CBDBLS010000016.1, read as the reverse complement.
TCTTGGCGACATCAAACTCACCCGCTTCAAAGCGGTCCAGCACATCCGTGGCAATCGCCTGCGCATCGGCGTAGCCCACATTCTTCACCTCGGTCATATCGACGTGGTGAACAAAGTGATCGCCAAGGTCGCGTTTGATCGCATCACGACCCTTTTTGCCAACGGTGACGATCTTCACCGTCTTGCCGTCCGCGATCAGCTTTTGAGCCTCAGCGCGCGCCAGCTTGGCGATGTTGCCGTTAAAGCCACCGCACAACCCACGCTCGGCGGTCATCACCACCAACATGTGCACCTGATCGTTGCCGGTGCCGCGCAGCAGTTTGGGTGCGCTTTCGTTGTCGCCCACCGACGCCGCCAGCTTGCCCATCACATGGGTAAAGCGTTCGGTATAGGGGCGCGACATCTCGGCCGCTTCCTGTGCCCGCCGCAGTTTTGCGGCGGCCACCATCTGCATGGCCTTGGTGATCTTGCGGGTCGATTTGACCGACTCGATCCTCATTTTAAGGTCCTTGAGACTCGGCATTGCCTATCTCCCCTTATGCGAAGTCTGCTGCGAATTCTTCCAGCGCGGCTTTGATCTTGTCTGCCAACTCGTCTTTAACCTTGCGGTCATTGTCCGAGATATCATCCAGAAGCGCCTGATGCTTGGAGCGCAGGTGGTTCAGCATACCCGCTTCAAAGCGACCAACCTGGTTCACCTCGATCTTGTCGAGGAAGCCGTTGGTGCCTGCGTAGATCAGGCAGACGATCTCGGCGTTGGACAGGGGCGAATACTGTGGCTGTTTCATCAGTTCGGTCAGGCGCGCACCACGGGCCAGCAGCTGCTGGGTGGCGGCATCAAGGTCCGAGCCAAACTGCGCAAAGGCCGCCATTTCGCGGTACTGAGCCAGCGACAGTTTCACCGGGCCAGCCACCGAAGACATCGCCTTGGTCTGAGCGGACGAACCAACGCGGCTCACCGACAGACCGGTGTTCACAGCCGGGCGGATGCCCTGATAGAACAGTTCGGTTTCAAGGAAGATCTGACCGTCGGTGATCGAAATCACGTTGGTCGGAATAAAGGCCGACACGTCGCCGCCCTGGGTTTCAATGATCGGCAGAGCCGTCAGCGATCCGCCACCATTGTCTTCGTTCAGTTTCGCAGACCGTTCCAGCAGGCGGGAGTGAAGATAGAAAACGTCACCCGGATAGGCTTCGCGGCCGGGCGGACGACGCAGCAGCAGCGACATCTGACGATAAGACACGGCCTGTTTGGACAGGTCATCGTAAATGATCAGAGCATGGCGGCCATTGTCGCGGAAATGCTCGGCCATGGCGGTCGCCGAATAGGGCGCGAGGAACTGCATCGGTGCGGGGTCGGACGCGGTGGCGGCCACAACGATGGAATAGGCCATCGCGCCGCTTTCTTCCAGCTTCTTCACCAGCTGCGCAACGGTCGAGCGTTTTTGGCCAACGGCCACGTAAACACAGTAGAGCTTCTTGCTCTCGTCGTCGCCAGCAGCGTCGTTATAGGTTTTCTGGTTCAGGATGGTGTCGAGCGCCACAGCGGTCTTGCCGGTCTGACGGTCACCAATGATCAGCTCGCGCTGGCCACGGCCAATCGGGATCATCGCGTCAACCGATTTCAGACCGGTTGCCATCGGCTCGTGAACCGATTTACGCGGGATGATGCCCGGCGCTTTGACGTCGGCCACACCGCGTGTTTTGGCGTTGATCGGGCCTTTGCCGTCCAGCGGGTTACCCAGACCGTCTACAACGCGGCCCAGCAGTTCGTCACCAATCGGAACGTCCACGATAGATTGCGTCCGCTTAACGGTGTCGCCTTCTTTAATGTCCCGGTCCGAGCCGAAGATAACAACACCCACGTTGTCGGCTTCAAGGTTCAGCGCCATACCCATGATCTTGCCGGGGAATTCCACAAGCTCACCGGCCTGTACATTGTCCAGCCCGTGCACACGGGCAATTCCGTCGCCCACGGACAGAACGCGACCCACTTCGGCCACTTCTGCGTCTTGACCAAAGTTCTTGATCTGGTCCTTCAGGATCGCAGAAATTTCTGCTGCTTGGATACCCATTTATCCGACCTCTTTCATTGCATTCTGGAGGGAATTGAGCTTGGAGCGGATCGACGTATCGATCATCTTCGAGCCCACCTTAACGACAAGACCGCCAATGAGGTTTTCATCAACGGTCGTATTGATTTTCACGTCTTTGCCAATGTTGACCTTCAGCGTCTTGGCCAGTTTGTCGGCCTGCGTTTTGGTCAACGCCTTGGCGCTGGTGACGTCTGCGGTGACTTCGCCTTTGTGGTCGGCGATCATCGCCCGCAGCTGTGCGACCAGTTGCGGCAGCACGAACAGGCGACGTTTCTCGGCCATCAGGCTGAGACCGTTCTGCATTACATCTTCTAGACCCATCTTTTTGCCAATCGCGGCGATCGCGGCACCCTGATCAGTCCGGGTCACAACCGGGCTGGAAATCAGATCGCGCAGATCGGCACTGTCAGTCAGCGCGCTGGCAAGGTCTGTGATGTTGGATTCAAGTTTCGCCAGAGAGTTGCTCTCTTTCGAAATCTCGAAAATGGCGGTGGCATAGCGCGCGGCGATGCCGGAGGATATCGAAGCTGGTTCGGACACGTCCACCCTTCCGATTGTCTGGCCCCGGTTATCCGCACAGCAGCACGTGTCCGGGGACGTTTGGAGGCATTAAAGACACACAAAACACCCAAATTCGGCTGGGGTGTAGCAGAGCATTGTCCACCTCGCAAGCCGCATGACCGCGAAGGCTCATGAGGGAATTTTAATGTATTTCAAACGGTTATCCAGACTGCGACCGAATGCGCAGATTTATCCGAGCAAAAAAGATCACTTTTCCACACCTTTTTGCGATTCCTTGGTGCCGCTGAGGTGCCGCTGAGGAAGTTTCGCAGGATTTGCACCGCTTGCGGGCGTTAGCGCCACCACCTGACATCTGGGCTACAGATATGCCTTTGGAGGGTAAGACCGCAGGGCGCCGCCAACTCCGCCGCCGCTATCCCAACCGGTCTGACCCTGCGTTGACGCAGGTCATGGCTGATGCACCGCTCCTTTTGATGTCCTTCCTGCCGTCCAATGAAAGGGAGGAAACCAGTGTTTCAGAAAATCGTTTCGGGATCGACGGCCCGGAGACGCCTCATCATGCGCTGCGTCTGGCCTGTGATCTGGCGCAGAAATACGACTCCCAACTGTATCTGGTCCAGGCACCACAGCCCAGACCGTTGCCTTCGCTTTGGGAGGTGTTGCGGACTACCACGCCGCCACCACGATGCCCTCGCAGGAAGAGGTAAACGCCCCCGCCGAGAAAGTTCTGATCACGGGCAAAGCCATCGCCGAGGCGGACGGGCTGACCATCGCGCAAACGTACAAGGACAGGGGCGATCCTGCTGATCAGATCGTCGCCTGCGCCAAGGGCTGTGGGGCTGACCTGATCGTGACCGGGCGCCGGGGCCTGGGCGGCATCGGCGCACTCATACAAGGCAGCACGACCCAGCGGGTCAACCATCTGGCCGAATGCGCCTGCCCGTCTGTCATCTGACCACCGCTCGGGGCGCCGCTGTGTGATTGGGGTGGCCCGAGCAAAAGCCAGGCAGGATTGCCATTCGCACCGAAACTTGATCTGCTGCATCGACCAAGACCAGGCCAAGGACCGCGCCGATGATCGACCTGCCCATCCTGCTGACCTATATCGCCATTGTCGCCGGGTTCGTGTTTATCCCCGGCCCGGCCACCTTGCTGACCGTGGCGCGCGCCACCAGTTCAGGTACGAAAGTCGGCATTTACACAGGTGCCGGAGTCGCGGTGGGCGATATGATCCACACGGTGATGGCGGTCATTGGCATTTCCGCCATTATCGCCACCTCGGCAATTTTGTTCAGCGTGATCAAATATGCGGGCGCCGCCTATCTGATCTATCTCGGGATCACCGCGATCTTGCAAAAAGCCCCATCCGATCCTGGCCGCGGCTCCTTACCCATCACCGCCCATACCGCCTTTCACCAGGCTGTGCTGGCCGAGGTGCTCAATCCCAAAACCGCTCTGTTCTTCCTCGCCTTCCTGCCGCAGTTCGTGCAGCCTGAAAATGGCGCTGTTTTACTGCAGCTGACTCTGCTGGGAATGATCTTTGTGATGCTGGGTCTGGTCAGCACGGTGGTTTTCGCCGTTGGTGCGGGCCATCTGGGCAACGTCTTGCGTCGCAACAGGGCGGTGTTGACATGGCAAGGCAAGGTGGTTGGCAGCATTTATATCGCCCTTGGCGCCCGGCTGGCCTTGCAAGAGCGGTGACTAAAACTTTAATCGCTTTTGCCCTGACAGCCCTGATCGCTGTGGTGATCGCCTATGGCACGCTCAGCCCGCCGGGCGAAGGATCGCCCCTGCCCTTTACCGACAAGCAGTTACATTTTGCCGCCTTTGCCGCGCTGGTCCTGCCGCTCAGCTGGGTGCGGCCCGGGTGGATTCTCTGGCTTGTGCCGCTGACCATCGCCTGTGGCGGTGCGATCGAACTGATCCAGCCCTTTGTCGGACGCAGCGGTGACTGGAATGATCTGTTGGCCGATGCTCTGGCCAGTCTGCTGGGCATCGTGCCAGGCCTGCTCCGCCAGAGATACCTTACTGCCCGCTAGAGACCCCGCGCCGCTTAGAGCCTGATTTAAAACCAGTTGAATGAATCCAGTAGGTTGTGATTCTGTTCGGTTTGATAGCTGAACGGAGATATTTATGGCCTGGACAGACCTCACCCGCCGCCAGCATGAGCGCGCAGGCGGCAGGTATGCAAGTGATTTGACCGATGCAGAATGGGCAATAATCGTCCCTTTACTCCCGGCGCGCAGAACAACGGGCAGACCCCGTACCATTGATTTGCGTGATGTGTTTGACGCGATCCTTTATATCGCGACACCCGGTTGCCGGTGGCGTATGTTGCCCAATGACTTCCCGGCGGTTTCCACGGTGCGTGGCTGTTTCCATTCATGGCGCAGGGATGGCCTGCTGGACGAGATAAACCGTGGGCTCGTCAGAAGCGCGCGACTGGCTGAGGGTCGCAAGGCCCGGCCAACAGCGGGGGTCATCGACAGTCAGAGCGTAAAAACAACGGAAAGTGGCGGGGTTGGAGGCTATGACGCAGGCAAAAGGATAAAGGGGCGCAAACGCCATATCGTGACCGATACCATCGGATCGCTCATTGGCTTCGTAGTCCACAGTGCCGGTATTCAAGACCGGGATGGCGCGCCTGACGTGCTGGCGACTGTCGCGAACCGCTATCCCACGCCGGGTCATCTATTCGCCGATGGAGGCTATGCAGGGCCCGGATTACGAGACGCGCTGAAAGCCATTGGCTGCTGGACCGTCCAGATCATCAAACGCTCTGATACGGTCGAGGGGTTCGAAGTTTTGCCCCGTGGATGGGTGGTCGAGCGAACCTTCGCCTGGCTCGGACGATGCCGTCGATTGGCAAAGGACCGGGAGAAATCCATCTCAAGCGCCGAAGGGTGGCTGCTTATCGCCCACATCCGTCGCGTCACACGCCACCTCGCAAGGAATTGAGAGCGTTCAATTAGTTTTAAATCAGACTCTTAGACCGGTTTGGCCTCAGGGTTGGGCCGCAGCACCTCCAGTGGCTTGCGGACCGTTTCGCGCAGACCCGGACCGCTGGGGGCCTGTACCCTCTTGCTGGCCTCGACAATCAGCACACCACCCGCAACCACCACGCTCAACCGCCCGCCAAGGCTTTCCCACATGCCGGCGGTCTTGCGCCAGAACCGTCGCTCGGAGGGTGGTTGATACAAGGTTGTGCGGTGGCGTTCGGGCAGAAAGCTATGGGACTTCAGCTGATTTTCCAGCTGGCTCTGGCTGTAGGGACGACCAAACCCGAACGGCGTCTTGTCCGAGCGCGACCATAGCCCCGCCCTGTTGGGCACAACAAACAGGGCCGATCCCCCCGGTCCCAGCACCCGCCAACACTCTTCCAGAAGCACCGAAGGCTGTTCCGACGTCTCAAGCCCGTGGATCACAAACAACTTGTCGACACGCCCGGTTTCCAGCGGCCAGGCGGTCTCTTCACAAAGAACCGAAACATTCGGCATGCCCTGCGGCCAGCCGATCACCCCTTGAGGGCCCGGCATCAGGGCGATCACCCGGCGCGCTTCAGGCAGGTAGGGGCGCAGAAACGGCACTGCAAAGCCATAGCCCGCAACGGTTTGTCCCTTTGCCTCGGGCCACATCTTTGACACCTCGTCGCGCACGGTTTTCTGCACAGCCCGGCCCAGCGCGCTGCGGTAATAGAAATTCCTAAGATCCTGCACATCAAGATGCATTGCGTCGGCGTTCCGATTGGGTCACTCTTGACCCTATCAATATCGGGCAAAGGGGAAAACACAATGACATTGGAAATCGTTACCATCCCCTGCCTGTCAGACAATTACGCCTATCTGCTGCATGATCCGGCCAGCGGGGAAACCGCCGTGGTGGACGCGCCCGAGGCCGCTCCGATCCTGAGCGCCCTTGCCGGCAAGGGCTGGACACTCAGCCATATCCTTCTGACGCATCACCATTATGATCATATCGATGGCGTCCCTGCCCTGCTGGAGATATATCCCGCCAAGGTTATCGGGGCTGCGGCGGATGCCCATCGCCTGCCCCCACTGGATTTGGCCGTAAGCGAAGGCGACACTGTTCACATCGGCACTGAAACCGGCATCGTTATTGATGTGTCCGGACACACTGTGGGTCATATCGCCTTTCACTTTGCAAATAGTCAGGCGGTTTTCACCGCCGACAGCCTGATGGCCTTGGGATGTGGGCGTCTGTTTGAAGGCACAGCCCCACAAATGTGGGACAGCCTGTCAAAGCTGGCCGCGTTACCCCGCGACACCACAGTCTGTTCCGGCCATGAATACACCCAGAGCAACGCGAAGTTCGCGCTCACCATTGACCCTGACAATACTGCCCTTATCTCAAGGAGTAACGCGGTGAACGACGCCCGCTCACAGGGGCAACCCACCGTTCCGTCCAAACTCTCTGATGAACTGGCCACAAACCCGTTCCTCAGAGCGTCTGACCCCGCAATCCGCGCCCATCTTGGCCTGACCTCGGCCAGCGACGCCGAGGTTTTTGCCGAAATTCGCGCCCGAAAGGACAGGTTTTAGACCCGTCAATCCGCTCAAAATGGCATCAATCACGATAATTGTGCCCGCCGGCGGGCAGAAAAAACTTGAAGGATGGCCGATATCGACCAAACTTTAACATTATGAGGCCAAGGTTGGATCACCCGGTTCGACCCAAGATCTGGAAGGAGCACCAAACGTGCCTTCATTCTCAAATACGCTGGAACAGGCAATCCATGCGGCATTGGCCCTGGCCAACACCCGCCAACACGAATTTGCAACGCTGGAACATCTGCTTCTGGCGCTGATTGACGAACCCGACGCGTCGCGCGTTCTAAAGGCCTGCAACGTCGAAACCGAAGAGTTGCGCACCACTTTGGTCGAGTTCATTGATGATGATCTCGCCAATCTGGTCACCGACATCGAAGGCTCTGAGGCGGTGCCCACGGCTGCCTTCCAGCGCGTGATCCAGCGCGCGGCCATCCATGTGCAGTCTTCGGGCCGCACCGAAGTGACCGGTGCCAATGTTCTGGTCGCCATCTTTGCCGAACGCGAAAGCAACGCCGCCTATTTCCTGCAGGAACAGGACATGACTCGCTATGACGCGGTGAATTTCATTGCCCATGGCGTGGCCAAGAACCCCGCCTATGGTGAAGCCCGCCCTGTCACCGGCTCGTCCGAAGGTGAAGAGGGTGCCAACCGTGCCGAGGCGGAATCCGACGCGGTCGAAGCCGGGGAATCCGCGCTCGCCAAATATTGCGTCGATCTGAACGAGAAATCCCGCGCTGGTGATGTAGACCCTCTGATCGGGCGCGACAGCGAGGTAGAGCGCTGCATTCAGGTGCTGTGCCGCCGCCGCAAGAACAACCCGCTTCTGGTAGGCGATCCCGGCGTGGGCAAAACCGCTATTGCCGAAGGTCTGGCCCATGAAATTGTCGGCGCTCAGACGCCCAAAGTGCTGGCTGGCACCACCATCTTCTCGCTGGATATGGGGGCTCTGCTGGCTGGCACCCGCTATCGCGGCGATTTTGAAGAGCGGCTGAAGGCGGTGATGACCGAATTGGAAGATCACCCCGATGCCGTGCTTTTCATTGATGAAATTCACACCGTGATCGGTGCCGGGGCCACTTCGGGCGGGGCGATGGATGCCTCGAACCTGCTGAAACCGGCCTTGCAAGGCGGCAAGCTGCGCTGCATGGGCTCGACCACGTTCAAGGAATTCCGTCAGCATTTTGAAAAAGATCGCGCCTTGTCGCGGCGCTTCCAGAAGATTGACGTCGTGGAACCCACGGTCGAGGACGCGATCAAGATCCTCAAAGGCATCAAGCCGTATTTCGAGGATCACCATTCGGTCAAATACACCAATGATGCGATCAAATCAGCCGTCGATCTGGCCGCGCGATATATCAACGACCGTAAATTGCCCGATAAGGCCATTGATGTGATCGACGAGGCTGGCGCGGCCCAGCATCTGGTCGCGACCTCCAAGCGCCGCAAATCCATCGGGACCAAGGAAATCGAAGAAGTCGTGGCGAAGATCGCGCGCATTCCTCCCAAGAACGTCAGCAAGGACGATGCCGAGGTTCTCAAAGATCTCGAAGCCTCTCTGAAACGCGTGGTGTTTGGTCAGGATAAGGCGATTGACGCTCTGTCATCGGCGATCAAACTGTCGCGGGCGGGTCTGCGCGAGCCGGAAAAACCCATCGGCAACTACCTTTTTGCTGGCCCAACGGGCGTGGGCAAGACCGAAGTGGCCAAGCAATTGGCGGATACGCTGGGTGTGGAACTGCTGCGCTTTGATATGTCCGAATACATGGAGAAACACGCGGTCAGCCGCCTGATTGGTGCCCCTCCGGGCTATGTCGGGTTTGATCAGGGTGGATTGCTGACCGACGGCGTTGATCAGCACCCCCACTGCGTGCTGCTGCTGGATGAGATCGAAAAGGCGCACCCGGATGTGTTCAACATTCTGTTGCAGGTGATGGATCACGGCAGCCTGACCGATCACAACGGGCGCACGGTGAATTTCCGCAATGTCGTCCTGATCATGACCTCAAACGCAGGCGCGGCCGAGCAGGCCAAATCGGCCATCGGCTTTGGCCGGGATCGTCGCGAGGGTGAAGATACCGCCGCGATTGAGCGGACCTTCACGCCCGAATTCCGCAATCGTCTGGACGCCGTGATCAGCTTTAGCCCCCTGCCAAAGGACGTGATCCTGCAAGTGGTCGAGAAATTCGTGTTGCAGCTAGAGGCACAATTGATGGATCGCAATGTGACCATTGAATTGACCAAACCTGCCGCCGAATGGCTGGCCGATAGGGGTTATGACGACAAAATGGGCGCGCGCCCCTTGGGCCGCGTGATCCAGGAGTACATCAAAAAGCCACTGGCCGAAGAATTGCTGTTTGGCAAGCTGGCCAAGGGTGGAGTGGTCAAGGTGGGCATCAAGGATGGCAAGATTGATCTCAAGATCGACGGCCCGGATCAACCCCGCATTTCGGGCAAGAAAAAGCCCCCGCTTCTGACCGCTGACTGATGCGCGCCATTGCGCTAGCCAGTTTCGCTTTGATCGCACAGGCGGCCCATGCCGGGCCGCCTGAATTGTATCTGCCACTGGACTGCAGATTGGGTCAGACCTGTTACATTGAAGACTATGTCGATGCCGACCCCGGCAGTGGCATGTCCGATTTCACCTGCGGCCTCAAAAGCCGGGATGGCCATCGCGGCACCGACATTGTCTTGCAGTCTTTTGAAGCCATGCACAGCGGCGTCGACGTTCTGGCTGCGGCCCCCGGTATCGTGGCTGCTACCCGCGACAGCATGCCCGATATCGCCGTCACCCCGGACAACCGTGAAAACGTGCGTGGTCAGGAATGTGGCAACGCGGTGCGCATAGATCACGGCGATGGATGGCAAACCCTCTATTGCCACATGGAACAAGGGTCTGTTGCGGTACAACCCGGTGATCAGGTGTCGGTTGGTGATCCGCTTGGCCTTGTCGGTCTCAGCGGGTTAACCAACATTCCGCATGTTCATCTGACCGTCCTGAAAGACGGCAAGGTGATCGATCCCTTCACACCTGACGCCAATGGCACCTGCGCCCCGAACCCGCAGGGTTACGGGCTATGGGTCACCCCACCCCCCTATGATCCGGCAGGGTTGTTCACCGCTGGTTTCTCGACCTCGGTGCCCAGCTTCGATGCGGTCGAATCTGGTGCCGCGCGAGCCACAACTTCCTATACGGACGAGCCACTGGTCCTTTATACCCATGCCTTCCATGCCCAACCCGGCGATGTGCTGGAGCTGGCCACCACAGGCCCCGACGGCACAGTGTTTCAAACCGCAATTCCTCTGGAAGACCCACAGACACAGTTGTTTCGCGCCTATGGCCACAAGGCCCCCGATGCCGGATGGCCCGCAGGAGAGTATCGCGGAATGATCCGGCTGGTGCGCTCGGGTGAGTTGATCGCGTGGCGGCACGCCGATATCACCGTCACTTCCCGGTAAATTTCAACTCAATCCGCCGGTTCTGAGCCCGCGCTTCGGCGGTGTCCCCGGGATTAATCGGCTGATACTGTCCGAACCCATTGGCCGACAGGCGGTCGGGCGGAATACCAAGGAAATTCACCATATAGCGCACCACCGACAGGGCGCGCGCCTGGCTAAGCTCCCAGTTATCAGCAAACTGCGCCCCCAGAATAATAGGCACATCATCGGTGTGCCCATCAACCTGCAGGACCCAGTCAATCCCATCCGGGATTTCATCGGCCACATTACTTAATATTCCCGCGACCTTGGAAATCTCGCGTTGCCCGAGGAGTGACAGCCGCGCCGCGCCCGGAGCGAACAGCACTTCTGAGGAGAACACAAACCGGTCCCCGACGATCTGCACCCCTTCCTGCGCGCCGATGACATCGCGCAGCCGCCCAAAAAACTCAGACCGATACCGCTCGAGGTTCTCTTTTTCCTGCTCCAGAAGCTTGCGCTTTTCTTCTTCAGCCTCGGCGCGGCGGCGTTCTTCTGCGGCCACCCGGGCCAGCGCGGTGTTCAACTCATTGCCCAACGACTGCAATTGCACCTCGGTTGCCGCCTCGCGAACCTTGGCATCATCCAACAGGGCCTGAAGCCCAGACAGTTGTTGACGCAAGGCCGCAACCTGCTGGTTCAACAAGGCCTGCTGACGCTGCGCCTCGTCGGTGATTACTTCTTGCTCGGACAGTTGCGCGCGCGCCTCGGCCAGCAGGGCGGCACGTTCTTCGGCCCGGCTCAGTTGCTCGGTCGCTTCGGCTTCGGCAGCCAGTTGCGCGGCTAAAGCTGTGGTCAGTTGCGCGCGCACCTCTTCGACACTCAAGGCCTCACTCGCGGCCGCTTCCGCCGCAGCCAGCAATGCCGCGACCCGCTCTTCCAGGGCCGCCGCATTTGCCTCGGTTTCCTGACCCGCCAGCAGCGCGGCAACCAGTTGTTGATTGAGATCCTCACCTGCGGTTTGCGCTGCGGCCAACAGGGTCAGGGTTTCTTCTGCCTTTTGGCGTTCTTCCTCCAAGGCCAACGTCATTGCGGTCAATTCCATATCGGCATTTTGCAGCCGCTCACGCAGAGCTTCGGCCGCTGCCGCCTCGGCCAGACGCGCCTGTTCTTCCTCGGAAAGTTGCGTTTCAACTTCGGCCAACTCAGAGCGCAACGCCTCGGCCGCACCTTGCTCTTCGGCATTGCGGCGGCGCAGATCGACGATCAGCGCATCCAGCGCCTCGCGCCGGGCGGCAGCCAGCCGGGCCGCTTCGGCCTGTGCATCCACCTCGTCGCGCAGACCCGCCAGGGCCAATTCCAATGCCTCGGCATCCGACAGCAATTGATCACGCTGGCCTTCCAATTCCGCCACTGTACCAAGGGCGGAATCGCGCGCGGCCAGTAGGCTGGCAACCTTCTCTTCAAAACTGGCGATCCGACCGGCTTGTTCTTCCTGCAAACTGCGCGCATCGCCCAGCGTCGATGTTAACTCACCCACACGTTCGGTCAGCGAGGTGCTACGGTCTTGCTCTAATCCCAATGCCTGTGCCAAAGCCGCGACTTCAGCGCTCAGCGCGTTCAACTCGCTTTCCTGCCCGGTGATGGTTTCGCGCAGCACGAACTGCACCACCATAAAGATGGTCAGCACAAACATCAGCACCAGCAAAAGCCCCGTCATCGCGTCCACAAACCCCGGCCAGATCGAGGCTTGAAAGCGGGCTCCGGTGCGGCGTGACAGAGCCATGGATCAGCTGCCCTGCTCGGGGTTTTGCACCTTGCGGAATTTACGCGGTCCGGGTGGGGGATTGCGCAGCTGGTCGAATATCTTGGTTAGGGCAGCCAGATCAGAGCGGATTTCGGTCATGGTTTCCTGACGACCCGCGCTGATCTCCTCAAGGATGCGCAGCATCTGCACGTCGATCGACCGCAGGCGCATTCGGCTTTCGGCATCCATACCGTCGCCGCTGCGATCCTGGCTTTCGAGGGTGGTGATCAGACGCTCCTGCCCTTCGGCCACGCGCATCAACGCGGCGTTGACCGGGTTCGCCTCTCCCATCCGATGGGTCAGCCGTTCGATGGAATCCGCCACGACCCCCAGTTTCTCATCGACCATGGCGCGGCTGACATCGGACTGCGTCAGCATCATCTGCAACGCCTCCATCTGTTCGGTCATATGATCCAGCACGCCGGCCACGGCAGCGGTCTCGGGGTTGCCCTCGCCATCTCCGGCCGAAAAGCCCACGCGCGTGATGGTGGACACCCATTCTTCCAGCTCGCGGTAAAACCGGTTCTGGCCATGCCCTGCAAAGAGTTCCAGCAGACCCACGACCAGCGACCCTGCCAGCCCCAACAGGGATGAGGCGAAGGCCACACCCATACCGCCCAATTGTGCCTCAAGCCCGGTCATCAGGCGGTTGAACACCTCGACGCCTTCCTCGCCCTCTTGCGGGGCAAGGCTGCGGATGGTGTCGACCACCGCAGGGACCGTTGTGGCCAGACCATAGAACGTGCCCAGAAGGCCTAGGAAAATCAGCATGTTGACGATGTAACGGGTGATTTCCCGCGCCTCGTCGATGCGCTGGGCCACCGAATCCAGGATAGAACGCGCCGAGGTTGACGCGATCTGCATCCGCTTGCCGCGCTGGCGCAGCAAGGTGGCCAGCGGGGCCAGCAATTGCGGCGGCTGTTCCATCTCGTGCCTAGGGGCCTGTGCCACGAACCCTTCGATCCAGCGCGCCGATCCGATCAGTTGTAATACCTGCCAGAAACAGGCCAGAACACCGATGATAAAGACAAAAACAATGAACCCGTTCAGCCAGGGATTGGCCTGAAAAACGGGCAATACCCGTGGCAAGGCCAAAAAGGCCCCGGCCCCCGTTAGCCCCAACACGATCAGCATTAGCACAATCTGTCGGACAGGGTGAGAAAACTGCGGCTCGACCTCGCGGTCCGGCTGGTCCATCTGGACGGCTCCCGGCTCTGATTTTGTTGAAGGAACCCTACGCGGTCTGCCCGCGCAAGCCAAGGATTTATGCGGTCAGGCTGCGCACCCGGCGGCTCAGCCAGGCCAGATCGGGATCATGGATGCCAAGTTCTGTCAGATGGGCGGCGGTGTTGTAGAGATATTCGTCATTGGGACCGCGCCCGCCAACCGCGCGCGCGATGATATGGGCCTGTTCTTCAAGGTCCAGCCCGCCACAGTATTGCACATGATCCGTATCGACCACATAAGTCACAGCCTCAACCTCGCGGCCATCGGCCAAAGTGACTTGCAGAAACTTCTCCAGATAGGCGGATGAGATCAATTCACGTTCCCGCAGATAGGCCAGCACATTGTCCTGTTGATCGCTGGACACAGAGAGCGCGACGCCCTCACACAGCGATTTGTGGCATTCGTCCAGGGCCAGAACCAGACCAGGATTATCGTCCGTTCCGCGATGGTGGATGCTGCGCATACAAAAACTGCGGGCGTATTTCGGCAAGGTTGCCAGAACCCGCTCTTGTGAATCAAAACCGGGGTTCCAAACCAGCGACCCATAGCCAAAAACCCACATTGTCATTTTGCTGTTCCTCACCGCGTTTGACCCTATAAACACCATGTCGAAGAGGCAGGAAAGAGGCGATATGCGCGCCAGTCTGGTGTTGGAGGCTTCTTCCCTGCTGACGCTCAGCCGGACCACGCTCAGCGCCGAAGAGATGATCATCTCGCCTGTGGGCGACAGCGAGGCCACCCGGATTGCCGCGTTGACCCTGGCCGCTGAACGGGTGCCGGTCGATGACGAAGCCAGTTATCGGCTGGGCCTGTCGGCGGATGGGTTTGCACCTTCGTTGCCATGGCGTGCGCATCTGGATCCGGGCGGGTCCCTGCCCGAAACTCTGGATGCCCTGACCGCAGATATCACCGTGACCTTCGACAAACCCTGGGACCGGCTCGCCATTGAACAGGCCCGCCCACAACCCCGTCAGATCAAGATCAAGCTGGCCGAAGCGCGGTGGGGGCAGTTGGAACTACAGGTCGCGGGGGCGCTGAATGTGGATGCAGGCGGCGTGCCGGATGGGTCGCTGACAATCAAGGCGCGCAACTGGCGCGATATTCTGGCGCTTGCGGTCAAGGCCGGGGCACTGCCCGAAGGTCTGGCAGGAACGCTGGAAGATGGGCTGCAATTGATCGCGGGCCTGGCTGGAAACCCGAATACATTGGATATCCCGCTGGATTTCCGGAATGGCCGCGTGCTGTTGGGGCCGGTGCCGGTCGGCCCCGCCCCGGTGCTGAAACTGCGTTAACGGCAGTAGGGTCCGCTGCGATAATCGGCGGTATCAAAATGGAAATGATCTTGGTGATGCCGGTCTGATTTCGGTCCCAGAACCGTGCCGAAGGACCCACAAGCAGACGCGTGCAGCTCTTTCATGATACGACCCTAATCTTGCCGCCACCCCAATGCTGAGTGACCGTCAGCGCGCTGCCATCGGCCAGGCGGAATTCAGAGATATCAATCGCGTTGCCCTTGGCATGTTCCGACAGGCGCGCACCACGTTTGTGATTGCGGCTGCGGCAGGCATAATGCGCAGCCACCTTCAATGATCTCAAGCCCCCGCCCGTTTCTCCAATAGTCGGAATCGCCGCACCCAACACCCAGCCATTCAAGGCCTTTGCGGTCCCGCAATTGACTGTCGCCCCCTAGCTCAGCGCGATCCCGCCGACCGAGGTAATGCGTATCGCATCCGCAACACCGCATCCGCCCGGACCCGGCACATCGCCAACCACGTCGCCCTTGATCGCAGGCACCCCGCACACCGATCCTTCGGCGCTAAAACTGGCCTTTCTCTCCTTGGCACCCATCACATGCCGAACATTGTCGAAAGTCGAACATCCCATTAAAATCAATGGAATAGCAAGCATCATTCGCATGATTCTACCCTTTTTTCGCGCGCCCGAAATCCGGGGCATCGGTATCTTGCCCCGCTTCGATAATACCACGGCGGATTGCGCGTGTCCGGGTGAAATACTCATGCAGGTGGTCCCCATCCCCGGTGCGGATGGCGCGTTGCAGGGCAAACAGCTCTTCTGTGAAGCGCCCCAGAATTTCCAGCGTCGCCTCTTTGTTGTTCAGGAACACGTCACGCCACATGGTCGGGTCGCTGGCGGCGATCCGGGTGAAATCGCGAAAGCCAGCGGCGGAGTATTTGATCACCTCGGTATTCGTGACCCGGCGCAAGTCATCGGCCACACCCACCATCGTATAGGCGATCAGGTGAGGTGCGTGGCTGGTGACGGCCAGAACCAGATCGTGGTGATCGGCATCCATTTCCTCGGTATTGGAGCCAAGCCCCTGCCAAAACCTCTCCAGCGTCTCAACGGCATGGCGGTCGCTTCCGTCCTGCGGAACGATCAGGCACCAGCGGTCGTCAAACAGCTCGGCAAAGCCGGATTCAGGCCCGGAATGTTCGGTGCCCGCCAGCGGATGCGCGGGGAGAAAATGCACGTTCCCGGGCAGATGCGGGGCGACGGCGTCGATCAATTCGCGCTTGACCGAGCCGACGTCGCTGACCGTTGCGCCGGGTTTCAGCGCCGGAGCAATCTCGGCCGCGACAGCCCCCATTGCACCGACCGGCACGCAGAGCACAACCAGATCAGCACCCTCAACCGCCTCGGCGGCACTGTCACAGACGCGGTCACACAACCCTATCCTGCGCGCCGTATCCCGGGTTGCCTGAGAGCGGGCATAGCCAGTGACCTCGCCCGCCAGACCTGCGCGTTTCATCGCCCAAAACATCGACGAGGCGATCAAACCCAGCCCGATCAGGGCCACGCGATCATAAATCTGCGTCATCGCGCCTGCTCCATGAACTTGCCGATGGCGTGGGCCACGCGACGGCAGCTGGCTTCGTCGCCCACGGTGATGCGCAGGCAATGGGGCAGTTTGTAACCGGCTACACGGCGCACGATGATGCCTTCGGATTGCAGATAGTCATCACAGGCCTCGGCCTCGGTCTGGCTGGCAAACCGGGCCAGAATGAAATTTGCTGTCGAGGTGTCGGACGGAACGCCATGTTCGGCCAGCGCCTCGGCCAGCCAAGCGCGCAGGCGGGTGTTATCCTCACGGCATTTGGTGGTCCAAGCGGCATCGCGCATCGCAGCTTCGGCGGCGGCAAGCGCGGGTTGGCTGACATTGAATGGCCCGCGCACCCGGTTCAGCACGTCGATCACATGCTCAGGGCCATAACCCCAGCCGACACGCAATGCCCCAAGCCCATAAATCTTGGAAAATGTGCGGGTCATCACCACGTTCTCGCGCGCATCCACCAGCGCGGCCCCGCCATCATAGCCATCGACATAATCTGCATAGGCTCCGTCAATCACCAACAGCACCTGCTCAGGCAACCCACGGGCCAGGCGGGCCAGCTCGGCCTCGCCCACCATGGTGCCGGTGGGGTTGTTGGGATTGGCCAGAAACACCAGTTTTGTGCGATCCGTACAAGCGGCCAGAATCGCATCCACATCCGTCACGCGTTCGCGTTCGGGCACCTCAACCGGTGTCGCGCCGTTGGCCATGGCCGAAATGCGGTACATGGCAAAACCGTGTTCGGTATGGATCACCTCGTCGCCCGGGGCCGCAAAACACTGGCAAAGAAAGGCAATGATCTCATCACTGCCCTGACCACAGATGACCCGTTCGGGATCAACGCCATGCACATCGCCAATCGCCGCGCGCAGGGCAGCATGATCGGAAGACGGATAACGATGCAGCTCAAACGCCAGTTTCTGGTAGATCTTCTTGGCCGCGTCACTGGGTCCGAACGGGTTTTCGTTCGAGCTGAGTTTGACCACGTTGGCGATACCCTCAATATGGGAGGCACCGCCCTTGTAGGGCGCAATATCCAGAATGCCCGGCTGTGGTGTGATCTTGGTCATATGTCGTCTCCCCAAACCGTGTTCTAGCGACGGTTGGCAACCAAGGCCAGTACCAAACGCAGCACGGTCAGCGCAGTGTTACAAGCCTGTCACGCCCGCCCAATCCGAAACCGTCAGGGGGCTGGCTGCAAACAAGACTACAATCCAATATGCACTGGCGCTTGTTTGTGAAATGTACATGAATGGGTCTCGCCAGATTGGAAACCGTCGAGTCCGTAACTCTGCATGAACGCCGTCTGGGCTGATTTAGAAACGCTGTTTCATCTTTTCATGAGTTGTGTCCCGCCAGAGGAATTCGAATATATGGAAAAAAATCTGTTTCAGTTTATCTGGAAGTATTCCAAGCGCAGCCAGCTCATTTTGCTGGCGGTCACGGTTTTCACATTTCCAGTCCTCTACATCTCGTTGGAGTTACCCAAGCGCATTATCAATGATGCCATCGGCGGAACCGGAGAGGATATTACGTTTCTTGGCGTGACGCTGAACCAGATCCAATTCCTGATGGTTCTGTGCTTTGCATTTCTGTTTGCCGTTCTGGTGAACGGGCTTTTGAAGATGCGTCTCAACACCATGAAGGGTGTGTTGGCCGAGCGGCTTCTTCGACGCTTTCGGTTTCAGATGCTGACCCGCGTGTTGCGATTCCCGCGCCCGTATTTCCAGACAACCAGCCAGGGTGAGCTGGTTTCAATGATCACCTCCGAAGCAGAACCCATGGGCGGGCTTATGGGCGACATGATCTCACAGCCCGTATTCCAGGCGGGCCAGATGCTGACGATTTTGGCGTTTCTCTTTGCCCAGCGTGTCTGGTTCGGGCTGGCGTCCGTCGCGTTAATCCCTCTCTAGGCATGGCTCATTCCCATGCTTCAGCGCCAAATGTAAAACGCGGAGCAATATTGGGCCACAGAAGCGGCTGCATATCGCAGTTGTAGCGGAGTAAAAGTCCGCCAGTTTGTGCCCTTCGTTTATTCGGAGGGCGGGAGATGTATTCTGTGGATATTTATAGTCGTGTGCGCCGTGCTTGTTTGAAGGACGGTATGTCTGGCCGAGAAGCGGCGCGGTTTTTCAACATGGCGTAATCAGGATCAGCACTCAGTTACCCCTGTTATTCTGGATGCACATGCAATTGAAAAGGAGACTGACCAATGGAATATTTTGCTGGTTTGGATGTGTCCATGGAAGAGACGCATATCTGCATTCTGGATCGTGAAGGGGCCCTTATTCGTGAAGGAAAAGCGAGCTCAACACCAAAAGCGATCGCTGACTTCCTCGCTTCTGGACCACCATGTGCCAAAGTTGTATTTGAAACGGGACGGATGGCACCAATGCTTTACCATGGGCTGACGGAGCTTGGTGTCCCGGTTGTTTGCATCGAGAGCAGGCAAGCATATCAGGCCCTTAAATCTCTGGCCGGCCACAAGACGGACCGCAATGATGCCCGCGGTTTGGCACACCTGGCGCGGACGGGATTCTACAAGCCGACCCATGTCAAATCACTGTCAGCGCACGCAATCCGGTCGCTGATCGCAGCCCGCAAGAAGCTGGTCGGACAGCGTGTGACGCTCGACAATCAGATCCGCGGTCTGGTCGTCGTCTTCGGCGTGCGGCTGCCACGAGCTTTGTCTCCGGCATTCAAAAACGCGGCGCTAAAAGTTAGCGATGGAGTGCCTGGCCTCCATGCCGCAATTTGCGGACTGTTCGCAGCACGCGAAGCAATCCTCGCGGCGGTTGCAGCCATTGATGGCGACATCAAAAAGATGACCCGCAAATCCGAAGTCTGCCAGCGCCTTATGACGGTACCAGGGGTCGGTCCGATCACAGCATTGGCCTTTGCCGCAGCAATTGATGATCCGTCGCGTTTCAGGAAATCGCGTGATGTGGGGGCGTATCTTGGACTGGTGCCGCGACGGCATCAATCTGGTGAAATCGACTACACGGGCAGCATCTCAAAGCGGGGCGACGTGCGCGTCAGAACGCTTCTCTATGAGGCCGCCAATGTGATGCTGACGCGGTATGCCGCTCCGCTCAAATTGAAGACATGGGCCCTCGCAATCGGTGCGCGCTCAACGATGAGAAAGGCCCGAGTGGCTCTGGCGCGTCGTCTGGCAATCATACTTCATGCCATTATGCGAGACAAAACTGACTTCCAGTCCGCGTAAGGCTTACGAGGCGACAACGAGGATTCCTAAATCAAAGTTCCCATCTGGGACGATGCCCGAGGGAGGGCGTGAGACACGGCGCCGATTCTGTAGCAACAGCCAAGACCAACGGTATGATTGCGGTTTCAACATTGCCGACCCACACCCAGCCAACCCCATCATGAACCTCAGAGTTCGAAGAGAACAAAGGCAACCTCTGACATCAAAAGCAGGAAACTCAGGAAACACGCATTGACAGATTAGAGAACAAAGATCGTAAGACGATCGCGAAGATGCTGCGCCATGAACTTCCGCCTGGGTATCGTCGGTCGGAAGCGCCTCGGCGGCCAACGCTTGATGGTTATGTTGGTGTGGTCGATGAGATACTGCGCACAGACAAAGCCCTGATCAAAAAGCAGCGACACACGGCCAAGCGCATCTTTGAACGGCTGCGCGATGAGCATGGATATGCCGGCAGCCTGACCACGGTGACCTATTACGTGCGCGAGCAAAAACGGCGCACCAAAGAGGTGTTTGTGCCGTTGTCGCATCGGCCGGGCCATGCGCAGGTTGATTTTGGTGAGACGCTGGGCGTGATCGGTGGCGTGGAATGCAAGATCCACTTCTTCGTGATGAGCTTGCCACATTCTGATGCGGTGTTTGTGAAGGGATATCCAGCTGAGACAACCGAGGCGTTTTGCGATGGCCATGTGTCCGCCTTTGCATTCTTTGGCGGCATTCCGCAATCCATTCTCTACGACAATACCAAGATCGCCGTGGCTCGGATACTCGGGGATAAGACGCGCATCCGCACACGTCGGTTTACGGAACTGCAGTCGCATTACTTGTTTGATGACAAGTTTGGCAGACCCGCGCGAGGGAACGATAAAGGCAACGTTGAGGGCATGGTTGGATACACCCGCCGCAACTTCATGGTTCCCGCACCTCGCTATGACAGCTTTGATGATCTGAACGCACATTTGGAAGAGAAGTGTTTAGCACGTCAGGCCGATACGTTGCGGGGTCACACCCAAACCATAGGCGCACGCCTGATGTCGGATTTGGATGCTCTGATGGGATTGCCCGTCGCAGAATATGAAGCCTGCGATCACGTCAGCACGCGTGCAACGTCGATCTCAATGGTGCGCTATCGCAGCAATGATTACTCGGTGCCAGTAGCCTATGCGCACCACGATGTTCATGTGCGTGGGTTTGTGCATGAGGTTATCATCGGCTGCGGCAATGAGATTATTGCGCGGCACAAACGATCCTACACATCAGCGGATATGGTCTTTGACCCATTGCACTTTTTGCCCCTGCTTGAACAAAAGGTGGGTGCCCTGGATCAGGCCGCGCCTTTGCAGGGTTGGCATTTGCCAGATGTATTTGCCACGCTGCACCGACTGCTTGAAGCCAGAATGGGTAAGCCGGGCAAGCGAGAATACGTTCAAGTCTTGCGCCTTTTGGAGACCTTCGAAATGGATGTTGTGCAAGGCGCAATCCAGCAGGCAATAGATATGGGTGCAATTGGCTATGACGCCGTAAAACACCTTGTACTGTGTCGGGTTGAGAAGCGGCCACCACGATTGGATTTGGACTTCTATCCATACTTGCCCAAGGCCAATGTCGGCACAACACGCCCATCCAGTTACATGAGCTTGATGGGAAGGACCGCGGCATGACCGAAGCCCCTCGGATTCTTCTACGGCATCATCTTAAACAACTGCGACTGCCAACGTTCCAAGGCGAGTATGCCAAACAGGCGCAGCTCTGTGCTGCAGAGAACAAAGATCACATCCACTATCTGGCGCGGCTGTGTGAGATGGAATTGATCGACCGCGAACGCCGGATGATTGAACGGCGCATCAAAGCGGCGAAGTTCCCCAGCACCAAGAGCTTGGATAGCTTTGACTTCAAGATCATGCCAAGCTTGAACAAGCCACTGACGATGGATCTGGCACGATGCGATTACGTTAATCGCAGGGAGAACATCATCGCGCTCGGCCCGTCAGGCACGGGCAAGACACACATCGCCCTGGGACTTGGGCTGGCTGCATGTCAAAGAGGACTGAAGGTGCGCTTCACAACGGCTGCGGCATTAGTCCATGATCTGATCGAGGCTCAAGATGAGCGGAGATTGCAGCGCCTTCAAAAGCAACTGACCAGCCAGAACCTGTTGATCATTGATGAACTGGGCTTCGTACCGCTCAGCAAATCTGGCGCAGAGCTGCTCTTCGAGGTCATATCCCAATGCTATGAACGCGGCTCCATCATCATAACCTCGAACCTGCCCTTCGATGAATGGACTGAAGTCTTTGGCTCTGAGCGGCTGACCGGTGCGCTACTCGATCGTTTAACCCATCACGTCCACATCCTCGAGATGAATGGCGAAAGCTATCGGCTCAAACACAGTCGCAACAACCGAAAATAACCAGCCCGCAATCACAGTCAGAATAATGCTGGCCTTATGGCCAGCATGCGCTTTGGCACGCTTCAGCTTTGTGACGAGCACGCGTGCAAAAGCGCCACAAAAACATCAACCGAAGTGGCCCATTTTTACGCCGCGACATGGACCCATTTTACTCTGCGATTGACACACCATCCCACAAGGTGCCCGAGTGGCCATCAAGACCAAGAGCGAAACTGCCGCACGGGCCTTTGCTGATGTTTTGACGCGTGAAGTCATACCCCAGCGCGGCACCGTGCGGGTTGCCGGCCACGCCCTGAATGACCTGCATCAGAGCGTGGTGGCAAATTGCATTGGATATGCGCATTCCAAGCCACACATCTTTCAGGGCACGCTGGGTGATAACCTGATGTTGCCCTTCAAACGCCAACCTGTCGTGAACGGTGACCTGCCCACCGACATCCTGCACTGGAAGGAAGAGGCCAAGCGCTCAGGCAACAGCCTGGATCCCTTCGAACTCGAATGGGTTGATCCCAGCGTTGCCGGGTTGGCCTCTGCCGATGCCATTCATGAATGGTGGTTTCAACTTGTTGAGGCGATGGGCATTGATGATTTCATGGTGCGAAGGGCGTTACGCTCTCACCTTGATCCGGCCACCCAAAAGGACCTCGCAGACGCCATCGTCAGCTGCGGCCCGAGGTTGCCAGACGTCTGACCGAGGCAGGCATGGGCGATATCGTGTACGCCTTTGACCCGGAAAAGTTCAACCCGGTCTCGCCTCTGGGCAGTAACCTGCTCTTCGCGTTGCCAAACCACATGCTCACACAAAAAACGCTTGCGCAGGGTGCGAATTTTGTTCGGATTCTGGAGGAAGAAGGGATTGTCGGCGAATTGACGCAAATGTCCGTCAGTCTGATCGAAGGGTTGACCGCAACCTTTGGCGCGGATGGAACGGACCACCCTTTGTTCCGTCGTTTGAATATGGACGACGATCTTTATCATCAACTTCGCGCGATCCTCGCCAAATGGCATAATGAGGGCGCCACCAGCCTGTCCAAGGAAGAATTTGCCCTCATGCTGACCGTGCCATTCGCGTTTTCCGCCGAACAGTTCGGGCCATCATTCAGCGAAGACTTCAAAGATCGGGTGCTCGAAATTCGAAAAGCAAGCGCGCAGCGATTGGTTGCGCAACTTAGCGGATTGTTCGAAACGATTGATCCAAAGCGATACATCCCTGTGATGACGGTTCTCGGCAATGCCATTTTTGGTCGAATTTCAAACATGGCGGGCGGACGTGAAAAACAGATCGAAGATATCGTGGTCAAGATTATCGAAGAGACCGGGCTGCGGCGTTTGGCAGCCCAATCCATATTCGATCTGGTCACAACTCAGGGTGGCGAAAACCTTCCGGGGGTGTTCCGCGAGCGCATTGCGTTCAGCCGTGCTGGCATCAAGAAGCCCGATATTCTTATTCTCGGAAACGCACTGGCCAGCCACGACAGCGCCGCCCGGGCAAAGATGAGAGAGCGCATCAGCACGTTAATGCCGGACGCTACCAAGATTTTCATCGAAACTAGGGCGTGTTGACGATCATCTCGAATTGATGGCGGCGGAACATATGTAGATCATCGCAGAGAAGCTCGTATCTGTCTTGCAAGCCCGCATGGCGATGCGCTTGAAGTCCTTGAGTTTGCAAAAGAAGTTTTCCACGAGGTGACGCCATTTGTAAATTTCCTTGTCGAATTTCCGAGGCTCCAGACGGTTGCTTTTCCGAGCGATCACCGCGTCGCCACCACGCCGGTCCAGTTCATCGAAAAGCCAGTTTGCATCGAATGCCTTATCGGCGAGCAGCGTATCAAATTTGTGGCCTTCGATCAGTTCGGGGACACCGATGATATCGTGGCGTTGACCGGGCATCAGTACGAAATCGACGAGGGTCCCCAGAGCATCGGTCAGCGCAAGGATTTTACTCGTGATCCCACCTCGTGACTTGCCTATGGCCTGACTTCCAGTCCCCCTTTTGCTCCCTGTCCATGTCGGTGAACTTTGATAATTGTCCCATCAACCATCGCGTATTCCATATCAAAACCCTCTGATAATGCACCGAAAATGCGCGTGAACACATCCCGACCCACCCAGTGACGGAAGCGTTTGAACACAGAATTCCAGTTTCCGAACTCCGCAGGAAGGTCACGCCACGGCGCACCGGTTCTGGCGATCCAGAGCACTGCCTCAATGAACATTCGTCCATCGCCGCCAGTTTGGCCAGGGTCGGATTTCTTGCCAAGGCAATGCGGTTCCATCAATGCCCATTGCCGGTCCGTCAGTATCAAACGTGCCATCTTATGCTCCCATGGGTTCGAAGCTTGAATCAGAATTCACACCCAAAAGGAACCCTGATCGTCAACACGCCCTAATTTCCATAACCTACAAGATTACGACCTGTTTGTTGAAATCACAGATGGGCGGATCGACGGTGTCGAGCGGTCAGAGTATCCGGAGGACAAGGATGCGCGTCAGAATCTGAACCGCAAACTGAAGGTCATCGCCCAGACCGAATTGTTTGGCGACCTTGATCGAAAACAGCAACGATTGCTGGCATTCAGCGGGCAATGGTACAAGGCCAAAGCAGGAAAGAAGATCTTCGAAGCCGGACAGGCTGCCGACGCGGCTTTCCTATGTGTCAAGGGGTTGGCTGGATTGTATTGGCCTGCAGAAGACGGCAAATCGCTTCTGGTGACGGAAATCACCCCAAGGCGGCTTATCGGTGATCTGGCGGCCATTCTCAACGAAGATCGCCAACTGGATTTGGTCGCGACCGAAGACAGTGTCTTTCTGCGGATCGGGGCGACAGAACTTATGGCAGTTGTCGAACATGACACCTAGGGCCTGTTGAGATTCATCGTGTGCGGATTATTGTCGCTCCGATGTGGATCATGGCTTCGAAACTGGTGTCGGTTTTGCAGGCACGCATTGCTATACGTTTGAATTCTTTGAGTTTCTGAAAGAAGTTTTCGACGAGATGCCTCCACTTATAGATTTCCATATCACATGAAGCTGGGCTTTTGCGGTTGGACTTGGGTGGAATAACGGCTTCAATGTCCCTTTCTGCCAATAACGCCCGAAGCCAATCCGCGTCAAAGGCCTTATCTGCCAACAGATTTCGGCAGCAAACATCTGCCAGCAATTCACGTGTTTTGAGCAGGTCATGCGCCTGTCCGGGCATCAGCCGGAAGTCGATGAGGTTGCCAAAGGCGTCGGTCAGCGCCAGAATTTTGGTGGTCATTCCGCCGCGAGACTTTCCGATGGCCTGATTTTGAGTCCCCCTTTTGCGCCCTGTCCATGACGGTGTACCTTGCAGATCGTGCCATCAATCATCGTATATTCGAAGTCGATATCTTCGGATAACTCATTGAACATACGATGAAATACGTCCCGTTTAACCCAATATCTGAACCGTGTGAAAATCGAATTCCATTTGCCAAATTCAGTCGGCAAGTCCCGCCATGGCGCACCTGTCCGGGCGATCCACAAAACAGCCTCCACAAACAAACGGGCGTCACCTCCAGTCCGCCCCGGATCGCTCTTCTTGCCAAGGCAATGGGGCTCTATAAGATCCCATTGCCCGTCACTTATCAAAAACCGGTCACTCAACATTCTCGCCTCCATTTTGGAAACTTGAATCAGAAATTAATGGAAATGGGAATCCTGTATCTCAACAGGCCCTAGTGTTCAGCACCTGACATAAGATTCCCACTGTCGGTTTTCTGTGCCATACCCGGCCCATGAGACGCACTGACATGTGCCTTTACCTTGGCCCCGCCGAGCGTTCTGAGCTTCAAGCCCTGATCGCCAACCGCAACAGCCCTCGCAAACTGGTCTGGCGGGCCGAGATCGTACTGGCAACGGCGGATGGTTGCGGCACGTTTGAGATCATGCGGCGGGCGGGCACTTCGAAACCTACCGTGTGGCGTTGGCAGCAACGCTATCTCGATGAGGGTGTAGCTGGCCTCAAACGTGACAAGACCCGACCTTCGCGGGTGCCGCCGCTGCCGATTGCGACACGATTGAAGGTGATCGCCAAGACAGTTCAGGAGTCCCCTGCGAATGCCACTCACTGGAGCCGCAGCCTGATGGCCGAGGCCGTGGGTATTTCGCCTTCGAGCGTGGGACGCATATGGGCCGAGGCGGGCCTGAAGCCGCACCTCACGAAAGGGTTCAAGGTGTCGAACGATCCGCTGTTCGAGGAGAAAGTCGCCGATATCGTCGGGCTCTACCTTGACCCGCCGGAGCGGGCGGTGGTGCTGTGCGTCGACGAGAAGTCGCAAATTCAGGCACTTGATCGCACCCAGCCGGGATTGCCGCTCAAGAAGGGTCGCGCCGCCGCCATGACCCATGATTACAAACGCCACGGCACGACCACGCTGTTCGCCGCCCTTGATGTGAAGACGGGCACGGTCATCGGCAATTGCATGCCCCGCCACAGAGCCAGGGAGTTCCTGAAATTCCTGCGCAGTATCGACAAGGCCACGCCAGTGCGATGCGAGGTCCATCCGGTGCTCGACAACTACGCCACCCACAAGACACCCGAGGTCAAGGCCTGGCTCGAAAGGCACCCCCGCTTCAAGCTGCATTTTACCCCCACCAGCGCCTCATGGCTGAACCTGGTCGAGCGCTTCTTCGCCGAGATCACCGCCGGGCGCATCCGACGCGGCAGCTATTCCAGCGTCGATGACCTGGAGGCTGCGATCTACGACTATCCGGCGCTCCACAACGAGAAACCGAAGCCTTTCAAATGGACCAGGAGCGCCAAGGATATCCTCACCCGAGAACGCCGCGCACTCGACACGCTGGATGAAATCCGCGGAAATAGGTAAGAAGTGTCAGACTCTGAACACTAGGGCGCAAGCAGCCTGCTGCGCACTGTATCTGGCCACCTCAGAAACACCTCAGAAGCGCTGCGCGCGACGCGTGAGTATGCCAACGCAAATGGCGTCGACTTGACGCAACTGGACAATGGCAGTTCGGGTCACCGACAGGAAGACAGGGGTTTTATTGATACCTTCCAATTATCTATACTACTGCGCCTGAATTGACCTGAAGAATTTGTAGAGAGGCTGATTCAATTTGCCGCATGGCCATACGTATCACAGCATGCACTTTGAGAGCATGAACAAGCCCCACAAAACGGTTTCGCTATCTGCCGATCAGCGCCTGGCCCTTGAGGCCATTTGCCGCCGCCGCAAGGTTGAAGCGCTTGTCTGGAGGCGCGCCCGTGCGTTTCCGCTGTTGGATGCAGAAGAAGACGCCGGAACGGTTTGCCGGATTCTGGATATCGGACCGACGGTTCTGACGGAGTGGCGGTTTGCCTTTTCCGGGGCGGGGCTGTCGTTTTTCGGCTTGAAGGATTACAGCCAGCGACAAGGGCATTTGTCGGGGGAGCGCGAACGGGCTTTGAAAGCCCGTTTTGCCGAAAACCCGGCACGGAACGTAGACGGGGTCTGTGCGTATGTTCCGGCGGAATACGGGCGGAGCTACAGTCCCTCGGGGGCCGCCAGGCTGATGCGCCGTCCGGGGTTTGAGTATAAAAAGCCACGATTGCCGCCTGCACAGGCCGATGAAGTCAAACAGGCGGCGTTTATCGCCATGTATGAGGCCCTGATGACCGAACTTGCAGCCGATGGGATGGTGGTCTTCTCCGATGCTGTGCATCCCGAGCATCGGAGCCGTCCCGCCCATGGCCGGTTCCCGAAGGGGCAAAAGACGGCCCTGAAGGCAACATCGGGGCGCAGGCGCCTCAATATTCAGGGTGCGCTCGATCTTGAAACGTTCCAGTTTACCTTTGTGGAAGGCGGGAAGATCAATGCCCAAACGACACTCTCATGCTGGAAAAGCCGGAGCGCAACACCCCAACCAAAACGACCATCCATGTTTTTGTCGACAATGCGCGTTATCACCATGCCAGGATACTCCAGCCATGGCCGCACAGCCCCGAACGTCGGGTGAAGTTGAAGTTCCTGCCGGCATACGCCCCGCATCTCAACCCGATTGAGCGCCTTTGGGGTGTCATGCACGACTGCATCACCCATAATCGCCATTACGCCACGTTCAACCAGTTCACCGAGGCCATTCTCAACTTCTTCCGCCAAACCCTACCCGACAAACGGCGCGATTTTCGCGACACTGTTACCGACAATTTCAGGATCCTTTCTCTCAGAGTCTGACTCAAAAGTTTATGTTTGAACAGAATGCCTTGCTATCCGCCTTGTCAAGAGACGAATACCGGCAACCCAGGGCAATCGCGTTTCAAAAGTCTTGGATGAGAGTTTTCAGGACCTCATTGCTCCAGCCCGCTTTTTTGAATTTGCCGCGATTTGATCCTTTTGCAGGATTGGCCTTGATGATGCTCAAGGCAATCCGCCTCAAAGCGGCAAAGTTGGCTGGCGCGTGATCTTTTCGCGCGCGGTGTCGGTCGTCGTTCATCACCACGTCGAGAGACCAATGCAAGCTGTTCCCAATTTGCCACTGGCCGCGGATCAGTGTGGCGGCCCCCTGAGCCGCGGGACATTTGGAGAGCGGATAAAGCCGTTCGGCGTGACTGGTCTTGTCGCCAACCGCGCGCCTGGAGGCGACATGGACGAAAGCCCGAAGAGGCGGCCACTTATGGGTATTGATCAGATATTCCGGCACATCGTGGACGCGGTATGACCGCTCTTCCACACGACCATGATCAGCATCAATTGTGTTATATTCATCAATGTAATCTGTGTCTTCGTCTTCCACGAAAGCCCGGACATCGGCCAACATGCCGCCCTGATTGCCCTTGAGCCGCAGGCAATAACCGCCTCCCTCCCGCACGATCAACTCGCAGGTCCCGCGCTGACAATGCAGTGCGTCTGCGGTGATGGTGATGCCGCGGATATCAAGCATCTCAATCAACTCACGCAGGGCCAGGATCCCGCTACCGCCCCTGGCGCCCTGAGTAATCCCAAGGGTGAGACGTGCCCCATGTGCAAAGGCCGTGACAATGTTCATATTCGATTGCCCGGCGGCCTTGTCAAAGCCGCGTCGCATCTCTTTGCCATCAATGGCGATGGCAGGGTGCTCACCGGAGCCAGCCGCAAAGTCGGCGCGAAACTTGTCGAAAAAGGCCTGAAAGCCCGTCGGCTTCATCACGCGAAACAGCCGGGAATACGCGTCATGGCAAGGTATCCCGTGAGGCAACTCAGGAAACCCACGCAGGAAATCCCCCTTCATTTGTCCGAAAGGTTCCATGTCGACCGCTGTATCGCCGCCGCAAAGCGCGCATAAAAGGCTGATCGTCATAAGATCACGGAACTTGTGGCGCGGAGCATTGCCGCCGCGTGGGTCATCCACCGCATTGAAACAGCTGTCTAATCCTGGCATCTCGAAACCCCATCATCTGATGAAACCTCCAGAATCCAATTCGCAACCGCTGTCAAACTTTAAGCGCGATTCCCCTGACCGGCAACCAAAACCCATGCTACGGAACTTTCAACGGTTGCCTCCCGATCTTTTGCCAAACGACGGCAACGTCCCGGCCACGCGAATGTTCGCTCGACACCCCATCTTCGTGGTGGAAGAACGAACCCCTCGGCTTTGTCAGGGCGCTTGACAATCTCCAATGTCCATTTTCCCTGCAGGGCCAAAGCATCCCGAAGCTTTGGCCCTGCATATCCTGCGTCCGCAAAGATGTGCCCCAGCCGCGGGAAGCGGATGCGCAGTGCTTTGAGACCATCCACAGCACCATCCCGATCCTGTATATCGGCGGCGTGAACAAGGATCGGCAACAGGAAACCTTGCGTGTCTGTCACGATGTGACGCTTGCGCCCTTTGATCTTTTTGCCCGCATCAAAGCCTGAAATGCCGCCGCTTTCCGTTGTTTTTACGCTCTGGCTGTCAATAACGCCCGCAGTGGGGCTCGCCTCACGGCCCGACAATTCGCGCGCCGCCATCATTGACAGATGGTTGATCCGGTGTAACAGACCGTTGTCGCGCCAGTCGTAAAAACAGTTCTGCACAGTCGAGATCGCCGGGAAATCCCGCCGTATCATGCGCCACTGACATCCCGTGGTCGCCATATACATAATCGCGTTCACAACACGGCGCGGATTCGTCTTGCGAGGGCGACCACCTCGCTTCGCGGCAGGTAACAGGGGCCGAACAAGCGCCCATTCCTCCATAGCAGGGGTATCGCATGAATAGCATCTTTTGGTTTGCCTTGATCTTCTATCTCTGATTCAGTTTTCCAAAGTTTATGTCTGAAGGGCGCTGTTTTGGAAAATACCGTGTTGTTTCAATCTTTTGCCTCGTCGATTTCTGATCCCCGCCAGGAGACGAAGGTGTTGTATCCACTTGATGGGATTCCGCTTTTGAGCCTGTGCGGAGTGGTGTCGGGGTGTGGGAGTTTTGTCGATGTTGCCCTTTAATGGCGAGGAAAAGTTGGGTTTCCTGCGCAAGTTGGCTACGTTTGAGCATGGCATACCCTCCCGTGACACGCTTTCGACGGTGTTTCGGGCGCTTGATCCTGAAGAGTTCAACGCAGCCTTTGCCGCGTGGGCGTCCGGGTTGGCCGGGCGCGTTGGAGGAACGGTCGTTGCCATTGACGGCAAGACAGCGCGAGGCTCAAGGGCCGGTGGTGAAACGCCTCTGCATCTGATCCCGGCCCGGTGTAACGATCTACGCCTCGTGCCCGGCCAGCAAGCCGGCGCGCACAAAAAGAACGGGATCAGGGACATCCCCGTTCTCCTGGATTTGCTCTTCCTGGAGGGCGCGGTCGTGACGCTGGATGCGATGGGGCGCCAACGTGAGATCGCCTGCAAAATCCGTGACAAGGGTGCTGACTATGTGCCGGCCCTGAAGGGCAATCAGGGGCTTCTCCATGAAGACGTGAAACTGTGGTTCGAAGAACAGGATCGGGAAAAACACAGAATCACTACAGACGGTTGACGGCGACAAGGGCAGGATTGAAACGCGAACATACACCCAATGCGACGCCATCGGCCGGTTGAAAAAACGCCATCCCCATCGGGAGGGGTTGGTCAGCATTGGCCGCGTCGTCCCGCTTCGGGAAAGTGGCGGGAAGACGACACGGCAAACGCGGTACTTCATCCCGTCCCTGCCGAAAGACGCCGCGCGCCTTGCCCATGCCGTACGCTCTCACCGGGGAATTGAAAACCGCCTCCACCGGGTGCTTGATGTCACCTTCCGCGATGACGACAGCCGGATACGAAAAGATCACGCACCCGCCAACTTCGCCGTCATCAAGCACATCGCAATGAATTTGCTCAACAAAGCAAAAAGCGAGAACTCCCTCGGAGGAATGCGGAAAAAGGCAGGCTGGAACAACCGCTTCCCGCTTCAAATCCTCGCGCCGTGAAACTCATGCGATTCCCCTGTCCTCCATAGTTAAATCGCTTGGATAAAAGCCCGTTTTACACCTATGCTCTGCGCGGGTGATGTCTGTCCACGTCATGGGATCCTCCAGTTTCTTTCAAAACCAATGAATCATAAACACGTGATATCACTCAACTACTTTTGGAACAGCCTCTCAAGGAATACAAGCTGATCTAACCTCAAATCTTCTGGTCAATTCGGTCGCGGGAGTATATAAAGAAAAAAGGCGGCCCCAATGGACCGCCTTTTGACTTGGTTGTGATACGGCGCGTTAGTTCTGCGCGTAGAATTCGATCACGAGGTTCGGTTCCATCATCACCGGATAAGGCACATCGCCCAGCGCCGGTGTGCGCACAAAAGTGGCGGTCATTTTGGAATGATCGGCATCAATGTAGTCGGGCACGTCACGCTCGGGCAATTGCACGGCTTCCAGCAGGGCTGTCATTTGCTTGGAACGATCCCGCACTTCAATGATGTCACCCTCTTTCACACGGTAGGAGGGGATGTTGACCTTTTTGCCGTTCACCCGGACATGGCCGTGGTTCACGAACTGACGGGCGGCAAACACGGTGGCCACGAATTTGGCGCGATACACCACAGCGTCCAGACGACGCTCCAGCAGACCCACCAAGTTTTCACCGGTGTCGCCTTTGACACGCTCGGCCTCGGCATAGATGCGGCGGAATTGCTTCTCGGTCAGATCGCCGTAGTAGCCTTTCAGCTTCTGCTTGGCACGCAGCTGCAGACCAAAGTCTGACATCTTGCCCTTGCGGCGCTGACCATGCTGGCCCGGCGCGCTTTCGCGGCGATTGACGGGGGATTTCGGACGACCCCAGATGTTTTCACCCATCCGGCGGTCAATTTTGTACTTGGCAGACGTGCGTTTTGTCACGGCTGATCTCCTTCTAAGTTACGAAGGGCGTTGTCCTTTGGATTGCTCCCGACAGGCATCCCCTTGCGAGGGCCACCAACACCAATGAAGCCGCGCTTATACAAACCCGTCAGCCAGTGTCAACCATGCGTATAGCGGCCTCGGTTCAGGCCGCTTCGTGTGTCAGAATGGCCGCCTCCGAGGCGTTCAGATTGCGCCGCGCAAAGCTGCCATAGGCGTGGGGTTCGTATTCCAGCGCGGGAAGTTGATCAATCAGGCGTTTGCGATCCTCATCGGCAAGGGTCGACAGCGCGGTGCTGGCGGGATGGAAGCTTTCGGTTTCCACGCCATTGGCCCACAGAATCTGGTGCTGGGGCAACAGCATGTGGATATACGTGGTCTCGCGCACGGCCAGATCGACCGAGATGGTCGAATTGTTGATCAGATCCTTGGCCAAAACCAGCACCTCGGGCGTGTTGAACAACGCCTGCGCCACATCGCCTGAGATCAACATCCGATGTTCAGGCGACACCAGCAGTTCCTCATCCGGCCGCTCAGCACCCAAAGCACCCGCGCGGATACGAATAGGCCGCAGCTTGGGCATCGCAAACAGGCGCGCACCGCTCATCCGTCGGCTTCCCAGCCATTGGATTTCCTGTGCGCCATTGTCCTTGGTCTGCACCCAATCGCCTTCGCGCAACTCTTCCACAAGGCGTGGGCCATCTGGGGTCTCGATCCGCGTGCCCGGTGTAAAGCAGATCACGCCGCCCGATTCCGGGCCAGTGGATGCGCCGGCCATGCCCTGAAGCGTATGGTGAACCACCCACATCTCGGTCCCGCGCGGCGGAATTTCATCAATGAAGATCAACAGGGGCGGCGCACCGCCCCCAACCTCGATCAGGGTGACGGTATAGCTTTAGGCGCCATCCGTAACCACGAATCCGCTGTCCATAAGCGGTTCGTCAATCTCGACCGAACTGAGATCCTTTGTGTTTGTCCGTGCCGCTCCCACCAATCTGCGCACCATACGCGCAGCGCGTTTGCGGCTGTTTTGTTCGCCGTCTGCATTCTCGAGTCGCAATAACTCACTTGGCCCGTCAACGCGCACAACTTCTCCGCGCCAGGACCACGCCGTGTCCACATCCAATGACTGGACCGGGGCGGCCTCTAAACCGTCCACTTCCGTCTGCGACCAAGAGATGACAAACGTGCCACGAAAGCCCGTTTTCATTGCCTGTATGCCGCCTCTTTATTTTTTTTATACTCCCGCGACCGAATTGACCAGAAGATTTGAGGTCAGATCAGCTTGTATTCCTTGAGAGAAACGATCCTGAAATTGTCGGTAACAGTGTCGCGAAAATCGCGCCGTTTGTCGGGTAGGGTTTGGCGGAAGAAGTTGAGAATGGCCTCGGTGAACTGGTTGAACGTGGCGTAATGGCGATTATGGGTGATGCATTCGTGCATGACACCCCAAAGGCGCTCAATCGGGTTGAGATGCGGGGCGTATGCCGGCAGGAACTTCAACTTCACCCGACGTTCGGGGCTGTGCGGCCATGGCTGGAGTATCCTGGCATGGTGATAACGCGCATTGTCGACAAAAACATGGATGGTCGTTTTGGTTGGGGTGTTGCGCTCCGGCTTTTCCAGCATGAGAGTGTCGTTTGGGCATTGATCTTCCCGCCTTCCACAAAAGTAAACTGGAACGTTTCAAGATCGAGCGCACCCTGAATATTGAGGCGCCTGCGCCCCGATGTTGCCTTCAGGGCCGTCTTTTGCCCCTTCGGGAACCGGGCATGGGCGGGACGGCTCCGATGCTCGGGATGCACAGCATCGGAGAAGACCACCATCCCATCGGCTGCAAGTTCGGTCATCAGGGCCTCATACATGGCGATAAACGCCGCCTGTTTGACTTCATCGGCCTGTGCAGGCGGCAATCGTGGCTTTTTATACTCAAACCCCGGACGGCGCATCAGCCTGGCGGCCCCCGAGGGACTGTAGCTCCGCCCGTATTCCGCCGGAACATACGCACAGACCTCGTCTACGTTCCGTGCCGGGTTTTCGGCAAAACGGGCTTTCAAAGCCCGTTCGTGCGTAACACTCAAGTGTCCCTGCCGCTGGCTGTAATCTTTCAGGCCAAAGAACGACAGCCCCGCACCGGAAAAGGCAAACTGCCACTCCGTCAAAACCGTCGGTCCGATATCCAGAATCCGGCAAACCGTTCCGGCGTCTTCTTCTGCATCCAACAGCGGAAACGCACGGGCGCGCTTCCAGACAAGTGCTTCAACCTTGCGGCGGCGGCAAAGGGCCTCAAGGGCCAGGCGCTGGTCGGCAGAGAGCGAAACCTGGGGTGACAAACTAAATGCGTAATCCTGTCCAGCCCGGTCCAGCCCGGTCCAGCCCGGTCGGGGATTGTAAAAGGGCTTTGAAACAGGCGTTTGAAGCGGTTTTGACCGGGCGCGATTACAGAGGCACTGTTTTGGCTCCGCGACGGCAAAATGCGCAATCCGGACGCCTTTTGATCTGGAATGGCCCGGAAACGGGCTTTTTCAGGTGCTGGCGAACAGGCCCGGAACGGCTGGACTCCACGTCGGATTTACGGGGCGTTCGAGCCCCTGTTTTTCGGGGTAAATCCTGCACGCCGGGCGCGGGCGGCAAGCCCGTCCCATCCCCGTTCAGAGCCCGTTCAACAGGCTGTGCACAGGGCGTTGAAGGTGGGGGTCATGTGCTGTCGACGGGAGTCGGATATCATAGCCGGGATGTCCGGGGCAATCGGGCCAGATCTGTAATGTTTCCGTATCGGCCAGGGCGATGGCCGCGTCATGGGCCATGCCCTGTTTGCGTGCTGTGTAACAGGCGTCTGCAAACCCGGACTGGGCCGCGGTCCGCTCGTCGAGCAGGAGATCGGGCCAGTCCACGCCCGCCCTGTGTTGGATGCCGTCGAAGACGGGCGGCAATGTGGAGCGCAGGGGCTCATCGAGGATCGCCGCGTAGCTGTCTGCAAGCATGAACAGGAAGTCGCGCGGGTCATGGGCGGGATCATCGAGAAAGATCACCAGGCCTTCCCGGCTTTTATCAACCGGCGGCGGGCTGGCGAGTGTCGCCGCGATTCCGGGCACGGAGGAATGATCGCCCTCCACGGTTCCTGCGGTATCATCCCAGACAATGGTGCGCAGGTCCCGCCCGTAGAGGCGGTCCGGCATGCGGATGGTATGGATGGCCATTGGTGGTCTCCTGTCCGTCAGGGGGGATCGTAGTGGAAAAGCAATCCGAGGGCCAGGTCCAGCATTTCAGGATCGTCCCGCACCAGCTTGTCGAGATCGATATCAATGCCATCCTTGCCTGCCAAAGGGTGGAAGAGCATCTGGAAGGCGCGGGTCATGACCTCGATGGCGGGGCGGTCCGGATCATAGTCAAGACCTGTGAGCATCGGAGCTCCGTATTCCCGTCCGAAGCAGGGATCGACATAGTGATCCTTGCGTCCGGTGCCCGTGCAGGGATCAAGCGGGACCACAGCGTCGCGTGTGCCATCCACACCTGTGGTCCGCCGGATATGCAGGTCCTGAAACAGCCGGTCAATCTCCGGCATGGCCGCTTGCAGGTGGTGGATATATTCATGGGTGGCGTTGCCGGGGTCGCGAGAGGTAATGACCCATGCGCTGTCATCGGTTTTCACAAGACCGGGCCGTGTTCGCGCTGCGGGGCGTCCTCGATAGACGGATGGCGCATAGGATCCGCCGGCCTCCAGCAGATTGCCGGCGGCGCGCAGGGGCGCGATATTGGCGCGCGCCACCCAGGTGGCCGGAAACCGCAGAGAGGCGGCATGCACGGCCTGTGCGGCGGCCTGATCCGCGCCTGTCTCCGGTGTTGCCGGGCTGATCAGCGCGCCGGTCTGTCCAGCCGCGCGTGCGGATGCAGGGCCCTGGGCGACGAGGCCGCGCAGGTTATCGGCAAAGCCGGCATCATCCGGTGTCAGTCCGGTGGCGGTGACGAGGGCCTGTCGCGTTACGCGCCCGCGCGCAATCCATTCCGTCACGTCCGATGTGGCGGCGCGCGCCAGCGCGGGTGGCGCGCCCGCCAGTCTCTCCCGGAGCAGGGTGCGGGTCCGGGCCACAGGATCGGCGGTGCCTGCGTTGTGATCAAAGCCCGGGCTTGTCCCTTTCGGGATGTGTCTGATCTCACCTGCGCGCGCGTTGCTCCACGGCCGGGTTTCCCGCCAGCCTGCGGGCGGCGGCGTGACGTGATATCCGTAGCGCTCAAGACCGGCCTCGGAGAGCGATTGCACGGTGCAGCGGCACCGCCAGCCATTGGGTGGAAAATGTGTTTGCCAGAATGGGTGATCCCAGGGCAGCACAGTGCCGTGCCGTGCGGCGTGGAGCGGTCGGA
Source organism: Roseovarius sp. (assembly GCA_965207105.1). Taxonomy (GTDB): domain Bacteria; phylum Pseudomonadota; class Alphaproteobacteria; order Rhodobacterales; family Rhodobacteraceae; genus Roseovarius. The sequence goes on along the minus strand of CBDBLS010000016.1, from coordinate 9,872 downwards.
TGCGGGCGTCAAGCACGCCGACATAGCGCAGCCAGGGACGCCGGTCGGCAAGGCGTGTGATCCGCTGCCACTTCCCCGCAGCAACCGCCATGCGGATATTGGTGTCATAGATGATGCGCAGGCGGCGCGGGCTTCCGAGCCGGGCCTCACGGGTCTCGCCGGTCAACGGGTCCGTCATGGTCTTGCGGCCCCACCATCCCCTGGCGATCAGCAGCGGGGCAAGATCGCGCTGGAAGGTCTCGAAGGTCTGCCCTTCGGCCAGGGCTTTGTCGACGGCGGCGCGGATATCGGTCAAAATGTCCAGGCGCATCACCTTCGCGACAGTGAAGGAGCGGGCGTGCCATGCGGCTTTTGTGTCGCGCCAGTCATAGCCGATGTGGTAGCCTTTGGCGCGGAAAAACTCCACCGCCTCTTCGGGGGGCACATCACGGATATCGGGGGGTGGATCAGCCATGGCTGCCGGTCATGGTCCCGATGATGTCGGCGACATCCTGAGTGGCAGTCATCATGTCTCTCCCCCGGGTCCGTCTTTACCGGCCTCCGCTATTTGTGCGGCTGCGCCGGCGCGCCCGAGGCTTGCGGCGATCCGTTGCGTATCCATGGCATCAAAGAGATCACCGCGTCCCAGCGTTTCCTGAAGACCGGCAAAGTCGGATGCTTGCCTGACGGCCTGGATCACGGGATTCGCCGCCGGGGTCATCATCGCCTCCCAATCGCCCAGCAGGGCGGCGGTCGCCGGATCCACCGCATCGTCATCCGCGCTCCCGGCAGCGAGGCGTGCCGGTGCTGCAGGTGTTGCGGGCGGCGTCCCGGCGGGCCCGTCGGCAGGGGCGGATGTCTCTTCCCACTGACCGCCATAGATGTCCTCGACATAGGCCCTCGTTGGCCGCAGTCCCGAAGCTCCGGCAATGGTCGCGTCGCGACGCGCCCGCGCTTGCAGATCTTCCGGCGGGCTGAGATCCCGACGCAGGCGCGGCACGGCGGCACCGGGAAAGTTCCAGTGTGTGAGCCATGTGGCGATGGTTGTTTGCAGTGCCGCACAGATGCGCCGCGCATCTGCGGCCACGAGCCGCTCAAGGATCTTCAGATGTGCCGCGCCCGTGCCCACATGCTGGCCGATCTCGGCGGTGGCGTGCTGCCCGGTGATGGCGTCTGCAAGCATGCGGTCCATCCGCAGGAGAAAGTCGGCATAATCGGCACCGGTGCGTTTGGAGCTTTCGAGAGGCTCGATATCCTGCCCCTCGCGCAGAGAGATAGAGGCCCCCGTCGCCAGCGCCTCCGTTGCCTCCAGCGCCAGTCTGATCTCACTGTCGGGCGCGTTTGCCCTGTGCCTGGTGATTGCAACCGGCGAGGCAAATCGCTCCGGCGCCAATGCCCACATGCGCACGGTCTGTTGCTTGAACCAGATCGGCCAGAGGCACCAGTTGCTCAGACCCGGTCCGTGTGGCCAGCCACCATTGGCGCGGGGCGCGCGCACCAGAACAAATTTGGCATCCGGCAGGGGAATGCCGCCCGGTGCCGCCCGGGTCAGCAGCAAAGGCATATGGGTCTGTGCATCCCATCGGATGATGCGGGGTGAGCGGGGTCGTAAATCCGCCAGACGTACCTGACTTCCCGAAACATCCCAGATGCATTCGGCAATCGACCATCCGTACCAGGCGGCATAGGCCAGTTCGCGACAGATGCTGTCGATTTCGATATTTGCAAATCGGGCCGCCAGATCCCCGGCCGCCATACGGTCCCGACGCATTTTCCCGCCGGGTTCAATTTCGAGCGGGGCCGCGAGACCCATCTCGATCCGTTGTCCCAGCAGCGCACGCACCTTGGGGTCCTGCAGTGCCGCCTCCGCCGCACTCAGGTCGGACGATCCCGTGCGCCATGCCCCGGGATCACGGCCAATGCCATCGCTCCAGGCGGCGCTCCGGTTCCATATCGGGGACCCCCCGATCCAGCTTTGTTGCGGAGCCGTGATCTCGTCGGTCTGTGGTCGGTTTGGTATATCCATCGCTCTCACCTCATCGCACGGCCAAGGGCTGACCAGGCGACACCGAGAGTGACATCGATCTCATGGCCTGAGCCCGGTCCATCCATCACACCGTGCCGTCCCGCCCCGACCCGGGCCTCGAAGGGGCCTGCGGTGTCGGCGGCGGCGCTCACGGCCAGCGCCATGGCCCAGAAGCGGTCAGCGTGACCATCCGTGCCGGAACGATCCGCTACAAGACGCGGTGCGCCGGTGGCACCGGGCTCAACACGTATCGCGTGCAAATCGTTTCCAAGCGCGTCATCGGCCGGAATGCGTATCCGGCGATCCTCGAAGGCCTCCCGCAGGCGTGTCGCCACATCAAGCCGACGCGACGCCGACATCTGCACCCCTTCCACGGTCAGGGTGCCGTGATCTTCCTGATACTGTTCAACAGGAGCCTCACCCATCCCGGTCTGATCCACCGCGATCCGGAGCGGGCGATGGATGCGCACGAGGCGCGCGAGTTCGGCCCGCTGTTCGGAAAAGGGCGCATCCCGCAATGTCACCATCCGGCGGAGCCAGAGCAGACCGCCCGTATCCTCGATCACAGCGGCCACCCAGAGATCGCGACGGCGCGCAATGTCGACTCCAATGAAGGTTGGAGACCCTGTGCTGTTTTCCGGACGGCCCGCATCCCTGTGTTCCGCCGCGCGCACCAGGTCCCATGTAATCCAGGCTCCGCCACCTGCGGATGGTATGCAGTCGAGCTCTTCGGCGGCAAAGCGGCCATATTGGGCGCGTATGCCAGCCTCCCATGCCCCTGCCGCCCCGGGCGTAACAGGCTGCCGCGTGATCGCGGCGATCCGCTCATAAAGGCCCTGAGCCAGGGCGTCGGCCAGTGTTACACGCTGCACAGTGCCGGGTTGGCGGGCTTCGCGGATATCGCGGCAGAGCGTGTTGAAGGGCGAGGCCTCGCCGTTGTGGGTGGAAATGATGCGCACCCGCCCGCCCCATGTCCGAAACGCCAGCGCGGCTTTCAGCACTTCATCAAGATCATCGACAAACGCGGCCTCATCGACCACGGCCACATCGCCTGGCCGGCCTTTCGAGCGAAAGGCCCTCGGGCTCGATGTCATTGCAAATATCTGCCGCCCCGAGGCCATACGCAACCGGAACGCCTGAATGTCTGTGCCTTCGTTGTCGATCAGGACTTCACCGGCGGCGTGGGCGGCAATCCCGAGATCGCCGGCCCAGCCCGCGCAGTCATCGATGAAGCCACGCGTCATGTCGCGGGCATAGCTTTGATAGTAGACATCGCCGCGTCCCTCGCCCGCATGCATGACCGCATGATAGGCCTCGGCCCATGAAATGCCGATGCGCCGGGATTTCTCGATGACGGCCAACCCGGTCCGATCCTGGACCCATCTGCGTTGATACGGCAAAAGATCCCGCCCGCTCATGCAGTCACCTCCGGTGCTGCGGGTCCGCCTTCCACAGCCGCCCGGGTCGCGGCGGCCACCTCGGGGCTGAGACCTGCGCGACGCGCGGCGGTGGTGGCGCGCTCGCCCCCTGCACGGCGCTCCTGCGCAGCCAGGCGCCGGCGCTCATTTTCCGACAGCGCCTCCCGCAGGCCGGACGAGGCCATCAGATCTTTCAGCATACGCCCCAGAAAATGCAGATCCCGGGGCGAAATATCCTCTCCGGCCTCCTTGAGGCGGGCCTTCGTGGCCTTGAAGGCCAGCGTGGTGATCATCTCGAAGAGTGCCGAATGACGGCGGGCCTCATCCTCCAGCCCGACCTCCCCTATCCATTCCGCAGCCCAGCCGGAGGCTTCCCGCTGCAGCTGTGCAAACTCGCGGTGCTCCGCGCCGTATTCAATGACGGCGCTTTTGCCGACAGAGATTTCAATACCGGCCCCGGCGATGCGCGTATTGAGGCCCTCCGTGATCTCCCGGTAATCCGAGTGACCCCGGTCCATGAGTTCCTCGCGCAGCCAGTCCTGCAAGGCGGCGGGCAGGAGATCGATTTTGCGGCGGCGCATATCAACCCGCCTTCGGCACCGGCCGGCGCACGCCGTCCTGCCGCGCCCGGCCAAGAGCAACATCCAGACCCTGCGGCGTGATCGTGACGACCAGGAACCCCTCGTGATCCTCGATCCCGACAAGGTCTTTGTCGCGCAGCCAGGCCAGGTCGGCCGCCATGGCCTCACGGCTGGTCACAATGCCCACCCCGTTGGCCACCTCGTAGAGGATCTCTCCATTCGAGCGGTGGTCCGAACAGGCTTGCAAATGGATCAGCACCGCAAGGCGGCGGTGCGCGTTCAGGGTATCGGTATAGGAGCTGCTCATGAGGCCTTCCCGTTCAGAAGATGTTCATTCAAAATGGCGACCGTCCGGGTCAGGGTGTCCGTCGCCGATTTGCTGCCGTCGAGAATTGTTTTAATCTCCCGGACATCGCCGCCTTGCGGTTCAAGCAGCAATCGCAGCGCGGCGAGGTCATCCCGGGTGGCAAGCGACGGAAAGGCGGTCTCCAGCGATCTGATCCGCTGGTCGTGCTTCTCTGTCTCCTCCCGCATGCCGCTCATGCTTTTCTCAACCGTTGTCAGCAGGTGACCGTGCCGCGTGACATCTTCGCGCAATCCACCGGCGTCGCTCTCGATCCTTTCAACGCGGCCCTCCAGCCTGGTATGTGACGCGGTGCCGGACGTATCGCCATTGCCCCGGAAAAAGCCCATGCGCTTCAATCCAAGAGCCGCTCCACCCAGAAGCGCGATAATAGCGAGAATGGAGGCGAAGGTCTGCCAGTGTTCCGGTGTCGGCGTCATTGTCTGCCCTGTTTTACTGATTGCACGTCAGTCTATCAGGGCGCGTTGCCCTTTGGCACCGGACCATGGTCCGCCAGAGCCTCGATGATCCGGTGCCTGCGCCGCCTTCACCCAGGCCAAACAGGCGTCATGCAGGTCTTGCCCATGGCCGATGATGCCATGGAGCTGGATCTCGACGACACTCCGCGCCGCCTGCGGGATATCCACCACACCGTTGTTTTCGGGAATTGCAGTCGTAATGCCCTCGACCATATCAACATCCTCTCGCCGCACTGCAACCTGGTCCAGTAATGCCGTAACAGCCTCGTTGTCGCTCATCCCCGCGATTTCCCGCTCTGTCCGATGTATCGGCGCGCGCTGCGCTCTGTGATCTGCAGCCGCTCTGCAATCTGCGCAGCTGTAAGGTTCCGGCGCGCCAGCCAGGACACCACCTGCCGCCGCGCCATCGGGATATCCAGCACATGGCCCCCAAAGGCGGCTATCAGTGTCCGGGCCGCATCCTTTCCAACACACGCCGCAAGCCCGTGCCCGCCCATGCTGTCAAGCCGCGACGGCACACGCCAGTTCCGCCCGCCATAGGCGAGTGCAATGGCGCAGGCTGCGTCCCTGCCGATATGATCGGCGATCTCCGGCAATGACCCCGGCAGGGCGGAATGAGCAGTGCTCATGACAGAGACAACTCCGTCTGACGGGCGCGGGGACGCAGAGGCAGATACGGAGACTGCACCGCAGTCGATATCCGCCCCTGCGCCATCCCGAACGTCTCCGGATTGATCTCGACCCCCGTAAAGCCGCGCCCGGCCTGCACCGCCGCCATGCCTGTTGTGCCGGATCCCATAAACGGATCACAGAGCGTCTCGCCGGGCTGGCTGAACTGGTCGACAAGGGCCGCCATCACCGGCACGGGCTTGGAGCCCGGCAGGCCGCCTTTGGCGGTGTTACACGTCAAAACGCCCCGCGTCCCACCGCCATTCCAGCGCCGCCGCCCGGATCCCGCCCAGGCCACAGCAATGCACTCAAAGCCCCGCGCCGGGCCAATACCGGCAAACTGTGGTGCCGCATCCGGCTTGATCCAGGCCATGGTGCCGTGCCAACGCGCCCCGGCCCCCGTGAGCGCATCATGCCATGGGCGTACCCCCTCGGCCAGACAGAACACCAGCACCCACCCCGCCGAGCCCGCCACCATCGCCTGCGCGGCTGCCTCCCGGATGGACTCTACGCCGGCATAAGGGACAGGGCGCGGCGCGCCCCGTCCATCTGTACGGGCTATGGTGCCCCTGGCGTGATGCGCGTGGTGGACGTCCTCGTAAGGAGGATCAGTGATGATGTGATCAAACCCCGCGCCGCGATCCGCCACAAGGCGCGGCAGCACCTCAAGGCAATCACCGCAGTGGAGATCGGGATCAGACCTGTCGATCATCACGCCTCGCCTCCGTTCGTCTCGCCGGCTTCGGCCCGGGCCAGGCTGCCATTCGGCACCTCGTTCCATTCCCTGCCGTCGAGCATGCGACCGGCACGCTTTTTGCCGATCCGGACGATTGTTGGCCAGGCGTCAAAATCGGTCGGATGCCCGCCGAAATGGAGCCTGCCGCCGTCATCGATCGTCCGCACCGACAGGTGATCCGACAGTCCGGCGAGCGTAAAATCATCGTCGATGCCGCGATACTCGCCCCACTGCTTGAAAAAAAACGGAATCCCGGCCGCCACGCATTGATCGCGCAGACCGCGGGGCCAGGCCGGGTGCATGGCCCCGGCGAACGGTCCGCTTTCCCCGCCGCAGATAACCCAGTCCAATGCGGGGCGCATGGGCCCGCTGGCGTGACCCGATTTGATCGCCCGGCCCAACATGCCTGCGGCTAATGGATCGTCCGACAATCCTGCCGCATGACGATCCAGCACGGGATAGAGCCAGCGGGTCAGATCGACCGGCTCCAGCATCGGCTCTGCGCTGACAAAACGGAGGGCCGCCGGCGTGGCCAGCAGGTGGGGGATATTTTGTCCTGCCGTTTTCCGCGACCCCGCGCTGGTGCCCAGCCAGACGTGGAGCCAGCCATCGCCCCAGTCCGGCGGCAGCATCCCGCCCGTATTCTGCGGGCGCTTCGTGAGCAGTTGCCAATCCAGTTGGTCGCATTCGCGAATGAGCGCCCAAAGATCATCGCGCCAGTCGGGGTTCACCGCGTTGTCGAAGACATCGCCCAGGGAAGCGCAGAACACCCGCTGTCTGCGTCCGTGGGTGGCCTGGAAGGCGTCTGCCTGTGCATTCCAGCGGCGCGGCTTTTTCCAGTTCGCCGCACTTGTCCGGCGGCGTGGTGCCTTTGGCCCCCAATGGGTGCCGCCCGTGAAGCGCACATCCCGCGCTTCGGCGTAGCAGTGGTCGCATTCCGGCGCGACCTTCAGACAGCCTTCCCATGGATTGAACGTGTGATCGGTCCACTCGATCCTCGATTTTTCAACCATCACGCCTCGCCTCCGTTCGTCTCGCCGGCTTCGGCCCGGGCCAGCATTGCTTTCAGCGCGCGGATCACATCCGTGATACAGCCCGTGTCGGTGAGCGCATCCACATCCACAGGGATAAAGGACCAATGCGCCCCGAAGCGGGCCCGGATAAAAGCGTTGAGCCCGGCCCGGCCCGTTTTGTTCAGGGCACCCTTCCGGCCCAGCTCGGACCAGAGGGCATGAATGAGCCGCAGATCGGCGCGCGGGGCCGGCGGATGGCGGTGGCCGACCCCTTTTCCCCCCCGCCCCTGCGCGGCGTTCAGACGATCAAGCAGGCGGCGCAGATCAGCGCCACCCATGTCCCGCATGGACGCCTTGCCGGTCACGGCCATCTGCATGTCGTGGCGGGCCTCCTCATCCAGGCCGACCGCACGGCAGGCCCGCATCAGGCGGGCACGATCATCTTTGGCGGGGCGGGCCATGGCCTTATCCCGCCTTCGCCAGATCGACGGTGATCGCTTCCCAGGCCGCGTCCGGCGTGGCGCGGTGATAGCAACGGATGTATGTTCTGGACCCGACAGGGCGCATGGCGGCGTGGATCGCCGCCATAGCCCGCTGCCAGCGCCCATCCTCGATATCGAGCCGCAGCAGTGCGTAAATCCCGCTGCGGCTTATCTCGCCTTCCCTGTCCACCTGGAAAGCATGGGAGACGATGGCGCGTATCTCGTTCCGGCTGTCCCTGGCCCATTCCGCCAGGCACTCCTCTACGAGATCACGTGCGATCTGAAGCTCTGGCCCAAAGGCGACACGCTCGGCGATCTGCACCTGAACCCTATATGTCCCGTCATAGCTGAGATAGGTGCGGTTGCCCTTTACCGACCGCCGGGTGTGGCCGCCATATTCCTGTTCCAGCAGCGCGTCAAAGCCCCCGATGTCGTCAAAACAATGCACCCGAAAGCGGCTTATCCGCTGTGACAGATCACCCGCATAGCCGATAATCCTGCGCACCATCTCATCCTGCAGCTCATCCTGCGGGCGCACCATGGCCCGGGGCGTCAGACGCCCCCGACCATCGCGCATATAGATCTCGCCGTCGATCTCCACGCGGCCCGCGCTGTCCGGCACATTCTGCGTATCGCTGTTTTGCCGATCTGTCATATCTGTCTCCCTTGTCTTGTGCTGTTACGCTCCGCCCGCCGCCGCTCCGGTCATGTCACAAGGGGCGATGGCATCCCGCCCATCGGCGCGCGCAATCATGAACGCCCGTGCCAGCAACCGCCGCAGTGCATGCATTCCACCCGGGCCGGTCGCGGCGGCCAGTGCCGCCTCCCGCTCTGCACGCTCCGGTGCCCGACCCAGAACGCCCGTGACCAGCGCCGTGACATCCATCTGGCCCGGTGCCGTGAGCCCGGCCCGGATACCGATCCGCCCCGTCACCTGCGGACAGCGCCCAAGCGTCATACGGATGGTGTCGTCGCCGACAAGAGCCAGACCGGCACCGGACAGATCCCGCAGCCCGCGCAACGCATCGACAAGCCGGGCCGAGAGGTGCTGCGCCTCGTCTATAGCCAGCAAGGCCTGCCGCCCCTCCAGCCGTGCAAGGATCGCGTCCTCCATCTCCAGCGCTGTGCGCCGCCCGTCCGCATCCAGCGTCCGGGCAATCCGTCCGTAAAGACCCGCGAGAGACGTAATGCCGCAGGTCACGGTCAACAGATGGACGCCGGCCCGTGTGTCCGCATAGCGACGCAGAGCCCGGCTTTTGCCCGTACCTGAACGCCCATGGATCAAGACCACGTCACCCGTGGCCTGCGCATGGGCCAGCGTGGCCATCACCTCACCCGTCACGCCAAGCTCGGCATGGGCGTCGAGACCCGCGGGAAGCAGTGTGTGCTCCCGTGCCTCGGCCCGGGTCTCGAGCCAGAGACGGGCCTTGCCCGCCAGCCTGTCGTTGTCACCCTCATGCCTGCCATTCAGCCAGCGGTTGAACATTGCGGTTCCGACACCGATACCGCGTGCCGCATCTGTCTGGCTCAGACCGTATCCGGCCATCTCTGCGGCCACCGCGCGGTGCAGGGCGTCGAGAGGCGGCGGTGACGCCGGATCTTCCGTTTCCGCAGCATCCGAATGCAGCCGGGCTATCTGTCTGGTCATTTTGTCAGTCTCCCTCCGGGAGATACAGCCTCTTCAAAACGTCGCTGAAGGGTGCCGGTGGACCCGTGCGGGTCGCAGCCTGCCGGCTTGCCTGCGCAGCCTTCTTCGCCCTGCCCGATTGTTCGAGTGCCGGCGTTTCATGGCGCACACCGCCCTGTGGCAGCGCCACCACCTTGCCTGCGTCGCGCCCGGCCGCCTCAAGCACCTCATCCATCGCGCGGCCCGGGGCGTGGCCCTGTCCAAGATCCCGCGCCCGCCTGCGCGCCGCGCTGTCCCGTTTCCGGGCATCGGCCTTCGCTTGTGCCGCAACAGCCGCACGGTCCACACCGATCCGGTCAGGATCCACAGCCATGCACAGGAAGGTGCCGTCCAGAGCGAACACAAAGAGATGTGCCGGATCGCCCGGGTCCATCCGAACCTCGACACGTTACCTTTATCCGTGAGCCGAACTCCGGCGCGATATAGTGCCGCCCGCCCACCGAGATCCCGCTCTTGCCT
>CBDBLS010000015.1:0-72832 GCA_965207105.1 Roseovarius sp. | reverse complement strand
TATGGGCACCGGTATGGCGCCCTGTCGGGTCTGCGTTGGTAAAGGGCAGGTCCTTATGGGGCGTGATTGCAACGGGCGGGTGCCGTTTTCGCCCTGCCAGGGGTGTTTCGGGAAAAAGACCCTGCGCTGCGCACATTGCAACGGCGTTGGAATGCTGTGATCTCTCTCGGAGTCCGCATGCTATGACGATTTGCAGGTTACTCTGAAGGTGTTAGCAACTGGTCCGCCGGGATGCCGTCCAGACCTGTCGGCTTTGTTGGCACAGACTTTGTCGGGTGATCTGCCCTCTGCGGCCAGTCGTCCTCCCACAGTCCTTGCCACGCGATGTCACAGTTTGCCAGAGCCTGGCGAAGCTGTTGGGGCACCTCGATCCGTCCGAACGGGCTATGGCCGCCGGGCTGACGTTGGAATGTTTCAAAGGCCTGTATGGGATCGGTGCCCGGATCAAAGAGAATGCCCCAGGTGGCATGCCAGCCCAGAGCGCCATGGACAAAGGACAAGCCCACCGTCCTGTTCGACGATGCGCTGTGGCCTGAGGCTCAGCCCGTCCTCTTGTGTCTCGGGCGCAGTCGCCTCAAGGCAGAGCAATATGTCCTGCACAGTGTCAGCATGACCCGCCTGGGCAGACATGACGAGGCTGCAACAGAGAAGGATTGTATGTATTTTGATCATGCGCCAGCGGTGCATTCCGCCAAAATAGCTGCCCGTCAAAACCACTGTCCCGGCTCGATCAGTCCCAAATCCATCAATTGGCGGGAATGCCATTCAAACCGGGTGGAATTGTGCCACTTGTAAGGTGTGGATATCAAAGGTCGACCCGGGGTTGCGCTTGAGCGCCTTTGCGGTGCGAAACGACACGACGGCCGAGGTCAGGTTGTTGTGCCATGGACAGGCATAGGTGTTGTATTCTTCGTCCGAAAACGTGTGATCCTCGCGCAGCTTCAGGTCCGGTGCGGCGCGAAACAGCGGGATCCGGTCAATCTTGCGGCGCTTGGCCGGAATGCTTTCTTCATAGCGCCAGCGCAGACCGCCATAGAAATCCAGCTGACGTTCCTTTGGATGGTTGTGGTTGTCAGGATCATTGCGCGCCAATGCGTAATAGCCGGACCGGTCCAGATGCGCATCTTCCAGCGAGACGGCATTGGGATGGGTCTCCAGATCACCGCGTAAAGGTCAATCACATACGCCAGCATCGCATCGCGGCGTTCCTCGTGATGAAACTGCAGCATCTCGCCGATGGTGCGCACCTCACAAAACGGGAAGAACAGGTATTCGGCGTTGTAACAGTAATAGAACCATTGCCCGGGCGCGGCCTCGGTCAAGGCGTTGACCCCGGCAACCAATGTATCCCCGCGGGCCATGTCGTAACTGACCCGGTGCACCGCATCGGCCACATCGCCAGCCAGAGCAAAGGCGTCAGGCATCAGCACGATCACGGAGTTGAATTTGGCATCCAGATGGTGACGGACGGTCGAATCGATCTCCACCTCATCCTCGACAAAGATCAACGCAATCGGCCCCTTGGCCAGAGCATCGCGGCCCTGGGCCATGAAATCGCTCAAGCTGTTGTACTGCATCGCATTCCTCGTTTTCCTCGCGCAGACTCTCCGATCCGGCCCGCCATTGCAAGATGCCCCGGTTCTGATGTAGTCAGGCCCCTCAACTTCCCGGTGCAGGGCATGGATCATGGCAGACCCAAAGAAGCTATACATCAAGACATATGGATGTCAGATGAACGTCTATGACGGCGAGCGTATGGCCGAGGCGCTGGGCGGTGCAGGGTATGTCGAAACCACCACCCCTGACGATGCCGATATGATCCTGCTGAACACCTGTCATATCCGCGAAAAAGCCGTCGAAAAAGTCTATTCCGAGCTGGGCCGGTTCCGCGTGCTGAAAGATGCAAAGCCGGATCTGAAGATCGGTGTCGCGGGCTGCGTGGCCCAGGCCGAGGGCGAAGAAATCATGCGCCGTCAGCCGCTGGTCGATCTGGTGGTTGGTCCGCAAAGTTATCACCGCCTGCCCGAGATGGAGGCCAAAACCCAAGGTGGGATCAAGGCGCTCGACACGGATTTCCCGGCGGATGACAAGTTCGACACCCTGCGCCATCGCCCCAAGGCGAAACGTGGCCCGACCGCATTTCTGACTGTGCAGGAGGGCTGTGACAAATTCTGCGCCTTCTGCGTGGTGCCCTATACCCGGGGCGCCGAGGTCAGCCGTCCGGCGGATCGCATCATCGAAGAGGCGCGCGATCTGGTGGAACGCGGCGTGCGCGAAATCACCCTGCTGGGGCAGAATGTGAACGCCTATCATGGTGCAGGCCCGGCGGGCGACTGGTCGCTGGCGCAACTGATCTGGGCGCTGAACGATGTGGACGGGCTGGAGCGTATCCGCTTTACCACGTCGCATCCCAACGACATGTCCGATGATCTGATCGAGGCGCATGGGACATGTGACAAGCTGATGCCCTATCTGCATTTGCCGGTGCAGGCGGGCAGTGACAAAATCCTCAAACGGATGAACCGCAGCCACACCGCCGAAAGCTATCTGCGCGTGATCGAACGCATTCGCGCCGCGCGCCCCGATATCCTGCTGTCGGGCGATTTTATCGTCGGCTTTCCCGAAGAGACCGAAGAAGATTTTCAAGCCACGCTCGATCTGATCGAAGAGGTCAAATACGGTTATGCCTATTCGTTCAAGTACTCCACACGCCCGGGCACTCCGGCTGCCGAGCGCGATCAGGTGGACGAGGATGTGAAATCCGAACGCCTGCAACGGCTTCAGGCCCTGATCACCCGCCAGCAGCGCGAGGTGCAGGAGTCGATGGTGGGGCGCACCGTGAAGGTGCTGTTTGAAAAGCCCGGACGGCTGGACGGACAGATGGTGGGCAAATCCGAGTATCTGCACGCAGTGCATGTGGCTGATTCCGCCCTTGAGGTCGGTCAGATCGCATCGGTCGAAATTCTGGAAAGCGGCACCAATTCCCTGTCGGGCCGGGTGTTAGGCGTTCAGGCAACTTAAACTTCACTGGATAATACCCGGTTTCTGAACGGAAAACCCAGAGTGAAATGCGCCGAAATTATGGCAGCCTATGGATTGTTTCCTAATCAGACACAATATCTTGTCAATAGTGCTTCACATCGCGACCAAACTTGGTAAGGTTATTGAATAATCTGAGAATTTGGCGCGCCAGTATGTCTTGGCGATGTCACCGGGGGAAATAGTGAGAAGGACAGGGGCTTTGACGAAACTTGGGTCTAAGACGGGTCTCGGCGTGTTTGGCGCCGTGGCAGTTGCCGCGCTTGGCATGATGATGTCGGCGGGTGCTGCGCAAGCGCAAAGCGTCAGCGGCGAGCAATATATTCCGACAATCTGGGTTGACCCTGACGGGTGTGAGCACTGGGTGATGGATGGTGGCGCTGAGGGCTACATGACGCCCCACACCAAACCGCCAGGGCATCCCAGTGTGTCGCTGCGGCAATGTTTGCGGTGTGATGAACTCGGATCAGCTGTTTGCCACGGACAGTGCGAGTATCAATGCTGCCGGCAAGCAACACCTGATGAATTTCTTCCGTCAGGCAGGGGCGACCTCCTACATCATCACCGGCCACACGGACAGCCGTGCGTCGGATCAGTACAATATGAACCTGTCCCTGCGCCGCGCCAATTCGGTGGCTCGGGTGGCACAGTCCAGCGGCGGATATTCGCGGCTATGGCGAGCGGATGCCAGCGGCGTCCAACGGGACGGCTGCAGGCATGCAGAAAAACCGTCGCGTCGAAATCATCTGCATTCGTTGAAGCTAAGGAGCGTGAACATGAAATTTGGTACAACGATCCTGGCGCTCTCATCCGCCGCATCCCCTTGCACCTTGTCGCCGCGCTTGGCACGGTTCTGTTACCACATCTAAAACGTTTCACAAAAAACCTGGATCAAAGCTTTTTGTGAAACGCCCCGCCAAAGATAAATGTTGTACGCGTTTTGCCTTAAACGCTTACCTCGGATTAAAGGCAAAACGCTTTGATAAACGGAGACAGGATTGGTCACCAACGTGATGCCCCCCCACCGGGCCTGACATGCTTCAGGAACGGGTTATTGAGTTTCCGGACAACCGGCTGTTGATTGATCTGTGCGGTGAATTTGACCGCAACCTTGCCGAAATCGAACAGAAATTGTCCGTGCAGATCATGCGCCGGGGCAACCAACTGGCTGTGGTCGGCGACGAGGCGGCGCAGGCCGAAGCACTCGAGGTGCTTGAGGCGCTCTATCAGCGGCTGGAAACTGGCAAGACGGTCGAGCATGCGGATGTGGATCGCGAATTGCGCATGGGCGGTTCGGACGAGGGTACGGGCGCGCGCGACGGCGATCAGCTTGAAATGTTCAAAGGCGGCAAGATCGAGATCAAGACCCGCAAGAAGCTGGTCGAGCCGCGCACCGATGCCCAGAAAGCCTATGTGTCCTCGCTGTTTAACAATGAACTGGCCTTTGGTATCGGCCCGGCGGGCACCGGCAAGACCTATCTGGCGGTGGCTGTGGGCGTCAGCATGTTCATTGAGGGGCATGTGGATCGGATTATCCTGTCCCGCCCCGCAGTCGAGGCGGGCGAGAAGCTGGGCTATCTGCCCGGCGACATGAAAGACAAGGTCGATCCGTATATGCAGCCGCTGTATGACGCGCTGAATGATTTTCTGCCATCCAAACAGGTCGCCAAACTGATCGAGGAAAAACGCATCGAAATCGCGCCGCTGGCCTTTATGCGGGGCCGTACGCTGGCCAATGCCTTCGTTGTGCTGGATGAGGCGCAGAATGCCACCTCGATGCAGATGAAGATGTTCCTGACCCGTCTGGGCGAAGGCAGCCGCATGGTGATCACGGGCGATCGCACCCAGATCGACCTGCCACGCGGCGTGCAATCGGGTCTGAAAGATGCCGAACGGTTGTTGCACTCGATCCCGTCAATCAGCTTCAACTATTTCACCTCCAAGGACGTGGTCCGCCACCCGCTGGTCGCCGCGATTATCGAGGCGTATGACGCCGACGATCCGGCCAAGTAGGATGCTCACTGACACGCTGATCGAAGACCCGCGTTGGGAGGCGGCTGATCTGGCTGGCCTGTCTGAACGCGCTGCCATCGCCACGCTGGGCCATCTGGGCCTTGACGCCGAGGGGGTTGAGATCACCGTGCTGGGCTGTGACGATGCGCGGATTGCCGTGCTGAATGCCGAATTCCGCGCCAAGCCCACACCCACCAATGTGCTTAGCTGGCCCTCTGAGAATCGTGCACCCGAGCAGGCTGGAACGCGTCCCGCCCCCCCCGGTGATCCAGAGCTGGGCGATATCGCCATTGCCTATGATACCTGCGCGCAAGAGGCCGTCGCAGCAGGCAAACCCTTGCCTGATCACGCCACTCATCTGATTGTGCATGGCATTCTGCATCTTCTGGGCTATGACCATATCCGTGACCAAGATGCCACTTTGATGGAGGCAACTGAGGTCGCGATACTTGGCAAACTGGGTCTTCCGGACCCATATTAGACTTTTGGGGGCGAAACCCTCGGTTTTTGGATAAGGTAATGGGCGACAGCACTGACGGATCCTCTAGTGCAGCGCAAAGCGCGCAGCCGACGAGGCAAGACAACACTGACACTGGTGAAGAGCAGGGCAGCTTGTTGCGCCGCATTTTTGGCGCGTTCGGCTCTGGCGAAGACGACACCCCGATTGAGACCCCCATGCCCGAGCATGTGGCGGGCAATGGCAAGGCGCAGACCCACGGCCTGGGCAATCTGGCGCGCATGGTGGTCGAGGATGTGGCGATCCCCAAGGCGGATATCGTGGCGGTGCCCGCAGACATCTCCAAGGCGGAGCTGGTCAAGGTGTTTCGCGACAGCGGGCTGACGCGCCTGCCGGTTTACGAGGGCACCCTGGACAGCCCCATTGGCATCGCGCATCTCAAGGATTTCGCGCTCAAACACGGGTTCAACGGCTCGGGCGGGCGGTTTTTGCTGAAAGACATGCTGCGCCCGCTGTTGTTTGTGCCCCCCTCGATGTCGATCGGGGTGCTGTTGCAAAAGATGCAAAGCGACCGGCGGCATATGGCGCTGGTGATTGACGAGTATGGCGGCGTTGACGGGCTGGCCACCATCGAGGATGTGGTCGAAACCGTTGTGGGCGAGATCGAAGATGAACATGACGTGGATGAGGGGCATTTCTGGACCGAAGAGCGGCCCGGCTGCTTTGTCGCGCTGGCCAAGACCCCGTTGAAGGATTTCGAGGCAGCCATTGGCCTGTCTCTGACCGACGATGACGAGGTTGACGACGAGGAGATCGACACGCTGGGCGGTCTGGTCTTTATGCTACTGGGCCGGGTGCCGGTGCGTGGCGAGGTGGTGGAACATCCCGGTGGCACCGAGATCGAAGTGCTTGAGGCGGATCTGCGCCGTATCAAACGCCTGAGCGTGCGCTTGCCCGGTTTCCCCAAGACATGACCGGGGCCTCCCCGCTGGTCCGGATCATAGAAAACATCGCAGCCGCGCGCGCCCGCACATTGGGCCTTGCTGCTCTGGGCGTTGGCGCGATTGCCGCCTTGGGGCAGGTGCCTGTGGGCTGGTGGCCCGTAAGTCTGCTGGCCTTCGCGGCCGCTTTTGGCCTGCTGCGCGCCAGCACGGGTCCGCGCCGCGCCGCATGGATCGGCTGGGCCTTTGGCACAGGCTATTTCATCGTCGCGCTACATTGGATTGTCGAACCGTTTTTTGTCGATGTCGCCCGTCATGGCTGGATGGCGCCGTTCGCGTTGTTGTTCATGGGTGGCGGTCTGGCGCTGTTCTGGGCGGCAGGCTTTACGTTGGCCCATTGGGTGGGGCGCTCGACGCTTGGGTTTGTGGCCGCACTTACCTTGGCCGAGGCTGTCCGGAGTGTGCTGTTCACCGGCTTTCCCTGGGCACAACCGGGCCATATCTGGATTGGCACCGGCATGATGCAATGGGCCGCGTTTGCCGGAGCCTTGGGTCTGTGCGTGATCACCTTGGCATTGGCGACAGGGCTTTGGTATCTGGCCACCCGGCGCTGGCTGCCCGGGGCAGGCATCCTTGTGACCGGCTTGCTGGGCCTGTGGGGAGGGGGCGTGGTCGCCCCTGTGACCCCAATCCCCGGTGATGCCCCCACCATCCGCCTGATCCAGCCCAACGCCGCCCAGCACGAAAAATGGGATCCCGAGATGATCCCGGTCTTTTTCCGGCGTCAGATCGAGTATAGCGCCGCCTTGCCGCGTCCTGATCTGGTGGTCTGGCCCGAAACCGCCATCCCTGTGTTGCTCAACAATGCCGCGCCGACGCTGCAAAGCATCGCGCAGGCCGCGGGCGGCACACCGGTGGTGGTGGGTGCGCAACGGTTAGAGGGTATCAGGCTTTACAACTCTCTGGTGGTCACCGATCCCGAGGGTCAGATTGATGCGCTCTATGACAAACACCATCTGGTGCCATTTGGTGAATACCTGCCCTTTGGACATTACCTCAAACGCTTTGGTCTGCGCGGGCTGGCAGCGGAGGATGGCAATGGCTATTCTGCCGGGCCGGGCGCCGAGGTCATTGATATGGGATCCTTGGGCAAGGCGCTGCCGCTGATCTGTTACGAGGGGGTGTTTCCCTATAATGTGGCTTCAGCCCCCGAACGGCCTGATTTCCTGCTGCTGATCACCAATGACGCGTGGTTCGGTCAGCTTTCCGGCCCCTATCAGCATTTTGCCCAGGCTCGTCTGCGCAGTGTAGAACAGGGTCTGCCGATGATCCGGGTGGCCAATACCGGTATTTCAGCCATGATCGACGGGACCGGCCATGTGCGCGGCTCGCTGCCGCTGGGGCAGGCGGGATATCTGGACGCGGCTTTGCCGCCGCCCTTGCCCCCGACGCTCTATGCACGGACCGGGGATCGGCCAATCCTTATCGTGTTGTTGCTGACCCTGTGTGGTGCAATTGCGACCACGCGTCGCCATATCTGACTTTGCGATTGACGCGAGGCCAAGCGGGGCTTAACCAGCCTCAACCCGTTACAACGGCTTCCTGACGTGACGGTGACATTTAATGGAGCGCTTCATGGCACGTAGTAACTATACTTTTACCTCGGAATCCGTCTCCGAGGGGCACCCGGATAAGGTCTGTGACCGCATTTCCGATGCTGTTCTCGACGCGTTTCTGGCCGAAGACCCGCTGGCGCGCGTTGCCGCTGAAACCTTCGCCACCACGAACCGCGTTGTGATTGGCGGCGAAGTTGGCTTGACGGATCAGGACAAGCTGCACGAATTCATGGATCATATCGATGATATTGCGCGCGCCTGCATCAAGGATATTGGCTACACTCAGGAAAAGTTCCACTGGCAGCATTGCGAAGTGACCAACCTGCTGCACGAACAATCCGCCCATATCGCCCAGGGCGTCACCGGTGAGCGTGGCGACGAAGGGGCAGGGGATCAGGGCATCATGTTCGGCTATGCCACCACCGAAACCGACGCGCTGATGCCCGCGCCGATCCAATACAGCCACGCGATCCTGCGCCGTCTGGCCGAGGTGCGTAAATCCGGGGCCGAGCCTGCTCTGGGTCCGGACGCCAAATCGCAGCTCTCGGTCATCTATGAGGGCGCGAAGCCCGTTGGTGTCAGCTCGATCGTGCTGTCCACCCAGCACCTTGAGAAAATGACCTCGGGTGAGGTGCGCGACCTGGTTGAGCCCTACATTCGCGAAGTTCTGCCCGAAGGCTGGATTTCGAGCGAGACCGAATGGCACGTCAACCCCACCGGTGAGTTCATGATTGGCGGACCCGATGGCGACGCCGGCCTGACCGGGCGCAAGATTATTGTCGACACCTATGGTGGCGCGGCCCCGCATGGCGGCGGCGCGTTCTCGGGCAAAGACCCCACAAAGGTCGACCGTTCGGCGGCCTATGCGGCGCGCTATCTGGCGAAGAACGTGGTGGCAGCTGGCATGGCCGAGCGCTGCACCATTCAGCTCAGCTATGCGATTGGCGTGGCCAAGCCGCTGTCGATCTATGCGGATACCCACGGCACCGGCCAGGTCGAGGCCTCTGACATCGAAAAGGCCGTTGAAGCGTCGATGGACCTGACCCCGCGCGGCATCCGCGAGCATCTGTCGCTGAACAAACCGATCTATCAGCGCACCGCAGCTTATGGCCATTTCGGGCGCGCGCCCGAGGCCGATGGCGGGTTCAGCTGGGAAAAAACCGATCTGGTGGATGTGCTGAAAAAAAAGCCGTCTGATCCAATCAGATTGAGAAAGAAGGCCTCGCTGAGCATAGCGGGGCCTTTCCTATTTTGACGAAAGCCCGCATTGACCATTTTTCTGCGATGCAGACAATGTCCGATATTGGGAATGATCCCCCACAAGTTCATGGAGATGACGAATATGGGTTGGATCCCGCTTTCATTTTCGGTTCTGATCATCTTTCCAATCTGGCGTCTCTGTTGCTTTCGTTTGGCCAAAGTTCAAGGCTTGCAAAAAGACCGTTTCGCCCGACATTGCTACGTGGAGAGATTTCAAAATCCGAGTCTTGTGGCACAACGAACCACCGCATAAACTTTCCCCGTTCCGGGGAATACTTAAGCAAATCACATCGTTCCTTGGTGGATTTCTCTATTTGGTGGCAACGGCTGCATTCCAATAATCGTTGTGTGGCAACACAAGCGCAGGCTTTGATGGTTTCCAAAGCGGGCATCGGGCACCAACGACCGAACGACAGCTTCGTCTAAGGTTTGTGGCTGTTGTCATCGTGAGATGCAGCGGCGACAAATCTGACAAGGAGGAAAGCGTGGGCGGATTTCGGTGCTATGGGGATTGTGTACTATGGCTGCGGTGATTGATGTGCAGAACTATCGGCTGCGTGATGACAAGCAGCGCTGATAAGTCGATTTTCCCAGCCCGATTTGGCTGATTGATATCCCGTTTTGCCGCCATTGGCCTGTTGTAGCGCAGGTTTTGGCGGGATGGTCGCACCGATGGGTCCGGCGTCCGCGTAATGAAGGACCCGATTTGATAGTCGTATCATGCGGCGTCCTCCCATGGCGGTGCGCGGGACTTGGGTGTTTGGCCCCGCATGAAGGTCTCGATGATGATCATTGCGCCACCGCATTTGGGGCACGGCTGGGACTGGTCTCGTTCGTCGGTATCGACACCTTGATCCTCATGGGCTTTCGGAATGGCGTCTGCTTCAACCTCCAATAAAGACCTGATCTTTGCGATCCTGTCGCGACGGATGCCGTTCGCGAGGAAGCCTGTGTGGCGGATGCGGTGGAAGCCGGAGGGCAGGACATGGATCAGGAAGCGACGGATGAACTCGGACGTCGGCAGACGCATGACCTTCATCCTGTCCCCACGTTTGATGCGATAATCTTTCCACCGGAAGGCCACAGTGTTGGCATCAGCGCTGATCAGGCGGTGGTTTGAGATCGCCACGCGGTGCGTGTAACGGCTCAAGTACGCCAGCACGGCCTCAGGCCCGCCGAAGGGTGGTTTGGCATAAACCACCCAGTTGGTTTTGCGCAGCGGCGCGAGATGGGCGGCGAAGGTATCGGGGTCGGCCAGCTTTGCCAGTTTGCCGAAGAAGCGCAGCTTGCCTGCTTTGTGCAATCCGCTCAGCCCTTCGAGGAACAGGCGGCGGAACAAACGCGCGAGCACCTTTACCGGCAGGAAGAAGCCTGAGCGGCAGTTCTTCCAGCGCTTGCCATCGGACGACAATCCACCGCCCGGCACGATGATATGCACATGCGGGTGGTGCGTCATCGCGGATCCCCATGTATGCAGCACGCTCGTCATGCCAATCTTTGCACCAAGATGTTTTGGATCGGCTGCGATTGTCAGCAGAGTTTGCGCCGCCGCCTTGAACAGGAGGCCGTAGACCACCGCTTTGTTCTGGAAGGCAATGTCGGCGATTTGCGATGGCAGCGTGAAGACCACGTGGAAATACTCAATGGGCAACAAGTCTTCCATGCGCGCCTGCATCCAGTCCTGCGCCGCTGCACCTTGGCACTTCGGGCAATGCCGATTTGTAAAACGCGGAGCAATATTGGGCCACAGAAGCGGCTGCATATCGCAGTTGTAGCGGAGTAAAAGTCCGCCAGTTTGTGCCCTTCGTTTATTCGGAGGGCGGGAGATGTATTCTGTGGATATTTATAGTCGTGTGCGCCGTGCTTGTTTGAAGGACGGTATGTCTGGCCGAGAAGCGGCGCGGTTTTTCAACATGGCGTAATCAGGATCAGCACTCAGTTACCCCTGTTATTCTGGATGCACATGCAATTGAAAAGGAGACTGACCAATGGAATATTTTGCTGGTTTGGATGTGTCCATGGAAGAGACGCATATCTGCATTCTGGATCGTGAAGGGGCCCTTATTCGTGAAGGAAAAGCGAGCTCAACACCAAAAGCGATCGCTGACTTCCTCGCTTCTGGACCACCATGTGCCAAAGTTGTATTTGAAACGGGACGGATGGCACCAATGCTTTACCATGGGCTGACGGAGCTTGGTGTCCCGGTTGTTTGCATCGAGAGCAGGCAAGCATATCAGGCCCTTAAATCTCTGGCCGGCCACAAGACGGACCGCAATGATGCCCGCGGTTTGGCACACCTGGCGCGGACGGGATTCTACAAGCCGACCCATGTCAAATCACTGTCAGCGCACGCAATCCGGTCGCTGATCGCAGCCCGCAAGAAGCTGGTCGGACAGCGTGTGACGCTCGACAATCAGATCCGCGGTCTGGTCGTCGTCTTCGGCGTGCGGCTGCCACGAGCTTTGTCTCCGGCATTCAAAAACGCGGCGCTAAAAGTTAGCGATGGAGTGCCTGGCCTCCATGCCGCAATTTGCGGACTGTTCGCAGCACGCGAAGCAATCCTCGCGGCGGTTGCAGCCATTGATGGCGACATCAAAAAGATGACCCGCAAATCCGAAGTCTGCCAGCGCCTTATGACGGTACCAGGGGTCGGTCCGATCACAGCATTGGCCTTTGCCGCAGCAATTGATGATCCGTCGCGTTTCAGGAAATCGCGTGATGTGGGGGCGTATCTTGGACTGGTGCCGCGACGGCATCAATCTGGTGAAATCGACTACACGGGCAGCATCTCAAAGCGGGGCGACGTGCGCGTCAGAACGCTTCTCTATGAGGCCGCCAATGTGATGCTGACGCGGTATGCCGCTCCGCTCAAATTGAAGACATGGGCCCTCGCAATCGGTGCGCGCTCAACGATGAGAAAGGCCCGAGTGGCTCTGGCGCGTCGTCTGGCAATCATACTTCATGCCATTATGCGAGACAAAACTGACTTCCAGTCCGCGTAAGGCTTACGAGGCGACAACGAGGATTCCTAAATCAAAGTTCCCATCTGGGACGATGCCCGAGGGAGGGCGTGAGACACGGCGCCGATTCTGTAGCAACAGCCAAGACCAACGGTATGATTGCGGTTTCAACATTGCCGACCCACACCCAGCCAACCCCATCATGAACCTCAGAGTTCGAAGAGAACAAAGGCAACCTCTGACATCAAAAGCAGGAAACTCAGGAAACACGCATTGACAGATTAGAGAACAAAGATCGTAAGACGATCGCGAAGATGCTGCGCCATGAACTTCCGCCTGGGTATCGTCGGTCGGAAGCGCCTCGGCGGCCAACGCTTGATGGTTATGTTGGTGTGGTCGATGAGATACTGCGCACAGACAAAGCCCTGATCAAAAAGCAGCGACACACGGCCAAGCGCATCTTTGAACGGCTGCGCGATGAGCATGGATATGCCGGCAGCCTGACCACGGTGACCTATTACGTGCGCGAGCAAAAACGGCGCACCAAAGAGGTGTTTGTGCCGTTGTCGCATCGGCCGGGCCATGCGCAGGTTGATTTTGGTGAGACGCTGGGCGTGATCGGTGGCGTGGAATGCAAGATCCACTTCTTCGTGATGAGCTTGCCACATTCTGATGCGGTGTTTGTGAAGGGATATCCAGCTGAGACAACCGAGGCGTTTTGCGATGGCCATGTGTCCGCCTTTGCATTCTTTGGCGGCATTCCGCAATCCATTCTCTACGACAATACCAAGATCGCCGTGGCTCGGATACTCGGGGATAAGACGCGCATCCGCACACGTCGGTTTACGGAACTGCAGTCGCATTACTTGTTTGATGACAAGTTTGGCAGACCCGCGCGAGGGAACGATAAAGGCAACGTTGAGGGCATGGTTGGATACACCCGCCGCAACTTCATGGTTCCCGCACCTCGCTATGACAGCTTTGATGATCTGAACGCACATTTGGAAGAGAAGTGTTTAGCACGTCAGGACGATACGTTGCGGGGTCACACCCAAACCATAGGCGCACGCCTGATGTCGGATTTGGATGCTCTGATGGGATTGCCCGTCGCAGAATATGAAGCCTGCGATCACGTCAGCACGCGTGCAACGTCGATCTCAATGGTGCGCTATCGCAGCAATGATTACTCGGTGCCAGTAGCCTATGCGCACCACGATGTTCATGTGCGTGGGTTTGTGCATGAGGTTATCATCGGCTGCGGCAATGAGATTATTGCGCGGCACAAACGATCCTACACATCAGCGGATATGGTCTTTGACCCATTGCACTTTTTGCCCCTGCTTGAACAAAAGGTGGGTGCCCTGGATCAGGCCGCGCCTTTGCAGGGTTGGCATTTGCCAGATGTATTTGCCACGCTGCACCGACTGCTTGAAGCCAGAATGGGTAAGCCGGGCAAGCGAGAATACGTTCAAGTCTTGCGCCTTTTGGAGACCTTCGAAATGGATGTTGTGCAAGGCGCAATCCAGCAGGCAATAGATATGGGTGCAATTGGCTATGACGCCGTAAAACACCTTGTACTGTGTCGGGTTGAGAAGCGGCCACCACGATTGGATTTGGACTTCTATCCATACTTGCCCAAGGCCAATGTCGGCACAACACGCCCATCCAGTTACATGAGCTTGATGGGAAGGACCGCGGCATGACCGAAGCCCCTCGGATTCTTCTACGGCATCATCTTAAACAACTGCGACTGCCAACGTTCCAAGGCGAGTATGCCAAACAGGCGCAGCTCTGTGCTGCAGAGAACAAAGATCACATCCACTATCTGGCGCGGCTGTGTGAGATGGAATTGATCGACCGCGAACGCCGGATGATTGAACGGCGCATCAAAGCGGCGAAGTTCCCCAGCACCAAGAGCTTGGATAGCTTTGACTTCAAGATCATGCCAAGCTTGAACAAGCCCCTGACGATGGATCTGGCACGATGCGATTACGTTAATCGCAGGGAGAACATCATCGCGCTCGGCCCGTCAGGCACGGGCAAGACACACATCGCCCTGGGACTTGGGCTGGCTGCATGTCAAAGAGGACTGAAGGTGCGCTTCACAACGGCTGCGGCATTAGTCCATGATCTGATCGAGGCTCAAGATGAGCGGAGATTGCAGCGCCTTCAAAAGCAACTGACCAGCCAGAACCTGTTGATCATTGATGAACTGGGCTTCGTACCGCTCAGCAAATCTGGCGCAGAGCTGCTCTTCGAGGTCATATCCCAATGCTATGAACGCGGCTCCATCATCATAACCTCGAACCTGCCCTTCGATGAATGGACTGAAGTCTTTGGCTCTGAGCGGCTGACCGGTGCGCTACTCGATCGTTTAACCCATCACGTCCACATCCTCGAGATGAATGGCGAAAGCTATCGGCTCAAACACAGTCGCAACAACCGAAAATAACCAGCCCGCAATCACAGTCAGAATAATGCTGGCCTTATGGCCAGCATGCGCTTTGGCACGCTTCAGCTTTGTGACGAGCACGCGTGCAAAAGCGCCACAAAACATCAACCGAAGTGGCCCATTTTTACGCCGCGACATGGACCCATTTTACTCTGCGATTGACAATCAGCGCTGCGGCGAGCATTTTGATGCGGTCTACATCGGGGCTTTCCGAAGGGTTGAAGCCTGCGCGCACCAGTTCGGCGGCGCGGCTGCTGACAGCCGTCTGCACAGCGTTGTTCAGGCGTGATTTGGTGACAACGTGCATGATTGTTCCTCGTTGTCTGGTTTCGGTCAGGTTGGCCCGCCGCGTTTTTTATCGCGCCGGTACCAGACCTCGGTGGCGAGTGCGACGATGGCACCCGCCAGCGCGGTGAGCAGATCGGGCGAGGACAGGAGCGCGCCCGTCTCCGCACCGACGATGCCGCGTGTCACAAGCGCCGCCGTGCCATAGCGCAGCAGGATGCGTATGAGGGGGACATGCTGTGCGGGATCCATCAGCGTATGCCCTGCGCCCATTTTTTTATCCGCTCACGCATGATCCACGCGGCGGCCAGCGCAATCACCCCTGCGCCCGCGATGAGCGCATATGTCGAGGGCAGCGCCCCCGTGACCGCGACAGGTGCCGCGACCGTCGCGACGGTGGCGAGCTGCACGGCGCCGGCCTGCACCGTGGTGGAGGCCATTGCGGACGCGCGGGGGGGCGTGGCCCGGCGAATACCAAGGAGGCGGTTGGGCGCGTATCCTGCGACGCTGACCTTATTGCCCTGATTGCCGCCAAGGACGTATATTTTTCCCTCTTCGCGGCGGTGGAAAAACGCCACATGGCCCTGCCAGCCGCTCTTGCTGCCGCGCCAGAACACCACCACATCGCCGGGCCCTGCATCGTCCGGAGCCACCTTTTGTCCCCATTTCAGATAGCTGCGGGCGGCAAGGGAGCCGGTGCCCTGCAAGCCGCATTCGGCGAGCATGGCCCCGACAAAGGCGGCGCACCAGGGGGTTTCATCATCGGGCATGGGTTGTCCGGCTTTGCGAAAGTAATCCAGCACTTGCGGATTATGCGCGGCTCCGGGCCATTCGGCGGTGCCCTTGTGAGCCCAGGCGGCGGAATGAACTGTTTTTGACAGTGTCTGTGTCATGGGAATCTCCGTGTGCTGACCGGTTGCGGGTCGGATCAAGCGTTCAGATTACCTGATCGGGCAGGCCCCCGCGACGGACCATGGTCCGGTGCGGAGGCCTGTGGCATCGGCTAGACTGGCGGGCATGACACATAAACCCGCCCCTGCCGCACAGCCCGCCGCTGCCGCGCTGTCAGCGCTCGACAGCTGGTTCGATGTCTGCCGCACGGGCACACATACGGACATGAACAACACCACCTTCACCCTCTCCGAAGGGGATCTTGCGCGTATTGCAGCCGCTTACGCGACCTCTGATCCGGCACCTGTTGTCGTCGGACATCCGGAGACAGATGCCCCTGCCTGGGGCTGGGTGGATGGCCTGCGCGTGGTCGGCGATACGCTTCAGGCAAAACTGACGCGTCTCGACGATGCCTTCCGGGCGGCTGTCGAGGCCGGACGCTATGCGGGCCGCTCGGTGGCGATTGACCGGGACGACACCGGTGGCTGGAGCTTGCGTCATATCGGGTTTCTGGGGGGCGTTGCTCCGGCAGTGCAGGGTCTCAGCCCGGCCATGTTCAGGGCTCCCGCGACGGCTCCCGCCGCGACACTGGAACTCACGGTTCCGCTCGGCGGCACTGAAGAGCGATCCGCCCGGGACACCACGGCACGGGCGCTGCGCGGCCTGCGCGAGTGGGTTATCGAGCGCTCGACGATTGAACAGGCGGATCGCATTTTGCCCGGCTGGGCGTTGACCGAAATCCAGGCCCTCGGGGAGCCGGAGGACGGTGACTTTCTCGCGTCCCTCGCCTCGCGATTTACACAGGAGACATCTATCATGAACGACATCCCGCCCATTCCCGACCCTGCCGCCGCCCCGAACCCTCCGGCTGACCCGGGTCTTGCGCGGGAGCAGGCCGCACTGGCGGCAGAGCGTGCGCAACTGGCAACCGAACGTCTGCAACCGGCGGCGCAGCGGTGTCTGTCCGAGGCGCATGAGCGTGTCGGAACCCATGTGAGCGCAGGTCGGGTATTGCCCGCAGAGGCCGCATCGCTGGAAGCGCTGTTCGCGGCGCTCTCCGGACAGGCCGCTTCGATCCGGCTGGCAGGGTCAGCCACCCCCCAAACCCCCGGGGAGGCGCTGCAGGCCTTCCTGTCCGGCTTGCCCGTGCGCGGACCGGACACGGCGGAATATGCCGGTCCCGGCCAGATCGCCATGAGTGGCGCACAGGCTCCTGTGATGCGGGACGGGCAAACCGCGCAGCATGTCGCGCTGGCGGCGAAGGCGCTGATGGGGAGCGATCCCACAGGCACAATGACCATCGCGGATGCGGTGCGTCAGGTGACAGAGGGAGGTCGCTGAAATGGCCGGACATTCACCTGTTGCAACGGTCTCTTTCAAGGCGTTCGGTGATGTGGCCGCGCGCCGCATCGTGCGGCTGAGAACCTCGAAGGGCGGGGAAGCGGTCCAGGCGGATGCGGACTCCGCCAGAACAGCGGGAGAGCGGCCCATAGGCATTTCCGGTGAGGTGGCCACCGGGTCCGGGCAGATCCTGGATGTGCATATTGCGGGCATCGCCGACCTTGAGGCCGGGGGCGCTGTCATGCGCGGCACGGCGCTGAAACCCGATGCCGAGGGCAAGGCGACAGCCACCGACACCACCGGTGATTGTGTGGTGGGCATTGCTCTGGAGGCCGCCACGGCTGCCGGTGACATCATTCCCGTGCTGCTGTCGCAGCATCGCATGTAAGGAAGGCCTGACAGATGGCAGACAACATTATTTCCACGTACCCTGTGGACTTCGAGCGCACCGCGACCGCGGTGGGCAATGACAATGACAGCTGTATCGCCGATATGGTCCTGCCCCGGGTCGATGTGGGGCGCAAGGAATACCGCTATACCGAATACCCGCTGGCCGAGAGCTTCAGCGTTCCCGAAACGCGTGTCGGTCGGCGCGGGACGCCCGTTATGGTGCATTTTTCGGCGGAGGAGAAATCAGGCGCCTGTCAGGATTACTCGCTTGAGGATCTGATCCCCGACGATGATGTGCGCAACGCGCCGCCCACAACGGTTGATCCGATAGATCGCTCCACAATGATGCTGACCGATCTGCTGATGATCGATCGTGAAAAGCGCGTGGCGGATCTGGTGTTCGACGCCGCAAAATACGGCGCGGACAACAAAGTCACACTGGCGGGCAATGATCAGTGGTCCGCCAGTCATGACGACAGTGATCCCGTGGCCGATATTGTCGATGCGGTCGAGAGCATGATCGTCAAGCCAACACATTTCTGCATGGGTTCGGAGGTCTGGAAGGATCTGCGCACGCACCCGGCGATCCTGAAATCGGTCAACCGCAATGAAGGGGATCGCGGCATCGCCTCGCGGATGATGGTCGAGGATCTGCTGGAGGTGAAAATTGTTGTTGGCCAGGCCTGGATCAATGCGGCCCGCCCCGGTCGGGAGGCAAGCCTGAAACGCGTGTGGGGCAAGAACGCACTCCTTTACCGTGCCGATCCCAATGCAGCGCCCAATGGCCCGCCCACATTGGGGATCACAGCCTCTTATCGTGGGCGCGAGGTGTATTCCGTCTTTGACCCTGCGCGCGGCGCGCGCGGCGGGCATCGCCTGCGGGTTGTTGACACCTGCGATGAGCGGATCATTGCCGCCAGGGCGGGATACCTGTTCAAAAACGCAGTGGCGTAGGGAGGGCGTAATGGTCGAAACAGTCAAGGCAGCCGAACCGGCTCCTGCAGCCAAAGCGGCCGAACCGGCCCCTGCATGTGTCGCGATCAATCCGGTTCAATATGCGCGCAAGCGCTATATGCCGGGCGATCCGCTGGATCTTCCGCAGGACGTACTGGCCGCGCTGGTTGCGTCGGGGGACGCAAAGGTTCCGTACGCCGGTCCTGTGGCTGCGGGTCCGGATACTGAAGACACCCCGGACGGGGTCGCCTGAGCCATGGCCTATGCGACCCGCGATGATCTTGAAGCCCGCTATGGTTCGGAAGAGATTGCGCGTCTGTTGTGTGATGATGCAGAGGATGATGCAGAGGATGCCGCTGCACGTCTGGCGGCGGTGCTGTCGGACGCGGCGGGCGAAATCGATGCAGCCCTTGCCCGGGAATATATCCTGCCTCTTGCACAGGGTGATTATCCATCCCTCAAGGCCATTGCCTGTGCCCTGGCGCGGCTGGCCCTTTACGACGACGCGCCGAAAGAGGCGGTGACAGACGCGGCGAAGGCCGCGCGCGATCAGCTCTCCCGTCCGGCGCAGGGCTATCTGCGCAGTGGCGATGGTGCGGAACCGCCACGGCGCAACTTTGGCCCTGCAATCAAGGCCCCGCCTGCGCGGATCCGCGAGACGATTGACAGGATCAATCGTCGTGGAGGGTATTCGTGATGGCCGGGGCAGGTGTCCGGATCGATGTCGAATGGGACGATGCCGGGGCCCGGGCGGCTCTGGGGCGTGCGGTCACGGCCCTGGACAACCCATACGAGATGTATGACGAAATCGGCCAGATGCTGGCCTCCGCGGTCCTGCGGCGCTTCGAGACGGAAACGGGTCCGGACGGCACAAAATGGGCACCCTCGCGGCGCGCGCGCAAAAAAGGGGGCCAGACCCTGACAGATTCCGCGCGCCTGCGTCAGTCGATCACACACCGCGCCGATGCCGCCGGCGTCGAGGTGGGCACAAATGTCGTTTACGCCGCGATCCACCAGTTTGGCGGCACCATCAGGAAGAAAGCCCGGAAACAGACCCTTGAATTTGACGATGACACAGGTCGGTTCATATCCCGCAGGAACGCGGCGCGACGCAAGACCGGGCTGATCCGGATCGTGAATGCCCAAATCGGGGCGCACAGCGTCACGATGCCCGCCCGGCCATATCTGGGCGTTTCCGGCGATGACCGGACAGCCGTTCTTGATATTGCGACGCGCATGCTGGCGGAGACGCTGCGATGATTGTTTCCGCATCGGCATGGCCCGGCTTTGCCGCCGTGGATGCGGTTGCCGAACGCCTTCGCACGCTTGAGACGCTGGTTGACGTGCTGAACGTCTACGACGTGGCGCGGGTGGATGCCCCAAAGCCGCCGTCCGCTGTCGTTGCGCCGTTGACGGAACGCGCCTTGTCCGCTCAGTCCGTCCCCGGTCAGACCCTTCTTCCCCTCGCGGTGGAGATGCGGATCGGCGTGGTGCTTGTCGTTGACGCTGCCAATGACCCGTCCGGACGCAGGACCCGTGCGAAAAAAACGCTGGCTGACGTACTGGGGCAGACCCGTCAAAAGCTGTTGGGCTGGGTACCGGCCCCGGAACCGGAAAACCATGGGGTGACCGGGCCGCTGGCATTTGTGGCCGGACGTCTCACCGAGATCGAGAATGGTCGTATCATCTGGCAGGACGAATGGACCTGCCAATACAGAACATCAAGGGAGTGTAACTGATGGCGCAGAATTTCATCATCGGTGCCGGCAAACTTTATTTTGCCCGGGCCACACAGGACGGCGCGCCCGGAGCGGAGCGCTGTCTCGGGGACGCCGAGAGCACAACGCTCCGGATCAACGAGGAGCGCGTGACGGTGCAGTCAGGCTCGGGGGTGCCGCGCGTGCTGGTCGACGCGGTACGCTCCACCGAGCGCATGATCGACATGGTGCTGCGGGATATGTCCCTGGGCAATATCGCCCTGTTGTTCGCCTCGGATACGATCCCGGTGCCCGCGACAACGGTGACAGGCGAGCGGATTGCCGTCGGCCTGTTGGATGGCGGCCCATGGTATGGGCTCCCGTCCGCCAGGGGCCGTCGGATCTCGGACCTCATCCTGCGCCCTTTGCGCGGCGGAACAGCCTACACGCTCAATACCCATTACCGCGCCGATCCGGGATCCGGCACAATTCGCATTCTGGATGCCGGGGCGGATGGTATCGCCGCCAACACCACAATCCTCGCGTCCTATACGATCGACGCCGCGACCCGCATCTCTGTGGGGCAGGCCCGGGTCGTCACGGGCGCACTGCGCTACGTCGAGCACGCTCCGACGATCAATCCGGCATCAAAGGGCCGTAACATCTACTGCCCGGACGTCAAGCTGCGCCCAAACGGTGACTGGACGCTCACCGGGCGGTCGGAGCAGCGGATCCCGCTCAGCGCCAATATATGGCAGCCCGAGGACGGCTCCGCCGCGATGATGATCGACGGGGAGGACCTGCGATGAGCGACGATGCGGAGACCCTCGCCATCCTTGATCCGGATGTAACAATCACACTGCGCGATCCGGACACCGGCGCGGCGGTGGAGATAACAGTGCGCGAGTTCCGGATGCGCGAGGGCCTCGATGTTCAGGTGATCGGGGCTCCCCTGATCCGTGATCTTGCGGTTCAGGTGGGCGACACGGCGCAAGAGCCCGATGCCGTGCGCACCGGCGCTGTGCTGGGGGCGCATGCGGATATCTGGCTGCGCATCTGCGCTATGGCCAGCGGGCAATCGGTGGAATGGATTGGATCGCTTGCGGACACCGAGGCCCATGCGCTGCAATCGGCGGTCTGGCAAGTCAACACGGGTTTTTTTATCCGCCGCCTGGTGGCCCAGGCACTGGGCCAGGGGGTGGTGGAGACCGTATCGCGCTCTCTCGCGTCCTCGAGCAGCTTGCAGCCGACGGGCACGGAGATATCCGAAGCCTCCCCGCCACACTGACATGGAGACAGATCATGCTGATCTGGCAGGCAGGACAGTCGCGCCGTATCGAGATGCCGGGCCATAGTCTGGTGCGGGGCCTGATGCAATGACGCAGGATATCGACCTCGCCCTGCGCGTCAGTGGCGATATAGGCGACGCGCTGGCCGTCCTGCGCAAGACCAGGGCCGAGCTGGATGCGACGGGCGATGCGGCGCAGGGGCTGGGAGGACGGACCACACGGGCAGGGGCCGCCGCCGGGCAGGCGAGCACTGCATCGCGCGCCCTGGGTGAGCGCATGAGACACCTGCGCCCACAGATCCAGAACACGGCGTGGCAGGTGGGTGACTTCGCCGTCCAGGTGGGTGCAGGCACATCCGCGAGCCAGGCGATGGCCCAGCAGCTTCCGCAATTGCTCGGTGGGTTTGGCGTTCTTGGCGCGGTTCTGGGTGCTGTCGCGGCCATTGCCGTGCCTCTCGGTGCCGCATTTTTGCGCACAGGCGAGGAAGCGGAGAGTGCGTCCGACGCCACATCGCGGCTCGCGGATGCCACGGAGAGGCTGCGGGGACTGAAAGACCTTGGCGGTGATCTTGAGGATCTGGCCGAGCGTTACGGGGTTGTCACAGCGCGGGTTCGGGACCTTCTGGCCGCGCAGCGTCAGCTGGCGGAGCGTGAAGCGCGGGATGCACTGCGCGCGACAGGAAAGGGCCTGCTGGACAGTCTGCCCGAGGCGCTGGCCGCCGGACAGGACCGGGTGGCGGCGGATTTCGAGGATATTTTGCAAGGGACCGTGCACCGCTCCGGTGACGTGCTTCGCGAAGCTGGTCTGGATGTATTCGACGTCTCGGACAACGACAGCGTGAAAGCCCATCTGCGAGACACCTTTGGAGAGACCCCGACAGGGTTCGTCAAGGATGCCGATCTGGACAACATCGAAGATGTCGATACCCTTCTGAACACGATAATCATCAGGCTGCGCTTGTTCAACGAGGGCGCGGTCCGGACCAGCTTCGCCGTTATGGAGGCCTCCGAATCCATGTCCGCCGCCCTGCGCCGGTACGCAGATGAACTCGGACTTGCCGGTGAACAGCTTGCCGGTGAACAGACAGAGGCACTGTCATCGGCATCACTTGATCTGCGCAACGCTCTTGACGGCGATGATATCAATGAAGTTTCCGACGCCGTCGCAAACATGCGCAAAGTCCTGGAGAATGCCCTGGGGGGTGAAGACCTCACCACAGATCAACGAAAGGCGCTGGACGTACTGATCGACCGGTTGATCGCAGCCGAAGACCAGGCACGCCGGCTCGGGACGCTCAAGACGGGTGATCTGGGCCTTGGCGTTGCCATCAAGGCCGCAAAGGCGCTGGCGGATGAGGCCGCGCGCGCCCGCGATGAGCTGGCCGCTTTACCGGGGGTGCAGGCGGCCGCTCTGGCGGTGGCGCGTATTCGCGAGGCCACGGTTGGCGACCCGGAGGCCCGGGCACGTCAGCTGGCGGAGCGTGGTGCCTTGGCATTACAGGCGGCGGCCACGGCGGGCCGGTCGGATCTGGACCCCGCGCAGCGCTTCGATGCCGAAGCGATCCGGGCGGCCGGAGATAACGCGGTAGCCCTGGCCCGTATCAACGCGCGCACGCGCGAGGCCGAGGCCGGACTGCGCAAATCAATCTCCGGCAGCGGTGGCGGCGGTGGTAAAAATGATCCCGCCACAGCCCTGATCAAGACGTTGGAGCAATATCAGAGCTGTGCAGAGATCGCCTCTATCCGCCTGCAAGGGTTGGGGGGCGGGGAAGAGGCGGGGTTTATCGCCACCGCAGAGGCCGCGCGGCTGGCGGAGACAGCGATTGCGAAAATCGGCGATAACCCTGCAGCGGCTGCACAGGTGCGTGAACTGGAAGCCGCTGTCAATGCGGCAGCCGAAGAGGCTATCGCAATAGAGCGCGCGCTGAGCCGGGGACCGCAGGGCGTAGACGCCATCCGCGCTGGACTGCGGGGCTATGCCGAGGAGGCGAGCTTTGCGGGCAATGAGATCGAAAGCGCCGTCGGCGGGGCATTCAATGGCCTGGAAGATGCTCTCGTGCAGTTTGTCTCTACGGGCAAGCTGGAGGTCGGGGATCTGGTCGACAGCATCATCGCCGATTTTGCCCGCATCGCCATTCGCCAAAATATCACCGGCCCGTTGGCCGATGCTTTGGCCGGGGTTTTGGGCGGGGGTTTTGGCGGGGGTTTTGGCGGCGGCACGGCACCGGCACCGACGACGGCGGTGCGGCCCCGGGGCAGACCGTTTCACACAGGGGGCGTGGCCGGGGGTGTGGCCGGGGATGTGGCCAGTCGGGCGCAGGCGATCATTGCGGCCTCCGCCGCCACAGCGGGGCGCACGGCACGCGAAGTGCCCGCCATCCTGCTGGAGGGTGAGGCGGTGCTGACCGCTGATCAGTCCGCCGCATTGAGCGAAATGCTGCGCCGGAGAGACCGCCCCCGATATCATCGGGGCGGGGCAGCGGGGATCGACCCCGCGCGCATTCCGGCCGTCTATAAAACGCAGGCACCGGGTGCCGCAGGCATGGAGGCGGGTCCCGACGTGCGCCCCGCCAATGTCACCGTGAATGTCGAGAACAAAGGTGCGCCCAAGACAGCCACTGCAACAGCCCGGTCAGACGGGCTGCGCGGTCTCATTGTCGCGATTGTGGCCGAAGATGTGCAAAGCGGCGGGGCGATTGCACAACAGGTCACCCAGACGCTGCGCCGCCAATCAAGCGGTGGTGATGGGTTCTGATGGCAAGCTGGCCTGCATATGCGCGGATCATCGCGGACGGCATTGTGGCCGGTCAGGATGAAAATACCCGACGCACGGCGTTTGAGAGTGGTGCGGTCCGGCAGGCCCGCGCGCGCAGTGCGGCCCTGCGCTTCTGGCAGGTGTCCGTACATCTTGAAAGCGATACGCATATGGGAGATTTCCGGACCTGGGCCGAGACCCATGGACACGGGGCCTTCGACGGCTCCGATCCGGTTGCCGGTGATGCGGTCCACCTGCGGCTGCGCGGGGGATCGGGGTCCGTGAGCTGTCGCGGTACCGTCAAGGGAGGTCGTCGCCACTGGACCGCCGACATGGTGCTGGAGGAGGTCCTGTGACATTAACCTCCGCCGGTCGTGAAGCTCTTGTTGGCCTGTCTCCGGACGATCTGATCCTTTATGCGCTGGAAATCACGCATCCCGACCTGGCGGATGCCGTGCGGGTGGTGGCGGATGGCCGCGCGCGCGAGATCGAAGGCCAGACCTATATGGCGCTGGCGTTCTCGGTGCGTCTGGCCAGGGATGAAGAGCGCCGGGCCCCGCGTGCGGAACTGCGCATCGATAATGCAGGACGCGACATCATGATCTGGCTGGATCGCGCAGGCGGTGGGCAGGGTGCAGGTATCCGGGTCCTGCGCTGTCTGGCGGACGGAGACAGCGCCGCACGGGATCCCGACTGGGAGGCTCAATTGGATGTGCTCCAGATCAGAGCCGATCAGCAAAGCGTAACGGCGATCATCGGCTATGACCCGTTGCTTGACAGGCCCGCTGTGGGTCTGCGCCACGACCCGGAAACATCTCCCGCGCTGTTTTGAAAGGATGGAGCGCAAATGACTGACATAATCGCACTGAAACAGGGGGACACGCTGAGCCTGCCCGCCCAGGCGCATCACACACCCCCCGCCCCGGACGGGACGGGGGGGGGTTGCGCGCAACCTTGCTGACTGGACCCCTGACGCGGCCCTGTATCATGACCGGAGCGGAACACGGGCCCTGTTGACCTGCCGCGTGACCGATGCCGGTGACGGGCTGTTCACCCTCTCGGCCACCGCGCGCCAGACCGCCGCATGGCCACCGGGCAAGTGGCGTGGAGATATCACATTCACGGATGGGAATGGTGTCAAAGCGTCGACAGAGACTTTCACAATCATTCTCAAGGAGGCAATCTGATGTCCGTCACTCTCAACCCCGCAGGCGGCGGGGTCACGATCAATCCCGCAGCCCCTGTCTCATCGGATCTGTCCGCGCAGGCAGATCGTGCCGCCGCCGCCGCGACCTCCGCCGCCGCCGCGGAAAGGCGCTACAAGGCACTGGAAGCCAATCTGCACCGGGCGGGGGAAGTAGAATTGTATGTTGATGCCGGTGGCGACGACAACGCGGCAGGCACCGACGCCGCGCCGCTGCAAACGCTCACCGCCGCCCTGAGAAAGTCACCGCCAGGCGGAACGCTCACTATACATCTCAAGAGCGACATCGCTGTGAACGCATCGGTGCGCTGTCGGGCACGGATGGTTCAACTGCTCTCGGATGGCGATGACAGACGCACTCTGACCATTCAGGCCCCGAACCCCCTTCCGGACGACCCGGTGCGCGCGGGCGCATATTGGATCCAGATGATCGATCCGGACGCGGTCTTCTTCATCAACAATATCGAGGTCGACATCGGGCTTTCAGCGGCCGGGCTGCAGGAACCCGCCTTTATGACCGGCGTGGGGCAGTTGACGCTGCGCGCCTTTAACAGCCGTCTGCGAGGTCGGGAAAACGGGGGCGGCATCGCTTTAATGTCGGGGGCTGTGGCCTATGCGCTCGCCATCGAAAGCTCCTCGGTCTCCAACATGGCGGGGCACTGGATCAGCGGTGTGGCACCCGGAACACCAAAAGTCGATGCAGCCAATCTGCTGTGGTCAACCGTGGCCACCCTTTAAAAGGAGCATAAAATGAAACTCACACTCACCCACGAAGGCCTGGACTATATCAGCTATACACCCGGCGAGCTGGCGGAGGCCGGAGTCCCTCAAGAAGCCATCTCTGCGGCGCAAACGGCCACGGTCGCGCAGGACGGGCAGCAGGCGAGGTTAAAAGCCGCACTCTCCGCCGCAGGCGGTGTCGAGGCGGTGCTGGTTGATACCCTCGATCTGACCACTGTCGCGCTGTCCGGGCTGGCGCGCCTCGCACAGGCGATTTCCACCGCCACAACAATCGCAGATATCCGTGCCGCCGCTGTACCCGTCTCGACAGGGCTCGCAGCCTGGCCGGACGATGTGCAGGTGCCCCTCGATGCCGCAAGTGACGTGCAGACCGCATTGCGTGCCGCCGCCACGCGCGCAGCGGCCATCACAGCCGCATATGAAGCAGAATGACACATGCGCCCCTGACCCCGCCGCCCGATCCATTCTGGGCGGTGGCTGCGCTGCACAGGAACCCGCCGGGAGATTGCGCGGCTTATGTTATGGCCATCCTGGAGTGCATGTTCGCGCGCACCATCTCTCTTCCCCGAAGCCCCGGGAGCCTGCGCGGCAGGGATCGGGCGATCGGTGCCGCCATTGCGGAGCACCTCGCCGTCTCTCTTGAAGGAACATCGCCGTCCGAAGGGGATGCCGTCCTGATGTGCGCCGCCGGTCGCAGGGCCTGTATCGGACATCACATCGGGCTGTGGACGCGGACAGGAGGACAGGCATATGTGCTGCATCGCATGGAAGGCCAGCGCCCGCGCCTTGATCCGCTGGCCGGTCTCAAACACCGGGGCCTGACACTGACCGGGCTGTATCGCTGGACATAAATCATGGTTGACCGTATCGGAAACCCCGGTTGCGCGCCGTTTGCAAACCGCCCGCAACCGGGATATGTGGCGGATGTCCTGCCGCACCCGCTCACCCGCGACGGGGTGCGGACTGTCACCTTGCCGGCGGGCATCTCCCTTACCCGGGCGTGTCGCATTTGCCTGCCCGATATACCGCCCGGGAGGATCGCCGCCGCTGTCAACGGGGAGCCTGTGCCGCACGCCCGTTGGGAGCAGTCTCTACCGGCAGGCGCGAAACTCGCCCTGCGCCCGGCCTTGCACGGCGGCGACAGTGATCCCGTCGCCGCCGTGCTCAGTATCGCGATTGTTGTCGCCGCGCCCGTTCTGGCACCCCATGTACTGGGCGCACTCGGTGTGACAGCCGGCACCACGGCGCTGGCCGTGGCCACCGCAGGCCTGCAGATTGTCGGAGGCCTCATTGTTCAGGGGCTCTATTCACCATCACTTCCCGACCGGAACAACACGGGAGCGCCCGATCCCCTCCACAGCCTCGCGGGGGGTCGAAATCTGGCACGACCCTATGAACCGGCCTTGCTGGTGCTGGGCCAACACCGCATCTGGCCCGATCTGGTCGCGACCCCATGGGCCTCCTATGAGGATGGGGAGCAGTACCTGCACCAGGTATTCGGCGCCGGAATAGGGGCACCTGTACTCTCCGACTGGCGCATCGGAGAAACTCCGGTCGGTCAATATGATGAAGCCACGCTCAC
This sequence comes from Roseovarius sp., assembly GCA_965207105.1. Taxonomy (GTDB): domain Bacteria; phylum Pseudomonadota; class Alphaproteobacteria; order Rhodobacterales; family Rhodobacteraceae; genus Roseovarius. Next base: position 44,966 of record CBDBLS010000015.1, on the reverse strand, counting down.
TGTCCTGCCTCCGGGCGGCATCCTGCCCTTCGATCTCGACGTGCAGACAGAGCCGGGCGGCGGTGCGCTTGAAAGCACAGAATGGGTGCGGCGGACAACCGCAGGCGGGGTACACAGGATTGCCATTGATCTGGATGGCCAGCTTACAGGGCTGGGGGGGGTCCCGGCCTGAACCTTTAGCCCGGTCCGTCGAGATCAGGTGGCGACGGGCGCAGGATGGAGACACACCCGCCAGATCATGGTCTGTTGTGCGCATTGTGGACCTGCCCGGAATACCGGAACACAATGCGCAAAATCCGTTTCGCCGAACATTGACATATGACCTTGGGCGACCCGGGCGGGCGGTGGATGTGGAAATCCGCCGCACAGGCGAGCCCTCAACGGAGTCCAGCCATATTGACCGCATCATATGGACCGGGCTACGGGCCTTCCGGGCCGGCACGGCCGTCTTTGCGGACCAAACCACCGCTGCCGTCCGGATAAAGGCCAGCGGCCAGCTCAACGGACAGGTTGACAGCCTGTCCGCCACCGCGTCACAGCCCGTACGCGTTCGGGCCTCCGACGGCACATGGACGACTGCCGAAAGCACAAATCCGGCGTGGATATTCCGCTGGCTTGCGCTCGGCATCACAGCCGCAGACGGTCGGTTGATCGCCGGAGCCGGACTGCCAGGGAACCGCATCGACAAGGCTGCAATCACAGAGTGGGCGGCATGGTGCGATGCCAATGCCCTGACATGCTCCGCTGTCATCGACCGCCGCATGTCCTGCGCCGACATGCTCACACTCGTTGCGCGCTGCGGGCGCGCCAGCCCCACATGGCGGAGTGGAAAGCTCGGCGTCGTGTTCGATGACCCGGACACCACCGTCACAACCCTCATCACTCCCGAAAATGTCGTTCTTGGCTCTATGGGTGTCGAGTGGGCCGCCAGTCCGGCCCCCGATGAGATTGCCCTGCGCTACATCGACCCCGATTCCGATTGGCAATACCAAACCATCCGCCGGCGCGTGCCGGGTGCCACAGGCCCGGTTGTGAACACATCAACAGTGACCCTGCGCGGGGTCACCTCCTCCGGGCAGGCAGCCAGGGAGGCAAATCTGCTCGCGGCGCGCCAGCGATATCATCGGCGACGCATCACCTGGGAAATGGGGCCGGAAGGCTACCTGATCCGGCGCGGCGATGTGGTATGGATGACCCATGACATGCTGGCCGGAGGGGCCGCAGGGCGGCTCAATGGCGGCAGTGCCGCACAGATCACACTTGATCGAGCCCGGCCTGCAAGTGATGGAGATCATATCATACTGCGCCTTGCGAACGGGACGTTGCATCGGTCTGCTGTCACACTGCCTCTCCATGCCGACGCAGACAGCCCATTGCGCGACCTCGCAAGCCCGCTCCCTGACGCACCCGACGCCGATGGCCGCGGCCCCGCCGATATCCTCTATCGGATATATTCCAACAGCGCCCCGCCAGACCCCTTGCGCATCACCGTTATTGAACCAATAGACGAAGAGAGCGTGCGCCTCACCGCCATCGATCACATGGCGGAATACTATGCCGCCGAGACCTCCGATCTCACCACCCCGGATGCAACGCCGCGCGTTCAGGCGCAAAGCAGTATTCGGGCCGTCACACTGCAAGCCCGCATCATGGAGGGATCCACCCGGGTGTCCCTGTCCCTTGCCGTCGCAGGCCAATGGGCAGGCGCATCCCTTGTTTCAAACGATCCCGCAGCCCCGGAGAATATCCCCAACGGAAAACTGAATGCAGAATGGGCCACTGAACTTGCCGCCGGAGCGAGGCTCACCGTCACCATAACCCCATTGCCCGGTCCGGGTGGGGCAGGTGCGCCCGCCACATCAACCGTCATCATCCCAACCGCCACCGCGCCCTACAGATCGAGACACGACAGGAAGTGAACCCCCTGCACCGATTTGGAAGGGTGAACGTACCGTGCGCCAATCAAGAAGAAAAGCGCCGGGAAAATCAACGGTAAATACCCATGTAAATACCCGGGAAAATCACGTCGATTGCGCACTTGATTGGCGTAATTGCTCATTTTGATTGGCGCGCTACACTACCTGTTGGCGCAGCGCAATTTGCCGGGCTGCACACCGAGATTGGCGAAGCTGCGGGGCGCGCGGTTTATACCGCTGTCCTGGAGGGCGCGCGCGATTGGATGGAGACGGTCAGGCGCGACGACGACGTGGCCTAAACCCAGTCAAACCACACTCGCGATAAAAAATAGCCCACCGCCTTGAACCAACGATAGGCCAGATCGAATTTAGATCGCCGCCTTCAGGCTTTCTTCCAGATAGATCTCGCGCAGACGTTTGGCAACGTTGCCGGGGGTTCCACCCCCCAGGGTCGCGCCGTCAATCTCGACCACCGGCATCACGAAGGTGCTGGCCGAGGTGATGAAGGCCTCATCCGCCGCCATCGCCTCATCAATGGTAAAGTTGCGCTCTTCCACGTCCATCTGTGTCTCGGCGGCGCAGCGCAGAACGGCGGCGCGGGTGATGCCGTGCAGGATGTCATTGGACAGCCCCCGCGTGATGATCTTGTTGCCCTTCACAATATAGGCGTTGTTCGACGTGCCCTCGGTCACAAAGCCATCCTCGACCATCCAGGCATCATCACAACCGGCTTTCTTGGCCATCATCTTGCCCATTGAGGGATAAAGCAGCTGCACGGTTTTGATATCGCGACGACCCCAGCGGGCGTCTTCGATGCTGATCACGCGAATGCCTTTTGCAGCCGCCGGGCTGTTGGCCAGACCGGGTTTGGACTGAGTGAACAGAACCAGCGTGGGTTTCACCTCGGCCGGGTCGGGGAAAACGAAATCACGGTCCGCTGCGGCACCACGGGTGACTTGCAGATAGATCATCCCATCGGTGATCTCGTTCACGCGCACCAGTTCGCAGTGGATCTCCAGCAGGTCATCAAACGCCTCGGGCTTGGGCATATCCAATTCGTTCAGCGAGCGTTCCAACCGCTTCAGGTGACCGTCAAAATCGATCAGCTTGCCCCCCAGCACGCTGGTCACCTCATAGACGCCATCGGCCATCAGGAAGGCGCGATCAAAGATCGAAACCTTGGCTTCGGTCTCGGGCAGGTAATCGCCATTTACGTAAACGGTGCGGGTCATCGGTCTTTTCCTCTTATGCCTCGATCCCCGATCAGGGGATCGCGTTACTGTATTATGCGGATACATCCGACATCGCAGACAACACGTCATCCAGACTGCGGCGTGCGCCGGTTTGCAGATATTCCATGGCCCTAAGGGCCGCCTCATGCGCCGCCTCGGACGAGCCTGCCACACAGTCTTCAATCACGCGGCAGAAATAGTCGTGCTGATGCCCATCGACGAAGGTGTAGTGAACACAGACATCTGTCAGGCCACCGCAGAGCAACAGGGTGTCCACCTTCAAACCCTTGAGAAGGATTTCAAAGTCGGTGCCGAAGAACGCGGAATAGCGTCGTTTGGGAACCAGGTAATCATCGGGCCGAAATCCCATTTCTTCGATGGCGATCTCAGTTCCCGCATCTCCTTCGACACAGTGCACATCTTCGTCTCCGTCCAGCTCACGGCCAAAATCCACACCATCAGGGCGATGCACCTCCTGAATGAAGATCACCGGGATATCCGCCGCGCGGGCGGCATCAATGACCGTCCGGGCCGCCAGCATCCGGTCGGCATAACCGTCCATGCAGGGGATGCTGCCATCGCCGCCATCTGCCGCAAAGGTGTTCGCCTGAATATCGATCACCACCAACGCAGCACGACCCTCGATCAGGGCGCGGATTGGTTTGTCTCGATTGGCCATTGCGTTCCTCACGATGCCAGAAAGGGGCACTAACCCCAAAGCGCCGCCGATGGCGGGTGCACCCCGGCGCCATCAAATGTCAGCGGTTCATCGCGGTCTTCGGCCAATAGAAGCGGGCCGTCAAGGTCCGTCACCATCGCCCCCTGCGCCACCAAGGTGGCCGGGGCCATCGCCAGCGAGCTGCCAACCATGCAGCCCACCATCACGTCATACCCTTCGGCCAGGGCCGCGCGGCGCAGTTCCAGCGCCTCGGTCAGCCCACCGGTCTTGTCCAGCTTGATGTTCAGCACATCGTATTTGCCGGTCAACTTGGACAGGCTGGTGCGGTCATGCGCACTTTCATCGGCGCAGACGGGCACCGGGCGCTTCATCCCTATCAGCGCATCGTCATCCGCGGCGGGCAAAGGCTGTTCCACAAGTGCCACGCCCAGACGAACAAGATGTGGGGCCAGATCGGTGTAAATCTCGGCGCTCCAGCCTTCATTAGCGTCCACGATGATCGTGGATTTAGGGGCACCTGCGCGCACGGCCTCAAGACGGGGCATGTCATCTGGCGTGCCCAGTTTAATCTTCAACAGCGGGCGAAAGGCGTTCTCGGCGGCCTGCGCCTGCATCTTTTCGGGCGTGTCCAGCGACAGCGTATAGGCAGTGATCTCGGACCCCGGTGTGGGCAATCCGGCCAGTTCCCAGGCACGTTTCCCGGCCTGTTTGGCCTCCAGATCCCAAAGCGCGCAATCGACTGCGTTGCGAGCCGCCCCCGCAGGCAGCAGATCATAAAGACCCGCACGGGTGATGCCCTCGGGCAGAGCTTCAATCTCGGCAGTCACGCTGTCCAGTGTTTCGTCGTAGCGCGCATAAGGCACACATTCGCCCCAACCAGTCACACCACCCTCATTGATCTTGACGGTCAGCACTCTGGCCTCGGTCCGCGATCCACGGCTGATGGTAAAGACCTGCGCCAGTTTGAACACGTCATGCGTCACCGTGATTTGCACAAGGCTTCTCCTTCATTTTGCCAGAAATACTCAAAAGGCAGCGCCCTCAGACAGGCGCTGCCATCAGATCAGATCGCCGCCAGCGCGTCGACCAGCTTGTCCGAGCCAAAGCGGTAGGGGTCGGTTGCGGGCAGGTTCATATCGGCCTCGACCTTTTCCAGATAGGCCTTGGCGTCTGCCTCGCTCATGTGCTGCGTGTTGATCGACACACCCGCCACCACACAGGCCGGATTGGCGATCTGCGCAATCGGCAGGACCGTGTCGCGCAACCGCTCAAGCGTGGGCAGTTTATAGCCCGGCAGACCGCGCATGTGATCGCGGGTCGGCTCGTGCGCCAAAATCAGTGCATCTGGTTGACCGCCATGGATCAGCGCCATGGTCACGCCGGAATAGCTGACGTGGAACAGGCTGCCCTGCCCTTCAATCAGGTCCCAGTGATCCGGGTCGTTGTCGGGGGTCAGATATTCGACCGAGCCTGCCATGAAATCGGCAATCACCGCGTCCAGCGGCACGCCGTGGCCAGTGATCAGGATGCCGGTCTGGCCGGTGGCGCGGAAGGTCGCCTTCATGCCACGCGCGACCATGTCGCGTTCCATCGCCATAGCGGTGTACATCTTGCCAACCGAACAGTCGGTACCAACCGCAAGACAGCGTTTGCCGATGCGCTTGACACCATTGGCAATCGGATAACCAACCGAGGGAACGCGCACGTCATGCAGGGTCCCGCCATGGGTTTGCGACGCAGCGGTCAGATCACCCTCATCGCGCAGCAGGTTATGCAGGCCCGACGCGAGGTCGTATTCCATATTCAGCGCCTCGATCAGCACTTCTTTCCAAGCGTCAGAAATCACACCACCCCGGTTGGCCACGCCGATCACCAGGGTCCTGGCGCCCATTTCCTTGGCCTCGGCCAGTGTCAGGTCCTTCAGGCCCAGATCGGCCCCGCAACCCGGCAGGCGGATTTGTCCCACGGCATATTCAGGCCGCCAGTCGCGGATACCAATGGCCACTTTAGCGGCCAACATGTCGGGCGCATCGCCCAGAAACAGCAGATAAGGTGATTCAATCATTGTCGCAGCTCCCCAGCGGAATCAGGTTCAAGGCAGTTTCCGATATTCCATTTGCGAAATCCTGCGGGAATACGCCACCCGGATCAATATTCGTCGAATATTCTTCGCAAAAATAGAGTTAATGCGCATGATTTTTCTACGGACTGCGCGTTTCCCGATCATCTTCCGCCAGCGCCTCGGCCTGCAACATGCCCGGTTGTGCGATGCCAAGCACGCCCATGGGCTGTGCTGCGCCGGTGTCCTCGACAACGTCACCGCGCAGTCGCCGCGCCATCCCAAGCAGCGCGACACCAACACCGACGACGATCAACAAGAACAAAAGACCGCGCCCATCTGCGAGCTTGATCATATTCGGCCCGATCAACATGCCAAAGACCTGAGCAAGCTGGAGCAGAAACGCCAGTGTGCCGCTGGCCGGAACAATCTGACCGGGGCTAAGCTGATCATTCGCATGTGCCGCGAGGATTGAATAGATCGGCAAGGTACAACCCGCGATGACGGCAAACCCGATGACGATCACACCCGGTGTTGGAAACAGCGCCACAACCAGAGCCAGGACCCCAGAGACGATGGACAGCGCAATCACCACCACCCGTCGGTCCGTGTTGTCCGACCACCAGCCAATGGGATATTGCACCACTGCGCCTGCGATCATGGCAATCACCAGAACACCCGAGGCCTGCGCCCCGCTAAAGCATTGTTGAAGCGCATAAAGCGGCAAGCTGATGAACCATGCCGAGACCCCGACGGACATCACGACAATCCCCAGCACCGCCATCGGTGACACGCGGTAAAGACGACCCACGGGCATCCTGTCGGGAACCTCATAGTCCGGCGCCCGGTTGTTCGACAGCAAAAGCGGCACAATTGCCACGGATAGCAGGATCGAACACAGCCCGAACATCATGTTTCCCGAAGGATCGGGCACAGCCACCATCGCCGTGCCAAGCGCCGGTCCTGCGGTCTGGATGATAAACTGAACCTCCTCCGACTAAAGTCAGAGGGTTCAGTGGGTCTTGAGCGCCTTCGGCGCACGTTTGAATGTTTTTCCGACTAAAGTCGGAGGTTTTATACCAGATTGTGGAAAATAAAGCGACAAGACCTGCGCACGAATGCCGTTCTCGGTCTTGGCGTTCAGCCAGCTTTCGGTGATCACATAGAGCCCCGGAAAGCAGAACCCGGCCAGCAGGCGCATCGCGCCCCAACTGACCGGGTCGCTGGTCAGCAAATGTGCGATCGCCGCCACAGACACCATCGACGCCAGCGCCGAGAACACCCGGATATGCCCCACCTTCGCGATCAGTTTTGGCGTCAGGATGGTGCCCGCCAAGGCCCCCAGCGGGTAACAGGCCTGCATGATCGAAATCTGGAGGTCGGAAAACCCAAGCCCACTGCCCCGGATGGTCAACAGCGTGACCAGCAACCCGTTGGCCACCATCAGCATCCCCATCCCCAGAAAGAGGGCCCAATTGTCCAGAAGCGCGCGTTTCATAGGTCGCAGGCTGTCAACGCTGCGGCACGGGGTCGCTCTTGTTTACAACAGCACAGTCGCTTTTGGCTTAGGAGGGGGCGAGATAGTCGAGTTTTACGGCAAGGCGCTCAAGCTCGGCTGCGGCCGACATCACGCTGACCACCATGGGGGTCTCGACCTGACCGGCCAGGCCGTAGGCGTGGGCTTCGACCACCTGGGCACTGCGCCGAAGCGCGCGGGCGGCACGGCGATGGGAGTGCCCCGCCCCACAAGAACCGGGTTGGGAGTATTTGGAATCGTAACGTGTCATGTTTTACCTCTTACGCTGTCGCTCCGACACGGCGACCTCTTTCCAAGAAAGGAGGATTGCGGTCTTGGGGATTGAATCTCACGTGTCGGCCGAGGCCCATTAGCCGCACCGCACCGCACCGGAGCTTGGCGTTCATGTAGGAAAGACAAACTGCCGCGTCTGTCACGCAGTTACGCCACATCGCCCATTCTGTCGTAACGTAACAAGCCTGACCCCAGCCCTTTGATCGCAGCGGTCGTCCGGTCATTCACTTTCAGCTTGTCGTAAATGCGCCGGGTGATCGTATCCACCGTGTGACGCGACACGCCGAGGATATCAGCGATTACAGAATTACTCTTGCCCCGCGCGATCCACCCAAGAATTTCACGCTCGCGCGGCGACAGATCGGCCGACGCGCCATCTTCATCGGCGGTCAGCTCGCAATAGCGAATATGCGCTATCTGCGCGGCGCATTGCAGTTCGAATACCTCGGCGGGGTCAAACTGCCTGTCGCTATCTGCAAAGCCCAAGCCAACATAGGCGTTGCGCAGATTGGGGCCAAACACCTGCATCGCCAGCCCATCGCCAAGGTTCGCCTCTGACAACTGCTTCATATACCCTTCCTGCGCCTCCGTCAGACGCATCAGATCGCCTGTCTCGGACCAGCGGAAAGGGCGGGTTTGTGTCAGAGTCAATTCGGGAATCGGATCAATCTTCACCAGATCGGCTTCGATGTAGTGACACACCCACCCCTTGGGAAAACCGATTGCCGCCACGCCCCGGCCCTTGTGGTCCGGTCCCCGCCCGGTATCGCTGTGATAGCTGATCTTGTCGATTCCCCGCGCGTGGCAGAACGCGACGGTCAACTCCCAAAGACCGTGCAGATCATCCTCGTCGTGACAAGCTGCCGCGAAATCGGAGAGGGAGGGCCTTGGTCATTTGGTCAGGCTCCTTATACACGCAGGTCGGGCACCGGGCCCATCATGCTGCACGCGCGGAATAACCTTGCACAGATCGGCACTGTTTAATACCGAATGACCCCTGTACACGACTCATGCGATTTTCTGCCTGATTTTGGGCCAGTGTCGGAAGGCTTGTTCCGGCTGTGTTCGCAAGAGCCTTCCGATTTCGTCCAGGCCGATGCGGAAGATGGATTTTGCGTATCGCCCATGAGACTTTCGAGGCCGTTTCCGTGTTCCGGGCCTGGTGGATGCCACCTTTGCAGCCCATGCCATGGCCAGGGCAGGGAGACCGACTAACAAGCTCGACTTTTCGGCGATCGGGAGACGGGTGTCTTCCAGGTTGAAGCCCTTTGTCTTCGCTTCGGCGAACAGGCATTCGATGGCCCGGCGTTTGCGATAGACGGTCAGGGCGTGATGGGCGGGTTGGTTGCCGACAACGACAGGCAATTCCTTACCCTTGATGCGCCTGGCTGCGAAGTTCAGCCAAAACGGTGCAGTGCCCCCGGCAGCCCTGAAGTGGGCCGTGAATGTGCGCGGGCCACGGCAGGTGCGCGGCAAGGTTCGCAGACTTTGCCGGACGCCATCCCCGCCTGTCACGTACCGGTTCGACTTCACGCGGATGATGAAAGGAACGTCCTGTTCATGCAGGAAAGTCAACCAATCAAGGCCGATAAACCCACGATCCGCCGGAAGGCACCTGATGCTTCCGGACCCGAACAGATCCAGACAGCGCTTCATCAGTGCAATGCGCTCGCAGGTGTTGCTGTTGCCCGCCTTGCCCGACACGGTCCAGATCAGGGGCACGCGATAGCGGCGCGTGGCGACGGCAGGAACCAGCAGGTTGATCTCCTTGCGCCCGATCTTCCGGTTCGTGCGATCAAGGCACGGATGCCGGCTCCCGGAGAGCCCGGGCATCCGGACAACAGGAGGGGCAGACCGGTCTTGCCCGAGGTTGACATGCTGAAAAACCGTTCCGGGTTGAAGCCCGCCTGTGCGCGGTGGAAACAGTCTGTGCCACGGTCGCGCCATGAAGGGCAGCGGCCGTTCGCTTATCGGTGGTCCCGGCGCTGTCGGGAACCCCGTTGAAAAACGTGGCCCATGGGTTGATGCGAACTTGAGAGTGGTGACGCTGCCTTGCGGTGATCCCGGTTGGGAAGATGACGGATTTGCATAGCCCACGCCCTTTTGTTGCCAACAGGAGGATCAACGATGGCAAAGCAAAAGACCCGCAGGACTCCAGCGATCGAGGCCATGAACATCGGTGCCGCTGCCGTTGATATCGGCTCGCGTGAACACATGGCTGCAGTCAATCCCGACGTGACGGACGCACCGGTGCGTGCGTTTGGCACCTTCACCCATGACCTGCATGATCCTGCTGACTGGTTCAAAACGCACGGTGTCACCGGCGTTGCGATGGAATCCACCGGCGTCTGTTGGACCCCGGCCTATGGGATTTTGGAGCGGCACGGCTTTGAGGTCATTCCGGTCAACGCGCGCTATGCCGGGAACGTACCCGGGCGAAAGACCGACGTCAGTGATGCCGGTTGGCTGCGGCGGTTGCATTCCTGCGGTTTGGTAGTGTAACCTGAGGTCTGGAAATTTATTGGAGGTTTGCGCCGTGAGGCGTTTTACCGGGGGGCATGCCCCCCGGTAAAACGCGGTGCCATCGTGCTGTCCCATGGAGGTGAAAACATTCATGGAGGAAGCAAATGGACCTGAGACACGATACGACGATCGAGGCTGTTTTGGAACAACTGATTGCAACCGGAGCAACGGACCCGGGGCGGATCTTCGGCCAGTTCTTCGAGCTTGCGCTGCAGATCGAGCGTGAGCAGTTTCTCAAGGCCAACCATTATGAGCGCACCCCTGAGCGGCAGGGCTATGCCAACGGGTACAAGCCGAAGCGGATCGACATGGACTTCGTCCCTGTTTCCGGACAGTTTGATTATTGACCCTATGCGGCCATTTTCCAAGTCATATTGTTGAACGCCTGTTGCGGCGTTTGGTATCCGATGGCGGAGTGGCGGCGCTGACGGTTGTGGAAGACCTCGATATATTCGAAGATTGCGGCCTTGGCTTCCGCCCGTGTTTTGAACCTTTGACGGTGAACCAACTCCTTTTTCAAGGCTCAATTAGCATTGATTATGCGTGGCGTGTTACAGGCAGGATGCCTGCTGCTGCGGCAAGTATCGCGCGCGGCGTTTGGTGGCTCGGAAGGACGGCAAGGTGGAACCACCGAAGGCAGCTGTCCAGGTATTTGGTTGCGATACCCCGATGGCGGCGCGGAAAGGTCTTTAACCGCTCATGCCGACTGTTCACGGTTTGAATGTGCAATTCACCACGGACACGTTCTCCGGCGGTCCGGTTGAGACTTTCATGGCTGACGCCCGTTTCTGCGGCGCAGGGCGGGTACCCGGTGCAGCCATCAGTCACCGGGAGAGCGTCCCCATCAAGACGTGGCTGCAGAACCGTTTTGAGATGTTCGGCTGTCACCGCAGGCAAGACAGCACTGATGGCGGTGCCTGATCGGCCGACCGCAACGAGGACCGGAACCTGCTCCTTCGACAATCCGCGTTTTGAGGTCTTTCCCCCGCGTTTGCGGGCTTTTCCGGAGAGATTACGGCCCCCTTTCCGGCTGTGCAGAAAGAACGTCCCGTCGGCTTCGACGATCCCGCACAGCTTGACCGCACCGACCGTTACAGCCTGAAGAAAGCGATGACGCCAACGAAAAGCTGTGGTGTCGGCCACCATACAACGCCCGTCGGACGCCTTTACCGTTTCGCCGTCGCGCAGGGAAGCTGCAAACTCTGCCCATCTGTCCCTGTGGCGCAAGCGGGCAAGCGGCGTCCCGGTCAGCGCGTTGAAGGTTTTGCGACAGCTTTTGCAAAAGAACCTCGTCAGGCCACTTGCATGGCCTCTGATGATCGCACCGCCCGAAGCGCAGTGCGGACAGATACGCCCCCTCGCGAACAGTCGCCTCAAGGAGATCGATCACGCTTTCCAGCGACGATACCCCGGCAACGAGCCGTCCGGTTTCAGCCCGTTGTTTCGATGAAAGGTTGTCGATCTCGTTAAGCCACACCAAAAAAGCCTGATGATCCATGTGCCGCACCCATAATTTTGTTCATGGTGTGTTCTATCACAGGTCGCCACGCATAATAAATGCTAATTGAGCCTTTTTCAATGATGCAAAGAAGCTTTCCATCGGGGCATTGTCCAGGCACTCGCCCTTGCGGCTCATGGATTGCGCAATCCCTGCCTTTTCGATCAGCTTGCGATACTCGCCACCGGCGTACCGGCTCCCCCTGTCGGAGTGGTGGATCAGACCGGGAACAGGGCCTCTGCGCCCCGGGGCCATCGTCAGGGCATCACAGCAAAGCTCGGCCCGCATGTGATCCTCCATCGCCCAACCAACGATTTCCCGCGTGGCCATGTCTTTCACGCCGGCCGGATAGAGCCACCCTTCATCCGTATCGATACAGGTGATATCGGCCAACCAAACCGTATTGGGGGTGAGGCGGTGGAACGCCTGTTCCAACAGGTTTGGCGATGGGCTCATTTTGTGATTGCTATCCGTTGTCACGGGCTTGCGGCGCTTGTTCGGGCGTGGAGACACCTTGTTTTCCTTCATGATCCGCGCCACCCGCCGCTCGGAGACGGTTTCGCCATCGGCCACCAGGTCCTGATGGATCCGCTTTGATCCGTAGCATTTCCTGCCGGCTTTGAAGAAAGTCTTGATCCTGGGCGGCAGTTCCAAATCCCGAACGTCTCGATCTGCTTTACGCTGATCCCTCGCCGGTTGGCCGGCCGGGAAACCATAAAACCGGCCCCGGGAAATCGCCGGAACCCTGCAAAGCGTGGAAACCGCGTATCGAGCTTTATGGGCAGTGACGAATCTGCGCTTGTTCGTCATGGTTTCACCGCCCGTGTCGCGAAAAAAGCGGATGCTTTGTGCAAAATCTCCACTTCCTCTGTCAGGCGCCTGTTCTCCTTGCGAAGACGGGCCGGTTCCGCTGCATCCGCCTTCCGCCGCCGCCTGGCTTCAGCCGAGCCGAACGCTTCGATCTCAAGCCGCCAGGTCTTCAACTGTGTGCCGGTGATACCAGGCTCCCTGGCAAACGCTGCCCTGTGTCGCGCCCGGTTCATAAAGCCGCTCAACCGCCGCTGCCCTATACTCGTCCGTATAGTTCCGTCGATGGTGTCCCATTTGGTGCCCCTTTCATGGACAGGGGTAAAGTACCCCAGTGTCCGGAAACAGGGACGAAGTTCACCATCTCATCCGCCCCCAACCCGGACAGCAAAGCTTCATACATGGCGATAAACGCCGCCTGTCCGGCTTCGTCCGCCTGTGCCGGAAGCGACAAGGGCTTTTTGTATTCAAACCCGAGGCGGCGCATCAATCTCGCGGCCCCCGAGGGACTGTAGCTCTGCCCGTATTCCGCCAGAACATACGCACAGACCTCGTCTACGTTCCGTGCCGGGTTTTCGGTGAAACGGGCTTTCAGCCCCTGCTCCTGCGTAACACTCAAGTGTCCCTGCCGCTGGCTGTAATCTTTCAGGCCAAAGAACGACAGCCCCGCACCGGAAAAGGCAAATCGCCACTCCGTCAAAACTGTCGGGCCAATATCAAGTATCCCGCAGACCAATTTGGCATCATAGCCCGCATCCAGAAGCAAAAACGCACTGGCACGCTTCCACACGAGTGCGTCCACTTTACGGCGACGACAAATCGTTTCAAGCGCCGCGCGGTCCTCGCATGTGAGGCTGAATCTCTTAGAGTCTGACTCAAAAGTTTATGTTTGAACAGAATGCCTTGCTATCCGCCTTGTCAAGAGACGAATACCGGCAACCAAAACCCATGCTACGGAACTTTCAACAGTTGCCTCCCGATCTTTTGCCAAACGACGGCAACGTCCCGGCCACGCGAATGTTCGCTCGACACCCCGTCTTCGTGGTGGAAGAACGAACCCCTCGGCTTTGTCAGGGCGCTTGACAATCTCCAATGTCCATTTTCCCTGCAGGGCCAAAGCATCCCGAAGCTTTGGCCCTGCATATCCTGCGTCCGCAAAGATGTGCCCCAGCCGCGGGAAGCGGATGCGCAGTGCTTTGAGACCATCCACAGCACCATCCCGATCCTGTATATCGGCGGCGTGAACAAGGATCGGCAACAGGAAACCTTGCGTGTCTGTCACGATGTGACGCTTGCGCCCTTTGATCTTTTTGCCCGCATCAAAGCCTGAAATGCCGCCGCTTTCCGTTGTTTTTAGGCTCTGGCTGTCAATAACGCCCGCAGTGGGGCTCGCCTCACGGCCCGACAATTCGCGCGCCGCCATCATTGACAGATGGTTGATCCGGTGTAACAGACCGTTGTCGCGCCAGTCGTAAAAACAGTTCTGCACAGTCGAGATCGCCGGGAAATCCTGCGGGATCATGCGCCACTGACATCCCGTGGTCGCCATATACATAATCGCGTTCACAACACGGCGCGGATTCGTCTTGCGAGGGCGACCACCTCGCTTCGCGGCAGGTAACAGGGGCCGAACAAGCGCCCATTCCTCCATAGTTAAATCGCTTGGATAAAAGCCCGTTTTACGCCTATGCTCCGCGCGGGTGATGTCTGTCCACGTCATGGGATCCTCCAGGTTCTTTCAAAACCAATGAATCATAAACACGTGATATCACTCAACTACTTTTGGAACAGCCTCTAAACGTTCAGGGTCGTCGCCCAGATGAACCAAAGCATTTTCACTGCGCGTCAACAGTTCATTATAATGTTCTACAACCATACTGGCCCTACGTAACGCTTGAGTCGAACTTGGCTGAGTTTGCGGCGGGGAGCAACACGAATGCTAGGGTCTGTTGACAATCATCGTGTTGCAATGAGCATGGCACAGAGGTGCCAGTTGGCAGCGTAGCTTGTATCAGTCTTGTCGTATCGCGTTGCTATGCCTCTGAATTCCTTGATCTTTGCGAAGTAGTTTTCGATGAGATGGCGCCACTTGTACATGTGGGTATCGTAGTCCCGTTGAACTTTTCGGTTCGATTTGGGCGGGATGACAGCGGTTGCGCCACGCTCATCAAGGTCTTGCAGGAGCCAGTCGGCGTCGAAGGCTTTGTCGGCCGGCAACGCCCCAAAGGAAGCCCCCTTGATCAGAGGAGCGACCCCCTTCATGTCGTGTGCCTGTCCCGGCAAAAGCAGAAACCGGAACAGGTTACCGAGCGCATCGACCAAGGCCACGACCTTGGTCGTCAGTCCGCCGCGAGAGCGTCCGATAGCCTGGTGTTGAGTCCCCCTTTTGCGCCCGAAGCCTTCTGATGAGCTTGAACAATCGTCCCGTCGATAAGGGCATATTCCAGGTCCGGCTCGCCACTCATGGCATTGAAAAGACTCTCGAACACGCCGTTCCTGGCCCATCGACGAAATCGCTTGAACTGGCTGTTCCAGTTGCCAAACTCTTTGGGCAAATCCCGCCATGGGGACCCTGTGCGTACGCGCCATAATACTGCTTCCATAAACCGGCGATTATTGCGCGCGGTAACACCCGGATCGCCTGCCTTGCCCGGTATAAGCGGCTCAATCTTCTCCCAAAGCTCATCGGAAACAGCCAAACGATTTGCGTCCATCAACACCTCCATTTTGGAAGCTTGAATCAGACTTCAGGCAAAATGGGAACCCCGAATGTCAACAGGCCCTAGAACCACAAACTAAATTCTGGTTTAGGTCGGCTCGGTTTGTCGATATTGCGTGAGCTGGTCCGCATGAGTTGCTGCTTCGTGCTCGAATGTCCGGAACGGCAGGCTGCACGGTAGAATCTAGGACGCAGGTTGAACGGCAGCTTTGGGCCGTCAGTGACGGGGGTCGAGGTCGCGATTTGGCAGATGCTGCGCCGCATCCGAGGTACACTTTGATGAAGGTTTTTCGACGCGGGTCATTGCGCGGGGTTTCGGCACGGTCTGACTGTGGCCCGTGTTGACAAACCTCTCAGGGAGGAAGCCGCGGGGGCTAGGTGCTATCTATGGGGTAAAGAGTGCGGTTGGCTTTGTCTTTGACTGTCACGGACGCACCGGCTTGGGGGTTCAGGCCGGTCGTCTCCGAGTTTTGCCAGAGGATTTGCCTCGGATGGATGTCCTTTTGCGTCGTTCGCGCGGCCTGTCGGGGCGCTGCAGACGAGGTGGCTTGGCCGGCATTGCCGCAGCAACCGGTCTGGGGTGGACGGGATGGACAGGCTTTCGGTCATGCGGCCTGCCTCCGTGGTGGAGCACGAGACCGTGGAAGCTCCCCGCGCCGGAAGGTCTCGATGATGCGCATCCGCCCGCCGCAGTCGGGGCATGGCTCCCGCAATGTCATCGGGATGACATCGGCGGTGGATGCGTCTTGCTGCATTGCTGGTTGCGCGCCGAGCAACGTGCGGGTCCTGGCAAGGTTGCTTTTGCGGGTTGCGCTGGCCAACAGGCCGTAGTGACGAATGCGGTGGAACCCGCCTGGGAGCACATGGATGAGGAACCGGCGCAAGAACTCGTGCGTATCAAGCCGCATGACCTTCATACGGTCTCCACGTTTGATCCGGCAGTCTTTCCAGCGGAACACCACGGTTCGGGCATCAGCGCTGACAGGGCGGCTGTTGGAGATGGCAATCCGATGCGTGTAGCGGCTGAAGTATGCCAGTACAGCTTCGGGTCCGCCGAAGGACGGTTTGGCATAGACCACCCATTCGGACTTGCGAAACGGCGCAAGCCAGGCGGCAAATGCATCAACGTCTGCCAACCCGGCCAGATCGCCGAAGAAGGCGAGCTCTCCCGCCCGATGCAACGCGATCAGACCTTCGATGAACAGCCGACGGAACAGTCTGGACAGCACCCGGACATGCAGGAAGAACCCAGGCTTGCAGCCAACCCGACGGACGCCATCTTGCGAGAGCCCGCCTCCTGGTACGATCATGTGGACGTGGGGATGGTGCGTCATTGCCGGTCCCCGGGTGTGGAGCACACTGGTCATACCGACGCGGGCACCCATACGCCTGGGATCGGCGGCGATGGTCGTCACCGTCTCTGCCGATGCTTTGAACAGCAGGCCGTGGGCGGCCTTTTTGTTCCAAAAAGCGATCCGGGCGATCTCGGCTGGCAAGGTGAAGACCAGATGGAAATACTCCACCGGCAGCAGATCATCTGCCCGCGCCGCCATCCAGTCACGCGCGGCTGGTCCCTGGCACTTCGGGCAATGCCGGTTTTTGCAACTGTTGTATGCGATGTGTTGGTGATCGCATTTGGTGCAAGCCGCCACATGCCCGCCGAGCGCTTCCGTCCGGCAAGCCTCAATGGATGACATCACCTTGAGCTGCGAGAGGCTCAGATGCCCTGCATTGGCCCGCCGGTAGGCTGGACCATGCGCACGAAAGATGTCTGCAACCTCCAGCGCGTGCCGCGGCACGCTGACCGATCCGTCAGGCCACATCCCGGATATGCTCGAATGGGCTGGCGACGTTGCGCAGTGTCTTGGCGGCGACATGGGTATATCGCGCCGTCGTGGTCAGCCTGGCGTGGCCAAGCAACACCTGTATTACCCGCACATCCGTATCAGCCTCCGGAAGATGGGTCGCGAAGCTGTGCCGGAGCGAATGCAGCGTCGCAGGCTTTTTTATCCCCACCATTGCTTTTGCCGAGTTGAAAGCCCTGTTCAACGAACGGGGTGACATCGGCTCGACCCGGCTTTGACCCGGGAACAGCCGGCCTTGCGGACGGGCCTCGCGCCAATAGGCCCGCAGCAACTCCAGCAGAGATGGCGACAGCATCACGTCCCGGTCCTTGCCGCCCTTGCCCCGCTCGACGTGGATCAGCATGCGGTCACTGTCGATGTCCCGGACCTTCAGGTTGGTCACCTCGGAGGCGCGCAGACCGGCACCGCAGCCAATGCTCAAAGCAGCCCGATACTTCATACCCGGTCCCGGTGCCGCCGCCGGAACCGCCGAAACCTCCTCGATGCTCAGAACAATCGGGAGCTTGCGCGGCTCGGTGCGGAACTGCATGTACTTCTTCATGTCCTCGCGATCACACGTCATGCCGAAAAAGAACCGCAACGCTGTGATCCGGGCGTTGTAGAGCGAAGGTGTGACCTCAGTGTCCGTCATATGAAGCTGACAGGCGCGCAACTCCTCCGGTTTCGCGGTGTCCGGTGAGCGCCCCGGAAATGCAGTGAAATCCTTGAGCGCCCGGATATGGGCTTTCTGTGACGTCTCCGCCATCCCGCGAATACGCATGTCCTCGATCATCCGCGCACGCAGCGGGCTCATCTTCTCCTGTGTCATGGGAACCTCCTGTCCAATTGAGAAAGCTCAATCGTCAGTCAGATCAGTCACATCGCAAAATGCGCGGCATCAGTGAAGTTGTCGTCCGTTAGCCACACGCGCCAATGCCGCGAGAGCGGCTTAGTCCTCGTCCGCGATCCAGTCATACAGTGTGCTGATGTGCTGCAGATTGCATGAATGTCCGGTCTAGGGAAGCTGCGGTGCAGCGCCCAACATTGTGGTCAAGGTCTGGAATGGGCCGTGTTGGCTGGTATAGACGGCACGGTGAAACGTGACTTTGCAAAGGTCACTATCTGCGCGTTGCAGACCTCGATGCAACGCGCGGTATTCGTTGCATTGGGCGCGAAGCAGACACAGCTCTGTGCAGATGACAGCGCCCGTGATTTGCGGCTTTTGAACGGAGCGTGGTCGCCTATCGCCGCCCTTACGCCGTTCGGCGCTGTCGCCGTTCAGCTGCTGTTGACAACGATTCCGACTCCGCCTATACGCGCCACATCTCGGTGAGGGGGTCGCCCTAATGCCGATATCAGAACTGTAATGGTCAAGATCCGGGCAGCTTAATTCGCCCCGATCCTCTGGGAACCAGCCGCGTCGTTCACCTCGGAATGGGAACGATTGCGGTGTTTTCGCTTTGTGGACGCATAAAGCAGCGAAGATGAACCGCACGCGCAATCGTGCACACATGTGTTGAGAGACGGGAAAGAGACCGGAATGCCAACAATCCAACAGCTGATCCGCAAACCGCGGCAGCCCAAAGTAAGAGCCACGAAATCCCTGCACCTGCAGGGTTGCCCGCAAAAACGCGGCGTGTGCACGCGCGTCTACACCACGACGCCGAAGAAACCCAACTCGGCCATGCGGAAGGTTGCCAAAGTGCGCCTGACCAACGGGTTCGAGGTGATCAGCTATATCCCGGGTGAAAGCCACAACCTTCAGGAACACTCGGTGGTTCTGATCCGTGGCGGCCGGGTAAAAGACCTTCCCGGTGTGCGTTACCACATCCTGCGCGGCGTTCTGGATACGCAAGGTGTTAAGGATCGTAAACAACGTCGTTCGAAATACGGCGCCAAGCGTCCCAAGTAAGGAGATCGGTAGATGTCACGTCGTCACGCCGCAGAAAAACGCGAAGTCCTGCCCGACGCCAAGTTCGGCGACCGCGTTCTGACCAAATTCATGAACAACCTGATGATCGACGGCAAGAAATCTGTCGCCGAAACCATCGTCTATAACGCGTTGGACCGCGTCGAAGACAAAATCAAGCGCGCGCCGCTTGAGGTCTTCCACGAGGCGCTGGATAATATCCAGCCCTCTGTCGAGGTTCGCTCGCGCCGCGTTGGTGGTGCCACCTATCAGGTGCCCGTCGAGGTCCGCCCCGAGCGCCGTCAGGCCCTGGCCATTCGCTGGCTGATCACCGCCTCGCGCGGTCGCAATGAGAACACCATGGAAGAGCGCCTTGCAGGTGAACTTCTGGATGCTGTGAACTCGCGCGGCTCGGCCGTTAAGAAACGCGAAGACACTCACAAGATGGCCGAGGCGAACAAAGCCTTCAGTCATTACCGCTGGTAAACTCCTTAGAGGCAACATTCCAATGGCACGCGACTATCCGCTCGACCGCTACCGCAACTTCGGCATCATGGCCCACATCGACGCAGGCAAAACCACCTGCAGCGAACGGATCCTGTATTACACTGGCAAATCCCACAACATCGGTGAGGTGCACGATGGTGCGGCCACCATGGACTGGATGGAGCAGGAGCAGGAACGCGGGATCACCATCACCTCGGCGGCGACCACCACGTTCTGGGAACGCACCGAAGATGGCGCGACACCGGATTCCGAAAAGCACCGCCTGAACATCATCGACACCCCCGGCCACGTGGACTTCACCATTGAAGTCGAACGCTCGCTGGCGATTCTCGATGGTGCCGTTTGCGTTCTGGACGCCAACGCTGGTGTTGAGCCGCAGACTGAAACGGTTTGGCATCAGGCCGACCGTTACAAGGTGCCGCGCATGGTTTTTGTCAACAAGATGGACAAGATCGGTGCCGACTTCTTCAACTGTGTTGCGATGATCGAAGACCGCACAGGCGCGCGTGCTGTGCCCGTTGGTATTCCGATCGGTGCCGAGACCGAGCTGGAAGGCCTAGTTGATCTGGTTACCATGGAAGAGTGGTTGTGGCAAGGCGAAGATCTGGGCGCGTCCTGGGTCAAGGCCCCCATCCGTGACAGCCTTAAGGACATGGCGGATGAGTGGCGCGGCAAGATGGTCGAAGCGGCCGTCGAAGAAGACGACGACGCGATGATGGAATACCTGGAAGGCAACGAGCCCGACGTGCCGACCCTGCGCGCCTTGCTGCGCAAGGGCACTCTGGCGCTGCACTTCGTGCCTGTTCTGGGTGGATCTGCCTTTAAAAACAAAGGTGTTCAGCCGCTGCTGAACGCTGTGATCGACTATCTGCCCAGCCCGCTGGACGTTGTTGATTACATGGGATTCAAACCCGGTGACGAAACCGAAACCCGTGACATCCCGCGCCGCGCGGATGATGACATGGCCTTCTCGGCGCTGGCGTTCAAAATCATGAACGACCCCTTCGTTGGCTCGCTGACCTTTACGCGCGTTTACTCGGGTACGCTGAACAAAGGCGATACCCTGCTGAACTCGACCAAAGGCAAGAAAGAGCGCGTTGGTCGGATGATGATGATGCACTCCAACAACCGCGAAGAAATCACCGAAGCCTTTGCTGGTGACATCATCGCGCTCGCCGGTCTGAAGGACACCACCACGGGTGACACGATCTGTGCGGTCAACGATCCGGTGGTTCTGGAAACCATGACCTTCCCCGATCCTGTGATCGAGATCGCGGTTGAGCCGAAAACCAAGAACGACCAGGAAAAAATGTCGCAAGGCCTGCAACGTCTGGCCGCAGAGGACCCCTCCTTCCGTGTGGAAACTGATCTGGAATCCGGTCAGACCATCATGAAAGGCATGGGCGAACTGCACCTCGACATTCTGGTGGATCGCCTCAAGCGTGAATTCAAGGTCGAAGCCAACATCGGTGCCCCGCAGGTGGCCTATCGCGAGACCATTGGTCACGAGATCGAGCATACTTACACCCACAAGAAACAGTCGGGTGGCTCGGGTCAGTTTGCCGAAGTGAAGATGATCATCTCGCCGACAGAAGCAGGTGAAGGCTATTCGTTCGAAAGCCGCGTCGTCGGTGGTTCGGTGCCCAAGGAATATATTCCGGGCGTCGAAAAAGGCATCGCCTCGGTCATGGATAGCGGCCCGCTGGCTGGCTTCCCTGTGATCGACTTCAAAGTGGCGCTGATCGACGGGAAATTCCACGATGTGGACTCTTCTGTGATGGCCTTTGAAATCGCAGGCCGGATGTGCATGCGCGAAGGTCTCAAGAATGCCGACGCCAAGTTGCTGGAACCGATCATGAAAGTCGAAGTGATCACGCCCGAGGATTATTGTGGTGGCATCATTGGCGATCTGACCTCGCGTCGTGGCCAGGTGTCTGGGCAAGAACCCCGCAGCAACGCCATCGCGATCAACGCGAACGTTCCGCTGGCCAACATGTTTGGCTACATCAACACGCTGCGCTCCATGTCTTCGGGCCGCGCGCAGTTCACGATGCAGTTCTCGCATTACGACCCCGTACCGCAGAACATCAGCGAAGAAATTCAGGCCAAATACGCATAACCCGGGTGGCGGGGTAAACCCCGCCCTACCCACCAACTGTAGGGCGGGGTTTACCTCGCCATCCGACAAAGAAAAGGAGCCAACACCATGGCAAAGGAAAAGTTTGATCGCTCAAAGCCGCATGTGAACATCGGCACGATTGGGCATGTTGACCACGGCAAGACGACGTTGACGGCTGCGATCACGAAGTATTTCGGTGATTTCAAGGCGTATGACCAGATTGACGGCGCGCCCGAGGAAAAGGCCCGGGGGATCACCATCTCGACCGCCCACGTGGAATACGAGACCGACGCGCGTCACTACGCCCACGTCGACTGCCCCGGTCACGCTGACTACGTCAAGAACATGATCACCGGTGCCGCTCAGATGGACGGCGCGATCCTGGTTGTGAACGCCGCTGACGGCCCGATGCCCCAGACCCGCGAGCACATTCTGCTGGGCCGCCAGGTGGGCATCCCCCACATGGTTGTCTACATGAACAAGGTCGATCAGGTCGACGATGACGAGCTGCTGGAACTGGTGGAAATGGAAATCCGCGAGCTGCTGTCGGATTACGAATACCCCGGCGACGACATTCCCGTGATCCCCGGTTCGGCCCTGGCCGCTCTGGAAGGTCGCGATGAGGCCATCGGCGAAGAGTCGATCAAGGCACTGATGGCGGCTGTGGATGAGTATATCCCGACCCCCGCACGTGCGATTGACCAACCCTTCCTGATGCCGGTCGAAGACGTGTTCTCGATCTCGGGTCGCGGCACGGTTGTGACCGGTCGAATTGAGCGCGGCGTGATCAACGTGGGCGACGAGATTGAAATCGTCGGCATCCGCGACACCACCAAAACCACCTGTACCGGTGTGGAAATGTTCCGCAAGCTGCTGGATCGTGGTGAGGCGGGCGACAACATCGGCGCGCTGCTGCGCGGTGTCGACCGTGAAGGTGTTGAGCGTGGCCAGGTTCTGTGTAAGCCCGGCTCGGTGACACCGCACACCAAGTTCGAGGCCGAGGCCTATATCCTGACCAAGGAAGAGGGTGGCCGTCACACGCCGTTCTTTGCCAACTATCGTCCGCAGTTCTACTTCCGCACCACGGATGTGACCGGCACTGTGAACCTGCCCGAGGGCACGGAAATGGTGATGCCGGGCGACAACCTGCAGTTCGAAGTTGAACTGATCGCGCCGATCGCCATGGAAGACGGCCTGCGCTTCGCCATCCGCGAAGGCGGCCGTACCGTCGGCGCCGGCGTCGTCGCCAAAATCATCGAGTAATCTACCCGATGGGTTCGAAGAGGGAGGCCGGATGGTCCGGCCTTCCTCCTATCAACTCCAAGCCTTGAAAGGCTAAAAGACATGCAAAGCCAAAACATCCGCATTCGGCTGAAGGCATTCGATTACCGCGTTCTGGATGCCAGCACGCAGGAAATCGTCAACACCGCAAAGCGCACCGGCGCTGAAGTGCGTGGCCCGATCCCGCTGCCGAATAAAATCGAAAAGTTCACCGTTCTGCGTGGCCCCCACGTGAACAAGAAATCCCGCGATCAGTTCGAAATCCGCACGCATAAGCGCCTGCTGGACATCGTTGATCCCACACCCCAGACTGTGGACGCGCTGATGAAGCTCGACTTGGCTGCCGGTGTGGACGTGCAGATTTCGGTCTAAGGAGGGCAATCAGATATGTTGCGCTCTGGTGTAATCGCAAAGAAAGTCGGCATGACCCGGCTTTTCATGGAAGACGGCAAGCAGATCCCTGTGACCGTTCTTCAATTGGATAAACTTCAGGTGGTTGCCAACCGCACCCCTGAACAACACGGCTATACGGCTGTTCAGCTGGGGGCAGGCTCAATCAAAGCCAAGCGCGTCTCCAAGGCCATGCGCGGCAACTTTGCTGCGGCATCGGTTGAGCCCAAGCGTAAAGTGGCCGAGTTCCGCGTCGCCCCCGAAGCGATGATTGAAGTGGGTGAGGAAATCACCGCCAATCATTACTTTGAAGGGCAGTTCGTGGACGTGTCGGGCACCTCGATCGGTAAAGGCTTTCAAGGGGCGATGAAGCGTCACAACTTTGGTGGTCTGCGGGCCACCCACGGTGTGTCGATCTCTCACCGCTCGCACGGCTCGACCGGTCAGTGTCAGGATCCGGGCAAAGTCTTTAAGGGCAAGAAAATGGCCGGGCACATGGGGGCCGCCAAGGTGACCACGCAGAACCTCGTGGTTGTGCGCACCGATGCGGACCGTGGCCTGATCATGGTCAAAGGCGCTGTTCCCGGCTCGAAGGGTGGATGGGTCACAATCAAGGATGCGGTCAAAAAGCCGTTCCCTGAGAATGCCATCGTGCCCGCCGCGCTGAAATCAGCCGCTGCCGAAGCCGAGAAAGCCGCCGAAGAGGCTGCTGCTGCCGAGGCAGAAGCCGCCGCCGCTGCCGCAGAAGAGCAAGCCGCTCTGGCCGCTGCCGAGGCCGAAGAGAACAAACCCGATGCTGTTGCGCAAGCGCAAGAAGCTGAGAACAAGAAGGATGGCGAGGCATGAAACTCGACGTGATCAAACTGGACGGCAAGAAAGCCGGCTCGGTCGATCTGGGCGAAGACATCTTCGGCCTGGAACCGCGTGCGGACATCCTGCACCGTGTGGTCCGCTGGCAGCGCAACAATGCGCAGGCGGGCACCCATAAGGTCAAGACCCGCTCCGAGGTCAGCTATTCGACCAAGAAGATCTATCGCCAGAAAGGCACCGGCGGCGCACGCCACGGCGCGCGTTCGGCCCCGATCTTTCGCGGTGGTGGTGTCTATAAAGGACCGGTTGTGCGCAGCCATGGGCACGACCTGCCCAAGAAAGTGCGCATGCTGGGTCTGAAGCATGCCCTGTCGGCCAAGGCGAAAGCCGGTGAACTGGTGGTGATCGACACTGCGGATTCCGACGGCAAAACCAAGTCTCTGGCCAGGCAGGTCAAGGACCTGGGCTGGAAACGTGCCCTGGTGATCGACGGTGCCGAGGTCAACGCGGCCTTCGCCAAGGCGGCCAGCAATATCGAAGGTCTCGATGTGCTGCCATCCATGGGCGCAAACGTTTATGACATCCTCAAGCGCGACACCTTGGTGTTGACCAAAGCGGGTGTCGAAGCATTGGAGGCTCGTCTGAAATGAGCGCGAAACCCGAACATTACGATGTGATCCGCAAGCCGATCATCACCGAGAAAGCCACCCTGGCGTCCGAAAACGGCGCCGTGGTATTCGAAGTGGCAATCAGCGCGGCCAAACCGCAGATCAAAGAAGCGGTCGAGGCCCTGTTCAACGTCAAGGTGAAGGCGGTCAACACCACCATCACCAAAGGCAAGCACAAGCGGTTCCGTGGCACCATGGGCACCCGTAAGGATGTCAAGAAGGCCTATGTGACGCTTGAAGAAGGCAACACGATAGACGTAAGCACCGGTCTTTGATCGGCGCGGCGGGGTGAACCCCGCCCTACGGTAAATTTTGAGAACCCCGGCTTCGAAAGTGGCCGGGGTTTTCGATTCTGAGCATTTTTAGGTTGTGCGCTGCCTCTGTACGTATACTTTTAACGAGTTGGTTTTGAGGAAAAACTATGAAATTTCTGCCGCGAGAGTTGCCCGTTGAATTATATAAACAAGGCTTCGACGCTGACGATATACTTGAACGAAAGAAAGTCGGAACAGCTCTTTCAGATTTAGTGGAACGCATTGATGTAGCGCCCTAGGGTTATTGAGACACTCGTGAAGCTTATGCGGCGGCCTGGATTTTGTCCATTGCGTCACATCTGAACTGGTTTGGCGAACGGTGTCCGTGCCGCTGGATCGGCCATTCTTCGTTGTAGTCCTCCTTGAACTTTTGCAGGGCGGCCTGGAGTTCCTCGATGGTGTCGAAAGTTCTGACCCGGAGCGGGTTTTCCTTCAGGGTTCGAATGAATCGCTCGGCGCGGCCGTTGCCTTCGGGAGCGCGGACAAAGGACGGCGAGGATTTCGCGCCCGGCCAGGCAATCCCGTTCTGGAAGTCGTGGCCGATGTACTGCGAGCCATAACACCTTCGGAATGATGCTGATTGAGAGGCTATGACCGCCTGCGCAGCCCCAAATAGCGCAGCGGGTGGTCATAGCCGTACCTCAGGTCCCTACAGTGGTTTTGCAACAAACCACACCGCAAAGGAGACCGACTATGACCGACACGACTATTGCACAATCCGAGCCTGTCTTGGTGGCTATTGATATCTCTAAAGCACGCCATGAAGTCCTGGTTGCCGTTCCTGGCAAGAAGCGCCGCCGCCGACTGACTGTTCTGAACCAACTGGCCGATTTCAACCGGTTGATCGTAAGTCTGTCAGAATACGGCCGTCCTGTCCGCGTGGCATTTGAAGCCACCGGTAATTACCACCGTGCCTTAGCTTATCATCTGGCAACAGCAGGTTTTGAGATGAAGCTGGTGTCGTCGGTGGCCCTGGCGCGGACCAGAGAAGCTCTCAACAACAGCTGGGACAAGAACGACCCAAAAGACGCCCGGGTCATCCTGCACATGATGGAGATCAGAAACGAGCGGTTTTACCACGATCCCCTCCTGCGTGGCACCAATGACATTCAGGAGTTGTCCAAAACCCACGATATCGTTTCCAAGTCGAAGACCGAGCTCTGGCACCGGGTGCGCATTCCGGTGTGATCCGGCCACCTATACCGATAGTATCCGGCCACCCGTACCGATTTAACCCGGCCACTCAAACCGGGGCATCCGGCCACCCCTGATCCGGGGGTTTGGCGTCTGTTTTGAGGCGATCTTTAACTGGCTACCTTGCCGTTCTTTTTGAATGGGAGGTGGCGCGATGCAGAGATTGTCGATGCGCAAGATACGGGAAGCCCTGCGGCTTCGAGCAGATGGATTTTCAGGGCGTCAGGTGGCGCAGAGCCTGTCGTTGGGGCGTGCGACAGTATCGGAGTATTTCCGGGGCGCGGATGTGGCCGGATTGGTCTGGCCTTTGCCCGATGATCTGTCTGATGTTGATCTTGAGCAGCAGATCTTTCCGCATCAACCTGGCGCGTCGACGCGGGCGATCCCACAACCCGATTGGGCTTATGTTCACGCGGAACTTCGTCGCAAAGGTGTGACACTGGCATTGCTGTGGGAAGAGTATCGCGGCGTCTATCCCGATGGCTACGGATACAGCCGGTACTGCGAACTCTACACCCGCTGGGAGGGTCGCTTGTCGCCGGTGATGCGTCAGCGCCATCCTGCGGGTGAGCGGCTGTTTGTCGATTACGCGGGACACACGGTCGATGTTGTTTGCCCTGAGACGGGCGAAGTGCGCACCGCCCGGATCTTCGTCGCGGCCCTTGGTGCGTCGAACTACACCTATGTCGAGGCAACCTGGACCCAGAGCCTGCCGGACTGGATCAGCAGCCACGTCCGCGCTTTTGCATTCCTCGGTGGTGTGCCTGTGCAGGTGGTCCCTGACAATCTCAAGGCCGCCGTGATCAAAGCCTGTTTCCATGATCCAGCGATCAATCGCACCTATGGGGATATGGCGGCACATTACGATACCGCCGTCGTTCCTGCGCGACCGCGTAAGCCGAAGGACAAGGCGAAAGTCGAAGGTGCTGTTTTGCTGGCCGAACGCTGGATTTTGGCGCGCCTGCGCAACCAGACATTCTTCAGCCTGGATGAGTTGAACGCGGCGATCCGGCCCCTGCGTGATCACCTCAACAGCAAGGTCACCCGGCACCCTGGGGCCAGCCGCCGGGCTTTGTTTGAGACACTGGACAAACCCGCGTTGAAGCTGCTGCCCGCAGAACCATACGTCTATGCGGAATGGAAACTGCGGCGTGCGGGGATTGATTACCACATCGATGTGGACCGGCATTACTACTCGGTGCCGCACCCGCTGATCAAACAGAAGCTATGGGTGCGCGTCACCGCCCGTACCGTCGAAGTCTTCCATAAGGGTCAAAGGGTTGCTGCCCATGCCAGAACATCGGGAAACCGTCAGCATTCCACCATCCGGGATCACATGCCGCCCAATCACCGGTTCCGGCCGGACTGCTCGCCCGAGGTGATCCGCACCCGCGCTGCCCGGATTGGTCCCCATGTCGCGACGTTCGTGACGCTCATGATGGGCAAGCGCCGCCACCCCGAACAAGCGTATCGTGCCTGCCTCGGGGTGCTCAAATTGGCGCGCGGCTTTGGCAATGATCGTCTTGATCGCGCCTGCGAACGTGCCCTCGAGATCAATGCCTACAGCTACTCATCCCTGCATTCCATTCTGAAGAATGGTTTGGATCGTCAACGCCGCCAGCCCGCCACGGACGGCCCCACGATCACACACTCCAATATCCGTGGCGCGGGATACTTCCATTGAAGAGGACAAAATATGCTTGATCATCCAACACTGGATCAGCTCAGAACACTCAGGCTCGACGGCATGGCAGAAGCCTTTGCCGAGATGCAGACACAGGACGGCACCGCCGACCTGACCCATGCTGAATGGCTGGGGTTGCTGATCGACCGTGAAGCCACCAGTCGAGAGACAAAACGCTTTGAAAGCCGGATGCGCACCGCGCGCCCGCGCCATGTCGGGGCTGCCCCAGAGGACGTGGATTACAAAACCCGTCGAGGTTTGGACAGGGCGCTCTTCCAGAGCCTGCTCACCGGCAAATGGATACGCGACAAACGCAACCCGATGATCACAGGCCCCTGCGGTGTCGGCAAAACCTGGTTGGCCTGCGCTCTGGCGCAAGCGGCCTGCAGAGAAGGTACAACCGTCCTCTACAAGCGCACGACGCGTCTGTTCGACGAATTGGAACTGGCCCACGGTGATGGGCGCTTTCCTCGTCTGTTCAAAGCGCTGACCAAGACGCAACTGCTCATTCCGGACGATTGGGGACCAGACCGGCTCAATGCCAGCCAACGACGTGATCTGATGGAGATCGTCGAGGATCGATATGGCACCGGCTCAACCCTGATCACCAGCC
Organism: Roseovarius sp.; assembly: GCA_965207105.1. Taxonomy (GTDB): domain Bacteria; phylum Pseudomonadota; class Alphaproteobacteria; order Rhodobacterales; family Rhodobacteraceae; genus Roseovarius. The sequence continues at coordinate 16,390 of CBDBLS010000015.1, read as the reverse complement.
GGTTGCCCATCGGCACATGGCACGATGTCATCGGCGAACCAACCTTCGCGGACGCCATCCTCGACCGCCTCGTACACAACGCCTGCCGGGTCGAGCTGGAAGGCCAATCGTTCAGAAAGCAGGAGGCCAAATCAGGTGACGAAACCGCCGCGAAATGATAGTTGAAACCTCAAGCCTCAACGCGGCGCGCCAAAAGTGACCGGATGCCCCGGTTTAGGTGGCCGGATGTTGTCGGAATGACCGGCCGGATAGACCGGAATGCGCACGAATGGGCATGCAATGCGAGGTGTTGGCAAGAGTCGGTAAAGAACCCGATAATCTGAGAAGTGCCGAAGCGTTGCTGCACACCGACGTGATGATCGCGCTGTATGCTTTGGATGGCCCCGCACTTTATATGAACCCGGCTGCCCGTAACATTTTGGCCGACCCGTCCGAGTGCTTCTCGGCACTTTTGCCACCTCTTCTGATTACCATGTGACAATGTTCGAGCTGGATCGTGCGGGCGAGCATCGCATGATAACGCAGATCAAGACCGTATCGGATGCGCACTGGTTCGATCTCTCCGCGAAGTATTGCAGTGATGCCGTTACGGGCCAGCCTGCGGTTTTGCTAACGGCAATTGATGTCAGCGAGTTGAAGATCGCCCGGGATCAGGCCCGCTACCTCGCAGATCGCGATCAACTGACGCAATGCTACAATCGGGCCTTCATGCAAAGGCACGTAGAAGAAGAACTTGTTGGTCACGGGTTGTCGCATTGCCTGTTGCTTTACTTCGATGTGGATCGTTTCAAGCAGGTCAATGACACATTTGGGCACGAAACAGGCGACAAGGTTCTGCAGGAGCTTGCTTTGCGGGCTCAAAAAGCGATCGGCCCCGAGAACTATGTTGCGCGTTTAGGGGGAGATGAATTTGTTCTTTTGTTGGAAGATGATGTTGGACAGGATCATGCAATCCAGAAAGCCAACGGGGTGTTTGACAAGCTATCCGGCCCAATCCTCTGCGGCTCGACCAGCGTCCAGGTGAATGTAAGCATGGGCGTTGCAGGTTTTGAACCGGGCAAAACCGATTTCGAGACTGTTCTTCGTCAGGCCGATATCGCGCTTTATCATTCAAAGCGCGAGGGGCGTAACAAATGTACCTTTTATGATTCCGAGATGGGCAAAGCCGCGCACAGCTGTGCGTGCCTCGAAACCGAGATACAAGACGCTCTGAAACGACACGAGTTTGTTCTGCACTACCAGCCCAAGGTCGATCTGCGTTCCGGAAAAGTGGTTTCAATGGAAGGACTTGTTCGCTGGAACCACCCTAAACATGGTGTTGTCGCGCCGGATCGATTCATACCGATCTGTGAGGAAACCGGTCTGATTGAGGATCTTGGTCAGCAAGTTCTGAAATGGGGTTCGCACAAGCCACGGAATGGCACGAAACCGGACAGGGGATGCAGCTCTCTGTTAACATCTCACCCCGCCAGTTCACCGACGAGCGGTTGATGAAAACGTTGAAATCCTATTCAAAAAAAAAACCGCCGGATTCCCAACTGGGAAAATTGAACTTGAGATTACCGAGACAGTCCTGATCGGCGATCTGGAGGGCATCACCTCAAAGTTGAAAGCCATAACTGACATGGGGTATCGGATCGCGATTGACGATTTTGGAACAGGGTACTCCAATCTTTCCTACATTTCCCGTATCCCGCTCAATTGCCTCAAAATCGATCAGTCTTTCATAAATCGGCTCCCGGATTCGGGACCAATAATCAGTTTGATATTGGCTCTGGGGCGGCAAATTGGCGCTACGATTGTCGCTGAAGGCGTCGAAACGAAAGAGCAGTATGAGTGGTTAAGAAAGCACAAATGTGATCAGATTCAAGGATACTACATTGCCCGGCCTGCACCCATCAACGAACTGAAAGAGGCTGTGGTGCAACTGCGCAATAGCTTGTGATTTGCAAACTCAGCCGACGTTTTTGCGGACGTGGTTGGCATAAGGTCTGTAGCTAAGTGACAAGACAAGATCCGCCTCGTCGGCAAAACGCATTATTGTGATCGGTATCGCGCGCATGTTCGAGTATTCCCATAGAGACCCAAATTTTGTGCCCTTGGCGTGCGCGAGTATTGAGATCAGTTCGATCGAGCAGGCCGGATGGGCATTTGCCGACTGTGTTCGAGATAGTCTCGTAAAGCCGGTGGGGGGTTTTCAAACAGGTCTGATGTCGAAACAGGTTGGACCGCTCTTTGATCAGCGACCAATACAACCTGTTCGGCGATGCGACGGGCATCACCTGGGTCGTGGCTGACCATCAGCAATGTGGTTCCGGTTTCAGCCGACAGATCAGCGACCAGATCAAGCATTTCAGCCTTCAACGCTGGCCCAAGCGCGGCAAAAGGTTCGTCCAGAAGCAGAAGTTCCCGCTGTTGCACAAGAATGCGCGCAAGGGCGACCCGGCTTTGTTGCCCTCCGGACAGTTCTGACGGCTTGCGCGCAGCCATCTCGGACAGACCAACACGGGTCAGGGCGGCGTGCACCTGAGTATGCTCTTTTTCAGACAGCCGCTTGTTTGGTTGCAAACCAAGGACGATATTCTCGGCGGCACTCAGGTGGGGAAACAAATTGCCGTCCTGAAACAACATCGACACCGGGCGTTTGCCCGGGGGTTGATCCGTCAGGTCTTCATTTCGCCAAAAGATCTGCCCCTCCGAGAGCTCCCGAAACCCGGCAATGGCTTCCAGCAAGGTTGATTTTCCAGCGCCCGATGGGCCAATCACTGCGGTCAGGGTTCCCGCATCGATGCTGAGATCTGCCCGGAGCGCAAAATCGTTGTTCTTGATGATGCAGTTCTCAAGTTTCAGCATGCCAACGCCCCCCACGATCCAAAATCCAGAATGCCCCCATTGAGAGCATGAGTAACAACAGCGCCCCACTCGCGGCCGCCTGCATTTGATAGGCGCCCATCAACCGGTAAATTTGCAACGGCAATGTGGCGGTATTGGCATCTGCAAACAACGCGATCACCCCCAAATCCCCCATGGAAAGAGCGGCGGATAATCCGGCGGCAAAGCCGATCTGGGGTCGCATACGAGGCAGCATGACCCGAACAAAAAACACGCGATGCGACATCCCGATTGCAATGGCAAGCCGGCCATGCTGCGCCACCACATCGCGCGCCATCGGAACCAGAATCCGCAGCGCAAAAGGCAGTGCAAAAACCGCATTCACCAATGCGGTGATCGGCAGCGCCCACGCCGTCGCATCGCCGAGTGGTCTGATCATGATAAACAGACCAGTCCCGACGACCAGAGGCGACGCTGCCAACCCTAGAACGCCGCATAGTTCGATCCAGCCATGACGACCCGCTGCAACGGCAACAGCCATCGGCAAGGCCAATGTCAGCAAGATCAGCGTGCTGGCAAATGAGACGGCGATCGACACAAGAGCGGCGTGCAAGACCTCTGTCGGTAGGTCCAGTATTCCGGCAAGCCCGGATGTCACCACCGAGGCCAGCGGCAAAAGAAGAAACCCGGCCGCCAGCGTGATCCAGACGATATCGATCAGCGGCGAGCCCCTGTTCCAGCGGCGCACAGACCGGTCCAGCCCTGCGCCAAAGCCTTCTCCGCGTGAGAGCCTTAATGCGGCGGCGGCGGCGGCAGTTAAAACCAGTTGGGCCGCCGACAGAAGCGCTGCGCGCCCAAGGTCAAAATCGAAGGTGAAAGCCTGATAAATCGCCAGCTCAATGGTGGTGGCGCGCGGGCCGCCGCCAAGGGTCAGCGCGACCGCAAAGCTGGTCAGGCATATGGCGAATATGACCGCCAGAGTACCCGGCAGAATACGCAAGAGCATCGGGGCTTCAATCAGACGGAACAGGGCACCGCCCCGGCAGCCAAGCTGTTCAGCCAGACGAAACCGCTCGGCAGGTATTTCCTGCCAGCCTTGCAGCACCAGCCTTGTGGCCAGTGGCAGATTGAAAAACACATGCGCGATCACAACGCCATGCAATCCGTAAATGCTGATCGGGGGCAGGCCGACAAACCCGAGCGCGTCAGAGATCCAGCCGGACCGGCCAAACACCTGCAGAAGGCCAAGGATCGCCACGATCACAGGTAGAATAAACGGCGCGCCGAGCAGCGCAATCAGCGCCCGCCTGCCGCGGAATCGTCGCCGGGCCAGCGCCCGTGCAACCGGAATGGCAAGGCCGACACTCATCACAGCCGACAGCACGGCTTGGGTGAGCGTAAACCGCAAGGCTGCCCAGTCGGCGGGGCCAAGCCCGCGTCCCGCTTCGGCGCGCAGCGCAACCGCAGCCAAAGTGCCAAGGATCAGCGCGGCAACCAGGGCCGCCGCGCCAATACCTGGACCTGGGGTTACTGGCTGAGCGCGTTGAGCCATTCGGCCAGTGCTTCATCCCGTACCTCGGCCGCCTCTTTCGGAGCCATCAACAGGGATGTCTCAGGAGTATGCAGACCACCAAACCCGTCGCGCAAACCTGCCGCCGGGGTCACCGCAGGATACATCCAGTTGGTTGTGGGGATGACTTGTTGGAAGGCATCGGTAACCATAAACGCCAAAAACGCATCGGCAAGTTCGGGGACATCGGTGCCTGCCAGCTTTCCGGCAACCTCGACTTGCATGTAATGGCCTTCATCAAAGGCGGCTGCCGATTTACTGGCGTCTTCCTCGGCGATCAGGTGATAGGCAGGCGATGTGGTATAGCTGAGCACCATGTTCGCCTCACCGTCAAGGAACAGCCCGTACGCCTCTGACCACCCTTTGGTGACGGTCACGATGTTATCGGCCAAATCCGCCCAGATTTCCGGGGCTTCATCGGCATAGGCTGCCTTCACCCACAAAAGCAATCCAAGCCCTGGCGTTGAGGATCGCGGGTCCTGAATAAGAATTTTGGTGTCGCTAGCCGCCAGATCACGGAAATTGGTGGGCACGGTGGCATCGGCGTTATGGACAAAGGCGAAGTAGCCCCAATCATAAGGGACGAACGTGTCATCGTTCCACTCAATCGGCATGGTGTATTCGGCACTGACCGAATGTGGTGCGAACAGACCGGTCTGCTTGGCCGCCTCTACGAGGTTGGTGTCCAGGCCCAGCACAATATCGGCGTCCGAGTTGGCCCCCTCCAGCCGGATGCGAGACAAAAGCGCTGCCCCATCCTCAATGCCCACAAGGTTCAGATCACAATCACAGATAGCCTCGAATGCCTCTTCCACCAGAGGTCCAGGACCCCAGTCAGAGACAAAACTGTCGTAGGTATAAACGGTAAGCTTTGGCGCGTCGGCAGCGATCGCAGACGTTGCACTCAGTATTCCCGCAGCAATTAATAGACGTTTCATATCATCCTCCATTGCGGCGAGAGGGTAAGGACGATGATAATCTCTACCTTTCCCTCCGCCGGTTCTAGCCGGTTCAGGTTCAACGGGTTCGCAGAAACTGCATCTCAGCGCCGATGAAGGCGCACCCCGAGGTACGTTCCAGCTAGCGGGATTTTGGCCTCGCTTCAACCACAATTTGAGCCGCTGAATTCCTGTCAGAAAACGTCGGTGCGCCACCGAAATCCCGCTCGTGGCAGGTGTCGCAGAACATGTCAGATTGGGTTATTTTGTTGAGAAACCCTCTTTGATCGAGGCCCATGGCGCAACACATCTGACAGACACCCATCGCCGGCGCGAAAATTGGCGTCGCCATGCCTCCTGTGATTTGGCGGAAGGCCGCATCGCCGAAGCCTTGGCCGTCACGGGTCTAACTAGCACTGTGTCGGCCAACTTCATTCTCCTCGCTTTCCAGCAAGATAGAGGGTTTTTACACCCCAGCTTAGAATGTGCCCCAAAGCTATGGTGGCCACTTTGAGGCAGGGCGATAGCATCGGGACAGGAACGGGGGGAAGGCCTATTTTTGGGCTGCGGCCTCGGTGGTTTCTTCAACCAGCTCGGCATCGACCACATCGGCATCAGCGGCGGCATCCGGCCCCTCATCACCCTCGTCATCCTCGCTTTGGTCCTCCAGCGCGCCAACAATCAGGGGCAGCATTTCCACGCCAGTGGCCGACGTGACAGCGGCCTCGGGCGGGGCGGTCCAGCTGAGCGTGTCGAAGGATTGGCAATTGTCGCAGGCCGGGGCCCATTGTGCGTGGATATGATGGCAATTGTCACAGACCCATTGCGGGCCGCGCGGGGCCGACAGCGCGCGCGCCAGCCAGCCTTTGACAACCGCATCCGAAGCACCTTCACCACGCTCAATCGCGGCCATGATCGTCAGGGTCCGGGCATCGGGCGCGGTCTCGGCCAGATCACCAAGCGCACGGCGGGCTGCGGGGAAATCTTCGGCTGCGATCTGCAGCTCGGCATTTAGCAGCTTGGTCTCACGGTGATCGGGCTGCGCACTGGTCAGTTTGGCAAAGCGTTTGATCCGCTGAGGGGCGGTTTCATCCGGTTCGATCCCGGCAAAGGCGGCGGCCAGATCGGGGTGCGGTTGCACGCCCCAGGCCTTGCGCACCACACGGATGGCATAGCGTTTTTTGCCCTGCTCGATATAGCCGCGCGCAGCCATCACAGCGGCGGGCACCAGATCGGGGGACAGCCGGTTGGCTTCAATCGCGGCCTCTCGCGCCTCGATGTCCTTGCCATCGTCCAGCACATCCCTGGCCTCAGACAGGGCCAGAACCGCATCGCGGCGTTTGTGCACATCACGCGGCAAGCTGCCAAATTTCAGCTTGGCCCGCAGGGTTTCGCGTGCGCCTTTCCAGTCTTCGGTCCGGGCCTGAAGCTGCAACAGGGTATCCTGCACCTCTTCGTGGCGCGGTTTCAGCGCAAAGGCGGTCTCGGCCAGCTTCAATGCCGTCTCGGTGTCCCCATCCGATAGCTTTTGGCGCATGATCCCGCGCACCCCGACAAAGCGGGTCTTTTCGTTGGTCAAGAGGCGCTTGTAGACCTCTTCGGCCTTGCGGCGGTCGCCCTTCATCTCGGCGGCCTGTGCGGTGATCAGATTGGTCAGCGCGGGTTTGCGCAGATACTTCTCGGCCTTTCCAGCCTTGGCCATGGCCACATCGCCCTCGCCCGAGGCCAGCGCCATGATCCCCTCAGATAGGGCCTTGTACCCCTTCTCCTGCCGATTGCGGGAAAAGTAGCGCGACAGGGCGGTCTCATCGCCATTGATGAATTTCAGAACCGCGATCAACAGTGAGGCAAGTTTCAGGATCAACCAGATCGCCAGCACCAGCACCAACAGCGCAATCACCGTCATCAGCGGGGTCAGGTTAAATTCAAGCCCCGCCATCTGGATGCGCACGCCGCCATCCAACTCCAAGAGGTATCCAGCCCCAAAGGCCGCAGCGACAACAAGTGCTACGAAGATAAAAATCTTGATAATCGACCACAGCATGTTTGCGCCCTCTTGCGTCCTAGTTCAATGCGCCGCCCAGCGTTTCCGCGGCAGCTACGGCGTCCAGCCGGATGGTGGTTTGTGCAACCCAGTCGGACATCTCGGCACGTCCGCTTTCGGGCAGGGCCTCAATCTCGGCCAGCGCATCGGTCAGCCGACCGTCTCGCGCCGCCGCTTCGGCCCGCGACAAGACCGCGTCGGGTTCGTCGCCTTCGCGCGGCTCAAGCGATCGCGCGCCAAGCTGGTTTTTCAGGAAGGCTGAAAATCCGCTACCGCCTTCACCCTCAGCCGCTGCCTCCAGCCGCGACACAGCCAAAGCGGCGCGCGCAGCTTCGGGGAAATCGTCCTGCAGCTGCGCCAACGACGGGGCACCCGTTTCGGCCATCTGAACCAGGATCGCAGGTGCGGTCATACCTGCCGCTTCAAGGTCAGCCAGTGCCGGGGCAAATCCGCTACCGGTATCTAACGCGGTCTGGATACGGGTCAACGCTGCGCGGCGCATCGTGGCCTGCGCGGTTTCTTCGGCGCTGGCTTCCATGGTCTGGGCCTCAGCAGCCATCGCTTCGATCTCGGCGCGTTGGGCGGCCATGGCATCTTGCAAGGCTTTCAATTCGCGCTCATAGGCGGCGACTGCGGCATCTGACGCACCCTCGGTCAGGGGCCGTTTCTCTACATCACTCAGACGGGTATCAAACGCGCCAACCTGCGTCTCTAATGCGTCCAAACGATCTGTGAGACTTTCGAGAGCGGACGAAAGATCACCCTGCATCGCCTCAAGCCCGTTCAAATCGGCAGGCGGCGGCAGATCATTCAACGACGCGGACAGGCCTGAAATATGGTCGGATTGGGCCGCGATCTGATCGCCGATCTTTTGTTCAAACTCGGACGTGTCATTGGCGATGCCCAAACCATAATAGGCTGCGCCAAATCCCAATCCAGCAGCCACGACACCGCCCAACAGCATCGGTGCAAAACCGCTCTGTTTCTTGACCACGGTTTCAGCTCTTTCGGGCTCGGGCATCGGTTCAGACTGGGATGACACCTCGGGTTCAGCAGAAACCGCGTCATCCTGTGCAACCGTGTCGCCGTCAATTGGCGCATCTGCGGGGTCCGCGGCCAGCTCGGGTTCAGGTACCTCTGTCGTATCCGCACCCTCCTTGACTGGATCGGTCTTTTCTACCGCATCCGGGTCGTCATCTGCCACATCATCGCCGATTTCTTTTGCATCTTCAGCCTTGCTGACATCCGCCGTCTTAGGTTTGGCCCTTGTCTTTGACGTCTTTTTCTCAGCCACGTGAAACCACCTTTATCGAATCTGCCAAGCGCGGCACCGTTAGACCTTACTGCGCTGGATTTGCGCCCTCAAGCCGAATGGCATCTGCGCGCAGTGTGTCCATTGCCTTCATCATCGCGCCACCATCCGGGTTTTCGGCAACAATCAGCGCGCCAGATGCGCCGCCGGGAACCCTCTCAGCCACAGTCTCGCTGATGGCCGCAATCAACAAAGGCGCCGTTACCGCAGCCTGTTCAAAGAATAGGTCAACACTGCGCGGAGAAAACAGGGGAAGAATGACCGGGCTTTCCCGCCCAAGCAGGGCCTTGGCCTCATCACTCAGCGCAAGCGGCTCTTGCCGGTAAAGCACATGCTCGCGCGCTTTGATCCCTGCAGCGGTCAAATCTCCAAGCACATCGCCCGCCGCATGCTCCCCCCGCAGATGCAGACAGCCCGTGATCCCATCAACAATGATCCGGCAGCTGAGCGCGCTGGCATCGCCTCCCGCATCGGTGGTGACAAACCCCGCCGCGCGCGTCTTTGCCGCTGTGGCCGGGCCAACCGCGTAGCAGGGGATGTCGCGCCTTTCGCTGAGTTGGGTAAACCCCTCAACTCCATGACGCGAGGTGAAGATCAGCGTCTCAACCCCGCTCAGATCGGGCGGACTCTCCAGATAAGCGATCTGAATCAGCGGTGAGATCACAACAGGCACGTCGCAACCCCATCTGTTCCGCAACTGATCGGCCAGACGCAGGGCTGTGGCCTCGGGCCGGGTGATCAGGACGGTGGGTGGCATCAACGCTCCGCAGTTGTTTGCATGCCCCTCAGGTGTTACCTGCCAAGGGGCAGGCACGCAACGGGCACAGGCATGGACAAGGCACTGACAGTTCTGGGGATCGAGAGCAGCTGTGACGATACAGCCGCCGCTCTGGTGCGTGTGGGCGATACGCCAGACATCCTGTCCTCGGTGGTTTATGGGCAGGATCATTTGCATCAAAGCTATGGAGGGGTCGTCCCCGAGATTGCCGCCCGCGCCCATGCGGAGAAGCTGGATATCTGCGTGAAAGAGGCTCTGACACAGGCCAAAACCGATCTTTCTGAACTGGATGCGATTGCCGTGACCGCCGGGCCAGGTCTGATTGGTGGGGTAATTTCGGGCGTGATGTGCGCCAAGGGGATCGCCGCCGGAACGAGCCTGCCTTTGATCGGCGTGAACCATCTGGCGGGCCATGCGCTGACACCAAGGCTGACCAACGGAGTGGCCTATCCTTATCTGATGTTGCTGGTATCTGGTGGGCATTGCCAGTTCCTGATCGTGCGTGGCTGTGAAGATTTCACCCGGCTGGGCGGTACGATTGACGACGCGCCGGGCGAAGCGTTTGACAAGGTTGCACGCCTCTTGGGTCTGGGCCAACCGGGTGGTCCCGCAGTCGAGCAATGTGCGAGACACGGCGATCCCAGGCGGTTTGCCCTGCCCCGCCCTCTGATGGATCGCGACGGATGTGACATGTCTTTCTCAGGCCTGAAGACCGCCGTACTGCGGACGCGGGACAAGCTGATTGCAGATCAGGGTGGGCTTTGGGAAAGCGACCGCGCCGATCTGTGCGCCGGATTTCAGGCGGCGGTGCGTGACGTTTTGGTCGGCAAGACCCGCCGCGCACTGAATGAGTACGTGACCCAATCATCCACCGCACCGACCCTGACCGTTGCAGGCGGTGTCGCCGCGAACACCGCGATTCGCGCCGGATTAGAGACTGTTTCAGCGGAACTCGAGGCTGCTTTCGTTGCCCCGCCCCTGGCGCTTTGCACCGATAACGCCGCGATGATCGCCTATGCGGGGGCTGAAAGATATCTGGCTGGCCACCGCGACGGCATGGACCTGATCGCGCGGCCCCGCTGGCCATTGGACACGTCAAGCCCGGCGATGCTGGGCAGCGGCAAGAAGGGGGCGAAGGCATGATCTGGGTTCTGGGGGCCGGGGCCTTTGGCACGGCCTTGGCAATTTCATTGGCGCAGAACGGCCCCGTCACCCTGTGGGCACGCGATGCTGATCACGCCACAAAGATGCGCGTCGATCGTGAGAACGCAGCCCGCCTGCCGGGCTGTCCGCTGCCGGATACCATCACCGTAGTGTCCGATCTTGACGCACTGCCCGCCGATGCCCCATGCCTGCTGGCCGTGCCCACCCAAAAACTGCGCGACCTGTTGGAAATCCATGGCAACGTCCTGTCGAGCCGCCCCCTCATCGCCTGCTGTAAAGGGATCGAGTTGACGACCGGCCTCAGCCCGACGCGGATTATTGAGGTGGTTGTGCCCGACGCATTGGCGGCTGTTCTGACCGGCCCCAGCTTTGCATCGGATATCGCGCGCGGCTTGCCCACGGCGCTGACGCTGGCCTGCGTGGATGCCGATAAGGGCGAGGCGTTGCAATCGCAACTCAGTACACCGAACCTGCGGCTTTATCGGACCACCGATGTCACCGGTGCCGAACTGGGCGGAGCGTTGAAAAACGTCATGGCGATTGGCTGTGGCGCGGTGATGGGTGCCGGGCTGGGCGAAAGTGCGCGCGCGGCGCTTATGACACGGGGATTTGCCGAAATGCAGCGGCTGGCGCAGGCGTTGGGTGCTGATCCTGATACACTGGCGGGGCTTTCAGGCTTTGGCGATCTGACGCTGACCTGTTCGTCGGAACAATCCCGCAACTATCGCTATGGTCAAAGTCTGGGACGCAGGGAGCCGTTTGATCCGACAATCACCGTCGAAGGGGTCGCCACCGCAAAGGCTGCGTTGCGCATGGCGCAGGGCGTCGGGATCGACACGCCCGTAACACAGGCGGTTGTCGCCTTGTCCACGGGCCAATTGCAGGTGGATCAGGTGATCGACATGCTGTTGTCGCGCCCCCTCAAGGAAGAGCGTCGCGAAGCGACTTGATAGACCTCGCAGGGAGGCTCGAACACAAACGGGTCAAGCGGTTGTGAAGGACCGTGGTCTATTCCGGTGAGAACCTTTGGCTTATGTTGCCCGTCAACATGACATTGCTTTCAAATCACAGAGGTTCCCCATGAAACGCTTTCTCCTTGCCGCTGCCTTTTCCGCGTTGTCCGGTGCCGCATTCGCCGGCCCGCAATATCTGGATGAAACCGGGTTTGCTGTCTCCGGCTATGATGTGGTGGCCTATTTCGATCTGGAACAATCCGAAGTCGGCGCGCCCCAGCCAGCGGCTGTGCCAGGCCGCAGCGATCTGACGGCCGAACATAACGGCGTCACATTCGCCTTTGCGACCGAAGAAAATCGCGAGAAATTCCTGGCGGATCCCGAGACCTATGCCCCGCAATATGACGGCCATTGTGCTTACGGCGTCGCGCAGGGCGGCAAGGTGCCGGGCAACCCCAACCTGTGGCGGATTGTCGATGGCAAACTGTTTCTAAACATCACCGAGAATGTTGTGGGCTTTTGGGAAGAGGATATTCCGGGTAACATCAGTCAGTCCACCACCAACTGGTCGGGTCTTGAGGCCAAGGATGCCGCCACGCGGACGATTCCGCAGTTCAGCTCATCCGCGCCGGTAACCAACTAAGGGACGAATATCGTCATGCAACGGCGGCATATTTTGATCGGAGTGGGGGCTGTCGTTGCGGTGGCCTCTGCCGGATATGTCGCCTTACGCCCTGCCGAAGCCGTGCAGCAACTGACCCCGCCCGAGCTGCTGGAACGGCTGCGTGCCGGTGAGGTGATTTTGATCGATATCCGCCGTCCCGATGAATGGGCGGCAAGCGGTGTGGCCGAGGGAGCCCTGCCCATCGACATGCGCAGTGAGGATTTCGTCGCGCGGGTCATGGCGGCAATGCAGGCCGCCCTGGGCAAGCCTGTTGCCCTCATCTGTGCCCGCGGCGTGCGATCGCGCCGCGTGACGGCATGGATGGTAGAGAATGGCCTGACCTCTGTGATCGACGTCCCCGAAGGGATGCTGGGCTCGTCGGCGGGGCCCGGCTGGGTGGCGCGCGGCCTGCCCGTGACATTTGATGTGACCAAATCTTGATCGACCCAGCGCAGCCAAAGCGGCGGAACACCACATCATGAAATCTTCCCTCAGCTTGATTGCGGCGGTCCTTTTGGGCACCTCGTTGACCACCTCAACCGCCGAAGCCTGTGATACAACAACTCCCTGCCCGGTAGATGGCGGCGACTATCTGATCGCCCTGCCTGACGGGGTGAATGGGCCTGTTCCTGCTGTGATTTTCATCCATGGCTATGGCAGCAGCGCCGCAGGCGTGTTGCGTAATTCTGGTCTGACATCGGCCTTTCTGGACCGCGGCTATGCGGTGATCGCCCTCAATGGGTTGCAAAGACAAGAAGGCAACGGGCGGTCATGGTCTTTCCATCCGGAGCGCGCGCAAAGACGGGACGAAGGCAGATTTATTTTGAAAGTGCGCGACGACGCCATCGCGCGCCACAATATCCGCGCTGACAGCATTCTACTGTCCGGTTTCTCCATCGGCGGGTCGATGACCAGTTATGTGGCCTGTCAGGCCCCGGATGGGTTCGCGGCTTATGCCCCGGTCGGCGGAAGTTTCTGGCGACCGCATCCCAGCGAATGTGCGGGGCCGGTGCGTCTGTTTCACACCCATGGCTGGAAAGACGTTGTCGTTCCGCTTGAGGGCCGGGCGGTCGGTGGTGGCATGGCCGACGATCCAAACGCGTTCGTACAAGGCGATGTATTTCACGCGATGGAGATTTGGCGACAGACCAATGGATGCGTGCATATGAAAGCTGACAGTTTCGCCACCAAGGGAGACTATTGGCAGCGCAAGTGGGAAAGATGCAGTCCCGGTTCGGCCCTTGAATTCGCCCTTCATCCGGGCGATCATTCGATCCCCAAAGGATGGGCCGAGATGGCGATAGACTGGTTTGAGCGGCTGTAAGCCTATTCCGCTGCGGTCGCGATTGGGCCGCTTTCCAGATGCGCCTTAAGCGCCACCCGCTCTTCGCGCGCCGAGGTGATGATGCGCGGTTCTTTCAGGCTGTGAGGGGTGTCCAGCCGCAACGCCGGAATGCGCCCGTCAGAGACGCGCAGCGCGCTGAGCCGGGACAAAGGCACGGCCATGATCAGGCTAAGAGCAATCGGTGCGAGCCACAGGGAAATCACGCCAAGTACAATCGCAACACTCATTGTAAGGCCCAGAGCGGTCTCAACAGCGTGGAACCGCAATATCATTTCCCAGCTATAGCGCGCGGTGTTGCGCGCTTGCGGGGTCCAGCTTTGATCGCGCCCGATCAGCGCGCGGAACACGGCAAGGCTTTGCTGTACCATCAGGATCGGGGCATAGAGGATCGAGCATGTGATCTCGAACAACACGCTGGAGACCAGACGAGGAAGACCCCCATAAATCTCGCGGTTTTGACGGTTCATGGCCAGGGCGATCATGCCGGTGACCTTGGGCACCAACAGCATGGCATAGATAAACAACAAGTAGCCCCAACCGCCAATCTGCGTGTTTTCAGGCCAGATCGGATGCAGCGGATTGGCTGCACTGAAATAGCTGGTGGTGATAACGCCTTCACGCCCGATAATGGCCCAGATCGCGATCAGAGTCAGCCATGCGGGCGACAGCAGATAGGCCACCGCACCCTGTAACAAATGGAACCGCGTGATCGGATGAAACCCTTTGACCGCCAACAGCCGCAGATGTTGCAGATTGCCCCGACACCAGCGCCGGTCACGCAGCACGTAATCAATCAGCGTCTGGGGGGCCTCTTCAAAACTGCCCCCAGCATTCGGCAGAAAACGCACTGTCCATCCGGCGCGGCGCAGCATCCCAGCCTCGACAAAATCATGGCTGAGGATCAGATTGGATTGCCCACCGCGTCCACGCAGATAAGGCAGACGCGCGCTGTCGGCAAAGGCGTGGGTGCGGATGATGGCGTTGTGGCCCCAGTAATTGCCTTCGCGCTGCGACCAGACGGCGAGGCCCTCGGCCAGAAGCCAGCCATAGACCGCGTTGGAAAACTGCTGAATGCGACCAAAAAGCGTCTCGGCGCCGATCACCAGCGGGTAGCTCTGAACCAGACCGGCATCCGGATCATTGGCCAAGGCGCGAGCCAGATGGCGGATGGCGGCCCCGCTCATCAGACTGTCGGCATCCAGCACCACCATCGCGTCATAAGCGCCGCCCCAGTTTTCCAGCCAATCGGACAGGTTGCCCACCTTCTTGTCGGTGTTCTTCGCGCGGTGGCGGTAATAGACGTCGATATTCTCGGGGCAATGCGCGCGCAGGGCCAAAAACGCCTGTTTTTCTTGATAGATCGTCTCGCGTTCAAAACTGTCACTGAGGATGAAGGCGCTATAACGGTCATCGCCGCTACGCTGGGCCAATTCCTTCAAAGTGGCCTGAATATTGCCAAATACATCGGATGGGGATTCGTTATAGACGGGCACCAATAGAGCCACGTTCTGCGCACCTTCAGCAGCGTGAGTTTCACGCAGGCGACGCGGCGAAATAGCCAGTCGCAACAACCCCACGATGACCGTACTGACCGACAGCGACACCCAGATGAAGGTCACCCCGATCAGGGCAATGGCGCTGGTTTCCAACGCGGTCACACCTCCCGAGCGGAACCATTCAACATAGCCAAGGATCAGCATGATCGTTACCGCCACAGCCGGCGCAAAGGCAGCAAAACGCCAGAGGCGATCACTGAGCGACGCGCGAAACCGGCGGCGCGGGATAGGGCGATCCGCAAAGTCCTGAGCAGCCATCTGCAAAGGCGCGCGTTTGGGCATCATGCAGGTGGTATAGGCGCTCATGGCGTCCACCGATAAAGCCAGGTTTCCGTAAGCGGGGCGCCATTCAGGCGTAGCTCGGCCCGGAACTCGATCAGTTCGGCATCGCCGGGTTCAAATTTAAACGCCAGCCGCAGCCCTCCGGTTTCTGGATTGCGTTGCAGCACGCCCGACGAAACACTGCCCGCACTGGCGCGAATTTTCCGCTCAATCTGATCAAGGTCTTCAGGCAGGTTTGCGCCGGGTTCAAAATTGATCGCAACGATAATGCCTGTCTCGAACGCTTTGCCGATCTGCGTGTTCAACACCCGCAGCCCATTGCCGTACTCGCTGTCCTGCCCCCAGGTCAGCCGATAGCTCAGCTGATGCGCGCTGCCCTTTTCCCAAGGGTCTGACGGACGCCAATAGGTGACGATGTTGTCATAGATTTCTTTTTCGGTAGGGATCTCCACCAGCGTCACAGCACCCTTACCCCAGCCTTCACCCGGTTCGACCCACAGACCCGGGCGACGGTGATAGAGCGCCTCAAGATCGGCAAAATCACCAAAACGGCGCGCGCGTTGCATCAGGCCAAAACCTTTGGGATCGTCATCGCCAAAGGCGCTGATCTGCAATTTACGCGGATTGGCCAATGGCCGCCAAATGGTTTCCCCCGCGCCATTGCGGATCAGTAAGCCATCGGAATCATGCACCGCAGGGCGGAAATCAGAAAACCGATCGCGATTGGTTTCGTCAAACTGAAACATCGAGGTCAGCGCAGCGATGCCCACATGGGCCATGTCTTCGCGCGGAAAGATCGTCGCCTCAACCTCCATCGTAAGGGGTTGACTAGGGCGAATGACAAAGCGGTAGGCGCCGGCGCAACTGGGGCTGTCCAGCAGGGCGTGCAGCACGAAACGCTCATCCGAGGGCGCGGGTTTTTCCAGCCAGAAGGCGACAAAATCGGGAAACT
>CBDBLS010000014.1:0-55557 GCA_965207105.1 Roseovarius sp. | reverse complement strand
ACCTCGCCCGGAACCCGCCCTGCATCGCCGTCACCACCCCGATACACATCGAAAATGCCGCGATCCGGACAGCGAAACCGGCGGTTTACCCGGGGAGTGTGGGTAAGGATCACTCCAGCCTGAATACCCGAAATGGATGATGAAATACGCCTGTAGAGACTTTCGGGTATCCGGGGGGTATATCCGCCCGGGTAAAGCGTCTCTGTCAGGAACGCGGATTTTCAACCCACTGATAACAAGCCATAAAACCGCTCCAAATCTGCAGGGGAGAAAACCGGCGGTATGGCTGGCTGTGCAGTCGGTGTGCTGCTAACCGGTCTCTCCCGGATTTCTCCGGAAATTCAGGGAAAAAAACAGGGGAAAAATTGCCCGGGTACAGGGACGTGCCTGTGGCAGTGTGCAGGCCCGCAAATTCCTGCCGGACTCCTGTTCCTGTGTGGAATGTTCCTGTGTGGAACCGGCCTGCGGTCGGCGGGCAGGGAACGGGTATTGCCAGGGTGTTGGCAACCGGCCCGACCGGCTGTCAGCCGCGCCTGTGCGGGACCGGACCTCGCCGACCGCCCCGTTCGCACCGCGCCCCGCTTGCCTCTCCCGGCGGACCATCCCTGCATGGAACCGCAGACTGAACCGGACCGCCGCGCCGGTCTTCACGGCCGGAACCGCAGGGCTCGGGGCACCGGTCAGGACGGCGGGCAGGGCAGGGCTGTCCGTGGTGTCGTTCCCGGCCTTGCCTGCGGTGGCGTTACAGGGCGGACCGGTTCCGGCACATGTCAATCCGGTCATCAGCCACCGGCATCCCGACATCTGTCCGGATGAAACCCGGGGTCGCGCAATTCCCCCGGCCGAGACCGGAGCAGGTCCCCGTCCCGGCCCGCATGGCCGGCCGGCCTGTTGTCAGCAGCAATATACGCGGGGCGCCGCTCATCCGGGAGACCGGGCAGCCGGATGCAGGGCACAACATCCATGCCCGTCTCCCGCGCCGTTGGCGCACGGTCCTGCCCCGGCAACAATGGTGTTGCCCCCGGCGAACAGGACGGGACCGGTAAAACCGGACACCCTGATCGACGCCGCGATCTGCCGGACCTGATCCGCAGAACGGGTGCGGGAATTCCGCGTGCAGGACCGGAGCGCGCCACGTCGCGCGAAGGTTTTTTTGCCGCTGGGCATGCCGGACCTCCCGACGATTTTTTCAGCGCCGGTATCGCGCAAATTCCGGCGCGACCCCTCCGGCGGATTCCCCGCGCGTTTCGGGAGGGCCATTTCGTTTCGGGCGGAGGGGCCATTTCGTTTCAGATGACCTGTCGGAAAAAATTTCCCGAATGGTTGCAACCGGTTGTCGGCGGCGGAAATCCGAAACGAAACGAAATGCAAAAAATCGGCACGCAGAAGTAGGCAAGTGCGGCACATGACACCCACGAGCCGTCCCCGCCGGGAAGGACCCGTCATTTCCGAACAACGAAAGCGGCACCCGGTGGCAATCAACATGCCCTTGGCAAGCCGTTCCATTCGCTCCCGGGGTTTCTTCGCGGCCGCTTCCGGGGGAAGGGGGGGCGGATACCCTGATTTCCCCGAGCGAACCAAAGCTTTACAATTGGGCGGATCACATTGCAAGCACAGGTGTAATAACTCCGCTTCATAGTCGC
This sequence comes from Roseovarius sp., assembly GCA_965207105.1. Lineage (GTDB taxonomy): Bacteria > Pseudomonadota > Alphaproteobacteria > Rhodobacterales > Rhodobacteraceae > Roseovarius. The sequence continues at coordinate 53,914 of CBDBLS010000014.1, read as the reverse complement.
GGGACAGCATTCCGGAGATAAACCGCTCCCGAAACGCCCCGATCATATACCCACAAGGTGGGGTTCACCGCAGTTTTGCATCATCCGCTTCTATTGTCGTGTACATGATGTCCTCCATCAGGGGGATACGTTTCAAGGCGCGCCCATTCATCAGGCCATGCGCTGAAGCGGTCAGGGTTTTCCACTCCCGGAGCCTGTCTCCATCGCGTAGGATTACGGCTGTCTGCAGGAACCGCCGTGCCCAAATGTCGCGGCGTGTTTCAAGGAATTTCCAGAGCTTTGTTTCAATGCTGCGCGCGGTACGCGCCGTCGCGACGATCCGGCGGGTCTCTTCCGTATCCTCGAACCAGCTGTCTGCAAGCGGCTCAAGGAGGTCCAGCGCAAGATCATCGTTTACCCAACGTCCGAGAGCCTGTGCCGATGCGCCCTGGATTTTCCGTTGGGGATCGGCCAGATCCAGAAGAGCCTGGAGGTCAAGTTCCTGCGGGCGCAGATCGAACAGGTTGCAGGCCTCAACCACGTCAAGAAACCCGGGGGCAGGCAAACAGCCATTTTCCAAACCATCAGCCAGGGCACCCTCAAGCAACACCCGCAAGGTGTCGGCGGAAATATCATCCGCGCCGGTTTCCGCGCGCTGTTGCCCGATCATGCGTTCAGCGTCATCATTGTTTTCCGGGGAAAGGAGGAAACCGTCTTTTATCCCATGCCCGGCCTTGATCAGTACCACTGCCAGCACGGTCTTCGCCCCCTGTTTCAAAACAACCGCAACGCTTTGGGCCCCGACCCCATCTGTAGTGCTCGCGACGATCTCCTGAATTTGCGAACCCGACACACTGGTTTGTACAGGAATGGCTTTGCGGCGCGCTTTTTTGATCAGCTGATCCAATGCTGCCTGGACCCGACCGCTGGCAAACCAGCCCCGGATCATCGGAAGCAGCGTCATTGTTTCGGCGCTTGGGGCGGTCCCGTCGAGACGTTCGAACAGGCCTGCGATGGTTGCGTCCTGAACAGGCCCCGAACCGGACAGGAGCAGGAACAAGGCACAACGCTCAAGGAAAGGGCTCTCCATTGCAGCAATGTGATTGGCAAGACTCGCCTGGATTTCCACCGGCACCGCCGCCAGCATGGTGTCGATTGCATCGAACAGGTCATGGGCTGAACCGTCTTCCACCATAACATCACGCGCAAGGCTTTCCAGAATTTCCGAGAGATCGAAGTCCCCCGTATCCGGTGGTGGAGTCATGTTGTCGGGATCGATCATGAATGATTGCGGCACCGTCAGGCCAACCCTCCGAAAGAGGCCCGCAAATTCGATCAGGTTCGTTTGCTGTATCGCTCCGGCGGCCAGCCCCGCCTGAACGGCCATTTCCACCGTCTCCAGGAAGTCCTCCGCATATTCACTGTGATTTTCCTGCCCCATGCGTGCTTCATCCAGCAGCAGGCTCAGTACCTGATGCCCGGCGCCCGAGTGGTCATCTTCCTGCGCGGTGAGCACCACCAGACCGCACGCGACTTCGCTGCTGGCAAGCAAGCGGGACTTCAGCCGCATGAAATACGATTGAAATTCGGGATCAAAACCATGGGTTTCATATTGTTCCATACATTCGGCAAGCAGTTGGGAAGACATATATGCTCCAGTCATGAGGCCATGGGCCCGGAATCGATCCGTTTGTCCGGCTCGACCCCGAAACGGCCATAGGGGTTGATGTGTAGATAGTTGCGCGGGGAGAGGCCGCGATACTCCCCGGGGGGACAAACGCGCGACCACGCCGGGGGTCTGTCAAGGGACGTCAACACTACCTGCGCGACTTTCCACGACGAAATCCCAGGCATTTCAGGGTCTCCATTCATCCTGTTCACGCCAATCCCACAGGCAAGTATGCACCCCGTCGTTGGTTTTACGCAAACGAAAATGGTGTGACTGGCTTCGCCTCAAACTTCGCATGAGACCCGGGGAAAGTCATAAGACAAGCCTGAGCCAGATGATGAGCGAAGACGTGACCCGGTTTGCCGGTGATCGCTACGAGCATTGCCCTGAGAAGCCCGGCTACCGTTGGGGGCAATCGAAAGTTCAGGTTGGGTTTCATGGCGGCAAGATCGACGTGGAGCGTCCCCGGGTGCGCAGCAAGGCCACGGGAAAGGAGATGGCGCTGCCGGGTTGGGAAGCGATTTCGGCGAAAGGGTTTCTGGATCAATGGGCTATGAACCTGATGGTGATGAATGTCGCCACACGCAAGTTTGGCCGCGCTGTACGATTGCCGGAGGCAGGCGTTCCGGCCGGGGCTGGTTGGCCTGTCCAAGTCGGCGGTCTCCCGACGTTTCAAGGCCCTGACGCAAGCCAGGTTCGATGAATGGAAGGCATCTGACTTGTCAGAGCTGGATCTCGTGGCAATCCAGATCGACGGGCTGCATTTGGATGACCACTTGCTGATGATCGGGGCTGTTGGCATTGAGGTTTCCGGGCAAAAGTACCCTCCGGGAGTGGTTGAAGGGGCCACTGGGAACGCGGCTACCGTGCAGGCCCTGCTCGACAATCTGATCGAGCGTGGGTTGGACCCGGAAGGCTGCTACCTCTTCATCGTGGATGGGGCCAGGGCGCTCGGCAAAGCGCTGCGCCGGACCTTTGGCGCAGATATTCCGATCCAACGTTGCCAAATCCACAAGGCGCGCAACATCACTGACCGCCTTGCTCCCAAGCATCACGCCGCCGTGCGTCGCGCCCTGAAACAGGCCCGGGAGTTGAATGATGCCGACAAGGCTGAACGCCTGATGCGCAATCCGGCGCGGCGCTTCGAGCAAGAAGCGCCGGATGTGTCTCGGTCGATCCTGGAAGGTCTCGATGAAATCCTGACCGTGGTTAGACCGGGCCTGCCGCCCGAACTCCGGCGGTCAGTGGCCGGCACCAACATTATCGAGTCCATGAACAGCGTTATCCGCTAGGTCTGTCGCAACGTGAAACGCTGGCGGGACGCAAAAATGGCTCTACGCTGGACCGCTGCTGGCATGTTCGAGGTCAGGAAGGGCTTCCGCCGCATCAAGGCTTACAAGCAACTTCCAATGCTCAGGCAGGCCCTCATCGACCACCGTCAAAAGGACAAACTTGACCAGGTGAAGGACGCAGTATAACCTCGCATCAAGCAGCGCCGCTCAGGCGAGTTTCAACAAATATCGGGACATTCCCGGTCTTGAGCGCCTTCGGCGCGCGTTTGAATGTTTTTCCGACTAAAGTCGGAGGCTTTAGACCAGATTGTGGAAAGTAAAAATGTGCGCGCAGGCTTTCTCACGGGTGCGTCCACTTTACGGCGACGGCAAATCGCTTCAGGCGCCGCGCGGTCCCCGCATGTGAGGCGGCAGTGTTTTATGAGGCCATGCCAGGATGATGCACGTCCCGATGCAAAACGATACGGGGCGAATTGGGCCGGATTTTCAAGCCGGGATCAGTTTGTAATCCTTGAACGGGACAACGCGGAAGTTGTCTGTGACGGTGTCCCGGAACCCGGTCCATTTTGCCGGTAAGGTTTTTCGGAAGAAATCAGGAATGGCCTCTGTGAACTGATCGAATGTGGCGTAGTGACGATTGTGGGTGACCCATTTGTGCATGACGCCCCGGAGACGTTCAATCGGATTGAGGTGGGGTACATATGGCGGCAAAAAGTGCAGCTTTACACGGCGTTCAGAACTCTCGAGCCAAGGCTGGAGTATTTTGGCGTGGTGATAGCGGGCGTTGTCGGGAAAGACATGGATTGTCGCCATGCTCGGGTTGTTGCGCTCCGGCTTTTCCAGCATGGCCCGTGTTGTTCGGGCATTGATCTTCCCGCCTTCCACAAAGGTGAACCGGAACGTTTCAAGATCGAGCGCGCCCTGAATATTGAGACGCCTGCGCCCCGATGTTGCCTTCAGGGCCGTCTTTTGCCCCTTCGGGAACCAGCCATGGGCGGGACGGCTCCGATGCTCCGGATGTACAGCATCGGAGAAGACCACCATCTCATCCGCCCCCAACCCGGACATCAAAGCTTCATACATGGCGATAAACGCCGCCTGTTTGACTTCATCGGCCTGTGCAGGCGGCAATCGTGGCTTTTTATACTCAAACCCCGGACGACGCATCAGCCTGGCGGCTCCCGAGGAACTGTAGCTCTGCCCGTATTCCGCCGGAACATACGCACAGACCTCGTCTACGTTCCGTGCCGGGTTTTCGGTGAAACGGGCTTTCAGCCCCTGCTCCTGCGTAACACTCAAGTGTCCCTGCCGCTGGCTGTAATCTTTCAGGCCAAAGAACGACAGCCCCGCACCGGAAAAGGCAAATCGCCACTCCGTCAAAACTGTCGGGCCAATATCAAGTATCCCGCAGACCAATTTGGCATCATAGCCCGCATCCAGAAGCAAAAACGCACGGGCACGCTTCCACACGAGTGCGTCCACTTTACGGCGACGACAAATCGCTTCAGGCACCGCGCGGTCCTCGCATGTGAGGCTGAATGTCTTATGATGTTTGACCATGCCAGGAGGATGCACGTCCCGATACAAAACGATATGCGGCGAATCGACTCACCGACAAAAATTCTCAGGTCAATTCAGGCGGAGGAGTATATCGCAAAATATGGCTCTGATTTCGAGGTATATTGGAACTGGGATGAGCTTCCTGATGATGCGCTTCTTGTGAGATTTCGAATTCCAAACAGTGGGTCAATCGCCTATGAAGGGAAACATAAGCGCAAGCCGGATTTTCCGGATTTCTGTGAAAACGGTGAGAACTTTCAGGTTTCTTATCGTATTGACAAGTTAGCAGGATATGCGGTTGAAAAAGAAGAGAGACGTGTACTTCGGGATGCAGCTTCAAAATACATTAAGGAAAACAATTGTAAAACGCGGAGCAATATTGGGCCACAGAAGCGGCTGCATATCGCAGTTGTAGCGGAGTAAAAGTCCGCCAGTTTGTGCCCTTCGTTTATTCGGAGGGCGGGAGATGTATTCTGTGGATATTTATAGTCGTGTGCGCCGTGCTTGTTTGAAGGACGGTATGTCTGGCCGAGAAGCGGCGCGGTTTTTCAACATGGCGTAATCAGGATCAGCACTCAGTTACCCCTGTTATTCTGGATGCACATGCAATTGAAAAGGAGACTGACCAATGGAATATTTTGCTGGTTTGGATGTGTCCATGGAAGAGACGCATATCTGCATTCTGGATCGTGAAGGGGCCCTTATTCGTGAAGGAAAAGCGAGCTCAACACCAAAAGCGATCGCTGACTTCCTCGCTTCTGGACCACCATGTGCCAAAGTTGTATTTGAAACGGGACGGATGGCACCAATGCTTTACCATGGGCTGACGGAGCTTGGTGTCCCGGTTGTTTGCATCGAGAGCAGGCAAGCATATCAGGCCCTTAAATCTCTGGCCGGCCACAAGACGGACCGCAATGATGCCCGCGGTTTGGCACACCTGGCGCGGACGGGATTCTACAAGCCGACCCATGTCAAATCACTGTCAGCGCACGCAATCCGGTCGCTGATCGCAGCCCGCAAGAAGCTGGTCGGACAGCGTGTGACGCTCGACAATCAGATCCGCGGTCTGGTCGTCGTCTTCGGCGTGCGGCTGCCACGAGCTTTGTCTCCGGCATTCAAAAACGCGGCGCTAAAAGTTAGCGATGGAGTGCCTGGCCTCCATGCCGCAATTTGCGGACTGTTCGCAGCACGCGAAGCAATCCTCGCGGCGGTTGCAGCCATTGATGGCGACATCAAAAAGATGACCCGCAAATCCGAAGTCTGCCAGCGCCTTATGACGGTACCAGGGGTCGGTCCGATCACAGCATTGGCCTTTGCCGCAGCAATTGATGATCCGTCGCGTTTCAGGAAATCGCGTGATGTGGGGGCGTATCTTGGACTGGTGCCGCGACGGCATCAATCTGGTGAAATCGACTACACGGGCAGCATCTCAAAGCGGGGCGACGTGCGCGTCAGAACGCTTCTCTATGAGGCCGCCAATGTGATGCTGACGCGGTATGCCGCTCCGCTCAAATTGAAGACATGGGCCCTCGCAATCGGTGCGCGCTCAACGATGAGAAAGGCCCGAGTGGCTCTGGCGCGTCGTCTGGCAATCATACTTCATGCCATTATGCGAGACAAAACTGACTTCCAGTCCGCGTAAGGCTTACGAGGCGACAACGAGGATTCCTAAATCAAAGTTCCCATCTGGGACGATGCCCGAGGGAGGGCGTGAGACACGGCGCCGATTCTGTAGCAACAGCCAAGACCAACGGTATGATTGCGGTTTCAACATTGCCGACCCACACCCAGCCAACCCCATCATGAACCTCAGAGTTCGAAGAGAACAAAGGCAACCTCTGACATCAAAAGCAGGAAACTCAGGAAACACGCATTGACAGATTAGAGAACAAAGATCGTAAGACGATCGCGAAGATGCTGCGCCATGAACTTCCGCCTGGGTATCGTCGGTCGGAAGCGCCTCGGCGGCCAACGCTTGATGGTTATGTTGGTGTGGTCGATGAGATACTGCGCACAGACAAAGCCCTGATCAAAAAGCAGCGACACACGGCCAAGCGCATCTTTGAACGGCTGCGCGATGAGCATGGATATGCTGGCAGCCTGACCACGGTGACCTATTACGTGCGCGAGCAAAAACGGCGCACCAAAGAGGTGTTTGTGCCGTTGTCGCATCGGCCGGGCCATGCGCAGGTTGATTTTGGTGAGACGCTGGGCGTGATCGGTGGCGTGGAATGCAAGATCCACTTCTTCGTGATGAGCTTGCCACATTCTGATGCGGTGTTTGTGAAGGGATATCCAGCTGAGACAACCGAGGCGTTTTGCGATGGCCATGTGTCCGCCTTTGCATTCTTTGGCGGCATTCCGCAATCCATTCTCTACGACAATACCAAGATCGCCGTGGCTCGGATACTCGGGGATAAGACGCGCATCCGCACACGTCGGTTTACGGAACTGCAGTCGCATTACTTGTTTGATGACAAGTTTGGCAGACCCGCGCGAGGGAACGATAAAGGCAACGTTGAGGGCATGGTTGGATACACCCGCCGCAACTTCATGGTTCCCGCACCTCGCTATGACAGCTTTGATGATCTGAACGCACATTTGGAAGAGAAGTGTTTAGCACGTCAGGACGATACGTTGCGGGGTCACACCCAAACCATAGGCGCACGCCTGATGTCGGATTTGGATGCTCTGATGGGATTGCCCGTCGCAGAATATGAAGCCTGCGATCACGTCAGCACGCGTGCAACGTCGATCTCAATGGTGCGCTATCGCAGCAATGATTACTCGGTGCCAGTAGCCTATGCGCACCACGATGTTCATGTGCGTGGGTTTGTGCATGAGGTTATCATCGGCTGCGGCAATGAGATTATTGCGCGGCACAAACGATCCTACACATCAGCGGATATGGTCTTTGACCCATTGCACTTTTTGCCCCTGCTTGAACAAAAGGTGGGTGCCCTGGATCAGGCCGCGCCTTTGCAGGGTTGGCATTTGCCAGATGTATTTGCCACGCTGCACCGACTGCTTGAAGCCAGAATGGGTAAGCCGGGCAAGCGAGAATACGTTCAAGTCTTGCGCCTTTTGGAGACCTTCGAAATGGATGTTGTGCAAGGCGCAATCCAGCAGGCAATAGATATGGGTGCAATTGGCTATGACGCCGTAAAACACCTTGTACTGTGTCGGGTTGAGAAGCGGCCACCACGATTGGATTTGGACTTCTATCCATACTTGCCCAAGGCCAATGTCGGCACAACACGCCCATCCAGTTACATGAGCTTGATGGGAAGGACCGCGGCATGACCGAAGCCCCTCGGATTCTTCTACGGCATCATCTTAAACAACTGCGACTGCCAACGTTCCAAGGTGAGTATGCCAAACAGGCGCAGCTCTGTGCTGCAGAGAACAAAGATCACATCCACTATCTGGCGCGGCTGTGTGAGATGGAATTGATCGACCGCGAACGCCGGATGATTGAACGGCGCATCAAAGCGGCGAAGTTCCCCAGCACCAAGAGCTTGGATAGCTTTGACTTCAAGATCATGCCAAGCTTGAACAAGCCCCTGACGATGGATCTGGCACGATGCGATTACGTTAATCGCAGGGAGAACATCATCGCGCTCGGCCCGTCAGGCACGGGCAAGACACACATCGCCCTGGGACTTGGGCTGGCTGCATGTCAAAGAGGACTGAAGGTGCGCTTCACAACGGCTGCGGCATTAGTCCATGATCTGATCGAGGCTCAAGATGAGCGGAGATTGCAGCGCCTTCAAAAGCAACTGACCAGCCAGAACCTGTTGATCATTGATGAACTGGGCTTCGTACCGCTCAGCAAATCTGGCGCAGAGCTGCTCTTCGAGGTCATATCCCAATGCTATGAACGCGGCTCCATCATCATAACCTCGAACCTGCCCTTCGATGAATGGACTGAAGTCTTTGGCTCTGAGCGGCTGACCGGTGCGCTACTCGATCGTTTAACCCATCACGTCCACATCCTCGAGATGAATGGCGAAAGCTATCGGCTCAAACACAGTCGCAACAACCGAAAATAACCAGCCCGCAATCACAGTCAGAATAATGCTGGCCTTATGGCCAGCATGCGCTTTGGCACGCTTCAGCTTTGTGACGAGCACGCGTGCAAAAGCGCCACAAAACATCAACCGAAGTGGCCCATTTTTACGCCGCGACATGGACCCATTTTACTCTGCGATTGACACATCGGCTCGACCCGGCTTTGACCCGGGAACAGTCGGCCTTGCGGACGGGCCTCGCGCCAATAGGCCCGCAGCAACTCCAGCAGAGATGGCGACAGCATCACGTCCCGGTCCTTGCCGCCCTTGCCCCGCTCGACGTGGATCAGCATGCGGTCACTGTCGATGTCCCGGACCTTCAGGTTGGTCACCTCGGAGGCGCGCAGACCGGCACCGCAGCCAATGCTCAAAGCAGCCCGATACTTCATACCCGGTCCCGGTGCCGCCGCCGGAACCGCCGAAACCTCCTCGATGCTCAGAACAATCGGGAGCTTGCGCGGCTCGGTGCGGAACTGCATGTACTTCTTCATGTCCTCGCGATCACACGTCATGCCGAAAAAGAACCGCAACGCTGTGATCCGGGCGTTGTAGAGCGAAGGTGTGACCTCAGTGTCCGTCATATGAAGCTGACAGGCGCGCAACTCCTCCGGTTTCGCGGTGTCCGGTGAGCGCCCCGGAAATGCAGTGAAATCCTTGAGCGCCCGGATATGGGCTTTCTGTGACGTCTCCGCCATCCCGCGAATACGCATGTCCTCGATCATCCGCGCACGCAGCGGGCTCATCTTCTCCTGTGTCATGGGAACCTCCTGTCCAATTGAGAAAGCTCAATCGTCAGTCAGATCAGTCACATCGCAAAATGCGCGGCATCAGTGAAGTTGTCGTCCGTTAGCCACACGCGCCAATGCCGCGAGAGCGGCTTAGTCCATGAGCCCAATCTGACTATTGCACCGCTGCGCATCGATGACTAAAACCTGCGCAAGCCGGTCGATTTACTATAACGAGAGACGGTAAAAGACCGCATCTGCGTTGTCGTTCATAAACTCGAATGATGAGTATTCATTCAGGACAGTTTAAAACTCAACAACTGCTCTGATGCTCTCGCCTTTGTGCATCAAATCGAACCCATGATTAATTTGGTCCAATGTCAGTTTGTGCGTAATCATCGGATCAATTTCAATTTTGCCATCCATGTACCAATCTACAATTTTAGGGACGTCCGTGCGGCCCGAGGCGCCGCCAAACGCCGTGCCGCGCCAACTGCGACCGGTGACAAGCTGGAACGGGCGTGTCGAAATCTCAGCCCCCGCTGGTGCGACGCCGATGATGGTGCTTTCACCCCAGCCTTTATGCGCGGCTTCAAGCGCGGTGCGCATCACGCCGACATTGCCGGTCGCGTCAAACGTGTAATCCGCGCCGCCGCCGGTCAGCTCGACCAGATGCGCCACCAGATCGCCGTCGACCTTCGAGGGGTTTACGAAATCGGTCATGCCGAAATGCGTTGCCATCTCGACCTTGCCGTCGTTCAGGTCAACACCCACGATCTGATCCGCGCCCGCCAGGCGCAGGCCCTGGATGACGTTGAGGCCAATGCCGCCCAAGCCGAACACAACGCCGGTGGATCCGATCTCGACCTTGGCGGTGTTGATCACCGCACCGATGCCGGTCGTGACGCCGCAGCCGATGTAGCAGATCTTGTCGAACGGCGCGTCCTTGCGCACCTTAGCCAGTGCAATCTCGGGCACAACCGTGTGGTTGGCAAAGGTCGAACAGCCCATATAGTGGTGGATCGGCGTGCCATCAAGCATCGAGAACCGGGTCGAGCCATCCGGCAGAAGGCCGGCACCTTGGGTTGAGCGGATCGACTGGCAGAGGTTGGTTTTCGGGTTCAGGCAGTAGTCGCATTCGCGGCATTCTGGTGTGTAGAGTGGGATAACGTGATCGCCGACTTCGAGGCTGGTCACGCCTTCACCGACTTCAATCACCACGCCTGCGCCTTCATGGCCCAGAATAGCTGGGAAGATGCCTTCAGGGTCGTCACCCGACCGGGTGAATTCGTCGGTATGACACAGGCCGGTTGCCTTTATCTCTACCAAAACCTCGCCAGCCCGTGGGCCTTCAAGATTCACTTCCATTACTTCAAGTGGCTTACCGGCCGCAACGGCCACGGCTGCACGGGTGCGCATCATTCTATACCGGAGCTACGCCAAAACCCGAAACTTCTCATGAGTTATGACGCGAAAATTGTCTGAGACTTGGCTTCGGAATGTTTTCCACTCGTTTGGTATGGTTACGCGGAAGAACTTCAGGATTGCATTCGCAAACTGTTTTTGGGTTGGGTAATGATGATTGTGCGTCACGAACTGGTGCATGACAGCCCATAATCGTTCAATGGGGTTCAGGTGCGGGCAGTATGGCGGCAACTGGATAAGGTGGATGCGGCAATCTGGCCTTGCGAGAAACGCCCTGACATCCGGCCCTTTGTGATAGGGCGCGTTGTCCCAGATGACGTGGATTAATCGCTTGTCGGGGTTGCGCGTTTCAATCTTGGCTAGAAGCTGCGTGGCACTGACACCGTCGACGGTGGTTGGCTCGACAAAGGGCGCGTCGAAGGTTTCAAGGTTGAGCCCGCCATGGATATTCACACGGCCTCGCCCAGCAGTGGTCGGGACTGCGGGGTTTGAGCCTGCCTTCACCCAGCCATATGCAGGCTTTGTCTGATATTCTGGGTGGACGGCATCAGCGAAATAAACGGCTTCATCAGCGCCAAGCTCGGTCATCAACCGCTCGTACATCGTAATGAAGCTGGCCTGTTTCTCGACAGATACACCCCGTGGCAGGGCCTTGGGTTTGCGATACTCAAACCCGAGCCGGGCAAGAAGCTTGATGCAGCCAGAATGCGAGTAGCGCAGGCCAAATTCTGTTGAAATATGGGCTCTTATCTCAACTGTCGAACGGCAGAAGCGACCGTTCAGCCAATCGCATAATGCAGCCTCTTGATCTGGGGCCATACGAGATTGACCCCCTTTCCAGCCATCGGCGGCAAGCGCGTCCCAGCCGCTTTCACGGTAGGTTTTGTGCCAGCCACGAATGGTGTCGTCGTCCAAATATAGAAATTCCGCGATTACTTGACAGGACTTCCCGTCATCCAGCAAAAGGAGCGCATTTGCACGCCGTGCAATCCCATGATCTTCGCGTTGACTGCGCACACAGGACTCAAGCTCAAGGCGCTCCGTGGGAGAAAGAAAGTTGGGACGGATCATGCGGCTAGCTGAATCGTTCTACGGTCAGACGTCAACCCGTCAAAAGTCGGGTGCTCGAGGACTCTGTGTATATTTCTTTCTTTTCTCATTATACATCAGAGTTGGACGAAAATTCGCCCGTTTTCTTTTTTTGTAGGGTAGGTCGTTAAATCCACGCACACCGGAGCAGACAGTGCTTTGCCGGACTTTATGTCAAATCGCCCTTGATGGAGAGGGCACTCAATGACCATGCCTGAAACCAGTCCGTCTTCCAGATGTTGTGCTTCGTGTGTGCACATTCCGTCAGTGGCAAAAAAACCCTGATCGGTGTTATAGATCGCATAAGTCTTTCCATCATAATCCCAGCGGATCAAATCTTCTTCATCAATCTCGTCTGCGGCGCAGGCATCTATCCAGTTTACCATAGTGTCATCCTCAATGATGTATTGGCTGATGTTTATCGAGCGCTTCTTTCAGTTGCTCCAGTTCGTCTGGCATCATTGAGATTGACTCGGCGGGACTAGGGAAATTTCCTGCGCTAACCGCTGTGCGATACTCACATAACGCGCGCTGGCGTGCATCAGCCAACTGTGTTCGGATGCTGCGCAGGTCACCAAATGCCCGGGCGTGGCGCGGCGGGTTTTCGACATCGCCGCAAATATCTTCCATGAAAGAAAATATCACATCTCCCCCGGATCCCGAGCCGATGGAGTGAGTTACCAATCCGCTATGCTTGCTGATCTCGATCAAAGCATCAGAGGCGACGCACTCAACCTCAACAGCATAAGCGCCTGCATCCTCAAGTCGGCGAAATGCTTGGAACAGTGTAAGGGCCTCCTTTGCGGTTTTGCCAATTGCCCGCAGCCCACCAACTTTGGTTGACAGGCGCGGTACAAGACCGAGATGCCCCTGGACACACAAGCCTTCACGGGTGAGCGTCTCTACCATATCAAGACTGCGTGGAGTATAGACTGCATCTGCACCCTTTTCCGCCGTCTGAATTGCGGCGCGTAAAATCTCGTTGGCCGTATGGTATGCCGTCATCGACAGACCCGCGACTACAAAAGTCTCAGGTGCCCCAGTGCGAATGTCACTGATATCTGTATCCCAGATTGAAATTATATCAATATTCTGGTCGGCACAGGCTCCTGCTTCTTCAATATTTGCAGCTGATACCTGTGTGAACTTGCGGTGGCCTTTTTCGGCAATGATGTCAGCGACTGTCAAGTTGCGGCGGGCAGGTTGTCCACCATAGGTGTAGATGTTTCTCATTTTAGCGCATCGAAGCCTTTGCGACAGATTCATACCCACCAGTGGTGATCATATGTGGAGCCTGGCGAATGGTAGGGGCCTTTGTATTACGCCCTAATGACCGCTTCGCTACCACAACCATCAATTCCCAATTGGTTTGGATCAACCCTGGATCAGGTTGGGGCACCTGATCTTTGACGGTTTCATGTAGGCTGGGAAGTGAGTAAAATGGGATTTGCGGATACAAGTGATGTTCCACATGGTTGTTCATGTTCATATAGAGGAACTGCCCTAAGCGCGATGGGCTGAAGGATCTTGTGGATTTTATGATAGATGGGTCATTTTCCTGCAATTCTGCGTGCTGGATGGTTGTAAACAACTGCATAGCAGGACCACCTAAAACGCGCGGTATAACAAAATAAATCAACGGCCATGTGTAACCGAGCGCAATCAGCGCGCCAATTAGCAGGTACCCCAGTAAAAAAGCGCGCGCACCCCACACCAATTTGGGAATTTCGCCGGCTGGCGTATAACGGCGTGCTTCTGCGCCTATTTTTCCAAAGGCATGGGCGATGATTGCTTTACCTTCGTACCAAAGCAGCGGCACACCAGTTTGTTCATAGAGCCATCCGCCAAATGTCATGGGCGTGTCAAAGGGCATTTGGCCATCTTCGCCAACATGCCAGGTTTTGGTATGATGGCTCGTATGCGCATAGCGACGATGATAGGACTCACCAAAATAGAGAAAGGAACTGGTCCACAAAATAAACTCGTTCAGCCAGCGTGTACGAAAAGCTGTACCGTGTGCTGTTTCGTGGCTGAGCGAGTACGCTGAAATAGTCAAAGCTGACGCATAAAACAGCATGGTTGGGATGATCCACCATGTACCAAGCGTAAAGTGGACTGCCACACCCGAAAGGATCATCAAACCGATCCATTTGACGAGCCAGATCAGACCGGGGCGATCTGACCGTCTGCCCAAAGATTTGAGAGCTTTCCTGTCAATGGTGATTCCGGTTGAGGCGGCATTGGTTGCAACATAGTCTGTCATTGTGAATTCCTATGCCAGCGCCCTATATAAGAGCGTGGTATTGGTTGATACGTTTGTGCTAATTCCTAATATCTTTGAAAAATAGAAAAACGCAAATGCTGAATTTTTCCATATCTAAAAGCTACGCTTATGGATAAGCTTGTCAAATGAGTGATGCAAATCTTCCACCATTAAACTGGCTGCGAGCGTTTGAGGCCGCCGCACGGCATTTAACGTTTACCAGTGCGGCGGGTGATCTTGGGATGTCGCAGCCCGCCGTTTCGCAACATGTGAAGGCGCTTGAAACCTTTTTGGGGTTAACCTTATTCACCCGGCATCCGCGCCGGTTGGAGCTTACCGTTGCAGGGCAGAGCTATTTGCCCACTGTACAATCTGCCATTGATCTGCTGTCTCATGGGACGCGGGCATTAGTTGGAGGAGACAGAGGCCGGGTTTTGACGGTTCACTGCAATCTAGCTTTTTCCGTTTTTTGGCTAGCTCCGCGTCTTGGCGGTTTGTTAATACGGTTTCCTTGGCTGACCGTTAACACGGTAAGCACTTTATGGAATCCTGAGCATCCAGTTGATGCCGCCGCTGTCGAGATTCGATTTGGGCGAAGTATTGAGAACCGTTTTGATTGTAAGCGACTAAATCATGACACTTGCTTTCCGGTTTGCTCACCAGTGCTTGCCGGGGAAAACTGGTATGACCATACCTTATTTGATTGTGTTGGGATGGAATGCGACTGGCAGAGTTGGGTCAAAGGAACCGATCAGACGATGCCGTCTCATATGCGCGTTAACAACGCCTCGACCTACGCGGTGTCATTATCTGCCGCACAAGGTGGCGCTGGATTCGCTTTGGGCCATGAAACATTAGTGTCGGGCCTGATTTCGCAAGATCTGCTGGTGCGGGCTTCGGCGCTCTCGATTGAGATGCCGGAAGCGTATTTTTTAATGACCCTGGATGAGCGATTGCAGACCCCGTCAAGCCGCAGCTTTATTGACTGGCTACTGTCCGAAACGGCGGCTCAGTAACGTGTGCTCATACGGTATCCGGGGTGGTGTATCATACGGACAAACGTGACGGGTTTACTTTGGAACCATGTGGTGCGTTCCATCTGAAACACGGGTGTGCCTGTGGGGGTAGAGAGAAACCCTGACAACTCCGTGTCAGCACCGACGGCGCAAAAACTGATAGCCGCATCCGTGAATGGAACTGTGCTCAGCAGCCATTCGTTAGGCCCGGTTTTGGTCAGATCAGCATCTATAACGGTCGGAACCGCGTCAATATTGATCCAGCGTTCTTCAAACTGAAAGGGGCGGTCATCTGCATAGTGCATGCATTTCAAATGCATCATCTGATGGTTGCCGGGCAAATCCAATTGGGAGGCCAACCACGACGGGATAGCAATATTTTCTTTGTGAACCAACGCATAACGATAAATGGCATTCTGCTCTTCAACCGAATGGCGCACGATGGAAATTTCTATTTTGGCTTTCTTGACCGGTGCGATGTTAACCCGTGTGCCGCTTTTACGTTTGCGATCAACAACTCCGTTTTCGGCCAGTTCACGTAACGCGCGGTTTACTGTGGCACGTGCGCAGCCAAACTCCAGTGCCAGTTCAACCTCTGTTGGTAAAAGTGAGCCTTGCGGCCACACACCATTCTGGATGCGTCGAATAACTTCGTCGCGGATACCTTGAAAGCTGGGTTTCTCAATGCTTTTGATAACAATTCCTGTCATATACAATGCGTGTGCGGTATTAGATTGCGCAAGGCTGTACTATGTCTGAGCAGTACCGCAAAAGTAAAGGATTGATCCGATAATCCGATTTTCAATCGCCAGTACGCCGGCGACACCCTGGGAAAACGGGGGTGGTCTAACGCGCATATTTTGCACAAGCGCCACAGGAAAGGATATCGACTGGCGGATCAGTCTGGCAGATATCACGCAGGACGGCGCGTTTTCCAGTTTTTCGGGATTGTCGCGCGCTTTGACGATAGCGGCGGGGCAGGGGGTCAATTTGACCGGGGCAGACGATGAAATGCGTGCGCACCTGTGGCGGCCCCTATTTTTTGATGGCGCGGCAAAACTGACCAGCAAATTGGTGGACGGTCCGACGCAAGCGTTGAACCTGATGTGGCGTAAAGATCGGGTGCACGCGGATGTAACCGTGATGGACCGCGGTCGTTTTAATAGGCTCAATTAGCATTGATTATGCGTGGCGTATTACAGGCAGGATGCCTGCTGCTGCGGCAAGTATCGCGCGCGGCGTTTGGTGGCTCGGAAGGACGGCAAGGTGGAACCACCGAAGGTAGCTGTCCAGGTATTTGGTTGCGATACCCCGATGGCGGCGCAGAAAGGTCTTTAACCGCTCATGCCGACTGTTCACGGTTTGAATGTGCAATTCACCACGGACACGTTCTCCGGCGGTCCGGTCGAGACTTTCATGGCTGACGCCCGTTTCTGCGGCGCAGGGCGGGTACCCGGTGCAGCCATCGGTCACCGGGAGAGCGTCCCCATCAAGACGTGGCTGCAGAACCGTTTTGAGATGTTCGGCTGTCACCGCAGGCAAGACAGCACTGATGGCGGTGCCTGATCGGCCGACCGCAACGAGGACCGGAACCTGCTCCTTCGACAATCCGCGTTTTGAGGTCTTTCCCCCGCGTTTGCGGGCTTTTCCGGAGAGATTACGCTCCCCTTTCCGGCTGTGCAGAAAGAACGTCCCGTCGGCTTCGACGATCCCGCACAGCTTGACCGCACCGACCGTTACAGCCTGAAGAAAGCGATGACGCCAACGAAAAGCTGTGGTGTCGGCCACCATACAACGCCCGTCGGACGCCTTTACCGTTTCGCCGTCGCGCAGGGAAGCTGCAAACTCTGCCCATCTGTCCTTGTGGCGCAAGCGGGCAAGCGGCGTCCCGGTCAGCGCGTTGAAGGTTTTGCGACAGCCTTTGCAAAAGAACCTCGTCAGGCCACTTGCATGGCCTCTGATGATCGCACCGCCCGAAGCGCAGTGCGGACAGATACGCCCCTCGCGAACAGTCGCCTCAAGGAGATCGATCACGCTTTCCAGCGACGAAACCCCGGCAACGAGCCGTCCGGTTTCAGCCCGTTGTTTCGATGAAAGGTTGTCGATCTCGTTAAGCCACACCAAAAAAGCCTGATGATCCATGTGCCGCACCCATAATTTTGTTCATGGTGTGTTCTATCACAGGTCGCCACGCATAATAAATGCTAATTGAGCCTTTTAATATCCAACCGGGCGGTCAAACGGTGATTTACGTGTTGGATGGGTCTGGGCAGTTGAATGATATTGATCTTACAAGGGGCGAAGGGGTCCTACTTGCAGATACCCGGGCTCGGGGCATGATCGCACCCGGGTCAAAGCTGTGGGTGGCACAAATATCCAGCGCCCAAAGCGTTTGACAACACGCCTTAGATTGATGCAAGCAAACACGCGATGGCCGTTCGATAGTTGGCCACGATTTTGTCACGTGCAACGTGTCGCCCGTCCCGGACCTGATGTCGACCTGCTGACCAGATGTCGGTTACCACATCATCCCCGGCCGCAAAGCCAAGACCATCAAGCAATTGATCATCGCGCAAGGCCAGAAGGGTAGGGGTTGTGCTGTCAATGGCTACTAAGTCGGCCAGTTCGCCAATTTCGATGATGCCTTTACCACGCCCAAGTGCTTGGGCACCACCTTTGGCAGCCCCAAGATAAAGCGCTTCGCCGACAGAACCATCACCGGGGATGATCACGTTGCGACCAAGATCGCGTAACCGCTGGGAATATTCCAGTGTGCGCAACTCTTCTGTCAACGAGATGCGCACATTTGAATCGGAGCCAAGACCAAATGCACCGCCCGTAACCAGATATTCAACGCCGTTGAATGGACCATCCCCAAGGTTAGCTTCTGTGATTGGACACAGACCTGCCACCGCGCCAGATTTGGCCATGTCAGTGGTTTCTTTGCCCGTCATATGTGTTGCGTGGATAAGGCACCATTGATCATCAATCGGGTTGTTATCCAATAGCCATTCGACGGGCCGTGCACCAAGCCATTCGAATATATCAGCGACCTCTTTGGGTTGTTCCGAGATGTGAATATGGATCGGGTAATTTTCATGGATCTTCAGAACTTCGTTCAGATCATCTGGTGACGTGGCGCGTAGAGAATGGGGGGCAATGCCAACGCGTGTGTCTGCGGGTAGAGTTTCGCGAGCAATCGTTCGGGTGTTGCTGACAAGTGTACCAAAACGATCCACGTCATTGCCAAAACGCATCTGTCCCTCTGCCAAAGGAACTGCACCCGCGCCCCCATATGAATAAAGTACGGGCAAGTGCGTAAGTCCAATGCCGGTCTGACTAGCTGCTGCAAACACGCGTTCACTGAGCTCGGTCAGGTTGTCAAATTGTGTGCCCCCAGTTTGATGATGGACATAGTGGAATTCGCCGACGGCGGCATAGCCGGCTTCTTGCATTTCCATAAATACAAGGGCGGCGATTGCTTCGTATTGTTCGGGGGTGATGTGTTGCAAAAATTGGTACATCAGCGTGCGCCATGTCCAGAAACTGTCTTTGCCGGTGGCGCGAACTTCTGTCATGCCGGCCATAGCACGTTGAAAAGAATGAGAGTGCAAGTTGCCCAAAGAAGGCAACAGTGTATCCACGATTGTGTCATCCGATCCAGCGATACAATCTGGCAGAATGTGAGTGATTTTACCGTCCTTGATGGACAGGCGGACGTTGTTGACCCAACCAGAGGGGGTAAGCGCGCGGGTGGCAAAAATCATCTGCAATACCAATCCTTATGTATAGACATAATTAATATACTCCCATATGAATAGACTCATCAAGAGAGATGATCACCACTATGTTAAATACTAATCAATATGTTTTGACCAACGCCCGACTGGCGACGATGGAAGAGGGCGACGTTGCCTATGGGGTCATCGAAAATGGTTCAATAGCTATCGTGCAAGGACGCATTGCTTGGGTTGGCACCACACAAGACATACCGACCGAATATAGCAGTTGGGATATGCGGGATCAGGGTGGGCGTCTGATCACCCCCGGCTTGATCGATTGTCACACACATATTGTGTTTGGGGGCAACCGTGCGTTGGAATTTGAAATGCGCCTGAACGGCGCGTCATACGAAGAAGTCGCACGGGCAGGTGGTGGCATTGTATCCACCGTTGGGGCCACGCGCGCCGCGACGCTGGATGAACTGGTCACGGACGCATTGCCCCGCCTGGATGCGCTGATTGCCGAGGGTGTGACCACGGTTGAGGTTAAATCAGGCTACGGTTTGGATCGTGACACTGAACTGAATATGATGCGCGCGGCGCGTCGTTTGTGTGAATTGCGTCCAGTTCGGATCAAGACCACATTTTTGGGCGCGCATGCCACGCCTGCTGAATACAAAGAGCGCGACGCGGATTACATCACTGAGGTCTGCATCCCAACTCTGCACGCTGCCCATGCTGAGGGTCTGGTTGATGCTGTTGACGGGTTTTGCGAAGGCATTGCATTTCAACCTGATCAGATTGAACGGGTGTTTGTTGAGGCGCAAAAACTAAACATTCCGATTAAGTTGCATGCTGAACAATTGTCCAACATTGGGGGGACTAAATTGGCGGCACGGTATGGTGCCATGTCTGTTGATCACGTTGAATACGCCAACGACGAAGACGCTGCAGCCATGGCAAAATCTGGCTCTGTTGCGGTGATTTTGCCGGGTGCGTTTTACACACTGCACGAAACACAGCTGCCGCCGATTGACAGTTTCCGCAAACATGGTGTGCCGATGGCGGTAGCGACAGATGGCAATCCGGGATCCTCGCCGATGTTTTCGCTTTTGCTTGCGATGAACATGTCTTGCACACTGTTCCGCATGACGCCCGAAGAGGCGCTTGCGGGCACAACGCGGAATGCTGCGCGCGCTTTGGGGCTGGCGGATACGGGTACCATATGTGCCGGTTTTGCCGCTGATCTTACAGTTTGGGAAGTGAAAACACCTAGTGAGCTTTCCTATCGTATTGGGTTTAACCCGATCCACTCTCGCATTTTCGGAGAAATAAAATGATCTCTCTTACCCCTGGTTCTGTCACGCTTGCGACGCTCAGAGACATTTACCGCAACCTCACGCCTGCGCGTCTGGATCGTGCAGCAAGGCCTGCGGTTGAGGCAGCGGCGGCGATGGTTGCCACTGCGGCGGCGGGTGAAACCGCAGTTTACGGGATCAATACCGGTTTTGGGAAACTCGCGAGCAAAAAGATCGCCCCGGAAGACACCGAAACCCTGCAACGGAACCTGATCCTCAGCCATTGCTGTGGCGTAGGTGAACCACTGCCAGAAGATAAAACCCGCTTGATGATGACGCTAAAATTGTTGTCGATGGGGCGAGGCGCGTCCGGTGTGCGTTGGGACATTATCCAAATCATTGGAGATATGTTAGTGCGCGGTGTTATTCCGGTCATTCCGTCACAGGGGTCTGTAGGTGCCTCTGGTGATTTGGCCCCGCTTGCACATATGGCAGCGGCCATGATTGGTGCCGGCGAAGCGATTTACAAGGGCAGCCGGATGAATGCTGGCAATGCTTTGGCACAGGCGAGCCTGACTCCGGTTATTTTGGGGCCAAAAGAGGGTCTTGGCCTGATCAACGGCACGCAATTTTCCACAGCATGCGCTTTGGCGGGGCTGTTTGATGCGTGGCGTATGGCGGAAACATCTATGGTTGTCGCTGCGATGAGCACAGATGCGATCATGGGATCAACGGCACCATTGGTCGAGGAAATCCATACTTTCCGTGGGCATGCTGGCCAGATTGATGTTGCCCGCGAAATGCGTGCAATCATGGACGGATCTATTATTCGCGAAAGCCATCTTGAAGGCGACACCCGGGTACAAGATCCTTATTGTATCCGGTGCATGCCACAGGTTGCCGGGGCCGCGTTAGATGTGTTGCGCACAGCAGCGCGGTCGCTGGAAATTGAAGCCAACGCTGTCACCGACAATCCTTTGGTTTTGGTTGATCGGGGTTTAATCGTATCGGGCGGAAATTTCCACGCGGAATATGTTGGCTTTGCCGCAGATCAGATCGCATTGGCCATAGCGGAAATTGGCGCAATCGCACAGCGTCGGGTGGCCCTGATGGTCGACCCAGTTTTGAACCATGAATTACCGCCATTCCTGACGCCTGATCCGGGCCTGAATTCCGGCTTTATGATCGCAGAAGTCACAACCGCCGCCCTAATGTCTGAGAATAAACATCTGGCGAACCCGTGTGTTACTGATAGTACACCAACCTCTGCAAACCAAGAAGATCATGTTTCTATGGCGGCCCATGGGGCGTTACGGTTGAAACGCATGAACGACAACCTGTCTGTTATCTTAGGTGTTGAGTTGCTGTGTTCTGCGCAGGGTATTGAGGCGCGGGCGCCTTTGACGACATCACCAAAGCTACAGTCTGTTCTCGCAAGACTGCGCGAATCTGTGCCGACGTTGGCCGAAGATCGCTACCTTGCGCCGGATATCGAAGCGGCAACTGCACTTGTGCGTGGTGGTGACATTGCAGCCGCAGTCGATGTCGGGGTCACGTCGTGACGCTGGAACTGGAAATCAGCCGTGGCAGCAGCCCGCTGGTGATTGGCCTGCCGCACACGGGTGCAGAGTTGCCTGCGGATGTGGCGGCGGGGCTTAATGAAACCGGCCTCGCACTGGCGGACACTGATTGGCACATTCACTATCTTTATCGGGATTTGCTGGAGGATGTCACATCGGTGCGCACCCCTGTGCACCGGTATGTGATTGATGTGAATCGTGATCCCTCCGGGGTCAGCCTGTATCCGGGTCAGAACACAACGAAGCTTTGTCCGTTGACGGATTTTGACGGGCTGCCGTTGTACAAAGACGGCTGCATACCCGATGCAGCAGAGATCGAACGCCGCCGCGTCGCCTATCATGCGCCTTATCATGCTGCGCTTGAGGCTGAACTTGAACGCGTCAGAGCGATCCATGGGTTTGCTGTGCTATATGACAGCCATTCGATCCGTTCCTGCATCCCGTTCCTGTTTGACGGCAAACTGCCTGATTTCAACGTCGGGACCAACATCGGCACGACCTGCGATCCTGCGATCGAAGCAATGACCGTGAGTGCCACGCAAGGCGCCGATGGATACACCGCCGTTCTGAACGGTCGTTTTAAGGGCGGCTGGACCACGCGTCACTACGGTCGTCCCAAAGAGGGGTTGCATGCGATCCAGATGGAACTGGCGCAATCGACTTATATGGATGAATGCGTGCCGTGGGCCTATCGCCCCGAAAAGGCCAACGCCCTACGCGTTCACTTGACCCAAATTCTGAAAAACCTAAAAGACTGGAAACCAGCATGAGCGATCCTCGCAAAAATACCCGTGACGTATTCCCGGCCACCGGCACAGAAATCACTGCGAAAAGCTGGATGACTGAAGCGCCAATGCGGATGCTGATGAACAATCTGCATCCTGATGTGGCCGAAAACCCGCATGAATTGGTTGTATACGGTGGTATTGGCCGCGCGGCACGGACTTGGGCGGACTTCGACAAAATCGTCGAAAGCCTGCAAGATCTGGAAGAAGACCAAACCTTGATGGTGCAATCCGGTAAACCGGTTGGCGTTTTCCAAACCCATAAAGATGCACCACGCGTTTTGATTGCGAATTCAAACCTTGTGCCGCATTGGGCGAATTGGGATCACTTTAACGAACTCGATAAAAAGGGTCTGGCAATGTATGGCCAGATGACCGCCGGGTCATGGATTTATATCGGGTCACAAGGAATTGTTCAGGGTACCTACGAAACCTTTGTTGAGGCTGGTCGCCAGCACTATGGCGGTGATCTCAAAGGAAAATGGGTTCTGACCGGTGGCCTTGGTGGAATGGGCGGCGCACAGCCTCTGGCGGCTGTGATGGCGGGCGCATGTTGTCTTGCTGTTGAATGTAACCCAGATTCAATCGATTTCCGTCTACGCACAAAATACGTCGATGAACGCGTCGACACGTTGGACGAAGCGCTGGCGCTGATCGAAAAATGGACTGCTTCGGGCGAAGCAAAATCAGTTGGGCTTTTGGGCAATGCGGCGGATGTGTTCCCAGAACTCGTGAAACGTGGTGTCCGCCCGGACATCGTGACCGACCAAACCTCGGCTCATGACCCGGTAAACGGATATCTGCCGCAGGGCTGGACCATGGGTCAATGGAAAGAGCAACGTGAATCTGCCCCAAAAAAGGTGGAAAAAGCGGCGCGGGCATCAATGAAAGTTCAAGTGAAAGCGATGTGTGATTTCCACGCCATGGGCCTGCCGACCGTTGATTATGGCAACAATATCCGCCAGATGGCGCTTGAGGAAGGTTTAGACAATGCGTTCGATTTCCCGGGGTTTGTGCCTGCCTATATCCGCCCATTGTTCTGTCGCGGTATCGGTCCATTCCGTTGGGCGGCACTGTCTGGTGATCCTGAGGATATCTATAAAACTGACCAAAAAGTTAAAGAACTGGTTGATGATGCGCACCTGCACAATTGGTTGGATATGGCGCGTGAACGAATTGCGTTCCAAGGTTTGCCAGCGCGGATCTGCTGGGTTGGTTTGGGTATTCGCCACAAGCTAGGGCTCGCGTTTAACGAAATGGTGCGAAACGGCGAACTAAAGGCCCCGGTTGTGATTGGTCGAGACCATCTCGACTCAGGGTCCGTTGCATCACCAAACCGCGAAACCGAAAGCATGATGGACGGTTCTGACGCAGTTTCGGATTGGCCGCTTCTGAACGCGTTGTTGAACACGGCCAGTGGTGCAACATGGGTCAGTCTTCATCACGGTGGTGGTGTTGGCATGGGCTTTAGCCAGCATTCGGGTATGGTGATTTGTTGCGATGGAACAGACGATGCAGAACGGCGTATCGGTCGCGTTTTATGGAACGACCCGGCAACAGGCGTAATGCGTCACGCAGATGCCGGATATGAGATCGCAAAAGATTGCGCTCGCGAAAACGAGCTAAACCTGCCGGGTATTTTGTAAACTGTGAAGTATTGGGGCCGCCTCAAAGGTAGCCCTTTTTGATTTTGACTCAAATTGCGCAGAGCCAACCGGAAGCCTTGGATATGCTTCTAAAAACTTGGAGGGAACGCCATGTCAACGATCTTGGGACTATTAGCGAGGCGCTTAGGGCTTGGATTGATCACACTCTTTGTTGTTTCAATTATCATATTTTCTGCAATTGAACTCTTGCCAGGTGATTTGGCCGCCGAAGTTCTTGGTCAGTCCGCTACCGAGGAAACGCTTGCTGCGTTCCGCGAGGAACTAGGATTAAACAAATCAGCTGTATTTCGATATTTTGATTGGCTTGGAAGTGCTTTAACGGGTGACTTTGGCGTTTCTCTTGCGACACAGAGACCAATTTCTGATCTGATCGGCACGCGAACCTGGAATACGTTCTTTCTAGCCGGATATGCCGCTGTGATTGCTGTTCCGTTGGCTGTCACACTTGGCGTTTTAGCCGCTCTTTACCGGAATTCATGGTTTGACCGATTGGTGTCCTATGCAACGCTCGCAGCTATTTCCTTTCCCGAATTTTTCATTGCTTATGTCTTGCTCTTGGTGTTCGCAGTCGAGCTTGGGATGTTTCCCAGTTTAGCGAGTGTTGATCCGGACACTGGATTTAGTGAACGGTTATACATCTGCTTTTTGCCTGCGCTAACATTAACGATGATTGTCGTTGCGCATATGATGCGTATGACCCGTGCAGCGATTATCAACTTGCTGGCATTGCCTTATGTGGAAATGGCACATCTGAAGGGTGCCAAACCATGGCGTGTGATCTTCACGCATACACTTCCCAATGCACTGGCTCCCATTATCAATGTAATTGCGATCAACCTTGCCTTCCTGATTGTGGGCGTTGTGCTCGTCGAGGTCGTATTTGTTTATCCGGGTCTCGGCCAATTGCTCGTCGATTCGGTGGCAAAACGTGATGTGACAGTTGTTCAATCTGCGTGCCTCGTTTTTGCGGCAACATATATTCTCCTAAATCTTCTCGCGGATGTTTTGTCTATTCTTACAAATCCCCGCCTGATGCATCCGAGGTAAGCCAATGACACCTGAATTCAGAAAATCCATCAAAACGGCGCCGCTCTCTGCATGGATCGGGTTTGCCATCATTCTGACTTATGCGTTTGTTGCAATTTTCGCACCGGTGATTGCTCCGTTTTCGGAACGTGAAGTTGCCGGGGAGCAATACATGCCCTGGGCTGCGCCCTATTATTTGGGCACCGATGCGCTTGGTCGGGATGTTCTGTCCAGACTCATCTATGGTGTGCGCAATACAGTTGGCATTGCGGTTCTGACAACGATATTAGCGTTTGGAATAGGCAGTATCGCCGGTCTGTTTGCTGCCACCGTCGGCGGGCGTGTTGACCAGTTCGCAAGCCGGATCATAGATATATTGATGGCCATTCCGCCACTCATCTTTGCGCTACTTATACTGACTATTACAGGTACTTCGGTCTGGTCCCTGATCTTCGTAATTGCGCTATTAGACAGTACCCGCGTTTTTCGGCTGGCCCGCGCGGTGTCTCAGAATATCTTGGTCATGGATTATATCGAAGTCGCAAGGCTACGTGGCGAAAGCATCTGGTGGCTGATCCGCCGGGAGGTCTTGCCAAATGCGACCTCGCCATTGATTGCAGAATTTGGACTGCGCTTTTGCTTTGTATTTTTATTCATCTCAGCGCTATCGTTTCTGGGGCTCGGGTTGCAACCGCCAACAGCGGATTGGGGGTCTATGGTGCGCGAAAGTGCCAAGCTGATCACCTACGCGGATTTTAGTAGCTTTGATGGTGCAACTTTTGGACTCGCTCCACTTTTGCCCGCTGGCGCAATCGCATTGCTGACCATTGGCGTCAATTTGGTTGTGGATTGGGTCTTACACAATGCCAGCGGATTGAAGGAGTGAAGCTATGAGCAACGACAAAGAAGTACTGCTCCAGGTCAGAGACCTTCATATTGAAGGGTTCTCTGACGAAAAATGGCATCAGATCATCAAGGGTGTCGACGTTACATTGCATCGCGGTGAAGTCATCGGTCTGATCGGGGAATCCGGGGCGGGGAAATCAACGCTTGGCCTTGGTGCGATGGGATATACCAAGGGCGGGTGTCGTATTTCCGCTGGATCGGTCAAATTCGACGGCCAGGAGCTTGTTAATGCACCGCAAGAACAGCTTCGCCTGCTGCGGGGCGCGCGCATTGCATATGTGGCGCAATCTGCTGCTGCTTCTTTCAATCCGGCGTACAAGCTAATTTCGCAATACACCGAAGCACCTGTCAGGCATGGGGTAATGCCTCGCAAACAGGCGGAAGATGAGGCTATTGAATTGTACCGGCAAATGCGATTACCCAATCCGGAGGACATTGGATTTCGATACCCTCATCAAGTATCTGGTGGGCAGCTGCAGCGAGCGATGACCGCTATGGCGATGGCTTGCCGTCCTGATCTCATTATCTTTGACGAGCCTACGACGGCATTGGATGTTACAACGCAGATTGAGGTACTGAGCGCGATCCGTGATATTGTTGAACAATATAACACAGCGGCAATTTATATCACCCATGATCTGGCCGTTGTTGCCCAGATGGCCGATGTGATAAAGGTTCTGCGTTACGGCGAAGAGGTTGAAGAGGCATCAACGCGTGAGATGCTGAATAATCCAAAGGAAGATTATACGAAATCACTTTGG
Source organism: Roseovarius sp. (assembly GCA_965207105.1). Taxonomy (GTDB): domain Bacteria; phylum Pseudomonadota; class Alphaproteobacteria; order Rhodobacterales; family Rhodobacteraceae; genus Roseovarius. The sequence continues at coordinate 27,081 of CBDBLS010000014.1, read as the reverse complement.
GCTGTGCGAGACTTCAGGCGCACCGTAGATACCAACGCAGGCCAGGTTTCAGACCCCGTCATCGAATTACGCGGGGTTTCAGCAGCATACGGCGCAGTTAAGGTTCTGAATGATATTAATCTGACAATTCATCGCGGCCAGACCGTTGCTGTTGTTGGGGAAAGCGGGTCGGGGAAATCGACAGCTGCACGCTGTATCACAGGGTTATTACCACCGAGCCAAGGCGAAATCTTGTTTGACGATGTCGCACTTACTCCTGAATTGAAGCGTCGCCCAAAAGATCAATTGCGTCGGATGCAGATGATCCATCAATCGGCGGATACGGCAATGAATCCAAAACATCGTATTCGGGACCTGTTGACGCGGCCTCTAGAGTTTTTTGGTGAGCTAAGTGGTCAGGCAAAGGAAGCTCGGTTATGTGAATTGATGACAATGATCGAGATGGACCCGGATGTTTTTCTTGATCGCTTTCCGGGGGAATTGTCTGGTGGGCAAAAGCAAAGAATTTGTATCGCCCGTGCGTTGGCGGCTGAACCAGAGTTTATTATATGCGATGAAGTCACATCGGCATTAGATCAGTTGGTTGCCGAGGGTATTTTACGTCTGCTTGATAAATTGCAGAAAGAATTGAACCTGACGTATATGTTTATCACTCACGACCTTGCGACGGTGAGATCAATCGCTGATGAAGTTGTCGTCATGCTGCAAGGAGAGATCGTGGAGCAGGGGCCAAAAGACGACGTTTTACAGCCCCCGCACCATGCCTATACGGAAAAACTGTTGTCGTCGGTACCAGAGATGGACCCGGACTGGCTTGATATCGTTCTTGAGCAACGTAAATAAAAATTCCGCGCCGATGTTACGGCGCGGCAGTTTATTTCTGTTGTGGTGCTTTGGGAATGTCCGAGCTCTGTGTATGGGGTTTGGCCCATGCGGTTAAAACGGGTCATCTGTTGAACCGTTCCGGGTATAGGATAGCGAACCGGTTTCGTGCCGCAACCCATTCTCTGACACATCGACCGGATTTTTCGAAGTTGCGGATGGCCAGATAGATCAGCTTTGTTGCAGCATCATCGGTTGGAAGGCCGCCGCGGGTTTTGGTAGTTTTCCGGATGACCCGGTTCAGGCTTTCTATGGCGTTGGTGGTATAGATGATCTTGCGCACATCCGGGGGGAAGGCGAAAAACGGGATCACCTCCTGCCATGCCCGCCGCCAGCCCGGGGCGATCGAGGGGTATTTTTGGCCCCATTCATCCTCGAAAGCATCAAGGGCTTTGGCGGCCTCCCCGTCGTTTACGGCCTGATAAATCTGCTTCAGGCTTCTGGCCTGCGCATTCCGGTGTGATCCGGCCACCTATACCGATAGTATCCGGCCACCCGTACCGATTTAACCCGGCCACTCAAACCGGGGCATCCGGCCACCCCTGTAAAACGCGGAGCAATATTGGGCCACAGAAGCGGCTGCATATCGCAGTTGTAGCGGAGTAAAAGTCCGCCAGTTTGTGCCCTTCGTTTATTCGGAGGGCGGGAGATGTATTCTGTGGATATTTATAGTCGTGTGCGCCGTGCTTGTTTGAAGGACGGTATGTCTGGCCGAGAAGCGGCGCGGTTTTTCAACATGGCGTAATCAGGATCAGCACTCAGTTACCCCTGTTATTCTGGATGCACATGCAATTGAAAAGGAGACTGACCAATGGAATATTTTGCTGGTTTGGATGTGTCCATGGAAGAGACGCATATCTGCATTCTGGATCGTGAAGGGGCCCTTATTCGTGAAGGAAAAGCGAGCTCAACACCAAAAGCGATCGCTGACTTCCTCGCTTCTGGACCACCATGTGCCAAAGTTGTATTTGAAACGGGACGGATGGCACCAATGCTTTACCATGGGCTGACGGAGCTTGGTGTCCCGGTTGTTTGCATCGAGAGCAGGCAAGCATATCAGGCCCTTAAATCTCTGGCCGGCCACAAGACGGACCGCAATGATGCCCGCGGTTTGGCACACCTGGCGCGGACGGGATTCTACAAGCCGACCCATGTCAAATCACTGTCAGCGCACGCAATCCGGTCGCTGATCGCAGCCCGCAAGAAGCTGGTCGGACAGCGTGTGACGCTCGACAATCAGATCCGCGGTCTGGTCGTCGTCTTCGGCGTGCGGCTGCCACGAGCTTTGTCTCCGGCATTCAAAAACGCGGCGCTAAAAGTTAGCGATGGAGTGCCTGGCCTCCATGCCGCAATTTGCGGACTGTTCGCAGCACGCGAAGCAATCCTCGCGGCGGTTGCAGCCATTGATGGCGACATCAAAAAGATGACCCGCAAATCCGAAGTCTGCCAGCGCCTTATGACGGTACCAGGGGTCGGTCCGATCACAGCATTGGCCTTTGCCGCAGCAATTGATGATCCGTCGCGTTTCAGGAAATCGCGTGATGTGGGGGCGTATCTTGGACTGGTGCCGCGACGGCATCAATCTGGTGAAATCGACTACACGGGCAGCATCTCAAAGCGGGGCGACGTGCGCGTCAGAACGCTTCTCTATGAGGCCGCCAATGTGATGCTGACGCGGTATGCCGCTCCGCTCAAATTGAAGACATGGGCCCTCGCAATCGGTGCGCGCTCAACGATGAGAAAGGCCCGAGTGGCTCTGGCGCGTCGTCTGGCAATCATACTTCATGCCATTATGCGAGACAAAACTGACTTCCAGTCCGCGTAAGGCTTACGAGGCGACAACGAGGATTCCTAAATCAAAGTTCCCATCTGGGACGATGCCCGAGGGAGGGCGTGAGACACGGCGCCGATTCTGTAGCAACAGCCAAGACCAACGGTATGATTGCGGTTTCAACATTGCCGACCCACACCCAGCCAACCCCATCATGAACCTCAGAGTTCGAAGAGAACAAAGGCAACCTCTGACATCAAAAGCAGGAAACTCAGGAAACACGCATTGACAGATTAGAGAACAAAGATCGTAAGACGATCGCGAAGATGCTGCGCCATGAACTTCCGCCTGGGTATCGTCGGTCGGAAGCGCCTCGGCGGCCAACGCTTGATGGTTATGTTGGTGTGGTCGATGAGATACTGCGCACAGACAAAGCCCTGATCAAAAAGCAGCGACACACGGCCAAGCGCATCTTTGAACGGCTGCGCGATGAGCATGGATATGCCGGCAGCCTGACCACGGTGACCTATTACGTGCGCGAGCAAAAACGGCGCACCAAAGAGGTGTTTGTGCCGTTGTCGCATCGGCCGGGCCATGCGCAGGTTGATTTTGGTGAGACGCTGGGCGTGATCGGTGGCGTGGAATGCAAGATCCACTTCTTCGTGATGAGCTTGCCACATTCTGATGCGGTGTTTGTGAAGGGATATCCAGCTGAGACAACCGAGGCGTTTTGCGATGGCCATGTGTCCGCCTTTGCATTCTTTGGCGGCATTCCGCAATCCATTCTCTACGACAATACCAAGATCGCCGTGGCTCGGATACTCGGGGATAAGACGCGCATCCGCACACGTCGGTTTACGGAACTGCAGTCGCATTACTTGTTTGATGACAAGTTTGGCAGACCCGCGCGAGGGAACGATAAAGGCAACGTTGAGGGCATGGTTGGATACACCCGCCGCAACTTCATGGTTCCCGCACCTCGCTATGACAGCTTTGATGATCTGAACGCACATTTGGAAGAGAAGTGTTTAGCACGTCAGGCCGATACGTTGCGGGGTCACACCCAAACCATAGGCGCACGCCTGATGTCGGATTTGGATGCTCTGATGGGATTGCCCGTCGCAGAATATGAAGCCTGCGATCACGTCAGCACGCGTGCAACGTCGATCTCAATGGTGCGCTATCGCAGCAATGATTACTCGGTGCCAGTAGCCTATGCGCACCACGATGTTCATGTGCGTGGGTTTGTGCATGAGGTTATCATCGGCTGCGGCAATGAGATTATTGCGCGGCACAAACGATCCTACACATCAGCGGATATGGTCTTTGACCCATTGCACTTTTTGCCCCTGCTTGAACAAAAGGTGGGTGCCCTGGATCAGGCCGCGCCTTTGCAGGGTTGGCATTTGCCAGATGTATTTGCCACGCTGCACCGACTGCTTGAAGCCAGAATGGGTAAGCCGGGCAAGCGAGAATACGTTCAAGTCTTGCGCCTTTTGGAGACCTTCGAAATGGATGTTGTGCAAGGCGCAATCCAGCAGGCAATAGATATGGGTGCAATTGGCTATGACGCCGTAAAACACCTTGTACTGTGTCGGGTTGAGAAGCGGCCACCACGATTGGATTTGGACTTCTATCCATACTTGCCCAAGGCCAATGTCGGCACAACACGCCCATCCAGTTACATGAGCTTGATGGGAAGGACCGCGGCATGACCGAAGCCCCTCGGATTCTTCTACGGCATCATCTTAAACAACTGCGACTGCCAACGTTCCAAGGCGAGTATGCCAAACAGGCGCAGCTCTGTGCTGCAGAGAACAAAGATCACATCCACTATCTGGCGCGGCTGTGTGAGATGGAATTGATCGACCGCGAACGCCGGATGATTGAACGGCGCATCAAAGCGGCGAAGTTCCCCAGCACCAAGAGCTTGGATAGCTTTGACTTCAAGATCATGCCAAGCTTGAACAAGCCCCTGACGATGGATCTGGCACGATGCGATTACGTTAATCGCAGGGAGAACATCATCGCGCTCGGCCCGTCAGGCACGGGCAAGACACACATCGCCCTGGGACTTGGGCTGGCTGCATGTCAAAGAGGACTGAAGGTGCGCTTCACAACGGCTGCGGCATTAGTCCATGATCTGATCGAGGCTCAAGATGAGCGGAGATTGCAGCGCCTTCAAAAGCAACTGACCAGCCAGAACCTGTTGATCATTGATGAACTGGGCTTCGTACCGCTCAGCAAATCTGGCGCAGAGCTGCTCTTCGAGGTCATATCCCAATGCTATGAACGCGGCTCCATCATCATAACCTCGAACCTGCCCTTCGATGAATGGACTGAAGTCTTTGGCTCTGAGCGGCTGACCGGTGCGCTACTCGATCGTTTAACCCATCACGTCCACATCCTCGAGATGAATGGCGAAAGCTATCGGCTCAAACACAGTCGCAACAACCGAAAATAACCAGCCCGCAATCACAGTCAGAATAATGCTGGCCTTATGGCCAGCATGCGCTTTGGCACGCTTCAGCTTTGTGACGAGCACGCGTGCAAAAGCGCCACAAAACATCAACCGAAGTGGCCCATTTTTACGCCGCGACATGGACCCATTTTACTCTGCGATTGACAACCCCTGATCCGGGGGTTTGGCGTCTGTTTTGAGGCGATCTTTAACTGGCTACCTTGCCGTTCTTTTTGAATGGGAGGTGGCGCGATGCAGAGATTGTCGATGCGCAAGATACGGGAAGCCCTGCGGCTTCGAGCAGATGGATTTTCAGGGCGTCAGGTGGCGCAGAGCCTGTCGTTGGGCCGGGCGACGGTATCGGAGTATTTCCGGCGCGCGGATGTGGCCGGATTGGTCTGGCCTTTGCCCGATGATCTGTCTGATGTTGATCTTGAGCAGCAGATCTTTCCGCATCAACCTGGCGCGTCGACGCGGGCGATCCCACAACCCGATTGGGCTTATGTTCACGCGGAACTTCGTCGCAAAGGTGTGACACTGGCATTGCTGTGGGAAGAGTATCGCGGCGTCTATCCCGATGGCTACGGATACAGCCGGTACTGCGAACTCTACACCCGCTGGGAGGGTCGCTTGTCGCCGGTGATGCGTCAGCGCCATCCTGCGGGTGAGCGGCTGTTTGTCGATTACGCGGGACACACGGTCGATGTTGTTTGCCCTGAGACGGGCGAAGTGCGCACCGCCCGGATCTTCGTCGCGGCCCTTGGGGCGTCGAACTACACCTATGTCGAGGCAACCTGGACCCAGAGCCTGCCGGACTGGATCAGCAGCCACGTCCGCGCTTTTGCATTCCTCGGTGGTGTGCCTGTGCAGGTGGTCCCTGACAATCTCAAGGCCGCCGTGATCAAAGCCTGTTTCCATGATCCAGCGATCAATCGCACCTATGGGGATATGGCGGCACATTACGATACCGCCGTCGTTCCTGCGCGACCGCGTAAGCCGAAGGACAAGGCGAAAGTCGAAGGTGCTGTTTTGCTGGCCGAACGCTGGATTTTGGCGCGCCTGCGCAACCAGACATTCTTCAGCCTGGATGAGTTGAACGCGGCGATCCGGCCCCTGCGTGATCACCTCAACAGCAAGGTCACCCGGCACCCTGGGGCCAGCCGCCGGGCTTTGTTTGAGACACTGGACAAACCCGCGTTGAAGCTGCTGCCCGCAGAACCATACGTCTATGCGGAATGGAAACTGCGGCGCGCGGGGATTGATTACCACATCGATGTGGACCGGCATTACTACTCGGTGCCGCACCCGCTGATCAAACAGAAGCTATGGGTGCGCGTCACCGCCCGTACCGTCGAAGTCTTCCATAAGGGTCAAAGGGTTGCTGCCCATGCCAGAACATCGGGAAACCGTCAGCATTCCACCATCCGGGATCACATGCCGCCCAATCACCGGTTCCGGGCGGACTGCTCGCCCGAGGTGATCCGCACCCGCGCTGCCCGGATCGGTCCCCATGTCGCGACGTTCGTGACGCTCATGATGGGCAAGCGCCGCCACCCCGAACAAGCGTATCGTGCCTGCCTCGGGGTGCTCAAATTGGCGCGCGGCTTTGGCAATGATCGTCTTGATCGCGCCTGCGAACGTGCCCTCGAGATCAATGCCTACAGCTACTCATCCCTGCATTCCATTCTGAAGAATGGTTTGGGTCGTCAACGCCGCCAGCCCGCCACGGACGGCCCCACGATCACACACTCCAATATCCGTGGCGCGGGATACTTCCATTGAAGAGGACAAAATATGCTTGATCATCCAACACTGGATCAGCTCAGAACACTCAGGCTCGACGGCATGGCAGAAGCCTTTGCCGAGATGCAGACACAGGACGGCACCGCCGACCTGACCCATGCTGAATGGCTGGGGTTGCTGATCGACCGTGAAGCCACCAGTCGAGAGACAAAACGCTTTGAAAGCCGGATGCGCACCGCGCGCCCGCGCCATGTCGGGGCTGCCCCAGAGGACGTGGATTACAAAACCCGTCGAGGTTTGGACAGGGCGCTCTTCCAGAGCCTGCTCACCGGCAAATGGATACGCGACAAACGCAACCCGATGATCACAGGCCCCTGCGGTGTCGGCAAAACCTGGTTGGCCTGCGCTCTGGCGCAAGCGGCCTGCAGAGAAGGTACAACCGTCCTCTACAAGCGCACGACGCGTCTGTTCGACGAATTGGAACTGGCCCACGGTGATGGGCGCTTTCCTCGTCTGTTCAAAGCGCTGACCAAGACGCAACTGCTCATTCCGGACGATTGGGGACCAGACCGGCTCAATGCCAGCCAACGACGTGATCTGATGGAGATCGTCGAGGATCGATATGGCACCGGCTCAACCCTGATCACCAGCCGGTTGCCCATCGGCACATGGCACGATGTCATCGGCGAACCAACCTTCGCGGACGCCATCCTCGACCGCCTCGTACACAACGCCTGCCGGGTCGAGCTGGAAGGCCAATCGTTCAGAAAGCAGGAGGCCAAATCAGGTGACGAAACCGCCGCGAAATGATAGTTGAAACCTCAAGCCTCAACGCGGCGCGCCAAAAGTGACCGGATGCCCCGGTTTAGGTGGCCGGATGTTGTCGGAATGACCGGCCGGATAGACCGGAATGCGCACTGGCCCCTTCCTTGCGATCTTTCCAGCCGCAGAAGTTCAATGAATGGCGCACCGGATGTACAATACATGTTTGCACGGTGGTATCTGGATAGGCCGCGTTGACAGCGTCGGGGAAACCCTTGAGGCCATCCACAACGGCGATCAGGATGTCCTCCAGCCCCCGGTTTTTGAGATTGTTCATAATGGACAGCCAGAATTTGGCCCCTTCATTGGCGGCAATCCACAGGCCCGGAACCTCACGCTCACCATCAAGGGTGACGCCCAGGGCCACGTATACGGCCCTGTTCTTGACCTGACGGCTCTCGGCATCGCGGATTTCAACACGTAGGGCATCAAGGAAAACGATCGGGTAAACCGGCTCCAAAGCCCGGTTTTGCCAGTCCGGGACCTCCTCCAGAACAGCATCGGCGACACGGCTGATCAGGTCGGCAGAGACCCGTAACCCATAGACTTCCTCAAGGTGGCTGCTGATATCACGGGTTGATAAACCAGCTGCGTAAAGCCCGGTAGTCTTGTCATCCATCCCGTCGGTCCGGGTCTGGCCTTTCTGGATAAGTTCCGGCTCAAAACTGCCGTCACGGTCACGTGGGATATCAATCGGCACCGCCCCGTCATTGCCCTTCAGCACCTTGCGCGTCGCTCCGTTGCGCCGGTTGGTCTGCTGGCTGGCAGGTTCACCGTGTGCTTCATAGCCCGGATGCTCGGTCAACTCAGCCCCCAACATCCGCTCCATCGGCCGGACCTTCAGCTCTTTCATCAGACCCTTGTCGCCAAGTAAATCTTTGGGTCGTTCAACACCGCTAGGCAGCTCGCCCGGTAGTTCCTTGGAAATCGTCATTATCGTCATGCTCCTTCAGTTTGGAAGCATGGACCGAATTACTCATACACAGAAGACAGGACACTCTCGGTGCTTTCGTTAGATACCAAGCGTCACTGATCCATTCGGGCGGGAGCAGCACAGCAAAACTTCTCCGGGTTCCGGATCATCAAGAGGTTCTTCAAAATAAGTTACGTTCCCATCTTGAAGGCCGCTCAGACATGTATTGCAAATGCCAGTTCGACAACTGAACTCCGGCTCCAACCCTGATTTTTCGGCAAGGTCCAGAAGCGACTCCGCGTTGTCATCCCATGCAACGGTTATGCCAGATTTAGCAAAGTTCACCATTATACCATCCTCTGTAACAGGTTGGATATTCAGGGTCTTTTCAGGGATCGTTTCGACGGCTTCGAGAGAGCTGGATTCCCCGAAAAATTCATAATTAATGCGATCCTTTGGTACGCCAAGTAATTGAAGTGTTTGATACATAGCAGCCATAAATGGTGTCGGACCACACATATACGCTTCGTAGTCATCCAATGGCAGGATGGATCGCAGAACCTCCCGGGTGAGGATGCCTTCGCTGTGAAAAAGCTGAGCGGATTTGTCGGCTTCGCCCGGTACACGATAGGCAAAATGTGTTGTTACATTCGCAGCTTGCCCAAGCGCGCAAACTTCATCCCGCAAGGCGTGAACGTCGCCATTTGTCAACGGCGGAGTAAAATCCGGCCACTGGGGCGGAGCAAAAGTCGGCCAGTTTGTGGAGTGCGCCTTGGGGCGTGTGGCCACCAATCAGCAAGCACGTTCCAAGGCGCATTGGCCGTCAGGCCGATTGTTCAGTTGTCAGGTTGAAGGGTTGGCAATACGTGCGCGGCTCTGATTGAGGCGGTAGCTTTCGCCGTTCATCTCGAGGATGTTGACGTGATGTGTCAGCCGGTCCGGGAGCGCGCCGGTCAAGCGTTCGGTGCCGAATGTCTCGGTCCATTCCTCGAAGGGCAGGTTCGATGTGATCAGGGTTGAGCCACGCTCGCAGCGCTGAGAGATCAGCTCGAACAGAAGCTCGGCGCCGGTTTTGCTCAAGGGGACGAAGCCCGGCTCGTCGATGATCAGCAGTTTGACCTTGGCCAGTTTGCGCTGAAGCTGCCGGAGGCGTTTCTCGTCGCGGGCCTCCATCATCCCGTGCACGAGAGCTGCGGCGGTTACGAAGGCGACAGGCAACCCTTTCTGGCAGGCGGTCAGCCCCAACCCGAGAGCGACATGGGTTTTGCCGGTTCCCGACGGGCCGAGCGCGATGACGTTCTCCCTGCGCTCGATCCATTCACAGCGCGCCAGTTCCAGCACCATCATCTTGTTCAGACCGGGGATGGCCGTAAAGTCGAAGCTGGCGAGGCTTTTGACGGTTGGAAACTTTGCCGCCTTGATCCGGCGCTCGACCATGCGCCTCTCCCGATCGATTGGTTCCAGCTCGGTCAGCCGGGCTGGATAGCGCACATGATCCAGGCCTTCCGCCGCACAAATGCGCGCTTGCTTGTCATGCTCGCGCAGGAAGGTGGGCAGGCGCAGAGTCTTGAGGTGGTGTGTCAGCGGCAGTTCGGGTGCATCCGTCATGCGTCACCTCCTGACAGAAGGCTCATACAGGAAGAAGCCGAGGTGGTGGCGATGTTGGTTCCGGGCAGGAACGGATAGACATCCAAATCCAACCTCGGGGGCCTTCGCTCGACGCGGCACAGGACGAGGTGCTTGATCGCATCGAAGCTGACCGCCCCCATTCGCAGGGCGTCTTTGACGGCAAGATGCAGCACCTCCAGCTCGAACCGCTCCGACAGGCGCAGGACCTGGACATACTCCCTTTTGCCCGCCTTGCCCTGCCGGGCTTCCAGCAAGCGCCGGAGCGTGGCGAAGGCGTCAGGCAGTTCCCAACCCTGCAAGGGCGCAGCCTGATCGAAGGACATGATCCTGCGCTCGATCAGCGGCAGGTAATGCAGCGGGTCGAACACCATGTCACCGCTGTCATAAGAGCGGGGATGATCGGCGATCACCTCAGTGGCGCAACCGATAACGACGCGGATCACGAAGCCCTTGATCCAGACCGCGCGGTGGCCATATGCGACCGGCACCGAGTAGTCGTTACCGCGATACCGCAGCACCGATGTCGATGTGACCTGGCCACTTTGCAACTCACAGGCCTCGAAGGGTTCGCCGGGCAAATCCTGCATTGCCGCCGGATCGGCTTGCAGCCGTTCGCCGATGCTGGCCTTGTGTCCGCGCAGGACATCGTCCTGCCGTTTGCGGCATTGCTCTTCCAGGTGAGCGTTGAACGCATCCCGGTCCGGAAAGGACGGGATCGGCACCATGAAGTCGCGCCGCCCGTAGCCGACCAACCCCTCGACCGCTCCCTTGTCGTTCCCCTTGCCGGGACGGCCGTAGCGATCCCGGACCACATAATGCGACAGCATTGCGCTGAACCGTTGGGTTCTTTGCCGGGTGCCGTCCGGCAGGATCCGCGCCACCAGGCAGCGGTCATTGTCATAGAGGATCGACAGGGGAACCGCCCCAAAGAAAGCAAAGGCATGCACATGCCCATCCAGCCAGGCCTCGGTGGTTGCCGCAGGATAGGCCCGGATAAAACACGCATCGCTCTGCGGCAGATCAAAGGCGAAGAAGTGCGCCTTCCGCTCAACGCCGCCAATCACGACAGGCGCTTCACCAAAATCCGCCTGCGCATGCCCGGGCGGATGGCTGAGCGGCACGAACATCTCTTTGCCAGAGCGCTTCCTGGCCCGGACGCAGTCTTTGACGATTGTGTATCCGCCATCAAAGCCGCACTCGTCGCGCAGCCTCTCAAAGATACGCTTTGCGGTGTGGCGCCGCTTGCGCGGACGCGCTTTGTCCTCAGTAAGCCATTGGTCGATCTGGCAGGTGAACGCATCCAGCTTCGGGCGCCTAATCGGCGCTGTCCGCCGATACCCCGGTGGCTCCGAATAGGCCAACATCTTCGCAACACTGTCTCGGCCAATCCCAAAATCCCGGGCAATCCGACGCCCGCTCAACCCATCCTGAAAATGAGCCCGACGCACCTTCAAATACAATTCCACGGTGAAAATCCCCCGGCCCTCCCATCAAACGAAAGGGCAAAAGTGGACGACTTTTACGCCGCCCGCGACAACACAACGACGCCGCTACCCTGGCCGAGTATTGCTCCGCCGATTACACCATTCTCGCAAGCATGAATAAACCAGACCGGCCGATACCCGCCAGAGAGAGCATGTAGCATCGACACCATCGGCGTCAGCCCCACACCGCCGCTGAGCAGTATCACCGGGCGCGTACTCCCCTCATCAAGATAAAATGTCCCTCGTGGAGCCATAACGGCAACTTCATCGCCCTCGTCGATCTGGTCATGCATGTAACATGAGCCAATCCCATCCAATGCGCCCGGCACATTTTCAGGTGCTGCTTCGCGTTTGATAGAAACTCGATAGTGATCGCGGCGATTTACGTCGCATGACAATGAGTAATTACGCAGCGTAGCCCCGTTTGGGCCGGGAATTTTGAGCGGTAAATATTGCCCCGGGCGGGCAGATGCCAGCCCCTCTCCGTCTGTGGGGGCCAGCAAGAACGACGTAATAATAGCGCTTTCAGGCGTTTTTTTACGACGCGAAATTGTCTAAATTTCTTAGCCATCTCAACCCTCCATCGCGGCATCAACCATGCGCTCTTCGGCAATCATTGCTTCCAATTGGCGACGAAACCGTAATTGCCCGCCATCAATGGACAAATCTATATGAGGAGAAGATTTTTCATCCATACCGATTTGAACTTCTTCAAGCACAGCTAGATCTTCCTCGAATGCGTGGCGCACATCGCCGCTCATCATCTCTGAAAGAGCCTGATCATCAGGCCGGATATTGCGCAGTTGGAACCAGTAATACCGGGTTTCGGTTTCAGATGTCGGTGTCATGAAATTGTAGCTGTCCATGATGAAGGTCTTTTCATCCAAAGGCCCATCGGGGCCACCTGACCCCGCAGGGGTAAAGACAGCCTTGATCAGTGCGTGACTGGGGTAACGGACCTCGTAGTGTTGAAGCCGGTCACAATTGCCCTCAAACTCTACAACTTTTTTGTAAAAAGGGGCGGGTTCAACATCCAGCATCCACCGATGGACAATGATGCCGTCGTCCTTCTTCGTGACTGAAAGAGGTGCATCCTTGGTTGCATCTTGCGCAAATGAACTTTGGTGTACCCAGGCTACATGTGTCGGATCAAGTAAGTTATCTGTCATATACAAGTAGTTACACTTGATCTCCATCGCTTTGCCGCGGTTGATGCCCCAAGACGGGTCATCAAAATGCTCAATTTCGAATATCTCCGAGATGTCAGCCATCGCGGCGTTGCCCATCCAAATCCAGACTAGCCCGTACTTTTCATGAACTGGGTACGTCCTTACCTTGGCATTTGATGGAATGCGTCCTTTGCCCGGGGCATCAACGCATTGGCCACCGCAGTCAAATGTTAAACCATGATACCCACATTCAACCGTATCACCTTTAATACGCCCCTTTGACAGAGGCAGTTTTCGATGTGGGCAAGCGTCTTCTAGAGCGATAACTTCACTGGCTTCTGTTCTGAAGATGCATATTTTTTCATTAAGAACACGAATCTGCTTTAGATTTCGATCAATCTCATCAGCCCAAGCGGCTACGTACCAAGCGTTTTTTAAAAACATGTTGTCCCCTGATATGTCTGTGTTTATTAATGATACACTCGACATTCCGTAGAAAGTACAGGCGGCAATTCTATTTTGTCATTTAGAAAAACTAAACTATTTGTATTTCAGCGTGTTTTCGGGGCTAAGTTGCCCGATGAAGTCACGACCTCTCTTGGTGATCCAATTAAGGAAATCTTTGGAAACCGGATCCTGCATCGCACCTTCCCCCCAACAGATGAAATACGGTTTCGGCAACAAAAGCTCTGCAGAGGAGAGCCTTACCAAACGCCCAAGTTCCAAATCTCGGCTTGCAAACGACGTCTGCGCGAGAGCGACGCCTTTGCCTTCGATTGCGGCCTCCAATGTCAGGCTGGACAATGAGAAAATGCCTGCTCGATTGATTTGGCTAGTCTCGATGTTATTGGCACGAAACCAATCGTCCCAATCAGGAATATCCTGGTACCCATAGCCCCAGTCGGACGACAATAAGGGCATTTCCTGAAGTGCTGTAGGCACGACAATTTCAGGGTTGTCCCTGAGAAACTGTGCTGAACATACCGGAAACATAGTGTCGGTAAATAACTCCCGACTGTATGGGTATCGCTGCGCTACTTCACCATACGTTATTCGAAACCGGGTCGTTTGCAGGTACCTGTCTGCCTCTTGATGGGTGGAATCCAGCCGGAGCGAAATGCCTGGATGAGCATCCTGAAAAGTCCCCAGTGCCGGGTTGAGCCACTTTGACAATAGTGAGGGAAGCGCGCTGATAGACAATACAGGGTCTGTTTCAAAGCCTCTTAGAACTTGTTGAGCCCGGTAGAGTGATTCAAAACCTCTTGATACATAGCGATGATATATCTCGGCCTCGGGACGCAGCATAACACCCCGACCGCTACGGTTTAACAACAAATGTCCGGTCTGCTCTTCCAAAAACTTCAGCTGCTGGCTGACCGCACCGGGAGTCACGCGAAGCTCTCTTGCTGTTTCAGCGACAGAATTGGTACGCCCAAAAACATCAAAGATGTGAAGGGCACGCAAAGAGGGGAGTTGATCGTTCTTCATTGCAATGCCCGCAGATTATCCTTTAGATTTTCTGGTATACAGTTTAGGTGGCCTATCTTGCCTTCTTTTGTCAAGCGGTCCATCTTTATTATGTACAAACAAAAGACACAAAAACACGTCTTAATTCTAGACCTGCTGGCAAAGTTTCTGACCAAGCGTGAACTGGACGTACGTGTTGTTCAAATGGGGATGAATATATGACATACGACAAAACAGGCGTTCTTTGCTACTTGGCGCTGGCGCTGCCGGTGTAGGAACGTTGCTTAGCCTTAATGGATTTCCATTGCCTGCACATGCGGAGACACCGCAAGCGGGTGGAACATTCAAGATAGGTACATCGGATTTTAGCTCTGCGGATACGCTCGATCCTCAAGTGATAGAAACCCGTTTGGTACCTTGCTGAACTGGCAACTACGCAACAATCTGATCGAGGTGGGTCCTGGTGGCGTTATTGTCCCAGAGTTGGCCGAAAGCTGGGAGGCATCTGACGATCAGAAAACTTGGGTATTCAAAATTCGCCAAGGAGTCGACTTCCACAATGGGAATGCACTAACCGCAGTTGATGTGGTCTATTCAATCAATCTGCATCGCGGTGACGACACTAAATCGGCCATTAAATCTCTGTTGGGTGAAGTTGTGGACGTTGCCGCAACCGGCTCGCATGAAGTTACAGTCGTACTGAGCGCGCCCAATGCCGGATTTGATTCGATCATGTCTGTTTATGCGCTCGCAATTGTTCCGGATGGTGAAACATCATTCGATGCCGGTGTTGGTACCGGCGGATACATCCTTGAAAGCTTTGAGCCGGGCACAAAATCGGTTGTTCGCAAGAATCCGAACTACTGGAAAGAAGGCCGTGCACATTTCGATTCAATTGAGATTTTGGCGATCGCTGACGTAACAGCGCGCACGACCGCGTTGCAGACTGGTCAAATTCACGCGATGAATTTTGTAGACCCAAGCACTGCGCGCTTACTACAGCGCCAACCCAATATTGATTTGATTCAAACCGCTGGCAAAGCGCACTACGCATTTGCAATGCAAACGGATGTGGAACCCTATACTGATCTTAAGGTCCGTCAGGCGCTGAAATACGCCATTGATCGTGAAGACATCCTGAACAAAATCCTTGGCGGCTATGGATCGCTTGGAAACGACCAACCTATTTCCGCATCCTATGCCAACTATAACAAGGATTTAGAGCAAAAGGCCTATGACCCGGATCTGGCGCGTTCACTAATGCAAGCGGCGGGGGCGTCTGATTCAACAATTAAGCTACATGTTTCTGAAACACCCTTTACCGGTGCTGTAGATATGGCCCAGCTATATAGTGAGCATGCTTCGGCTGCGGGTATCAACATCGAAGTCGTACGTGAACCCGAAGATGGATATTGGTCCAGTGTTTGGGGCGTCAAACCTTTCTTTGCGTCGCGTTGGTCGGGCCGTGTGAACGAAGACGTTATGTTGTCGACGGCGTATTCGTCGGCAGCAATGTCCACAGGCTGGAATGAAGCAAAGTGGACAACTGATGTTCTCAATACAATTCTGACCGCTGCGCGTTCAGAACGTGATGCTGCAAAACGTAAAGAGCTTTATGGTGAAGCGCAGGTTTTGATCAGCGATGAAGGCGGTACGGTTATTCCGGCATTTGCAGATTTCGTGGATGCGAAGGCCAAGAATGTCATGCATGGTGAATTGTCAAATAACTGGGATCTCGACGGTGCCAGATGTTCAGAACGCTGGTGGTTTTCAACCTGATCTTAAAGTGGGTAAAAATTCAGGGCTGTCGTGGCCCTGAATCCCCGAAAGTTTCCAATCCAAGATGGCGAATACATTGAGCGACGACAGCGGGAACACTGCAACGCTGGCTGCAATTGCAGCCTTGATTGCACAATTTCCAGAAAACATAGCCACCAACCAGGCGCAGCGAAGTGAACATGGCCTTGGAGACTCCTGGCATGATGCGGCAGCTCCAGATGCCGTATTTTTTGCTGATTCAACGCAGCAAGTTGCGGAAGTTATCCAAATATGTGCTCAGTTTGGGGCACCCGTTATTCCGTTTGGAGCGGGATCAAGTATCGAGGCGCAGATTCAGGCACATCAGGGTGGTATTTCACTGGATACCAGCCGGATGAACGCCGTTTTGGATGTTGAAGTTACCGATATGGATTGCACGGTGCAATGTGGCGTAACCCGGCAACAACTGAATGAGGAATTGCGTGCAACCGGACTATTTTTCCCGGTTGATCTGGGCGCTCATGCGACGTTGGGCGGCATGGCGGCAACACGGGCTTCGGGAACAACAACCGTACGTTATGGCTCAATGAAAGATCTTGTACTGTCGATGACAGTTGTTTTGCCCGACGGCCAGATTATCAAAACGGGGGGCAGGGCACGCAAATCTTCCGCTGGATATGATTTGACTCGTTTGATGATCGGATCCGAGGGAACTTTGGGCGTGATCACCGAACTGACTCTTCGTTTGTTTGGCATCCCGGAAACAGCCAAAGCAGCGATGTGCAGTTTTGATAGCATTGATGCCGCAACACAAACGGTCGTCGAAGCGCTTCAGCTTGGATTGTGTCTGAACCGGATTGAGTTGGCTGATTCATTGCAAATGCAAGCGATCAATGCCTATTCGAAGTCCGATTGGCCCGAGAAACCTGCGCTATTTTTGGATTTGACCGGATCAGAGGCCGCCGTTGCGAATGATCTGGGGATTCTGGAAGATATTGCCGAACAAAACAGCGCGGTCCGTTTCGACAAGGCTCAGAACAAGGATGATTATAACAAGATTTGGAAAATTCGCCACTCTGCGCTGTATGCATCGCGTGGTCTGAAGCCGGGAGCGAAAGGCATTTCAACGGATGTCTGCGTTCCAATATCCCGGTTGCCCGAATGTATTCGCCAAGCGCAGAAACTGGCTGCATCAAACAACATCACAGCACCTTTGGTAGGGCATGTAGGAGATGGTAATTTCCATCTGGTTTTACTGTTTGACCCTGAAGATAGCGCCGAATTTTCTCGTGCACGTCACGTCAATCAATCCTTGGTCGAGCTGGCCATCGACATGGGTGGGACTAGCACAGGCGAACATGGCGTTGGCCTTGGAAAGAAAGACTATCTAGGTCGCGAACACGGGCCTGCGCTGGACCTTATGCGTACGATAAAACGTGCGGTAGATCCCAAGAATATTATGAACCCTGGTAAAATATTTGACCTCTAAGTCTCGAAAGATCCTGAAATGTCCGACTACACTAGCTTGATCCGCCCGGAAATAAACAATTTGCCCTCTTATAACGCTGGTCTGGCTTTGGACCGCTTTCGCGACACGTACGGTATTGAATGTCTGGGAAAACTTGACAGTAATGAGAACCCGCATGGGCCAAGTCCGCAAGCTATCGAGGCAATTCATCAAGGAGCCAACAAGGTTTCATTTTATCCAGACGCGGGTTCACTTGCGTTACGCCAGCAGATTGGTGAAAGGCTGCGCGTATCCGCCGACCGTCTGGTTATGGGAAATGGATCGGAGGATTTGATTGGTGCCGTTTTCCGGGCAACTCTTCGACACGGAGATCACGTTGTCACAATTTGCCCGAGCTTTGGTCTCCACGAATTTGGCGCAATGGCATGTGGAGCTACAGTTTCTAAGATCCCATTCAATCCTGACTGGGCGTTTCCAGTTGCTGAAATCGTTGCGCAACTGGAAAAGAAGCCGCGCGTCCTAATGTTTTCTTCTCCTTCGAACCCGGCTGGCCCGGTGATCAGTGAAGATGAATTTGATGATATCATAATCGCGTTGTCGCCAGAAACGCTGTTTGTTTTTGACGAAGCCTATGTCGAGTTTGTTTCAAAAGATGCACGCTTTGATGCGCTTGCGAAGTTGAGCGCGACACAACTCCCTTGGGTTTCGCTACGCACATTTTCCAAAGCCTATGGCCTTGCTGGCATACGGGTGGGGTACGCCATTACTACCAACGCTTTGATTGCCAAGGCATTGATGAAAACGCGCAATCCGTTTGGTGTAAACGCCTTGGCCGCCGCCGCCGCAGGGGCCGCATTTGAAGATTCCGCACATTTAGAAAATAGTATTCGTCAGATTGTGGCGGAGCGTATTCGCCTGCAAACTGCGATGGCAGATCGTGGATATAAAATTGCGCCGTCTCAAGCCAACTTCATATTCTTTAACTGTAGAGAAAACGGCGTTGGATTTGCTGAAAAGTTACGCCACGAAGGCATCCTGATTAAGGGTTGGCTGGAAGATCCATACCTGAATTGGGCTCGGGTCTCTGTGGGGCTTCCGGATCAAAACAATGCCTTCCTGACCGCATTGGACGGCTTTAAGAGTTGAACACAATTATATCGAATTAGGAGCAATAAACATGCAAACTGAAATCCATCGGAACGTCGAAAAAATAAGGTCAGACCTTGCCGATCTGAAGGCTACCGACCAGCTTGATGCCCGCGCAATGCCGGCGGAGTTTTACAACTCCGAAGAGTTTCTTGAGTATGAAAAAGAGCACCTTTTCCGAAAAGAATGGGTTTGTCTGGGTCACGTTGATGAGGTCAAGAAACCGGGGGATTTCTATACAACAGACCTCATCGGAGAGCAGTTGCTTGTGACACGCGACGAAAGCGGCGATATCCGTGTCTTGTCCAATGTCTGCCGTCATCGTGGGAACCAAGTGGAAACGGAACTCAGCGGCAATCGCAAACGCTTTGTTTGCGGATACCACGCGTGGACATACGGTCAGGATGGCGCGTTGAAGGCAGCACCTTTGATGAAAAAGGTGCGTACTTTCGATCAAAAGAAATGTGGCCTCAAGCAATTCAAGATAGAAATTTGGGAAAATTTTATCTTCGTCAATCTGGACGGAAACGCGGCTCCTCTCGGACCCAGGATGGCTGGTTTGTCGAAATTAATGACCAACTATCACCACGAGCAACGTCATCTAGTGTTCATGGATGAAGGTGTTTGGGAAACCAACTGGAAAAGCCTGATGGAGAACTTTCTCGAAGGGTATCACCTGTCCGCTACGCATGCAAAAACACTGCACGCGATTACACCCACAAAGCTGTGCGGCAAGTTCGAAGAAACCGGCGAAGGTTATACCGGTTATCACGCCTTTTATGACCCCGACTGGCCAGACCGGGGGCCTTTCCATCAGGATCTGACTGAAGATGAGCGGCGAAATTCTTTGCTGACCTGTGCTTATCCCAGTTTTCTGATGTCTGTGGCAACACACTATACTCTTTTTCTGTGTTTGCGCCCAATCAGCGCGACAAAAGTAGCTATTCGTTGGGGCTTTGCCGGATTCAATCCAGATCCAGAGTTTGATGAAACCCAAAACTATGCTACGCTATGTAATGAATTCAATGCTGAAGACCGAGAAAAGCTAGAAACTCTTACGAAAGCTTTGAGAACAAAATATTACGAACCTGGTCCGCTCGCGCCCGATGATTTTGAAGGCACGATCTGGGATTTCCTTCAATATATTGCTACAAATTTAGGTCATAAGAATAGGTGAATACTCATGTCAGAAGTAGTCACGGGGTTTCTAACCAGTGCTTAAAGTGGATCGACCGACGAAAACGACAGGAGGTCGCTGCAAATTGAGGTAGTATCCGCTTCGAAAATGTCTGAATAAGTGAGTCCTGCTCGGTTGAGTGGCTTTCGTTTAGACATGGACAATGGGTAAGAGCTGCGTGATTTATTGCATCGGTATAAGCTAAAAAGAACTGTGATAGAGATAATGCGCCGATTGCATGGAGTCGAGGTTACTGATTGCAAACTTCCGATATTTCGCCTCTAGCAGGCCACTTTCAGAATATCTCAAATTTGGCGCGTTTCATCGATGCGAGCCAGGATGCTACTGAGACCTATTTGCACCTGACCCGGGGTGTTTGCGAGCACTCACTATGGGATATCAGCAGTATTCAGGTACTCGACCTGAAAGCAGGATTGGCTATTCCGATTATCCGGCATGATCCCTTCAACGACAGTAATCTGAATGGTTTTCCAGGTTGGAATGCCAGTACTAGTCCCGTGGGGCGAGTATTGGAAGATGGCAAACCGCTCATCTTGCAGGATGCGGCCGAGCAAGCTGAATTTCCAGGCTTCCGTGATGATGCCCGCAATCGCGGATACCATATGTCAATGGCAGTTTAAAATTCCCCAGTTTGGGCAAAGTAAAATTCCTCAGTTTATCGGGGTTCGGGTGTCAGCCGGTTTATTGACTTTCGCCTCTATTTTTTTGGGTGGGCGGCCACGGCGTTTTGGTGCGGGTGGCGGTGTAATTGGTGCGTTGGTGCGTGCGTGTTCCGGGATCAGGTCTGAGTGACCGCGCAGCCGGTAACTTGCGCCTTCGATCTGGACGACGACGGCATGGTGAAGCAGCCGATCGAGGAGCGCGGTGGCGACGACGGGATCACCGAAGACATCACCCCATTCTGCAAACCCGCGGTTTGACGTGAGGATCATCGCGCCCTTTTCGTAGCGGGCGTTCACGAGTTGGAA
Source organism: Roseovarius sp. (assembly GCA_965207105.1). Taxonomy (GTDB): domain Bacteria; phylum Pseudomonadota; class Alphaproteobacteria; order Rhodobacterales; family Rhodobacteraceae; genus Roseovarius. The sequence continues at coordinate 6,202 of CBDBLS010000014.1, read as the reverse complement.
GAACAGATTTGCGCCGCCCTGAGTGATCGGCAGATAGCCGATCTCGTCGACGACCAGCAGCGATGATCTGGCGTAAAACCTTATCTTTTCGGCAAGCAGGCCCTGGCGCTCTGCCTTTGCCAGAACCTCAACCAACTCTGCCAAGGTCGCGCGATAGACCTGCATGCCCGCTTTGACGGCGGCAACGCCAAGGGCGGTGGCCAGGTGGCTTTTGCCGGTGCCGGGTGGCCCGGGAAAATGGACAACTTCTGCGCGTCGGATGAAGTCGAGCCGGGCGAGAGCCGCAATGCGTTCGCGATCGAGCGACGGCTGGAAGCTGAAGTCGAAGCTTTCCAGTGTTTTGATGGGTAACAGCTTGGATGTACGCAAGGCCACATCAATACGCCGGGTCTCGCGGGTGCTGTATTCCTCGGACAAAAGGCTGTCGATAGCCTCAATCGCAGTGATCTCGCCCTGTTCCAGCTTCTGCACGGTATGATCGAGCGCTTCGAGCGCACGTGGCATCTTCAGCCCAACCATCGCACCCCTGATCCGATCGAGAACCTCTGTCATTGCGATGCTCCCTGTGCCGCCATGCGTTCACCGACAGCGCCGTAAAAGTCCAGGGATCGGCGCGCGATGGCCGACGATTGCGGTGATATGCACTGAACCGGCGGGCCCTTTCGGTGTGCGGGATCAACGCGCCGCTGGTTCTTACCGCTCAAGATCGGGTGGCGGGCAACCAACTGTCCGTCCTCAAAGATCCGAACCTCGTGCGTGTGGTTTTGGACCTCAAGCACGCGCTTCCTCGTTGTATCGGGCACGCTGTAATAATTACCCGCAACCGAGACCATGCCCTCATGGCTGACCCGGCGCTCAACAGTCAGAACCGCGTTGTAAGGAATTGCGGGCAACAGTTTCAGACTGGATTGTTCCTCGGCGAAGGCCTCATCAATGACGCGCAAGGTCGTGGTGTCAATCGCAGAGTAAAATGGGTCCATGTCGCGGCGTAAAAATGGGCCACTTCGGTTGATGTTTTTGTGGCGCTTTTGCACGCGTGCTCGTCACAAAGCTGAAGCGTGCCAAAGCGCATGCTGGCCATAAGGCCAGCATTATTCTGACTGTGATTGCGGGCTGGTTATTTTCGGTTGTTGCGACTGTGTTTGAGCCGATAGCTTTCGCCATTCATCTCGAGGATGTGGACGTGATGGGTTAAACGATCGAGTAGCGCACCGGTCAGCCGCTCAGAGCCAAAGACTTCAGTCCATTCATCGAAGGGCAGGTTCGAGGTTATGATGATGGAGCCGCGTTCATAGCATTGGGATATGACCTCGAAGAGCAGCTCTGCGCCAGATTTGCTGAGCGGTACGAAGCCCAGTTCATCAATGATCAACAGGTTCTGGCTGGTCAGTTGCTTTTGAAGGCGCTGCAATCTCCGCTCATCTTGAGCCTCGATCAGATCATGGACTAATGCCGCAGCCGTTGTGAAGCGCACCTTCAGTCCTCTTTGACATGCAGCCAGCCCAAGTCCCAGGGCGATGTGTGTCTTGCCCGTGCCTGACGGGCCGAGCGCGATGATGTTCTCCCTGCGATTAACGTAATCGCATCGTGCCAGATCCATCGTCAGGGGCTTGTTCAAGCTTGGCATGATCTTGAAGTCAAAGCTATCCAAGCTCTTGGTGCTGGGGAACTTCGCCGCTTTGATGCGCCGTTCAATCATCCGGCGTTCGCGGTCGATCAATTCCATCTCACACAGCCGCGCCAGATAGTGGATGTGATCTTTGTTCTCTGCAGCACAGAGCTGCGCCTGTTTGGCATACTCGCCTTGGAACGTTGGCAGTCGCAGTTGTTTAAGATGATGCCGTAGAAGAATCCGAGGGGCTTCGGTCATGCCGCGGTCCTTCCCATCAAGCTCATGTAACTGGATGGGCGTGTTGTGCCGACATTGGCCTTGGGCAAGTATGGATAGAAGTCCAAATCCAATCGTGGTGGCCGCTTCTCAACCCGACACAGTACAAGGTGTTTTACGGCGTCATAGCCAATTGCACCCATATCTATTGCCTGCTGGATTGCGCCTTGCACAACATCCATTTCGAAGGTCTCCAAAAGGCGCAAGACTTGAACGTATTCTCGCTTGCCCGGCTTACCCATTCTGGCTTCAAGCAGTCGGTGCAGCGTGGCAAATACATCTGGCAAATGCCAACCCTGCAAAGGCGCGGCCTGATCCAGGGCACCCACCTTTTGTTCAAGCAGGGGCAAAAAGTGCAATGGGTCAAAGACCATATCCGCTGATGTGTAGGATCGTTTGTGCCGCGCAATAATCTCATTGCCGCAGCCGATGATAACCTCATGCACAAACCCACGCACATGAACATCGTGGTGCGCATAGGCTACTGGCACCGAGTAATCATTGCTGCGATAGCGCACCATTGAGATCGACGTTGCACGCGTGCTGACGTGATCGCAGGCTTCATATTCTGCGACGGGCAATCCCATCAGAGCATCCAAATCCGACATCAGGCGTGCGCCTATGGTTTGGGTGTGACCCCGCAACGTATCGGCCTGACGTGCTAAACACTTCTCTTCCAAATGTGCGTTCAGATCATCAAAGCTGTCATAGCGAGGTGCGGGAACCATGAAGTTGCGGCGGGTGTATCCAACCATGCCCTCAACGTTGCCTTTATCGTTCCCTCGCGCGGGTCTGCCAAACTTGTCATCAAACAAGTAATGCGACTGCAGTTCCGTAAACCGACGTGTGCGGATGCGCGTCTTATCCCCGAGTATCCGAGCCACGGCGATCTTGGTATTGTCGTAGAGAATGGATTGCGGAATGCCGCCAAAGAATGCAAAGGCGGACACATGGCCATCGCAAAACGCCTCGGTTGTCTCAGCTGGATATCCCTTCACAAACACCGCATCAGAATGTGGCAAGCTCATCACGAAGAAGTGGATCTTGCATTCCACGCCACCGATCACGCCCAGCGTCTCACCAAAATCAACCTGCGCATGGCCCGGCCGATGCGACAACGGCACAAACACCTCTTTGGTGCGCCGTTTTTGCTCGCGCACGTAATAGGTCACCGTGGTCAGGCTGCCGGCATATCCATGCTCATCGCGCAGCCGTTCAAAGATGCGCTTGGCCGTGTGTCGCTGCTTTTTGATCAGGGCTTTGTCTGTGCGCAGTATCTCATCGACCACACCAACATAACCATCAAGCGTTGGCCGCCGAGGCGCTTCCGACCGACGATACCCAGGCGGAAGTTCATGGCGCAGCATCTTCGCGATCGTCTTACGATCTTTGTTCTCTAATCTGTCAATGCGTGTTTCCTGAGTTTCCTGCTTTTGATGTCAGAGGTTGCCTTTGTTCTCTTCGAACTCTGAGGTTCATGATGGGGTTGGCTGGGTGTGGGTCGGCAATGTTCTCTAATCTGTCAATGCGTGTTTCCTGAGTTTCCTGCTTTTGATGTCAGAGGTTGCCTTTGTTCTCTTCGAACTCTGAGGTTCATGATGGGGTTGGCTGGGTGTGGGTCGGCAATGTTCTCTAATCTGTCAATGCGTGTTTCCTGAGTTTCCTGCTTTTGATGTCAGAGGTTGCCTTTGTTCTCTTCGAACTCTGAGGTTCATGATGGGGTTGGCTGGGTGTGGGTCGGCAATGTTCTCTAATCTGTCAATGCGTGTTTCCTGAGTTTCCTGCTTTTGATGTCAGAGGTTGCCTTTGTTCTCTTCGAACTCTGAGGTTCATGATGGGGTTGGCTGGGTGTGGGTCGGCAATGTTGAAACCGCAATCATACCGTTGGTCTTGGCTGTTGCTACAGAATCGGCGCCGTGTCTCACGCCCTCCCTCGGGCATCGTCCCAGATGGGAACTTTGATTTAGGAATCCTCGTTGTCGCCTCGTAAGCCTTACGCGGACTGGAAGTCAGTTTTGTCTCGCATAATGGCATGAAGTATGATTGCCAGACGACGCGCCAGAGCCACTCGGGCCTTTCTCATCGTTGAGCGCGCACCGATTGCGAGGGCCCATGTCTTCAATTTGAGCGGAGCGGCATACCGCGTCAGCATCACATTGGCGGCCTCATAGAGAAGCGTTCTGACGCGCACGTCGCCCCGCTTTGAGATGCTGCCCGTGTAGTCGATTTCACCAGATTGATGCCGTCGCGGCACCAGTCCAAGATACGCCCCCACATCACGCGATTTCCTGAAACGCGACGGATCATCAATTGCTGCGGCAAAGGCCAATGCTGTGATCGGACCGACCCCTGGTACCGTCATAAGGCGCTGGCAGACTTCGGATTTGCGGGTCATCTTTTTGATGTCGCCATCAATGGCTGCAACCGCCGCGAGGATTGCTTCGCGTGCTGCGAACAGTCCGCAAATTGCGGCATGGAGGCCAGGCACTCCATCGCTAACTTTTAGCGCCGCGTTTTTGAATGCCGGAGACAAAGCTCGTGGCAGCCGCACGCCGAAGACGACGACCAGACCGCGGATCTGATTGTCGAGCGTCACACGCTGTCCGACCAGCTTCTTGCGGGCTGCGATCAGCGACCGGATTGCGTGCGCTGACAGTGATTTGACATGGGTCGGCTTGTAGAATCCCGTCCGCGCCAGGTGTGCCAAACCGCGGGCATCATTGCGGTCCGTCTTGTGGCCGGCCAGAGATTTAAGGGCCTGATATGCTTGCCTGCTCTCGATGCAAACAACCGGGACACCAAGCTCCGTCAGCCCATGGTAAAGCATTGGTGCCATCCGTCCCGTTTCAAATACAACTTTGGCACATGGTGGTCCAGAAGCGAGGAAGTCAGCGATCGCTTTTGGTGTTGAGCTCGCTTTTCCTTCACGAATAAGGGCCCCTTCACGATCCAGAATGCAGATATGCGTCTCTTCCATGGACACATCCAAACCAGCAAAATATTCCATTGGTCAGTCTCCTTTTCAATTGCATGTGCATCCAGAATAACAGGGGTAACTGAGTGCTGATCCTGATTACGCCATGTTGAAAAACCGCGCCGCTTCTCGGCCAGACATACCGTCCTTCAAACAAGCACGGCGCACACGACTATAAATATCCACAGAATACATCTCCCGCCCTCCGAATAAACGAAGGGCACAAACTGGCGGACTTTTACTCCGCTACAACTGCGATATGCAGCCGCTTCTGTGGCCCAATATTGCTCCGCGTTTTACATCGTGGCGTGAGTGCGCGGATTGGCAATACCCGTCCGCCATAGGTCGAACCGGGCGTTCAGCTCGTCGATGTTGCGGAACGTCCGCGCCAGAAAGAAGTCCTGACGGATATAGCGGAAAGGTCTTTCGACTTTCCCTTTCGTCTTCGCCCGATAAGGCTGGCACGCACGGGGCACCGTGCCGTAGTGATTGAGCAAAGCAACCAGGGACGTGTTGTAGGTCACAACGCCGCTCTCATCCTCGCCAATCACCGCTGTTTTCATACGATCATAGAGAATGTGTTCCGGTGATCCGCCCATCTCTTCAAATGCCGCGATATGACAGCGCATCACAGATTGCAGGTTCTGGCTCGACACGAACCGACCCCAGAGCCAGCGAGAATGGCCAGGCACCATCGAGAACAGCCAGACCTTGCGCGTGACGCCCGGCTCGTCCGTGAACGAGACACTGAACTCCGCAAAATCCACCTGCGCCTGCTTGCCTGGGGGCGTCTCAAACCGCCGCTCAAACTGTGTACGCGAAGGCGGACGAACTTCCCGCAAAAATGGCTTCAGCGTTGAATAGCTCCCCTCATACCCCGGATCCCTGATCTCGCGCAGAAGGCGGCACCCGGACAAATCAGGAAACGACGCCACCCGTTCGGTCAAATACGCCGCGTAGGGGTCCAGCAAACCCACTCTTGGCGCGCGCGGACCATAGACCGGCGCCACCAACCCTCTCTCGATGTACTTCTTAACCGTCTTGCGGTCGCACCCGACTTTCCGGGCAATGGCTGAAATACTCAAACCTTGTTGATGTAAATCGTTGATCAAAACGATCTCCTTGATTCCCTGCACTCGGTGGCCCCTGTTGCTCATTATCGGAACCATCAAGCCTGCTTCTCGCGGCAACGACAATTTTCGAATATTTGAGGTTCGAAAATCGCCGTCGCCGCTAATGTTGGGGAATTTTTAATTACCCGTTTTGGGGAGAATACGGCTGCCACTCATAACCATACGACGGTTATTATTCCGCTGGAAGTACGCGACAGTGCGCGCCGA
>CBDBLS010000013.1:0-102951 GCA_965207105.1 Roseovarius sp. | reverse complement strand
CCCAGGTTCTAATCGACAATGAAAAATTTGAGGGTGGAATATGGGAGTGCGCTTGTGGTGACGGTGCTATGTCTGAAGTGCTGAAAACCTTAGGAAACGAGGTTTATAGTTCAGACCTTTATGATCGGGAGTACGGGCAAGGTGGCGTAGACTTTCTAAACACACACAGATCCGTAGATAACATCATTACAAATCCGCCGTTTCATAGTGCTGAGGCGTTTGTCCATCACGCAGAAAGCCTAGTATCTAATAAGTACACGTTTCTTCTTAGACTTGCCTTTCTTGAAGGCGGCAAACGGCAAAAAGAAATTTTCGACATTGCCCCCCCAAGCAGAGTTTGGGTGTTTAGCGAGCGTATTACATTCTATCCCCGTAACGTCGAAATCAAAGGCTCTGGAACGACTGCTTATGCATGGTTTGTATGGGACAAACAACACATGGGAGCCACTGAGCTAAAATGGCTCCCAACTGGATACAAAACGCGCCTAAAAGGTTAGATCGTGCACAATTTTTTGCCTGCAACAGTGATGGTAAGTGTTTCATTTTCAGCGTTATAAACCACGTAATCCTGGCTCATTAAGCTGGTTTCGTTATCACGGTGGCTAATTAGATTGCGCACTTTTTGGGAGAAGTAGGTATCATTACGTTCCTGAGCCACCTGAGCATCTGTTCCACTTGGGTTCATTGAATCTGTCAGTGCACTGATCAGTTTAGTTGTTGTAAGTCTTCCTGTCTTTGATGCGTTCAAAGCCACCAAAGTAGCCATACGAATTTCACCTTCGGTATATTCATTCCTCATTTAGGGCCTGTTGACATTCGGGGTTCCCATTTTGCCTGAAGTCTGATTCAAGCTTCCAAAATGGAGGTGTTGATGGACGCAAATCGTTTGGCTGTTTCCGATGAGCTTTGGGAGAAGATTGAGCCGCTTATACCGGGCAAGGCAGGCGATCCGGGTGTTACCGCGCGCAATAATCGCCGGTTTATGGAAGCAGTATTATGGCGCGTACGCACAGGGTCCCCATGGCGGGATTTGCCCAAAGAGTTTGGCAACTGGAACAGCCAGTTCAAGCGATTTCGTCGATGGGCCAGGAACGGCGTGTTCGAGAGTCTTTTCAATGCCATGAGTGGCGAGCCGGACCTGGAATATGCCCTTATCGACGGGACGATTGTTCAAGCTCATCAGAAGGCTTCGGGCGCAAAAGGGGGACTCAACACCAGGCTATCGGACGCTCTCGCGGCGGACTGACGACCAAGGTCGTGGCCTTGGTCGATGCGCTCGGTAACCTGTTCCGGTTTCTGCTTTTGCCGGGACAGGCACACGACATGAAGGGGGTCGCTCCTCTGATCAAGGGGGCTTCCTTTGGGGCGTTGCTGGCCGACAAAGCCTTCGACGCCGACTGGCTCCTGCAAGACCTTGATGAGCGTGGCGCAACCGCTGTCATCCCGCCCAAATCGAACCGAAAAGTTCAACGGGACTACGATACCCACATGTACAAGTGGCGCCATCTCATCGAAAACTACTTCGCAAAGATCAAGGAATTCAGAGGCATAGCAACGCGATACGACAAGACTGATACAAGCTACGCTGCCAACTGGCACCTCTGTGCCATGCTCATTGCAACACGATGATTGTCAACAGACCCTAGAACTCCTTTAAAAACGCCACTGATAAAGCAGTCCCAAGGCCTTCACAAGGTATGGCTTGAAGCTGATGGGGTGGATGGCTCCTGCTCCAATCGGCGTCGCAATGCGCCATACTGCAGATGTTCATATCTGCTTATAGGAGGAGCCACCCAATGCAAGTTACCACAATCGGCCTTGATCTGGCCAAGAACGTTTTTCAGGTTCACGGGATAACCCAAGACGACGAGGTCGCCTTCAATCGCCCTTTGAGACGGGCACAATTGCTACCTTTCTTCTCCAAGATCGAACCTTGCCTGATTGGCATGGAAGCTTGCAGCAGCGCGCATCATTGGGCACGTGAACTGACGAAGTTTGGCCACGACGTTCGGTTGATTCCACCGATGTATGTGAAACCATACGTGAAGCGGGGCAAGTTTGACGCGATTGATGCCGAAGCGATATGCGAAGCTGTTACACGACCCACAATGAGGTTTGTGGCGATCAAGACGGTCGAACAGCAGTCCCTATTGTCAGTCCACCGAGCGCGGAGCCTCCTGGTTCGCCAGCGCACCCAACTTATCAATGGTCTACGTGGAATGGTTGCCGAGTTTGGTGTGTATATCGCGAAAGGTCTTGCTCGGATCATAGGTTTTGCCGAGAACATACTGGTTGGCGAAGTTTTAGACCTGCCTGACATCGCGAACGAAGTAATCCACAACCTATGCGAACATCTTATGGCACTGCATGCTCGGGTCCGTTGGTACGAAGACCGCCTGAAGCAGGTCGCAAAGGAAGACGCACGAGTGAGGTTGTTGCGTACAATCCCAGGCGTTGGCGCTGTTACCGCATCCGCGATCATCGCCAGTATTGGTGACGGACACCAGTTCCGAAATGGTCGCGAATTTGCGGCTTGGCTGGGCCTGACGCCCGCGAACAAATCTAGTGGCGGCAAAGAGAAACTCGGGCGCATCACCAAGATGGGCGATCAATACTTACGATCCTTGTTAGTCGTCGGCATGACGTCGCTCGTCCGGCAGACAAAGTCGCACCCTGAAAGAGCAAGCAAATGGCTGACGTCACTGCTGGAACGCAAACCAGCGCGCGTAGCAACCGTCGCAATGGCCAACAAGACAGCTCGGATCGTCTGGGCAGTCTTGACCCGCAACGAACCCTACACGCCACACACAACCTAAAGGAAAAAGGCACAATGAGTTAGCAAGACCCGCGAGATGATGGTGCATAAGTCTGCCGCCAAAACCAAAGGCTCAATTAGCATTTATTATGCGTGGCGACCTGTGATAGAACACACCATGAACAAAATTATGGGGTGCGGCACATGGATCATCAGGCTTTTTTGGTGTGGCTTAACGAGATCGACAACCTTTCATCGAAACAACTGTCAATCGCAGAGTAAAATGGGTCCATGTCGCGGCGTAAAAATGGGCCACTTCGGTTGATGTTTTGTGGCGCTTTTGCACGCGTGCTCGTCACAAAGCTGAAGCGTGCCAAAGCGCATGCTGGCCATAAGGCCAGCATTATTCTGACTGTGATTGCGGGCTGGTTATTTTCGGTTGTTGCGACTGTGTTTGAGCCGATAGCTTTCGCCATTCATCTCGAGGATGTGGACGTGATGGGTTAAACGATCGAGTAGCGCACCGGTCAGCCGCTCAGAGCCAAAGACTTCAGTCCATTCATCGAAGGGCAGGTTCGAGGTTATGATGATGGAGCCGCGTTCATAGCATTGGGATATGACCTCGAAGAGCAGCTCTGCGCCAGATTTGCTGAGCGGTACGAAGCCCAGTTCATCAATGATCAACAGGTTCTGGCTGGTCAGTTGCTTTTGAAGGCGCTGCAATCTCCGCTCATCTTGAGCCTCGATCAGATCATGGACTAATGCCGCAGCCGTTGTGAAGCGCACCTTCAGTCCTCTTTGACATGCAGCCAGCCCAAGTCCCAGGGCGATGTGTGTCTTGCCCGTGCCTGACGGGCCGAGCGCGATGATGTTCTCCCTGCGATTAACGTAATCGCATCGTGCCAGATCCATCGTCAGGGGCTTGTTCAAGCTTGGCATGATCTTGAAGTCAAAGCTATCCAAGCTCTTGGTGCTGGGGAACTTCGCCGCTTTGATGCGCCGTTCAATCATCCGGCGTTCGCGGTCGATCAATTCCATCTCACACAGCCGCGCCAGATAGTGGATGTGATCTTTGTTCTCTGCAGCACAGAGCTGCGCCTGTTTGGCATACTCGCCTTGGAACGTTGGCAGTCGCAGTTGTTTAAGATGATGCCGTAGAAGAATCCGAGGGGCTTCGGTCATGCCGCGGTCCTTCCCATCAAGCTCATGTAACTGGATGGGCGTGTTGTGCCGACATTGGCCTTGGGCAAGTATGGATAGAAGTCCAAATCCAATCGTGGTGGCCGCTTCTCAACCCGACACAGTACAAGGTGTTTTACGGCGTCATAGCCAATTGCACCCATATCTATTGCCTGCTGGATTGCGCCTTGCACAACATCCATTTCGAAGGTCTCCAAAAGGCGCAAGACTTGAACGTATTCTCGCTTGCCCGGCTTACCCATTCTGGCTTCAAGCAGTCGGTGCAGCGTGGCAAATACATCTGGCAAATGCCAACCCTGCAAAGGCGCGGCCTGATCCAGGGCACCCACCTTTTGTTCAAGCAGGGGCAAAAAGTGCAATGGGTCAAAGACCATATCCGCTGATGTGTAGGATCGTTTGTGCCGCGCAATAATCTCATTGCCGCAGCCGATGATAACCTCATGCACAAACCCACGCACATGAACATCGTGGTGCGCATAGGCTACTGGCACCGAGTAATCATTGCTGCGATAGCGCACCATTGAGATCGACGTTGCACGCGTGCTGACGTGATCGCAGGCTTCATATTCTGCGACGGGCAATCCCATCAGAGCATCCAAATCCGACATCAGGCGTGCGCCTATGGTTTGGGTGTGACCCCGCAACGTATCGTCCTGACGTGCTAAACACTTCTCTTCCAAATGTGCGTTCAGATCATCAAAGCTGTCATAGCGAGGTGCGGGAACCATGAAGTTGCGGCGGGTGTATCCAACCATGCCCTCAACGTTGCCTTTATCGTTCCCTCGCGCGGGTCTGCCAAACTTGTCATCAAACAAGTAATGCGACTGCAGTTCCGTAAACCGACGTGTGCGGATGCGCGTCTTATCCCCGAGTATCCGAGCCACGGCGATCTTGGTATTGTCGTAGAGAATGGATTGCGGAATGCCGCCAAAGAATGCAAAGGCGGACACATGGCCATCGCAAAACGCCTCGGTTGTCTCAGCTGGATATCCCTTCACAAACACCGCATCAGAATGTGGCAAGCTCATCACGAAGAAGTGGATCTTGCATTCCACGCCACCGATCACGCCCAGCGTCTCACCAAAATCAACCTGCGCATGGCCCGGCCGATGCGACAACGGCACAAACACCTCTTTGGTGCGCCGTTTTTGCTCGCGCACGTAATAGGTCACCGTGGTCAGGCTGCCGGCATATCCATGCTCATCGCGCAGCCGTTCAAAGATGCGCTTGGCCGTGTGTCGCTGCTTTTTGATCAGGGCTTTGTCTGTGCGCAGTATCTCATCGACCACACCAACATAACCATCAAGCGTTGGCCGCCGAGGCGCTTCCGACCGACGATACCCAGGCGGAAGTTCATGGCGCAGCATCTTCGCGATCGTCTTACGATCTTTGTTCTCTAATCTGTCAATGCGTGTTTCCTGAGTTTCCTGCTTTTGATGTCAGAGGTTGCCTTTGTTCTCTAATCTGTCAATGCGTGTTTCCTGAGTTTCCTGCTTTTGATGTCAGAGGTTGCCTTTGTTCTCTTCGAACTCTGAGGTTCATGATGGGGTTGGCTGGGTGTGGGTCGGCAATGTTGAAACCGCAATCATACCGTTGGTCTTGGCTGTTGCTACAGAATCGGCGCCGTGTCTCACGCCCTCCCTCGGGCATCGTCCCAGATGGGAACTTTGATTTAGGAATCCTCGTTGTCGCCTCGTAAGCCTTACGCGGACTGGAAGTCAGTTTTGTCTCGCATAATGGCATGAAGTATGATTGCCAGACGACGCGCCAGAGCCACTCGGGCCTTTCTCATCGTTGAGCGCGCACCGATTGCGAGGGCCCATGTCTTCAATTTGAGCGGAGCGGCATACCGCGTCAGCATCACATTGGCGGCCTCATAGAGAAGCGTTCTGACGCGCACGTCGCCCCGCTTTGAGATGCTGCCCGTGTAGTCGATTTCACCAGATTGATGCCGTCGCGGCACCAGTCCAAGATACGCCCCCACATCACGCGATTTCCTGAAACGCGACGGATCATCAATTGCTGCGGCAAAGGCCAATGCTGTGATCGGACCGACCCCTGGTACCGTCATAAGGCGCTGGCAGACTTCGGATTTGCGGGTCATCTTTTTGATGTCGCCATCAATGGCTGCAACCGCCGCGAGGATTGCTTCGCGTGCTGCGAACAGTCCGCAAATTGCGGCATGGAGGCCAGGCACTCCATCGCTAACTTTTAGCGCCGCGTTTTTGAATGCCGGAGACAAAGCTCGTGGCAGCCGCACGCCGAAGACGACGACCAGACCGCGGATCTGATTGTCGAGCGTCACACGCTGTCCGACCAGCTTCTTGCGGGCTGCGATCAGCGACCGGATTGCGTGCGCTGACAGTGATTTGACATGGGTCGGCTTGTAGAATCCCGTCCGCGCCAGGTGTGCCAAACCGCAGGCATCATTGCGGTCCGTCTTGTGGCCGGCCAGAGATTTAAGGGCCTGATATGCTTGCCTGCTCTCGATGCAAACAACCGGGACACCAAGCTCCGTCAGCCCATGGTAAAGCATTGGTGCCATCCGTCCCGTTTCAAATACAACTTTGGCACATGGTGGTCCAGAAGCGAGGAAGTCAGCGATCGCTTTTGGTGTTGAGCTCGCTTTTCCTTCACGAATAAGGGCCCCTTCACGATCCAGAATGCAGATATGCGTCTCTTCCATGGACACATCCAAACCAGCAAAATATTCCATTGGTCAGTCTCCTTTTCAATTGCATGTGCATCCAGAATAACAGGGGTAACTGAGTGCTGATCCTGATTACGCCATGTTGAAAAACCGCGCCGCTTCTCGGCCAGACATACCGTCCTTCAAACAAGCACGGCGCACACGACTATAAATATCCACAGAATACATCTCCCGCCCTCCGAATAAACGAAGGGCACAAACTGGCGGACTTTTACTCCGCTACAACTGCGATATGCAGCCGCTTCTGTGGCCCAATATTGCTCCGCGTTTTACAAACAACGGGCTGAAACCGGACGGCTCGTTGCCGGGGTTTCGTCGCTGGAAAGCGTGATCGATCTCCTTGAGGCGACTGTTCGCGAGGGGCGTATCTGTCCGCACTGCGCTTCGGGCGGTGCGATCATCAGAGGCCATGCAAGTGGCCTGACGAGGTTCTTTTGCAAAAGCTGTCGCAAAACCTTCAACGCGCTGACCGGGACGCCGCTTGCCCGCTTGCGCCACAGGGACAGATGGGCAGAGTTTGCAGCTTCCCTGCGCGACGGCGAAACGGTAAAGGCGTCCGACGGGCGTTGTATGGTGGCCGACACCACAGCTTTTCGTTGGCGTCATCGCTTTCTTCAGGCTGTAACGGTCGGTGCGGTCAAGCTGTGCGGGATCGTCGAAGCCGACGAGACGTTCTTTCTGCACAGCCGGAAAGGGGAGCGTAATCTCTCTCGAAAAGCCCGCAAACGCGGGGGAAAGGCCTCAAAACGCGGATTGTCGAAGGAGCAGGTTCCGGTCCTCGTTGCAGTCGACCGATCAGGCACCACCATCAGTGCTGTTGTCAAGGGCGGCGCAAAACTGGGCCAGTGAGGCGGCGTAAAAGTAGGCCACTTGAGGCGATGATCGGCGGTTTGTTTGAGGGGTGCGCCCCAGGACCAGCGGCTCGTCACAAAGCAAGCGGGTTCCAGGGTGCATTGCCCCTATGGGGGCAATTTCCGGTCAGTGTTTTTGGGTGGCTTTTCGGCTTTGGCACAGCCGATAGCTTTCACCGTTCATCTCCAGGATTGAGACGTGGTGTGTAAGCCGGTCGAGCAACGCACCGGTGAGGCGCTCGGATCCGAAGGTCTCGGTCCATTCCTCGAAGGGCAGATTGCTGGTGATCAGGGTTGAGGATCGCTCGTAGCGTTGCGAGACCAGTTCGAACAACAGTTCCGCGCCAGTCTTGCTGAGGGGCACGAAGCCCAATTCGTCGACGATTAGCAGCTTTGGGGCCAGCATCTGCTTTTGTAAGCGTAGCAGGCGTTTCTCATCGCGTGCTTCGATCAACTCATGGACCAGTGCTGCGGCTGTGATGAAGCGGACGGGCAGCCCTCTTTGGCAGGCAGCCAGGCCAAGGCCGAGAGCGACATGGGTTTTGCCGGTTCCCGACGGGCCGAGCGCGATGACGTTCTCCTTGCGCTCGATCCATTCACAGCGCGCCAGTTCCAGCACCATCATCTTGTTCAGACTGGGGATGGCCGTAAAGTCGAAGCTGTCCAGGCTCTTTGGCGCAGGGAACTTTGCCGCTTTGATCCGGCGTTCCACCATGCGCCGTTCCCGGTCGATCAGTTCCAGCTCGATCAGGCGGCTCAGATAAGGCACGTGCCCCTTGTTCTCAGCAGCGCATTGCCGAGCCTGCTTCTCATACTCGCGCAACACCGTGGGCAGCTTGAGCTTCTTGAGGTGATCGGCCAACAAAACATTGGGGGTCTCACTCATGATGCGCTCTCCGACAGCAGCGCCATATAGCTTGAGGCCTGCGTGGTCTGTACCGTTGCGCGCGGCAGATAGGGATAGAGCGACAGGTCAAGCCGTGCCGGGCGACGTTCCACCTGGCACAGCACCAAATGCTTGATCGCGTCAAAGGCGATCGCCCGATTTTGCAGCGCCACGCGCACCGCCGCGCACAGAACTGGCAGATCAAAGCTTTCCAGGAGCCGTAGAACCTGGACGAACTCACGTCGTCCCTGTCGGGCCTGACGCGCCTCCATCAAGCGGCGCAAGGTTTGCAACTCTTCAGGCATCTCCCAATCGGCCAAGGGCGCGGCCTGATCCAAAGCACCGGGCTTTCTCTCCAGAAGCGCAAAGTAATGCACCGGATTGAACACCATCTGTTCCCGTTCGCAGCAGCGGGGATGGCGGGCAATGATCTCGCACCCACAGCCGATCTCCACCACATCAACAAAGGCGCGGATCGTCACATCGCGGAAGCCAATGTCAATCGCAGAGTAAAATGGGTCCATGTCGCGGCGTAAAAATGGGCCACTTCGGTTGATGTTTTGTGGCGCTTTTGCACGCGTGCTCGTCACAAAGCTGAAGCGTGCCAAAGCGCATGCTGGCCATAAGGCCAGCATTATTCTGACTGTGATTGCGGGCTGGTTATTTTCGGTTGTTGCGACTGTGTTTGAGCCGATAGCTTTCGCCATTCATCTCGAGGATGTGGACGTGATGGGTTAAACGATCGAGTAGCGCACCGGTCAGCCGCTCAGAGCCAAAGACTTCAGTCCATTCATCGAAGGGCAGGTTCGAGGTTATGATGATGGAGCCGCGTTCATAGCATTGGGATATGACCTCGAAGAGCAGCTCTGCGCCAGATTTGCTGAGCGGTACGAAGCCCAGTTCATCAATGATCAACAGGTTCTGGCTGGTCAGTTGCTTTTGAAGGCGCTGCAATCTCCGCTCATCTTGAGCCTCGATCAGATCATGGACTAATGCCGCAGCCGTTGTGAAGCGCACCTTCAGTCCTCTTTGACATGCAGCCAGCCCAAGTCCCAGGGCGATGTGTGTCTTGCCCGTGCCTGACGGGCCGAGCGCGATGATGTTCTCCCTGCGATTAACGTAATCGCATCGTGCCAGATCCATCGTCAGGGGCTTGTTCAAGCTTGGCATGATCTTGAAGTCAAAGCTATCCAAGCTCTTGGTGCTGGGGAACTTCGCCGCTTTGATGCGCCGTTCAATCATCCGGCGTTCGCGGTCGATCAATTCCATCTCACACAGCCGCGCCAGATAGTGGATGTGATCTTTGTTCTCTGCAGCACAGAGCTGCGCCTGTTTGGCATACTCGCCTTGGAACGTTGGCAGTCGCAGTTGTTTAAGATGATGCCGTAGAAGAATCCGAGGGGCTTCGGTCATGCCGCGGTCCTTCCCATCAAGCTCATGTAACTGGATGGGCGTGTTGTGCCGACATTGGCCTTGGGCAAGTATGGATAGAAGTCCAAATCCAATCGTGGTGGCCGCTTCTCAACCCGACACAGTACAAGGTGTTTTACGGCGTCATAGCCAATTGCACCCATATCTATTGCCTGCTGGATTGCGCCTTGCACAACATCCATTTCGAAGGTCTCCAAAAGGCGCAAGACTTGAACGTATTCTCGCTTGCCCGGCTTACCCATTCTGGCTTCAAGCAGTCGGTGCAGCGTGGCAAATACATCTGGCAAATGCCAACCCTGCAAAGGCGCGGCCTGATCCAGGGCACCCACCTTTTGTTCAAGCAGGGGCAAAAAGTGCAATGGGTCAAAGACCATATCCGCTGATGTGTAGGATCGTTTGTGCCGCGCAATAATCTCATTGCCGCAGCCGATGATAACCTCATGCACAAACCCACGCACATGAACATCGTGGTGCGCATAGGCTACTGGCACCGAGTAATCATTGCTGCGATAGCGCACCATTGAGATCGACGTTGCACGCGTGCTGACGTGATCGCAGGCTTCATATTCTGCGACGGGCAATCCCATCAGAGCATCCAAATCCGACATCAGGCGTGCGCCTATGGTTTGGGTGTGACCCCGCAACGTATCGTCCTGACGTGCTAAACACTTCTCTTCCAAATGTGCGTTCAGATCATCAAAGCTGTCATAGCGAGGTGCGGGAACCATGAAGTTGCGGCGGGTGTATCCAACCATGCCCTCAACGTTGCCTTTATCGTTCCCTCGCGCGGGTCTGCCAAACTTGTCATCAAACAAGTAATGCGACTGCAGTTCCGTAAACCGACGTGTGCGGATGCGCGTCTTATCCCCGAGTATCCGAGCCACGGCGATCTTGGTATTGTCGTAGAGAATGGATTGCGGAATGCCGCCAAAGAATGCAAAGGCGGACACATGGCCATCGCAAAACGCCTCGGGTGTCTCAGCTGGATATCCCTTCACAAACACCGCATCAGAATGTGGCAAGCTCATCACGAAGAAGTGGATCTTGCATTCCACGCCACCGATCACGCCCAGCGTCTCACCAAAATCAACCTGCGCATGGCCCGGCCGATGCGACAACGGCACAAACACCTCTTTGGTGCGCCGTTTTTGCTCGCGCACGTAATAGGTCACCGTGGTCAGGCTGCCAGCATATCCATGCTCATCGCGCAGCCGTTCAAAGATGCGCTTGGCCGTGTGTCGCTGCTTTTTGATCAGGGCTTTGTCTGTGCGCAGTATCTCATCGACCACACCAACATAACCATCAAGCGTTGGCCGCCGAGGCGCTTCCGACCGACGATACCCAGGCGGAAGTTCATGGCGCAGCATCTTCGCGATCGTCTTACGATCTTTGTTCTCTAATCTGTCAATGCGTGTTTCCTGAGTTTCCTGCTTTTGATGTCAGAGGTTGCCTTTGTTCTCTTCGAACTCTGAGGTTCATGATGGGGTTGGCTGGGTGTGGGTCGGCAATGTTGAAACCGCAATCATACCGTTGGTCTTGGCTGTTGCTACAGAATCGGCGCCGTGTCTCACGCCCTCCCTCGGGCATCGTCCCAGATGGGAACTTTGATTTAGGAATCCTCGTTGTCGCCTCGTAAGCCTTACGCGGACTGGAAGTCAGTTTTGTCTCGCATAATGGCATGAAGTATGATTGCCAGACGACGCGCCAGAGCCACTCGGGCCTTTCTCATCGTTGAGCGCGCACCGATTGCGAGGGCCCATGTCTTCAATTTGAGCGGAGCGGCATACCGCGTCAGCATCACATTGGCGGCCTCATAGAGAAGCGTTCTGACGCGCACGTCGCCCCGCTTTGAGATGCTGCCCGTGTAGTCGATTTCACCAGATTGATGCCGTCGCGGCACCAGTCCAAGATACGCCCCCACATCACGCGATTTCCTGAAACGCGACGGATCATCAATTGCTGCGGCAAAGGCCAATGCTGTGATCGGACCGACCCCTGGTACCGTCATAAGGCGCTGGCAGACTTCGGATTTGCGGGTCATCTTTTTGATGTCGCCATCAATGGCTGCAACCGCCGCGAGGATTGCTTCGCGTGCTGCGAACAGTCCGCAAATTGCGGCATGGAGGCCAGGCACTCCATCGCTAACTTTTAGCGCCGCGTTTTTGAATGCCGGAGACAAAGCTCGTGGCAGCCGCACGCCGAAGACGACGACCAGACCGCGGATCTGATTGTCGAGCGTCACACGCTGTCCGACCAGCTTCTTGCGGGCTGCGATCAGCGACCGGATTGCGTGCGCTGACAGTGATTTGACATGGGTCGGCTTGTAGAATCCCGTCCGCGCCAGGTGTGCCAAACCGCGGGCATCATTGCGGTCCGTCTTGTGGCCGGCCAGAGATTTAAGGGCCTGATATGCTTGCCTGCTCTCGATGCAAACAACCGGGACACCAAGCTCCGTCAGCCCATGGTAAAGCATTGGTGCCATCCGTCCCGTTTCAAATACAACTTTGGCACATGGTGGTCCAGAAGCGAGGAAGTCAGCGATCGCTTTTGGTGTTGAGCTCGCTTTTCCTTCACGAATAAGGGCCCCTTCACGATCCAGAATGCAGATATGCGTCTCTTCCATGGACACATCCAAACCAGCAAAATATTCCATTGGTCAGTCTCCTTTTCAATTGCATGTGCATCCAGAATAACAGGGGTAACTGAGTGCTGATCCTGATTACGCCATGTTGAAAAACCGCGCCGCTTCTCGGCCAGACATACCGTCCTTCAAACAAGCACGGCGCACACGACTATAAATATCCACAGAATACATCTCCCGCCCTCCGAATAAACGAAGGGCACAAACTGGCGGACTTTTACTCCGCTACAACTGCGATATGCAGCCGCTTCTGTGGCCCAATATTGCTCCGCGTTTTACAGATGAGCTTCGGCTAGGGCATAAACCTTGCCCAAGGATGACATGAATTCAGACAAACGAGGATCGTCAGGGGCGAACTTCATACGCCCCCAGTTCATCTGGGCGATAGCCATTGGCATGGTCCTTTGTTGCGCAGGCCCCGGGGTTTAGCCGTCAGGAGTCAGCGGTTGGGTGTAGTCCCCTTTGACGCGGGCCTTCGTCGGATCGAAATGCGGATAGGATACGATGCGCGCTTTCAGGCGCTTTTGCTGGCCGTCCAGCTGGCCTACTTCAATCTCGGTGCCAGGCTCGGCATGGCGGACCGAGACACGGGCCAGCGCGATGTTCTTGCCAAGAACGGGGGATTTCACAGCACTTGTCACCTCACCCACTTGCGCCTTGCCGATGCGCAGGCAATCGCCGGGGGCTGCCACGATGCCGCCTTCCAGTTCCAGACCCACAAGTTTGCGATGGGGATGCAGCTTGCGCTCTTCCAAAGCGGCACGCCCGATGAAATCGTCATTCTTAGATTTCAGCGGTACGGTAAAGCCTATCCCTGCCTCAAACGGATCGGTCTGGTCATCAAACTCGGAGCCTGCAAAGATCAGCCCGGACTCGATCCGCACCATATCGAGGGCGGACAGTCCGAAGGGTGTCAGCCCCATCGGCTCGCCCACGTTCCAGATCGCATCGAACACCTCGACCGCGTCTTTGGGATGGCAGAACACCTCATATCCCAGTTCACCGGAGTAGCCAGCGCGGCCCAGCACCACGGCGGTGCCGGAATAATCACCCAGCCGGGCGACGGTGAAGCGAAACATCCCCAACTCCTCGACCGTCGGCTGAGCGGGCGCAGTCCACAGCACATCTTTCAGGATATCCCGGCTGAGCGGCCCTTGAATGGCCACATTATGCAACTGATCGGTGGAACTGCGCGCCCAGGCGTTCATGCCGTGTTTTTGCGCCTGTTCGCGCAGCCACAGCCCCGAGGTGTCATTGCCCCCGATCCAGCGGAAATTGGTCTCGTGCAGACGAAACAGCGTGCCGTCGTCGATCATCCCGCCATGTTCGTAACACATCACCGTATAGGTCAGTTGCCCCACGGCCAGTTTCTTGACATTCCGCGTCACGCACATCTGCATCAGGTCTTCGGCATCCGGACCCGTTACCTCGTATTTGCGCAAAGGCGACAGGTCCATGATCGCGGCCTTTTCGCGACAGGCCCAGTATTCGGCCACGGCCCCCAGATTGTTCATCTTATTGGGCAGCCAATAGCCCGCATATTCGGTGAAATCGCGGGTGAACCGCGCGAAGCAGTCATGAAATCCGGTTTTCTTGGTGGGTTCCACTTGGGCCTCCGTTGATTTTCGATAGCCGATGGAGCGGTTGAAATTTCCCGTGGCAGAATAGGTGCGTAGCTGAATATCCGTAGGGTTCCAGCCATTGGCCGGATCGACATCGCACGGACAGGCTGTTGAGACACAAAGCAGGTCGGTCAGCGCGCGCATCAATACGTAATCACCCGGGCGCGACCATGGATCATCCATGCCGATCGCGTTGGTTTCATCCAACATCGTGTTGAAGAAAAAGTTGATCGCAGGCCAGCCGCCGCGCGGGCGAATGCCATATTGCGCCAGATCGGTGTTCATATTGTCCGAACAGTTGACATGGCCCGGATAGCCCAGTTCTTCGTAATAGCGCGCCGTGCATGCCAGGCCGAAGGTGTCGTGCCGCCCGCAGGTGTCCTGCACGATCTCAAGCAGCGCTTCCTGATCAACGCTCCAGTATTTCGAGGAAATGCCGGGTTTTGGATACAGCTGCCCCATCAGGACTCGGGTGGTGGTCGGGTCGATTTCACGCTCAATCCCTTTGTCCAGCGCGCGCATGGAAAACGCCTGAAAGTCGGAACATTCGCGGCCCTGCACATCCAGCACCTGAATGTACTCGCCCTTTTTCACCTCATAGCTATAGGCTTGGCCGGGTTGGATATTGGCGTCGATCATCGGATCAGCCAAGGGATCGGGGGCCTGCTGTCCCCCTTTGGTCAAACCGGGCTCAGCACGACGCACATAAAGGATCAATTCAGAGGGCGGATTTTGCGCACCCGGCTCCATCGGACCACCGGGCGCTGCGAGGATCAGCAAGCCATCACAGTTGGCCACAAAGCTGGCCATATCACCGGGGTGTGAGCCCTCTGTAAAGATACGGATCGCTTCGGCCTTGCCCAGATCGAACCCGGCCGCATCGAGTGCGTTGACCACACGCGCGCCCGAAGGTGACCCGCCAGCCAGCACCGAGATCACCCCATCGGGGTGCCCGGCGCTGACCGCCCCCAGCATGCCTGCATCGGATGTGCCATCGGGTCTGAAAAACACCAACTCACCGGGCTGCAACCCTTCGAAATCAAGTACTGAAATTTCATCGCCCTTGAACACCGGTATGGCACGTGAACCACCACCGGGCACGGGGTGGCGTTCAGTGCCATGCGGCAGGACGGGCAGACCGGGCGTGATAATCCCTGCTCGCTCGTAGGGCGTTTCAAACACAGGTGTCACATTCATGACCAACCCCTCCTCAGGGACCAGATGTGGTGTTCGCGCGGCTTTCGCAATAGTCTACCCCTCATCCCAATCCCAGTGCTTTCTTGCGCCGGTTTGCCCAACTGAGAATGGCCAGATCAAAGGTCAGCGCCATCAGCGAAACACAAATCCCCAGCACAAAGTTCTTACCCAGATCGGTCCCCGCCAGGGTGCGCTGCAGTTCCTGACCCAGATCCTGCGTGCCGATAAAGGCCGCGATGATCACCATGAAGAAGGCGAACATGATCGCCTGATTAAAGCCCACAGCCATGGTCGGCAGGGCCAGCGGCAGCTGTACCGAGGTCAGTTTCTGCCAACGCGTGGCACCCGACATATCCGCCGCCTCGGTCATCTCGGGCGGAACGTTGCGCAGCCCTTCGATGGTGTAGCGGGTCAGGGGCACCGTGGTGAAGATCACGATTGAGAACACCACCGTCACGTCCGACACCCCGAACAGCATGATCGCTGGCAGCAGGTAGATAAAGCTGGGGAAGGTTTGCGCACTGTCACAGACCAGCAAAATGCGCCTCGCCCATTTTTCAGATCGCGAGGCAAAAAATCGCCAGCGGAATGCCGATCAGCATCGACAGAAACACCGCCGCCAGCACCGAATAGAGCGTGATGACCGAGCGGTCCCACCATCCCGACAAGGCGACAAGCGAGAAGAAGATCGCCGCATAAATCGCCGGGCGCTTGCCGCCCACGACATAGGCGAAGGCTACGATGAAGAGGATGAAGGCCGATGTAGGAATCCACAAGAGCGCGTTGCGGAACGGGATCAGTACCCAGACATTCAGCACATAACGGATGGCGCCGGTGATCGCCTGCACAACATCAAGACCCAGGAAGCCTTTGATCACGCCGTCGATTTCGCGCCCCATGGACAGGGATTGACGGCGGCCCACCTCATTCAGGATATCGACGAACTGCGCCAGCATGAAAAACCCGACAAACGCCATCACGGCCAGCACCAAGAATTTGTAGCGGATGTACCACGGCGTGCCCCGCTCAAAATGTTCGGGCTGTTTGGCGACCCAGGCTTTTGACATCTGATCCAGCATGATCGCGACCAGCACGATGGTGATCCCGATCTCAAGGCTGCGCCCCAGCTTGAAACTGTTCATCATCGCCAGCAATTTGCCGCCCAGACCTGGCATGCCGATAAAGGCGGTCAGAACCACCATGGCCAAGCACAGCATAATCACCTGATTGACGCCTACCAGAATCTCGGTGCGTGCAGAGGGCAGGAACACTTTGGTCAGCATCTGCCAGCGCGACGCGCCTGACATTTTCCCGGCCTCCACAACCTCGGGTGACACTTTGCGCAACCCGATTGTGGTCATCAGGATCATCGGCGGTGTGGCATAGATCGTCGTTGCGATTGCGCCGGCGGTCGGGCCCACTTTGAAAAAGATCACGGCAGGCAGCAGGTAGGTGTAGAAGGGTAGCGTCTGCATCACCGCAAGCATCGGTTTGATGGCATTATCGAACGAGCGGTATTTCCACGCCACGATCCCCACGACCAGACCAATGGCAAAGCCCAATGGCGCGGCCACGGCCAGCACGGACAGAGTTTGCATCGTGATGCTCCACTGCCCCATCAGGGCGGGCCACACAAAGGTGCCACCGCCCAGAAGCGCCATGCGCCATCCGCCAAGGTAGTATCCCACAACAGCCGCCACAGCGGCAATCGAGGACCACGGCAGCGGGTCTTCCATATAGGGCCAGCGGTGTTTGCCTTCCAGAATATTGGCCGTCAGCCCCAACCCGAAAGACAGCGGGCCTTCGGTGAACCAGCGGGTGATATGGATCAGGCCCCAGCGACCGGTTTCCATATCACCTTTGATGAATTCAAAAAAACGCATCCAGCCAAACGGCGAAGGGCGGAATCCACGCCTCGGGCAGGCGTACCAGAAACTCGGGCAGAAATGGCTTGGCGGCGGTCAGGACAAGGGCCGTGATCAGCAGAGCCTGCAACACGACATCGCGCTTGCTGCGCGCAGGGCGTGTGGCAAGCGGTGTGGCGACATCCGCCATCTCAGTCGGACCCCAAGAGCAGATCAAGCGCCAGCTGACGCTGCATCACGCCGACAACTGCCCCCGATTTGTCGGAAACCGGCAGGATTTCGCGGCTGTCATTGACCAGCGTGCGGGCCAGCTGTTGGATGGTTTTGTTGCCGGGCACAGGCGCGCCCTCAAGGGCCGCGCCATTCACCGGCCCCATCAGTGCGCTGGCATGCACCACCAGTGCCTTTTCGATCTCTTCGGTGAATTTTTGCACATAGGGCGTCTGCGGGTTCAGCACGATCTGATCAGGCGTATCGCATTGCTCGATCGCGCCGTTTTTCATGATCGCGATCCGGTCGGCAAGGCGCAGGGCCTCGTCAAAATCATGGGTGATAAAGACGATGGTCTTGCCCAGCATTTCCTGAAGGCGCAGGAATTCATCCTGCATTTCGCGCCGGATCAGCGGGTCAAGCGCCGAGAAGGGTTCATCCAGGAACCAGATATCCGGCTCGATTGCGAGAGAGCGGGCGATGCCCACGCGTTGTTGTTGACCACCGGACAATTCGCGGGGAAAGTATTCTTCGCGCCCCTCAAGGCCGACCAGCTTGATCACCTCAAGCGCACGCTCGCGCCGAGTGTGGCGATCCTGTCCGCGCATTTCCAGCGGGAAGGCCACATTGTCTAACACCGTGCGATGCGGCAACAAGCCGAACGACTGAAACACCATGCCCATTTTTGAGCGACGCAGCTCAATCAGCTCTTTTTCGGGCAGCAACATGATATCCTGCCCATCAATTTCAATTGTCCCGCCGGTGATCTCGTGCAGGCGCGAGAAACAGCGCGCCAGCGTGGATTTGCCAGACCCCGAAAGGCCCATGATCACCAGCATCTCACCCCGGCTCACATCGACCGAAACATCCTTGACCCCAGCAATGTACCCATCGGCGCTGATCTCGTCATAAGACCGGCCCGGCCTCATCTGGTTCAGATACTTCTCAGGGTGCGGGCCAAACAGCTTCCAGACGTTTTTGCAGGAGATAACCGGTGTATCGCTATTCATGTAAATACTGTCTTTCCAAAGTCTTGGGGCGAGAGAGCGGGTATGTTCGTCAGACGTGCCCTGCCCCACCAAACCGGCGGAACAGGGCCTAACTTACACCTCTTTAGGCTTAGCTTCCGACAGCTTCGACCCAGGGCTTCCAAACGTCTTCATTCTCTTCCAGCCAGACCTCAGCCGCCTCTTCGGGCTCCATCTCGTCGATATCGACCAGCTTGGCCATCGCCGCGATCTGGGGGTTGTTGAACGAGATTTCTTTCAGCACAGCATAAGCGTCCGGCCACTTCTCTTCCATGCCATTCCAGGCGGCTTTCTTGAGATAGCCATCCGCCGGATTGCCACAGTCATAAAGCGCGACGGGGTTGGGACCCACGGCAGGGTCCTTGTCACACCCATCGACCCATTCCGGGAACTCGACAAACTCGCCCGGCCAGACGGCTTCGGCAAAGTTCGGCGTCCAGTTGAACACCAGCACCGGGGTTTTGTCAGCTTCCGCCGCACCAATATGCGCCCAAAGGGCGGCGGCCGATCCCGCGTTCACCACAACATAGTTCAGATCCAGCGCCTCGGCGCGTTCTTTCCCATGCTTCAGCCAGTCGACCGGACCATCCAGGAACATGCCCTTGTCGCCGCTTTCCGCCGTGGCGAACAGATGCGCACAATCGTTCAGAGCTTCCCATGAGGGCAGGCCCGGGCAGGCATCTTTGGTCCACATCGGATACCACCAGTCTTCGCGGGTCACCGCGTCATGGTCACCGACATCATGCAGCCCGCCTTTTTCCAGCGCGGCACGGAAGGATGCGCCAAAGGCCCCTTCCCAGACTTCCAGTTCAAGCGTCACATCACCCAGACGAACCGACTCATACACCGCCTGACTGTCGGTGGTCACATATTCAACATTGTTGCCCATCTCTTCAAATATCTGGCCGACCACATTGCTCATCACGATCTGGCTGGACCAGTTGTGAATGGGGATCACGATCGGATCCGAGATGTCTTCAGCAAAACCAGCCGTGGCCATCGACATCCCGACAGCGGAAACTGTGAGTAAGAGTTTCGTTTTCATGATTTCTCCCGTTGGTTTGATCCCCGATCTTGCGCCGGGGCCGTGTTGGTGGGGGGAGTATGGCAAAGAACCCGGCCGAGTCAGATTCTAAATTGATTGCGCTTTGCCCCAAAAAAAGTTTGGCAAACGGCTGCGACGCTCGTAGTTTCAACTTCAAGCCACCTCGGAACAGGCAGCGCGATGCTTAAAAACCGTTCGGTTCTTCCCAGACTTGACTATCTGCTGGCCTTTGAAGCGGCTGCGGAACTGGAAAGTTTTGCCGCTGCCGCCAAGGAAATGAATGTCAGCGAAACCGCCGTCAGCCGCAAAATCCGCCTGCTGGAACTGCATTATGATTGTGCGCTGTTTGTACGCGGGCACCGATCCGTGCAACTGACCGATCAGGGGCGCAAGCTGCTGAATGGCATCGGCGGGCCCTTGCAAAGCATCGCGCGACTTTCGGGCGAGATGCTCAGCGATCGCGCGCGCAGCACAGTGCGCATGTCGGCCACAAATTCCGTGGCCTCACTGTGGCTGATGCCGCGGATGTCCAAGTTCCACCTCGCCAATCTGAATATCACGATCTCGCTGGTCTCGTCCGATCTGGACAGCGAATGCCTGACGGATGACTTTGACATCTCGATCCTGCGGGGCGATGGAAACTGGCCCGGCTTTACCGCCAAAAAGCTGTTTGGCGAGACGGTCTTTCCGATCTGTGCGCCGGGGTATCTGCAAAACCATGTTCAAATCCACGGCGTTGATGAATTGCCGGATCACGCGCTGATCGAAGTGACCAACAACCACAGTGAATGGCTGAACTGGAAAACCTGGTTGAACCAAAAGGGCACCGATCCGGAGCGTGTGCGCCATTCAACTTTCGTGAACACCTATCCACTGGCTATTCAGGCCGCGATGGACGGGCTGGGCATTGCTCTTGGCTGGGGTCATCTGGTGGACCGTCATCTGCAATCAGGTGCCTTGGTGCGCCCTCTGGGCGCTGAACATGTGCGCACCAATTCCGGCTACTACCTGTTGCGCCGCGAGGACAGCACGAGCCATCCGGAAAGCGATGTGGTAACCGATTGGCTGCTTGAGGAAAGCGCCTGCCGCGAACGCTATGTCAACTCCGCCTAAGCTGTACCGCGCTTGATCAACACATCGACATGTGCCGCCGCACTGGCCGCCAACGCGGGCAAATCATAGTATCCGTCTTGATCAAGGAGAATTTTGCGACCATTCGCGGTCAGCCTTGACAAGCGCATTTGCCATCTCGATCAGTTTTCTCATGAGCGCGGTGAGAGCGACTTTGGCAGGCTTCCCGGCTGCCATCATGGCCTGGTATTTCCTTGCGAGGTCAGGGTTGTGGCGTGCCGCGACGAGAGCCGGCATGTAAAGAGCGTCGCGCAGGAATTTACGACCGCCCTGAATGAAGGCCTTGCCGCGCCATTGCCCGGACTGTCGCGTCATGGGTGCGGGGCCCGCCGGACTGGCTGCCTTCCTGCGGTCCAGTGTTCCGATCTCTGGAAATTCGACCAGGATGGCGACGGCAGCGACCTCGCCGATGCCGGGAATGGAGCGGAGAATATCATGTGCGCGCGCCCTTTTCCGACAATCACGCAGACGCGTCCCGAGTTCATCGTCAAGAGCCGCGATCTGGCGTTTGACCTGCGTCAGGCGTGCTTTTGTCTGGCGGCGTGTGAACGCCAGAGTCTGTGTTTTCACACGGTTCAACAGCCGGGTTCTGTCCTTGACCAGGGCCATCCGCGCGATCTGCAACTCTTTGAGTTCATGTTCATTCCTGTTGTAAGGCCTGTCCGGTACCGGATCGAACGCCGAACCCATCGTGGCCAGGATGCGCGCGTCAACGGCATCTGTTTTGGCACGCGTTCCATGCGCCTGGGCAAAGCGGCGGGCCTGTAGTGGATTGATCTTCACCAGAGGCAATTTGCCCGGGAACGTCTTCTCAAAGGAGGCATGGTAAGCACCCGTTGGTTCAAAGACCACGATTTGTGGCTGTTCGCTCCCGATCCAGCGCCTGAGCGCGCGAAAGCCGGAAGCGGTGTTGTCGAATTGGGCATGTTGTCCTGTCTTGATCCGATGCACATCCAAATGCGCTTTGGAGATGTCGATCCCGATGCTGTCCTTCATTATCTTCGATGTCCTGTGCCTGTCGTGCAGAGCCAGCAGCTGCTGCGTATCCGTTCAGGCCTCATGCGAAGACGGCGGCTGATCAAACTATCAAACGGTTCATTACAACCAGGCCCCTCACGATCCAGCGACCGTCGAAGCCAGGGAAAGTCATAAGACAAGCCCAACCGAATTCGCAAACCTGTCGAAGCGCGAGATCGAGACACTCTATGTGAACAGGGGCCGCATCTCGCGCGGCGGGCCGCGTGTTAAAGTCGACGGCTTCAGCCGAAACATGGTGGAATGGCTGGTCGCGATGGCAAGTTTTGACCGTCCGTCCCTCCGTCGTCTGATCCGCGACATGGCCAAGCTCAAGGACAAGGCAAAACGGAAAGCCCGGCTTGCCCGGGAGGTCACGAAAATCAAGACCCGGATCACCAAGCTGGAGGCCGCCCGGGAACGCGCAAAGAACCGGGGCAGTGAAAGTGCCGTTGACGAAGCGAATAGCCGTCTGAACCAAGCCAAAGAATACCTCAATGGGGTAGAGACCTGGGCCAAGTTACCCCACGAGGCACGCGTTAATCCAAGCCGGCCAAAGCGCGAGGAAGGTCAGTCCGACTGCGATTGCAGGCTGCCCAGATAGGCCACCGGGCGGCTGGTCAGGATCGGCTGGCCCGCAGCAGTTTTCAGGCTCACATCCTGGCCCTCAAAGAAATCGCCATAGACCGGCATCGGGCTTCCGTGTGAGACGAGCGGATCGCGCCCATCAATCCGTTTGATCACCCGGATCAGGGGAAACTCACCGCCATTGTTCACACTGTAAAACGCGGAGCAATATTGGGCCACAGAAGCGGCTGCATATCGCAGTTGTAGCGGAGTAAAAGTCCGCCAGTTTGTGCCCTTCGTTTATTCGGAGGGCGGGAGATGTATTCTGTGGATATTTATAGTCGTGTGCGCCGTGCTTGTTTGAAGGACGGTATGTCTGGCCGAGAAGCGGCGCGGTTTTTCAACATGGCGTAATCAGGATCAGCACTCAGTTACCCCTGTTATTCTGGATGCACATGCAATTGAAAAGGAGACTGACCAATGGAATATTTTGCTGGTTTGGATGTGTCCATGGAAGAGACGCATATCTGCATTCTGGATCGTGAAGGGGCCCTTATTCGTGAAGGAAAAGCGAGCTCAACACCAAAAGCGATCGCTGACTTCCTCGCTTCTGGACCACCATGTGCCAAAGTTGTATTTGAAACGGGACGGATGGCACCAATGCTTTACCATGGGCTGACGGAGCTTGGTGTCCCGGTTGTTTGCATCGAGAGCAGGCAAGCATATCAGGCCCTTAAATCTCTGGCCGGCCACAAGACGGACCGCAATGATGCCCGCGGTTTGGCACACCTGGCGCGGACGGGATTCTACAAGCCGACCCATGTCAAATCACTGTCAGCGCACGCAATCCGGTCGCTGATCGCAGCCCGCAAGAAGCTGGTCGGACAGCGTGTGACGCTCGACAATCAGATCCGCGGTCTGGTCGTCGTCTTCGGCGTGCGGCTGCCACGAGCTTTGTCTCCGGCATTCAAAAACGCGGCGCTAAAAGTTAGCGATGGAGTGCCTGGCCTCCATGCCGCAATTTGCGGACTGTTCGCAGCACGCGAAGCAATCCTCGCGGCGGTTGCAGCCATTGATGGCGACATCAAAAAGATGACCCGCAAATCCGAAGTCTGCCAGCGCCTTATGACGGTACCAGGGGTCGGTCCGATCACAGCATTGGCCTTTGCCGCAGCAATTGATGATCCGTCGCGTTTCAGGAAATCGCGTGATGTGGGGGCGTATCTTGGACTGGTGCCGCGACGGCATCAATCTGGTGAAATCGACTACACGGGCAGCATCTCAAAGCGGGGCGACGTGCGCGTCAGAACGCTTCTCTATGAGGCCGCCAATGTGATGCTGACGCGGTATGCCGCTCCGCTCAAATTGAAGACATGGGCCCTCGCAATCGGTGCGCGCTCAACGATGAGAAAGGCCCGAGTGGCTCTGGCGCGTCGTCTGGCAATCATACTTCATGCCATTATGCGAGACAAAACTGACTTCCAGTCCGCGTAAGGCTTACGAGGCGACAACGAGGATTCCTAAATCAAAGTTCCCATCTGGGACGATGCCCGAGGGAGGGCGTGAGACACGGCGCCGATTCTGTAGCAACAGCCAAGACCAACGGTATGATTGCGGTTTCAACATTGCCGACCCACACCCAGCCAACCCCATCATGAACCTCAGAGTTCGAAGAGAACAAAGGCAACCTCTGACATCAAAAGCAGGAAACTCAGGAAACACGCATTGACAGATTAGAGAACCGGGCGTGATAATCCCTGCTCGCTCGTAGGGCGTTTCAAACACAGGTGTCACATTCATGACCAACCCCTCCTCAGGGACCAGATGTGGTGTTCGCGCGGCTTTCGCAATAGTCTACCCCTCATCCCAATCCCAGTGCTTTCTTGCGCCGGTTTGCCCAACTGAGAATGGCCAGATCAAAGGTCAGCGCCATCAGCGAAACACAAATCCCCAGCACAAAGTTCTTACCCAGATCGGTCCCCGCCAGGGTGCGCTGCAGTTCCTGACCCAGATCCTGCGTGCCGATAAAGGCCGCGATGATCACCATGAAGAAGGCGAACATGATCGCCTGATTAAAGCCCACAGCCATGGTCGGCAGGGCCAGCGGCAGCTGTACCGAGGTCAGTTTCTGCCAACGCGTGGCACCCGACATATCCGCCGCCTCGGTCATCTCGGGCGGAACGTTGCGCAGCCCTTCGATGGTGTAGCGGGTCAGGGGCACCGTGGTGAAGATCACGATTGAGAACACCACCGTCACGTCCGACACCCCGAACAGCATGATCGCTGGCAGCAGGTAGATAAAGCTGGGGAAGGTTTGCGCACTGTCACAGACCAGCAAAATGCGCCTCGCCCATTTTTCAGATCGCGAGGCAAAAATCGCCAGCGGAATGCCGATCAGCATCGACAGAAACACCGCCGCCAGCACCGAATAGAGCGTGATGACCGAGCGGTCCCACCATCCCGACAAGGCGACAAGCGAGAAGAAGATCGCCGCATAAATCGCCGGGCGCTTGCCGCCCACGACATAGGCGAAGGCTACGATGAAGAGGATGAAGGCCGATGTAGGAATCCACAAGAGCGCGTTGCGGAACGGGATCAGTACCCAGACATTCAGCACATAACGGATGGCGCCGGTGATCGCCTGCACAACATCAAGACCCAGGAAGCCTTTGATCACGCCGTCGATTTCGCGCCCCATGGACAGGGATTGACGGCGGCCCACCTCATTCAGGATATCGACGAACTGCGCCAGCATGAAAAACCCGACAAACGCCATCACGGCCAGCACCAAGAATTTGTAGCGGATGTACCACGGCGTGCCCCGCTCAAAATGTTCGGGCTGTTTGGCGACCCAGGCTTTTGACATCTGATCCAGCATGATCGCGACCAGCACGATGGTGATCCCGATCTCAAGGCTGCGCCCCAGCTTGAAACTGTTCATCATCGCCAGCAATTTGCCGCCCAGACCTGGCATGCCGATAAAGGCGGTCAGAACCACCATGGCCAAGCACAGCATAATCACCTGATTGACGCCTACCAGAATCTCGGTGCGTGCAGAGGGCAGGAACACTTTGGTCAGCATCTGCCAGCGCGACGCGCCTGACATTTTCCCGGCCTCCACAACCTCGGGTGACACTTTGCGCAACCCGATTGTGGTCATCAGGATCATCGGCGGTGTGGCATAGATCGTCGTTGCGATTGCGCCGGCGGTCGGGCCCACTTTGAAAAAGATCACGGCAGGCAGCAGGTAGGTGTAGAAGGGTAGCGTCTGCATCACCGCAAGCATCGGTTTGATGGCATTATCGAACGAGCGGTATTTCCACGCCACGATCCCCACGACCAGACCAATGGCAAAGCCCAATGGCGCGGCCACGGCCAGCACGGACAGAGTTTGCATCGTGATGCTCCACTGCCCCATCAGGGCGGGCCACACAAAGGTGCCACCGCCCAGAAGCGCCATGCGCCATCCGCCAAGGTAGTATCCCACAACAGCCGCCACAGCGGCAATCGAGGACCACGGCAGCGGGTCTTCCATATAGGGCCAGCGGTGTTTGCCTTCCAGAATATTGGCCGTCAGCCCCAACCCGAAAGACAGCGGGCCTTCGGTGAACCAGCGGGTGATATGGATCAGGCCCCAGCGACCGGTTTCCATATCACCTTTGATGAATTCAAAAAACGCATCCAGCCAAACGGCGAAGGGCGGAATCCACGCCTCGGGCAGGCGTACCAGAAACTCGGGCAGAAATGGCTTGGCGGCGGTCAGGACAAGGGCCGTGATCAGCAGAGCCTGCAACACGACATCGCGCTTGCTGCGCGCAGGGCGTGTGGCAAGCGGTGTGGCGACATCCGCCATCTCAGTCGGACCCCAAGAGCAGATCAAGCGCCAGCTGACGCTGCATCACGCCGACAACTGCCCCCGATTTGTCGGAAACCGGCAGGATTTCGCGGCTGTCATTGACCAGCGTGCGGGCCAGCTGTTGGATGGTTTTGTTGCCGGGCACAGGCGCGCCCTCAAGGGCCGCGCCATTCACCGGCCCCATCAGTGCGCTGGCATGCACCACCAGTGCCTTTTCGATCTCTTCGGTGAATTTTTGCACATAGGGCGTCTGCGGGTTCAGCACGATCTGATCAGGCGTATCGCATTGCTCGATCGCGCCGTTTTTCATGATCGCGATCCGGTCGGCAAGGCGCAGGGCCTCGTCAAAATCATGGGTGATAAAGACGATGGTCTTGCCCAGCATTTCCTGAAGGCGCAGGAATTCATCCTGCATTTCGCGCCGGATCAGCGGGTCAAGCGCCGAGAAGGGTTCATCCAGGAACCAGATATCCGGCTCGATTGCGAGAGAGCGGGCGATGCCCACGCGTTGTTGTTGACCACCGGACAATTCGCGGGGAAAGTATTCTTCGCGCCCCTCAAGGCCGACCAGCTTGATCACCTCAAGCGCACGCTCGCGCCGAGTGTGGCGATCCTGTCCGCGCATTTCCAGCGGGAAGGCCACATTGTCTAACACCGTGCGATGCGGCAACAAGCCGAACGACTGAAACACCATGCCCATTTTTGAGCGACGCAGCTCAATCAGCTCTTTTTCGGGCAGCAACATGATATCCTGCCCATCAATTTCAATTGTCCCGCCGGTGATCTCGTGCAGGCGCGAGAAACAGCGCGCCAGCGTGGATTTGCCAGACCCCGAAAGGCCCATGATCACCAGCATCTCACCCCGGCTCACATCGACCGAAACATCCTTGACCCCAGCAATGTACCCATCGGCGCTGATCTCGTCATAAGACCGGCCCGGCCTCATCTGGTTCAGATACTTCTCAGGGTGCGGGCCAAACAGCTTCCAGACGTTTTTGCAGGAGATAACCGGTGTATCGCTATTCATGTAAATACTGTCTTTCCAAAGTCTTGGGGCGAGAGAGCGGGTATGTTCGTCAGACGTGCCCTGCCCCACCAAACCGGCGGAACAGGGCCTAACTTACACCTCTTTAGGCTTAGCTTCCGACAGCTTCGACCCAGGGCTTCCAAACGTCTTCATTCTCTTCCAGCCAGACCTCAGCCGCCTCTTCGGGCTCCATCTCGTCGATATCGACCAGCTTGGCCATCGCCGCGATCTGGGGGTTGTTGAACGAGATTTCTTTCAGCACAGCATAAGCGTCCGGCCACTTCTCTTCCATGCCATTCCAGGCGGCTTTCTTGAGATAGCCATCCGCCGGATTGCCACAGTCATAAAGCGCGACGGGGTTGGGACCCACGGCAGGGTCCTTGTCACACCCATCGACCCATTCCGGGAACTCGACAAACTCGCCCGGCCAGACGGCTTCGGCAAAGTTCGGCGTCCAGTTGAACACCAGCACCGGGGTTTTGTCAGCTTCCGCCGCACCAATATGCGCCCAAAGGGCGGCGGCCGATCCCGCGTTCACCACAACATAGTTCAGATCCAGCGCCTCGGCGCGTTCTTTCCCATGCTTCAGCCAGTCGACCGGACCATCCAGGAACATGCCCTTGTCGCCGCTTTCCGCCGTGGCGAACAGATGCGCACAATCGTTCAGAGCTTCCCATGAGGGCAGGCCCGGGCAGGCATCTTTGGTCCACATCGGATACCACCAGTCTTCGCGGGTCACCGCGTCATGGTCACCGACATCATGCAGCCCGCCTTTTTCCAGCGCGGCACGGAAGGATGCGCCAAAGGCCCCTTCCCAGACTTCCAGTTCAAGCGTCACATCACCCAGACGAACCGACTCATACACCGCCTGACTGTCGGTGGTCACATATTCAACATTGTTGCCCATCTCTTCAAATATCTGGCCGACCACATTGCTCATCACGATCTGGCTGGACCAGTTGTGAATGGGGATCACGATCGGATCCGAGATGTCTTCAGCAAAACCAGCCGTGGCCATCGACATCCCGACAGCGGAAACTGTGAGTAAGAGTTTCGTTTTCATGATTTCTCCCGTTGGTTTGATCCCCGATCTTGCGCCGGGGCCGTGTTGGTGGGGGGAGTATGGCAAAGAACCCGGCCGAGTCAGATTCTAAATTGATTGCGCTTTGCCCCAAAAAAAGTTTGGCAAACGGCTGCGACGCTCGTAGTTTCAACTTCAAGCCACCTCGGAACAGGCAGCGCGATGCTTAAAAACCGTTCGGTTCTTCCCAGACTTGACTATCTGCTGGCCTTTGAAGCGGCTGCGGAACTGGAAAGTTTTGCCGCTGCCGCCAAGGAAATGAATGTCAGCGAAACCGCCGTCAGCCGCAAAATCCGCCTGCTGGAACTGCATTATGATTGTGCGCTGTTTGTACGCGGGCACCGATCCGTGCAACTGACCGATCAGGGGCGCAAGCTGCTGAATGGCATCGGCGGGCCCTTGCAAAGCATCGCGCGACTTTCGGGCGAGATGCTCAGCGATCGCGCGCGCAGCACAGTGCGCATGTCGGCCACAAATTCCGTGGCCTCACTGTGGCTGATGCCGCGGATGTCCAAGTTCCACCTCGCCAATCTGAATATCACGATCTCGCTGGTCTCGTCCGATCTGGACAGCGAATGCCTGACGGATGACTTTGACATCTCGATCCTGCGGGGCGATGGAAACTGGCCCGGCTTTACCGCCAAAAAGCTGTTTGGCGAGACGGTCTTTCCGATCTGTGCGCCGGGGTATCTGCAAAACCATGTTCAAATCCACGGCGTTGATGAATTGCCGGATCACGCGCTGATCGAAGTGACCAACAACCACAGTGAATGGCTGAACTGGAAAACCTGGTTGAACCAAAAGGGCACCGATCCGGAGCGTGTGCGCCATTCAACTTTCGTGAACACCTATCCACTGGCTATTCAGGCCGCGATGGACGGGCTGGGCATTGCTCTTGGCTGGGGTCATCTGGTGGACCGTCATCTGCAATCAGGTGCCTTGGTGCGCCCTCTGGGCGCTGAACATGTGCGCACCAATTCCGGCTACTACCTGTTGCGCCGCGAGGACAGCACGAGCCATCCGGAAAGCGATGTGGTAACCGATTGGCTGCTTGAGGAAAGCGCCTGCCGCGAACGCTATGTCAACTCCGCCTAAGCTGTACCGCGCTTGATCAACACATCGACATGTGCCGCCGCACTGGCCGCCAACGCGGGCAAATCATAGTATCCGTCTTGATCAAGGAGAATTTTGCGACCATTCGCGGTCAGCCTTGACAAGCGCATTTGCCATCTCGATCAGTTTTCTCATGAGCGCGGTGAGAGCGACTTTGGCAGGCTTCCCGGCTGCCATCATGGCCTGGTATTTCCTTGCGAGGTCAGGGTTGTGGCGTGCCGCGACGAGAGCCGGCATGTAAAGAGCGTCGCGCAGGAATTTACGACCGCCCTGAATGAAGGCCTTGCCGCGCCATTGCCCGGACTGTCGCGTCATGGGTGCGGGGCCCGCCGGACTGGCTGCCTTCCTGCGGTCCAGTGTTCCGATCTCTGGAAATTCGACCAGGATGGCGACGGCAGCGACCTCGCCGATGCCGGGAATGGAGCGGAGAATATCATGTGCGCGCGCCCTTTTCCGACAATCACGCAGACGCGTCCCGAGTTCATCGTCAAGAGCCGCGATCTGGCGTTTGACCTGCGTCAGGCGTGCTTTTGTCTGGCGGCGTGTGAACGCCAGAGTCTGTGTTTTCACACGGTTCAACAGCCGGGTTCTGTCCTTGACCAGGGCCATCCGCGCGATCTGCAACTCTTTGAGTTCATGTTCATTCCTGTTGTAAGGCCTGTCCGGTACCGGATCGAACGCCGAACCCATCGTGGCCAGGATGCGCGCGTCAACGGCATCTGTTTTGGCACGCGTTCCATGCGCCTGGGCAAAGCGGCGGGCCTGTAGTGGATTGATCTTCACCAGAGGCAATTTGCCCGGGAACGTCTTCTCAAAGGAGGCATGGTAAGCACCCGTTGGTTCAAAGACCACGATTTGTGGCTGTTCGCTCCCGATCCAGCGCCTGAGCGCGCGAAAGCCGGAAGCGGTGTTGTCGAATTGGGCATGTTGTCCTGTCTTGATCCGATGCACATCCAAATGCGCTTTGGAGATGTCGATCCCGATGCTGTCCTTCATTATCTTCGATGTCCTGTGCCTGTCGTGCAGAGCCAGCAGCTGCTGCGTATCCGTTCAGGCCTCATGCGAAGACGGCGGCTGATCAAACTATCAAACGGTTCATTACAACCAGGCCCCTCACGATCCAGCGACCGTCGAAGCCAGGGAAAGTCATAAGACAAGCCCAACCGAATTCGCAAACCTGTCGAAGCGCGAGATCGAGACACTCTATGTGAACAGGGGCCGCATCTCGCGCGGCGGGCCGCGTGTTAAAGTCGACGGCTTCAGCCGAAACATGGTGGAATGGCTGGTCGCGATGGCAAGTTTTGACCGTCCGTCCCTCCGTCGTCTGATCCGCGACATGGCCAAGCTCAAGGACAAGGCAAAACGGAAAGCCCGGCTTGCCCGGGAGGTCACGAAAATCAAGACCCGGATCACCAAGCTGGAGGCCGCCCGGGAACGCGCAAAGAACCGGGGCAGTGAAAGTGCCGTTGACGAAGCGAATAGCCGTCTGAACCAAGCCAAAGAATACCTCAATGGGGTAGAGACCTGGGCCAAGTTACCCCACGAGGCACGCGTTAATCCAAGCCGGCCAAAGCGCGAGGAAGGTCAGTCCGACTGCGATTGCAGGCTGCCCAGATAGGCCACCGGGCGGCTGGTCAGGATCGGCTGGCCCGCAGCAGTTTTCAGGCTCACATCCTGGCCCTCAAAGAAATCGCCATAGACCGGCATCGGGCTTCCGTGTGAGACGAGCGGATCGCGCCCATCAATCCGTTTGATCACCCGGATCAGGGGAAACTCACCGCCATTGTTCACACTGTAAAACGCGGAGCAATATTGGGCCACAGAAGCGGCTGCATATCGCAGTTGTAGCGGAGTAAAAGTCCGCCAGTTTGTGCCCTTCGTTTATTCGGAGGGCGGGAGATGTATTCTGTGGATATTTATAGTCGTGTGCGCCGTGCTTGTTTGAAGGACGGTATGTCTGGCCGAGAAGCGGCGCGGTTTTTCAACATGGCGTAATCAGGATCAGCACTCAGTTACCCCTGTTATTCTGGATGCACATGCAATTGAAAAGGAGACTGACCAATGGAATATTTTGCTGGTTTGGATGTGTCCATGGAAGAGACGCATATCTGCATTCTGGATCGTGAAGGGGCCCTTATTCGTGAAGGAAAAGCGAGCTCAACACCAAAAGCGATCGCTGACTTCCTCGCTTCTGGACCACCATGTGCCAAAGTTGTATTTGAAACGGGACGGATGGCACCAATGCTTTACCATGGGCTGACGGAGCTTGGTGTCCCGGTTGTTTGCATCGAGAGCAGGCAAGCATATCAGGCCCTTAAATCTCTGGCCGGCCACAAGACGGACCGCAATGATGCCCGCGGTTTGGCACACCTGGCGCGGACGGGATTCTACAAGCCGACCCATGTCAAATCACTGTCAGCGCACGCAATCCGGTCGCTGATCGCAGCCCGCAAGAAGCTGGTCGGACAGCGTGTGACGCTCGACAATCAGATCCGCGGTCTGGTCGTCGTCTTCGGCGTGCGGCTGCCACGAGCTTTGTCTCCGGCATTCAAAAACGCGGCGCTAAAAGTTAGCGATGGAGTGCCTGGCCTCCATGCCGCAATTTGCGGACTGTTCGCAGCACGCGAAGCAATCCTCGCGGCGGTTGCAGCCATTGATGGCGACATCAAAAAGATGACCCGCAAATCCGAAGTCTGCCAGCGCCTTATGACGGTACCAGGGGTCGGTCCGATCACAGCATTGGCCTTTGCCGCAGCAATTGATGATCCGTCGCGTTTCAGGAAATCGCGTGATGTGGGGGCGTATCTTGGACTGGTGCCGCGACGGCATCAATCTGGTGAAATCGACTACACGGGCAGCATCTCAAAGCGGGGCGACGTGCGCGTCAGAACGCTTCTCTATGAGGCCGCCAATGTGATGCTGACGCGGTATGCCGCTCCGCTCAAATTGAAGACATGGGCCCTCGCAATCGGTGCGCGCTCAACGATGAGAAAGGCCCGAGTGGCTCTGGCGCGTCGTCTGGCAATCATACTTCATGCCATTATGCGAGACAAAACTGACTTCCAGTCCGCGTAAGGCTTACGAGGCGACAACGAGGATTCCTAAATCAAAGTTCCCATCTGGGACGATGCCCGAGGGAGGGCGTGAGACACGGCGCCGATTCTGTAGCAACAGCCAAGACCAACGGTATGATTGCGGTTTCAACATTGCCGACCCACACCCAGCCAACCCCATCATGAACCTCAGAGTTCGAAGAGAACAAAGGCAACCTCTGACATCAAAAGCAGGAAACTCAGGAAACACGCATTGACAGATTAGAGAACAAAGATCGTAAGACGATCGCGAAGATGCTGCGCCATGAACTTCCGCCTGGGTATCGTCGGTCGGAAGCGCCTCGGCGGCCAACGCTTGATGGTTATGTTGGTGTGGTCGATGAGATACTGCGCACAGACAAAGCCCTGATCAAAAAGCAGCGACACACGGCCAAGCGCATCTTTGAACGGCTGCGCGATGAGCATGGATATGCCGGCAGCCTGACCACGGTGACCTATTACGTGCGCGAGCAAAAACGGCGCACCAAAGAGGTGTTTGTGCCGTTGTCGCATCGGCCGGGCCATGCGCAGGTTGATTTTGGTGAGACGCTGGGCGTGATCGGTGGCGTGGAATGCAAGATCCACTTCTTCGTGATGAGCTTGCCACATTCTGATGCGGTGTTTGTGAAGGGATATCCAGCTGAGACAACCGAGGCGTTTTGCGATGGCCATGTGTCCGCCTTTGCATTCTTTGGCGGCATTCCGCAATCCATTCTCTACGACAATACCAAGATCGCCGTGGCTCGGATACTCGGGGATAAGACGCGCATCCGCACACGTCGGTTTACGGAACTGCAGTCGCATTACTTGTTTGATGACAAGTTTGGCAGACCCGCGCGAGGGAACGATAAAGGCAACGTTGAGGGCATGGTTGGATACACCCGCCGCAACTTCATGGTTCCCGCACCTCGCTATGACAGCTTTGATGATCTGAACGCACATTTGGAAGAGAAGTGTTTAGCACGTCAGGACGATACGTTGCGGGGTCACACCCAAACCATAGGCGCACGCCTGATGTCGGATTTGGATGCTCTGATGGGATTGCCTGTCGCAGAATATGAAGCCTGCGATCACGTCAGCACGCGTGCAACGTCGATCTCAATGGTGCGCTATCGCAGCAATGATTACTCGGTGCCAGTAGCCTATGCGCACCACGATGTTCATGTGCGTGGGTTTGTGCATGAGGTTATCATCGGCTGCGGCAATGAGATTATTGCGCGGCACAAACGATCCTACACATCAGCGGATATGGTCTTTGACCCATTGCACTTTTTGCCCCTGCTTGAACAAAAGGTGGGTGCCCTGGATCAGGCCGCGCCTTTGCAGGGTTGGCATTTGCCAGATGTATTTGCCACGCTGCACCGACTGCTTGAAGCCAGAATGGGTAAGCCGGGCAAGCGAGAATACGTTCAAGTCTTGCGCCTTTTGGAGACCTTCGAAATGGATGTTGTGCAAGGCGCAATCCAGCAGGCAATAGATATGGGTGCAATTGGCTATGACGCCGTAAAACACCTTGTACTGTGTCGGGTTGAGAAGCGGCCACCACGATTGGATTTGGACTTCTATCCATACTTGCCCAAGGCCAATGTCGGCACAACACGCCCATCCAGTTACATGAGCTTGATGGGAAGGACCGCGGCATGACCGAAGCCCCTCGGATTCTTCTACGGCATCATCTTAAACAACTGCGACTGCCAACGTTCCAAGGCGAGTATGCCAAACAGGCGCAGCTCTGTGCTGCAGAGAACAAAGATCACATCCACTATCTGGCGCGGCTGTGTGAGATGGAATTGATCGACCGCGAACGCCGGATGATTGAACGGCGCATCAAAGCGGCGAAGTTCCCCAGCACCAAGAGCTTGGATAGCTTTGACTTCAAGATCATGCCAAGCTTGAACAAGCCCCTGACGATGGATCTGGCACGATGCGATTACGTTAATCGCAGGGAGAACATCATCGCGCTCGGCCCGTCAGGCACGGGCAAGACACACATCGCCCTGGGACTTGGGCTGGCTGCATGTCAAAGAGGACTGAAGGTGCGCTTCACAACGGCTGCGGCATTAGTCCATGATCTGATCGAGGCTCAAGATGAGCGGAGATTGCAGCGCCTTCAAAAGCAACTGACCAGCCAGAACCTGTTGATCATTGATGAACTGGGCTTCGTACCGCTCAGCAAATCTGGCGCAGAGCTGCTCTTCGAGGTCATATCCCAATGCTATGAACGCGGCTCCATCATCATAACCTCGAACCTGCCCTTCGATGAATGGACTGAAGTCTTTGGCTCTGAGCGGCTGACCGGTGCGCTACTCGATCGTTTAACCCATCACGTCCACATCCTCGAGATGAATGGCGAAAGCTATCGGCTCAAACACAGTCGCAACAACCGAAAATAACCAGCCCGCAATCACAGTCAGAATAATGCTGGCCTTATGGCCAGCATGCGCTTTGGCACGCTTCAGCTTTGTGACGAGCACGCGTGCAAAAGCGCCACAAAAACATCAACCGAAGTGGCCCATTTTTACGCCGCGACATGGACCCATTTTACTCTGCGATTGACAAACGCTCGAACTTGTCACGAAAGCTGTTGGCGCGCTGCAAGATGGCGACCTGACCGGCCATCCAGAGGGTACGGCGCAGGCGGGCGCTGCCGTATTTTGACAGCTTGGTTTGGCTGCGGAAAGTGCCGGATTGGATTGTGGCGAAGTCCATGCCGCAGAACTTCAGGAACTGCCGGTGATGCCCGAAGCGGCGTAAATCACCTGCTTCGGCTAAGATGGTCAAAGCGTTGATGGGACCGATCCCGGGGATCGAGGTAAGTAATTGATAGTCGGGATGATCTTTGAGGAGTGCGACGGCACGATCTTCAATCTCGTTGCGTTGTGCGATCAGGCTTCGGCCTTCGCCAAGGATCAGGCGGAACATCCTGATCGCATCGGATTCTGGGGCAACGGGCAGCCCCACAGATGTCTTTGCGGTCTCGTAAATATCTGCAGGTAAACGCTCTTTTGCGACCCTGCGGCCAACGACGGCCCAAGCGTCTGCGATGAATGCGTCCTTGCTCATGGCCGAGATAAAATGGGGTGACGGATAACATTCCAGAAAGGCAAAGAACCAGTCGCTGCG
Organism: Roseovarius sp.; assembly: GCA_965207105.1. Classification (GTDB taxonomy): domain Bacteria; phylum Pseudomonadota; class Alphaproteobacteria; order Rhodobacterales; family Rhodobacteraceae; genus Roseovarius. Next base: position 67,506 of record CBDBLS010000013.1, on the reverse strand, counting down.
CGAGCTGCGGTGAAAGCGGTCAGCTTCAGGGAAGTATAAGGGCAGATAATGCGTCAGCACCCGGTTGCGCATTCCGGTCTATCCGGCCGGTCATTCCGACAACATCCGGCCACCTAAACCGGGGCATCCGGTCACTTTTGGCGCGCCGCGTTGAGGCTTGAGGTTTCAACTATCATTTCGCGGCGGTTTCGTCACCTGATTTGGCCTCCTGCTTTCTGAACGATTGGCCTTCCAGCTCGACCCGGCAGGCGTTGTGTACGAGGCGGTCGAGGATGGCGTCCGCGAAGGTTGGTTCGCCGATGACATCGTGCCATGTGCCGATGGGCAACCGGCTGGTGATCAGGGTTGAGCCGGTGCCATATCGATCCTCGACGATCTCCATCAGATCACGTCGTTGGCTGGCATTGAGCCGGTCTGGTCCCCAATCGTCCGGAATGAGCAGTTGCGTCTTGGTCAGCGCTTTGAACAGACGAGGAAAGCGCCCATCACCGTGGGCCAGTTCCAATTCGTCGAACAGACGCGTCGTGCGCTTGTAGAGGACGGTTGTACCTTCTCTGCAGGCGGCTTGCGCCAGAGCGCAGGCCAACCAGGTTTTGCCGACACCGCAGGGGCCTGTGATCATCGGGTTGCGTTTGTCGCGTATCCATTTGCCGGTGAGCAGGCTCTGGAAGAGCGCCCTGTCCAAACCTCGACGGGTTTTGTAATCCACGTCCTCTGGGGCAGCCCCGACATGGCGCGGGCGCGCGGGGCGCATCCGGCTTTCAAAGCGTTTTGTCTCTCGACTGGTGGCTTCACGGTCGATCAGCAACCCCAGCCATTCAGCATGGGTCAGGTCGGCGGTGCCGTCCTGTGTCTGCATCTCGGCAAAGGCTTCTGCCATGCCGTCGAGCCTGAGTGTTCTGAGCTGATCCAGTGTTGGATGATCAAGCATATTTTGTCCTCTTCAATGGAAGTATCCCGCGCCACGGATATTGGAGTGTGTGATCGTGGGGCCGTCCGTGGCGGGCTGGCGGCGTTGACGATCCAAACCATTCTTCAGAATGGAATGCAGGGATGAGTAGCTGTAGGCATTGATCTCGAGGGCACGTTCGCAGGCGCGATCAAGACGATCATTGCCAAAGCCGCGCGCCAATTTGAGCACCCCGAGGCAGGCACGATACGCTTGTTCGGGGTGGCGGCGCTTGCCCATCATGAGCGTCACGAACGTCGCGACATGGGGACCGATCCGGGCAGCGCGGGTGCGGATCACCTCGGGCGAGCAGTCCGCCCGGAACCGGTGATTGGGCGGCATGTGATCCCGGATGGTGGAATGCTGACGGTTTCCCGATGTTCTGGCATGGGCAGCAACCCTTTGACCCTTATGGAAGACTTCGACGGTACGGGCGGTGACGCGCACCCATAGCTTCTGTTTGATCAGCGGGTGCGGCACCGAGTAGTAATGCCGGTCCACATCGATGTGGTAATCAATCCCCGCGCGCCGCAGTTTCCATTCCGCATAGACGTATGGTTCTGCGGGCAGCAGCTTCAACGCGGGTTTGTCCAGTGTCTCAAACAAAGCCCGGCGGCTGGCCCCAGGGTGCCGGGTGACCTTGCTGTTGAGGTGATCACGCAGGGGCCGGATCGCCGCGTTCAACTCATCCAGGCTGAAGAATGTCTGGTTGCGCAGGCGCGCCAAAATCCAGCGTTCGGCCAGCAAAACAGCACCTTCGACTTTCGCCTTGTCCTTCGGCTTACGCGGTCGCGCAGGAACGACGGCGGTATCGTAATGTGCCGCCATATCCCCATAGGTGCGATTGATCGCTGGATCATGGAAACAGGCTTTGATCACGGCGGCCTTGAGATTGTCAGGGACCACCTGCACAGGCACACCACCGAGGAATGCAAAAGCGCGGACGTGGCTGCTGATCCAGTCCGGCAGGCTCTGGGTCCAGGTTGCCTCGACATAGGTGTAGTTCGACGCCCCAAGGGCCGCGACGAAGATCCGGGCGGTGCGCACTTCGCCCGTCTCAGGGCAAACAACATCGACCGTGTGTCCCGCGTAATCGACAAACAGCCGCTCACCCGCAGGATGGCGCTGACGCATCACCGGCGACAAGCGACCCTCCCAGCGGGTGTAGAGTTCGCAGTACCGGCTGTATCCGTAGCCATCGGGATAGACGCCGCGATACTCTTCCCACAGCAATGCCAGTGTCACACCTTTGCGACGAAGTTCCGCGTGAACATAAGCCCAATCGGGTTGTGGGATCGCCCGCGTCGACGCGCCAGGTTGATGCGGAAAGATCTGCTGCTCAAGATCAACATCAGACAGATCATCGGGCAATGGCCAAACCGATCCGGCCACATCCGCGCGCCGGAAATACTCCGATACTGTCGCACGCCCCAACGACAGGCTCTGCGCCACCTGACGCCCTGAAAATCCATCTGCTCGAAGCCGCAGGGCTTCCCGTATCTTGCGCATCGACAATCTCTGCATCGCGCCACCTCCCATTCAAAAAGAACGGCAAGGTAGCCAGTTAAAGATCGCCTCAAAACAGACGCCAAACCCCCGGATCAGGGGTGGCCGGATGCCCCGGTTTGAGTGGCCGGGTTAAATCGGTACGGGTGGCCGGATACTATCGGTATAGGTGGCCGGATCACACCGGAATGCGCATATGACCACCTGCTGCGCTATTTGGGGCTGCGCAGGCGGTCATAGCCTCTCAATCAGCATCATTCCGAAGGTGTTACGGCACTCAATTGTCGGTGCACGAGCGAAGATCGCAACCCCAAAACCACCGACATCGACAGCGACCGCAAGGTGATGCTGTCGTCTGATTAGCCGGACCTGTTGTGCGAGGACTGGCGTGAAGCGCGGCCCGAGGGTTAGTTGTTTCCCGGCAAGCCCAGGATCAATACAGTCACATCGCGGTAATTGAGCCGGGCATTCACCTCGGTCAGCCGCCTGGTTGGGATGTCCAAACCCGCGCCCCTGCACATCTTGCGGCACAGCTTTGCCACCCATCTGCCGAAGGACGAAGCGGGGTCAGACGGGTGACAAATGGAGCGGGGTCATCACTTTCGTCAACCCCATTGTGACCGCCCACTGCTGCGGGATATGCGACGGTTTCTTGACCCACTCGAATTTTTTGACATTTGAACTGAACGCTTTGACGGTATCGCCGGGTTAGATGTCTTTTACGCTCATTGTCCTATCCCGCTACCCGCTTGCGTGCCTTGGCCACTTTATGTTGCTTGGCTTCCATTGCCTTGCGCTGTTTGCGGTTCGATGTCCGTCGCGGCTTTTGAAATGCCGTCGGAGCGCCTGCCACCTCAAGTGGCTCCTTGCGCGGCATGGCCGAGAGAGCGGCACCAGACAAGGGCTGCACGGGGCCACCGTCGATGACCATTGGTGCGGGCAGCGGAGTAATATGCTTGACCGCCGAAAGAGCTGACTCGTCCGCACTATAGTTAGTCATTATAGTTAGTCATTTCTGAAATCCTCTAAAATTTTGTTGTCACGCGATACACACATCAGCATTTCGTCGCAGCAGGCTTCTTCGAAGTAGTAACCTGAAAATAGAGAGAACGTCTTTGATACCGATGACCGACAAAACAAGCTTGTAAGCTCTCGGTCATCACCATATCGCGACGGGTTTGTTCCACCCTTCCGGCTGAAACAGGTCTTCGTTTTGTAAATCGGGCTCACCTGATAAAATTCACAACTTTGGTACAAATGGCTGTCACTAGGAACAGCCTGCCTCAGGTTTGCACTCGCAACTACTTCCTCGAAGAACTGAGGGGTGTTGCGAAGCGTGCGATCTGCTGGACGAACACAAATTTGATCGGCGATGACAAGAAGAACAAGGCAACCGAAAGGGTACTTCAGCATTAGCTTGTGCCGAACGCGGCATCCAGAGATTTGGACTCTCAAGCCGATATTCTCTCCACCTACTTGCACCTTCCTTCCAATTCCCTACCCTGACACTCAACAACACGTTGGGGCAAAACATGAGTGCAGCACAGATCGGCGTCTATGGCCTTGGCACGATGGGCAGCGCGCTGGCGCTTAACATGGCCGATCATGGATTTGACGTGGCTGTCACCAATCGAGAGGTCGATTGGATCGCCAATTTCATTGCAGAGGCCGGAGGGCTAGCGCCCCGGCTACATCCACATGAAACGCTCGGTGCATTTGTTGCGAGCCTCAAAACGCCACGCGTGATCCTGTTCATGATCCCCTCGGGCAAGCCGATGGATATGATGATTGACGCGGTCACACCGCTGCTATCCCCCGGTGACACGATCATCGACGGCGGCAATGCGAATTTCCACGACACCCGCCGCCGCTCGGCATCGCTGGCCGAACAGGACATTCATTTTGTTGGCATGGGCGTGTCCGGCGGCGAACACGGCGCGCGGCATGGGCCCTCGATGATGGTCGGTGGCACCGATCACAGATGGACCCAGCTCAAGCCAATTCTTACCGCCATTTCCGCCAAGTTCGAGGGCGATCCATGCGTTGATCACCTCGGCCCCGATGGTACAGGTCATTTCGTCAAGACCGTCCATAACGGTATCGAATATGCGGAAATGCAGGTGATTGCCGAAATCTACAGCCTCTTGCGCAATGGCGCGGCCTGGACCCCGCCCGAGATCGGTCAGATGTTCACCGACTGGGATCAGGGTCCGCTGAAATCCTATCTGATCGAGATCACCGGCAAGGCCCTCCAATATGAAGACCCGCAAACCGGCCACCCGATGGTCGATGTGATCAAGGATGCTGCCGGGCAAAAGGGCACGGGCCGCTGGACCGTGGTCGAGGCTGTTCTTTTGGGTCAGGCCGCCAATATGATCGAGGCCGCCGTTGGCGCGCGCAGTTGGTCATCGGAAAAAGAGACCCGCCAGCAGGCCGAGGCCATTCTGGGCGGCGCACACGGGGCAATCACGCTGGGGTCCGCCACCATGGCCGAGGCGTTCACCGCCGCCCGCATCCTTGGCTATGCACAGGGGTTTCGTGTGCTCACCGCCGCTGCCGAGGAATATGACTGGCCGCTGGATTACGCCCGCATCGCCGAAATCTGGCGCGCAGGCTGCATCATCCGTTCGGCCATGCTGGACGATATCTCCGAAGCGTTTGGATCAGATATGCCTGCTGGTCAGCTGATCCTGTCGCCCAAGTTCGCCGAAACCCTCGCCCGCACCATCCCGGCCCTGCGCGAAGTGGTCTCCGCTGCCGTCACCACCGGTCACGCGGCCCCGGCCCTGACCGCCGCACTGTCGTGGTATGACACGATGCGTCAGGGATTTGGCACCGCCAACATCATTCAGGCCCAGCGCGATTTCTTTGGCTATCACGGGTTTGAGCGATTGGGCGAAGACGGCAAGCATCACGGCCCCTGGTGGGACTGATCAGTTCCGCTCCCGAGTCTTACTGGCAAACAACCCACCTCACGATTCAACAATGTAGACGGTCCGGGCTTAATATTGACTGAAAGCATCAGATGAAGGCAATGATGAAGGTTTTTCGACGCGGGTCATTGCGCGGGGTTTCGGCACGGTCTGACTGTGGCCCGTGTTGACAAACCTCTCAGGGAGGAAGCCGCGGGGGCTAGGTGCTATCTATGGGGAAAGAGTGCGGTTGGCTTTGTCTTTGACTGTCACGGACGCACCGGCTTGGGGGTTCAGGCCGGTCGTCTCCGAGTTTTGCCAGAGGATTTGCCTCGGATGGATGTCCTTTTGCGTCGTTCGTGCGGCCTGTCGGGGCGCTGCAGACGAGGTGGCTTGGCCGGCATTGCCGCAGCAACCGGTCTGGGGTGGACGGGATGGACAGGCTTTCGCTCATGCGGCCTGCCTCCGTGGTGGAGCACGAGACCGTGGAAGCTCCCCGCGCCGGAAGGTCTCGATGATGCGCATCCGCCCGCCGCAGTCGGGGCATGGCTCCCGCAATGTCATCGGGATGACATCGGCGGTGGATGCGTCTTGCTGCATTGCTGGTTGCGCGCCGAGCAACGTGCGGGTCCTGGCAAGGTTGCTTTTGCGGGTTGCGCTGGCCAACAGGCCGTAGTGACGAATGCGGTGGAACCCGCCTGGGAGCACATGGATGAGGAACCGGCGCAAGAACTCGTGCGTATCAAGCCGCATGACCTTCATACGGTCTCCACGTTTGATCCGGCAGTCTTTCCAGCGGAACACCACGGTTCGGGCATCAGCGCTGACAGGGCGGCTGTTGGAGATGGCAATCCGATGCGTGTAGCGGCTGAAGTATGCCAGTACGGCTTCGGGTCCGCCGAAGGACGGTTTGGCATAGACCACCCATTCGGACTTGCGAAACGGCGCAAGCCAGGCGGCAAATGCATCAACGTCTGCCAACCCGGCCAGATCGCCGAAGAAGGCGAGCTCTCCCGCCCGATGCAACGCGATCAGACCTTCGATGAACTGAACTTCGTCCCTGTTTCCGGACACTGGGGTACTTTACCCCTGTCCATGAAAGGGGCACCAAACGGGACACCATCGACGGAACTATACGGACGAGTATAGGGCAGCGGCGGTTGAGCGGGTTTATGAACCGGGCGCGACACAGGGCAGCGTTGCCAGGGAGCCTGGTATCACCGGCACACAGTTGAAGACCCGGCGGCTTGAGATCGAAGCGTTCGGCTCAGCTGAAGCCAGGCGGCGGCGGAAGGCGGATGCAGCGGAACCGGCCCGTCTTCGCAAGGAGAACAGGCGCCTGACAGAGGAAGTGGAGATTTTGCACAAAGCATCCGCTTTTTTCGCGACACGGGCGGTGAAACCATGACGAACAAGCGCAGATTCGTCACTGCCCATAAAGCTCGATACGCGGTTTCCACGCTTTGCAGAGTTCCGGCGATTTCCCGGGGCCGGTTTTATGGTTTCCCGGCCGGCCAACCGGCGAGGGATCAGCGTAAAGCAGATCGAGACGTTCGAGATCCGGAACCGCTGCCCAGGATCAAGACTTTCTTCAAAGCCGGCAGGAAATGCTACGGATCAAAGCGGATCCATCAGGACCTGGTGGCCGATGGCGAAACCGTCTCCGAGCGGCGGGTGGCGCGGATCATGAAGGAAAACAAGGTGTCTCCACGCCTGAACAAGCGCCGCAAGCCCGTGACAACGGATAGCAATCACAAAATGAGCCCATCGCCAAACCTGTTGGAGCAGGCGTTCCACCGCCTCACCCCCAATACGGTTTGGTTGGCCGATATCACCTGTATCGATACGGATGAAGGGTGGCTCTATCCGGCCGGCGTGAAAGACATGGCCACGCGGGAAATCGTTGGTTGGGCGATGGAGGATCACATGCGGGCCGGGCTTTGCTGTGATGCCCTGACGATGGCCCCGGGTCGCAGAGGCCCTGTTCCCGGTCTGATCCACCACTCCGACAGGGGGAGCCGGTACGCCGGTGGCGAGTATCGCAAGCTGATCGAAAAGGCAGGGATTGCGCAATCCATGAGCCGCAAGGGCGAGTGCCTGGACAATGCGCCAATGGAAAGCTTCTTTGCATCATTGAAAAAGGAGTTGGTTCACCGTCAAAGGTTCAAAACACGGGCGGAAGCCAAGGCCGCAACCTTCGAATATATCGAGGTCTTCCACAACCGTCAGCGCCGCCACTCCGCCATCGGTTATAAAACACCAAAACAAGCGTTCGAAGATATGATTTGGAAAATGGCCGCATAGGGTCAATAACTAAACTGTCCGGAAACAGGGACGAAGTCCATTAACGATGTATGTCGTTAACGTGACAGTGGTGACCCCATCGGCCAGCACACTGAGGGAGATGCCGTCGAGATCAAAACTTGCCCCAACACCGTTGGGGAGTTCTGTTGGCAAGGCGGGGGCAGACCCGGATGGAGCGTCGGTTAAGTACAAGCCGTCATCATTGAAATCAAAGGTCGCGCCAGGGCCGAACATACCAAAAACTTCTTCGATCTCGGTCGTTGTCACAGGGGAACGCGTGCCGGGGTCGATCACCGGCTCGCCAGTGACGGGATCAAGAACCGGCACCTCGGTCGTTGTGGTGTTACCAACCAGTAGACTCGATTCGCAATAAGGGCGGTTATTTTTGAACGGAGGTATCCCTGCCCATTTGGTCAGGCTGTTTTCAAATTCAGGTTTGCCAGGGCCGCTACATTCCTTGCGATCATATCCGCCTGGCCATTATTGCGATGGGTATCGGCAAAAATCCCGAACTTTTTCATGCGGCAACTTCCATGCTCTACGCCGATGCGCGGCTTTGCGTGCCATGTGTTGCAGCTTTTCCGCTCTTTGGCAAGGGGATGGTTCCCTGAGGCCAGGGCAATCGCGCTTCAAAAGCCTTTGATTAGGGCCTGTTGACATTCGGGGTTCCCATTTTGCCTGAAGTCTGATTCAAGCTTCCAAAATGGAGGTGTTGATGGACGCAAATCGTTTGGCTGTTTCCGATGAGCTTTGGGAGAAGATTGAGCCGCCTATACCGGGCAAGGCAGGCGATCCGGGTGTTACTGCGCGCAATAATCGCCGGTTTATGGAAGCAGTATTATGGCGCGTACGCACAGGGTCCCCATGGCGGGATTTGCCCAAAGAGTCTGGCAACCGGAACAGCCGGTTCAAGCGATTTCGTCGGTGGGCCGGGAACGGCGTGTTCGAGAGTCTTTTCAATGCCATGAGTGGCGAGCCGGACCTGGAATATGCCCTTGTCGACGGGACGATTGTTCAAGCTCATCAGAAGGCTTCGGGCGCAAAAGGGGGACTCAACACCAGGCTATCGGACGCTCTCGCGGCGGACTGACGACCAGGGTCGTGGCCCTGGTCGATGCGCTCGGTAACCTGTTCCGGTTTCTGCTTTTGCCGGGACAGGCACACGACATGAAGGGGGTCGCTCCTCTGATCAAGGGGGTTTCCTTTGGGGCGTTGCCGGCCGACAAAGCCTTCGACGCCGACTGGCTCCTGCAAGACCTTGATGAGCGTGGCGCAACCGCTGTCATCCCGCCCAAATCGAACCGAAAAGTTCAACGGGACTACGATACCCACATGTACAAGTGGCGCCATCCCGTCGAAAACCATTTCGCAAAGATCAAGGAATTCAGAGGCATGGCAACGCGATACGACAAGACTGATACAAGCTACGCTGCCAACTGGCACCTCTGTGCCATGCTCATTGCAACACGATGATTGTCAACAGACCCTAGTGTTCGCAGGAAATCATTACTCCAGCCCGCTTTTTTGAATTTGCCGCGATTTGATCCTTTTGCAGGATTGGCCTTGATGATGCTCAAGGCAATCCGCCTCAAAGCGGCAAAGTTGGCTGGCGCGTGATCTTTTCGCGCGCGGTGTCGGTCGTCGTTCATCACCACGTCGAGAGACCAATGCAAGCTGTTCCCAATTTGCCACTGGCCGCGGATCAGTGTGGCGGCCCCCTGAGCCGCGGGACATTTGGAGAGCGGATAAAGCCGTTCGGCGTGACTGGTCTTGTCGCCAACCGCGCGCCTGGAGGCGACATGGACGAAAGCCCGAAGAGGCGGCCACTTATGGGTATTGATCAGATATTCCGGCACATCGTGGACGCGGTATGACCGCTCTTCCACACGACCATGATCAGCATCAATTGTGTTATATTCATCAATGTAATCTGTGTCTTCGTCTTCCACGAAAGCCCGGACATCGGCCAACATGCCGCCCTGATTGCCCTTGAGCCGCAGGCAATAACCGCCTCCCTCCCGCACGATCAATTCGCAGGTCCCGCGCTGACAATGCAGTGCGTCTGCGGTGATGGTGATGCCGCGGATATCAAGCATCTCGATCAACTCACGCAGGGCCAGGATCCCGCCACCGCCCCTGGCGCCCTGAGTAATCCCAAGGGTGAGACGTGCCCCATGTGCAAAGGCCGTGACAATGTTCATATTCGATTGCCCGGCGGCCTTGTCAAAGCCGCGTCGCATCTCTTTGCCATCAATGGCGATGGCAGGGTGCTCACCGGAGCCAGCCGCAAAGTCGGCGCGAAACTTGTCGAAAAAGGCCTGAAAGCCCGTCGGCTTCATCACGCGAAACAGCCGGGAATACGCGTCATGGCAAGGTATCCCGTGAGGCAACTCAGGAAACCCACGCAGGAAATCCCCCTTCATTTGTCCGAAAGGTTCCATGTCCACCGCCGTATCACCACCGCAAAGCGCGCACAAAAGGCCGATCGTCATCAAATCACGGAACTTGTGGCGCGGAGCATTGCCGCCGCGTGGGTCATCCACCGCATTGAAACAGCTGTCTAATCCTGGCATCTCGAAACCCCATCATCTGATGAAACCTCCAGAATCCAATTCTCGGACACTGTCAAACTTTAAGCGCGATTCCCCTGGGCGCCCATATGGATATTTCACGCGTTTCGCCTTAAACAAGGTCCTCAGGTTCAGGGTGAAACGCTTTTAGATGCTCACCCTTTGACGAAAGGGGCGCCTGTTGGCCAAAGACCGATCAGACAGCAGTGACTATACCGGACCTCTCAAGCGGTTGCTGCTGGGTGTGATCCTGCTGTGTCTGTTGGGTCTGTTTCTGGTTTGGCGCATCGACAGCCCACGGGTCGAACGGTTCCGCGCCCAAGTGGTCGACACCGTCGTGCCCAGCTTTGAATGGGCCATGGTGCCGGTCAATAGAAGCATCAACATCCTGCGCGACTTTCAGAGCTATCAGCGAATATATCAACAAAATCAGGAACTGCGCCGCGAATTGCAGCAGATGAAAGCCTGGAAAGAGGCCGCCCTGCAGCTGGAACAGGAAAACGCCCGGTTGCTGGATCTGAACAATGTACAGCTGGACCCGCGCCTGACCTTTATCACCGGTGTGGTGATGGCCGATAGCGGCTCGCCTTTCCGGCAATCCGTGGTTCTGAATGTGGGCGCGCGCGATGGCATTGTGGATGGTTGGGCAGCAATGGACGGGCTGGGGCTGGTTGGCCGCATCTCGGGTGTGGGTCAGAAAACCAGCCGGGTGGTGCTATTGACCGACACATCCAGCCGGGTGCCGGTGACCATTCAGCCCTCGGGGCAAAAGGCACTGGTGGTAGGGGACAACACCGCCTCACCGCCAGTGGATTTCATTGAGGCCCCGGATCAGTTACGCCCCGGCGACCGGGTTCTGACCTCGGGCGATGGTGGCGTATTCCCACCCGGTCTGGCCATTGGGCAGATCGCCCAAGACCCCGGCGGGCGAATCCGCGTACGACTGGCCGCCGATTACGAGCGGTTGGAGTTCCTTCGTATCCTGCGCAATTACGGCCATGAATCCATAGACGATCCCGGTCGCCTGATCGCCCCCGAAACACTGCCCGGCACAGACCTGCCCGAGTCCGAAGACAATGCGGAGGCAAGCAATGGCTGAACGCTCACGATCGCGTATCTGGCTGATGCGGCTTGTGTTTCTGATGCTCAGCCTGCTGCTCATCTTTCTGCATCTGTTGCCGCAGGACACCAGCCCCAAGGCCTGGGCGGGGCCTGATCTGATCCTGGCGCTTTGCTTTGCATGGGTCCTCAGACGACCAGAGCTTGTACCCGCCGTGCTGATTGCCGTGGTCTTTCTGACCACCGACCTTCTCTATCAAATGCCCCCCGGTCTATGGGCCGCCTTCGTGGTGATTGGAACGGAAGCCCTGCGCGCCCGTGCGCCCGGCCTGCGCGATCTGACCTTTGCAGCAGAATGGCTGACTGTGGCGGTGACGCTCACCCTGATGACCCTTGGCAATCAGGTTGCTCTGGCCATCCTTCTGGTGGATCGCCCGCCACTGGGCCTGAGTCTGATGCAATTGGTGATGACACTGATCGCCTACCCCTTGGTCGCCTACGGATCGCAGATTACATTCGGGGTACGCAAACAAGCCCCCGGAGATGTTGACGCCCTGGTGAACCGCCGATGAGACGCCCGCCCAAAGAGAACCTGGAAAGCCAAAGCCGGATCACCCGGCGCGGGCTGATTCTGGGGGGCACGATGGCGGCTTTTGTCGGGGTGTTGGGCCTCAGGATGCGTTTCATGCAAGTCGATCAGGCCGATCAGTTCCGCCTTCTGGCCGACGAGAATCGCATCAATATTCGCCTGATCCCGCCCTCGCGTGGCCGGATTTTTGACCGCAATGGCCGGGTCGTGGCTGAAAATGTGCCCAGCTACCGCATCAATATCGTGCGCGAAGAGGCCGTTGACCTCGACGAGACCATTGCCCGTCTGGCCCGCATCATCGAACTTCAGCCGGATGAACTGGAAGACGCGCTGAAAGACCTGCGTGAATTACGGGGCGACACGCCGGTCACCATCGCTGATCGGATCAGTTGGGATGATCTGAGCCGTGTGGCGGTCAACGCCCCGGCCCTGCCCGGTGTCACCCCCGAGGTGGGCCTGTCACGCCGTTACCCTTATGGCGAGGATTTCGCCCATGTGATCGGTTATGTCGGCCCGGTCAGCGACCGTGATCTGGAACGCATCGACGCCCCTGACCAATTGCTGCGCATTCCACGCTTTCAGGTGGGCAAGATCGGCCTTGAATCCCGCCGCGAGGACATCTTGCGCGGCAAGGCCGGCTCCAAACGGGTCGAGGTCAACGCCGCAGGCCGCGTGATGCGCGAGTTGGACCGGGTTGAGGGGCAAGCGGGCGCGGATTTTCAGATCACCCTAGACACGGCCCTGCAATCCTACACCCAAGTGCGCCTGTCCGAAGAAAGCGCCGCCGCCGTGGTGATGGATTGTGACACGGGTGATCTTCTGGCCTGCGCCTCGGCGCCCAGCTATGATCCGAACCTGTTTGTGCGCGGCATTTCAGTGGCCGCTTACAACGCACTGCTGGAAAACAAATACCGCCCCCTGCCAAACAAGGCGGTTCAGGGTGTTTACCCACCGGGGTCCACCTTCAAGATGGTCACGGCGCTGGCCGCGCTTGAGGCCGGCACCTATGACGCCGAAGACACCGTGCGCTGTGTGGGCCATCTTGAGGTCAGCGACCGGCGCTTTCACTGCTGGAAGCGGGCGGGCCATGGCAACATGAACCTGCATACCTCGCTGCGCGAAAGCTGTGATGTCTATTACTATGAACTGGCCCTGAAGACCAGGATCGAGAATATTTCGGCCATGGCCAAGAAGCTGGGCATCGGTGTGCCGCACGAGTTGGCCATGACCAGCGTCGCGCGTGGTCTGGCCCCGACAAAGGCATGGAAGCGCGACGTGCGCGATGCAGACTGGCGGATCGGGGACAGCGTGAACGCCTCGATCGGGCAGGGCTATGTTCTGGCCTCGCCCTTGCAACTGGCCGTGATGACCGCGCGGGTCGCCACCGGGCGCAGCGTCAGTCCCCGGTTGATCAAATCCATCGACGGGGTTGAACAGCCTACCGGTCATGGCACCGATTTGGGGATCAACGAAAATCACCTGCGCCAGATCCGCAAGGCGATGTTTGCTGTCTCGAACAGCCGCCGGGGCACCGCCTATGGCAGCCGTATTCTGACCGAAGAATTCAAGATGGCCGGCAAGACAGGCACCAGCCAGGTCCGCTCGGCGGTGGTGAACAATGCCGAAGTGCCCTGGGAACAGCGCGATCATGCGCTTTATGTGAATTACGCGCCGGCTGACAATCCCAGGATCGCAGTGGCAGTGGTGGTCGAACATGGCGGAGGCGGTTCAAAGGCGGCGGCACCGATTGCGCGGGATATCACGCTTCAGGCGCTTTACGGCGAAGATCCCCCTCTGGACGCCTATCCCGCCAAAGACCGGGGCCGCATCCGCAGCTTACAGGAAAAACTGCGCAAAGCCCGTCCCGGCATGGGCCAGGACAGCAACGACCGCGCATGAGTTATCTTGAACATACCGTCAAGCACACGCCGGTGGGTCTGCGTAAAGTGCTGTTTCTCAACTGGCCGATTGTGATCCTGCTGACAGCGGTCGCGTCAATCGGATTTCTGATGCTCTATTCGGTTGCGGGCGGGTCATTCAGCCCTTGGGTCGAACCACAGATGAAACGCTATGCGATGGGTCTGTGCCTGATGCTATTCGTGGCCATGATCCCGATCTGGTTCTGGCGCAACATTGGCGTGGTCGCTTACCTGATTTCGATCCTGCTGCTGGTGATGGTCGAGTTCTTCGGCGCGGTGGGTATGGGAGCGCAACGATGGATCGACCTTGGTTTCATGCGTTTGCAACCCTCCGAGCTGAGCAAGATCGCACTCGTCATGATCCTGGCAGCCTATTACGACTGGTTGCCGATGGCCAAGATTTCGCGGCCTCTTTGGGTGTTGCCCCCCATCTTTATCATCTTGTTGCCCGTCGGGCTGGTCTTACGCCAACCCGATTTGGGCACCTCGATCCTGCTGCTGACGGCAGGCGCGCTGATGATGTTTATCGCAGGGGTGCATTGGGCTTATTTCGCCGTTGTTACTGCCGCCGGGGTCGCCCTCATCATCGCTGTTTTTCAAAGCCGCGGCACCGATTGGCAGATGCTCGCCGATTATCAGTACCGGCGGATCGACACGTTTCTGGACCCGGCCAGCGATCCGTTGGGGGCAGGGTATCACATCACCCAGTCCAAAATCGCTCTGGGGTCGGGTGGATGGACCGGTCGGGGCTTTATGCAAGGCACACAATCGCGGCTGAACTTTTTGCCCGAGAAACACACCGACTTTATCTTCACCACGCTGGCAGAGGAATTTGGATTCATCGGGGGGGTGTCGCTTCTGGGTCTATACGTGCTGATCCTGGTGTTCTGCATTTCCACTGCGCTGAGCAACAAAGACAGGTTCTCGTCACTTTTGACCCTTGGGATCGCGGCAACGTTCTTCCTGTTCTTTGCGGTCAATATGTCGATGGTCATGGGGCTGGCCCCGGTGGTCGGGGTGCCCCTGCCGCTGGTCAGCTATGGGGGCTCGGCGATGCTGGTATTGATGATCGGCTTCGGGCTGGTCCAAAGTGGCCATGTCCACAAACCGAGGTAACTTATGCTGAACGTCCTTTACGCCGGTCGCCCTGCCCGCTGGGCCGAGTTTGAACATCCCTTGAAGGACGCCTGCCGCGCCGCCGGGCTGGAGGTGACCCTTGCCATCGACATTCCGCCAGATCAGGTGGATTACATTGTCTTCGCCCCGACCGGCCCGGTTCAGGATTTCACGCCTTTCACCCGCGCCAAGGCCGTCCTCAGCCTTTGGGCCGGGGTTGAAAAGGTGGTGGACAACCCGACGCTTGATATCCCGCTGACCCGGATGGTCGATGCCGGGCTGGAACGGGGCATGATGGAATGGGTCACCGGTCATGTGCTGCGTTATCACCTTGGGATGGACCGCCATATCGTGAACCCCGATCACGCATGGCATCCCGAAGTGCCCCCCTGGCCTCGGATCGCCCGGTCAGCATTCTGGGGCTTGGAACATTGGGACAGGCCTGTGCCGAGGCGCTTGTTGGCCTTGGGTTTCCCGTCACGGGGTGGAGCCGCACAGCCAAAGACATCGCAGGCATCACTTGTGTCTCGGGTGACGACGGGCTGCGACACGCCCTGCAAACCGGTGAAATCATCATCCTGCTGCTGCCCAACACACCAGCGACCGAGAACACGATCAACGCCGACACGCTGGCGCAAATGCCGCGAGGGGCCTTCCTGATCAATCCCGGACGCGCGCCGTTGATTGACGATGATGCCCTGATCGCCGCCCTTGATGTGTTCCGGGTGGAGCCGTTGCCGCAGGATCATCCCTATTGGGCCCATCCAAAGGTCACCGTGACGCCGCATATTGCCGCCGACACGCGGCCCGAAAGCTCGGCCGAAGTGATTGCCGAAAACATCCGCCGCAACGAGGCAGGCGAGGCGATGCTTTATCTGGTGGATCGCAGCGCCGGGTACTAAACGTTATTTCAGGCGCGGCGGGTTGTCCGGGTCCATCCCCGGCGGGACGGGATGGGTGTCTACGCGCATCTCGGGCTGAGGCAGATCAAAGCGCAGCCCATGTTTGGCCAGTTGCGAGGCCATCGTATCGCTGGCCGCAAAAAACGCGACGTCCAGCATCGCCGCTTCCAGCCCGGAAAATGTCAGCGCCTCGGACACGGCATTTGCCAATGCGTTCTCTGCCCCCGGCACCGGATCAACAAAGCCAAGCATATGGCTTTGGGTGCCGGATTCGTAACTTACGCCCACGAGATAGACCGAGGCCGCCAGCCCCGTGGCGGTGGCCAGCTTGGCATCCAGTGCGGTTAGCAGATGTTCGGGCAGGCCCTTGGGAACAGAGAGGGAGTCGATCACCTGCTCCACCTCTTCGGGACAGTTTTGCAACGTGTCGGCCAACCACATCACCGCCGAGGGCGGCAACAGGATGGACGAGGGCGCCACCTCAAGGTTCAGACCCAACCCCATTCCGTTCGGTGCCAACATCGAACAAATCACCCGGCCCGACAGCGCGGCATAGGGCGACGCACGACCGGTGAATTCAGTCAGCCGCGCCTCTCGATCAAACGCCAGAACAAAGCTTTGATCGGACAGATCAAACACTTCGGGAGTGATCTGATCACCCTTGGCCTCGGATTCCAGCAGCAAAAACAGCTCGGACTCGGCCAGCCGATCATAGAACCGCAAACGTGCGCCCTCATTCTCGGGCGCGGCCTCCATCGCGGCGTGGGCGGCATCAAGCGGGGTTGTCTCAGACATACATGACCTTCTGAACCTGTGCGCGCAGCTGGGGCAGTAATTCGGCCTCGAACCACGGGTTTTTCTTCAACCAACCGGTATTGCGCCATGAGGGATGAGGCAAGAGAAAGCGGAGAGGCGCATGGTCGCGCCAACCTAGAACCGTTTCCGTTACTCCGGTTTTTACGCCCATGTGGTATTTGTGAGCATAACCGCCGACCAGCACGGTCAACTGAACATTCTCAAGTGTCTGCATCACCCGCTCATGCCAAGTCTGCCCACAGATGCGCGGGGGAGGCAGATCCGATCCCTTGGCGTCATAGCCCGGAAAACAGAACGCCATGGGTACGATGGCAACACGCGAGGCGTTATAAAACTTTTCCGGTGTTAACCCCAACCAGTCACGCAGCCGATCCCCCGACGGATCATCAAACGGTTTACCTGATTTATGCACCCGCATCCCCGGCGCCTGACCCGCGATCAACAGCGTTGCCGAAGGTTCAAACCACGCCACCGGGCGCGGGGCATGCGCCGTATGGGTGGCCGCAAACCGATCTGCACACAGGCGGCAAGCACGGATATCGTCGCTTAACTCA
Source organism: Roseovarius sp. (assembly GCA_965207105.1). Lineage (GTDB taxonomy): Bacteria > Pseudomonadota > Alphaproteobacteria > Rhodobacterales > Rhodobacteraceae > Roseovarius. The sequence continues at coordinate 50,310 of CBDBLS010000013.1, read as the reverse complement.
GACATCGGCTGGCCCGATCTGATACGGCGGCTCCCCATCATCATGCCACACGCGATAGCGCGGCAATGCATCATGCGTTTTAAACCATGTCAGCCGCTCGTCGAGATGAATGTGGCAGCGCGGCGCAAATGCCTCGGGGTGATCCAGCGTGCCGATCAGCACCTCGATCATCGGGCCGATCTCTTCTCCGCCATCCCCCTCCCATGTCAGGGGGGTTCCGCAATCGCCGCAAAAGGCGCGACCAACACCGGGAGAGGAGGTGAATACCTTGGGCGCACCTTGGGTGTAACGCATCTGATCCCGCCGATAAGCCGTCAACGCCACCACCGGAGCGCCGGTATGTTTGCGGCAGCTTTGGCAATGGCAATAGATCGCCTCCATCGGGGTGCCCGACATCTGATAGCGCACGGCCCCGCACAGGCATCCGCCGGTGGCATCTTTGGTTGCGTCTGACATTTTGCCTCATCCGTTTGGTTCCGCCGACAGACAGCCTAGGTTACGTTCACCGGAAATCAAACCGCAGGGGAGATAACAATGACGATAGGTGTGATACGACTTGAGGCCAACGGCCCGAATGGCGCCAGGCTGGAACCGATGGAACTGGACGCCGCCGATTTCCAATCCCCCCTGCCCGAACAAGCGGTGCATGTCTATTTCAACGATGAGGATATCGGCCTCAGCATCGGGGTCTGGACCACCACCGATATGCAAGAGGCGTTCGGCCCCTATCCGGGCGATGAATTCATGCTGGTGCTGGAAGGCCGGGTTGAGATGATGGATGGCGACAACAAAGGCGTGCCGGTGGAAACCGGGCAAAGCTTTGTCATCCGAAATGCCATTCCGATTAGCTGGAAACAGGTGGGATCTTTACGCAAGTTCTATATCACTCTGCTGGACCCAAAGGCAGACACGCCCGAGATAGCCAGCGCCGAGGGCGGCGTTATCGTTCTGGATGAGGCAGCATTGGGCAGCATTGGTTGGTGATCTGACACCTGAACCTGAATCCATTGGCGGCGGCACGCAAACCGATGCGCATATCTTCACCAATGACGCAGGCACGATGAAAGTGGGCATGTGGGAAACCACGGCGTTTGACATCCAGATGCAGCCGTTTTCACTGCACGAATTCTGTCAGATTCTGGAAGGCAACGTGACGATTACAGAGGAAAGTGGCGCCACCCACCGCTTCGGGCCGGGCGATGTGTTCTTTGTGCCCAAAGGCACAGTCTGCAAATGGACATCCCATGGACCGCTGCGCAAATACTATGTGCAGGTGACCGCTTAGGCTGACGCGCCCGGCGTCTCGGTCATGGCCCCCACAGCTCGGGTTTCATCCAGGGTGCGGGGGGGTAGCAACCGCCCCTCGGCCAGCGGTGCGCGATCTGCCAGTGTCATGGATTCCCAGGCCTCTGCCCAGTCATCCGGCAGGGGATAAGGCGGCATCACCCGGCGTTCCGTCGCAAAGCCGAAACGCTGATAGTATCCCGGATCGCCAAGAACAAAGACCTGCCGGATTCCCCTGTCTTCCAGCCGTTTCAGCCCGGTACGAACAAGGGCGCTGCCCAAACCGTCCCGCTGCACTGATGGCAAAACACCAAGCGGCCCAAGGACGGCCCCGACCGGATCAACCGTGTCAGTACCACAAATGCTGAACAGCACATGCCCGACCGCCACATCGCCGTCGAAGGCCGCCAGTGACAGGATATCAAAATCCCCTTCCAGTAACTCCGACACGACGGGGCGCAGCTCTTCTTCCGGGAAGATCTGCGGATAGAGCGCCAGAATCTGTGCCTTTTCGGATGATGTGGTGTCACGGATGTCCACGTTGCTGGTCATGGGTGGAATCCTTCCGGTCCTGAATACACCTAACATCTACATCCCCACAAAAGCGGATCGCAAGGGTGAGGTCGGCGCGCCATCATTCATTTCGATAAATGTCGAAATAAAGCTTGTAAATGCGTTTAATTTCGATAATTCTAGAAATATGAAACAAACAGTAGACCTGTTTCGCAATAGGTAGATTTCTGCCATTCCAGCTTCACCGAAGCAGTGGAGTTTGCCGGAATGGCCGTACTGAAAGTTTTACGAGCACGTCCAGAGTTGTTTTTCCGCCTTTCCGGAATACGTCCGGCGGATTTTGATGCTCCGGTTTGTCAGCTTCACCCGATTTGGCTTGCCGGTGAAGCCGCGCGTTTGTCCCGAAAGAACAGACAACGGGCCATCGGGGGCGGCAGGAAGTATCGGCTGCAACTGGCGGAACAAATGCTTTTGTGCCTGATCCATTACCGCACATACGTCGGCCAGGCCTTTGTTGGCCTGATTTTCGACATTTCCAGCCCTACAGTTTGCCGCCGCGTTCGCGCCATGACGACGGTGATGGCTGGCCATTTCGCCATGCCGGAGCGCAGGATCAAATTATCGACACAGGAAAGAAACGATCTTCTCTATCTTATGATCGATAGTACCGAGCGCCCTGTTCAGCGCCCCGGGACGCCGTCAAGGCGCAAGGCCAGGTATTCAGGAAAGAAGAAACGCCATACAGCGTCGCACCGGATCATTACCGACGACAGGAAAAGGATCCTGGCCGTTGGTCCTGCACAGCCCGGGCGAAAGCACGACAGGCGGATATATGATGAAGCGCGCGTGGACAAGCCCCCCGGTGTGCCTGTCCCGGGCGATCCCGGTTATCCGGGAACGTCGCTGGAAGTCCCGCTCAAGGCCTCAAGGAACCATCCCCTTGCCAAAGAGCGGAAAAGCTGCAACACATGGCACGCAAAGCTGCGCATCGGCGTAGAGCATGGAATTTGCCGCATGAAAAAGTTCGGGATTTTTGCCGATACCCATCGCAATAATGGCCAGGCGGATATGATCGCAAGGAATGTAGCGGCCCTGGCAAACCTGAATTTGAAAGGCTCAATTAGCATTGATTATGCGTGGCGTGTTACAGGCAGGATGCCTGCGGCGGCGGCAAGTATCGCGCGCGGCGTTTGGTGGCTCGGAAGGACGGCAAGGTGGAACCACCGAAGGCAGCTGTCCAGGTATTTGGTCGCGATGCCCCGATGGCGGCGCGGAAAGGTCTTTAACCGCTCATGCCGACTGTTCACGGTTTGAATGTGCAATTCACCACGGACACGTTCTCCGGCGGTCCGGTCGAGACTTTCATGGCTGACGCCCGTTTCTGCGGCGCAGGGCGGGTAACCGGTGCAGCCATCGGTCACCGGGAGAGCGTTCCCATCAAGACGTGGCTGCAGAACCGTTTTGAGATGTTCGGCTGTCACCGCAGGCAAGACAGCACTGATGGCGGTGCCTGATCGGTCGACCGCAACGAGGACCGGAACCTGCTCCTTCGACAATCCGCGTTTTGAGGCCTTTCCCCCGCGTTTGCGGGCTTTTCGAGAGAGATTACGGTCCCCTTTCCGGCTGCGCGGAAAGAACGTCCCGTCGGCTTCGACGATTCCGCACAGCCTGACCGCACCGACCGTTACGGCCTCGGGAAAGCGATGACGCCAACGAAAAGCTGTGGTGTCGGCCACCATACAACGCCCGTCGGACGCCTTTACCGTTTCGCCGTCGCGCAGGGAAGCTGCGAACCCTGCCCATCTGTCCCTGTGGCGCAAGCGGGCAGGCGGCGTCCCGGTCAGCGCGCTGAAGGTTTTGCGACAGCCTTTGCAAAAGAACCTCGTCAGGCCACTTGCATGGCCCCTGATGATCGCACCGCCCGAAGCACAGTGCGGACAGATACGCCCCTCGCGAACATTCGCCTCAGGGAGATCGATCACGCTTTCCAGCGACGATACCCCGGCAACGAGCCGTCCGGTTTCAGTCCGTTGTTTCGATGAAAGGTCGTCGATCTCGTTGAGCCACACCAGAAAAGCCTGATGATCCATGTGCCGCACCCCATAATTTTGTTCATGGTGTGTTCTGTTACAGGTTGGCACGCATAATCAATGCTAATTGAGCCATTTGAAAACAGCCTGACCAAATGGGGCAGGGATATCTCCGTTCAAAAACAACCGCCCTTATTGCGAATCGAGTCTAGTGATTCCCGATCTTGATCTGGCCGTAGCGGCCTCGACCTTTGCGGCCCTCGGCAGTGAACAGCGCCTGTCGGTGCTGCGCATACTGGTCAGGGCAGGCCCCGAGGGCCTCAGCATTGGAGAGTTGGGTCAACGCAGTGGCGTGACCGGCTCGACCCTGACTCATCACATGAAACTGCTGGCGCAGGCCGGGCTGGTCACGCAACAGCGCAAGGGCCGGTCGATTATCTGCGCGGCTGTGGCCTATGACGAGTTGCGCCAATTGTCACAATTCCTGTTGCGCGAATGCTGCGCCGATTGCCCGGATCAGGAGCACGACCATGGCTGAAACGCATATCCAACCTACCCCAACCGCCTGGAAACGAATGGATAAAGCGTGGTTGGCACTGATTATCATCCTGGCGCTGGTCGGCATTCTTGACACGGCCCAGCTTTGGCCAACGATCACATTCGCGGCGGACGCCCTGCTGCACACAATGCCCTTCATCGTCTTTGCCGTTCTGGCTGTTGCCTATCTCAAGGCCACTGGTGCCGAGACCCTTCTGGCGCGCGCCTTTGAAGGGCCGCAAGCCCGTATGATCATCATGGCCGCCCTGCTGGGTGGCCTGTCACCGTTTTGCAGTTGCGAGGTGATCCCGTTCATCGCCGCAATGCTGGCTTTGGGCGCGCCCTTGGCGGCGGTGATGGCCTTCTGGCTGGCCTCACCCCTGATGGACCCGGCGATGTTCCTGATCACCTCAGGCACCCTGGGGTGGGAATTCGCGATTGCCAAAACCATTGCGGCGATCAGCATCGGAATGCTGGGGGGATTCGCCACCATGCTCACTGCGCGCTCGGCCGTATTCGCCGATCCATTGCGGGAAAAACCCCAGGTCGGCGGTTGTTGCAGCGTCAAAAAACCCTTTGAAGGCAAGCCATTGTGGGTTTTCTGCTCCGAAGCACCCCGCCGCGAAGTGTTCCGCGCTACAACCCTCGAAAACGGGCTGTTCCTGCTGAAATGGCTGGCGCTGGCCTATGTGCTGGAGGCGCTGATGCTGCGCTATGTCCCTGCCGAGGCGGTGGCGGCGGTGCTGGGGGGCGAGGGCATTGGCTCGATCATCCTTGGCGCGCTTGTCGGCGCGCCTGCCTATCTGAACGGCTATGCCGCCGTGCCGCTGGTGGATGCGCTGCTTGAACAAGGAATGAGCAACGGCGCCGCCATGAGCTTTGTCATCGCGGGCGGGGTCAACTGCATCCCTGCGGCCATCGCGGTCTGGGCGCTGGTCAAACTGCGGGTCTTTGCCGCCTATCTGGGCTATGCGATCCTGGGCGCGGTGCTGGCCGGCATCATATGGCAGGGCCTCGCCTAAGCACCCCCCAAAGAACCGGCGTCCCTGACCATCAGGTCGTGCGCCGGTTTTTTTGCACCAAAGGGCACAAATTTGCCCATATTTACTGTCACAACGGCTCTCAATTCGACATACTGTCGGAAATGATGGTTAACAGTGCCTTAAGGATACCCCACTAAAGAGGGTCGGGCAGAGCAGTTTCGGAGCGTTTGATGCTCGAATTCGAGAATGTCAGCAAGTCCTTCTGGACGGGCACACAGCGCAAGGTGATCCTTGAAAAGGTTTCCTTCCGGGTGGAGCTTGGCCGATCGCTTGGCATTCTGGCCCCGAATGGCACAGGCAAAACCACACTGATCAACATGATGGCGGGCCTGGAAAAACCCGATGAGGGCGAAATCAGACGGGGTTGCAGGATCAGCTTCCCGTTGGGATTTATGGGCGGCGTGATCAGCAGAATCTCGGCTATGGAAAACGCCCGGTATATCGCACGGCTTTACGGGCTGGACCCTGATTATGTCGAGGCCTACTGCCGATGGATGTGCAATCTGGGCGAATACTTCGACCAGCCTCTGGGCACCTATTCGTCGGGGATGCGCGCGCGGTTCACATTTGCGCTGATGTTGGCGCTGGAATTTGACATATACTACTGCGCCTGAATTGACCTGAAGAATTTGTAGAGAGGTTGATTCAATTTGCCGCATGGTCATACGTATCACAGCATGCACTTTGAGAGCATGAACAAGCCCCACAAAACGGTTTCGCTATCTGCCGATCAGCGCCTGGCCCTTGAGGCCATTTGCCGCCGCCGCAAGGTTGAAGCGCTTGTCTGGAGGCGCGCCCGTGCGTTTCCGCTGTTGGATGCAGAAGAAGACGCCGGAACGGTTTGCCGGATTCTGGATATCGGCCCGACGGTTCTGACGGAGTGGCGGTTTGCCTTTTCCGGGGCGGGGCTGTCGTTTTTCGGCTTGAAGGATTACAGCCAGCGACAAGGGCATTTGTCGGGGGAGCGCGCACGGGCTTTGAAAGCCCGTTTTGCCGAAAACCCGGCACGGAACGTAGACGAGGTCTGTGCGTATGTTCCGGCGGAATACGGGCGGAGCTACAGTCCCTCGGGGGCCGCCAGGCTGATGCGCCGTCCGGGGTTTGAGTATAAAAAGCCACGATTGCCGCCTGCACAGGCCGATGAAGTCAAACAGGCGGCGTTTATCGCCATGTATGAGGCCCTGATGACCGAACTTGCAGGCGATGGGATGGTGGTCTTCTCCGATGCTGTGCATCCCGAGCATCGGAGCCGTCCCGCCCATGGCCGGTTCCCGAAGGGGCAAAAGACGGCCCTGAAGGCAACATCGGGGCGCAGGCGCCTCAATATTCAGGGTGCGCTCGATCTTGAAACGTTCCGGTTCACCTTTGTGGAAGGCGGGAAGATCAATGCCCAAACGACACTCTCATGCTGGAAAAGCCGGAGCGCAACACCCCAACCAAAACGACCATCCATGTTTTTGTCGACAATGCGCGTTATCACCATGCCAGGATACTCCAGCCATGGCCGCACAGCCCCGAACGTCGGGTGAAGTTGAAGTTCCTGCCGGCATACGCCCCGCATCTCAACCCGATTGAGCGCCTTTGGGGTGTCATGCACGACTGCATCACCCATAATCGCCATTACGCCACGTTCAACCAGTTCACCGAGGCCATTCTCAACTTCTTCCGCCAAACCCTACCCGACAAACGGCGCGATTTTCGCGACACTGTTACCGACAATTTCAGGATCCTTTCTCTCAAGGAATACAAGCTGATCTGACCTCAAATCTTCTGGTCAATTCGGTCGCGGGAGTATATACTGATCGACGAAGGCATGCCAGGCTCGACAGATGTGGAGTTTAACCGCAAAGCTGGCGAAATCCTGCGTGAGCGGTTGCGCACCACCACCGTCGTGATCGTGTCACACCAGGCCGCCACGTTGGAAAAATTTGCCAATGAAGCCGCCGTCCTGATGGGCGGCAAATTGTATATGTTTGATACCTTGGAAGAGGCAAAGCAGCTCTATGACTACGAAACCCAAGGCTAAAAAGTTCCGCATCCGCCGCACGGCGGCCCAACCCGGCGCGCGCGCCGCTGATGCCTCGCCCCCTGCGAGCGGGGCCGATGCCGATGTGCCGCCCCAGCCCCCGCAACCGGATGCCCCGCGCGAAGGTCAGGTCAGTTCGCCTCGTGAAATGGCCGCGTCGCAAAGCATTGACGACATTCGCAAAGAAGGACTGACCGGGCGTCAACTGCGCATGGCGCGGCGGATGACACAGAAACACGGGCTGGCCCCGACCTCAGATTTTGAGGCCGTGCGTCTCTTGCGCGCCAAAGGTATCGACCCCTTCCAGCGCGCCAATATCCTTAACTGGTATCAACCGAAGATGACACCGACGGGCTTGAGGCGCCTATGCAATCGGGCGCCGACGCCCTGCCCCCTGCCAAAGGCAAGGTGCAACTGCCCCAGACCGTGCCGGTGGACCAACAGACTCTGCCGTCGACAGACCTCAGCCCGGTTGACAGGCGCGCCGCTGAAATCATGGAAATTCAGCGGGATATTGGCCGCCGCCGCCGTCGCAAGCTGGTCTTGCTGCTGTCGCGCCTGATGGCCTTTGTGATGCTGCCCACCGTGATTGTGGGATATTATTTCTACGTCATCGCCACACCGATGTACTCGACGCATTCCGAATTTCTGATCCTGACCGCAGATGGTGGCGGCGGGGGCGGGGGTGGCGGCCTGGGTGGGTTACTGCCCAGTCAGTTTGCCACCGGACAGGATGCCATCGCCACGCAAAGCTATCTGCAATCCAAGGACGCAATGTTGCGGTTGGATGCTGATGTGGGCTTCCGCTCGCATTTCAGCCAGCCCGAGATTGACCCGCTACAGCGGCTTGGTGCAGATGCCAGCAATGAAAAAGCCCACAAGCTTTATAAGAAATACATCAAGCTGGGCTATGATCCGACCGAGGGCGTGATCCGCATGGAAGTGGCCAGCGCCGACCCTGAGCAAAGCGCGTTGTTCTCCGAAAAGCTGATCGATTATGCCGAAGAGCGGGTGGATGAGCTCAGCCAGGAAAAACGCCTTGATGCGGTGAAGACCGCCATAGTTAGTCTCGACGATGCCAAGGCCGAACGGCGGGCGGCACAAACACGGCTGGTGCGGATGCAGGAAGGCACAATCCTTGACCCAACCGGTCAGATCACCGCCATCCGAACCCTGATCAGTACCGTTGAATTGCAGCTACAGGAAAAGCAACTGGCTCTGGCGACGCAAATGAACAATACACGTCCCAACCAAAGCCGAGTCGATGCGCTACGCAGCGAGATCGAGATACTGGAGGCCGAATATAGACGGCAAAACGCCCGCCTCACCGACGCCACCGAAGGCGAAACCTCGCTGGCGTCTCAGGCCGCCGATATCCAGATTGCGCAGGCCGATCTGGCCACCGCCGATATGGTCTTGCAAGCCGCGCTTGAAACCAAGCGTCAAAGCGAGATTGAGGCCAACAAGCAGGTCCGTTTTCTGACAGTCAGCGTCAAACCTGTCGCCTCGCAAGACCCGTCTTATCCGCGCGCCTTTGAAAACACGTTGTTGGCCTTCCTGATCTTTGGGGGTGTTTACCTCTTGATCTCGCTGACGGCATCTATCCTTCGTGAACAGGTATCTTCCTAAGATGAAACAGGTCGAATTTGCAGGGCTTCGGGTGGGTAATGACCAACCATTGACCCTGATCGCAGGCCCGTGCCAGTTGGAAAGCGCGGACCACGCTCAGATGATCGCAGGCATGCTGAAAGAGGCCTGCGCAGCCGCTGGCGCGCAATACATTTTCAAGGGCTCGTTCGACAAGGCCAACCGCACATCGCTGAATGCGCAGCCGGCTTTGGGGCTGGATGCGGGCCTCAAGGTGCTGCAATCGGTTCAGGAGATGGTCGGGGTGCCCGTCCTGACCGACATCCACGAAAAAGAGCAATGCGGGCCTGTGGCCGAAGTCTGTGACGTGTTGCAGATCCCGGCGTTTCTGTGCCGCCAAACCTCGCTTCTTTTAGCGGCGGGGGGAACCGGCGCTGTCATCAACATCAAGAAGGGCCAGTTTCTGGCCCCCTGGGACATGCCCAATGTCGTGGCCAAGATCGAAAGCACCGGCAATCACAACATCCTGCTAACCGAACGCGGGGCCAGCTTTGGCTACAACCGTCTGGTGGTGGATATGCAATCACTGCCCGAAATGGCCAAGACGGGCTATCCCGTGGTGATGGATGCCACCCACGCGGTGGCCCAACCGGGCGGACTGGGTGGGGCCTCGGGCGGACAACGCGAATTTGCCCCGGTGCTGGCACGCGCCGCTGTGGCCGTCGGCGTTGCCGCGCTGTTCACGGAAACCCACCAGGACCCGGATAACGCCCCCTGCGACGGCCCCAACATGATCCGGCTGGACAATATGCCGGGATTGATTGACACGCTGATGCAGTTCGACCAGCTGGCCAAGGCCAAGCCGGTGGTTTTGTAAAATATCAAGAGAGTCTGACAGTGACCAAACCCCTCCCCTCCGTCACCCCCAACACATGGGATTTCCTGCGCGATGCGATGATCACGCCGACCGGATTTCGCGAATATGACGCGCGCTGGAAATACCCGGATGAGATCAATCTGCCCGGCATCACCGCCCTTGGCATGGGCATGGGCACCCAGATGCATGAACGTGGCATCGATCCGGTTATTGCGGTGGGCAATGATTATCGCGACTATTCGTTGTCGATCAAAAACGCCCTGATCCTGGGGCTGATGCAAGCTGGCATTCAGGTCAAGGATATCGGGCCGGCGCTGTCACCCATGGCCTATTTCAGTCAGTTCCATCTGGATGTGCCTGCGGTTGCCATGGTCACAGCCAGCCACAATCCCAATGGCTGGACCGGCGTCAAAATGGGCTTTGAGCGTCCTCTGACCCACGGCCCCGATGAAATGGGCGAGTTGCGCGATATCGTTCTGGAAGGGCGCGCTGTATCCCGTCCGGGCGGTGGCTACGAATTTGTTGAGGGCGTGCGCGAGGCTTACCTCGACGACCTCGTCGGCGATTACAAGATGGCCCGCAAGCTGAAGGTGGTTTGCGCCACTGGCAATGGCACCGCCTGCGCCTTTGCGCCTGGGTTGTTCGAGCGTCTGGGCGTTGAAGTGGTGCCGTCCCACAACGAACTGGATTACACCTTTCCCAATTACAACCCCAACCCGGAAGCCATGGAAATGCTGCATGACATGAGTGCGAGCGTGACAGCCTCGGGCGCGGATTTCGCGCTGGGGTTTGATGGGGATGGCGATCGTTGTGGCGTGGTAGATGATGAAGGGGAAGAGATTTTTGCCGATAAGGTCGGCGTGATCATGGCCCGCGACTTGTCCAAGCTTTATCCCGGTTCCACCTTCGTGGCGGATGTGAAATCGACCGGGTTGTTCGCCAGCGACCCTGAGTTGCAGGCCAATGGGGCTACAGCCGATTACTGGAAAACCGGCCACAGCCACATGAAGCGCCGCGTCAAAGAGATCGGCGCCCTGGCGGGATTTGAGAAATCGGGCCACTACTTTTTGGCCGAGCCTGTGGGCCGTGGATACGACTGTGGGATGCGCGTGGCGGTAGAAATCTGCAAGCTGATGGATCGCAACCCCGACATGTCGATGTCCGATCTACGCCGCGCCCTGCCCAAAACATGGGCCACCCCGACGATGTCGCCCTATTGCGCGGATACCGAGAAATACGATGTGCTGGAGCGGCTCGTTGACAAGCTGCTCGCCAAACACGAGGCCGGAGAACAGATGGCCGGACGCGCGATCAAAGGGGTCGTGACGGTCAACGGCGCGCGGGTGATCCTGGATAATGGCAGTTGGGGGTTGGTACGCGCCTCGTCAAACACCCCTAATCTGGTGGTGGTCTGCGAAAGCAGCACATCCGAGGCCGAAATGCGCGCGATCTTTGCAGATATTGATGCGGTGATCCGTACCGAAAACGCCGTCGGCGAGTACGACCAGACCATCTAAGCCAAGCAGTTTGACAACAAAACCGGATCGCGAACGTCGCAGCTCCGGTTTTTCCAAGGTAATACGCCATTGATGGCGAGGGTTTTGAAACATTTGCGCGAAAATGCGCGTCTTCACAGCGATGCGAGGGGGCGTGTCCTGCGCCCACCTGCGTGATCAGTCAGACCGTATTCAACAGGGGCTTCAATGCGATTGATCCCCAAAACAGCGTGAGCCGCTCGCGCAGTATTGAACTCTGAGCAGTCTTGTTTTCACGCGCCCGAGAGGCACGATCAGCCCCCTTTCACAGAGGCGGGACACCGCTGGGAAGACCGGTTTTCGGCCCCAGATTGAATGTCACAGCCGACGCTGAACGTATCAGAGACGGCAGACGATACGACGACATCCAAGACGGATCAACCCAACGGAAAGGACCAAAGACCATGTATACCCGCACCCTCAGCGCCCTCGCCATTGCCACCGCATTTGCCGCCCCTGCCCTGGCCGCGAGCACTGCCACTGTCGCGACTGACACCGGCATAAGTTCTACCAGCACGGTGAGCGAGGCTTCCTCGAAAGGCACAATGAATGATCTCTGGATGCCCTTTACCCGTGACGAATCTCGGGACCGCTGAGGTCTCACCGAAAGCTCTGAAGACCACTCACGCGAACATCAAAGGCACCCTTTGGGGCGCCTTTTCTGACTGTCAGGTCGTTGCTGTCTAAACAACCCCGATTCTGGATAAGGTTGATTTGTTGAGAGGGTGTTCACGAACGCGTCGCGTCGTGATGCAAGATCGTATCTGCAACAATACGGTCGATCCGTCCCATGTCCCTGTCCACCACCGCGCTCTTTTGCTGTCTCGCCGATTTTGCTGAAACCTTTGAAGACCGGGAACGCCATCGGCTAATTCCGACATCGCGCAAGAGGCGACGCGCTGGCAAGTTGTCATTGGGCGAGATGTTGTTCATCATGGTGCTGTTTCACCTCTCCCCGTTCAAGGATTTCAAGCACTTCCGGGTGCATGGAGTCGAACAGAAATATCGTGTGTAAAACGCGGAGCAATATTGGGCCACAGAAGCGGCTGCATATCGCAGTTGTAGCGGAGTAAAAGTCCGCCAGTTTGTGCCCTTCGTTTATTCGGAGGGCGGGAGATGTATTCTGTGGATATTTATAGTCGTGTGCGCCGTGCTTGTTTGAAGGACGGTATGTCTGGCCGAGAAGCGGCGCGGTTTTTCAACATGGCGTAATCAGGATCAGCACTCAGTTACCCCTGTTATTCTGGATGCACATGCAATTGAAAAGGAGACTGACCAATGGAATATTTTGCTGGTTTGGATGTGTCCATGGAAGAGACGCATATCTGCATTCTGGATCGTGAAGGGGCCCTTATTCGTGAAGGAAAAGCGAGCTCAACACCAAAAGCGATCGCTGACTTCCTCGCTTCTGGACCACCATGTGCCAAAGTTGTATTTGAAACGGGACGGATGGCACCAATGCTTTACCATGGGCTGACGGAGCTTGGTGTCCCGGTTGTTTGCATCGAGAGCAGGCAAGCATATCAGGCCCTTAAATCTCTGGCCGGCCACAAGACGGACCGCAATGATGCCCGCGGTTTGGCACACCTGGCGCGGACGGGATTCTACAAGCCGACCCATGTCAAATCACTGTCAGCGCACGCAATCCGGTCGCTGATCGCAGCCCGCAAGAAGCTGGTCGGACAGCGTGTGACGCTCGACAATCAGATCCGCGGTCTGGTCGTCGTCTTCGGCGTGCGGCTGCCACGAGCTTTGTCTCCGGCATTCAAAAACGCGGCGCTAAAAGTTAGCGATGGAGTGCCTGGCCTCCATGCCGCAATTTGCGGACTGTTCGCAGCACGCGAAGCAATCCTCGCGGCGGTTGCAGCCATTGATGGCGACATCAAAAAGATGACCCGCAAATCCGAAGTCTGCCAGCGCCTTATGACGGTACCAGGGGTCGGTCCGATCACAGCATTGGCCTTTGCCGCAGCAATTGATGATCCGTCGCGTTTCAGGAAATCGCGTGATGTGGGGGCGTATCTTGGACTGGTGCCGCGACGGCATCAATCTGGTGAAATCGACTACACGGGCAGCATCTCAAAGCGGGGCGACGTGCGCGTCAGAACGCTTCTCTATGAGGCCGCCAATGTGATGCTGACGCGGTATGCCGCTCCGCTCAAATTGAAGACATGGGCCCTCGCAATCGGTGCGCGCTCAACGATGAGAAAGGCCCGAGTGGCTCTGGCGCGTCGTCTGGCAATCATACTTCATGCCATTATGCGAGACAAAACTGACTTCCAGTCCGCGTAAGGCTTACGAGGCGACAACGAGGATTCCTAAATCAAAGTTCCCATCTGGGACGATGCCCGAGGGAGGGCGTGAGACACGGCGCCGATTCTGTAGCAACAGCCAAGACCAACGGTATGATTGCGGTTTCAACATTGCCGACCCACACCCAGCCAACCCCATCATGAACCTCAGAGTTCGAAGAGAACAAAGGCAACCTCTGACATCAAAAGCAGGAAACTCAGGAAACACGCATTGACAGATTAGAGAACAAAGATCGTAAGACGATCGCGAAGATGCTGCGCCATGAACTTCCGCCTGGGTATCGTCGGTCGGAAGCGCCTCGGCGGCCAACGCTTGATGGTTATGTTGGTGTGGTCGATGAGATACTGCGCACAGACAAAGCCCTGATCAAAAAGCAGCGACACACGGCCAAGCGCATCTTTGAACGGCTGCGCGATGAGCATGGATATGCCGGCAGCCTGACCACGGTGACCTATTACGTGCGCGAGCAAAAACGGCGCACCAAAGAGGTGTTTGTGCCGTTGTCGCATCGGCCGGGCCATGCGCAGGTTGATTTTGGTGAGACGCTGGGCGTGATCGGTGGCGTGGAATGCAAGATCCACTTCTTCGTGATGAGCTTGCCACATTCTGATGCGGTGTTTGTGAAGGGATATCCAGCTGAGACAACCGAGGCGTTTTGCGATGGCCATGTGTCCGCCTTTGCATTCTTTGGCGGCATTCCGCAATCCATTCTCTACGACAATACCAAGATCGCCGTGGCTCGGATACTCGGGGATAAGACGCGCATCCGCACACGTCGGTTTACGGAACTGCAGTCGCATTACTTGTTTGATGACAAGTTTGGCAGACCCGCGCGAGGGAACGATAAAGGCAACGTTGAGGGCATGGTTGGATACACCCGCCGCAACTTCATGGTTCCCGCACCTCGCTATGACAGCTTTGATGATCTGAACGCACATTTGGAAGAGAAGTGTTTAGCACGTCAGGACGATACGTTGCGGGGTCACACCCAAACCATAGGCGCACGCCTGATGTCGGATTTGGATGCTCTGATGGGATTGCCCGTCGCAGAATATGAAGCCTGCGATCACGTCAGCACGCGTGCAACGTCGATCTCAATGGTGCGCTATCGCAGCAATGATTACTCGGTGCCAGTAGCCTATGCGCACCACGATGTTCATGTGCGTGGGTTTGTGCATGAGGTTATCATCGGCTGCGGCAATGAGATTATTGCGCGGCACAAACGATCCTACACATCAGCGGATATGGTCTTTGACCCATTGCACTTTTTGCCCCTGCTTGAACAAAAGGTGGGTGCCCTGGATCAGGCCGCGCCTTTGCAGGGTTGGCATTTGCCAGATGTATTTGCCACGCTGCACCGACTGCTTGAAGCCAGAATGGGTAAGCCGGGCAAGCGAGAATACGTTCAAGTCTTGCGCCTTTTGGAGACCTTCGAAATGGATGTTGTGCAAGGCGCAATCCAGCAGGCAATAGATATGGGTGCAATTGGCTATGACGCCGTAAAACACCTTGTACTGTGTCGGGTTGAGAAGCGGCCACCACGATTGGATTTGGACTTCTATCCATACTTGCCCAAGGCCAATGTCGGCACAACACGCCCATCCAGTTACATGAGCTTGATGGGAAGGACCGCGGCATGACCGAAGCCCCTCGGATTCTTCTACGGCATCATCTTAAACAACTGCGACTGCCAACGTTCCAAGGCGAGTATGCCAAACAGGCGCAGCTCTGTGCTGCAGAGAACAAAGATCACATCCACTATCTGGCGCGGCTGTGTGAGATGGAATTGATCGACCGCGAACGCCGGATGATTGAACGGCGCATCAAAGCGGCGAAGTTCCCCAGCACCAAGAGCTTGGATAGCTTTGACTTCAAGATCATGCCAAGCTTGAACAAGCCCCTGACGATGGATCTGGCACGATGCGATTACGTTAATCGCAGGGAGAACATCATCGCGCTCGGCCCGTCAGGCACGGGCAAGACACACATCGCCCTGGGACTTGGGCTGGCTGCATGTCAAAGAGGACTGAAGGTGCGCTTCACAACGGCTGCGGCATTAGTCCATGATCTGATCGAGGCTCAAGATGAGCGGAGATTGCAGCGCCTTCAAAAGCAACTGACCAGCCAGAACCTGTTGATCATTGATGAACTGGGCTTCGTACCGCTCAGCAAATCTGGCGCAGAGCTGCTCTTCGAGGTCATATCCCAATGCTATGAACGCGGCTCCATCATCATAACCTCGAACCTGCCCTTCGATGAATGGACTGAAGTCTTTGGCTCTGAGCGGCTGACCGGTGCGCTACTCGATCGTTTAACCCATCACGTCCACATCCTCGAGATGAATGGCGAAAGCTATCGGCTCAAACACAGTCGCAACAACCGAAAATAACCAGCCCGCAATCACAGTCAGAATAATGCTGGCCTTATGGCCAGCATGCGCTTTGGCACGCTTCAGCTTTGTGACGAGCACGCGTGCAAAAGCGCCACAAAAACATCAACCGAAGTGGCCCATTTTTACGCCGCGACATGGACCCATTTTACTCTGCGATTGACAATCGTGACTGCTTTGGTGAGCTGCCCTCGTATGGGCGCTTTGTTGCCCTTATGCCGCGTCTCCCTGCACCGTTTTGCGTGCTGATCCACAACCTGTCGGGCCAAGAGACAGGCGTCTACATCGCCGACAGCACCAGGCCGGCAGTCTGTGCCAATCCGCGCATCAGCCGTAACCGGACCTTCAAGGGCCTTGCCGCACGCGGGCATTCGACCATGGGCTGGTTCTTTGGCTTCAAACTACACGTGGTGATGAACCATCGCGGCGAATTGATGGCCGTGAAAATCACACCGGGCAACACGGATGATCGTGCACCACTGACGGAAATGGTCACCGGACTGGAAGGAAACCTCTTGGCGGACAAGGGCTGCATCTCGAAGAAACCCTTCGCGAAACTTTGGAAACAGGGGCTGCACCCGATCACCGGCATCCGTCGAAACATGAAGAACTGTCTGATGCCGATCATGGATAAGCCGCTGTTACGAAGCCGGTTTATCGTTGAAACCCTCTTTGGCAAGCTCAAATCCGAAATGGGTCTGGAGCATACACGGCACCGATCCCCAACAAACGCATTCGTTCACATCCTATCCTGCCTGGTAGTGAACCAGACCGGGTTTACCGGAGAGCATAAAGCTTGGAAGGTAGGCTATGATCAAAGGAAATTCAGGAAACCGATTTTCGACAGAGGTGCGATCGCCTGCGCATTCCGGGGATCACCGCCCGGGTATTACGCCAGTGCCAGTGCCACTTGACTGGCGGTATTTTTTACGCTCCTGGTGGTTTCAGTTTCAGCCCAAAGCATCGTGATCTCCGCGTGTTTCTGCAAGCAAACGTAATCACGACCCTCTTGAAATCACCCGGCTCATTTTGGATCAGGCTCCCGGAAACCACGGGTCCTTCCCGGCGGGGACGGCGAGTGGGTGTTATGTGCCGCACTTTCCAACGTCTGCGTGGTTATTTTTTTTGCATTTCGTTTCGTTTAGGATTTCCGCCGCCGACAACCGATTGTTACCATTCAGGAAATTTTTCCGACGGGTCATCTGAAACGAAATGGCCCCTGGGCTCGAAACGAAATGCCCTCCCGAAACGCGCGGGGAAACCGCCGGAGGGGTCGCGCCGGAATTTGCGCGATACCGGCGCTGAAAAAAACCGTCGGGAGGTCCGGCATGGCCAGCGGCAAAAAAACCTTCGCGCGACGGGACGCGCTCCGGTCCTGCACGCGGAATTCCCGCACCCGTTCTGCGGATCAGGTCCGGCAGGTCGCGGCGTCGATCAGGGTGTCCGGTTTTACCGGTCCCGTCCTGTTCGCCGGGGGCAACACCGTTATTGCCGGGGCACGACCGTGTGCTCCGGCCCGGGCCGGGGGAATTGCGCGACCCCGGGTTTCATCCGCACAGATGTCGGGATGCCGGTGGCTGATGACCGGATTGACATGTGCCGGACCGGTCCGCCCTGCAACGCCACCGCAGGCAAGGCCGGGAACGACACCATGGGCAGCCCTGCCCTGCCCGCCGACCGCAGGCCGGTTCCACACAGGAACATTCCATACAGGAACAGGAGTCCGGCAGGAAATTGCGGGCCTGCACACTGCCACAGGCACGTCCCTGTACCCGGGCAATTTTTCCCCTGTTTTTTTCCCTGAATTTCCGGAGAAATCCGGGAGAGACCGGTTAGCAGCACACCGACCCCACAGCCAGCCATACTGCCGGTTTTGTCCCCTGCGGATCTGGAGCGGTTTTATGCCGTGTTATCAGCAGGTTGAAAATCGATGTTTCCGACAGAGACGCTTTATCCGGGCGGATATACCCTCCGATACACCGAAAGTCTCTGCAGGCGTATTTCATCATCCATTTCGGGTCTTCAGGCCGGAGTGATCCTTACCCGCAGTCCCCGGATAAACCGCCGGTTTCACTGTTCTGATCTCCGCAGTGGCCATGCCCGAAAACCGGGCTGCGCTGGCCGATCTGAACGACCAATGGATCGACCGCTTCCACGGCCTGCGCGTCAGGATTGACTACGTTCGTCCCGACCGGTGCGCCACCTAGGGAATGTGGGGCTAAATATGAAAACCGATGGGGGCTTCTCTCCTGGCACCTTGCGGTGTTCACCCGAAAAGACAGTTAAGCCGAAGCTGTACACCGGAATATATAGAGCGTCAAACGCTAAAAATAGAACCGGAGGTATTTTGGGTGCCCTGTTCTCAGGGGATCGCTTCGAGAGTCTGGCCTCCGATATGCAGGGCCACACCGCCGCGAGGCCTGAGATCGAAGGCCCCGTTCAGCGCATCCAAAACGGCAGTTGCAGGCAATTCGGGCCACCCGGGGGTTCCCATGTCATAGACATCCTGAACCTGAACCCCGTCCTCGTGAACGATCAGGTGATTGGCCCGGGTGCGCCCGAATTCGTCCACAAACAGGACCATCGCCTGCTTTTGTGGCCCTGGCAGGAACTCGCCGCGGATCATCACACATCCGGGGAGATCCTCTGGCAATGCCCGGGTGCAGGCGGTCAACCATTGGGTCCTGCGGAATTCCGGCAGCCCGGCCAGATCGCCAGCGATCAGGGGGCTGTTTTCGGGGCGGACCGGCAGCCCCGAAAGCAGCTGTGCCAGTTCCTCAGGTGCCCGCCGGTCAAACAGGGTCTGTTCGAAACGGTATCTGTCGGGCTGCATTCGCACCGCATCGATGCTTTGGACAAGCCGGGCGTGGTCAGGGTGATCGCCGAGAGTTTCGAGCCGGGCCAAACCCACCTGCCCCGCTTTGCCCCAATCATGCTGCATCGACCACAGGTCCAGTTGCTGCAGTGTCAAATCTCCGGCGACGAACCGGGAAATCCGGCTGTTGGTGCTGATCCGACTCGCATCAAGCACCGGGGTCAGCCAGGCCGCTGAAACCACCATGACGCAGCAGGCCATGATCATATTCCATCCGCGAATGATCCCCGTCCAGCCCCCGCCGAACAATGCAGCCACACCACAGCCCAGACCATAGAGCCCCAGACTGGCGGAAAAGGCCATCGCCAGCACCCGATCCGGTGTCCAGCCGTATTGAACCACCCGGACAATCACCGCCCAGACGGCCAGGCCGGCGAGCCCCGGCAGCAGCAATGCGAGGCCGCGTGTCGCGAGGTCGAGCGCGGACGAAGACACCCGGGTCTCATCGTCGCGGTCCACGGCAATCGAGATCAGACAGATCGAGGCAATACACACAGACATCAACGTTCCCGCAGAGGAACCACCGCCAAATAGCTGCGACAGCCCGCGAAACGGCAAGGCTGCCAGAAACAGGGCGACAATTGCCAGCACAAAGGGAACCAGCGGGCGTAACATTCGGAGCACCGGAAACGGTGACAGAGTCTGGCGCAGTTCGTGCACAACGGCGAGCCCCAGCCCCAGCACCGTGCCACTGAGACCGAACACCAGCCACCCGGTGTCCAGCATCCGTTCGATCAGGTCGATGTCGATCAGCTTCATCATCGCATCGGACAGAAACACCAGCGCCCGGAACACCGCGACCAGAACACCGGCCAGCAGATAGCGCGCGGTAAAGGACCAGGCGGTTTCGAACAGCAATGCGTAATCCCGCCACGCGGAGCGGTCCCGCAGGGCGACCGAGAGAAACGGGGTTGCCAGATAGACCAGCAGGCCGGTCACCGCCAGGGTCGGGGTGTGATCAAGCAACTGCATCGGGTCGGCGTATCGCAGCCCGCCCAGCGACACCAGCACCGTGGCCGGGACCGCAATCAGAGCGCCCCCCGGCAGGGCACGGCGCACCGGCACCGGGCCGACCAGAGCCAGAACCACGGCTGCATAAACCGAGACACCGGTGAAAGCGGCCAGAAACGCGCCCCTGGGCCAGCCAGGATGGCTCTGGGTTTCCCCCAGCGCCCATAGCCCCAGGGCCAGGCCTGCGCCAAGAGCGCTGATCAGCAGACGATCCATCATCAATGTCGATGAGGCCGGGGCGTGTGTGGGATCAGAAGCGGGCATGGGCCGTCCCTGGTGAGGCGCAGGAATACGCCGATCATACCGCAGCTTGCATCTATCCGCAATTGACCGGCCCAAAGCTGATTGCATTCGCTATGAGGTGTCGTGGTTTGCCGGGGAGGCCGTCGCAGGAACGCCCGCATCAACCTGTAAAACGCGGCGCACTACTGGACCGTTTGACCCATCACGTCCACATCCTTGAGATGAACGGCGAAAGCTACCGCCTCGAACACAGTCGCAAAAACCGACAATAATCAACGCGCACTCAAAGACAGATCAATGCTGGCCCAACGGCCAGCATGCGCTTTGGCACGCTTCAGCTTTGTGACGTGCACGCGCTCCAAAGCGCAACAAAACCTCGACTGAAGTGGCCCCTTTTTACGCCGCGATATGGACCACTTTTACTCTGCGATTGACACGTGGATCCCCTGCATCCGGCTGCCCGGTCTCCCGGATGAGCAGCGCCCCGCGTATATTGTTGCTGACCCCTGTACACGACAGTAGAGGTGGTTGAGGGCGCAGATCTGTGATTTTCATTGGGATTCTTCAATCTGCGATAGGAGCATCCCATGATCCGAAAAGCAATCGACACCCTCTCGGCGAAACTATCCGATGACTTGTCGCTGAGCAATAGTCGCCTCGAAACACTCTGCCTTCCGGTGATTGGCATTGCCGGCGTGCGAACGGTGAACCTGAGTCACATCAGTGGGGAGATGCCGACGCAGGCCAGGTTGAAAGTATCGAGACCAACTTGCTGGCATCAACAAAGATAAACACCTCGCGGATCAGGCCTGCCTCTTTCAGGCCGTCGCGCAAACGGTTGAACAGGTCCATCAATCGCTTCGTCCCCGGGCGTTGGCGGAAATCGCCGAAGAATGAATGGTCGGGCGGGCGCTCACTCAAGGCAAATGCGCAAAACCACTTGCCCGCCAAATTCTCTCGCATGAACCGTTCCATCCCGCGGTCCGGGAGGTCTTCTATAAACTGCAAAACAAGCATCCGGAACGCGCGTTCAGCCCCCGGTTCAGGCCGCCCGCGATCCGAATAAAGCGCGACCAAAGGGCCGGACAAAACCGCCAGGTCCACCACCGCCTCAAAACGACGATAGGGGTGATCCTCTGAAACCGGCCCATCCAGTGATGTAAACATCTCAACCTGATTACGACCCATAAAATCCTCCGTTCCAACATCAAAATTCATGGCTCAATTAGCATTGATTATGCGTGGCGTGTTACAGGCAGGATGCCTGCGGCGGCGGCAAGTATCGCGCGCGGCGTTTGGTGGCTCGGAAGGACGGCAAGGTGGAACCACCGAAGGCAGCTGTCCAGGTATTTGGTCGCGATGCCCCGATGGCGGCGCGGAAAGGTCTTTAACCGCTCATGCCGACTGTTCACGGTTTGAATGTGCAATTCACCACGGACACGTTCTCCGGCGGTCCGGTCGAGACTTTCATGGCTGACGCCCGTTTCTGCGGCGCAGGGCGGGTAACCGGTGCAGCCATCGGTCACCGGGAGAGCGTTCCCATCAAGACGTGGCTGCAGAACCGTTTTGAGATGTTCGGCTGTCACCGCAGGCAAGACAGCACTGATGGCGGTGCCTGATCGGTCGACCGCAACGAGGACCGGAACCTGCTCCTTCGACAATCCGCGTTTTGAGGCCTTTCCCCCGCGTTTGCGGGCTTTTCGAGAGAGATTACGGTCCCCTTTCCGGCTGCGCGGAAAGAACGTCCCGTCGGCTTCGACGATTCCGCACAGCCTGACCGCACCGACCGTTACGGCCTCGGGAAAGCGATGACGCCAACGAAAAGCTGTGGTGTCGGCCACCATACAACGCCCGTCGGACGCCTTTACCGTTTCGCCGTCGCGCAGGGAAGCTGCGAACCCTGCCCATCTGTCCCTGTGGCGCAAGCGGGCAGGCGGCGTCCCGGTCAGCGCGCTGAAGGTTTTGCGACAGCCTTTGCAAAAGAACCTCGTCAGGCCACTTGCATGGCCCCTGATGATCGCACCGCCCGAAGCACAGTGCGGACAGATACGCCCCTCGCGAACATTCGCCTCAGGGAGATCGATCACGCTTTCCAGCGACGATACCCCGGCAACGAGCCGTCCGGTTTCAGTCCGTTGTTTCGATGAAAGGTCGTCGATCTCGTTGAGCCACACCAAAAAAGCTTGATGATCCATGTGCCGCACCCCATAATTTTGTTCATGGTGTGTTCTATTACAGATTGGCACGCATAATCAATGCTAATTGAGCCAAATTCATTGAATCAGAACCACAACTATAAATCCACAAAATAAGACACTTTCCCGACAGGCCCATAGAAAATCTCGCGGCTGATTTGGAAGGACGGTCGTTCGAGATAGCGAAGATGGCCGGCGGTTGGATGTTCCGAACGCGGTCTGTCTATGCGTCGGCGATCCGGGCCGCCGCAGACATCGGGGACCAAGACCTCGATTTGCGTGAGTACGATGTGGCGGTGTTGGTCGCCATCGCGTACCACCAGCCGATCACCCAGGACGGGCTGAAGGACATTTTCGGCAAGGACATCAGCCGAGACTTGATCGGGCGGTTGCACGCGCAGGGTCTGATTGGAACCGGCCCACGGTCACCGCGACGCGGGCACCCTATACCTACGTGACGACCGAGCAGTTCCTCACAGCCTTCGATCTGGAGTCGTTGCAGGACCTGCCGGATCGGGAGCAATTGGAGGATGCGGGGTTGGCCGAGGGATGACGTTTCAGCGGCGGAGCCATTGGTTCTATCGCACAAATCTGAGCCTTGTGTGAGTTATAGGCTGGAGTTCTATAACTCATGACGAACTTGCAGGTCTGAAACTCACAGCAAGGGATTGACTGACCGGCAGTCAAAACTGGTTGGCTTCCAATCAACAGGTCGATGATGTCCAATCGACGGGCCCTTCGCTGTCAAGCCGTGTTGATTTCCGCTTCAAGCCCTGCGATCGCGCTGATCACATCGTCAAAGCTCGGCGCGTCGCCCATAATCATTTCTTGCATGCCAGTGTAGTCCCGGCGGAGGGCAGCTTCGAGTTCTGCGTTCGGAACCAGGTGCAGTGACCCGGGTTTTGCGTCTTCGTACCGCGCCCAAGCCGCCTTGAAGAAAACCGACTTGTGATGGCCGACCTCGCTCAAGAGGCCGATGTTGGCCAACGCGCGTGCCTTGGCATCGTGCATGATCAGTTGGGCCATGTCGTAGTAGTGCCGGGACATCCTGTCGGCGAGTGGCTTGTCTGCGCCCTGATGGAAGAGCATGTGGAGGATTGTCGCTTTCTCCCAGAAGGTCCGCTCGATCCCGAGTGTGTGGACGTCGACGTGGGTAAGGCCGGGCAGATCGGGGAAGGCTTGTTGGACGTAAGGTGAAATTGTCCTTTGCTCGGCCGGGAGCTGCGCCCCGCGCGCCCCGAATTCGAACCGCACGATGGGTTTGATGTAGCCCTGATCTTCGCCACCCAGTGAAGGGGAGGCGAAAAGTATGGTCTGAGGGTCGCCTTCGTCTATCTGAAGTGAGAAAGGCTGCTCCAGGCTCGCGGAGAATGCTGTGTTGATTTCGTCAACCAGAGGTCCGGCAACAACCGTCTCAGCGGCATCCTGTAGCTCTTGCAGAAGTGACTTGCGTCTACCGCCTGACAGGTCGGGATTCTCAGGATCACGATCGCCGCCAAAACCGAATTGTTCTCGGTCGAGCGACAGGTCAACGTCTTCGGAGAACCGGTGGATCACATCGTAGGCCTTGGAGAGCGACGTGCCTCCCTTGAAGATCATGTGATCTCCAAAGGAGGGCAGGGCGAAGAGGTGCTGTAGCGACCAGCACACCCAGAAGTCCTTTTCGACAATCGCCTTGGCAATCCCAAGTTCCGCTGCGGCTTGTCTGAAGGCTTCGTCTCGAGCTTCAGGCGTGTCGTTCGCGAAGGTGTCCATGCTCAGGCGTGTGCCACAATCTGCTGGACGACCGGATGCATCCAGGCTGGAACGTGCTTGCTTTGTCTTATCAGCTGCGCACGATCCTTAGCATTCAATACGTGGGCGATCTTGCCAATCACCTGATCGTCCACGCGATCCTTTCCGACATAGCGCAGCGCTTGAAAAACAGTGCCTGTCTTTTGATCCGCGCCGACCAGTGTCTTCGGGGAGGCGTTCCGGAACTGGATCACCTGCCGCCCGATCTTCTTCGTCCGGGTGGGCCCGTCGGTCATATAGGTTGGATTGGATGGCACCTGGGTGGACAGACCCAACTGGTTGGCAGCCATGGCGGGGGAGGGCTGCAGAACCTGGTTGTCCTTCCGCGCCACTGCACGCGCGATGTCATCGGCGGATGGCGCCAAAAGTCCGAAACGAGAGCTTTGCATGGGATAGTCGTAAAGCCCGCGCGTCAGTCGCCGGATCACGCCCTGATCCGCCAAGCGCGATAGCGCCTGATCCACGCTTGCGCGTGACCCGATGTCCAGGAAATCCGGCGGCGCGAAGATGGCGCCTCGACCCTTTCCAACGATACGTTGCTTGATTTTCGACGTTATCATGGCCTACCTCCATGTCAGAAAATAGCACATGGTTTTCTGAACGTCAAGAATAGGAGTGGGCGGCGTCAGGGGAATCGCATGAGTTTCACGGCGCGAGGATTTGAAGCGGGAAGCGGTTGTTCCAGCCTGCCTTTTTCCGCATTCCTCCGAGGGAGTTCTCGCTTTTTGCTTTGTTGAGCAAATTCATTGCGATGTGCCTGATGACGGCGAAGTTGGCGGGTGCGTGATCTTTTCGTATCCGGCTGTCGTCATCGCGGAAGGTGACATCAAGCACCCGGTGGAGGCGGTTTTCAATTCCCCGGTGAGAGCGTACGGCATGGGCAAGGCGCGCGGCGTCTTTTGGCAGGGACGGGATGAAGTACCGCGTTTGCCGTGTCGTCTTCCCGCCACTTTCCCGAAGCGGGACGACGCGGCCAATGCTGACCAACCCCTCCCGATGGGGATGGCGCTTTTTCAACCGGCCGATGGCGTCGCATTGGGTGTATGTTCGCGTTTCAATCCTGCCCCTGTCGCCGTCAACCGTCTGTAGTGATTCTGTGTTTTCCCGATCCTGTTCTTCGAACCACAGCTTCACGTCTTCATGGAGAAGCCCCTGATTGCCCTTCAGGGCCGGCACATAGTCAGCACCCTTGTCACGGATTTTGCAGGCGATCTCACGTTGGCGCCCCATCGCATCCAGCGTCACGACCGCACCCTCCAGGAAGAGCAAATCCAGGAGAACGGGGATGTCCCTGATCCCGTTCCTTTTGTGCGCGCCGGCTTGCTGGCCGGGCACGAGGCGTAGATCGTTACACCGGGCCGGGATCAGATGCAGAGGCGTTTCACCACCGGCCCTTGAGCCTCGCGCTGTCTTGCCGTCAATGGCAACGAGCGTTCCTCCAACGCGCCCGGCCAACCCGGACGCCCACGCGGCAAAGGCTGCGTTGAACTCTTCAGGATCAAGCGCCCGAAACACCGTCGAAAGCGTGTCACGGGAGGGTATGCCATGCTCAAACGTAGCCAACTTGCGCAGGAAACCCGACTTTTCCTCGCCATAAAGGGCAACATCGACAAAACTCCCACACCCCGACACCACTCCGCACAGGCTCAAAAGCGGAATCCCATCAAGTGGATACAACACCTTCGTCTCCTGGCGGGGATCAGAAATCGACGAGGCAAAAGATTGAAACAACACGGTATTTTCCAAAGCAGCGCCCTCCAGACATAAACTTTGGAAAACTGAATCAGAGATAGAAGATCAAGGCAAACCAAAAGATGCTATTCATGCGATACCCCTGTGGGCGGCGTAGAGTCTGCATAACGGGCGGAAACCGGGCTTTCGCTGCGGTTGCAATGTGTGTTTGCAGCGAAACAAGAGCAGACATTCAATTCTGAGACTGGCTTTGCTTTGGGGCCAGAAAAGGTTCTAGAAAAAGCTCTGAAATGCGATGCCCACTAGCCTCTGCCAACGTTCTTGCAACCGGAGGCATCTCAATGACGGCACGGCGAACATCGTCTATAGCAATACGTTTGCCGACTTCTGGAGCATCCAGCCTAATCAGGTTGTCACGTCCAACCATTAGACCAGCTTGACCAATCACATTGTGAGACTGAGCCCGCATGACCGATGAAGTGAAATGGCTTCGCCAATGCCAGAAGCCACCTACTCGTTGCCACCAAGTCATCTTGTGGATGTCTTGTCCGCAACCTTGTGGATGTCTTGTCCGCAACCAAGACTAAGGATACGCACCTGACTCCGGTTGATATCAAAACAAGTCAAAGCATCGACGAGTCCGACCATCGTTGGGTTATTTGCCCAAATGCCTCCATCGACGAATGTATAGCCGCCTTCTTTCAGTGTAATCGGCGGAGCAATACTCGGCCACGGTAGCGGCGTCGTTGTGTTGTCGCGGGCGGCGTAAAAGTCGTCCACTTTTGCCCTTTCGTTTGATGGGAGGGCTGGGGGATTTTCACCGTGGAATTGTATTTGAAGGTGCGTCGGGCTCATTTTCAGGATGGGTTGAACGGGCGTCGGATTGCCCGGGATTTTGGGATTGGCCGAGACAGTGTTGCGAAGATGTTGGCCTATTCGGAGCCACCGGGGTATCGGCGGACAGCGCCGATTAGGCGCCCGAAGCTGGATGCGTTCACCTGCCAGATCGACCAATGGCTTACTGAGGACAAAGCGCGTCCGCGCAAGCAGCGCCACACCGCAAAGCGTATCTTTGAGAGGCTGCGCGACGAGTGCGGCTTTGATGGCGGATACACAATCGTCAAAGACTACGTCCGGGCCAGGAAGCGCTCTGGCAAAGAGATGTTCGTGCCGCTCAGCCATCCGCCCGGGCATGCGCAGGCGGATTTTGGTGAAGCGCTTGTCGTGATTGGCGGCGTTGATGTAGGTTTCTCGGACGCCTTGCGCTGTGTTTGAGTGACGCGGTTTCGTTGCTTGGCGTCGGAGAAGCGCTCAAGCGGGAAATCGCGGGGTTGGGCTTTGGTGGGTTGGTTGTTATGGGGATTTGCGCGTTGGGCTTGCGTCTGGTTTGACCTGACAGACTGGTTGAACAGACCTTGTTGTGCTTGCACGGTGTCTGCGTTGCCAACACCTTGTCGATATGCGCGGTGTTTTGTCGTCGTCATCACCTCTTGCTTTATCCACGACAAGATCAGTGCACAATGATGGGTTCGCAGGTGATGTCGCCTGCGGCTGAAGGTGTTGTTCGTTATGTGTGGCGCGCGTTTCATGCTGCGGCCCTTTTTGATTTTGGTGGCGCTCTGGGGTGCTGATTTGGCGCAACTGTGTCGATGATGATCAACCGCCCGCCGCAACACGGACAAGGAAGCGCGAGGACACGGGGCAACTCAATAGTATCGCCGGGACCGTCCTCATCAGTGCGATCTTTGTTTGATCGGTTGGCCCCGAGCAACTGCCTGATCCTGGCGATATTGGCCGCGCGATTGCCGTTCCCGAAGAACCCGTAGTGGCGGATGCGGTGCTGGCCTTTGGGCAAGACGTGGATCAGGAAGCGGCGGATGAACTCAGGCGTCGTTAGCGTCATGGCAGTGTGGCGACCCGCGCCTTTAAGGCGGTAATCCTTGACGCGGAAGGTGACACTGCGCTCATCGAAACGGATCAGGCGGCTGTTGGAAATGGCGATCCTATGGGTGTAGCGCGACAGGTATGCCAGCACGACCTTTGGCCCCGCGAACGGTTCCTTTGCATAGATGACCCAGTCGATCCTGCGCAGCGGTTTGAGGAAGGCATTGAAGGAATTTTGGTCGGTTAGGTCCGTAAGATCGCCAAAGAAGTGCAACTTCCCGGCTTTGTGTAGTTTGACCAGTCCTTCCAGAATGAGACGTCGGTACAGACGCGATAGCACCCGAACGGACAGAAAGAAGTTCTTGCGACAGGCGATCCACTTTGTGCCGTCCGCAGACAAGCCACCGCCCGGCACAATCATGTGGACATGCGGGTGGCGCGTCATGGCCGAGCCCCAGGTGTGCAGCACAGAGATCATACCGGCCCGGGCATCGAGGTGCTTCGGATCGGCTGCGATTTTGATCACCGTGTCGGCGCTGGCCCGCATCAACAGATTGTAGATCTCGCGTTTGTTTTGATGTGCAATGTCGGCAATCTGCTTTGGCAGGGTGAAGACGAGGTGAAAGTACCGCACTGGCAGCAATTCAGCCTCGCGTGCCGCCAACCATACCTTTGCCGCACCTGCCTGACATTTGGGGCAATGGCGGTTGCGACATGAGTTGTAGGCGATGTGCTCGTGGGCGCAGTCGGCGCAGCGTGCCACATGCCCACCAAGCGCCGCTGTGCGGCAGCGTTCGATGGCGTTCATCACCTTGAACTGGTCAAAGCTGATGTGACCTACATTTATGGCGCGATACGCAGCACCATAGGTGCGGAAGATTTCCGCAACTTCCAGCGATGGAGAAGGCAAAGTGGCTTACGAAGGCCTGGCTTTGCCTTTCCTGCGTCTGGATTTGTTCAAGTCATCCAGTGGGCTGTCGACTGCTGCAATCATCCCAGTCGCAACGCTGGCGTAGCGGGCGGTTGTCGTCAGTTTAGTATGACCGGGAAGTGCTTGTATCACCCGGATATCGACGCCACGCTCCAACAGATGGGGCGCAAACGAATGACGCAATGTGTGCAACGTGACCGGCTTAGTGATACCCGCCTCCTGCGCAGTCTGTTTGAACAATCGAGATATCTGGCGGGCCGAAAGGTGTTTGCCACGATAACCGGGGAACAAGACCCGCTCTGGCCCAGGCACATCCTTATCCTGACCCGTTGGACGTTCTTTCCACCAATCACGCAAAAGCCCCGGAATATCGCCGGGCAGCATTACGTTGCGGTCCTTGCGTCCCTTCGCTTGGACAATCCGGATGATCTCTTGCGCGCCGTCGATATCACCAACCTTGAGCCGAACGACCTCGCCCGCGCGCATCCCGCAGCCATAAGCGAGTGACAACATCACCTTCGCCTTCAGACTGGGTGCCATCGCCAGGATCCGTTTGATCTCCTTCTTGCTCAAAACCAGCGGCACCTTCACCGGTTCCTTGAGGCTGAAAATCTCAGCAACCAGATCGTGCCGCCTGAGCGTCACACGAAACAGAAACTTGACGCCCGTCATGGTCTGATTGCGCGTGCAGATGCTGGTGCCTGTCTCCATCAGATGAAGCTGGAAATGCTTCACGTCATCGGCTGTAGCCGTGTCCGGAGAGCGCCCCAGCCAAGCCGCAAAACGCTTGCAGGCACGCAGGTGACTGGTCTGTGATGCAGGTCCAGGCGTACGCGCCGCCATGTCCGAAATCATGCGTGCACGAAGCGGTGTCGATTGCTGAATGTTCATGGGAAATCCTCTGTCAATCGAGGCAAAATCACCTCGACAAACAGCAGACACCCGACCTCAAAACCCGCGCAACGTATCCCTGTGCAACCAAACGCCCGCAGCAAGCGCCCTATCGCGAAGCGATTTAGTGCTTGAGGCCAATCTGGGCAGCTATAAAGCGCAAAACAGGCTCAGGGATCACCTCATCTGCGTTCAGCAAGCGACCAGGATAGCGAAAGGCACAGAGCTGAAGTGCAAAGCCAATCTGGTTTTCTGACCGCCGCCGCGTGCGGATGTGCTCAATATCCTCATCATCCAGCGTGTAGTGCTTCAGCAAAGATACCTCATCAGTGGGAAGGTCAAAAAGCGCCGCGCGCTGCCGCTCGGTCAGGGCCGTTCGGTGTGCCATTCTAAATTATGTCCTTTCGAATTCGCAGAGCACGCTTTGAATAACGGGCGTCCGTAAGGGGTCGCTCCGGCGGCAAGTTCAGTGGCCCATTCTGCATTCAGTTTTCCGTTGGGGATATTCTCCGGGGCTGCGGGATCGTTTGAAACAAGGGATGCGCCTGCCCATTGGCCTGCGACGGCAAGGGACAGGGACACCCGGGTGGATCCCTCCATGATGCGGGCTTGCAGTGTGACGGCCCGAATACTGCTTTGCGCCTGAACGCGCGGCGTTGCATCCGGGGTGGTGAGATCGGAGGTCTCGGCGGCATAGTATTCCGCCATGTGATCGATGGCGGTGAGGCGCACGCTCTCTTCGTCTATTGGTTCAATAACGGTGATGCGCAAGGGGTCTGGCGGGGCGCTGTTGGAATATATCCGATAGAGGATATCGGCGGGGCCGCGGCCATCGGCGTCGGGTGCGTCAGGGAGCGGGCTTGCGAGGTCGCGCAATGGGCTGTCTGCGTCGGCATGGAGAGGCGGTGTGGCAGCAGACCGATGCAACGTCCCGTTCGCAAGGCGCAGTATGATATGATCTCCATCACTTGCAGGCCGGGCTCGATCAAGTGTGATCTGTGCGGCACTGCCGCCATTGAGCCGCCCTGCGGCCCCTCCGGCCAGCATGTCATGGGTCATCCATACCACATCGCCGCGCCGGATCAGGTAGCCTTCCGGCCCCATTTCCCAGGTGATGCGTCGCCGATGATATCGCTGGCGCGCCGCGAGCAGATTTGCCTCCCTGGCTGCCTGCCCGGAGGAGGTGACCCCGCGCAGGGTCACTGTTGATGTGTTCACAACCGGGCCTGTGGCACCCGGCACGCGCCGGCGGATGGTTTGGTATTGCCAATCGGAATCGGGGTCGATGTAGCGCAGGGCAATCTCATCGGGGGCCGGACTGGCGGCCCACTCGACACCCATAGAGCCAAGAACGACATTTTCGGGAGTGATGAGGGTTGTGACGGTGGTGTCCGGGTCATCGAACACGACGCCGAGCTTTCCACTCCGCCATGTGGGGCTGGCGCGCCCGCAGCGCGCAACGAGTGTGAGCATGTCGGCGCAGGACATGCGGCGGTCGATGACAGCGGAGCATGTCAGGGCATTGGCATCGCACCATGCCGCCCACTCTGTGATTGCAGCCTTGTCGATGCGGTTCCCTGGCAGTCCGGCTCCGGCGATCAACCGACCGTCTGCGGCTGTGATGCCGAGCGCAAGCCAGCGGAATATCCACGCCGGATTTGTGCTTTCGGCAGTCGTCCATGTGCCGTCGGAGGCCCGAACGCGTACGGGCTGTGACGCGGTGGCGGACAGGCTGTCAACCTGTCCGTTGAGCTGGCCGCTGGCCTTTATCCGGACGGCAGCGGTGGTTTGGTCCGCAAAAACGGCCGTGCCGGCCCGGAAGGCCCGTAGCCCGGTCCATATGATGCGGTCAATATGGCTGGACTCCGTTGAGGGCTCGCCTGTGCGGCGGATTTCCACATCCACCGCCCGCCCGGGTCGCCCAAGGTCATATGTCAATGTTCGGCGAAACGGATTTTGCGCATTGTGTTCCGGTATTCCGGGCAGGTCCACAATGCGCACAACAGACCATGATCTGGCGGGTGTGTCTCCATCCTGCGCCCGTCGCCACCTGATCTCGACGGACCGGGCTAAAGGTTCAGGCCGGGACCCCCCCCAGCCCTGTAAGCTGGCCATCCAGATCAATGGCAATCCTGTGTACCCCGCCTGCGGTTGTCCGCCGCACCCATTCTGTGCTTTCAAGCGCACCGCCGCCCGGCTCTGTCTGCACGTCGAGATCGAAGGGCAGGATGCCGCCCGGAGGCAGGACAGTGAGCGTGGCTTCATCATATTGACCGACCGGAGTTTCTCCGATGCGCCAGTCGGAGAGTACAGGTGCCCCTATTCCGGCGCCGAATACCTGGTGCAGGTACTGCTCCCCATCCTCATAGGAGGCCCATGGGGTCGCGACCAGATCGGGCCAGATGCGGTGTTGGCCCAGCACCAGCAAGGCCGGTTCATAGGGTCGTGCCAGATTTCGACCCCCCGCGAGGCTGTGGAGGGGATCGGGCGCTCCCGTGTTGTTCCGGTCGGGAAGTGATGGTGAATAGAGCCCCTGAACAATGAGGCCTCCGACAATCTGCAGGCCTGCGGTGGCCACGGCCAGCGCCGTGGTGCCGGCTGTCACACCGAGTGCACCCAGTACATGGGGTGCCAGAACGGGCGCGGCGACAACAATCGCGATAGAGAGCACGGCGGCGACGGGATCACTGTCGCCGCCGTGCAAGGCCGGGCGCAGGGCGAGTTTCGCGCCTGCCGGTAGAGACTGCTCCCAACGGGCGTGCGGCACAGGCTCCCCGTTGACAGCGGCGGCGATCCTCCCGGGCGGTATATCGGGCAGGCAAATGCGACACGCCCGGGTAAGGGAGATGCCCGCCGGCAAGGTGACAGTCCGCACCCCGTCGCGGGTGAGCGGGTGCGGCAGGACATCCGCCACATATCCCGGTTGCGGGCGGTTTGCAAACGGCGCGCAACCGGGGTTTCCGATACGGTCAACCATGATTTATGTCCAGCGATACAGCCCGGTCAGTGTCAGGCCCCGGTGTTTGAGACCGGCCAGCGGATCAAGGCGCGGGCGCTGGCCTTCCATGCGATGCAGCACATATGCCTGTCCTCCTGTCCGCGTCCACAGCCCGATGTGATGTCCGATACAGGCCCTGCGACCGGCGGCGCACATCAGGACGGCATCCCCTTCGGACGGCGATGTTCCTTCAAGAGAGACGGCGAGGTGCTCCGCAATGGCGGCACCGATCGCCCGATCCCTGCCGCGCAGGCTCCCGGGGCTTCGGGGAAGAGAGATGGTGCGCGCGAACATGCACTCCAGGATGGCCATAACATAAGCCGCGCAATCTCCCGGCGGGTTCCTGTGCAGCGCAGCCACCGCCCAGAATGGATCGGGCGGCGGGGCCAGGGGCGCAGGTGTCATTGTGCTTCATATGCGGCTGTGATGGCCGCTGCGCGCCCGGCCCCCTTACTCAATACTGTTTGCACGTCACTTGCGGCATCGAGGGGCACCTGCACTGTTTTGTCCCGCCAATCCTCAAGCAGGCTGGAGACGGGTACAGCGGCGGCACGGATCTCTGCGATTGTACTGGCGGTGGAAATCGCCTGTGCGAGGCGCGCCAGCCCGGACAGCGCGACAGTGGTCAGATCGAGGCTATCAACCAGCCCTGCCTCGACACCGCCTGCGGCGGAGAGTGCGGCCTTGACCTTCTTCTGCCGGCTTTCCTGCCCGACCATCGTTGCCTGCGCCGCAGAGATGGCTTCTTGAGGAACTCCGGCCTCCGCCAGCTCGCCGGGTGTATAGCTGATATAGTCCAGGCCTTCGTGGGTGAGTGTGAGTTTCATTTTATGCTCCTTTTAAAGGGTGGCCACGGTTGACCACAGCAGATTGGCTGCATCGACTTTTGGTGTTCCGGGTGCCACACCGCTGATCCAGTGCCCCGCCATGTCGGAGACCGAGGAGCTTTCGATGGCGAGCGCATAGACCACAGCCCCCGACATTAAAGCGATGCCGCCCCCGTTTTCCCGGCCTCGCAGACGGCTGTTAAAGGCGCGCAGCGTCAACTGCCCCACGCCGGTCATAAAGGCGGGTTCCTGCAGCCCGGCCGCTGACAGCGCGATGTCGACCTCGATATTGTTGAAGAAGAAGACCGCGTCCGGATCGATCATCTGGATCCAATATGCGCCCGCGCGCACCGGGGCGTCCGGAAGGGGGTTCGGGGCCTGAACGGTCAGAGTGCGTCTGTCATCGCCATCCGAGAGCAGCTGAACCATCCGTGCATAACAAACAGCGCGCAAACGCGTCCACTGTGATGTCGCTCTTGAGATGTATAGTGAGCGTTCCGCCTGGCGGTGACTTTCTCAGGGCGGCGGTGAGCGTTTGCAGCGGCGCGGCGTCGGTGCCTGCCGCGTTGTCGTCGCCACCGGCATCAACATACAATTCTACTTCCCCCGCCCGGTGCAGATTGGCTTCCAGTGCCTTGTAGCGCCTTTCCGCGGCGGCGGCGGAGGTCGCGGCGGCGGCGGCACGATCTGCCTGCGCGGACAGATCCGATGAGACAGGGGCTGCGGGATTGATCGTGACCCCGCCGCCTGCGGGGTTGAGAGTGACGGACATCAGATTGCCTCCTTGAGAATGATTGTGAAAGTCTCTGTCGACGCTTTGACACCATTCCCATCCGTGAATGTGATATCTCCACGCCACTTGCCCGGTGGCCATGCGGCGGTCTGGCGCGCGGTGGCCGAGAGGGTGAACAGCCCGTCACCGGCATCGGTCACGCGGCAGGTCAACAGGGCCCGTGTTCCGCTCCGGTCATGATACAGGGCCGCGTCAGGGGTCCAGTCAGCAAGGTTGCGCGCAACCCCCCCCGTCCCGTCCGGGGCGGGGGGGTGTGTGATGCGCCTGGGCGGGCAGGCTCAGCGTGTCCCCCTGTTTCAGTGCGATTATGTCAGTCATTTGCGCTCCATCCTTTCAAAACAGCGCGGGAGATGTTTCCGGGTCGTGGCGCAGACCCACAGCGGGCCTGTCAAGCAACGGGTCATAGCCGATGATCGCCGTTACGCTTTGCTGATCGGCTCTGATCTGGAGCACATCCAATTGAGCCTCCCAGTCGGGATCCCGTGCGGCGCTGTCTCCGTCCGCCAGACAGCGCAGGACCCGGATACCTGCACCCTGCCCACCGCCTGCGCGATCCAGCCAGATCATGATGTCGCGTCCTGCATTATCGATGCGCAGTTCCGCACGCGGGGCCCGGCGCTCTTCATCCCTGGCCAGACGCACCGAGAACGCCAGCGCCATATAGGTCTGGCCTTCGATCTCGCGCGCGCGGCCATCCGCCACCACCCGCACGGCATCCGCCAGGTCGGGATGCGTGATTTCCAGCGCATAAAGGATCAGATCGTCCGGAGACAGGCCAACAAGAGCTTCACGACCGGCGGAGGTTAATGTCACAGGACCTCCTCCAGCACCATGTCGGCGGTCCAGTGGCGACGACCTCCCTTGACGGTACCGCGACAGCTCACGGACCCCGATCCCCCGCGCAGCCGCAGGTGGACCGCATCACCGGCAACCGGATCGGAGCCGTCGAAGGCCCCGTGTCCATGGGTCTCGGCCCAGGTCCGGAAATCTCCCATATGCGTATCGCTTTCAAGATGTACGGACACCTGCCAGAAGCGCAGGGCCGCACTGCGCGCGCGGGCCTGCCGGACCGCACCACTCTCAAACGCCGTGCGTCGGGTATTTTCATCCTGACCGGCCACAATGCCGTCCGCGATGATACGCGCATATGCAGGCCAGCTTGCCATCAGAACCCATCACCACCGCTTGATTGGCGGCGCAGCGTCTGGGTGACCTGTTGTGCAATCGCCCCGCCGCTTTGCACATCTTCGGCCACAATCGCGACAATGAGACCGCGCAGCCCGTCTGACCGGGCTGTTGCAGTGGCTGTCCTGGGCGCACCTTTGTTCTCGACATTCACGGTGACATTGGCGGGGCGCACGTCGGGACCCGCCTCCATGTCTGCGGCACCCGGTGCCTGCGTTTTATAGACGGCCGGAATGCGCGCGGGGTCGATCCCCGCTGCCCCGCCCCGATGATATCGGGGGCGGTCTCTCCGGCGCAGCATTTCGCTCAATGCGGCGGACTGATCAGCGGTCAGCACCGCCTCACCCTCCAGCAGGATGGCGGGCACTTCGCGTGCCGTGCGCCCCGCTGTGGCGGCGGAGGCCGCAATGATGGCTTGCGCCCGACCAGCCACATCCCCGGCCACACCCCCGGCCACGCCCCCTGTGTGAAACGGTCTGCCCCGGGGCCGCACCGCCGTCGTCGGTGCCGGTGCCGTGCCGCCGCCAAAACCCCCGCCCAAAACCCCGGCCAAAGCATCGGCCAACGGGCCGGTGATATTTTGGCGAATGGCGATGCGGGCAAAATCGGCGATGATGCTGTCGACCAGATCCCCGACCTCCAGCTTGCCCGTAGAGACAAACTGCACGAGAGCATCTTCCAGGCCATTGAATGCCCCGCCGACGGCGCTTTCGATCTCATTGCCCGCAAAGCTCGCCTCCTCGGCATAGCCCCGCAGTCCAGCGCGGATGGCGTCTACGCCCTGCGGTCCCCGGCTCAGCGCGCGCTCTATTGCGATAGCCTCTTCGGCTGCCGCATTGACAGCGGCTTCCAGTTCACGCACCTGTGCAGCCGCTGCAGGGTTATCGCCGATTTTCGCAATCGCTGTCTCCGCCAGCCGCGCGGCCTCTGCGGTGGCGATAAACCCCGCCTCTTCCCCGCCCCCCAACCCTTGCAGGCGGATAGAGGCGATCTCTGCACGGCTCCGATATTGCTCCAACGTCTTGATCAGGGCTGTGGCGGGATCATTTTTACCACCGCCGCCACCGCTGCCGGAGATTGATTCGCGCAGTGCGGCCTCGGCCTCGCGCGTGCGCGCGTTGATACGGGCCAGGGTTACCGCGTTATCTCCGGCCGCCCGGATCGCTTCGGCATCGAAGCGCTGCGCGGGGTCCAGATCCGACCGGCCCGCCGTGGACTTCTCCCGCAATCTCATGACACCACGCTCCGCCAGCTGACGTGCCCGGGCCTCCGGATCGCCAACCGTGGCCTCGCGAATACGCGCCACCGCCAGAGCGGCCGCCTGCACCCCCGGTAAAGCGGCCAGCTCATCGCGGGCGCGCGCGGCCTCATCCGCCAGCGCCTTTGCGGCCTTGATGGCAACGCCAAGGCCCAGATCACCCGTCTTGAGCGTCCCGAGCCGGCGTGCCTGGTCTTCGGCTGCGATCAACCGGTCGATCAGTACGTCCAGCGCCTTTCGTTGATCTGTGGTGAGGTCTTCACCCCCCAGGGCATTCTCCAGGACTTTGCGCATGTTTGCGACGGCGTCGGAAACTTCATTGATATCATCGCCGTCAAGAGCGTTGCGCAGATCAAGTGATGCCGATGACAGTGCCTCTGTCTGTTCACCGGCAAGTCCGAGTTCATCTGCGTACCGGCGCAGGGCGGCGGACATGGATTCGGAGGCCTCCATAACGGCGAAGCTGGTCCGGACCGCGCCCTCGTTGAACAAGCGCAGCCTGTGGGTTATCGTGTTCAGAAGGGTATCGACATCTTCGATGTTGTCCAGATCGGCATCCTTGACGAACCCTGTCGGGGTCTCTCCAAAGGTGTCTCGCAGATGGGCTTTCACGCTGTCCTTGTCCGAGACGTCGAATACATCCAGACCAGCTTCGCGAAGCACGTCACCGGAGCGGTGCACGGTCCCTTGCAAAATATCCTCGAAATCCGCCGCCACCCGGTCCTGTCCGGCGGCCAGCGCCTCGGGCAGACTGTCCAGCAGGCCCTTTCCTGTCGCGCGCAGTGCATCCCGCGCTTCACGCTCCGCCAGCTGACGCTGCGCGGCCAGAAGGTCCCGAACCCGCGCTGTGACAACCCCGTAACGCTCGGCCAGATCCTCAAGATCACCGCCAAGGTCTTTCAGTCCCCGCAGCCTCTCCGTGGCATCCGCGAGCCGCGATGTGGCGTCGGACGCACTCTCCGCTTCCTCGCCTGTGCGCAAAAATGCGGCACCGAGAGGCACGGCAATGGCCGCGACAGCACCCAGAACCGCGCCAAGAACGCCAAACCCACCGAGCAATTGCGGAAGCTGCTGGGCCATCGCCTGGCTCGCGGATGTGCCTGCACCCACCTGGACGGCGAAGTCACCCACCTGCCACGCCGTGTTCTGGATCTGTGGGCGCAGGTGTCTCATGCGCTCACCCAGGGCGCGCGATGCAGTGCTCGCCTGCCCGGCGGCGGCCCCTGCCCGTGTGGTCCGTCCTCCCAGCCCCTGCGCCGCATCGCCCGTCGCATCCAGCTCGGCCCTGGTCTTGCGCAGGACGGCCAGCGCGTCGCCTATATCGCCACTGACGCGCAGGGCGAGGTCGATATCCTGCGTCATTGCATCAGGCCCCGCACCAGACTATGGCCCGGCATCTCGATACGGCGCGACTGTCCTGCCTGCCAGATCAGCATGATCTGTCTCCATGTCAGTGTGGCGGGGAGGCTTCGGATATCTCCGTGCCCGTCGGCTGCAAGCTGCTCGAGGACGCGAGAGAGCGCGATACGGTCTCCACCACCCCCTGGCCCAGTGCCTGGGCCACCAGGCGGCGGATAAAAAAACCCGTGTTGACTTGCCAGACCGCCGATTGCAGCGCATGGGCCTCGGTGTCCGCAAGCGATCCAATCCATTCCACCGATTGCCCGCTGGCCATAGCGCAGATGCGCAGCCAGATATCCGCATGCGCCCCCAGCACAGCGCCGGTGCGCACGGCATCGGGCTCTTGCGCCGTGTCGCCCACCTGAACCGCAAGATCACGGATCAGGGGAGCCCCGATCACCTGAACATCGAGGCCCTCGCGCATCCGGAACTCGCGCACTGTTATCTCCACCGCCGAGCCGGTGTCCGGATCGCGCAGTGTGATTGTTACATCCGGATCAAGGATGGCGAGGGTCTCCGCATCGTCGCTCATCGCAGGTCCTCCCCGTCGATCATCATCGCGGCGGAGCCGTCCTCGGGCTGCCATATATTGGCGCTGAGCGGGATCCGCTGCTCCGACCGCCCGGTGAGCGTCCAGTCACCGTTTGGGCGCAGCTTGACGTCCGGGCAGTAGATGTTACGGTCCTTTGATGCCGGATTGATCGTCGGAGCGTGCTCGACGTAGCGCAGTGCGCCCGTGACGACCCGGGCCTGCCCCACAGAGATGCGGGTCGCGGCGTCGATCGTATAGGACGCGAGGATTGTGGTGTTGGCGGCGATACCATCCGCCCCGGCATCCAGAATGCGAATTGTGCCGGATCCCGGATCGGCGCGGTAATGGGTATTGAGCGTGTAGGCCGCTCCGCCGCGCAAAGGGCGCAGGATGAGGTCCGAGATCCGACGGCCCCTGGCGGACGGGAGCCCATACCATGGGCCGCCATCCAACAGGCCGACGGCAATCCGCTCGCCTGTCACCGTTGTCGCGGGCACCGGGATCGTATCCGAGGCGAACAACAGGGCGATATTGCCCAGGGACATATCCCGCAGCACCATGTCGATCATGCGCTCGGTGGAGCGTACCGCGTCGACCAGCACGCGCGGCACCCCCGAGCCTGACTGCACCGTCACGCGCTCCTCGTTGATCCGGAGCGTTGTGCTCTCGGCGTCCCCGAGACAGCGCTCCGCTCCGGGCGCGCCGTCCTGTGTGGCCCGGGCAAAATAAAGTTTGCCGACACCGATGATGAAATTCTGCGCCATCAGTTACACTCCCTTGATGTTCTGTATTGGCAGGTCCATTCGTCCTGCCAGATGATACGACCATTCTCGATCTCGGTGAGACGTCCGGCCACAAATGCCAGCGGCCCGGTCACCCCATGGTTTTCCGGTTCCGGGGCCGGTACCCAGCCCAACAGCTTTTGACGGGTCTGCCCCAGTACGTCAGCCAGCGTTTTTTTCGCACGGGTCCTGCGTCCGGACGGGTCATTGGCAGCGTCAACGACAAGCACCACGCCGATCCGCATCTCCACCGCGAGGGGAAGAAGGGTCTGACCGGGGACGGACTGAGCGGACAAGGCGCGTTCCGTCAACGGCGCAACGACAGCGGACGGCGGCTTTGGGGCATCCACCCGCGCCACGTCGTAGACGTTCAGCACGTCAACCAGCGTCTCAAGCGTGCGAAGGCGTTCGGCAACCGCATCCACGGCGGCAAAGCCGGGCCATGCCGATGCGGAAACAATCATCGCCGCCCCTCCGCCAGCATGCGCGTCGCAATATCAAGAACGGCTGTCCGGTCATCGCCGGAAACGCCCAGATATGGCCGGGCGGGCATCGTGACGCTGTGCGCCCCGATTTGGGCATTCACGATCCGGATCAGCCCGGTCTTGCGTCGCGCCGCGTTCCTGCGGGATATGAACCGACCTGTGTCATCGTCAAATTCAAGGGTCTGTTTCCGGGCTTTCTTCCTGATGGTGCCGCCAAACTGGTGGATCGCGGCGTAAACGACATTTGTGCCCACCTCGACGCCGGCGGCATCGGCGCGGTGTGTGATCGACTGACGCAGGCGCGCGGAATCTGTCAGGGTCTGGCCCCCTTTTTTGCGCGCGCGCCGCGAGGGTGCCCATTTTGTGCCGTCCGGACCCGTTTCCGTCTCGAAGCGCCGCAGGACCGCGGAGGCCAGCATCTGGCCGATTTCGTCATACATCTCGTATGGGTTGTCCAGGGCCGTGACCGCACGCCCCAGAGCCGCCCGGGCCCCGGCATCGTCCCATTCGACATCGATCCGGACACCTGCCCCGGCCATCACGAATACCCTCCACGACGATTGATCCTGTCAATCGTCTCGCGGATCCGCGCAGGCGGGGCCTTGATTGCAGGGCCAAAGTTGCGCCGTGGCGGTTCCGCACCATCGCCACTGCGCAGATAGCCCTGCGCCGGACGGGAGAGCTGATCGCGCGCGGCCTTCGCCGCGTCTGTCACCGCCTCTTTCGGCGCGTCGTCGTAAAGGGCCAGCCGCGCCAGGGCACAGGCAATGGCCTTGAGGGATGGATAATCACCCTGTGCAAGAGGCAGGATATATTCCCGGGCAAGGGCTGCATCGATTTCGCCCGCCGCGTCCGACAGCACCGCCGCCAGACGTGCAGCGGCATCCTCTGCATCATCCTCTGCATCATCACACAACAGACGCGCAATCTCTTCCGAACCATAGCGGGCTTCAAGATCATCGCGGGTCGCATAGGCCATGGCTCAGGCGACCCCGTCCGGGGTGTCTTCAGTATCCGGACCCGCAGCCACAGGACCGGCGTACGGAACCTTTGCGTCCCCCGACGCAACCAGCGCGGCCAGTACGTCCTGCGGAAGATCCAGCGGATCGCCCGGCATATAGCGCTTGCGCGCATATTGAACCGGATTGATCGCGACACATGCAGGGGCCGGTTCGGCCGCTTTGGCTGCAGGAGCCGGTTCGGCTGCCTTGACTGTTTCGACCATTACGCCCTCCCTACGCCACTGCGTTTTTGAACAGGTATCCCGCCCTGGCGGCAATGATCCGCTCATCGCAGGTGTCAACAACCCGCAGGCGATGCCCGCCGCGCGCAGGGTCAAAGACGGAATACACCTCGCGCCCACGATAAGAGGCTGTGATCCCCAATGTGGGCGGGCCATTGGGCGCTGCATTGGGATCGGCACGGTAAAGGAGTGCGTTCTTGCCCCACACGCGTTTCAGGCTTGCCTCCCGACCGGGGCGGGCCGCATTGATCCAGGCCTGGCCAACAACAATTTTCACCTCCAGCAGATCCTCGACCATCATCCGCGAGGCGATGCCGCGATCCCCTTCATTGCGGTTGACCGATTTCAGGATCGCCGGGTGCGTGCGCAGATCCTTCCAGACCTCCGAACCCATGCAGAAATGTGTTGGCTTGACGATCATGCTCTCGACCGCATCGACAATATCGGCCACGGGATCACTGTCGTCATGACTGGCGGACCACTGATCATTGCCCGCCAGTGTGACTTTGTTGTCCGCGCCGTATTTTGCGGCGTCGAACACCAGATCCGCCACGCGCTTTTCACGATCGATCATCAGCAGATCGGTCAGCATCATTGTGGAGCGATCTATCGGATCAACCGTTGTGGGCGGCGCGTTGCGCACATCATCGTCGGGGATCAGATCCTCAAGCGAGTAATCCTGACAGGCGCCTGATTTCTCCTCCGCCGAAAAATGCACCATAACGGGCGTCCCGCGCCGACCGACACGCGTTTCGGGAACGCTGAAGCTCTCGGCCAGCGGGTATTCGGTATAGCGGTATTCCTTGCGCCCCACATCGACCCGGGGCAGGACCATATCGGCGATACAGCTGTCATTGCCATAGCCCACCGCGGTCGCGGTGCGCTCGAAGTCCACAGGGTACGTGGAAATAATGTTGTCTGCCATCTGTCAGGCCTTCCTTACATGCGATGCTGCGACAGCAGCACGGGAATGATGTCACCGGCAGCCGTGGCGGCCTCCAGAGCAATGCCCACCACACAATCACCGGTGGTGTCGGTGGCTGTCGCCTTGCCCTCGGCATCGGGTTTCAGCGCCGTGCCGCGCATGACAGCGCCCCCGGCCTCAAGGTCGGCGATGCCCGCAATATGCACATCCAGGATCTGCCCGGACCCGGTGGCCACCTCACCGGAAATGCCTATGGGCCGCTCTCCCGCTGTTCTGGCGGAGTCCGCGTCCGCCTGGACCGCTTCCCCGCCCTTCGAGGTTCTCAGCCGCACGATGCGGCGCGCGGCCACATCACCGAACGCCTTGAAAGAGACCGTTGCAACAGGTGAATGTCCGGCCATTTCAGCGACCTCCCTCTGTCACCTGACGCACCGCATCCGCGATGGTCATTGTGCCTGTGGGATCGCTCCCCATCAGCGCCTTCGCCGCCAGCGCGACATGCTGCGCGGTTTGCCCGTCCCGCATCACAGGAGCCTGTGCGCCACTCATGGCGATCTGGCCGGGACCGGCATATTCCGCCGTGTCCGGTCCGCGCACGGGCAAGCCGGACAGGAAGGCCTGCAGCGCCTCCCCGGGGGTTTGGGGGGTGGCTGACCCTGCCAGCCGGATCGAAGCGGCCTGTCCGGAGAGCGCCGCGAACAGCGCTTCCAGCGATGCGGCCTCTGCGGGCAATACCCGACCTGCGCTCACATGGGTCCCGACACGCTCATGCGCCTCGGACAGACACCGCTGCGCCGCCGGTTGCAGACGTTCGGTTGCCAGTTGCGCACGCTCTGCCGCCAGTGCGGCCTGCTCCCGCGCAAGACCCGGGTCAGCCGGAGGGTTCGGGGCGGCGGCAGGGTCGGGAATGGGCGGGATGTCGTTCATGATAGATGTCTCCTGTGTAAATCGCGAGGCGAGGGACGCGAGAAAGTCACCGTCCTCCGGCTCCCCGAGGGCCTGGATTTCGGTCAACGCCCAGTCGGGCAAAATGCGATCCGCCTGTTCAATCGTCGAGCGCTCGATAACCCACTCGCGCAGGCCGCGCAGCGCCCGTGCCGTGGTGTCCCGGGCGGATCGCTCTTCAGTGCCGCCCAGCGGAACCGCGAGTTCCAGTGTCGCGGCGGGAGCCGTCGCGGGAGCCCTGAACATGGCCGGGCTGAGACCCTGCACCGCCGGAGCAACGCCCCCCAGAAACCCGATATGACGCAAGCTCCAGCCACCGGTGTCGTCCCGGTCAATCGCCACCGAGCGGCCCGCATAGCGTCCGGCCTCGACAGCCGCCCGGAAGGCATCGTCGAGACGTGTCAGCTTTGCCTGGAGCGTATCGCCGACCACGCGCAGGCCATCCACCCGGCCCCAGGCAGGGGCATCTGTCTCCGGATGTCCGACGACAACAGGTGCCGGATCAGAGGTCGCGTAAGCGGCTGCAATACGCGCAAGGTCCCCTTCGGAGAGGGTGAAGGTGGTGTTGTGCATGTCCGTATGCGTGCCCGTGCGGCAGACATCGAACCAGCTGTCGAGCGCTGACAGCGCGGCAGCGGCGGGCTGTGCGGCAGGGGCGGGCTGTGCGGCAGGGGCGGGCTGTGCGGCAGGGGCCGGTTTATGTGTCATGCCCGCCAGTCTAGCCGATGCCACAGGCCCCCGCGACGGACCATGGTCCGTCGCGGGGGCCTGCCCGATCAGGTAATCTGAACGCTTGATCCGACACGCAACCGGTCAGCACACGGAGATTCCCATGATACAGACACTGTCAAAAACAGTTCATTCCGCCGCCTGGGCTCACAAGGGCACCGCCGAATGGCCCGGAGCCGCGCATAATCCGCAAGTGCTGGATTACTTTCGCAAAGCCGGACAACCCATGCCCGATGATGAAACCCCCTGGTGCGCCGCCTTTGTAGGGACCATGCTCGCCGAATGCGGCTTGCAGGGCACCGGCTCCCTTGCCGCCCGCAGCTATCTCAAATGGGGACAAAAGGTGGCTCCGGACGATGCAGGGCCCGGCGATGTGGTGGTGTTCTGGCGTGGAGGCAAGAGCGGCTGGCAGGGCCATGTGGCGTTTTTCCACCGCCGCGCAGAGGGAAGAATATACGTCCTTGGCGGCAATCAGGGCAATAAGGTC
Organism: Roseovarius sp.; assembly: GCA_965207105.1. Lineage (GTDB taxonomy): Bacteria > Pseudomonadota > Alphaproteobacteria > Rhodobacterales > Rhodobacteraceae > Roseovarius. The sequence continues at coordinate 6,070 of CBDBLS010000013.1, read as the reverse complement.
AGCGTCGCGGGATACGCGCCCAACCGCCTCCTTGGTATTCGCCGGGCCACGCCCCCCCCCGCGCGCGTCCGCAATGGCCTCCACCACGGTGCAGGCCGGCGCCGTGCAGCTCGCCACCGTCGCGAGGGTCGCGGCACCTGTCGCGGTCACGGGGGCGCTGCCCTCGACATATGCGCTCATCGCGGGCGCAGGGGTGATTGCGCTGGCCGCCGCGTGGATCATGCGTGAGCGGATAAAAAAAGGCTCAATTAGCATTGATTATGCGTGGCGTATTACAGGCAGGATGCCTGCTGCTGCGGCAAGTATCGCGCGCGGCGTTTGGTGGCTCGGAAGGACGGCAAGGTGGAACCACCGAAGGTAGCTGTCCAGGTATTTGGTTGCGATACCCCGATGGCGGCGCAGAAAGGTCTTTAACCGCTCATGCCGACTGTTCACGGTTTGAATGTGCAATTCACCACGGACACGTTCTCCGGCGGTCCGGTTGAGACTTTCATGGCTGACGCCCGTTTCTGCGGCGCAGGGCGGGTACCCGGTGCAGCCATCGGTCACCGGGAGAGCGTCCCCATCAAGACGTGGCTGCAGAACCGTTTTGAGATGTTCGGCTGTCACCGCAGGCAAGACAGCACTGATGGTGGTGCCTGATCGGTCGACTGCAACGAGGACCGGAACCTGCTCCTTCGACAATCCGCGTTTTGAGGCCTTTCCCCCGCGTTTGCGGGCTTTTCGAGAGAGATTACGCTCCCCTTTCCGGCTGCGCGGAAAGAACGTCTCGTCGGCTTCGACGATCCCGCACAGCTTGACCGCACCGACCGTTACAGCCTGAAGAAAGCGATGACGCCAACGAAAAGCTGTGGTGTCGGCCACCATACAACGCCCGTCGGACGCCTTTACCGTTTCGCCGTCGCGCAGGGAAGCTGCAAACTCTGCCCACCTGTCCTTGTGGCGCAAGCGGGCAAGCGGCGTCCCGGTCAGCGCGTTGAAGGTTTTGCGACAGCCTTTGCAAAAGAACCTCGTCAGGCCACTTGCATGGCCTCTGATGATCGCACCGCCCGAAGCGCAGTGCGGACAGATACGCCCCTCGCGAACAGTCGCCTCAGGGAGATCGATCACGCTTTCCAGCGACGAAACCCCGGCAACGAGCCGTCCGGTTTCAGCCCGTTGTTTCGATGAAAGGTTGTCGATCTCGTTAAGCCACACCAAAAAAGCCTGATGATCCATGTGCCGCACCCATAATTTTGTTCATGGTGTGTTCTATCACAGGTCGCCACGCATAATAAATGCTAATTGAGCCTAAAAAAATGGGCGCAGGGCATACGCTGATGGATCCCGCACAGCATGTCCCCCTCATACGCATCCTGCTGCGCTATGGCACGGCGGCGCTTGTGACACGCGGCATCGTCGGTGCGGAGACGGGCGCGCTCCTGTCCTCGCCCGATCTGCTGACCGCGCTGGCGGGTGCCATCGTCGCACTCGCCACCGAGGTCTGGTACCGGCGCGATAAAAAACGCGGCGGGCCAACCTGACCGAAACCAGACAACGAGGAACAATCATGCACGTTGTCACCAAATCACGCCTGAACAACGCTGTGCAGACGGCTGTCAGCAGCCGCGCCGCCGAACTGGTGCGCGCAGGCTTCAACCCTTCGGAAAGCCCCGATGTAGACCGCATCAAAATGCTCGCCGCAGCGCTGATCTCGGAATGCGAGATCCTCCGGGACAACAGTTCCGCCGCCGGTCGTCACGCCAGCCTCGCCATCACAGCCGCCGAGGAGGCCGCCATGTGGGCCGTCAAGGCCGCCCCTGCATAATCATGGCCGCCCCCGCGATCATATGGCGCTGGCTCGCCGGCAGCAAAGCCGGGCGCATGGTCGCACTGGCGGGCGGCTTTGTCCTGTCAGTGGCCCTTCTGTACCAAAGGGGCCGCAGAGACGCGGAGAGGGCCGCAGAGCGCGATGCGCTGCAAGGCTATGTCGATACCCGCAAAACAGCGGACGACGCCCTGCGGGCCTCTGATGGCGACGCAAGGCCCGTTGACGAGCGGCTGGACGAACACGGGAGACTTAGATGAACAGGCTCATGGTCACGGCGGCGTACTGCTCACCCTCACCGCCTGCACACCCCCGTTCATAGCCCCGCCGACGCAATCTGTGACGGGCTGCGCCCCGCGCTGCCCACGTGGAGCCGCCAGGATACGGAGCGAAGCAAGCTGGCCGGGGCGCGGTTTCTCGATGTCTGGCACGCCGTGTGTGAACCCCCCTGAGCTGTCTTCAGGCTGCCCCGGCATTTGAGCAAATATAGTCGCCGGAGTGAGCGACATCGGGGAGCACAATGATGGCGGGTATTTATCCACCTGCGCCACCGTGGTATGAAAGGGCCGGTGCGTCCGCCTAAGTAGATCAGGCCGCACGATATTGCGGTTTGTTTACCTGTCTGTCTCTGACCTGCACGGGCATTCGAAGCCCTTTTGAGGCAATCAGAAGTTCGGTGCCTTTCCGCTTTTCCTGAACAGAATAGTTAATATCGAATTCATATTGCCGACGGGAGCGATACAAATGCCCAATCGTATCAACATTGTCATATGTAACGATCCACGGCTTCTCCGAGCGAAGTATAGCACTGGCCAGAACAGCGTGATCTTTTGGGTCATAGAAGCTCGTATAAAGCCCTTGGCCCTTGTGAAAATAGGGCGGATCAACACACAGAAATGTTGAAGGCGGGAGGTGGGTATCGACCTCTTTAATGAAGTCCACTGCGTCTCGCCGTGTAAGATGGATCAGGTTGCGATACTTCGCCACTCTGCGGACGCGCTTCTCCAAATCATCTCGATTGAACCGACAATCCATTTTGTAGTGGCCCGATTGATCTTGCCCCCCGATCACCCCGGCGGCTTCAATGATGCCGGATCTGTTTGTTCGGTTAAGAAAGAATGTAGAGAAGCCAAGCTCCACTGGATCAGATATGTCTTGGGCAAGGTGAATTTTTCGTTGCCGTTGCCATTCCTCAATGGTGATTGGTGTCTTTCCAATCTTGTATGTAAGGTCCTCTGTGTGATCCAGAACGCTGTGCCAAAACGCCCAGATCGACGCATCAACGTCGTTGATATGAATGTCGCCGACATGCCCCTCATACAACAAAGACAGGGCAAGGCCGCAGCCACCCGCAAACGGTTCGGCATAGCGTTTCCTCTCCAGTCTGTTGGCCTTGAGAATTTGAGAAACCAAAGGATAGAGACAACTCTTACCCCCGGGGTATCTGAGTGGTGAGGCCGTTCGTGCCATAGCTGATCCGTCCAGAACGATTGAATTGCAAGAACATAGTAGCGACGAACAATCTGCTCGGCCAGTTTGAAATTACGGGCCCGGACGATTCGACGGACCATGGTCCGGTGACGCCGTGTCACCACCCGTGATATGACATCGCAATGCCGCCGGTGCGGGCCTCCAGCGGCCTGGACGGGGGTCGGGGTGCGTGGAACACCCCGAACCGGGAGAAGGGCCTCCCACGACCATAACCGGCCAGTCATGGCCGTCCCGTCACCGCGCACGCGGCGGGAACAGGATCGTGGGATCGCCCTCCTTTGTCCACCTCCCAATCATCCGGCGGATGTATTTCCGCCGCCCGTCATCTGACCCCTGTGGATCCGGTCAGCCCCGTGGCCCCCTATCCGGGCGGCAAACACAATCTCGCAAGGCGCATCTGCGCCCGCACCGATGCCGACCGGCATCTGACCTATGCCGAGCCCTTTGTCGGCATGGGCGGGATATTCCTGCGCCGCTCCATGCGGCCCAAAGCCGAGGTCATCAATGATCTTGGCCGTGACGTCAGCAATCTTTTCCGGATATTGCAGCGTCACTATCCCCAGTTCCTCGAAGTGCTGCGATTTCAGCTGACCACACGCGCCGAGTTCATCCGCCTGACCGATACCGACCCGGGCACCCTCACCGATCTCGAACGGGCCGCGCGGTTCCTCTACCTTCAGCGCACCGCCTTCGGGGGCAAGCCGTCGGGGCGCAATTTCGGCGTGACAAAAGACAGACCCGCCCGCTTCAACCTCACCTCGCTTGAGCCGATGCTCGAGGATCTGCATGGGCGTCTGGCGGGGGTTGTCATTGAATGCCTCGATTATGCGCCCTTCATAGCCCGTTATGACAGCGATAATACGCTGTTTTATCTCGACCCGCCCTACCGGGGGAATGAGGCCGACTACGGCAAGGGCAGGTTTGTGCGCGCGGACTTCACCCGCATGTCTCGGCAGCTGCACGGAATCAAGGGGCGCTTTATCCTCTCGATCAATGATCATCCCGAAATCCGCGCCCTATTCGACTGGGCCGACGTCGAGGAGGTGCAGACCTCCTATACGATCGGCAAAAAAGCGGGCAGCCGGGGAAAGCGGACCGAACTGCTGGTCTCGGGCGGCGGGTGAAGACGGCATGGGATTATCTGCCTTTGGCATCATTTCCATTTCACTCACCCTCCCGCCACGGCGGCCTTCTCCGGGCCAAACCACAGGACGCGGCCAAGAATGCGGTCCTCCCCGGCCATGGGGCGTGGCGGGAAGTCCGGATTGTCGCTGGCCATGATCCAGGCACCGGCCTCCTGCCGCAGCCGCTTGATGATCAGCCCCGGGGCGCTGCGCACCACATAGGCCCGGCCCTCAAGAGGCTCACGGTCGCTCTGGTCAATCACCAGGGTATCGCCCGAGTGGATGGTCGGCTCCATCGAATCGCCCTCGACCCGCAGCGCGATGCATGTGTCGGGGTCCAGCCCCGTCGGCAGCGCCTCGCTCGGGATTGTGATCGACATTTCCGTCTCTTCAAACACCTCCTCGCCCGCGCCGGCCGCCGCACGCACATCGCCCGCAAACCGCAGCCGGGTGACGGACGCCTCAGGGGTTTTCGGATCGGGCGGGCCGGATTCGGCGGGCACAGGTTTGGACTGCGGCCGGGCCGGTGGCTGGAGTGGCGGCTGGAGTGGCGGCAGACGCGCGTCCAGCGTGGCCGCCAGCTTCTCTTCCAGCGTGGCCGCCAGCTTCTCTTCCAGCGTGGCCGCCATCTTCTCTTCCAGCGTGGCCGCCAGCTTCTCTTCCAGCGTGGCCGCCATCTCCTCCCGCAGTGCTTTGTTCTGCGCCTTGAGCGTGCGCTCCAGCGTGCGCCTGTCCAGGGCCGCTGCGGGTGTGGCATCTGCCGTGCCACGGCTCGCAAGCTGCGCCTGCATCGCCGCCAGAACCCTCGCCGCCGCCGCCCCCTCCGGCAGGCCCAGCAGATCGGTGATGGCCTTGGGGATTCGCTCCGGCGCGGGGGGCACCGCATGGGCGGGTGGCCCGGGATCGGGAATATAGCTGCAGGTCTCCGATCCGGGCTTGCCCCTGAAAACCGCAATCACCGGATAGACCTCACGGAGGGCCACCGCAAAGCGCTCTTCCACAAAGTCTTTCTGCTGCCCGTCCCGGATCGGCATCCAGCCGCGCAGCCTGAGATCGCCGTTCTCCCGCTTTTCCACCAGTCGCTTGATCGCAGCCTTGCCCTCGTGATCGAGCACCCAGACCCGGTCCCCCTCCCGCGCCCGCGTGTCCGGTGCCACAAGGCAAAAGGCCGAAGAGGCTATCCCCTCGGGGATCATCGACTGGCCGATTGCCGAGACCCAGAACATATCCTGATCCATGGCTGTCTCCGGTGTTGGTAAAGGGTCACGCTCGGGCTGCGGCTTGCCCCAGCCCTGAATGGAGCATTTCGCAAGCCCCCGGTGCGGGGCCGTGGTCTTCGCAAAGCTGGTCCAGGAGGGGGGTGCGGATTCGGCGGGCGCGGGGGCCCGTGGCGGGCCAATGTAGAACTCTAGGCCCAAAAACCTACTCAGATCCTGTATTCGCTGAACAGACGGCACATGACCTTTACGCATATCCCTGATTAAGCTGGGATTTTTCGACACCGACAAGGATGCGGCACGGTCAGTCATGCCGCGTCGAACAAGGGCGTCGCTAATTTTCTCTAATATCTCGTCCACTGGTAAGGGATAATTCCCTTGCTTCGAAAGGGCAAATTGTTCTTGCACGTGAGGGAAATTTTCTGCAACTA
>CBDBLS010000012.1:0-66032 GCA_965207105.1 Roseovarius sp. | reverse complement strand
CGCAAGGGCACAGGCTGAATATGATTTGAAAGAACTGGGGAGTTCGGTTCCTGCATCCACGGTTGAATTGACTGCGACGCTGCAATCAGGCGATGTTATACTTGACAAACCAGCCGCCTACACTGACTGAGCGACCTCAAATGAAGCCGATTACTCTTTGTCGCTATCCGCCTCAGGCTTTGCCTTCGCGATCTTTTTCAAATCATCGTTGAACTTGGCTTCGTCCTCGTCGCAATCAAGCTGACGGGCCGTTTCTTCGAAGCGCTCACGTTGGGTCTTTTGGGGCTTCAAGAGACATCTCCTTTTGGTCGTCCACTGGTGGATATGGAGGTGCGCAGATTTTCAGCTTGCTCCGGTCACATCTATCAATATCCAGACGAAGCAAGTCTTCTCTGTCAAAGGTATGCAATTCGTCCAAGTTTTCAAGCAGGCAAGTTGCTACATGAATCCCGTCCTGTGGTTTTCCGATGACTGGAAATTTGCGCAGCAATCGTCGCGCGACTTTCGCAACATCCATATCCACAGATACCTTACGAATGAACTCTTGCTCTATGACGTCCTCAAAATAGGCGTCTTGATCTTCTGCGATACCTGATTGCAACAGATCACATTTGCGCTTGTAGACTTCAGCTAAACAGAATGACGACGTCCAAATTTCACACATATCTTTTTTAGCCAAATCCAATACATACTGGCAACACTGTCCCCGAAAGGAGTCCCTGTCATTGATTAACGTGATCCAAATACACGCATCCCAGTAATATTTAGGCTTGCTAGGGTCTGTTGACAATCATCGTGTTGCAATGAGCATGGCACAGAGGTGCCAGTTGGCAGCGTAGCTTGTATCAGTCTTGTCGTATCGCGTTGCTATGCCTCTGAATTCCTTGATCTTTGCGAAGTAGTTTTCGATGAGATGGCGCCACTTGTACATGTGGGTATCGTAGTCCCGTTGAACTTTTCGGTTCGATTTGGGCGGGATGACAGCGGTTGCGCCACGCTCATCAAGGTCTTGCAGGAGCCAGTCGGCGTCGAAGGCTTTGTCGGCCAGCAACGCCCCAAAGGAAGCCCCCTTGATCAGAGGAGCGACCCCCTTCATGTCGTGTGCCTGTCCCGGCAAAAGCAGAAACCGGAACAGGTTACCGAGCGCATCGACCAAGGCCACGACCTTGGTCGTCAGTCCGCCGCGAGAGCGTCCGATAGCCTGGTGTTGAGTCCCCCTTTTGCGCCCGAAGCCTTCTGATGAGCTTGAACAATCGTCCCGTCGATAAGGGCATATTCCAGGTCCGGCTCGCCACTCATGGCATTGAAAAGACTCTCGAACACGCCGTTCCTGGCCCATCGACGAAATCGCTTGAACTGGCTGTTCCAGTTGCCAAACTCTTTGGGCAAATCCCGCCATGGGGACCCTGTGCGTACGCGCCATAATACTGCTTCCATAAACCGGCGATTATTGCGCGCGGTAACACCCGGATCGCCTGCCTTGCCCGGTATAAGCGGCTCAATCTTCTCCCAAAGCTCATCGGAAACAGCCAAACGATTTGCGTCCATCAACACCTCCATTTTGGAAGCTTGAATCAGACTTCAGGCAAAATGGGAACCCCGAATGTCAACAGGCCCTAGCTGCCAAATTCGTTTTCCTGAAAACGATCAAGATATTCTCTTACGGAATAACCTTCTGTAAAAGAACCGTCATCCAATTTATCCAAGTCAACATCAGTTTCACCAATGAATACTACAGTCCCCTCCACGACGCGGATAGTCTTTCCCTGAGCATCATAATTCAGAACGCCACGAACGCGCACCCTGCGATGCTCCCATGCGTCTCCAGCACTTATTTCAGAGCCGAAATGCTCGGCAGTTGCACGACTAACTCTGCACCAGATATTCCGGCCAGATTTATGTTCTTCAAGATTGATCGCTGGGCTATCATAGTCCGTTCCAATTGCGACAATCCGCCCCTCAATAGAACCATGTTCTTTTCGAGATGTTCTAGAAAACAGGTAGCTATGAAGGGATTCCTTTGGCTTGAGAAACTCTCGAAAATAGTGGTTTGCATCTTCTTGCGTGATTTCAAAAGGTGCGGATTTCTCCCGAAACTGTGCAGTTGTTTTGCCTATACCGTTGGTGTTTCTCTTCAAGAGTTTCCGGGCAGTTTCAATTTTATCTTTTGGGAACGTATCGTCAAAATCCATGCCACGCGCCACACGCCCGAAATTCCGCTCAACGGCCTCGATTCTTGGCGCCACCGCAGCGTGGGCTCCGGCCCATGTTCTGGTGTCCACAGGCTCACCTTGGCAGGTGAATGGGCTATTCGTGGACGCCATCTCCAACTTCCAAACAACATTTTTGTCGGAATCGTCTGTAAGTATATCGAAGAAGTCGATAGCCTGCTGGAATGCGTCCTGAATTGTCAGAACGTCATGGTGGCTATCGCTAGGCTCAACAGTGAATGTTACCTTGTTCGCCAAATCCTGCACCTCCAGCACAGATTCTACGCGACCAGTGAGTCCCGGTAAAGTACTCGTTTGAAGTGGTCCCACTTATTCGGACAGTTTTGCGGCTCAGATAAGATGTAATCTGGTTGGTTTCACGCCGCCTTTTGGGTTCGTTCCATGTCGAAGAATGCGTCGTCGGGTGTGCCGCAAGCACGGCCTGTCAGATGCGACGCTGTACAAGTGGAAGAGCCTCTACGGCCCACTCGGGTACATCTCACCAGCAACAGCAGAAAGGGACTTCTACTATACAGACTGCGCGATTATGATAGCCGCAGCATAGGAACTCTAACCTCTCCGATAAACCCGGTCTGGTTCAACTTGCACAGACATGGCTATCGTCGGAAAGATTCTGACAGCTTATCGAATGCGTCCTCACAACCTCATCACCTTGGTAAACCGGGTCCGTACGCGGCAGATGAAGAAGTGTCATCTCCTGTTCATTCCGTTTGGACGAGATGCACATTTCGACGACCGGTTCATCAAACCAAACACCTGCAGGTTGGCTGATCCCATCAACCGCTTCTTGGCGATAGTCCTGAGTTACAGCAGTCGCCGACGCTGGGAGTTCGTACATGGTGTTCCGCGTCTTGATGAAGTGTCCAGTTCTTAACGCGGCCTTACTGGTCTTAGCCCAGTGTGCATAACCTTCATTCGACACGACAAGCAGGGCGAAGTTCAATGAGCGGATGGCACTTGCAGCATGGGCGTCCGGGTTGTCCGGGCGCGTTGATGGAGCGGTTGTGGCCATTGACGGAAAGACAGTGCGCGGGTCCAGGGACGGTGATGAAACGCCTCTGCATCTGATTCCGGCGTGGTGCGACGGTCTGCGTCCCGTTCCCGGCCACGAGGCCAGTGTGCGCAATAAAGAACGGGATCAGGGATATCCCGTTAAGCACGGCAGCCACAGGGCAAGCGGATGGCATGGAAATTGCCCGCCTCTTCCAGTCGCGCATGGATCAGGGGGGTCGCACAGGAGCGTCAGCGCTGAAGAACCGCACGGGTTCGCGCCTAGGGTCTGTTGACAATCATCGTGTTGCAATGAGCATGGCACAGAGGTGCCAGTTGGCAGCGTAGCTTGTATCAGTCTTGTCGTATCGCGTTGCCATGCCTCTGAATTCCTTGATCTTTGCGAAATGGTTTTCGATGAGATGGCGCCACCTGTACATGTGGGTATCGTAGTCCCGTTGAACTTTTCGGTTCGATTTGGGCGGGATGACAGCGGTTGCGCCACGCTCATCAAGGTCTTGCAGGAGCCAATCGGTGTCGAAGGCTTTGTCGACCGGCAACGCCCCAAAGGAAGCCCCCTTGATCAGAGGAGCGCCCCCCTTCATGTCGTGTGCCTGTCCGGGCAAAAGCAGAAACCGGAACAGGTTACCGAGCGCATCGACCAGGGCCACGACCCTGGTCGTCAGTCCGCCGCGAGAGCGTCCGATAGCTTGGTGTTGAGTCCCCCTTTTGCGCCCGAAGCCTTCTGATGAGCTTGAACAATCGTCCCGTCGACAAGGGCATATTCCAGGTCCGGCTCGCCACTCATGGCATTGAAAAGACTCTCGAACACGCCGGTCCTGGCCCACCGACGAAATCGTTTGAACCGGCTGTTCCAGTTGCCAAACTCTTTGGGCAAATCCCGCCATGGGGACCCTGTGCGTACGCGCCATAATACTGCTTCCATAAACCGGCGATTATTGCGCGCGGTAACACCCGGATCGCCCTGCCTTGCCCGGTATAGGCGGCTCAATCTTCTCCCAAAGCTCATCGGAAACAGCCAAACGATCTGCGTCCATCAACACCTCCATTTTGGAAGCTTGAATCAGGCTTCAGGCAAAATGGGAGATAGTGTAACCTGAGGTCTGGAAATTTATTGGAGGTTTGCGCCGTGAGGCGTTTTACCTGGGGGCATGCCCCCAGGTAAAACGCGGTGCCATCGTGCTGTCCCATGGAGGTGAAAACATTCATGGAGGAAGCAAATGGACCTGAGACACGATACGATGATCGAGGCTGTTTTGGAACAACTGATTGCAACCGGAGCAACGGACCCGGGGCGGATCTTCGCCCAGCTCTTCGAGCTTGCGCTGCAGATCGAGCGTGAGCAGTTTCTCAAGGCCAACCATTATGAGCGCACCCCTGAGCGGCAGGGCTATGCCAACGGGTACAAGCCGAAGCGGATCGACACTCCTGCAGGAACCGTGACCCTGCAGGTGCCCAAAACCGCCGGACACGCGGGCGATCCCTTCCATCCTCAATCTCTGGAACGGGGGCAGCGATCTTCGCGTGCCGTCATGTTGGCGGTGGCGGAGATGTACATCAAGGGTGTCTCGACGCGTCAGGCCGAAGCGGTGATGCGCGGGTTCGGGATCGAGAGCCTGTCCTCGACCCGGGTCAGCCGCGCAACCAAACTGCTTGATGATGAACTGGCCGCCTGGCGCAATCGCCCTCTGGGGCAAGTGAAGTACCTGATCATTGACGCGCGTTACGAAAAGGCCCGCTATGACGGCGTTGTACGCGACGTGGCGGTGCTTTCGGCCATCGGCACAGGGGCCGATGAGCGCAGACATGTTCCCAGGCTCTCTGTGAAGCTGTCCGAGGCGGAAGTGCACTGGCGTGAGTTCCTCGAAAGCCTGCAGGCCCGCGGTATGTGCGGGACCACGTTCATCGTGTCTGATGATCACGCTGGCCTGAAGGCCGCACGACGTGCGGTGTTCGGGGCGGCCACATGGCAGCGCTGCCGGTTCCACCTGGCCCGGAACGCTGTGAACCACGCGCCCGACAGGGACACGCGGGAGCGCATTGGAAAACAACTGCGCGCGGTATGGAATGCGTCTTCTTTGCAAACGGCACAAGCAGAGCTGGGCACCCTTGTCGCCAGCTACCGGGAGAAACACCCGGGCTTCGCCGACTGGCTGGAAAACAACATCCCCGAGGGGCTCGCCGTCTTCTCCTTGCCTGAAGCGCATCGAAAGCGCATGCGCACGTCAAATGGCATCGAGCGTCCGATCCAGCAGGAACTGAAACGGCGTACAGTCAAGGTCAGGGTCTTCCCGAACCTCGACTCTCTGTTGCGCCTCTCAACCGCTGTTCCCGTCGAGATCGACGAAAAACGGGAAACCGAAACCAAAGCATACATCAAATGGGAAGGGCTCGATGAATGACGCCTTCACAGCAATTTCCAGACGTCAGGTTGCGCAATCAAATGGGAACCCCGAATGTCAACAGGCCCTAGCGTACCGCGCAATCACCGAGCCCGGAACCTCCTTCCAGCCATCAGCGCTGTGGACAGTGCCATGCCGCCGGGCGCAGCGTTCCAGCGAGCCGCCTATAGACCGCTTGCCGGAACAGCCAGTCGAGCCGGTGGATGGTGTTCCTGCCGTGACGGCTGTCGCGCAACGTCGCCGGATCAGACAGTCCGGGCGCGTCGTCGGGTTCGCGCATCACCGGGAGACCGCCATCCGAACCGGGCTGCGTGCCCCGGAACTCCAGTCGCACCCGGCTGTCAAAATCCACCCGGTCACCCCGCCCGGAACCCGCACCCTCCGGATGATCCATGAAGCCCGCCCCGTTGTTGCCACCCTGATTGATAACGAAAATGCCGCGATCAGAACAACGAAATCGTCGGTTTACCCGGGGAATGTGGGTAAGGATCACTCCGGCCTGAATACCCGAAACGGATGATGAAATACGCCTGCAGAGACTTTCGGTGTATCCGGGGGAATATCCGCCCCGGTAAAGCGTCTCTGTCGGAAACATCTATTTTCAACATCCTGATAACACGGCATAAAACCGCTCCAAATCTGCAGGGGAGAAAACAGGCGGTATGGCTGGCTGTGCAGTCGGTGTGCTGCTAACCGGTCTCTCCCGGATTTCTCCGAAAATTCAGGGAAAAAAACAGGGGAAAATTGCCCGGGTACAGGGACCTGTCTGTGGCAGTGTGCAGGCCCGCAATTTCCTGCCGGACTCCTGTTCCTGTGTGGAATGTTCCTGTGTGGAACCGGCCTGCGGTCTTCCTGACCGGAAACGCAGGGCTCGGGGCACCGGTCAGGACGGCGGGCAGGGCAGGGCCGTCCATGGTGTCGTTCCCGGCCTTGCCTGCGGTGGCGTTACAGGGCGGACCGGTCCGGCACATGTCAATCCGGTCATCAGCCACCGGCATCCCGACATCTGTCCGGATATGTCCAGCTCTGAGCCGGGGTCGCGCGATTCCCCCGGCCCAGGCCATCGCACACGGTCGTGCCCCGGCAATAACGGTGTTGCCCCCGGCGAACAGGACGGGACCGGTAAAACCGGACACCCTGATCGACGCCGCGATCTGTCGGACCTGATGCGCAGAACGGGTGCGGGAATTCCGCGTGCAGGACCGGAGCGCGCCACGTCGCGCGAAGGTTTTTTTGCCGCTGGCCATGCCGGGATTCCTGACTTTTTTTTCACCGCCGGTATCGCGCAAATTCCGGCGCAACCCCTCCGGCGGTTTCCCCGCGCGTTTCAGGGGGGCATTTCGTTTCGAGCCCAGGGGCCATTTCGTTTCAGATGACCTGTCGGTAAAAATTTCCTGAATGGTTACAATCGGTTGTCGGCGGCGGAAATCCGAAACGAAACGAAATGCAAAAAAATCGGCACGCAGAAGTAGGAAGGTGCGGCACATCACACCCACATGCGTCCCCGCCGGGAAGGACCCGTGATTTCCGGGAGCCTGATTCAAGAGGAGTCTATGTTTTCAAAGCCTTGCGAAACAGCGCGTCCTACGTCTGATATGGGCGATGAAGTCCCAGGCGCTCGAAGGCGGCGGATCACAGCGAGGATGGCACGCACCATTTTTCCACTCTCCCTTACTCGTTGGCGGAAATGAACCACAAACAGCAGAGAATAAAAAGAAGGGCTCAGTTTACAAATCGTATGCATTGACCCGAGATTGCGGTTGCGAGGCAAGTGCGGGGTGAGGCGTTCTCCAGTTCAATACGCTGAAACCATCGCAGGCAGTTGTCCAGATACCTGGTAGCGACGCCCCGGTAGCGGCGCAGGAAATCCTTCAACCGGCTGTGTCGGCTGTTGACCGTCTGAATCTGAAAGGCATCCCGTACCCGCTCCCCACCTGACAGGTTCAGGGCTTCGTGGCGCAGCCCCAATGCTGCGGCGCAAGGCGGACAGGCGCGGTGTCCGTCGGTTACCAAAACAATATCCGCGTCCACGACCGGTTCGATAGCAGACCGCAGCGTCTCAACATTGACCGCAGGCAGAACCACACTGACTGTCGCCCCGCTGCGGTCAGCGGCAACCAGGAGCGGAATCTGTTCATCCGACAGACCTCGTTTGCCGACCTTGCCTCCCCTGCGGCGCGCCTTGCGCGCAAGGTTTCGGTCGCCCTTTTGGCTTTGCAGAACATAGGTTTCATCAGCTTCCACAATGCCCGTGAGCCTGCGTGTTTCCGGGTCTTTTGCGGTGAGAAAGCGGTGCCGCCAACGGAAGGCGGTATTGATGGCAAACCCGCAACGTTCTGCTGAAGCACGAACCGTCAGCCCATCAGCAAGACAGGCTCCAAAGGCAAGCCACCTGTCCTTGCGGTGCAGGCCCGACAGGGGGGTGCCGGTCGCCGCGTTGAATGTCTTCCTGCACCCTTGCACCGGTATCGCCGCAGGCCCCGTGCCTTGCCGCGCGATATCGCTCCCGGGGTGCCGCAATGCGGGCACCGGCGATCTTCATCCACACTGTCTTCTATCGCAGCCAGTGAAGCAGATGCCTCTGATCCCCCCGAAAGCGCGGCTTCGGCCTGATGCCACTGCGCCGGGCTGGGTTGGTCTATCCTGGACAGCCATTCCTGAAATTGCCTGTGATCCATGGTGATACTTCCCTCTGATTGCAAAAGGAACATACAGTGAACGCATACAATTTGTAAACTGAGCCTAGAAGATCAAGGCAAACCAAAGGATGCTTGTCTTATGATCTTACGTGGCTCTCATGTAAAAGAGAGCCGCTGTCCGGCACTTTGATTATGCCGGCCAGCGGCGGCGGGAGGATCGAAAGGAGCTTGGTCATTCAGGACCGTTGAATAGTCAGATTACCGCCGTCTTTTCCATGAGGCCTGAACGGATACGCGAAGCGGCCCTTCTTATTGAAATGCCAGAACTTGGAACGCTAAACCCGGATTATTCATGACGGTGCTGTTTTTTGTTGGCAGCGCTGGCGTAAGTGTCTGATTTGGCGTATAGAACATGTGTACAATCAATCCCGGACGCCGGACAATGACTGCCAACGCCGCCATGAGTGATATAGCCCGGACTTCCTTCTCTTTTCCAGCCATTCGTTCCAAGAAAGTTACGGGCTGTTTTGATGGTGGTGCGATCACCTCTGACGCCGGTGTTTTGCTTCTTGCTCAGGCGGAGCGTCGTCTGGGGATCGTGGATCGTTTGGTTGGGGTAATCCCCGATGGTCGCGATCCTTCGCGGGTGACGCATCGCATGTGTGACATTCTTCGCGCGCGGGCCATGGCCATCGCGTGCGGTTATGAAGACGGTGATGACCTGGACGAATTGCGACACGACCCTGCCTTCATGATGGCGCTCGGCAAAGCGCCCGGCGAAGACGTAGGGTTGGTGAGCCAGCCGACGATGTCGCGATTTGAGAATGGTGTGGGCCAGCGTTCCCTGATCCGGGTTGGACGCGAGATGGTGGATATCTTTTGTAGCAGCTACGACGCGCCACCTGAATCGGTGACCCTTGATATTGATGACACGTTTGATGCCGCTCACGGCCAGCAGCAACTGACCCTCTTCAACGGCTACCATGGTGAGCGTGGCTATGCCCCGATCCATGTGTACGAAGCCCAGAGCGAAAAACCAGTCGCATTCATCCTGCGCCCTGCGCGCACGCCATCCGGCGTGGAAGCGCGCGGCCATGTTCGTCGCCTCATCAGGCGCATTCGATCTCATTGGCCGCAGACCCGTATCACCTTGCGCGGAGACGGGCATTATGGCCGCCCGGAGGTCATGGCCTGGTGCGAAGCCCAGGCAGGGGTGGACTTCATCTTTGGCTTGCCAGCCAATTCTGCTTTGCGTCGTGATCCTGTCGTTACACGCGCTCAGGATGCCTGTGCGGTTCAGCGCGCGAAAGAAGGCTTGCTTGTGTTGCGCTGCTTTTGTGAGACCCAATACGCTGCCGCGAGTTGGGGTGAGACCAGGCGCCGGGTCATCGCGCGGTTTGAGGCACGCCAGGCGCATGGCATGGCTGTCAGATACATTGTGACCTCACTCGCCGACGGCACCCCGGAGCAGCTCTATGAGCGTGTCTATTGCGCCCGCGGTCAGATGGAGAATTTGATCAAGCTCCACAAAACCCAGTTGAAGAGCGATCGTACATCCTGTTCCTCGGCAACGGCCAACCAGATGCGGCTGATCCTCCACACCATTGCCTACTGGATGATCTGGGCGGTGCGCTCAGCCATGCCGAAGGCCGCCGGGTTGAAGCGATCCGACTTCGAGACAATCCAACGCCGTCTCCTGAAAATCGGAGCGCGGGTTATTGAAACCCAATCCCGGATCCGGGTTGCCTTCGCTTCAGCCTGTCCAGACAAAGCCTTGTTCATCACCATCCTGGACACTCTGCTGGGAAGACAGGCCAGCCACGCGCAGGCGCCGTAGACCGCGACTGCTCCTCCCGATGAACCCTGAAACCATAACCCGACAAATCAGCCGCAAGCGCCAAAGCCCGCGCAAACGATGCCCCATGCCCAAACCGTGAAAAACACCAGAAAGCCAACGCATAAGCGCCCAAATCAAAGCCGTCATGAATAATCCGGGTAAAGGAGAAACAGGCTGCAAGCCTGGCTGGCCTTGCACCAATGACGCGCCAAGTCTGGGCGGTGGACTGGCAAAGCCTTCATTCAGGGCGGACGTAAACACCTGCGGGATGCACTTTATATGCCGGCTCTCGTCGCGGCACGCCACAACCCTGACCTCACAAGGAAATACCAGGCCATGATTGCAGCCGGAAAACCTGCCAAAGTCGCTCTCACCGCGCTCATGAGAAAACTGATCGAGATGGCAAATGCGCTTGTCAAGGCTGACCGCGAATGGTCGCAAAATTCTCCTTGATCAAGACGGATACTAAACCTGACCGCCTTGGCTGCGACCCTGCGTGATGGCGATTATGCCCCCGGCCCCCTGCGCCGGGTTGACATTCCAAAGCGCAGAGGCGGAACACGGCGGCTGATGATCCCCTGCATTTATGACCGGGTGGTCCAGACTGCAGCCTGCCAGTTGCTCGACCCGCTCCTCGATCCGATGTTCTCGCCAAACAGCTTTGCCTATCGCGCCGGTCGATCGGTGGAAATAGCGGTGCGGCGGGTGGATGCTCTGCGTCGGCAGGGGTTCGGCTTTGTCGCCGAGACCGATATCCGTCGTTGTTTCGACACCGTCCCACACGATCCGCTCGTCGCCCGGCTGGAAGAGGTGCTGCATCTCTATCCGGGTCACGCGTCATTGATCGATCTGATTGCACTTTGGCTAGAGCATTTTGCGATGGAGATGGCCACCCCGGGGCGCGGGTTGGCTCAGGGTTCACCACTGGCCCCGCTTCTGTGCAATTTCCACCTTGATCAGCTTGACGACGCGCTTGACGATCTGGGGATACGTTTCGTGCGCTTTGCTGATGATTTTGTCATGCTGGCAAGAACCGAGGCCCGGGCTCACGAGGCACTGGGTCAAGCGACAGGAATATTACGTGGGCACGGACTTGAAGTCCAGGGGGCCAAAACCCGTGTCGTCGGGTTTGACGAAGGGCTTGAGTTTCTCGGGCATCTGTTTCTGCGCTCGTTGGTAATGCGCCAGGTCAACGATCCGGAGGAAAACCCGGTCGAGACCTGGCGTGCAGTTGCACAGGTGGCAACAAGCGCCCCGGAACCTCCCGCACCACCGCCAGAAGATCCAGATGCTTTCCGTATCCTGTATCTGATGCAGGACGGGCGGCATTTGGGGTTGCGAAATCTGGCCTATTGCGTCTCGCAGAATGGCAAGGACCTGGCCGCGATACATCACCGCAATCTGGACAGAATCGAGATCGGGCCCGGTGTGACGGTTTCAACAGAAGCTCTGCGGCAGGCGTTGGCGAATGGCACCGATCTGGCGTTTGCCAATGGACACGGGCTGACACAAGGCTGGCTGCAGCGCCCCGATTTCAACCGCGCGGGACTGCATCTGGCGCAGGCGCGACTGATCCTTGACGATGCCATGGCAACCGATCTGGCACGCCGCATTGTCGATCTGCGCATACGTAATCAGCGGGCGCAGTTGCAACGGCTCAACCGGATGCCAAAGGATCCCGAACTGGCATTGGTGGCGCGTAATCTCGGGCGCATCCTGCGGAAATTGCCACAGGCGGAAACCATTGCCACGATCCGCGGGCATGAGGGGGAAGCGGCCGCAGCCTATTGGCCGGCGCTGGGGCGGGTTTGCAGTGGCGTCGAGGGTCGCTTTCACCGCCAGCGCCCGGCGCGGGACGCGATGAATGCGACGCTGAACTATCTGACGGCGATGCTGGAACGCGATATCCGGTCTGCGGTGCTTCGAGCGGGTCTGCATCCCGGGTTCGGCCTGCTCCACCGTCCACGTGACCGGCACGAGGCCTGTATCTATGACCTGATGGAGGGGTTTCGGGCACCGCTGACCGAGGGATTGGCGGTGACGTTGTTCAATCGCAACAGGCTGCGGGTGGAGATGTTCACCGCAGGGGAAAGGGGTATCCGTATCGGTCGTGACGGGATACGCGCCATCATCACCGGGTATGAGACCACAGTGTCGCGCAAACTACGTTCGGTCCATTCCGGCAAGAACCGGACGTGGCGCGCAATCATGCTGGAAGAAGCGCGCGCCTATGGCCATCATTGTGCCGACCCGGGTAAACGCCCGTTTCAGGGGCAAGTGCTCGACTATTGACTCGCGTTGGTGCGGTGTGATCTCGGGAACAGAAAATGCCTCCCTGCCTCCTTCATCCCACAGGGCGATTCAGAGAAAGCCATTTTTTTGTTTATCTGATATGAACCTGACAGCCTTCCGGCGATTATCCTGCACTATTTCGATAGCTCTTACAGGCGAGTTTGAGATGCGTTTGAGCAATGTGCGTACGGCGCTGTTGAGGGTGAAGATATTGCGAGGGGCATGTCCCGATCGGTTGGTGTATCCATCTTCGCCCAGTGTCACATCCTTGTCGCGATGCATGGCCTCAATCCGCCAATGCCTGCGGTTGAGGCGCAGGATGTCGTTAGGATCAGGCTGTCCAGGACTGGTGATGAGATACGTTGTTTCGGTTTCGGTTTTGACAATGCGCCCGGCCCGAACGTGCTCGCGCTGACGCTCAATGCGGGCAATGGTGCGCACCGAGGGCCATGCGGTGCACATGTGTTCGCTGAGCGCATCGGCGGGCAACAGAGCGATGCCGCGCAGGTCAATCCGCCCATGCCCTGTCCGGGGTGGGTCCTGCCCTTCAGCGAGGGGGAAAAACCGGCTCCCGAAAGGCCGTTTCAATCTCCTCACGAAGGTCTTTCTGATTATCCTTTACCGGAAAAAGGTAGTCACCGCCTCTTTCGGTGATTCTGGAAGGGATTGTTTTCTGACAGAAGATTGCATCTCCGGTAATGACCATCCCCTCAAGGTCAATCGTTTCCAGCAAACGCAGCGCATCGGGAATTTCCCGCCCCTTGCCGCGTGAGGATGTATGGCCCACCGACTGTTCAAGAGCCGCACAAAAGGCCGAAAGAACATGCTCGGCCTTGCCCTCGGCGTCCTTGCTTCCGCGCAGCGTCTTGCCGTCAATCGCGATATGGCGCAGGTCCATTTCAACATCTCCGGCATCCGGTGCCCCGGTGGTCAACCGGCTGAATGCAGTCGCCATAGCCTCCGGGTCCAGCACTCTCAAAGTCTCAGTCAGCGTCGCGTGGCACGGCGATCCAAGGTCCCGACGAACCCCCAACCGATCCAGTTGCCTGCGCGACAAACCACGCCCGAGATGGAATGCCGCCTTCATTCCTTTGCGACCGCTGAGCATTGATAACAGGATCAGGCCCAATATTGCTTCCAACCGATGTAACCGGCCTTTTTTACCTCGCGGGTCGGGTATTTCCCGCAAAACCGAGCGAACTGAAATCATGACTGGAACCTCCAGTTCCACAATCCAGAACATTGATTCAGACAATCACATCATTTAAAAGCACTTTTTTGCCTCCGTTAAATCACCCTGTTCATCCCAAACCCACGTTGCAAAAAGGGAGGTAAATCGTTCACAATCATCTTTTTTTCAGGATTTACCCCGCGAATTTCCTTGCCCTTCTCCATTGATGCAGTCCTGATGAGCGCAGTTTAGCAGGGAATTTTCAACGATGGCGAGAGCCGAGATGCTGATGGTGTTTGTCTATGACGTCTCGTCGTCGAAGCGGCGGCGCAAAGTGTCCCGTGCTCTGGAGGATCACGCCACGCGGGTACAATACTCGGTATTTGAAGCCCGGATGGACCGTCGGCGCGCGGATAAGGTTGCCAGACGGGCAGCAAATTTCCTTGATGAGGGGGATAGTCTGAGAGTCTATGCGGTCGGCGCTGACGGCCTGCGGCGGAGTGATGTCTATGGGGCGGTGTACCGATGCAAAGCGCCGAGGGGTATTGGTTACTGTGACTCCATTGGTTCCTGCCAGTTTCAGTGAAATACGCGCGAATTTTGCAGCCGCCGGAAAACCCGCAAAATCATGGAACGCGGTGGTGGAAGCCTTCCGGTGGGTCGATGTGGAAATTCAACCCGACCTCGCTCCGGGGTTCGCTGGTTCCATGCCTTTTCTGATAGCCATGCGCGGTGCCCTGGGGCGGGTCTTGAGTGACGCCGATGTGACACCGGCACAAGAAAGTCATGCCGATCAACCCGGCGCGTATCGGCTGATGTTTCACAGCATGGGTGAAATGGCCAAGGGGTTGGATTATCCCAAACCATTCGTGCTGCAATTCGAACCCGGTGAAGATCTGTTTCGAGTCCGGCTCTTTGGGGCAGCCATGCCTTTTGCTGCGGAAATCGCTGCGACTCTGACCCAGGTTGCAGCCCAGACAGTGAGTAACCCATTTGGCCATCCGGTGGCGGTGACGGCCCGTCGGATCGTAGTGGGGCGCCTTTCGGATTGGGAAGGAGAACGGGGCTTTTCAAGGCTGGTATTTGTAACGCCTCTTGCCATGCGCCACGGGCAGGAAATGCAGGACAACCCCAACGCCGTGCTTCGCGGACTCCTGCGACGCGTTTCGGGAATACTTGCATGGCAGGGTTTGGGCTTACCCCGGCCCTTTGCAAAGTATCAGGCACAACTCGCGGGCCAGTTTGGCGCAGCGCATTGGGTGGGTCGGTCAGAAAAACCCACGGAATGGCAACACCCCTCATCCCGGCAAAAACGGATCTTCAGCGAAACCGGTACGCTGGGCACACTTGTACTCAATGCGCCCGCCAACGATCTTCTGCCCCTGCTTAAACTTGGCGAAGTCCTGCATGTGGGTTCAAAAGCGACGATCGGATGCGGACGCATCCGGCTGTCTTTATGACGAGCCAGGTCGGCATTGGCAGGTTGTTTTTATGGTGTGTGGTGTATCGACGGGTGCGTATTTCCGGCGCCGACGGCCATCTCCGCAGTATAGTCGGCCCATAATAGACCTGTTTCGCAATAGGTAGATTTCTGCTATTCCACCCTGGTCGAGCTTTTGCCAGGTGGTTCAGATCAGCCGCTGCCATCTGCATCTGACCATGCCGTTCGTGATGAGCTGGTCGCTGCTGGAATCAATGGCGATGCAGGCCACCATCGTGGCCTCGGACGTGCCTTCGGTGCGCGAGGCAATCACCCATGGCGAAACCGGATTACTGGTGGATTTCTTTGACGCGGATGCGCTGGCGGATCAGGTGATCGACGTGCTGGCCAATCCCGGTGCCTACGCGCATCCGGGCCCGGCGGCGCGGGCGCATGTGGTCGGGACATATGATTTCAGGACCCTGTGCCTGCCGGAGCATATCCGGCAGATGAACACCCTCGTGCCGAAAAAGCTGCGGATTGCCGTGCCGGGGTAAAACCGCTTCGGGGCAGGGGCCGGTTGTTTATAGCACCCGCACCCCCTCCGGGTGTTCCATGAACGCCGCCTCACCCATGAAACCGCGCCGCACCGTCGTCAACACCCCGATTGATATTTGATATCGAAAATGCCGCGATCCGGACAGTGAAACCGGCGGTTTATCCGGGGACTGCGGGTAAGGATCCCTCCGGCCTGAATACCCGAAACGGATGATGAAATGCGCCTGTAGAGACTTTCGGGTATCCGGGGGGAATATCCGCCCGGGTAAAGCGTCTCTGTCAGAAACACCGATTTTTAACCCACTGATAACACGGCATAAAACCGCTCCAAATCTGCAGGGGAGAAATCCGGCAGTGTGGCTGGCTGGGGTGGTAGGATTCGAACCTACGATACACGGTACCAAAAACCGATGCCTTACCGCTTGGCTACACCCCAACAGTGTCGCGCTAATTACTCTGCGCATTCCGCTCGTGCAAGGGTGGAAATCAAAAAAATACAGGCCGATGTGCTTTGGTTTTCGATCGGGCGGAAAAAGCGGTGCTGTTGGCCGTTATTCCAGGATTTCCTGCGCGCTGATGCCCCAGAGCGCGGTCTTGGGCGCCCAGCCGCGGTAGCCTGCTGCGTTCAGCCGGCACCAGCTTGCGTCGCATTGATCCAGACGCACGATCACACCCAGTTCCAGGCGTGCCACCACTAGGGCACCATCTTCGGGTTTCGACACGATTTCGAGCATATCGCGTTCCACAATCGCTGTGCGCGTGCCCGAGAGCAATGAGTAGTGAATCCATCCCCCCGCGCCATCGCGATCCTCGACCCGGCGCCAATGGCCGTGTTCGGCGGTGATCACCAGCGGGATATCCTTGCGTTTGAATACCCAGTCGATGCGGTGGGTCAGGCTGGGTCCGCGGCGCACATTGCCTTCACTGGCCTTCAGCGACACGTAGCGCGGCAAGGGCAGGTTGGTGACCGAACCGCGCTCCTGCGTGGCCGCAGGGGAGGGCGGCAACACCAGCGCGATGCTCAGCGCCAATGCGCAAAGAGACAGGAGTTTCATGCATACCGTCCGATTTCTGCTCAACTTAAGGCCCGGGGTTCTTGTGCCCGGTGCGTTCCTGCGTCACTCTGACAGCAACGCGACCCGTTTGAAAGCACCAAGGAGGCCCCTATGGCATCTGCGCGCCCAAGTGTTGTTGTTACGCGACGCTTGCCTGAACCGGTGGAACGGCGGATGGCCGAATTGTTCGACGTCACATTGCGCGATACTGACGCTCCGATGAGTCGGTCCGAGCTATTGGCGGCGATGAAAACCGCCGATATTCTGGTGCCGACGCTGAATGATCAGATCGATGCGGCGGCGCTGTCCCTGGCCGGAGATCAGCTGAAGCTGATTGCCAATTACGGCGCAGGTGTGGACCATATCGATGTGCAGACCGCGCGCCAGCATGGCATTATCGTCTCCAACACACCGGGTGTGTCTGCCGAGGATACCGCTGATATGACCATGGCGCTGATCCTGAGTGTCACGCGACGTATTCCCGAAGGCTTGGCAGTGATGCAGGGGGGCAACTGGCATGGCTGGTCACCGACCACATTGCTGGGCGGACGCGTGTCGGGTCGCCGGCTGGGCATTCTGGGCATGGGTCGGATCGGGCAGGCGGTGGCGCGCCGGGCGGCGGCCTTTGGGCTTGAGGTGCATTACCACAACCGCAATCGTTTACGTATTGAAACCGAGGCGGATCTGGGCGCGACCTATTGGGAAAGCCTGGATCAGATGGTCGCGCGAATGGATGTGATCAGCCTGAACTGTCCGCACACGCCCTCAACCTTTCATCTAATGAATGCGCGGCGGTTGAAACTGATGAAACCCGATGCGGTGATCGTGAATACGTCGCGCGGTGAAGTGATTGATGAAAATGCCCTGACGCGGATGTTGCGCGCAGGCGAGATTGCGGGCGCGGGGCTGGATGTCTATGAGAACGGGTCCGAGATCAACCCACGGCTCAGAGCGTTGAAGAGCGTGGTGTTGTTGCCGCATATGGGGTCCGCCACGGTGGAAGGGCGGATCGAGATGGGCGAGAAGGTCATGTTGAATATCAAGACCTTCGAGGACGGTCATCGTCCGCCTGATCAGGTTGTGCCAGCGATGATCTAGACCCTTGGATCGCCCCTTTCGGGCGGCCCACCCGCCCACCCCTGCCGCCCTCAAGGGGCGATTGGTAGCTAACCGAACCGGAGGTACTCATGTGCAGAATTTTGACACTGCTGACCAGCATTGCGGTTTTGGCAACGTCCGCTATCGCTCAGGAGGCGGCCGATCAGGTCGCCCCGGAAGTGGGGGGCGCGGGCCTGATCCAAGGCTCGCCCGCCGTGATGGCCGCGCAAGAGGCCAAAGGCGCAGGGGTGCCCGTGGTGGCGCAAGACTGGATGGTCGCTGCGGCCAACCCGCTGGCGGTCGAAGCCGGGGCGCGGGTGTTGCGTGACGGCGGAACAGCGGCGGATGCCATGGTTGCCGTGCAGGTGGTGTTGGGATTGGTGGAACCGCAAAGCTCGGGCCTTGGTGGCGGCGCGTTTCTGGTCTGGTATGACGCGGCGAGTGGCGAGTTGACCACTCTTGATGGCCGCGAAACTGCGCCATTGGAAGCCACGCCGCGCCTGTTTCAGACCGAAGATGGTAAACCGATGGGATTCTTTGATGCGGTTGTGGGTGGGCGCTCGGTCGGCACGCCCGGCACGCCGGCGCTGTTGCAGGACGCCCATGAGCGCTGGGGCCGGGCCGAATGGTCGGGCCTGTTTGCCGAGGGGATCGCGCTGGCTGAAGAGGGGTTTACCGTTAGTCCGCGTCTGGCCAAGCTGGTGGCGGGCGATGCCGAGCGCCTCAGCCGCCATGCTCCTGCGCGGGAGTATTTCGTACCGGGTGGTACGCCCATTGCCGCCGGTGATCTGCTGAAGAACCCGGACTATGCCCAGACTCTGCGCGCGATGGCGGGGCAGGGTGCCGACGTGTTTTACAGCGGCCCGATTGCCGAGAATATTGTGCAGACCGTGCGGCTGGGCAGCGACAATCCCGGCGTGCTGAGCGCCTTTGATCTGGCAATCTACACGGTCAAAGAGCGTGCGCCGGTTTGCGTCGAATACAGGGCGCATGAGGTCTGTGGGATGGGCCCGCCTTCGTCCGGGGCGCTGACGGTGGGGCAAATCTTGGGGCTGGTGCAGCCGCTTGACATGGCCGCGTTGGGTGCGGATAGCGCCGAGGCGTGGCGGCTGATTGGCGATGCCAGCCGTTTGGGATTCGCAGATCGTGCGCGCTATATGGCGGACAGTGATTTTGTTCCCGTGCCGGTAGAGGGGCTGGTTGACCCGGGCTATCTGGCGGATCGTTCAGAGATGTTGAAACGCGAGGATGCCTTGCCCGAAGTGCGCCCGGGCAGCCCTGAGTTTGATCACGCGCTGAACTGGGCCGATGATGCGGCGCTGGAGCTGCCCTCAACCTCGCATATCTCGATTGTGGATGGCTATGGCAACGCGCTGTCGATGACCACGACGATTGAGAACGCCTTTGGTTCGCGCGTGATGGTACGGGGGTTTTTGCTGAACAACGAGCTGACGGACTTTTCCTTTCGCAGTCATCGTGACGGCGTGGCGATTGCCAACCGGGTGGAGCCGGGCAAGCGGCCGCGTTCGTCCATGGCACCGACGATTGTGATGAAAGAGGGCAAGCCAGTTCTGGTGGTGGGCAGCCCGGGTGGCAGCCGGATCATCGGCTATGTGGCCAAGACGATCATTGCGCATCTGGATTGGGGAATGGATGTGCAGGCGGCAGTGGCTCTGCCGCATCTGGTGAACCGGTTTGGGCCCTATGATGTTGAGGCGGGCACCGGGGCCGAAACGATTGGCGCTGAGTTAAGTGCGATGGGGTTTGAGGTGTATGCCCGTGATCTGACGTCCGGTTTGCATGCGATTTCTCTGGGTGATGGTCTGCTGGGTGGGGCCGATCCGCGCCGTGAAGGGATTGCTCTGGGCGAGTAATGTCCCAAGCCGGTTAACAGGCCGCAGGCCCCGGCCATTGTCCGCAGACCGAAAGGCGATTGCTTTGCAATCGACGCAGGTGGCCCCCCTCCTTGGGCTGGCGATTGATTAATGGTGGCGCGTCAAATGGTCTGAGTGCGGACTTTGCAGGGATAAAGTGTTCCTGAACGACTGTTCGGATCGCCGTCCCGGGGGGCTGCCAACGACCGGGGTGGCCCCACAGGTCGGTTTTGCGCCGGGAAAGGTCGGCTGGACTGTGCGCGATTTCCCTCATCTGATAAAACAGCACAGTCATATGCAGCCTATGAGGAGTCGCATCACATGAAAACGCAAGTCAAAGCACTGGTTGTTGGCGGGGGCGCTGTTGGCACCTCGATTGCCTATCATCTGGCCAAGGCCGGATGGGACGATGTGATGCTGATCGAGCGGGACGAGCTGACCAGCGGGTCGACATGGCATGCGGCGGGTCTGCTGCCTTTGTTCAACATGTCCTACGCGACGACCCATATCCACAAGTACTCGGTGGATTTCTACAAGCAGCTTGAGGAAGAAACCGGCCTCAACGCCGGATTTGCAGTGGTCGGCAACCTGCGCATGGCTCAAACGCAAGAGCGGATGGACGAGTATATGCTCTATGCCTCGACCGCCGAAACCTGCGGTGTGAACTATGAATGGCTGACTGCGGACCAGATCAAGGAACGCTGGCCGCTGATCCGCACTGACGATCTGAAGGGGGCGATCTATCACACCGAGGATGGCTATATTAACCCGGCTGACGTGACCATGGCGATGGCCAAAGGCGCACGTCAGCGCAGGGTCGACATCATACGCAAGGTTCAGGCCGATGCCTTTCACTGGACCGGCACCCATTGGGAAGTCACCTGCACCAAGATGGTGGAAAAGGGTGGTAACCTTGTGCCGGGCGACGAAAAGGTCGTCATCACCGCCGAGCATGTCGTCACCGCGTCGGGCAACCACGCGCAGCGCACCGCCAAGATGCTGGGCATCAAGATGCCGGCGATCCCGGTGGAGCACACTTTCATCGTCATGGATCAGGATCCCGAGCTGGTCAAATGGCGCGAGGCAGGCAACGCCGAACACCCGGTGGTGCGCGATGCCGACTCGCAATCTTACGCGCGCGAGGAACGCGGCGGCTGGATTCTGGGTATCTATGAGGTCGGTGCGCCAGCACGCTTTGAACATGGTGTGCCGGATAGTTTCCGCGCCGATCTGTTCCCTCTCGATCTGGACCGGATCGCCGAGCAATACATGGCGATGACGGAACGTGTGCCGTCTTGCGCGGACTCGGGTCTCAAGGACGATTTCAACGGCCCGATCTGTTACACCCCCGATGGCAACCCGCTGGTCGGCCCCGCGCCGGGGCTGCGCAACATGTGGCTGGCCGAAGGGTTCAGCTTTGGGATCACGGCGGCGGGCGGAACCGGGTATTATCTGGCACAGATGATGGTCGATGGCGAGGCCGAGATCGATATGGCCTCGCTTGATCCCAAGCGTTACTCGTCCAGTTGGATGACCACCGAGTTCGCCGCGCGCAAGAACGAGGAATGTTATGATCACGTCTACATTCTGCACCACCCGGACGAGGAACGCCCTGCAGCCCGTCCGCTGCGCACGGCCCCGGCCTATGATCGCCAAAAGGCCCGCAGCGCCCAGTTTGGCTGGGTCAATGGCTGGGAACGTCCGAACTATTATGGCCCGCTGGATGCGTCGGAGAGTTTTGATCATGACGCGCGCAGCTTCCGCCGTGGCGGCTGGTGGCAACATGCGGTGGATGAAGCCAAGGCCATCCGCGAAGGCGTGGGCCTGATCGATGCCACCGCCTTCACCAAGCACATCGTGCAGGGCGCGGGGGCCACGGCCTTCCTCGATTGGCTCACGTGTAACAAGCTGCCCCGCGTGGGGCGGATCAACCTGACTTATGCGCTGACCGCTTTTGGTACCACGCGCACGGAATACACCATCGTGCGACTGGCCGAGGACAGATATTACCTGGTCTCCGCCGGGGCGTGGACGGAATATGACGCCGATTTCCTGCGCAAGGCGGTTGAAGACAAAGAGGCCGAATTTGGCCGCATTGAGGTGCAGGATGTCACCACTCAGTGGGGCGTCTTTGCCATCGCCGGGCCGAAATCGCGCGATGTTCTGGGCGCGGTGATCAATGATGCCGATCCTGACACAGCCCTGTCCAACAAGCGTTTCCCCTGGCTGACCGCCCGTCAGATCGAGCTGGGCATGTGCCCGGTCAATGCGATCCGTGTGGCTTACACCGGTGAGCTGGGCTGGGAGCTGCATCACCCGATGGAAATGCAGAACTACCTGTTTGATCTGCTTGAAAAAACCGGTGAGCCGCATGGTATGAAGCTGGTCGGGGCACGCGCGCAAAACTGGCTGCGTCAGGAGAAGAGCTATCGTGCTTTCGGTAACGAGCTGGGCCGCGATGCCACGCCGCTTGAGGCCGATCTGCCGCGTTTCGTTGATCTTGAGAAAGACTTCCACGGCAAGGACAAGCTGGTGGAGACCGGCGTGCGGGTGAAATGCTGCACTGTCCTGATAGACGGGCCCGAGGATGCTGATCCGTGGGGGCGCGAAGTGCTGTACACCCTAGAAGGCACCCGGGTGGGTCGTTTGACCTCGGGCGGGTATTCGGTGCATTTTGGCAAGTCGATTGGCATGGCCTATGTCACCCCCGATCTGGCGGTGGAAGGCACCCGGCTACAGGTCAAGATGCAGGACAGGCTGTGGGATGCGGTTGTGACCTGTGACAGCCCCTATGATCCAAAAAACGAAGTGATCCGCATCGACGGGTAAATCTAACGAACGGGGGCGCGCGAGGAATGTGCGCCCCAGCCCGGAATCAAGGCGCAGCCGCCGGGGTTGCCATTGATCGCGCCATTGGTCCGAGCGACAATGGCGACGCCGGACCGCCCCGCCGGGCTGGCGCTTTGGTGAGGCTGGGTGTTTCGCAGATAGGGCGTACGGATTTTGCAAGCATAAAGCATACCGCATAAACGGTGTAGCGCCATCCCACGGCCCGGCGCTGGCCCGGCTCAGCATTTACAGAAACCGCTAACGCATCCGCCGTTTCAGCCATTTGCGCCATTGGTTTCGCGTCCCGGCAAAGACGTTGATATCCACATCCCCGTCAAACCCGGGAACGATGCCGGTGCCGGTATATTGCCAGAAACTCCAGCGTTGACCGGGATAGGTTTTGTCCAACGTCTGGGCGGTGGAGCGTAGCCAGAATTCCTCGTTCAGCTTGCCGATGCCGGTGTCGCGGTAAAACTCGACAGTGGTGTAGATGACCGGGCGCTGGCCGTAGTGGCGTTCCAGAATGTCCATGAAGACCTTGGCCTGACGACGGACCTCGGCCCCTGGCGGGCGCAGGGTGCAGGTGGGGGAAAACGGGTTCCACTCCATGTCCAGTACAGGTGGCAGCGCCTTGCCCCGGCGCGGCACGTTTCGGATGAACCAACGGGCCTGAACCTCGGGCTTGGTGCAGAAATAGTAGAAGTGATAAGCGCCGGTGGGGATGCCGGCCCGGCGCGCGCCTTTCCAGTGACTGTCAAACATCGGGTCCTTCAGGTCGCCGCCTTCGGTGGCTTTGACAAAGGCAAATTCGATGCCTGCGCGTTTGACCTGTTTCCAGTTCACGTTCTGCTGAAACCGGGCCGCATCAATGCCGTGCACCCGGTAGTGATCGGGGCCTTTGCCGATCCAGTCGACCGGATCACTGTCGCCGAAATTCTGGGCCTGTGCCGGCAGGGCACAGCACAGCATCAACACACTCAAAATAACAAGAAACCTGCGCATTACTTTGCCTTTTCCGCCACGAGGGACAGGTTGTTGGCGGGCATTTCCACCACGTCCACCAGCCCTAATCCGACCTCATGCAACCAATCTATCACATCGAAATCATCCTTGTAGCCAATCTCGGGATCACTCTCGCGCAGGCTTGCATCAAACCGCGCATCGCCTTCGGATGTCGCCTCACCATCGCGCAGGAACGGGCCGTAGAGGATCAACCGTCCGCCTGGGGCCAGCGCCAGCGCGGCCTCGGTGATGAGGGTCCTGGCCTCGGGCGTGCTGATCAGGTGCAAGAGGTTTACATTCAGGATCAGATCATAGCCGTGATGGGTGGAGGACCAGTTGGGATCGGTGGCGTCCAGCGCGATCACGGGCAGGATGTTGCCGGTATTGCCCACCCATGCCATGATGCTGTCGCGCCGGGCGGCGTCGATCTCGCTGGGCTGCCAGATCAGATCGGGCAGGGCGGTTGCAAAGGCGGTGACATGCTGTCCTGTGCCACTGGCGATTTCCAATGCGGTGCCGGTTGAGGGGCCGTGATGTTGCAGCACGGCGGTGATCGCCTCGGCATTCCGCTCGGCGGCGGGGGCAAACAGCCGTCCGTGATCGTCCGGAGTGGCAACCGAGGCATTCTGGGGCAAGGTTTGACGATAGGGCATCGGGTCTCCCGTTCTTTCCACTTTGGATCGGTCTGCAGGCGGGATCGTATCGGGCGATGGGAGAGTTAGACAAGCGCGAAAACCGGAGCACCACCCAGACGTCTTATGTCTTTGCTTCGTTTCTGATCGAGAGCAGCACTGCGATCAGAACAACCGTGCCACCAACGAAGGTTGCCATGCCGGGAACCTCGGCAAAGATGGCAAAGGCCAGGAGCGGTGCAAGCGGGGTTTCAAGCGCACTCAGAAGGGCCGTTTGCCCGGACGGGACGCGCTTGGCCCCTTCGGCGAGCGTGACCGATGCGATGGCAAAGAGCAGGCCAAATGCTGCAAGAATAAAAATCTCAACCGGTTCGGTCTGAAATGGTGCCCCCAGAAGGAAAGAGGGCGGCAGCAAGAACAGCGATTGCAGGATGGCGGGCCCGGCACCGGGTGTCTCCGGGTACTTTCGGTAGATCACCATGATCAAGGCCATGGCGATGGTCATGATCAGGGCCAGGGTATCGCCCAAAATACTGATCTGCCCGATCGAGCCGAACACGATGATGCCCACGCCCATCAGGGCACAGACTGATCCGATCATGGATCTGGCCGTCAGACGCTCGCCGATAAAACGCCAAGCAAGCAGGGCCGCGATCAGCGGGGCGACCGCATAGATCAGCGCGACATTGGCAATTGAGGTCAGCTTGAACGCGGGGATGAAAGCGGCTGTTCCCAGCGCGCCGATGATGCCCACGGCCCAGCCGCTGTACCCCATGCTGAAGGCATTCTGCCGAAATGTGCCTTGGTTCACTGTCCAGAGCGTTGTGAACCCCGCCGCGAATAGCCCGCGCCAAAAGATCACGGCCCAGGCCCCGGCCACAACGCCTTTGGTAAACAGACCGGCAGTGCTGTAGGTGAGGGCGGCTGTCACAATCAGTATGACCCCGATTGAATAGTCGGATCGCGTCTTTGATGTCATGCTTGGATTGCCTTTTTCGGAGTATAAAAATTATCTTATACCAGCGGCCTTAATGTCTGACTCACTTTTGTGATTTCAAATTTACTGCATTTCTGAATCAATGGCCTCCAGAAGCAAGGAGGTGCTCATGGGTGGGGCAGTCAAGATTACGCGCACAGATATGTCCGCGCAAGATTTGCGTTGTGCTGCAAAGCGAACCAGGGATGGTCGTGTTGTCCGTCGAATACTCGCCATAGCGCTGGTGCTTGACGATGTGGATCGCGCAACAGCGGCCCGTAGCAGCGGTATGGATCGCCAAACTCCCAGAGACTGGGTGCATCGCTACAATGCAGAGGGCCCTGGTGGGCTTTCTGATCGGTGTGGCAAGGGTGCAAAACCACGCCTGTCCCTGGAGCAACAGGCGCTGTTTGTGGCTTGGGTTGAGGCTGGGCCTGACCCGGCAAAAGATGGCGTAGTGCGGTGGCGCTGTGCCGATTTGCAGGTCCGCGTTGAAGAAGAATTCGACGTAAAGCTACATGAACGTACGATTGGCAAGTATCCAGCCAGGCATGGTTTTCGTCGCCTTTCCGTGCGCCCGGAGCATCCCAAAACTGATCCCGCTGCACAGCAGGCTTTTAAAAAAACTTTGCCAGCCTCATAGCCGATACCCTGCCAAAACATGCAAAGGGGAAGCCGCTTGAGGTATGGTTCCAGGATGAAGCCCGCGTCGGGCAGCAAGGAACCCTCACCCGCAAATGGGCCAGGCGTGGAACCCGCCCGCGCGCACCACGTGATACGCGCTGCAAATGGAGCTGTATCTTCGGCGCAGCCTGTCCTGCCTGTGGCACGGCGGCTGGGCTGGTCCTGCCTTACGTCAACGCCGAAGCAATGGGGCTGCATCTCGATGAGATCGCAAAGACAATCGCACCCGGCGCACATGCCTTGCTCATCATCGACGGGGCTGGTTGGCACGGAGCAAAATGCTTGCAGGTGCCAGATAATACTACACTCGTAAAACTGCCCCCATACTCACCGGAATTGAACCCAATGGAAAACGTTTGGGCCTATCTGCGGTCGAACAAACCCGCTGTCTCTGTCTTCGACACATATACACAGAGTCCTCGAGCACCCGACTTTTGACGGGTTGACGTCTGACCGTAGAACGATTCAGCTAGCCGCATGATCCGTCCCAACTTTCTTTCTCCCACGGAGCGCCTTGAGCTTGAGTCCTGTGTGCGCAGTCAACGCGAAGATCATGGGATTGCACGGCGTGCAAATGCGCTCCTTTTGCTGGATGACGGGAAGTCCTGTCAAGTAATCGCGGAATTTCTATATTTGGACGACGACACCATTCGTGGCTGGCACAAAACCTACCGTGAAAGCGGCTGGGACGCGCTTGCCGCCGATGGCTGGAAAGGGGGTCAATCTCGTATGGCCCCAGATCAAGAGGCTGCATTATGCGATTGGCTGAACGGTCGCTTCTGCCGTTCGACAGTTGAGATAAGAGCCCATATTTCAACAGAATTTGGCCTGCGCTACTCGCATTCTGGCTGCATCAAGCTTCTTGCCCGGCTCGGGTTTGAGTATCGCAAACCCAAGGCCCTGCCACGGGGTGTATCTGTCGAGAAACAGGCCAGCTTCATTACGATGTACGAGCGGTTGATGACCGAGCTTGGCGCTGATGAAGCCGTTTATTTCGCTGATGCCGTCCACCCAGAATATCAGACAAAGCCTGCATATGGCTGGGTGAAGGCAGGCTCAAACCCCGCAGTCCCGACCACTGCTGGGCGAGGCCGTGTGAATATCCATGGCGGGCTCAACCTTGAAACCTTCGACGCGCCCTTTGTCGAGCCAACCACCGTCGACGGTGTCAGTGCCACGCAGCTTCTAGCCAAGATTGAAACGCGCAACCCCGACAAGCGATTAATCCACGTCATCTGGGACAACGCGCCCTATCACAAAGGGCCGGATGTCAGGGCGTTTCTCGCAAGGCCAGATTGCCGCATCCACCTTATCCAGTTGCCGCCATACTGCCCGCACCTGAACCCCATTGAACGATTATGGGCTGTCATGCACCAGTTCGTGACGCACAATCATCATTACCCAACCCAAAAACAGTTTGCGAATGCAATCCTGAAGTTCTTCCGCGTAACCATACCAAACGAGTGGAAAACATTCCGAAGCCAAGTCTCAGACAATTTTCGCGTCATAACTCATGAGAAGTTTCGGGTTTTGGCGTAGCTCCGGTATAATGCATTAGAAAATTTGATGTACTATCATGGCGACATGAAAGCTGCCCTTCCTCCTCTGAATGCGTTGCGGGCCTTTGAGGCCGCGCCCGTCATCTGAGTTTCAAGATGGCGGCTGATGAACTGCATGTGACCCCGGCGGCGATCAGCCATCACGTGAAAACGCTGGAAGCCACTCTGGGTGTGCAATTGTTCCATCGGCTGACGCGGGCTCTGCGATTGACAGAGGCGGGGCAAGCGGCCCTGCCGGTCTTGACCGAGGGATTCGACAGGCTGCGAGACGGGACCGAGCAGTTGCGCGCCCATGGTGACAGCGGCCTTCTCACGCTCAGCGTTAGCCCGTCTTTTGCCTCGCTTTGGCTTGTCCCACGGCTTGACCAGTTCCATGCCCGCCATCCCGAGATTGAAATCAGGATCGACGAAACAGATTGTTTGGTGGATGTGGCGCGTGGTGAGGCAGATGTCGCGATACGCTATGGCCCCGGGGAGTACAAAGGTGTGGTGGTCGACACGCTTTTTGGTCAGCGCAATACGCTGGTTTGCAGCCCGATGCTGACCACCGGTGACACGCCGCTGAGGCATCCGGGCGACCTGCGTCATCACAGCCTGATCCATGTGGAATGGAAAGACGCCGAGGCCAGCTGGCGCATGTGGCTATTGGCGGCAGGTTTGCGCGATATTGATCCAAACCGGGGCCTGCGTTTCACCCAGGAAAGCATGGCAGTTCAGGCGGCTCTTGAAGGGCAGGGCGTTGCCCTGGTCGGCGACAGGCTGGTGGCGGATCATGTGGCCGCCGGGCGGCTTGTCAGCCCCTTTGCGTCAGATCTGCGCACCCCGCTGACATTCTCGTATTACCTTTTGACATCGCAGAGCAGCAGCCTGCAGCCAAAGGTGGCGGCGTTTAGGAGCTGGTTGATGGAAGAAGCCAACACCTGAGCAGGGCAATATCCAAAACGCATAGAAACGCCATTCCGGAAGGCACTGTGCGTGTTCGTCGCTGGGTCGGGCTTACTCAACAGGCGGCTGGCAAGGGTGCGGACAAATCGGCAGTTTGGCCGATATCTGCTTCCAGGCGCGGCTGGCTGGATGTGATTCCATAACATCGACGACATTCAAGCACGCGATCGAGGTGGATTTTCGGGCGAAGTTGGGCCCAATCCAGCCAGAGTAAAGGCCTAATAGGCGAAGTTAGCGTTAACATATCAAATAAATATTCTGCATCGCGGCGTAAATTTTTTTATGGCTCAATTAGCATTGATTATGCGTGCCAACCTGTAATAGAACACACCATGAACAAAATTATGGGGTGCGGCACATGGATCATCAGGCTTTTTTGGTGTGGCTCAACGAGATCGACGACCTTTCATCGAAACAACGGGCTGAAACCGGACGGCTTGTTGCCGGGGTTTCGTCGCTGGAAAGCGTGATCGATCTCCCTGAGGCGAATGTTCGCGAGGGGCGTATCTGTCCGCACTGTGCTTCGGGCGGTGCGATCATCAGGGGCCATGCAAGTGGCCTGACGAGGTTCTTTTGCAAAGGCTGTCGCAAAACCTTCAACGCGCTGACCGGGACGCCGCCTGCCCGCTTGCGCCACAGGGACAGATGGGCAGGGTTCGCAGCTTCCCTGCGCGACGGCGAAACGGTAAAGGCGTCCGACGGGCGTTGTATGGTGGCCGACACCACAGCTTTTCGTTGGCGTCATCGCTTTCCCGAGGCCGTAACGGTCGGTGCGGTCAAGCTGTGCGGAATCGTCGAAGCCGACGGGACGTTCTTTCCGCGCAGCCGGAAAGGGGACCGTAATCTCTCTCGAAAAGCCCGCAAACGCGGGGGAAGGGCCTCAAAACGCGGATTGTCGAAGGAGCAGGTTCCGGTCCCCGTTGCGGTCGACCGATCAGGCACCGCCATCAGTGCTGTCTTGCCTGCGGTGACAGCCGAACATCTCAAAACGGTTCTGCAGCCACGTCTTGATGGGGACGCTCTCCCGGTGACCGATGGCTGCACCGGCTACCCGCCCTGCGCCGCAGAAACGGGCGTCAGCCATGAAAGTCTCGACCGGACCGCCGGAGAACGTTTCCGTGGTGAATTGCACATTCAAACCGTGAACAGTCGGCATGAGCGGTTAAAGACCTTTCCGCGCCGCCATCGAGGTATCGCGACCAAATACCTGGACAACTGCCTTCGGTGGTTCCACCTTGCCGTCCTTCCGAGCCACCAAACGCCGCGCGCGATACTTGCCGCCGCCGCAGGCATCCTGCCTGTAACACGCCACGCATAATCAATGCTAATTGAGCCTTTTTTATTTATATTTCGGTATACTCCTCCGCCTGAATTGACCTGAGAATTTTTGTCGGTGAGTCGATGCGCCGCATATCGTTTTGTATCGGGACGTGCATCCTCCTGGCATGGTCAAACATCATAAGGCATTCAGCCTCACATGCGAGGACCGCGCGGCGCCTGAAGCGATTTGCCGTCGCCGTAAAGTGGACGCACCCGTGAGAAAGCCTGCGCGCACATTTTTACTTTCCACAATCTGGTCTAAAGCCTCCGACTTTAGTCGGAAAAACATTCAAACGTGCGCCGAAGGCGCTCATGAACCACTGAACCCTCTGACTTTAGTCGGAGGAGGTTCAGTTCCGGATGCAGGCTATGATGCCCTGCTGGATATTTGATATTGGTCCGACACTTTTGGCGGTTTGGCGGTTTGCCTTTTCCGGTGCGGGGCTCTCGTTCCCTGGCCTGAAAGATTACAAACTGATCCCGGCTCAAAATCTCAGGCCAATTCAGGCGAAGGAGTATATTTTAGAATATCTCGCACCGGAAAAGGGGCGCAAAACTGGCGAAATCATTAGATTCGCTGCGATGCGGCGTTTTGACATGACTTATGCATGCTTGATATAAGCGAAGCGCATCGAAGCGAAACAGGCTTTTGGGGCAATGTGTCTGTTTGAAGGAGGCTTCGATGGAGTTAACGAACTTTCAGCTACTGCTTGCAGCTTTGGTAGGTGGATCAGTCCTTGTGCTGAACATACTCAAAGCCATAAAGCTATGGAAAGATATGAAAAAAGCCGAAGATGAAAAACCTAAAATATAATCCGTTTATGGGTGAAAATTCTTCCTTTCTCTGATCCCCTGCGGCTTGTACGGATCAGCATACGCAAGCCCCGTACGGGTATTCAGCCGTAACGATAGTCTTGTGGAAAAACACTTTCAGAATGGTTTAATCTTGATTATGTCACGCTCACACCTGTAAATCGGACGCTTGGTGCACTCTGACCGAATTCACAGGTTGGGTTCTTTTCGGTTATTGGAGGGCGGATAGAGCGCCCGTGGTACTCACCGATCAGATTGCAAATCCGCCAGATAAGAAAAGGCCCCGCCGGGGCAGGGCCTTTTGGTCACCTGATCAGACTTACTGCGGGATTTCGCCGCTCAGCCCTTCGACATAGAAGTTCATGCCCAGCAAAGTGCCATCATCGGCCACTGCGCCATCGGCCAGCCAATCCGAGCCGTCCTGCTTTTTCAGCGGGCCGCTGAAGGGGTGGTATTCGCCCGCCGCAATCGCGGCTTTCATCGCGAGCGCTTCTTCTTTCACATCAGCGGGCACGGCATCCGAAATCTCGCCAATGCCGACCATGCCGGGGCCGATGCCGTCCCATGTCTGGGTGGTTTCCCATGTGCCATCGATCACCGCCTGGGTGCGGGCGATGTAATAGAGGACCCAGTCGTCAATGATCGAACTGACCTGCGGGAAGGGCGCGTATTGGCCCATATCCGAAGCTTGGCCGAAGGTGACAACGTTACCGGCCTTTTGCGCGGCGGCCTGGGGCGCGGTGGAATCGGTGTGTTGCAGGATCACGTCAGCGCCCTGTTCGATCAGGGCGGTGGCGGCATCGGCCTCTTTGGCGGGGTCAAACCATGTGTAGGCCCAGATGATCTTGAACTCGACATCGGGGTTCACCTTGCGCGCATGGATAAAGGCCGAGTTGATGCCCCGGATCACTTCGGGGATCGGGTAGGAGGCGATATAGCCCATTTGGTCATCTTGTCGGCGATATGGCCCTGAATGGCGCGGCCCTCATAGAAGCGGGCCGAATAGGTGGCGACATTGTCGGCGGTTTTGTAGCCGGTCGCGTGCTCGAACTTCACATCCGGGAATTTAGCGGCGACATTGATGGTCGGGTCCATATAGCCAAACGAGGTGGTAAAGATCAGGTCGGCGCCTTGCAGTGCCATCTGGGTGATCGCGCGTTCGGCATCAGCGCCTTCGGGCACGCTTTCCTGAAACACGGTTTCCACCGCATCGCCGAAATGTTCTTCAACCGCCACGCGGCCCTTGTTGTGCTCATAGGTCCAGCCGCCATCGCCAACGGGGCCAACATAAATAAAGCCCACTTTGGTCGTGTCTTGTGCGATCGCAGATGTGGCCAGACCAAGCGCAAGCGCGGCACCGGTCAGCAGTTTCGTGACATTCATCAAAATTTCCCCCTGTTAGGTTCTTATAGCAGCGTGCCTCATCCTGAGGCGTGAAAGGTCCGGCCCAGTGAGGCAGGCGCGCGTGCGCGGTCCGCCGACATGATGACCAGCACCAGAATGGTAATCAGATAGGGCGACATGGAAAGATATTCGACAGGAAGTGCAACCCTTGCGGCCTGTAAGTTGAGCTGTAAGACGGTGACTCCGCCAAAAAGATAGGCACCCAGCAGCACACGCCCAGCTTTCCAGATGGCAAAGACCACCAGCGCCAAGGCGATCCAACCAGCCCCGGCGGTCATCCCTTCGGTCCATTGCGGCACGCGGATCAGGCTAAGGTACGCTCCGCCAAGGCCCCGCCAAACAGGATCGCCATCACCCGCACCCGCACCACTTTGTACCCCAGAGCATGGGCCGCATCGTGATTTTCCCCCACCGCGCGCAGGATCAGCCCGGCGCGGGTGTATTTCAGCGTGGCCCAGACGGCGGCAACAAGGCCGAGGCCGACGTAAACCATCAGATCATGGGAAAACAGCACCGGGCCAAAGAAGGGCAGATCGCCGAGCACCGGGATATCCAGCTTCGACACTGGCGGGGGTTTGATCCCCACATAGCTTTGCCCCAGAAGCGCGCTGAGGCCGAGACCGAACAGCGTTGTAAAACGCGGAGCAATATTGGGCCACAGAAGCGGCTGCATATCGCAGTTGTAGCGGAGTAAAAGTCCGCCAGTTTGTGCCCTTCGTTTATTCGGAGGGCGGGAGATGTATTCTGTGGATATTTATAGTCGTGTGCGCCGTGCTTGTTTGAAGGACGGTATGTCTGGCCGAGAAGCGGCGCGGTTTTTCAACATGGCGTAATCAGGATCAGCACTCAGTTACCCCTGTTATTCTGGATGCACATGCAATTGAAAAGGAGACTGACCAATGGAATATTTTGCTGGTTTGGATGTGTCCATGGAAGAGACGCATATCTGCATTCTGGATCGTGAAGGGGCCCTTATTCGTGAAGGAAAAGCGAGCTCAACACCAAAAGCGATCGCTGACTTCCTCGCTTCTGGACCACCATGTGCCAAAGTTGTATTTGAAACGGGACGGATGGCACCAATGCTTTACCATGGGCTGACGGAGCTTGGTGTCCCGGTTGTTTGCATCGAGAGCAGGCAAGCATATCAGGCCCTTAAATCTCTGGCCGGCCACAAGACGGACCGCAATGATGCCCGCGGTTTGGCACACCTGGCGCGGACGGGATTCTACAAGCCGACCCATGTCAAATCACTGTCAGCGCACGCAATCCGGTCGCTGATCGCAGCCCGCAAGAAGCTGGTCGGACAGCGTGTGACGCTCGACAATCAGATCCGCGGTCTGGTCGTCGTCTTCGGCGTGCGGCTGCCACGAGCTTTGTCTCCGGCATTCAAAAACGCGGCGCTAAAAGTTAGCGATGGAGTGCCTGGCCTCCATGCCGCAATTTGCGGACTGTTCGCAGCACGCGAAGCAATCCTCGCGGCGGTTGCAGCCATTGATGGCGACATCAAAAAGATGACCCGCAAATCCGAAGTCTGCCAGCGCCTTATGACGGTACCAGGGGTCGGTCCGATCACAGCATTGGCCTTTGCCGCAGCAATTGATGATCCGTCGCGTTTCAGGAAATCGCGTGATGTGGGGGCGTATCTTGGACTGGTGCCGCGACGGCATCAATCTGGTGAAATCGACTACACGGGCAGCATCTCAAAGCGGGGCGACGTGCGCGTCAGAACGCTTCTCTATGAGGCCGCCAATGTGATGCTGACGCGGTATGCCGCTCCGC
This sequence comes from Roseovarius sp., assembly GCA_965207105.1. GTDB lineage: Bacteria > Pseudomonadota > Alphaproteobacteria > Rhodobacterales > Rhodobacteraceae > Roseovarius. The sequence goes on along the minus strand of CBDBLS010000012.1, from coordinate 32,501 downwards.
TCAAATTGAAGACATGGGCCCTCGCAATCGGTGCGCGCTCAACGATGAGAAAGGCCCGAGTGGCTCTGGCGCGTCGTCTGGCAATCATACTTCATGCCATTATGCGAGACAAAACTGACTTCCAGTCCGCGTAAGGCTTACGAGGCGACAACGAGGATTCCTAAATCAAAGTTCCCATCTGGGACGATGCCCGAGGGAGGGCGTGAGACACGGCGCCGATTCTGTAGCAACAGCCAAGACCAACGGTATGATTGCGGTTTCAACATTGCCGACCCACACCCAGCCAACCCCATCATGAACCTCAGAGTTCGAAGAGAACAAAGGCAACCTCTGACATCAAAAGCAGGAAACTCAGGAAACACGCATTGACAGATTAGAGAACAAAGATCGTAAGACGATCGCGAAGATGCTGCGCCATGAACTTCCGCCTGGGTATCGTCGGTCGGAAGCGCCTCGGCGGCCAACGCTTGATGGTTATGTTGGTGTGGTCGATGAGATACTGCGCACAGACAAAGCCCTGATCAAAAAGCAGCGACACACGGCCAAGCGCATCTTTGAACGGCTGCGCGATGAGCATGGATATGCCGGCAGCCTGACCACGGTGACCTATTACGTGCGCGAGCAAAAACGGCGCACCAAAGAGGTGTTTGTGCCGTTGTCGCATCGGCCGGGCCATGCGCAGGTTGATTTTGGTGAGACGCTGGGCGTGATCGGTGGCGTGGAATGCAAGATCCACTTCTTCGTGATGAGCTTGCCACATTCTGATGCGGTGTTTGTGAAGGGATATCCAGCTGAGACAACCGAGGCGTTTTGCGATGGCCATGTGTCCGCCTTTGCATTCTTTGGCGGCATTCCGCAATCCATTCTCTACGACAATACCAAGATCGCCGTGGCTCGGATACTCGGGGATAAGACGCGCATCCGCACACGTCGGTTTACGGAACTGCAGTCGCATTACTTGTTTGATGACAAGTTTGGCAGACCCGCGCGAGGGAACGATAAAGGCAACGTTGAGGGCATGGTTGGATACACCCGCCGCAACTTCATGGTTCCCGCACCTCGCTATGACAGCTTTGATGATCTGAACGCACATTTGGAAGAGAAGTGTTTAGCACGTCAGGACGATACGTTGCGGGGTCACACCCAAACCATAGGCGCACGCCTGATGTCGGATTTGGATGCTCTGATGGGATTGCCCGTCGCAGAATATGAAGCCTGCGATCACGTCAGCACGCGTGCAACGTCGATCTCAATGGTGCGCTATCGCAGCAATGATTACTCGGTGCCAGTAGCCTATGCGCACCACGATGTTCATGTGCGTGGGTTTGTGCATGAGGTTATCATCGGCTGCGGCAATGAGATTATTGCGCGGCACAAACGATCCTACACATCAGCGGATATGGTCTTTGACCCATTGCACTTTTTGCCCCTGCTTGAACAAAAGGTGGGTGCCCTGGATCAGGCCGCGCCTTTGCAGGGTTGGCATTTGCCAGATGTATTTGCCACGCTGCACCGACTGCTTGAAGCCAGAATGGGTAAGCCGGGCAAGCGAGAATACGTTCAAGTCTTGCGCCTTTTGGAGACCTTCGAAATGGATGTTGTGCAAGGCGCAATCCAGCAGGCAATAGATATGGGTGCAATTGGCTATGACGCCGTAAAACACCTTGTACTGTGTCGGGTTGAGAAGCGGCCACCACGATTGGATTTGGACTTCTATCCATACTTGCCCAAGGCCAATGTCGGCACAACACGCCCATCCAGTTACATGAGCTTGATGGGAAGGACCGCGGCATGACCGAAGCCCCTCGGATTCTTCTACGGCATCATCTTAAACAACTGCGACTGCCAACGTTCCAAGGCGAGTATGCCAAACAGGCGCAGCTCTGTGCTGCAGAGAACAAAGATCACATCCACTATCTGGCGCGGCTGTGTGAGATGGAATTGATCGACCGCGAACGCCGGATGATTGAACGGCGCATCAAAGCGGCGAAGTTCCCCAGCACCAAGAGCTTGGATAGCTTTGACTTCAAGATCATGCCAAGCTTGAACAAGCCCCTGACGATGGATCTGGCACGATGCGATTACGTTAATCGCAGGGAGAACATCATCGCGCTCGGCCCGTCAGGCACGGGCAAGACACACATCGCCCTGGGACTTGGGCTGGCTGCATGTCAAAGAGGACTGAAGGTGCGCTTCACAACGGCTGCGGCATTAGTCCATGATCTGATCGAGGCTCAAGATGAGCGGAGATTGCAGCGCCTTCAAAAGCAACTGACCAGCCAGAACCTGTTGATCATTGATGAACTGGGCTTCGTACCGCTCAGCAAATCTGGCGCAGAGCTGCTCTTCGAGGTCATATCCCAATGCTATGAACGCGGCTCCATCATCATAACCTCGAACCTGCCCTTCGATGAATGGACTGAAGTCTTTGGCTCTGAGCGGCTGACCGGTGCGCTACTCGATCGTTTAACCCATCACGTCCACATCCTCGAGATGAATGGCGAAAGCTATCGGCTCAAACACAGTCGCAACAACCGAAAATAACCAGCCCGCAATCACAGTCAGAATAATGCTGGCCTTATGGCCAGCATGCGCTTTGGCACGCTTCAGCTTTGTGACGAGCACGCGTGCAAAAGCGCCACAAAACATCAACCGAAGTGGCCCATTTTTACGCCGCGACATGGACCCATTTTACTCTGCGATTGACACAGCGTCATGGCCAGCCCCGAGGCCACCTGATTGGCCAGCGCATATTGCGTGAGCAGGGCAAACAGCAGGGACAGCACAGCGCCTCCCGCCGCCGCCGCGACAAACCCCACAAACGGCGAGCCGGTGTTGACCGCCATGGCAAATCCACAGATCGCCCCGGTGATCATCATGCCTTCCACGCCGAGGTTCAGAACGCCCGCGCGCTCGACAACGAGTTCTCCCAAAGCGGCCAGCAGAATGGGGGTCGAGGCGACCATGAGGGACGCCAGCAACAGGGTCGGGGAGATTGACGAGAGGTCCATCACAAACCTCCGAAAATACTGGATCTAAAGAAATACGCAGCCAAACCGAACACTATCCCGATCAACGTCAACACGTTGATAAACCGATTTCCAAACGGTTGTGGTGTCATTGGGCGCGGGCTTCGGTCCTTACCCATCCATGCACGCCTTAGGAGGCTTATCATTCCGAAAACGAGCCAAGCCACTAAAGATGGAAGGCTGAACATAATGCCCAGAGCAATAAGGGCACCAATCGTAAATCCCCCGCCTCTTAAACCATTTTCCTGAAAAATGGCCCATATCGCACTTCCAAAACCCCCAATTATGAAAACCCTACGAATGCCCCGAATGCTAAGTATAACGGAACGGCTAAGGACTTCATGATCCAACCTGCTGTTGGTTCATCCATCTGCTTCATCACGCGGCCTCTCTTTTGGTCACGCGAACACGGAAATTCGTCAGCATATCCACCGCCAGCAGGAAGAACAGCAGCATGCCTTGAAACATCTGGATGGCCGAGGCGGACAGGCCCAGATTACCCTGTGCGATTTCGCCGCCAATATAGGTCAGCGCCATCAGCAGCCCGGCCAGAAGGATGCCCACCGGGTGCAACCGGCCCAGAAAGGCGACGATGATGGCAGTAAAGCCATAGCCGACGTTGAAGTCGATATTCACCTGCCCCGAAGGGCCGGAGACCTCGAACATGCCCGCCAGTCCGGCCAGTGCGCCCGAGATGCCAAGGCAGAACAGGATCAGCCGGGCGGGTTCACCCCGGCAAAGTGCGCGGCGCGGGGGGCCTGTCCGGTCAGGCGGATGTGGTAACCAATGATGTGCCGGTTCAGCAGAATATAGGCAAAAATCACGGCGATCAGCGCGGCCAGAACACCGTAATGCATCCCCGTGCCCACAATGATCTCGGCATTATGCGCCGAGGGGTAGTCGCGCAGGTTGCGCGACCCGGGAAAGCCCATGCCCTCGGGGTTTCTGAGCAGCCCCAGCGCCATCTTGGCCAAAAGCTGCTCGGCCACGTAAACCAGCATCAGCGAGACGAGGATTTCGTTGGTCCCGAACCGTACTTTCAACAGCCCGGGGATCATCGCCCAAGCCCAGCCGCCCAAGGCGCCACCTAGGATCATCAGAGGAAAAATATACCACGCCTCAAGGGGATAGAAGGCAAGGCCAACCCCCGCGCCGGTCAAGGCACCGATGATGTATTGCCCCTCGGCCCCGATATTCCAGATGCCTGCGCGAAAGCCCAATGACAGGCCAATGGCGATCAGGATTAACGGCGCGGCCTTGATCAGCAGTTGCGGCCGATAATAGAAGGCAAACTCGCCAAACAGAGGCTCCCAAAAGATCGTGGCAATGGCCTCGATCGGGTCTTTACCCAGCACGGCGAACAGGCCGCCACCGGCGATCATCGTCGCGACCACTGCCACGAGGGGGGTGAGGTAGGTCCACGTTTGCGAGGGCTGCGCGCGCCGCTCAAGGGTCAGCATGGGCGACCTCCATGCCATGCGCGCCGCCCATCATCAGGCCGATTTCATCGACGCTGAGGCCCTGGGCGAGTTTGATATCGGACATGCGCCCTTCATTTAACGCACCGAACCGATCAGAGATTTCCATCAGCTCATCAAGGTCCTGACTGATGCAGATCACCGCCGTTCCTTCAGCGGCGAGGTTCAACAACGCCTGCCGGATCGCGGCAGCAGCGGCGGCATCGACGCCCCAAGTGGGTTGATTGACCACCAACACGGTCGGGCGTTGCAGCCCCTCGCGACCGATGACGAATTTTTGCAGGTTGCCACCAGACAGCGACCGCGCGGTGTTGTCCGGGCCGGGGGTGCGCACGTCAGACGCCTCGATAATGCGGCGTGCGAAGCCTTCGGCGGCGGACCAGCGCAGAAAGCCGTTTTGCAACAGACCCTCGCGCGCGGCCCCGGTCAGCAGGGCGTTTTCGGTCAGGGTCATGTCCGGGGCGGCGGCGTGGCCCAAACGTTCTTCGGGGGCGGCCAGCAAGCCCAGCTTGCGTCGCGCATTGGGGGCCATCCGGCCGATTGCGACACCCGATAGCTTGATCGCTTGGCTGGGATTTCTGATCTCACCTGACAGAACGGCCAGCAATTCATCCTGCCCGTTGCCTGCCACGCCGCCAATGCCCAGGACTTCGCCCTGCCGCACGGTGAAGTGAATGTTCTTCAAAGAGGTGCCAAAGGCGCTGGGCGCACGCACGGACAAGCCGGTGACATCCAGCGCCACCTCGCCCAGATCCCGGTCCGCGCGGGCCGGGGCTTCGAACGTGGTGCCAACCATCATCTCAGCCATTTCGCGCGCGGTGGTATTGGCGGGATCACAGGTACCCACATTCCTGCCCCCGCGCAGGATTGTGGCGTGATCACAGAGCGCACGGATTTCTTCAAGCTTGTGGGAGATGTAGAGGATCGCAACACCCTCAGCGGTCAGTTTGCGCAGGGTTTCAAACAGGATCTCAACCTCTTGCGGGGTCAGAACCGACGTGGGCTCATCCATGATCAGAAGCCGTGGGTCTTGCAAAAGGCAGCGAATGATTTCAACGCGCTGGCGCTCCCCGGCGGACAGATCACCCACCGTGCGATAAGGATCAAGCGGCAGGCCGTAGGTCTCGCTGACCGCGCGGATTTGGCGGGCCAGATCGCGCATCGGCGGCGGGGTTTCCATGCCCAGGGCGATGTTTTCGGCCACGCTCAGCGCGTCAAACAGCGAAAAGTGCTGAAATACCATCGCCACACCAGCGGCGCGGGCGGCGCGCGGTTCTGGCGGGGCGAAATCTTTGCCGCGCAGGGTCATCTTGCCGCTATCCGGCTTCACAAGACCATAGATCATCTTGACCAAAGTGGATTTGCCAGCTCCGTTTTCGCCCAGAAGCGCATGAACTTCGCCTTCGCTGATGTAATTCGCCTTCGCTGATGTAAAAGGACACGTCGTCATTGGCCATCACACCGGGATACGCCTTGGTCAGCCCCTCGATCCTCAGTAGTGTTGCGCTCACACGGTGTCCCTTACACTGGCCTGCTGCTCCTGTTCGTGCCTCAGTAACGCAGCCGCAACCCCTATCGCAATGGCCTGCGGCTCTTTGCCCAACCTGGGATCGCCGATCGGGGACTGAATGCGGGTGATGCTGCGTTCGGAATGGCCCATGGCCTGCAATTGTTTGCGAAACCGCGCCCATTTTATGCCCGATCCAATCAACCCTGCCTTGCCGAACTGCCGCCCCAACAGGCGATGGCACAGTTCAAGATCATAGTCATGTTCGGGGGTCATGATGAAATGAGCGGCATCATCAGGCGCCTCGGCCATCAGATCGGTGGGCAGGCGTTGCCAGCTTTGATGCACGCGGTCCGGCAGGTCACGAAACAGGTCCTCACGTACATCCACCAGATAGACCTCAAACTGCGGCAAGGGGGCCAGAACCCGTGCCAGTGCATGGCCCACATTGCCCGCGCCGTAGATCATGATCCGCCGTCGCGGCGCGCGTGTGGGTTCGATCAGCCAACCATCCTGCAACACCGTGAGTGTTGGTTTCTGGGTTTCCCAATGGCGCAACAGCTGTGTCGGTGGCGTGGATGCGCCAGCCTGAACCTTGCGCAGATAGGCCCCGTCGCGATCAGAACTAGGGAAGGTGTCTTGCAATTTTGCGGCATCAAAGCGTTCAAACACAAGGGTCAGCGCGCCGCCGCAAAACTGCTTGTGGCCAGCCCCCAGTGTTTCTTGCTGAACCAGAAGCGGCTCTTGCGCCTCGAGCATCTTTCGGGCCGTCTTGATCGCCTCAAATTCCACCGCACCTCCGCCAATCGTGCCGCTGATCCCGTCGTCCCAGATCAGGATCGACACACCGGGGCCGCGCGGGGCTGACCCCTGAAGAGCGCCGATCACAATGCGCACCACCGCGCCGTGCTGCTCTACTGCTTGGGACAGGGCGTGAACGTCAATCATGTACTTTCTCGCCGCAAGTGAGGACCGAGGCAGCGGGCCATGGTATGGTGCCACTTTGCGCAGCACCCCGCTATCGGCGCCCTATTTCGCCCAAGCGTGAATGTCATGGCATTAATCCGTTTTGTCTGGCCAAATGGCTTGTCTGAAGCTAAGCGGCCCGTCCCTTGTTTGGCAAGGTGCGATTGCTGTCCGGGGGACAAATCCCGGCTGGTGCCTCCGCTGGCGCTGACATAGGCTGCGGTCATGAGCACCCCGCCGCGATTCATTCACCTGCGTGTCCACACCGAATACTCTCTGCTGGAGGGTGCGGTGCGGTTGAAAAAACTGCCCGGCCTCTGCGCGGATGCCCAGATGCCCGCCGTGGCGGTGACCGACACCAACAACATGTTCGCAGCACTTGAGTTCGCGGTGACCGCCAGTGGCGCGGGTATCCAACCGATCATGGGCTGTCAGATTGATCTGGAGTTCCTCAAACCCGCCCCTGGCGAGCGCGCCAAGCCACCCGCCGGGCTGGTTCTGCTGGCCCAGAACGAGCAGGGGTATGAGAACCTGATGAAGCTGAACTCGCAGCTTTATCTGCGCGGCGACGGGCAATTGCCCCATGTCACGCTGGACGATCTGATGTCCCATGCGGACGGAATCATCTGTCTGACGGGCGGCCCCGATGGCCCGGTGGGACGGTTGTTGCAGGCGGGTCAACGCCCGGCAGCCGAGGCGCTGATGGGGCAGTTGACGGCGGCCTTTGGTGACCGGCTTTATGTCGAATTACAGCGCCATCCCGGCGAGGGTGGCGCACCCGAGGCCGAACGTCTGACCGAGCGTGGCTTTGTCGAGATGGCCTACGCGATGGAGTTGCCGTTGGTGGCGACCAATGATGTCTATTTCCCAACCTCAAGCATGTATGAGGCGCATGATGCGATGATCTGCGTGGCCGAAGGGGCTTATGTCGATCAATCCGATCCGCGCCGCCGCCTGACCGCGCAGCATTATTTCAAAAGCCCGCAGGAAATGGCCACGTTGTTTGCCGACCTGCCCGAGGCGCTTGAAAACACCGTTGAAATCGCACGCCGCTGCGCCTTTGGTGCCTATCGGCGCGATCCGATCCTGCCCAAGTTCGCGGATGACGAGATCGACGAGTTGCGCCGACAGGCTCAGGCCGGGCTGAAAGAACGCCTTGCGGTGATCCCACATACCACTAGCGTGGAAGAATACGAAAAGCGTCTCGAATTTGAGTTGAAGATTATCGAGGGCATGGGCTTCCCCGGGTATTTCCTGATCGTGGCCGATTTCATCAAATGGGCCAAGGATCACGATATTCCGGTGGGGCCGGGTCGTGGGTCGGGTGCTGGCTCTCTGGTGGCCTATTCGCTGACAATCACCGACCTTGATCCGCTGCGCTACAGCTTGCTGTTTGAACGGTTCCTGAACCCCGAACGGGTTTCGATGCCCGACTTTGACATTGATTTCTGCATGGATCGCCGGGAAGAGGTGATTCAGTATGTGCAGGAGAAGTACGGTCGCGACAGGGTGGGGCAGATCATCACCTTTGGCGCGCTGCTCTCCAAGGCGGCTGTGCGCGATCTGGGCCGGGTGTTGCAGATGCCCTATGGGCAGGTGGATCGTCTGTCCAAGATGATCCCGGTGGAAGGGGTCAAGCCGCTGTCGATCGAAAAGGCCTTGGCGCAGGAGGAGCGCCTGCGTGAAGAGGCCCGCACTGAAGAAGTTGTGGACCGGCTGCTGAAATACGGGATGCAGGTCGAGGGGTTGCTCAGGAATGCCTCGACTCATGCCGCCGGGGTGGTGATTGGCGACAGGCCACTGGATGCGCTGGTGCCGCTGTATCAGGATCCGCGCTCGGACATGCCCGCGACGCAGTTCAACATGAAATGGGTGGAACAGGCCGGGCTGGTCAAGTTCGACTTTCTGGGTCTGAAAACTCTCACCGTGATCCAGAACGCGATGGAGCAGATCCACGCGGGCGGACGCGATCTGCATGTTGCTGCCGATGGGTCCGAAATCTACACCCCCGCGCCGGGTGCCGAGAACCAGATCAACGCCATCCCGCTGGATGATGCGCCGACCTATGAGATGTATGCGCGCGCGCAGACCGTGGCGGTGTTTCAGGTGGAAAGTTCGGGGATGATGGACGCCCTGAAGCGGATGAAACCGGACTGCATCGAGGATATTATCGCCCTCGTGGCGCTCTATCGTCCGGGTCCAATGGAAAACATTCCGAAGTTCTGTGAGGTCAAGAATGACCTGTCGGATCGCGAAACTCTGCACCCGTCGATTGACCATATCCTCGACGAAACCCAAGGCATCATTGTCTACCAGGAACAGGTGATGCAGATCGCGCAGGAGATGGCGGGTTATAGCCTTGGCGGTGCCGACCTGTTGCGCCGCGCGATGGGCAAGAAAATTCAGGAGGCGATGGATGCCGAACGCCCCAAATTCATCGCGGGCGCCAAGGAAAACGGTGTCGATGATGCCAAGGCGCTGGAGGTTTGGAACCTTCTGGACAAGTTCGCGAACTATGGTTTCAACAAATCCCACGCCGCCGCCTATGCTGTGGTCAGCTATCAAACCGCCTGGCTGAAAACCAACCACCCGGTCGAGTTCATGGCCGGGGTGATGAACTGCGATATTCACCTGACCGACAAGCTGGCGGTCTATTTTGAAGAGGTCAAAAAGGGGCTGGATCTGCCGTGGGCCCCGCCTTGCGTGAACCGTTCTGAGGCGACCTTTGTGGTGCGCGACGGCACGCTGCACTACGGGCTGGGCGCGCTGAAAAATGTCGGCGTTGAGGCGATGCGCCTGATCACTGAAGGGCGTAAGGTGGACGGTGTCGAAAAGCCCTTTGCAACGCTGTTTGATTTTGCCCGCCGGGTTGATCTGAAACGGATCGGCAAGCGCCCGCTTGAGATGCTGGCCCGGGCGGGAGGCTTTGATCAACTGGATCGCAACCGCCGCAAGGTGTTTGACAGTGTCGAGGCGCTCAGCAATTACTCGGCTGCGATTTTTGAGCAGAAACACTCCAATCAGGTGTCTTTGTTTGGCGAGGCCGGGGATGATCTGCCCGAGCCGCGCCTGTCGCCCGTAGAAGACTGGCTACCTGCCGAACGGCTGACCGAAGAGTTCAAGGCCGTTGGGTTTTACCTGTCGGGTCACCCGCTGGATGATTATCAGGCCGCGCTGAAGCGTAAGGATGTCAAAACGCTGGAGCAGGCCACTGCTGAGGCCGCAGCCAAGGGGGCAGTCGTGCTGAAGATGGCCGGGGTTGTGGCGGGCCGCCAGGAACGCAAGTCAGCCCGCGGCAACCGCTTTGCCTTTGTGCAGCTTAGCGATACGACCGGTGGCTACGAGGTGACGATGTTCTCGGAACCGCTTGAAAAATATCGCGATCTTCTTGAGACGGGCAATTCCGTGGTGATCACCGCCGAGGCCACGATGGAAAGCGATCAGTTGAAACTGTTGTGCCGCGCGGTCCAGCCGATTGATGGGGTCGTGGCCGACGCGGGGGCGGCAGGTTTGCGCATCTTTGTGGATGATGCGGCGGCGATCACCTCGGTCGCGAACGTATTGGAAAACGCCGCGCAAACGGTGACCAGTGGTGGGCGCGGGCCGATTCATTTCTGCCTGATGGACCCCGGCCTGCCCGGCGAGGTCGAGGTGGCATCGGGGCGGGAGTACCCGGTTAACCCACAGATCAAAGGCGCGCTGAAATCGCTGGGTGGTGTCGTTATGGTTGAGGAATTCTGATACCGTCGAGTATCATTGATCTGGGCAAATCCCGGCCAGCTAAAGAAAAAATCTGGACCAGAGCCTGCGCTATCAGGTAAACACGCCGCCAATCCGGGGGGTAAGCATGTCTGCCATGCGACTGACATTTGAATTGCCCCGGTTTTACCGGAGGGTTGTTGTTTCAAATATTAGGCTGCTTTTTCAGCTTCGATCAAGGCTTCATAGAAATTCTCCTCTGCTTCTTGTGGCGTGACGTATCCGATTTTGCTGTGCAGGCGTTTTGTGTTGTACCAATTGACCCACTTCAGGGTTTCCCATTCGATCTGTCCGACAGATTTCCATGGCCCCATGAAGTCGATGACTTCGGTTTTGAACAGGCCAATTGTGCTTTCGGCCAGGGCGTTGTCATAGCTGTCGCCAACACTTCCGACGGATGGATCGATGCCGGCCTCGGACAGTCGTTCGGTGTAGCGAATGGATGGATATTGCGACCCACGGTCCGAATGGTGCACCAAATCCCCGGAAGGAACGCGCTGATAGATTGCCTGGTTCAAAGCGTCCGGCACAAAGCCGGTCGTCATGGACGTGGACACGCGCCAACCGACGATCTTACGAGCGAAGACATCAATCACGAAGGCAACATAAACCATGCCCTGCCAGCTTGAGACATAGGTAAAATCACTGACCCGGAGCTGGTTTGGCATGGTGGCTGTGAAGTCACGATTGACTTTGTCGTCCGGGCATGGCCGAGAGGTGTCAGGGTTGGTGGTGATTGGCTTTTGACCGCGCACAACGCCCTGTATTCCCATAGCTTTCATCAGACGTTCCACTGTGCAGCGCGCGATATCATGACCCGTCCGGCGCAGGTCATGCCAGATTTTACGCGCGCCATATCGTTTACCACTGCCATCAAAGGCTTCCTTGATCTTCTCTCGGTCGATGATGTCCTGTTTGGCCCTGTCCGATGCCAGATCAGGATCGCGGGCAACGGCCGTACGGGCATAAAATGTAGATGGGGCAATCGGCAGAACCCTGCAGATCGGCTCGACCCCGTGGATCACTCTATGCTCTTCGATAAAGGCGATCATCGCTTGAACGGGCGGTCGAGCTCCGCCTGGGCAAAATATGCAGACGCCTTCTTCAGGATTTCATTGGCCTGACGAAGTTCACGAACCTCGCGTTCCAGTTCTTTAATACGATCCTTCTCTGCCGTTGTTAAACCGTCGCGCTGCCCAGCATCCCGTTCCGCTTGTCGGCACCATTTGCGCAGGCTGTCCGTTGAGCATCCCGGTTCAGGCGCTGTCGCCCGGCAAGCGGCTGTATCACTGGTGTAATTACTGCGTTGTTCCTGAAAAAGCCGAACACCACGGGCACGCAATTCGGCAGGATAGGCGGGGTTGTATTTCTTCTTGGTCATATGGATCACCTGTAGAGTGTTTTACTCTCCGGTAAAACCGGGGCGGTTCACATTTGCATTTGTAGCCAGTGCAGCGCTGGCCGCCTGTGGCGATCAGATTGCAGATATCCCACGCTTGTCTGATCAGAACGTCCCCGAGACCAATACCAGCGTTGAGGTTGTCGCCGGCCCCGCTGCCTAGGAGGGTGGACTATTTCAACGCTCGATGGACGCGCCGTCCGACGCCTCTGCGCCTGACTTGGTCGCCGCCGTCGCCGCCGATGTGGCCGAGGGGCAGGACAAGCCGGAACGGGGCAAGCGCCCTGGTTTCTTCGCCCGGCTGACCGGTGCAGCGCCGCAACCCGAGGCTGCGCTTGTCGTTGACGCGCAGCCCGACCTAACCAGAGATGTGGTTGAGGTCAGAGCGCCCGAAGCAGGTGGCTTATCCGACGCGGCCTCAAAACCGGCCACCGGCCCCGCTGTTGTCAGTGAAATCCCGCCCGGAACGCTGCTGCCCTATGGGCGCGTGGCGCGGATTTGTGGTTTGGCCAAGCGTGATCTGGGCAAGAAAATCGCGCAATACCCCGAAAAAAGCCCGCGCCATCGGATTTATGACAGCGATCCGGGCAATACCGCGCCGCATAGTTTCTTCATCACCGGGTTTGACGATGGTTGTGCCCGGCAATTCACCGCGTCGCTGGCGCTGTTCGGTCCGGTCGCGATGCATGAACAATTGCGTTATGGCCTTCCGGCCGACGTGCAGCCCTATAGCGACACGGACAAAGCCTATGAAAAGCTGAAATCGTAGGTCTGCGGGGTGCCACGCAAAAAGCCGTGCGGGTCAAAAGTTTCAAAACTGGATCGCAGCACCGTGTTTGTCAGCATCTACGAACGTTTCGGCAGCAATCCGCATTGGAGCAACCTGCTGTTGCATGATGGCAAGGTGCTGGCACAGGATAAGAAAAAGGGTGGTTGACGCATTTCCGCGCTTTATTGAATTCGAAAACGCTGCCTCTCGCTGTGCTCCAACACGCGCTCGAATGCTTGCTGAAACGGCGCTTCGCGAAATTACACTAATAGTGCGGCGGGCGCTCATTGCCGAGCACAACGCTGCCGCCACCATCGGCTTCACGCTCTATCAACATGGCCACGCGCCGGGTGAGGGTGGCAATTTCCCCTTCCTGACGGGCGACGATATCTGACAAATCCTCGACCGTGCGGGTCAGGTGGGCGATATGTTCTTCGATCTGGCTCATGCCCTGTCATTTATTGCGCTCAGGCGCGCGCGTCAATCGTCCCGGCTTGCCCCCGCGTGCCCCATCCGCTAGACTGCGTCACGTATGATCCCGAGGACCAAACGCATGGCAAAAGTCAAAAAACAGCCCCGCCCCAAGGCCGAAGCGCCCAAAGGCTTTCGCGACTATTTCGGCGCAGATGTGGCCGAGCGCAGCCGGATGTTGCAGACCATCGCCGAGGTCTATCATCACTATGGATTTGACGCGCTGGAAAGCAGCGCGGTGGAAACCGTCGAGGCGCTTGGGAAGTTCCTACCGGATGTGGGCCGCCCGAACGAGGGTGTGTTTGCCTGGCAAGAAGACGGTGAGGGCGACAAGCCCGGTGACTGGCTGGCGTTGCGCTATGATATGACCGCCCCTCTGGCGCGGGTTTATACCCAGCACCGCAATGACCTGCCGCTGCCCTATCGCCGCTATGCGATGGGCCCTGTCTGGCGCAATGAAAAGCCGGGACCGGGACGTTTTCGCCAGTTTTATCAATGCGATGCGGATACGGTTGGGGCGGCCTCGGTGGCGGCGGATGCCGAGATTTGCGCGATGCTGTCCGACACGCTTGAGGCTGTTGGTATTCCACGTGGCGACTACGTCATTCGGATCAACAACCGTAAGGTATTGAACGGTGTTCTAGAGGTAGCTGGCATTGACGAATCCGATGTTGAAACCCGAGGAATAGTACTGCGAGCCATAGACAAGCTTGATAGGTTGGACCCGGAAGGTGTGCGTTCGCTATTGGGTGGCGGTCGAAAAGATGAGAGTGGGGACTTCGCTAAAGGCGCTGAGCTGAATGCAACCGCGATCGAAACTGTTATGAAATTTGCTGACGCACCAAGGCAGCTCGAAGAGCTTTTGATACGTCGTGCAAAGGAAGGCAGCACTAGTAAAAAGGACGACGAGGGCGCCTTACGCGCACTGCGTGGCGAGCCCTCTCGCCACGAAATTGATCCTGAGAATGGGCAGCCTGATCCCTTAATAGACGAGAAGCGACTCAACGGTGCATGGATCGATTACTTCGACGGGTTGATTCCTATCGATAGTCCGCATCGAGATGGGCTTGATGAGTTGATCGAGATAGTTTGGCTTTGCCAGATGCAAGGTTACTCGGCAGATCGCATTCGCCTCGACCCCTCGGTAGTGCGCGGCCTTGGCTATTACACCGGCCCGGTGTTCGAAGCCGAACTGACCTTTGAGATTTTCGACGAGAAGGGCCGTAAACGGCAGTTCGGCAGCGTTGCCGGGGGCGGGCGCTATGATGATCTGGTCAAACGCTTCACCGGGCAGGCGGTTCCGGCCACGGGCGTCAGCATCGGGGTTGACCGTTTGCTGGCTGCGTTGCGCGAAAAAGGGCGGATTGGCAGTGAGGTGGCAGGCCCTGTTGTGATCACCGTGATGGATCGCGACCGGATGGCGGATTATCAGGCCATGGTGGGCGAATTGCGCAGTGCCGGTATCCGCGCCGAGGTTTATCTGGGCAATCCCAAGAACTTCGGTAACCAGCTGAAATACGCCGACAAACGAGGTTCGCCAGTGGCGGTGATCGAAGGGGGTGACGAAAAGGAACGGGGGGTCGTGCAGATCAAAGACCTGATCCTTGGCGCCAAAATCGCGGAAAGTGCCACGCATGAAGAATGGAAAGAACGCCCCAGCCAGTTTGAAGTGCCCCGCGCGCAACTGGTGGACAAGGTGCGTGTAATCTTAGACGGACAAGGCTGATGGCGTCGCGATCTGCAATCCGGGCCGAGGCCACACGCCTGCGGGCGCTGATCGAGGCGACTGGCGCGCAGGTGGTGGAAACGCCTGTGCTGCAACCTGCCGATCTGCTGCTCGACCTTTACGGCGAAGACATCCGCGCGCGGGCCTATGTGACCTCGGATGCGCTGCGCGGGGAACAGATGCTGCGCCCGGATTTCACTGTGCCGGTGGTGCAGATGCACATGGAAGAGGGCGCCGAACCGGCGCGCTATACCTATTCCGGCGAGGTATTTCGCCGTCAGGAAGACGACCCGGACCGTGCCAATGAATATACCCAAGTGGGTTACGAGCTATTTGCCCGCGCGGCCCCTGAGGCATCGGATGCTGAGGTTTTCTCTTTTATCTTCAATCTTCTAAAGCCCCTGAGCTTGCGCGCGGCCACGGGGGATATCGGCATTCTGACCGCTGCGGTGGACGGGTTGAGCACAACCGCACGGCGCAAACGGGCGTTGATGCGCCACATCTGGCGGCCCCGGCGTTTCCGCGCGCTGATCGAGCGGTTTTCGGGCCGCGTGCCCGTGCCCGAAAGCCGGGTTGCTTTGCTGGCCGCCGCAGATCCGATGGCGGGGGCAGCTCCGATGATTGGCAAACGCGGCTTGGATGAAATCAACGCCCGGATTAAAGCGCTCCATGAGGATGCCGCAGCCGACCCGATTTCGGCAGGCGAGGTCGAGCTGGTCGATGCCATCCTTTCGGTGCGCGAGACCAGCCAATATGCGTTGGAACGTCTGCGCGATATCGCCGTGGACATGCCCGCGATTTCCGGTGCGGTCGATCGTCTTGCCGCACGGCTTGAGGCGCTGGACAGCCACGGGATTGATGTACCCACTCTGGATTTCGAGGCCTCATACGGGCGCACTCAGATGGAATATTATGATGGGTTTGTCTTTGGGTTCTATGCGGAAAACCGCCCTGACCTGCCCGCTGTGGCCAGTGGCGGGCGCTATGACGCGCTGACCCGGCAATTGGGGCAAGGGCGCGAGATTCCAGCGGTCGGTGGGGTGATCCGCCCTGGGCTGGTTCTGACCCTTGGGGGGCTGACATGAGCGTGAAGCTGGGTGTGCCCTCAAAAGGGCGATTGATGGAGAAGACCTTTGATTGGTTCGGCGCCCGTGGGATCGAGTTGGGCCGGACGGGTTCGGATCGCGAATATGCGGGATTCGTGCAGGGTGTTGAAAATGTTGAGCTTGTATTGCTCTCGACCGGGGAAATTCCGCGAGAACTGGCGGCCGGGCGCATCCATCTGGGGGTGACGGGCACCGATATGGTGCGCGAAAAGCCGGGTGGTTGGCAGGACCGGGTGGGAGAGCTGGCCGGGCTGGGCTTTGGCCATGCCGATCTGGTGCTGGCTGTGCCGGGCTGTTGGGGCGATGTGAACACGCTGGATGATCTGGACGCCGCAGCGGCTGCGTTTCGCCAGGCCCATGGATTCCGTATGCGCATTGCGACCAAGTATCACCGTCTGGTGCGGGATTTCCTGCGCGAGAATGGCGTCGCGGATTACCAGCTGGTCGACAGCCAGGGGGCGACCGAGGGCACCGTCAAGAATGAAACCGCCGAGGCGATTGCCGATATCACCTCAACAGGCGATACACTGCGCGCCAACCATCTGAAAATACTGGAAGATGGGCTGATGCTGCACTCTCAGGCGACGCTGTTCAAGTCCCGCGCTTTGGCGATCACGGATGAGGATCGTCAGACGATGAAGACGCTTCTGAAGAAGCTGACTCTGGATTGATGCTGTCGCACCCGGCCTCTGGACCGGGTTTTAGCGTTTCATCTGCGATGGTTTCCAGAGTTTTCGCCAGTGCCGATCCGCTGGCCCCGCGCGCGATGACGCCGCGAATATAAGGCTGAACAGCGCTTGCAACGCTCGTGGCTCTGGGGGCTGAGATCACGCCACTGCGGATCAGTTGTGCCTGCATGGCCCGTGCGGCCTCAGGCGCGAGGCGCAGGTGCTGCATCAACATGTCGGGTGAACAGTGCCCTGTTGATCGCGCCAGATGTGCGCCTAACCCATACATGTAAGTCGTAAAACCCGGGCTGGCGGCTGCGGCAGTGAGCGGGGGAAGCGCGGGGGCAAGCCCAAGCGCGGCAAGGGATTTGGCAAAGTCTCTTCGGTTCATGAGATCTATATAGGGAGAGGCAGGCCAAATTGCGAGTTATTCGCAACTGAACCTGCCCAGCTGGTCTTAGAACCGGAAGGTGCCGCGCAGTTGCACGGTCGTGGCTTCGACATCGGTGGTGGTGCCACCATAATTGTCGAGCTCGTGGTACAGAACCTCGCCACCCAGTGAGAAGTTCTGAGTGATCAGATGCTCGTATCCGGCGCCGACGAAATAGCCATCCTCAGAGCCAAGCGTGTCGGTATCTGCCTGTGCAAAACCGGCAGTAGCATAGGCCAGACCATTGCCGAGCTTATAGCCGCCACGCAGCTTGGCGCGCCACACACTTTCCAGATTGGCCGCACCGCCAAGGTTGATATCGGCAAAGTCATAATCAATGCCGCCGCCAACGACCCAGTTGCCAAAATCATAATCATACCCGGCCACCAGACCGCCGATGAAATCATCGCCGTCTACGCCAGCGACGTTGGAGTCGACCCCGGCCCAGCCCAGCTGACCACCGGCATAAAATCCGGTCCAGTCGGGTGATGACGGGGCGGGCGTGTCGTTGAAGACCAGCGGCGGTTCTTCGGCCACGGGGGCCGGGCTACCTGCGAGGGCCGGGCTGGTGGCCAATACGGCGGCGGCGATGATTGGTGTGATAAGCGTTTTCATGTCTCGTGCTCCTTCTGCCTTAATAAGGGCGGGGGAATACCCCGTCCCGGCATCATCTGTGTGTGCCGTGGCCTGCTTCAACCTTCCGGACGTTCAAGCAAAGGCACGAAACCGTGAAGCGGCGGTTCTTTGCAAAGCGAGCGATGTGATTGAGCGGATCATCGCCGCGTTCATGCGATGGCCAATTTCTTTGAACCAGTGGCGTTTCTGCGGAATTTGAGGAAAACTGCGGGAAACAAGAGAGGGCCATCGATGAAAATACGCTCAATCACGGCCACGCCGGTCAACATCCCCTTCGTGGCACCCTACCGATTCAGTTATGGCAGCATCGCATCACTGACCAAGACGGTGATCGAGCTGCAGACCGAGGATGGCGTTATCGGCCTTGGCGAATGCGCCGATGGGGATCGCGCGGCGGATGTCGAGGCGATGGGCGCCGCGTTGATCGGGCTGGATATCCGGTTGATCGGTGAGGCGAAAGCGCGCGTTGTGCCCGGCATGGCTTATTCGCCCTAGGACAATCTGTTGGCACGCCGTCGGGCTTTTGGCGGGATTGAAATGGCGATGTGGGATGCGCGTGGGAAAACCGAAGGCGTGCCGCTGTGGCATCTGTTGGGCGGCCAAGTGCGTTCTGACATCCCATTGACAGAGTATTTTGCCTTTCGTGCCCCCGGCCCCAATCACCCGGGCGAGGCGACACCGACCGAGATTGCACGATTTTGCGCAAAGATGATCGAGCAGCATGATGCGCAGGTGTTTGAGGGCAAGCTGGCCACCGAAGATCTGGCGACCGAGGTGCAGATGGTGCGCGAGATCCGCGCAGCGATCGGGCCGCGCGAATTGCGGCTGGATGCCAATGGCGGCTGGACCTTGCCTACCGCGAAACAGGCGATCCGCGCTTTGGAGCCATTTGACATTGCCTGGTATGAAGAACCGGTGGAAAGCTACGAGGAAATGGCGGCGCTGCGGTCAGTCACTGTCGCCAGCCTGTCGTCGCATCGGATTGATCTGCGCCGCGCGATCGACTTGGGCGCGCCGGATGCGATTGTGACCAACATCAACGAGTTGGGCGGGATTGCCGGAACGGTGCAGTTCATCCGGTCCTGCGAAAGCTTTAATGTGGGGTTCCGGTTTCACAGCGGAGAGACGGGTGTGGCCAGTGCCGCCTATCTCCAGCTGTCTGCTGCGTTGGAACCGGTGCGCGGACCCAGTCAGACGTTGTTTCGCTGGTACAGTGATGACGTGATTGAAGGCGGGCCGCTTGTACCTAAATCCGGTGTTGTGAAGGTGCCTGATGGGCCGGGCCTCGGCGTGATCTTGGACGCAAAAGCGTTGGCGCGATGTCATCAGCAGTAAAGCGTTGGCGCGATGTCATCAGCAGTATTGTGATGAAGGGGCGTTTCCCGGCGCGCGTAAAGGCGACAGCTATGGCGGGGCGTTCCATAAGGTCTGAGCCTGAAATCGCCCCATTCGGGCGCCCGCCCGGCCCACCCTGTCCGCCCTCACGGGGCGATGCCTGCGGCGCGAGTATTTTTGGAAAAGTGAAGGTTACAAGACACCGATATCCGCGAGGGCGGCCGACAGATCGGCGGGCAGGGCGTCTTCGCTTTGACGGTTGTGAGCCAGATCAAGCGGTGCATCCGTGGCGGGCAGATAACGCCAGCCCTGAAACGGGCGCTTGGGCGCTGTGGTGGTCCGCACGATTGTGGGGTCCAGCACGATGGCACAACGGCGAATGCCGTCCGACCCGATCACCTCGTCCAGACGCAGGATGCGCTGGCGGCATTGCACGAGCCCCTGAAACACCCAGTAGATAGAGCCACCTTGCAGCAGTTCTGCCTCGCGTTTGGGCCACATGCGGGTGACGTGGCGGGGCAGCCCGTCGGGGCCATGGGCGCGCGGATTCTTGTGCCACTCAGCCAGACCTTCGACCGACGTGGTGCCGACGCTGAGTTTTATCAGATGCAGAGTGGCCAACAGAATCCCCTTGGGCAATACGCGAGATAGGGTAGTGGAAATCGGGTGGCATTCAAGGTATTGTGGTAGTCCCGATCAGGAATCGCTATCGACAACTGATCGGGGTCAACGCTGCGTAGCTCAATAGGATAGAGCACCTTGCGCCGGAGCACACCGGCATTCTAAGACGAGGAGGTTGTGGGTTCAAGTCCCACCGTAGCGCCAATCACTCTCAAGGGAACCGCTGCCATGACACGCTTTACCGCTCCTATTTCCGAGACCATCTGGGATATGAAATACCGGTTCAAGACCCCGGATGGCACGCCCCATGACAAGACGGTCGAGGACAGCTGGCGGCGCGTGGCACGCGCCTTGGCGCAGGTGGAAGAGGATGCGGACTACTGGGAAGAGGTGTTTTACGCCGCCCTTGAGGATTTCAAATACCTGCCCGCCGGGCGCATCGCGGCGGGGGCAGGCACCGGGCGCAAGGTGACATTGTTCAACTGTTTCGTCATGGGCACGATTCCGGATGATATGGGTGGGATTTTCGACAATTTGCGCGAGGCCGCTTTGACCATGCAGCAGGGCGGTGGAATCGGCTATGACTTTTCCACCATTCGCCCCAAGGGTGCGGATGTAAAAGGGGTTGGTGCGGATGCCAGCGGGCCGCTCAGCTTCATGGATATCTGGGACGCGATGTGCCGCACGATCATGTCAGCGGGGTCGCGTCGCGGGGCGATGATGGCCACGATGCGTTGCGATCACCCCGATATCGAAGATTTTATCGCCGCCAAGTCCGACGCCGCGCGGTTGCGGATGTTCAATCTGTCGGTGCTGATCACCGATGATTTCTTGGACGCGGTCAAGGCCGATGGATCATGGGAACTGACATTTGGTGGTAAGGTCTATCACACCGTACAGGCGCGTGATCTGTGGAACCGGATCATGCAGGCCACCTATGATTATGCCGAACCGGGCGTGATTTTCATTGACCGGATTAACGCCGCCAACAACCTCCAATATGCCGAGACGATATCGGCCACCAACCCTTGCGGCGAACAGCCTTTGCCACCCTATGGCGCCTGCCTTTTGGGCAGCATCAACATGGCGCGGTTGGTCAGCGATCCGTTTGAGAAAGCCGCCAAACTGGATCAGTCGGCGATGGAAAAGCTGGTCGCCACTGCCGTGCGGATGATGGACAATGTGGTGGATGCCTCGAAGTTCCCGCTTGAGGCGCAGGCGCAAGAAGCCCAGGCCAAGCGGCGGATTGGTCTGGGTGTGACCGGGTTGGCCGATGCGTTGCTGATGATGGGGCTACGCTATGGCAGTGACGAGGCTGCCGCGCAGACCGAAGAGTGGCTGTGTGCGATTGCTCGTGCGGCCTACCTGGCCTCTGTCGATCTGGCCAAGGAAAAAGGCGCTTTCCCGCTGTTTGATGCCGAGGAATTCCTGAAATCGGGCACCATGCAGGCGATGGACGAGGATGTGCGCGCGGCGGTGCGCGCATATGGTATTCGCAACGCTTTGCTGACTTCAATCGCACCCACCGGCACGATCAGCCTGTATGCAGGCAATGTCAGTTCCGGGATCGAACCGGTCTTTGCCTATTCCTACACCCGCAAAGTGTTGCAGCGCGATGGCAGCCGGACCGAGGAAGAAGTGGTGGATTACGCCGTGCAGATGTGGCGCGAAAAATTCGGTGACAAAGAACTGCCCGATCATTTCGTCAACGCGCAGACGTTGGCCCCGCTGGAGCATGTGAAAATGCAGGCGGCAGCGCAGAAATGGATTGACAGTTCGATCTCGAAAACCATCAACTGCCCGGCCGATATCAGTTTCGAGGCGTTCAAAGACGTCTATATGGAGGCGTGGGATACGGGCTGTAAGGGTTGCACGACGTATCGGCCCAATGACGTGACCGGCTCGGTTCTGAGTGTCAGTGAGGCCGAAGATAAAGTGCCCGGCGAAGGCACAGGCTAGGTGCCATCCGAGGGCGGCGAAGTTGTCTATATGTCCGAGCCGCTGGACCGCCCGCAAGAACTGGACGGGGCGACCTACAAATTGAAATGGCCCGACAGCAACCATGCGATTTATGTGACGGTGAATGATATCGTGCTGAACGGCCATCGCCGCCCGTTCGAGGTGTTCATCAACTCGAAAAACATGGAGCATTTCGCCTGGACCGTGGCGTTGACGCGGATGATCAGCGCTGTGTTCCGGCGCGGGGGCGATGTGTCCTTCGTGGTGGAGGAACTGAAGGCCGTGTTCGACCCCCGCAGTGGGGCGTGGATGAACGGGAAATATATCCCTTCAATCCTGGCGGCGATTGGCGGGGTGCTGGAGCAGCACATGATTGCCATCGGTTTTCTTGAGGGTGAGGGGCTTGGCCTGAAATCCGATCCTCAGGCGCAGGTGGTGAATCTGGATGCCCCATGTGGTGCGGCGTGCCCCTCTTGCGGGCAATATGATATGCGGATGATTGAGGGCTGCATGACCTGCGGCAATTGCGGGCACAGCAAATGTGGTTAGGTGGGCGCTGTGGAATGACCCATAGGTGTGAAGTGACCTATAGTTTGCCCATTTCGTTCTAACTTGGATCCACTATCTACACATAGGTTGTACATTTAGCGGCTTCACAACGATGTTTTTGGGGTGAAGTCGTTTCGATTTCGGGTGTCAAATTCTTGAGGGTTTTGCAGG
This sequence comes from Roseovarius sp., assembly GCA_965207105.1. Lineage (GTDB taxonomy): Bacteria > Pseudomonadota > Alphaproteobacteria > Rhodobacterales > Rhodobacteraceae > Roseovarius. Next base: position 9,922 of record CBDBLS010000012.1, on the reverse strand, counting down.
AAAACGCCATGTTTTGCCCACCTCGCATGAGCCAAGATTTTTTGTGAATTCTGAAATTAATTATTTAAAACAGCGCCTTAAATTTTCTCTCCAGGTGGAACGGCTTTGATGACTGCTTCGAAGAAGTGTTCCGCAGGAACATCGAGCGCCCGCGCTATGATCACCAATTCGGGGACATCAATACGCCGCTGACCTGACTCGATCCGCGCGACAAACGATTGGTGGCACCTCAACCGGTCAGCCAAGGCTGCCTGAGAGAGTTTTTGTGACTTACGGGCTGAAATTAACGCTTCAACGAGCGCCAAGTGTCCGTCGGTGCGAAGTGTCTTGGTCAATTGAGTGTCGGTAAGATGTCTCGGACACTTCCAGTAATCTCATTTTCAGGTTATCTAAAAATCAGATTAAATATATAAAGTGAGTAGTGATGCCAAGTATACATACAACCCGCGCAGACTTGTCTCGTTCTTTGGGTGTTACGTTTGTGAACTTCGTCCCTGTTTCCGGACACTGGGGTACTTTACCCCTGTCCATGAAAGGGGCACGAAATGGGACACCATCGACGGAACTATACGGACGAGTATAAGGCAGCGGCGGTTGAGCGGCTTTATGAACCGGGCGCGACACAGGGCAGCGTTGCCAGGGAGCCTGGTATCACCGGCACGCAGTTGAAGACCTGGCGGCTTGAGATCGAAGCGTTTGCCTCAGCTGAAGCCAAGCGGCGGCAGAAGGCGGATGCAGCGGAACTGGCGTGGCGCTTATGGTCCTTGGCGTGGCGTTTGAACGTCAGATGCTGCCCAATGCGACCTGCACGCGCGATGCAATCCCACTGAAACTGGGGCAGATTGACCTTCGGATCAGCCCGGATTTCAATGCCGATCTGAGGCTGACAGGCGCGGCGCGTGAGGGCGTTCGCTATTCTCATCGTGCCCGGCACAAAGAGGACATGCGCCGACTATGTGATCTGACCGGGGGTGGTGGTATCCCGCTTGCGGTGGATATGGTCTGGTTGTCACCGGGGGCCTACGCCCAATCTTTTGAACCAAGCTGCGCCGGTGGGAATCCACCGTTTTACTGTCAGGGCGATATGCCCGACGGGTTTCGGCATCTGGGGTCATTGCAACTGATGACCCGTGATGAAACAACCTTACGTTATGAGATGAGCTATGCGTTGGAACCACCATCCGCCAGCTTGCATTTCGAGGGCAACGACATGGATGGCGAGATGTGTTTGGGCGATGATGAAACCAGTGGCGGCTTTGTCTGTCGGGTCTGGCGGGCACTGGATGAAAGTACGGTCGTTTTGGCCACCGGGCGCAGTGATGGGGTGGGATCGCATGAATACTATCTGGCCTCACTCAAGGCAGGTATGGAGTTCATGCTACGGGGGGTGATGCGATGACCCTGTTTCGCTTGACCCCGGGCGCTGCACCACGCACTGTTCCCAGAAAAGAACCCCGAGGTACCCCCGTGGCAGGCTCCACAGCCCCTTTTGCGCCGTTTGAATGGATGATCGCCTGGCGCTATTTGCGTGCCAAGCGGGCCGAGGGCGGTGTCAGCGTGATGACATGGATTTCGCTGATCGGCATCACTCTGGCGGTGTTTGCCCTGATTGCCACGCTGGCCGTGCGCTCGGGTTTTCGGGCCGAGTTTGTTGACACAATTCTGGGCTCCAACGCCCATGTCACGGTTTACAGCATCGGCCAGGTGGATAATGTCACGGGCCGGATTGATCGCACGCTTGAGAATTATAACCAGATGGCCGAGGTGGTGCGCGCCGTACCGGGCGTGACACGGGTTGCGCCGCTGGTCAAAGGGCAGGTGATGGCCAATGCGCGCGACCGCAACGCTGGCGTAGAAGTATTTGGGATCAGTGCTGACAATCTGAAAACCATTCCGCGCATTGCCAATCCGGAAACGGGCATTGGCAGCATCGAGGATTTTGCAAGTGGAGTTGCTATCGGCTCGGGTGTCGCGCGCGAGCTGGGCGTCACTTTGGGGGATAAGATCAAACTGATCTCGCCGAATGGGGTCAAAACCGCCTTTGGTACCAGTCCGCGCATCAACGCCTATGACGTGACCTATATTTTTACTGCCGGGCGCTATGACATTGACCGAACACGTGTCTATCTGCCGTTTACCGAGGCGCAGAGTTTCTTCAACCGAGAGGGTCGCGCGGACGAGCTGGAGGTGATGGTGACAGCCCCCGACCGGGTTGACGCCATGACCCTGCAACTGATGCGTGCCGCAGGCGAGCGCAGCCAGGTCTGGACCTGGAAAGACGCCTCGGGCGGGTTTCTGCGCGCGCTGGAGGTGGAAGACAACGTGATGTTCGTGATCCTGTCGGTCCTCGTGCTGATCGCGGCGATGAACATCACCAGCGGTCTGATCATGCTGGTCAAAAATAAGGGCCGCGATATCGGGATTTTGCGCACAATGGGGCTGACCGAGGCGTCGGTGCTGCGGGTGTTTTTCATCTGTGGGGCGTTTACCGGCATCATCGGCACGGCCTTGGGCGTGATCCTTGGGTGCCTGTTTTCGATCTATATTGATCCGATTTTCTCGATGGTGAATTTCTTTAGCGGCGGGCAGGTTTGGGATCCGTCGATCAGGGGAATTTACCATCTTCCGGCCAAACTGGAGTTTGCCGATGTGATGTCAGCAGTGGCCTTGTCGCTTGGCCTGTCCTTTGTCGTCACCATTTTCCCCGCCCGTCGGGCGGCGCGGATGAACCCGGTTGAGGCGCTGCGTTATGAGTGAGCCGATGCTGCGCTTGTCCGGGATCGCCAAGGTCTATAATGCGGGTAAGACCAACGAAGTGTCGGTGCTGTCTGGTGCTGATCTGACGTTGAACGCCGGTGAGATTGTTGCGCTGGTGGCCCCCTCTGGGGCGGGCAAATCCACCTTGCTGCATATGGCCGGGCTGCTGGATACGCCGGATGTGGGCACGGTTGAGATCGCTGGCACGGATATGACCGGCCTCAGTGATCGCCGCCGCACGGTGGCGCGGCGTCGTGATGTGGGGTTTGTCTATCAATTTCATCACCTGCTGCCTGAATTCACCGCGCTGGAAAACATCGTCCTGCCGCAGCTGGCCAATGGTGTCGCGCGCAGCACCGCCGAAACGCGTGCGCAGGATTTGCTGAACCGCGTCGGTGTGGGCGAGCGGGCGTCACATCGCCCCTCGGCCATGTCCGGGGGGGAACAGCAGCGGGTGGCATTTTGTCGGGCCCTGGCCAATCAACCCCGAGTATTGCTGGCGGATGAACCGACCGGGAATCTGGACCCCGCCACCTCCGATCAGGTGCTCGGCGCGCTGGTGGATCTGGTGCGCGGCACCGGGCTGGCGGCGTTGATTGCCACTCATAACCTAGACCTTGCCGCGCGCATGGACCGTGTCGTGCGGTTGGATCAGGGGAAAGTTGTGAAGAGTTAACCGCAAAGCGGGACCGTGCCTCCGGGGGAGGGAGGTTTGGAATTTGCGTCGGTTCTTCAGCGTGTTGAAAAACATATGTTTACAACTCAGGATGGATTCGCGACACATTGGAAAACTAAAGGGTAATTGAATGACAGTTTTGCCACTTGTGTTTCATGTTTCGCGTTTCGGAATCGCTTTTGCCCTGGCGATGTCCAGTTTCGGCGGGGGCGCGACAGCTGCTCGCGCTGACGACTTTTCTATGCCGATGGCCGAAGATGCGCTTGTAATGACGTACACTTACAAGCCTCATGGGGAAATGAAGATTGCGGCGATGATTGCGCCTATTGATGGTAAAGTGGCCGTCTGTGCATTCTGGACCCAGAGCGGATGCCTCTCGCCCTACGTCAAGTCTACCGGTTTGCTGAGCCAAAGCCGGGGAACATCTGTAGCGCCCTAGGGTTATTGAGACACTCGTGAAGCTTATGCGGCGGCCTGGATTTTGTCCATTGCGTCACATCTGAACTGGTTTGGCGAACGGTGTCCGTGCCGCTGGATCGGCCATTCTTCGTTGTAGTCCTCCTTGAGCTTTTGCAGGGCGGCCTAGAGTTCCTCGATGGTGTCGAAAGTTCTGACCCGGAGCGGGTTTTCCTTCAGGGTTCGAATGAATCGCTCGGCGCGGCCGTTGCCTTCGGGAGCGCGGACAAGGGACGGCGAGGATTTCGCGCCCGGCCAGGCAATCCCGTTCTGGAAGTCGTGGCCGATGTACTGCGAGCCATAACACCTTCGGAATGATGCTGATTGAGAGGCTATGACCGCCTGCGCAGCCCCAAATAGCGCAGCGGGTGGTCATAGCCGTACCTCAGGTCCCTACAGTGGTTTTGCAACAAACCACACCGCAAAGGAGACCGACTATGACCGACACGACTATTGCACAATCCGAGTATTGCACAATCCGAGCCTGTCTTGGTGGCTATTGATATCTCTAAAGCACGCCATGAAGTCCTGGTTGCCGTTCCTGGCAAGAAGCGCCGCCGCCGACTGACTGTTCTGAACCAACTGGCCGATTTCAACCGGTTGATCGTAAGTCTGTCAGAATACGGCCGTCCTGTCCGCGTGGCATTTGAAGCCACCGGTAATTACCACCGTGCCTTAGGGCCTGTTGACATTCGGGGTTCCCATTTTGCCTGAAGTCTGATTCAAGCTTCCAAAATGGAGGTGTTGATGGACGCAAATCGTTTGGCTGTTTCCGATGAGCTTTGGGAGAAGATTGAGCCGCTTATACCGGGCAAGGCAGGCGATCCGGGTGTTACCGCGCGCAATAATCGCCGGTTTATGGAAGCAGTATTATGGCGCGTACGCACAGGGTCCCCATGGCGGGATTTGCCCAAAGAGTTTGGCAACTGGAACAGCCAGTTCAAGCGATTTCGTCGATGGGCCAGGAACGGCGTGTTCGAGAGTCTTTTCAATGCCATGAGTGGCGAGCCGGACCTGGAATATGCCCTTATCGACGGGACGATTGTTCAAGCTCATCAGAAGGCTTCGGGCGCAAAAGGGGGACTCAACACCAGGCTATCGGACGCTCTCGCGGCGGACTGACGACCAAGGTCGTGGCCTTGGTCGATGCGCTCGGTAACCTGTTCCGGTTTCTGCTTTTGCCGGGACAGGCACACGACATGAAGGGGGTCGCTCCTCTGATCAAGGGGGCTTCCTTTGGGGCGTTGCTGGCCGACAAAGCCTTCGACGCCGACTGGCTCCTGCAAGACCTTGATGAGCGTGGCGCAACCGCTGTCATCCCGCCCAAATCGAACCGAAAAGTTCAACGGGACTACGATACCCACATGTACAAGTGGCGCCATCTCATCGAAAACCATTTCGCAAAGATCAAGGAATTCAGAGGCATGGCAACGCGATACGACAAGACTGATACAAGCTACGCTGCCAACTGGCACCTCTGTGCCATGCTCATTGCAACACGATGATTGTCAACAGACCCTAGCTTATCATCTGGCAACAGCAGGTTTTGAGATGAAGCTGGTGTCGTCGGTGGCCCTGGCGCGGACCAGAGAAGCTCTCAACAACAGCTGGGACAAGAACGACCCAAAAGACGCCCGGGTCATCCTGCACATGATGGAGATCAGAAACGAGCGGTTTTACCACGATCCCCTCCTGCGTGGCACCAATGACATTCAGGAGTTGTCCAAAACCCACGATATCGTTTCCAAGTCGAAGACCGAGCTCCGGCACCGGGTGCTGACGCATTATCTGCCCTTATACTTCCCTGAAGCTGACCGCTTTCACCGCAGCTCGCGCAGCGACTGGTTCTTTGCCTTTCTGGAATGTTATCCGTCACCCCATTTTATCTCGGCCATGAGCAATGTAAAACGCGGAGCAATATTGGGCCACAGAAGCGGCTGCATATCGCAGTTGTAGCGGAGTAAAAGTCCGCCAGTTTGTGCCCTTCGTTTATTCGGAGGGCGGGAGATGTATTCTGTGGATATTTATAGTCGTGTGCGCCGTGCTTGTTTGAAGGACGGTATGTCTGGCCGAGAAGCGGCGCGGTTTTTCAACATGGCGTAATCAGGATCAGCACTCAGTTACCCCTGTTATTCTGGATGCACATGCAATTGAAAAGGAGACTGACCAATGGAATATTTTGCTGGTTTGGATGTGTCCATGGAAGAGACGCATATCTGCATTCTGGATCGTGAAGGGGCCCTTATTCGTGAAGGAAAAGCGAGCTCAACACCAAAAGCGATCGCTGACTTCCTCGCTTCTGGACCACCATGTGCCAAAGTTGTATTTGAAACGGGACGGATGGCACCAATGCTTTACCATGGGCTGACGGAGCTTGGTGTCCCGGTTGTTTGCATCGAGAGCAGGCAAGCATATCAGGCCCTTAAATCTCTGGCCGGCCACAAGACGGACCGCAATGATGCCCGCGGTTTGGCACACCTGGCGCGGACGGGATTCTACAAGCCGACCCATGTCAAATCACTGTCAGCGCACGCAATCCGGTCGCTGATCGCAGCCCGCAAGAAGCTGGTCGGACAGCGTGTGACGCTCGACAATCAGATCCGCGGTCTGGTCGTCGTCTTCGGCGTGCGGCTGCCACGAGCTTTGTCTCCGGCATTCAAAAACGCGGCGCTAAAAGTTAGCGATGGAGTGCCTGGCCTCCATGCCGCAATTTGCGGACTGTTCGCAGCACGCGAAGCAATCCTCGCGGCGGTTGCAGCCATTGATGGCGACATCAAAAAGATGACCCGCAAATCCGAAGTCTGCCAGCGCCTTATGACGGTACCAGGGGTCGGTCCGATCACAGCATTGGCCTTTGCCGCAGCAATTGATGATCCGTCGCGTTTCAGGAAATCGCGTGATGTGGGGGCGTATCTTGGACTGGTGCCGCGACGGCATCAATCTGGTGAAATCGACTACACGGGCAGCATCTCAAAGCGGGGCGACGTGCGCGTCAGAACGCTTCTCTATGAGGCCGCCAATGTGATGCTGACGCGGTATGCCGCTCCGCTCAAATTGAAGACATGGGCCCTCGCAATCGGTGCGCGCTCAACGATGAGAAAGGCCCGAGTGGCTCTGGCGCGTCGTCTGGCAATCATACTTCATGCCATTATGCGAGACAAAACTGACTTCCAGTCCGCGTAAGGCTTACGAGGCGACAACGAGGATTCCTAAATCAAAGTTCCCATCTGGGACGATGCCCGAGGGAGGGCGTGAGACACGGCGCCGATTCTGTAGCAACAGCCAAGACCAACGGTATGATTGCGGTTTCAACATTGCCGACCCACACCCAGCCAACCCCATCATGAACCTCAGAGTTCGAAGAGAACAAAGGCAACCTCTGACATCAAAAGCAGGAAACTCAGGAAACACGCATTGACAGATTAGAGAACAAAGATCGTAAGACGATCGCGAAGATGCTGCGCCATGAACTTCCGCCTGGGTATCGTCGGTCGGAAGCGCCTCGGCGGCCAACGCTTGATGGTTATGTTGGTGTGGTCGATGAGATACTGCGCACAGACAAAGCCCTGATCAAAAAGCAGCGACACACGGCCAAGCGCATCTTTGAACGGCTGCGCGATGAGCATGGATATGCCGGCAGCCTGACCACGGTGACCTATTACGTGCGCGAGCAAAAACGGCGCACCAAAGAGGTGTTTGTGCCGTTGTCGCATCGGCCGGGCCATGCGCAGGTTGATTTTGGTGAGACGCTGGGCGTGATCGGTGGCGTGGAATGCAAGATCCACTTCTTCGTGATGAGCTTGCCACATTCTGATGCGGTGTTTGTGAAGGGATATCCAGCTGAGACAACCGAGGCGTTTTGCGATGGCCATGTGTCCGCCTTTGCATTCTTTGGCGGCATTCCGCAATCCATTCTCTACGACAATACCAAGATCGCCGTGGCTCGGATACTCGGGGATAAGACGCGCATCCGCACACGTCGGTTTACGGAACTGCAGTCGCATTACTTGTTTGATGACAAGTTTGGCAGACCCGCGCGAGGGAACGATAAAGGCAACGTTGAGGGCATGGTTGGATACACCCGCCGCAACTTCATGGTTCCCGCACCTCGCTATGACAGCTTTGATGATCTGAACGCACATTTGGAAGAGAAGTGTTTAGCACGTCAGGACGATACGTTGCGGGGTCACACCCAAACCATAGGCGCACGCCTGATGTCGGATTTGGATGCTCTGATGGGATTGCCCGTCGCAGAATATGAAGCCTGCGATCACGTCAGCACGCGTGCAACGTCGATCTCAATGGTGCGCTATCGCAGCAATGATTACTCGGTGCCAGTAGCCTATGCGCACCACGATGTTCATGTGCGTGGGTTTGTGCATGAGGTTATCATCGGCTGCGGCAATGAGATTATTGCGCGGCACAAACGATCCTACACATCAGCGGATATGGTCTTTGACCCATTGCACTTTTTGCCCCTGCTTGAACAAAAGGTGGGTGCCCTGGATCAGGCCGCGCCTTTGCAGGGTTGGCATTTGCCAGATGTATTTGCCACGCTGCACCGACTGCTTGAAGCCAGAATGGGTAAGCCGGGCAAGCGAGAATACGTTCAAGTCTTGCGCCTTTTGGAGACCTTCGAAATGGATGTTGTGCAAGGCGCAATCCAGCAGGCAATAGATATGGGTGCAATTGGCTATGACGCCGTAAAACACCTTGTACTGTGTCGGGTTGAGAAGCGGCCACCACGATTGGATTTGGACTTCTATCCATACTTGCCCAAGGCCAATGTCGGCACAACACGCCCATCCAGTTACATGAGCTTGATGGGAAGGACCGCGGCATGACCGAAGCCCCTCGGATTCTTCTACGGCATCATCTTAAACAACTGCGACTGCCAACGTTCCAAGGCGAGTATGCCAAACAGGCGCAGCTCTGTGCTGCAGAGAACAAAGATCACATCCACTATCTGGCGCGGCTGTGTGAGATGGAATTGATCGACCGCGAACGCCGGATGATTGAACGGCGCATCAAAGCGGCGAAGTTCCCCAGCACCAAGAGCTTGGATAGCTTTGACTTCAAGATCATGCCAAGCTTGAACAAGCCCCTGACGATGGATCTGGCACGATGCGATTACGTTAATCGCAGGGAGAACATCATCGCGCTCGGCCCGTCAGGCACGGGCAAGACACACATCGCCCTGGGACTTGGGCTGGCTGCATGTCAAAGAGGACTGAAGGTGCGCTTCACAACGGCTGCGGCATTAGTCCATGATCTGATCGAGGCTCAAGATGAGCGGAGATTGCAGCGCCTTCAAAAGCAACTGACCAGCCAGAACCTGTTGATCATTGATGAACTGGGCTTCGTACCGCTCAGCAAATCTGGCGCAGAGCTGCTCTTCGAGGTCATATCCCAATGCTATGAACGCGGCTCCATCATCATAACCTCGAACCTGCCCTTCGATGAATGGACTGAAGTCTTTGGCTCTGAGCGGCTGACCGGTGCGCTACTCGATCGTTTAACCCATCACGTCCACATCCTCGAGATGAATGGCGAAAGCTATCGGCTCAAACACAGTCGCAACAACCGAAAATAACCAGCCCGCAATCACAGTCAGAATAATGCTGGCCTTATGGCCAGCATGCGCTTTGGCACGCTTCAGCTTTGTGACGAGCACGCGTGCAAAAGCGCCACAAAACATCAACCGAAGTGGCCCATTTTTACGCCGCGACATGGACCCATTTTACTCTGCGATTGACAATCCTTGGCGAAGGCCGAAGCCTGATCGCACAACGCAACGAGATTGAAGATCGTGCCGTCGCACTCCTCAAAGATCATCCCGACTATCAATTACTTACCTCGATCCCCCGGGATCGGTCCCATCAACGCTTTGACCATCTTAGCCGAAGCAGGTGATTTACGCCGCTTCGGGCATCACCGGCAGTTCCTGAAGTTCTGCGGCATGGACCTCGCCACAATCCAATCCGGCACTTTCCGCAGCCAAACCAAGCTGTCAAAATACGGCAGCGCCCGCCT
>CBDBLS010000011.1:0-50618 GCA_965207105.1 Roseovarius sp. | reverse complement strand
ATGCTGCTAACCAGTCTCTCCCGGATTTCTCCGGAAATTCAGGGAAAAAAACAGGGGAAATACAGGGGGGAAATTGCCCGGGTACAGGAACCTGTCTGTGACCGTATCTGTGGCAGTGTGCAGGCCCGCAATTTCCTGCCGGGCTCCCGTTACCTGTGCAGACCGGACATCCCCGACCGCCGGTTCACACCGTGCCCCGCTTGCCTCCCGGCGGACCATCCCTGCATGGAACCGCAGACCGGACCGCCGCGCCGGTCTTCCTGACCGGGTCCGTCTCCCGCGCCGTCGGCACACGGTCCTGCCCCGGCAATACCGGTGTTGCCCCCGGCGAACAGGACGGGACCGGTAAAACCGGGTCCCCTGATCGACGCCGCGACCTGCCGGACCCGATCCGCAGAACGGGTGCGGGACTTCCGCGCGCAGGGTTTTTTGCCGCTGGCCATGCCGGACCTCCCGAGGATTTTTTCACCGCCGGTATCCCGCGAATTCCGGCGCGACCCCTTCGGCGGTTTCCCCGCGCGTTTCGGGAGGGCATTTCGTTTCGGGCGGAAGGGCATTTCGTTTCAGATTTCAGTCGGGAAAAAATTGATCAATGGAGTCAATGTGTTGCCGGGCGTGAAAATCTGAAACGAAACGAAACGCAAAAAAATCGCCACGCAGAAGTGTGTAAGTGCGGCGGATCACACCCACATGCGTCCCCGCCGGGAAGGACCCGTCATTTTCGAACAACGGGTGGGGTGCCTGGCGGCAGCCAACATGTCGTTGGCAAGGCGTTCCATTCGCTCCCGGCGGCGCGCCGCAGCCTCTTTCGGGGAAAGGGGTGGGCGGAGCCCCCGAAATCACCGGGCGGACCAGAACTGTACGGTCGGGCGGATCAAAGTGCAAGCACTGACGTAATAATCGGGCGGAAGTCCCCGGAATGCGCAGGCGGTCCAGGCGGTCCCCCCAGTAAATGAAAATCCCGGCTTCGGAACAGTTTTTTCACTAGACTCGCTTCGCAATAAGGGCGGTTATTTTTGAACGGAGGTATCCCTGCCCATTTGGTCAGGCTGTTTTCAAATTCAGGTTTGCCAGGGCCGCTACATTCCTTGCGATCATATCTGCCTGGCCATTATTGCGATGGGTATCGGCAAAAATCCTGAACTTTTTCATGCGGCAAATTCCATGCTCTACGCCGATGCGCAGCTTTGCGTGCCATGTGTTGCAGCTTTTCCGCTCTTTGGTAAGGGGATGGTTCCTTGAGGCTTTGAGCGGGACTTCCAGCGACGTTCCCGGATAACCGGGATCCGCCCGGGACAAGCACACCGGGGGGCTTGTCCACGCGCGCTTCATCATATATCCGTTTGTCGTGCTTTCGCCCGGGCTGTGCAGGACCAACGGCCAGGATCCTTTTCCTGTCGTCGGTAATGATCCGGTGCGACGCTGTATGGCCCAACCGCCCCGAACGTGCACAGATGGGGCTTATGAGGAACACAAAGAGAACACATGATGCAGTAGCCATTCGCTGCGCGTTGTTCGAACTGGTAAGATGCGGACAAAACGGACTTGTGTTGACGCAGCGAATGCTCATGCAGAAAGACCTTGCATGTGCAGCATTGTTCATTTGGCAGTGCCGCACATTTCACCGAAGCGGTCGTGTTCAAGCGGGCCGAACGAGGCTGATTGCAGACCGATCTTTCGCTGCGGTCTATCCCAACAATCGAGAAGCGGGACCTAGCCCGAATTATTCATCAGCCTAATCCGATTTCATCCGGACGTGAAGGATTGGCCGTGCTGACGGGGATGACTTGATCTTAACTTGGAGGACGCGTTTGAGGTTGATGTTGGGGGTGAGAACGGCGGCTGATGCCGCGTTGGTCATGGGCTTTGTGCCTTGATGCGCCCCATCAGCAAGATGAGCATTGACCGCTGTGGGCAGGCCGTTGGCAGGGCAATTTCAATTCTCGATTTCAGCTGTTCAACACGCACGGCTATTTTCAAGAAGGTGCGCCGGATAGTCTCGAAGGTTGCGGTTCTAAACCGCGAACGTTTCGGTGCCGCCTGGCGCAATGATAACAGCAACCAATAAGCACCGGTGTGGAGGAACAACCGGAACTGATTGGCCTCCCAACGGTGGCAGGAGGTGCGGTCCGATCCGGTGTAGAGTTTGTGTTCCTTGATCAGGTTTTCCATCCTGCCGCGTGCACAATAGACCTTCTCATAAAGATGTTTGCCGCGTCCGGTTAAGTTGGTGACGATGAAACGGGTATCGTTGCCCAATCCGGTTGCCTCTACACGAGCGATTACCTTGCGCTCCTTCGACCAGCTTTTGGCACCGTATTGAATTTGGAAGAAACGGCGGATTTTGTCTTTTCCGCTCGATATCAGGCGTACAGCAACATCCTCACTCCATAGATGGGAGAGCACCTTTAGCCTTTTGTTTCCGGGCAGGCCGAAAATGTAGAAGCAGCCCTGTTGCTCCAGAAGATCCATGACTTCAGGCGTTCCATAGTGTCCGTCACCGCGCACAGTAATGACGATGCGGGGCCGGTTACGGCGGATGCGACGAATGACGTGGCGTAAAATCCGGGCGGCTTCCTCGCCCGAAGGTCGCTTGCCAGGGCGCAGCACAAAGCAAACCGGCTTGCCTGTTGCTGCATCATAAATATGGATCGGTTGAAAGCAGTATCCCTGTGCATGGGTGTTGAACAGGCAAAGCTGTTGATCGCCATATGTGCGGTCGGTGGTATCATCAATATCAAGGATAATATGATTAGGCACCGCGCGGAAACTATCACAGAACAGATCAATCAACATGAACCCCATACGCCCCAGTTCTCGCCATGACGGCGTGTTCTCCAACCGCGACAAAGTTGGTTGGGAAGCCAGTGCATGACCACTTTCCGGCAACCGCTCGCAGGCAGTCTTCAACGCCGGATCATGGCGCAACTCATCAAGGTCATCGCAGTCTTCATAGCCACAGCAAATTGCAAACATCCGGGAGCGGATCATGGTGGTATAATCATGGATGGTACGGTTTGCGTCACGCTTGTCATGCAAACATGAAGCAATCATGCCGGCAAAGTTCAACCTCTTCTCAATCTGACGAAGAACGAGCACGCCGCCATCCGATGACAACGCACCACCATCAAAGCGCGCAGATATTTCGTGCCGTCCCACAGGTGACAAACCGGGGAACAATAGGTTATCTTCTTGCATGGCGGGCCGGGTTTTCTGCTGGTAGCCGATGTTTTGTTCAAACACCAAAATCATACGCTATTTCAGAAACTTGAACCATGCCCGCCAAACATATCAAGCAGCTTGATGAATAATCCGGGCTAGGTGTTTGATCCCACGGTTTGATGGCGGGATCCTTTCTAAGGAATGGAAGGAAGCACTACGGGACGCACACCCTGTGGCCTTGCAGGGGCTGGCGTGTTTTTGCTTCCATCTGTTTTGGCTTTGCACAGGACATTAGTAGCGGGCATCGCTCAAACATCGGTTCCAAACACCTCAAAAGTCCAGCAGTTTCAGACACGTCAGTAGCCGCTTTTGGGATCGCAGATATTCTCCAGCGGTTGCTTCGTCAGATACCGGTTGAGATTCTCGCGGAAAAATCGGGCGGACGCGATTTCCCAGCCTTTCGCTGCATCAGAATGGTGCGGGGTGATGATGACATTGGGCATATCCCAGAAGGGAGAATCTGTGGCCAGAGGCTCCTGCCGGAAGACATCCAGATAGGCACCCCCGATCGACTTGTTCTTTAAAGCTGTAAGCAGGGCAGTTTCGTCGACCTGAGCGCCGCGGGCCGTATTGATAAGAACCGCATCCGGTTTCATCCGGGCCAGAAATGCGGCATCAACCATGTTCTGCGTCTCATCCGTATTGGGCACATGGATGCAGATATAATCGGCGCGCTGCAGAACATCGGGGATGTCTTCCATCAGGATTTGCTGATCCACCTGATCGCAGTGCCGAGAGGATTTTCGGGCTCCGATTACATGCACGCCGAACATGGAAAGCCGTTCAGCGACCAATGAACCGATGCCGCCCAAACCGATGATCAGCGCGGTTTTCGTCGACAGGCTTGTCCACGGGCGTTTCTCCCAGACATGGGTCTGTTGCTGGCGAAAATATTGTGGAAAGCCAAAATTCATCATCAGAATAGCGCCGGTCACGGTTTCGGCCATAAAGCGGCTGGAAACACCGGCGCTGTTGGTCACCACTATTCGCTCGGCGTTCCAAGGCGGCAGGTGGTCGATGCCAGCACCGCCATTGTGCATCCATTTGGCCGATGGAAAGTCCAGTGCAACGGCATGGCTGAAGGCTGGAAAGCGGCCACCATGAAGGCCAAAAACGATCTCTGGCTGCACCCGTTCGAGCGCCTGCGGAACGTCTTCGCCTTCGCGGCAGACCTCGAATGTGCAACTCGGAACTGCTTGGCGCAATTCAGGCAGATAGGCCATTGGGCCATCGTTTATGACAAGCACAGATCGTTGTGTGTCAGACATTTACGCCTCTTTGTTGGCAAGAATACCCAATGCGATGGCGGTTGCCGCCCGCACCGGATCAACAACAGGACAGCCCAATGCGGCCTCAAGCCGGGGTAGATGGCGTGACATGCCTGCACAGGCGGTGATCAGCACGTCGGCGCCATCTTTCTCCAGCAAATCGCGCCCCACGCTGGCAATGCGGTCAAATGCGTCGGCGCTTTCGGTGTCTGCTACGTTGAACCCAAGCGGTCTGTCACCAGCGCAGCGGGCATCAAGTTTGCGGGTTTTCATATCCCGCGCATGAAATCCAACAGACCAGTCAGACACGGAAATGATACCGAACCGGCCCCCAAGTGTCATGGCCGTGGCAATGGCCGCCTCTCCGATCCCGATCACCGGACGGTCAGTGACTTTGCGCGCAGCGGCATGGCCCGGATCACTGTAACAGGCGATGACAAAGGCTGCGGCATCGTCACTGGCGATCCGGTCTGCAACCAGCGGAGTGACCTGCGCAATATCAGCATCACTCGCCACCCCGGCAGGCCCATCGGCAAGAGTTACACAGTCGATCTGCACACCGCCGGAGCGCAAGTAAGGGGCAAGCGCCTCGGCCATGCGATCAGTGATTGCCGTTGTGGAGTTGGGATTGATAACGCGGAGAACTGGTTTCATGGTGTGGCCTACAATATGTCTGCGCCGAAGTTGCCGACAGGGTCGAGCGGCGTATCGGGCGGCGATGTCCGGTCTTCCGGCGGCGTTGGCTCGCGTTCAAGAAACTTGCCAGATCCGCGTTCGACCTTCAGTTCTTCGTTTTCAACCACCACACGCCCGCGGCTCAGGACCATTCGCGGCCAGCCGGTGCACTCGCGTCCCTCATAAGGCGTATAATCAACATTGTCGTGCAGCATGTCGTTGGTAATCGTGAGTTCGCGGTTCGGGTCAAACAGCACCAGATCGGCGTCAGACCCAATGGCGATGGTGCCCTTGCGCGGATGCAGGCCATAAAGCTTGGCTGCGTTTGTTGAGGCCAGGGCAACGAACTGGTTCAGCGTCAGCCGCCCCTTGCGAACCCCTTCGGAATAAAGCAACGGCAGGCGCACTTCGAGCCCCGGCACACCATTGGCGATCTTCTTGAACGTCGGGTTGGGGCCAGCGTTCAGCTTGCCACTTTCATCAAAGCGATAGGGCGCGTGGTCGGACGAGAACACTTCAAACGTTCCGTTCTTGAGCCCCAGCCAGATTTCCTCTTGGGCGGCCTTGTCGCGTGGTGGTGGCGAGCAGCAGAACTTGGCGCCCTCCATGCCTTCGCGATCCAGATCATCGGCGGTCAGGAAGAGATATTGAGGGCAGGTTTCGCCATAGATTTTCAGGCCCTTGTTGCGTGCATCGCGGATCGCCGCCGTCGCTTCGGGCGTTGAGACGTGAACGATCAACAGCGGCGCGTCGACCAGCCGCGCAAGATCAATCGCGCGCCGTGACGCCTCGCTTTCGGCGATGGCGTTGTGGCTGACTGCATGGAATTTGGGCGCGACATGGCCCTTGGCCAGCAAGCGTTCGCTGATCCATTTGATCACATCGTTGTTTTCGGCATGCACCATGGTCATGGCACCGTGTTCACGCGCAAGCGCCAGCACATCGAGCATCTGGCTGTCATCGATTTTCAAGAGATCATAGGTCATATAAACCTTGAACGAACTGTAGCCATCTTTGATCAGCGCAGGCAGTTCCTGGCCCATGACCTGGGGTGACGGATCAGAAATGATCAGGTGAAACGCATAGTCGATGACCGCCTTTGGCCCCGCCCGTTCATGGGCGATCTTCACAACTTCGCGCAGGCTCTGGCCTTTGTGCTGGGCCGCAAAAGGCACAATCGTCGTGGTTCCGCCAAAGGCCGCTGATACGCTGCCGGAATAGTAGTCATCAGCCGTCATCAGCTTGGTCGAGCTTTCCTGCTCGATGTGGCAATGCGCGTCGATCCCGCCGGGCAGAACCAACAGGTCGGTTGCGTCAATCTCGCGCTCGGCAGTGCCCAGATCATGGCCCAGCATCGCAACCTTACCGTCGCGAATACCGATGTCGGCGCGGAACGTGTCGCTAGCGGTGGCAATCGTGCCACCGGATACGATGGTGTCAAAATGGGCCATGTCTCATGTTCCTTCGAGTTAGTTCATCAAAATTCCGGGCAGCCACAGGCTGATGGCGGGAAAGGCCACCAGCAAGACCAGGACACCCAGATCGCACAGCAGGAATGGCATGCAGCCCTTGTAAACCTGCTCCAGCGAGACCTTCATGTCCTTGGGCACCGCGCCCTTAATCGCAAACACGTTCAGGCCAACAGGTGGCGTGATCGCTCCGATCTCGGTCAGTTTGAGCGCGATTACGCCAAACCAGATCGGATCATAGCCAAGGCTGGTCAGGATCGGCAGCACGATGGGTAGGGTCAGCGCATAGATGCCAACCGGCACCATGATCATACCCAGCAGGAAAAAAATCACCATGATCCCGATCAGGATCATCAAAGGCGGTAAGGTGGAATCCTGCAACATCATCGTCAGCTCGGATGGCAGGCCGGTCACGGCCAGAATACGGCTGTAGAACAACGCGCCAATGTTGATCAGAAACAGCATCGCGGTGATGTTTGCTGCGTCCTGCATCGAACCGGTGACATCAGAAATCTTGGCAAAGCTTTTCAGATACCAGGCGAAGAACAGCGAAACCAACGATCCTGCAGCCGCCGATTCCGTCGGGGTGAACACACCGGAATAGAGCCCCCCCAGCACGACAAAGGCGATGGTCAGCACCGGCCACATCTGGCCCACTTCACGGCGGCGGTTGATCTTTTTCCCATCGGCATAGGATTTGAGCGCGGGCGCAAGCGCAGGATTGCGCTTGACCATGAACACGATCAGCGCGGCATAGGCCAGTGCTGTGATGATCCCGGGCAATATCCCGGCGGCAAACAGCTTGCCAATGGATTGCTGGGTGAACAGAGCATAGATGATCATCATCATTGACGGCGGGATCATCGACGCAAAAGTCCCCGCAGAGGCGATAACGCCAATGGACAGCGATTTATCGTAGCCCAGACGGTTCATCTCAGGCAGCGCCATCCGGCCGAAAATCGCGGTGGTCGCGATGGAAGAGCCGGAAATCGCCCCAAATATGCCGCAGCTGAAACATGTCGCGATCATCAGCGATCCGGGCAGTTTGTGCGCTAGGGCATGCACTCCGTCATAGGCCCGTTGCGCCAACCCACCGTTTGACGCAAAGGCCCCCATCAGAATGAACAGCGGGATGGCGGCCCATGTTGGCGTTGCGATGGAAAAATACGATGCCTGCCCCAGCAGGGATACCGAACTGTCAAACCCCAATAGCAGGTAGGACACCACAAAACCGCTCAACAGGAAGGAAAGGCCGATTTGCAGACCGATCGACATCAGAAGCAGCAGCAGCGCGATGCACAAGGTGCCAGCGAGAATGAAATCCATATCTCAGACCTCTATTAGGACAAGTACCGGGAATATCCGCATCATTCGATCCCTTTGCCCGGAGTTTCGCCGTCGTCCCGCTCGGGCGGGCGAAAAATGTTCAGGATTGATTGAAGCAAAAACGCCCCGACACCCAGTACCATCAGAAATTTCGTCGGCCATGTGGGGATCTGAATGGCGCCAGCGATGGCTTCATTCTGTTCATACGCCTTGAGCGCATTGGTCCCGACCGCATAAAGCAGGATGCACACCGTGATCACCGCAAGAACCTGCGAAAATTGAAGCACCCGACGCCGCGGATTATCGCCCAGCACATTGGTGACAAATTCCAGACCGACATGCTCGTGGTATTCTTCACATCGTGAAAACCCAAGGTAGATGACGATCATCATGACAAAGACCGAAAGCTGCGCCATGTCCTGCAAGGGCCATCCAAAGAGGCGGGCGACAAAATCGGCCACCAGGATCAGCATCATCAGCATCATCAACCACCCGGTGAACCCGGACAGGGTGGCGTTGATGGCGGAAATCACCCGTTGCATGGCAGGAGTCCTTTCGATCAGGAAATCGCACGCGGCAGATGGCCCGCCGCGCGCATGTGCGTTATGCCCGGCTTAGCGTTGCATGGCCTGCGCGTGCAGTTCGCGCATTTTCGCCATCACTTCGGCGGCATTTTCCAGACCAACGGCCTTGGCGTCTTCAACCCAGGCCTCTTGCAGCACAGTCAGCTTGGCAGGGTCCGACCATTTCGCAATATCCGCGTCGGACAGCTCAACCACGGAATACCCGGCAGCTTCTTGTTCTTCGCGAACTTTTCCGAATGCGGCGTCATAGACCGCGGCGAACTGATCTTCGGCCATGCTCGATGCATCCAGCACCTGCTGGCGGGCTTCTTCGGACAGCCCGTCAAAGGTGTCTTTGTTCATGAAGTGAACAAAGGGCGTTGCATACCAAAGGTTGTTCGAGATCATGATATTCTGCGCGACCTCGTCAAACTTCATCAGGTGCATACCGTCATAGTTGGAAAACACGCCGTCAATCGTGCCCGTTTGCAGCGCGACATATACGTCACCCCATGGCACGGAAACCGGGCTTGCGCCGGCGCTTTCAAGATAGCGAAGCAGCCATTTACCACCGGCGCGCCATTTGTCGCCTTGGATGTCATCAAGCGAGGCCAGCTTATTCTTACCAAAGAAGGCTCCCGGTAGGCCCGCAGTCACCATAAGCGGCACAACACCTGCTGCAGCCATTTCTGCGTTCAGCGCGGGGATTTGATCATAGGCCTGGTGGTACAGCCATGCCTGATCTTTAAAGTCCTTTGGTCCTGTCGGGAACATGGCGAAGACTGAGTGTGCTACCATGCGATTGGGATAGTGGCCCGGAAAGGCAAAGCCTATCTGCGCAACGTTGTCGCCAACCCCGCCCAGGACTTCCTTGGAGCCTAGCAGCGTGCCACCAAAGAACGGGCGAATTTTGACCGCACCGTCTGTCTGTTTTTCGATTTCAGGCAGCCATACATCTTTGACAAAGTCGGTGCGCATTCCACCGGTCGCATCGTGATCGGAATATTTCAGTGTATCCGCATGTGCCGCGCTTAGGGAAATGGCAAGGATCGCAGAGCCCATCAGGCCCATCGCATTCGTTTTCAGATCAATCATCTTTTCCTCCTATGATGAATTCTTGGCTTGGTTATTGATACTTTAGATATCGTCAGGCACCTCAACTCCTGTCTGGCTGCAAATGATGCCATAGTGTTCGATGCGCCGGTGCTTGGCGAAGTTGAACACAGTTTCCTTGCCCATCTTCGCCAGATCGAGATCGCAGTTTGCCACGATCAGCTCATCCTCCAGCGTCGAGGCAAGCGCCACGATTTCGCCGGATGGCTGAACGATACAGGACCCGCCAATAAGCATGCAGCCATCCTCGATGCCTGCCTTTGCAACCCCCACAACGAAGGTCGAGTTCTGATAGGCCCCGGCCTGCATCACCAGATGGTTGTGATACATGCGCAGGTGGTTGGGTTCAGGCGCTGCCGTGTTACGATCCGGGGTATTGTAGCCGAACATCGTCAGCTCCACACCCTTAAGGGCCATCACACGATAGGTCTCGGGCCAACGCCGGTCGTTGCACAGCCCCATTCCCATGATGCCGTTCTTGCAACGCCACACCGGCCAGCCCAGATCACCGGGTTCAAAATACCGCTTTTCAAGGTGTTGCCATGGACGGCCTTCATCCAGTTCCGAATGCCCGGGCAGGTGTATCTTGCGGTATTTGCCGATGACCTTGCCTTTGTCGACAAGGATCGAGGTGTTGTAGTGGTGCCCGTCAGGGGTCAGCTCGCAAAAGCCAAGATAAAACGCAATGTCGGCCTGTTCTGCGACGTCAAACAAAGGGCGCACCGCGTCATTGGGCATTTCCCGTTCGAAATGGTGATCCATCTTGGTGATGTCTTCTTCGTAGTAGCGCGGGAAGAACGTGGTGAGCGCCATTTCAGGAAACACCACCAACCCGCAGCCCCGAGACTTCGCCTCGCGCAACAATTCCACCATCCGAGCCACCGCGCTTTCGCGACTTTCATCCGGTGCGATGCCCCCCAATTGGGCGCCTCCAACCGTTAATATTCTGCTCATAAACTTTTTCTCCAGAACTGATTTACGTCAAAGGCCACGTGATTTCGCCAGGTCGGCCAGCACATCCACGATCCGCGTCAGTGCCTTGTTCCATGTCTCTTCGTCACGCGCGTAACACATGCGGAAATAGCCAAAGGAGTTTGGCCCGAACTGATAGCCGGGGCTGACAAATACATTGGCTTTTGTCAGCAGCGCTTCGGCAACTTCCTGCGGTGCCGTTCCAAGCGCCGACACATCAGGCCAGACATAGGCCGTGCCTTCTTGCTGGCGCACCTTCAGCCAGGGTAATTCCCGCAGGCGCGACAGGGTCGTGTCGCGCAGGGCGGTGAAATCGCCCAACCGACCCTCAAGCCAGTCATTGTCGTCACGCAGCCAATAGGGCAAAAGCTGTTGCGAATAGGCCGGAGCGCGCAGGGCGGTGATTGCCAGCACGTTCTCCATCCGCGGCTTTAGCGCCGTTGGCACCACCGCCACGCCCAGCCGAAACCCGCTCAGCGATTCTGTTTTGCTTGGCCCGAGCAGGGTGATCGTGCGCTCTGCCATGCCCGGCAGGCTGCAAATATGGTTAAATTCGGCTGGTTTGCCGTTCGCATCCTTGTGCAGCAGCCGCGAATACAGCTCATCCGCGATGACCGTAACGTCATACTGCTGGGCCAGCTTCGCAATCTTTTCGAGAGTGTCGCGGGGCAGGATCGCGCCGGTGGGGTTGTGCGGGTTGGAAAACACAAAGGCCCGCGTTCCATCATCACGGAACGTCGCCTCAAGCGCCTCAAGGTCAAGCTTGGGCGTTTCGCCCGACACATCCAGATGCACGTGACGTGGGGTGCCGCCCAGAAAGCTGATCATCCGCTGGTCAAAGAAGTATTCGGGGTCGATCACCGCAACCGATCCCCCCTTTGGTGTCAGGCTGGAAAACGAACAAAACAACGCGCCTTGTGTGCCCGGCGTCAGAACAATATTGTGTGTCGGGTCAACCGGGATGCCCAGAAACCTGGACACTGTTTCGGCAACCTGCGACAGCACTTTGGCATCCCCGCTATACGGCGTATAGGCCAAGGCCCCATCGGCCATTGCCTTTTGCATCACTTTGCTGGCCCATTCGGGCGGCGGGAAACGCACGGTGTCAAAATGGGTTGTATCCTGTGCGTCTGGACCGGCCAGCCCCAGCAAGCGGCGGTCGGCCTCGCGTGCGGTGATCCCACCGGGCAATCCAATATCGGGCATTTCCAGATCATGGATCCGTTGCGGGAGAGGTGCGTTCATAGGGTGGGCTCCGTATTTCAGTCAAAAAGTTGTGCGACGAGATCGGGATCAACATTCCCGCCCGAGCAGATGATAATTGCAGTTTTTTTCCTCAGGTCGATGTGCCCGGCCAGCACAGCGGCAAGGGCCACGGCCCCGCCGGGTTCGATCATCACCTTTGCTTCATCCAGTGCGAAACGCATGGCATGCATGACCTCGGCATCAGTCGCTGTCACAACGCCCGCAAGGCCGTCCAGATTGACGGAAAAAGGCAGCTCCGCCGGAATTGGGGCTAACAGCGCGTCGCAGATCGAGCGCGCGCTGCGATCCGGGATCTCGAGCCGTTTGCGAGCCGCCAATGAGCGCTCAGTATCGTTGAACACGGCGGGTTCGGCGGCAAAAAGCCGGGTTTGGGGCGAAATCGCCTTGAGCACTGTCGCACATCCGGCTGCAAGGCCGCCGCCGCCACAGGGCGTCAGCATGACATCAGCAACATGGCCCGCAGCGTGAAGATCGCGGATCGCTTCCAACGCAACGGTGCCCTGGCCTGCGATGATGGCGGGGTCATCTCCGGGAGGCACGATAACACCGCCCTTGCGGGCCTTGATTTCGGCGGCGATTTCCTCGCGAGATTCGGTTGTCCTGTCATAAAAGCGGATCATGGCCCCAGCGGCCTTTGCCCGGGCGATTTTGGATTTCGGGGCGTCCTGTGGCATGACGATGGTCGCTTCAAGGCCGAAGATCACCGCAGCGGTTGCAATCGCTTGTCCGTGGTTGCCGGTGGAATAGGCGATGACCGATGTCACGCCCTCTTGTACCAGTCGTGACAGCCTGTTGATTGCGCCGCGGAATTTGAACGCGCCGGTCCGTTGCAGGCTTTCCAGCTTCAGGAAAACGCGCCCGCCTACCTGTTCGCACAGGGCGTGGCATTCCACCAGAGGCGTGCGCACCGCATGCCCGTAGATCTGCTGTGCCGCAGACAGGACATCGTGAAATTCAGGGGGCGGCCCAAGCCGGGCCAAGGTGTCGGATGCGGATGTCATGTTCCTACCGTGAGCGGCACCACAAGGCGTTCCAGAGTGGCGATGACCGAGAGAGGCGTCATCCGGCTTGTTGCCGGATTTTCGTCACTCGGAACGCCAGCGATTGATATTTCAAGCGTCACAACATCTGTTTCGACCAGAATGCTATGGGTGTTGCGCTCGATAGCGGGATCCGCCCAAACCTCGTAGTCGGTCCGGTCGGGGCCCCATCCTGCCAGCGACAGCGCAACTGCAACATTCACATTGGCCGGGAATTTCGCCGCCGCTTCGGTCACATTTCCTGCATAAAGCCGCATCGGTTCGCGCAGTGTCGACAGGTCGAGCCCTGCCTCTTGCACAAAGGTCGCATTGGCCAGACTGGGGGGGGGGGTTGTGGGTCCGCATTACGCATCGGCCAAGAGTGCTGTGTGCCGCTGCGCGAACTGCGTCCAACCCGGCCAGCGCTCCGGTCGCTCCGATAATCTGCGCTCCGGTCTGCTGTGCCAGATCGACGAGATCAAGATTGGTCAGAAGCTGTGTCATCGACACAACCACCAACTTGCGCCCCAAACGAATGGATGGTTCGGCAAGGTCGGCAAACCGCTCCGGCGGCAGCGCCTCGACAATCACATCGGCATGGTTGGGCAGGTCCGACAGTTCAACGGCCATCGGTGGTGTATTAAAACCCTCAACAAGCGCCATTGCTTTCTCAACCGAAGAGGTCGCAACAGCAACGAGCTTGAGGCCGGGCACACCCTGATCAAGCCAGCGTGCCACTGGCAATCCGATCGCACCGAGTCCACAGATGGCGACAGTTATTGGTTTGAAATTGGATATCATAGATCACCCTGAGCAGGCTGAGAATCGCAGTTACGGCCTCAGATTAGGGGTTGTAAAGTATAATTACATATCACAAATATTTTTATATATAACTGGAGTGCATATAATGAAGATGCGGTACCTAGAGGTCATCCATGCCGTGATCGCCCGTTGCGGCGTGGTCGGCGCCGCCGAAACACTCGGTGTGACCCAACCCGCCATCAGCCGCATGATCAAAAGCGCCGAGGCTGATCTGGGACTGAAGCTTTTTGAACAAATCGGGCGACGGTTGGTCCCCACTGAAGAGGCTGAGAACCTCTATAGTGAGATTGATCCAATCATAGCCTCGTTCCGATCTGTGCAGGATCATATCGTCGATCTGCGCGAAGGGAGAGTTGGAATGCTTCGGATCGTGGCTACACCCGGTCTGGCCCATTCCATCGTGCCTGAAACGCTCAAGACCATGCTGGAACAACGCCCCGAAATGAAAATGTCGCTGGATATCCGCCGACGCGAAAACGTAATCCAACTGGTGCGTACCAACGCTGCCGATCTGGGGCTCGGCCTGATGTCAACACAGTCGCCCGACATCATCTCCATGCCGGTTGGAGGGGGACGTATCGTCTGTGTCTGTCCTGCCACGCATCCGTTGGCAGACAAGGTCGCTGTGCGTCCAGCTGATTTTGCAGGTCACAGGCTGATCACAATGACCCGCGGCTCGCCGCTTCATACGTTGATCAAATCCGCATTCACCGCCGAAGATGAGCCGCTTGGATGGGCCGTGGAAACGCCCTACAGCGCGTCAGCCTGCACGTTTGTCAAGCTGGGGTTCGGGGTGGCGCTGGTGGACAGCTACGCAACATTCCACACGGATATGACCGATTTGGTCGCAGTGCCATTTGAACCGAAACTGACGTTCAACGCTCATCTTTACCGTCCCCGACACAAAGCGATGTCCAAACTGACCACGCATTTTGTTTCAATGCTCACATCCTCTGCGAGCTGACTGGCGCCACGTTTCAATCCATCATCTGGAAAATCCTGGAAGCAAGGGTCGCAGTGCCGTGAAACGGCGCCAGAATGCACACCTTTGAAAATGAGGGTTCTCAGACAGCTAACGCCGGGTTTTCCGACTTCAGTGTCGGATTCGACTCGCCTCACAATTGGAGACACAAACCACGGCGAAGGGCGGTCTGATTTATGCGGATTCCGACATGCTCGAACGACATGTCTGAGGAGACTCGCCGCCTCGCTGAACATCTGGTGCGACGCATGCAAGGTCTTTCTGAACGTGCGCAAGGTGCGCCGCACAAGTCTGGTTCGTCCTCGTTGGGCAGATTTGCGGCTTCAGATTTGCACCTATACCGGACTTACCCCAAAACCCGAAATTTTTGGTGTGTGACAACCCTGAAGTTGTCTGACACCTGGGTTTGGAAGGTTTTCCATTCTTTGGGCAGGGTTTCTCGAAAGAACCTGAGGATCGCATTCGCGAACTGCTTTTGCGTTGAGTAGTGGCGATTGTGGGTGACGCATTGGTGCATGACGGCCCATAATCGTTCAATCGGGTTCAGGTGCGGGCAGTATGGCGGCAACTGGATAAGGTGGATGCGGCAGTCTGGTCTTGCGAGAAACGCCCTGACATCTGGCCCTTTGTGACAGGGCGCGTTGTCCCAAATCACATGAATGAGGTGTTTGTCAGGATTGCGCGCCTCAATCCTGGCGAGAAGCTGCGCGGCGCTGACCCCGTCGACGGTGGTTGGCTCGACAAAAGGTGTGTCGAAGGTTTCAGGATTGAGCGCGCCATGGATATTCACGCGGCCTCGCCCTGCAGTGGTCGGGACTGCGGGGTTTGAGCCTGCCTTGACCCGGCCATAGCTTGGTTTTGTCTGGTATTCGGGATGCACCGCATCGGCAAAATACACAGCTTCATCTGCGCCCAATTCGTTCAGCAAGCGCTCGTACATATCGATGAATTCGGCCTGCTTCTCAGCAGATGCAACGCGTGGAAGCCCTTTCGGCTTTCGATATTCAAACCCCAAACGGGCCAGAAGCCTGATGCAGCCGGAATGAGAGTAGTCCATGCCAAACCGAGCTGCGATATGCGCCCTGATCTCCACTGTCGATCGACAGAAGCGTTCGTCCAACCACGCGCATAGCTCCGTCTCTTGAGCTGACGTCATGCGGGACTGACCGCCCTTCCAACCGTCCGTCGAAAGCGCGTCCCGGCCGCCGTTCCGGTAAGTCTTGTGCCAGCCGCGAATGGTATCGTCGTCCAGATAAAGAAACTCAGCGATGGTCTGACAGGACTTCCCGTCATCAAGCAGCAGGATCGCATTGGCGCGCCGGGCGACGCCGTGGTCTTCGCGTTGGCTGCGAACACAGGCCTCAAGCTCAAGGCGTTCCGTGGGAGAAAGAAAACCGGGACGGATCATGCGGGTAGCTGAATCGTTCTACGCCCAGACGTCAACCCAAAAACTCGGGTGCTCGAGGACTCCGTGTATATCTGTTTGAATGACCGAACTCGCCTCTGCGATGCAGAAGCGAGTTCGTGGTAGCGCAGAAGATTTTCGTGCTGCGTGCGCACGCAGCGAGATTTTTGCACTTCCGGTGTGGGCTCGTTCGTCGAATCCGCCGCAGCTTGAATTAAGGTCCGCTTCGGTTTCGGTATCTGCGAGCGCCCGGTAGACAGTCATTCTTGAAACCCCGAGATCACGGGCGATCTGCGCTTTGGCAACACCTTCACTTGCGAGCCGTCTGATCTCTTCATCATCAACGGATTTCCGCCTCCCCTTGTAAACACCCTTGCCCTTGGCAGCATCAATTCCGGCGCGCTGGCGGTCGCGGATGAACTTGAGCTCCATATCGGCGACCATGCCGAGGACGGTGATAACCATCCGGCCCATGTCGCCAGCGGTGGTGACTTCAGGTTCCAGTACACGAAGAGAAGCGCCTTTGGCATCCATCTCGTGTACCAGGTTCAACACATCACGGGTGGAACCGGACCGCCGTGCCGGTCTTCCTGACCGGAAACGCTGGGCTCAGGGCATCGGTCAGGACGGCGGGCAGGGCAGGGCTGTCCATGGTGTCGTTCCCGGCCTTGCCTTCCTTGCGGTGGCCTCGCAGGTGGCGTTACAGGGCGGACCGGTCCGGCACATGTCAATCCGGTGATCAGCCACCGGCATCCCGACATCTGTCCGGATGAAACCCGGGGTCGCGCAATTCCCCCGGCCCGGGCCGGAGCAGATCCCCGTCCCGGCAAAAATGGTGTTGCCCCGGCGAACAGGACGGGGCTGGTAAAACCGGGTCCCCTGATCGACGCCGCGACCTGCCGGACCTGATGCGCAGTACGGGTGCGGGAATTCCGCGTGCAGGGCAGCCGATTTCCGGGCACAGGGTTGCAGGGCACGGGGACATCCGGCGGCAGCCGCCCGATCTCCGGAATGGGGGCAGGACCGGAGCACGTCCCGTCGCGCGCGGGGTTTTTTGCGGCTGGCCATGCCGGGATTCCTGCGGTTTTTTTTAACCGGCGGTATCGCGCAAATTCCGGCGCGACCCCTTCGGCGGTTTTCCCGCGCGTTTCGGGAGGGCATTTCGTTTCGGAAAATACCCGTTTCGTTTCAGATTTCAGTCGGGAAAAAATTGATCAATGGAGTCAATGTGTTGCCGGGCACGAAAATCTGAAACGAAACGAAACGCAAAAAAAACGCCACGCAGAAGTGTGTAAGTGCGGCGGATGACACCCACATGCGTCCCCGCCGGGAAGGACCCGTGATTTCCGGGAGCCTGATCCAAAATGAGTCGATGTTTTTCAAGCCCTTGCGAGGCAGCCCGTCCTGCGTCCGATATGGGAAATCAAGTCCCGGGTCCCGTCGCTTTCGATGCTTTTCTCCCAATCCTATGCCGGGCGGCGGCGTCGCCCGGGCCAGGCGAAGGTGCGTTCGACGACCCGTCTGCAGGATTTTACGCCGCCGTTGACAAATTTTCCTTTTCGCAAATCAGGAGCAAAGCTGTGAGCGCAGACGGTCCATCTCCCGGCGCTCCCGGTCGGTGTATTGAAGCCGGTAGGTCAAAACGATCCTGTGAAACGGGTGACATACTGGCACTGGAAAGATTGGTTTGGCGGAAGCCATTCCAGCGGCCCCTTTGCCAATAACTAAACTGTCCGGAAACAGGGACGAAGTCCAGTTCCGGACGCAGCCACGCCGACTGCCTACAGTTCCCAGCATTGAAGAGGTGTCCGAGGTTATTGCTGCGGCCCCCGGGCCGGGTCTCAAATACCGCGCGGCCTTGAGCATTTCCTATGGGGCCGGTTTGCGGGCCTCAGAGGTTTGCAATCTCAAGGTGAGCGACATCGATAGTGACCGGATGCTAATCCATGTTGACGAGGGCAAAGGTGGCAAGGATCGCAAGGTTATGTTGTCGCCTGATCTACTGGATTTGCTGCGCGACTATTGGCGCGAGGCACGACCGGAAGGATGGCTCTTTCCAGGAAAGCCCAAAATCACCCCAATCTCGGCAAGGCAGTTGGGCCGGTCGTTCAACTCGGCCAAGCATTTGGTGGGCATTTCCAAGCCCGCCACTCTGCACACATTACGACACAGCTTTGCAACGCATCTGTTGGAGGCCAACGTCGATGTCCGCGTGATCCAAGTGTTGCTGGGTCACGCCATGCTCAGCACCACAGCGCGTTATACCCATGTCGCCACCAAAACCATCCGGGATACAGCCAGCCCGTTTGAAGCGCTCAGGAAGCTGAACATCGAGAACCAGCATCAATGACCCGGATAAGCACCGGCCAGTTGGCAAAACCAACGCTGGAGATCGCTGATATTTTCAAAAGGTATGGTTCTGCGTGGCGGCAGGCCAATAAGGGACATGTCAGCCTGTCCCGGCTCAAAGTGATGTCCTCCATTGAGGCCTGCCGAACTGAGGCGCTCGGCGGGCATGTGGCCGCGTGCACCAAGTGCAGCCATCAGCACATCGCGTACAACAGCTGCAAGAACCGGCATTGCCCCAAATGCCAGGGACCCGCAGCGCGAGACTGGATGGCGGCAAGGGCCGAAGACTTGCTGCCAGTCGAGTATTTCCATGTGGTTTTTACTTTCCACAATCTGGTCTAAAGCCTCCGACTTTAGTCGGAAAAACATTCAAACGTGCGCCGAAGGCGCTCATGAACCACTGAACCCTCTGACTTTAGTCGGAGGAGGTTCAGTCTGCCTGCGGAGATCGCCCGCATCGCCTACTGGAACAAGAAGGCAGTTTACGGGCTGTTGTTCAAGGCGTCCGCCCAAACGGTGACGACAATTGCGGCGGATCCCAGGCGCCTCGGCGCACGGGTCGGCATGACGAGCGTTCTGCACATCTGGGGATCGGCTTTGACCCATCACCCCCACATTCACATGATCGTGCCCGGTGGCGGCCTCTCGCCGAATGGCAACCGCTGGGTCGCGTGCAAACCGGGGTTCTTTCTGCACGTCTGGGTTCTATCACGGCTCTTTCGACGCCTGTTTATCGAAGGGTTGCTGGCCCTGCATCGCGCAGGAGAACTGTCCTTCTTCGGTGACCTGAACGGGCTGTCGCAGCCACAGGCCTTCGCTGCATATCTCGCCCCACTGCGCAAAAAGGAATGGGTGGTCTATGCTAAACCACCCTTTGGCGGGCCCGAGCAGGTGCTCGCCTATCTCAGCCGCTACACCCACCGCGTCGCCATCTCAAACAGCCGCTTGATCAGTGCCGATGCCAACACCGTTGCATTCCGATGGAAAGATTATCGCCTCAAAGACGGTGACGGGCGATCCGTCATGCGCCTTTCCACATCAGAGTTCATCCGCCGCTTTCTGATCCATGTGCTACCGGACCGGTTCCACCGCATTCGCCATTATGGTCTGCTCGCCAGCGCGCAACGAAAGGCTAATATCGCAAAGGCTCGGACCTTACTTGGCGCACAAACCGCCAAACAGGATGACCCACCAGTCGCCGAGGTCACCCCTCTCACACTGCGAGAACCATGCCCCGGCTGCGGAGGGCAAATGCGCATCATCGAGACCTTCCGGCGTGGCGAAAAACCGCAATCCCGCGCGCCACCCAGAAAGACCGCCGCATGACGGGGCGCACGTCATCAATCAAAGACCATTCCCCGAACTGCATCGCGTTTTGGGCTGGTATCGGCTTGGGTGAAGGAAAATTGACGGCGTCAAATGCGCCCAAACTGGTACCAAGCCACTCCGGAAAAGACGCTCAAGGGTACCAATCCTTGAGAAATGATGCCAAACAATCCCATCTCGCAGCATCCTCGGCTGAACCTGATTGGCGCTTCCCCCATAGCGCGCGCCCAGACCCCACGGCTTCCTCCTCGTCATGTTTCCCAACGCGGGCCAACGGCGCACCAAAACGAAAACCTGCGCTCAGGCCCGCATCGAAAAACCTTAAACGAAGTCCACTTCGCACCAGATCGCGAAAAGCGGACATTCAAAGGCTTAGTGACATCAATGATTGATGACGATACGGTCGCCTTCAAATTACGTTTGGATCGTATCTGTTATGAGGTGCCCTTCGAACAACCAAATACTTGGGAGAGTTAAGTGACCGATCGAATGCAGAGCGATGATACTGGCGGTGGCAGCCTTTCGGATGCGGTAGGTGAACCCATCATTGAGTATTTTAGCCTGGAAGGCGTGAATGGGTACAAGACCATTCAGCTTGATTGCTCTTCTGCGGCCAAAATAGTTTCGGCAGAGAATGGTTCGGGAAAGACAACGCTCCTGAACGCACTCTATGGAATACTGGCTGGAAAACCCGCGCAAATCCAGAAAATCCACTTTGATCAGTTTGCGATAAAACTCCGTGGCCAAGATGAATTGAGAGTATTAAAAGAAAAACTAACGCCTCTTCCGGAAAATATTTTAGATGATATCAATGACAGCTTTCCGCAACTCAGAGAGTTCGGGAGTGATGATAATGCGCTCTTAGACGCACTAGCAAAGCTTGCGCTCGGCCAATCAGATGAATTCTATAAATCAGAATGGTTTAGTCGTTTTTATGGGGTCAGCCCATTTGACAGAGACGATATTTCCAACATGTGTGGCGAATTGATTGACAACCTGCCTGAAAGCGATAGCAGCTTCTTTGAAATAGCAGAGTACGTCAAGAGAGGGTTGGATGGTGTGACAGTTCTATATCTGCCCACTTACCGACGAATTGAAGCAGAGATGCCCAGTGACATCATGCAGTCAAAAGCTTCAGATCCATACTACCTACATTCCTCTCGTCATATTCTGCCTAACCGTATGGCTGCTAAGCGGCGGTCCCGTTCTGCATGGGAGGTGGATCAGTTGATCTACTTCGGACTGGAGGATGTCGAAAATCGTCTAAAAAATATCGCCGGATCGATTAGGTCTGCGACTTTTGATGCTTACACCAGAATTGGGGGGCGGACACTAGAGCAGCTTCTTTCTGTTCCAGGAAAATTGCAGAATGACCCAGGAAAGATTGACACCGCAGAATTGCGTGTGGTGTTGGCCAGACTGGGAAAGGCGGATGGGGAAGTCGAGACCGGGATCGCAGAGCTAATAAAAAATGAGGAGATCTATAAATCTCAGCATTCTTATCTAAGGAGCTTTCTTAGCCAGCTGTTGGAAGTTTATGCCTCCAACAAGGAACAAGAGCAGGCAATTGAAGCATTCGTTGGGGTGATCAATTTGTACTGGGAAAATGATTTTGATGAGAAGCGTTTCATTTTCGACAAGCTGTCAGTTTCGACACGTGTGGAGAATAAATTTACGGGGAAGCCGCTTCCTCTAAACGCGTTGTCTTCGGGCGAAAAGCAGATTGTTAGCATATTCGCCAGACTGTACTTGAGTGAGAAAAAGAAGTTCATCGTACTCATTGATGAACCTGAACTGTCGCTTTCAATGGATTGGCAGAAACGTTTCTTACCAGATATTTTGCGGTCGCCAAGTTGTGCGCAGATGGTGGCAATCACTCATTCGCCGTTTGTCTTTGACAATGGTCTGGATCCTTATGCAGGACCGCTGACGATCGAGAATCGTCGGACGGGCGAGGAGCAGTAATCAGATGACCGTTGATGAGGATGTTAAGCGAAGTAATCTGACTGATCGTATGAGAGCAGCGCGAGAGAGAGGAGTAGTATTCTTGCAGGGATACAATACTCTTCGTTCTAAGTATCCTGGAAACGTCGTCCTTGCGGTTGAAGGGGACGATGATCCAATCTTTTATAAGACTAGCATTAGAGCTATTAACCCAGCTCTTGGTTGGGTCCCTTTCGTTTGCTACGGCAAAGACAATGTCCTGTCTTTGCGGGCGCTGTTGGAGCGTAATACGGATGTCGACGCCTTGAACACCTACTTTATGGTGGACAAAGATTTTGATCAGCTAAAGGGGCATGATCCAAGCCCAAACCTGTATTGCACTCCTGTGTACTCAATAGAGAATCTTATGGTCACATCCAGTGTGTTTGAAGAGTTGCTCATTGGAGAGTACAAATGTGCAGCGGAGAGCGATGACGTTGCTAAGCTGAAGGCAGTGTTCGAAGCTCGTCTATTGGAGTTCTTCGAGGCGATGGCTCTCGCAAATAGGGCTTTGCACTTCTGCCGGGTAAAGGGGGTTGGGTCTGGATCTGTCGATAACCGGATCAAGCAATATGTTGCGATCTCGTTGGATGGCGTAAGCGCGAAATATGATAAAGATGATCTAGGGCGATTGGTTGGACTGCCGGAGGATGTCGATATTTCGTCTTGCGCTGATACCTATGCAGCATTTCTTACATTGGAGCCGATGAACGATTGGCGCGGCAAATTCATCCTGTTATTCTTTGTGGAGTTTCTGGCGCAACTTCAAGAGGACCGGTGCACAGCAAAACCTAAAATGTTCGGACAACGTCGCAAAGTTACATTTAATCCAAAGTCTTCGATTGTCAGGGTTCTGAGTTCAATGATTGTTCCACCTCCGTGCTTAGCCCACTTTGTCGAACGCATTGCCCCATAGCGGAATACCTGACGAGGTCTTTTGCGGAACTAAATTCTGATAAAAATTGGCATCACGATACTCGTCCGTATAGGCCGTCGATGGTGTCCCATTTGGTGCCCCTTTCATGGACAGGGGTAAAGTACCCCAGTGTCCGGAAACAGGAACGAAGTCCAATCTCTTCATTGGGCTCTCTCTCGTTCAAAATGAACGCCGGAGTAGCCTTGCTACAGATTGCCTCGCAGATGCTTCAACAGTGTCGAAACGGGGGTGGCCGGATGCCCCGGAATCCTCGACCGGATCAAATCGGTACAGGTGGCCGGATCACCCCGGAATACGCACACCGCGTCGCCACCACGCCGGTCCAGTTCATCGAAAAGCCAGTTTGCATCGAATGCCTTATCGGCGAGCAGCGTATCAAATTTGTGGCCTTCGATCAGTTCGGGGACACCGATGATATCGTGGCGTTGACCGGGCATCAGTACGAAATCGACGAGGGTCCCCAGAGCATCGGTCAGCGCAAGGATTTTACTTTCCACAATCTGGTCTAAAGCCTCCGACTTTAGTCGGAAAAACATTCAAACGTGCGCCGAAGGCGCTCAAGACCCACTGAACCCTCTGACTTTAGTCGGAGGAGGTTCAGTCGTGGTCCCACCTCGTGACTTGCCTATGGCCTGACTTCCAGTCCCCCTTTTGCGCCCTGTCCATGTCGGTGAACTTTGATAAGTGTCCCATCATCCATCGCGTATTCCATATCAAAACCCTCTGATAATGCACCAAAAATGCGCGTGAACACATCCCGACGCACCCCGTGACGGAAGCGTTTGAACACAGAATTCCAGTTTTCGAACTCCGCAGGAAGGTCACGCCACGGCGCACCGGTTCTGGCGATCCAGAGCACTGCCTCAATGAACATTCGTCCATCGCTGCCAGTTTGGCCAGGGTCGGATTTCTGCCAAGGCAATGCGGTTCCATCAATGCCCATTGCCGGTCCGTCAGTATCAAACGTGCCATCTTATGCTCCCATGGTTTCGAAGCTTGAATCAGAATTCACACCCAAAAGGAACCCTGATCGTCAACACGCCCTATTACAACCGCAATGTTACGCGCTATTTTCGGATGGTGGGTGAGCAAGGCGATTACTGTGATCTCGAAGGCAGTTCCGAGTTCAGCAACTGGCTGGAATATTTTGCCGAAGGAATCCTGGATGAACTGAAACGGGTCCAGAAAATGCTGCCGCAAAAGCAGCTGCGTTTGGAGCCGCACCACCGGCTTGTCCTTGATCACATCGAAGCCCGGGGCTCGATCACCCAACAGGAATACGGAGGCTGTCAGGCCGGTCTCTGGCGTCGCGCAAAAACGATTTCGCCCGGTTGGTGGAACTCGGCCTGATCCGTCAGGTTGGTGGCGGGCGCAGCGTGCATTATGTCCTGACCGACCAATAAGAACTGCTGCGCCCGCAAGCGCGGCTGATCCGGATATCACATGCCAGGTCTGAATCATATGCTTCAGCATGCGCGCGGCTTGCGCAACCATGCTGCGCCCGAGGTGGCAGGTTTTCGTGTTGGCCATTTTGCATTTGCTCAAGCGAGATCGGCCAGTGCGGTTTCGCCCTGGCCGGAGAGCCCGCATTCCGGACAGCGCACAGTTGGGCACCGATACGCTTGCGGATCGCCGGATTGGGGGCATGGTGGATGGTGTTCCGGGCGAGGTGGAATTGGCAGCGCTTCCACCTGGCCCTACCCCGGGACCGCACGGCGGGTAGACCGCTTGCCGGAACAGCCCATTGAGCCGGTGGACGGTGTTCCTGCCCTGACGGATGTCGCGCAACGCCGCCGACGCCGGACCGGACAGTCCGGGCGCGTCATCGGGTTCGTGCATCAACAACGCGCGCGCCATCCGAAGCGAACTGCGTGCCCCGGAACTCCAGCCGCACCCGGGGGTCAAAATCCACCCGGTCACCCCGCCCGGAACCCGCACCCTCCGGAGGTTCCATGAAACCCGGCCCGCACCGCATCGTCGTCACCACCCCGATACACATCGAAAATGCCGCGATCAGGGACAGCGAAACCTGCGGTTTGCCCGGGGACTATCGGTAAGGATCACGCCAGCCTGAATACCCGAAACGGATGATGAAATACGCCCGTAGAGACTTCCCGTGTATCCGGGGGTATATCCGCCAGGATAAAGCGTCTCTGTCAGGAACGCGAATTCTCAACCTGCTGATAACACGGCATAAAACCGCTGCAAATCTGCAGGGGAGAAAACCGGCAGTGTGGCTGGCTGTGCGGGCAGTATGCTGCCAACCGGTCTCTCCCGGATTTCTCCGGAAATCCAGGGAAAAAACAGGGGGAAAATTGCCCGGGTACAGGGACCTGTCTGTGGCCGTATCTGTGGCAGTGTGCAGGCCCGCAATTTCCTGCCGGACTCCTGTTCCTGTATGGAATGTTCCTGTGTGGAACCGGCCTGCGGTCGGCGGACCATCCCTGCATAAAACCGCAGACTGAACCGGACCGCCGCGCCGGTTTTCACGCCCGGAAACGCTGGGCTCAGGGCACCGGTCAGGACGGCAGGCAGGCAGGGCTGTTCGAGGTGTCGTTCCCGGCCTTGCCTGCGGTGGCGTTACAGGGCGGACCGGTCCGGCACATGTCAATCCGGTGATCAGCCACCGGCATCCCGACATCTGTGCGGATGAAACCCGGGGTCGCGCAATTCCCCCGGCCCGGGCCGGAGCAGACCCCCGTCCCGGCAATAATGGTTGCCCCGGCGAACAGGACGGGACCGGTAAAACCGGATCCCCTGATCGACGCCGCATCTGCCGGACCTGATGCGCAGTACGGGTGCGGGAATTCCGCGTGCAGGGCAGCCGATTTCCGGGCACGGGGTTTCAGGACGCGGGGTTTCAGGGCACGGGGACATCCGGCGGCAGCCGCCCGATCTCCGGAATGGGGGCAGGACCGGAGCGCGTCCCGTCGCGCGCAGGGTTTTTTGCCGCTGGCCATGCCGGGATTCCTGCGGTTTTTTTTAACCGGCGGTATCGCGCAAATTCCGGCGCGACCCCTTCGGCGGTTTCCCCGCGCGTTTCGGGAGGGCATTTCGTTTCGGAAAAATACCCGTTTCGTTTCAGATTTCAGTCGGGAAAAAATTGATCAATGGAGTCAATGTGTTGCCGGCGGCGGAAATCCGAAACGAAACGAAACGCAAAAAAAACGCCACGCAGAAGTGTGTAAGTGCGGCGTATAACACCCACATGCGTCCCCGCCGGGAAGGACCCGTCATTTCCGAACAACGGGAGCGGCACCCGGTGGCAACCAACATGCCGTTGGAAAGCCGTTCCATTCGGTCCCGGCGTTTTGCTGCGGCCTCTTTCGGGAACCGGTAGACACAGACACCAATGACACCGTCTGGAAGTTCAGGTCAATCGACGAAAATGCCCGGGCTTCCAGACGCCAGTCGAGCCTTCGCCCGGAAACCCGGTGTCGCACCTGAAAAGTGAATCCAGCCCCTGTGTGAAGTTCGTCCGGATTTGCTCTTTCCCGAAGGGCGACCGTAACACCGGATGCGATGGGATGTCTGAGCGGGATTGCCGCGAAAATCCGTGACAGAGGTGCTGATTATGTGCCGGCCCTGAAGGGCAATCAGGGGCTTCTCCATGAGGGTGTGAAATTGTGGTTTAAAGAGAGCTACTGTCAAATCCGGTGTTTGAGCGACCTTCATGCGGCGGCCTGGTTTTGGCTTGATGCCGTTGATGAAGTCGACGCCTTCGATGACGTCGGCGAGGTGGGCAAAGCCGCGCAGTTTGCGCCGGCTTTGCCCGGCACATTGCCCGAGCCTGAACATCATGTAGAGCATGCCGTCTCGGCTGAGGCAGCCCTTGCTTCGCCTGGTGCGATGGCGGATCGTGGCGAAAGCGCTTTCAATCGGATTTGACGTCCGGATGCTCTGCCGGTGTTGGGCCGGAAAGTCGAAGAAGGTCATCAGTTCCTCGCGATCCTTGATCAGGCATTCGGCGGCCCCGGGGTATTTCGCCTCGAAAGTTTCGACGAACAGATCAAACGCATTGTGGGGCCGTCGGCAAACAGTCCTTCGAAGGGTTCTCGTGTAATTCAGGTATGATAATGATTGATTTGTCGTCGTTTTGACTGATTTTCCGCTGATTTTTTGGGAATATTCGGATTTTTGACGGACTCCTCCCGTTTGTCAGGCGGACAGAATCGGGACCTTTTCGACTCCGGGCCGGGTCAGGCGTTTGAGGTTGTGGCTGATCGCCTGCATCGCCACCTGAAACTGCACCCTGGCCTGCCCTTTGTATCGCACGAGATTTGAACGTTTGGAAAACACCCGGGTGGGCGGCGATATTGGCGAGGGGCCGCGATCAGTTCCCCGCACACGCGGGGATGAACCGCGTGAATATGATGATGAGTCTGTGGAATGGTCCAGTTCCCCGCACACGCGGGGATGAACCGGCGATAGGCAACAAAAACCCGGCGACGCAGGTCAGTTCCCCGCACACGCGGGGATGAACCGTGATATGGACAGGGCCCTGCAGGGTGTGTAATCAGTTCCCCGCACACGCGGGGATGAACCCGCATAGAAGAGAATGAGAATAAAAGAAAATAGCAGTTCCCCGCACACGCGGGGATGAACCGCTGCCCGCGCCGGGCCTCCCAGAACCGCAACACCAGTTCCCCGCACACGCGGGGATGAACCGCCATGATTGCGATTCTTGAGAGATCGGACTTCCAGTTCCCCGCACACGCGGGGATGAACCGGGCTACCCGGGTAAAATCCGCGCGATGGGAATCAGTTCCCCGCACACGCGGGGATGAACCGGAGTTTAGGATCAAGTTGCACACCAAAAACACCAGTTCCCCGCACACGCGGGGATGAACCGCTCAACTGGTCTGCCGCTCCGCTCCGGAATGACAGTTCCCCGCACACGCGGGGATCAGGGGTATCGCATGAATAGCATCCTTTGGTTTGCCTTGATCTTCTGTCTCTGATTCAGTTTTCCAAAGTTTATGTCCGGAGGGCGCTGCTTTGGAAAATACCGTGTTGTTTCAATCTTTTGCCTCGTCGATTTCTGATCCCCGCCAGGAGACGAAGGTGTTGTATCCACTTGATGGGATTCTGCTTTCGAGCCTGTGCGGAGTGGTGTCGGGGTGCGGGAGTTTTGTCGATGTTGCCCTTTATGGCGAGGAAAAGTCGGGTTTCCTGCGCAAGTTGGCTACGTTTGAGCATGGCATACCCTCCCGTGACACGCTTTCGACGGTGTTTCGGGCGCTTGATCCTGAAGAGTTCAACGCAGCCTTCGCCGCGTGGGCGTCCGGGTTGGCCGGGCGCGTTGGAGGAACGGTCGTTGCCATTGACGGCAAGACAACGCGAGGCTCAGGGGCCGGTGGTGAAACGCCTCTGCATCTGATCCCGGCCTGGTGTAACGATCTACGCCTCGTGCCCGGCCAGCAAGCCGGCGCGCACAAAAAGAACGGGATCAAGGACATCCCCGTTCTCCTGGATCTGCTCTTTCCGGAGGGCGCGGTCGTGACGCTGGATGCGATGGGGTGCCAACGTGGGATCGCCTGCAAAATCCGTGACAAGGGTGCTGACTATGTGCCGGCACTGAAGGGCAATCAGGGGCTTCTCCATGAAGACGTGAAATTATGGTTCGAAGAACAGGATCAGGAAAACACGGAATCATTACAGACGGTTGACGGCGACAAGGGTAGGATTGAAACGCGAACATACACCCAATGCGACGCCATCGGCCGGTTGAAAAAGCGCCATCCCCATCGGGAGGGGTTGGTCAGCATTGGCCGCGTCGTCCCGCTTCGGGAAAGTGGCGGGAAGACGACACGGCAAACGCGGTACTTCATCCCGTCCCTGCCAAAAGACGCCGCGCGCTTTGCCCATGCCGTACGCTCTCACCGGGGAATTGAAAACCGCCTCCACCGGGTGCCTGATGTCACCTTCCGCGATGACGACAGCCGGATACGAAAAGATCACGCACCCGCCAACTTCGCCGTCATCAGGCACATCGCAATGAATTTGCTCAACAAAGCAAAAAGCGAGAACTCCCTCGGAGGAATGCGGAAAAAGGCAGGCCGGAACAACCGCTTCCTGCTTCAAATCCTCGCGCCGTGAAACTCATGCGATTCCCCTGACGCGGGGATGAGCCGGACTTGTATCCTCTGTTACCGGCGGCTTTGTTACAGTTCCCCGCACACGCGGGGATGAACCGCCGCCTGGCTTCAGCCGAGCCGAACGCTTCGATCTCAAGCCGCCGGGTCTTCAACTGCGTGCCGGTGATACCAGGCTCCCTGGCAACGCTGCCCTGTGTCGCGCCCGGTTCATAAAGTCGCTCAACCGCTGCTGCCTTATACTCGTCCGTATACTTCCGTCGATGGTGTCCCATTTCGTGCCCCTTTCATGGACAGGGGTAAAGTACCCCGCTGTCCGGAAACAGGGACGAAGTTCAGTGACGAAAGCGCCCAAAACCGATAACCAGAAACTCAGGCCTCGCAGCCGCTGAACAAGGGTGGCCGGATACCCCGGTTTAGGTGGCCGGATACTATCGGAATGACCGGCCGGATGCTCCGGAATACGCATGCCAGTCGACCACACAGATCCTTGAGAAAAACTATGACATGTCTGCCAGCTCCGGAGATATCATGATCCGTATGCGCGGTGTGCAAACAGACGAGGCGCAGCTTTTGAGTATTTCCGCCAGCCACACGGTGGTCGAATTGGAACAGGTAATCCGTGACGCGGCTGGCATGTCGTTTTGCTTTGGACGTCAGGTCTGGCGCGGTGAGATGGCTGAATTTTCGGCCCACGCGATCGTCAGCCAACAAAGTTCTGACAAGGAATGAAGGACACCACAACATGGCATTGACCGCCACAGCCCCTGACCGGGGATTTAAAGACGTCGAATTCAGCACCCGGACGGCCAAGGCGCAAGCGGCGATGGCTGCGTCGGGCCTCGCGGGCATGCTGCTGATGAGCGAGCAGGATGTCCGCTATTTCACCGGATTTCATACGCTCTTCTGGCAAAGCCCGACGCGCCCCTAGTTCGTGTTCGTCCCCGCCAGCGGCAAACCTGTTGCTGTGATCCCTGAAATTGGGGCCGAACTGATGCGTCGCGGTTGGCTCGAAGACATTCGCACCTGGAGCGCCCCGACCCCGCAAGACGACGGGATCAGCCTGTTGCTCGAGCTTCTTGGGCCGCTGGCAAAAGAGGGTGCCAAGATCGGTGTAATGAAAGGCCACGAGACCAAGTTGCAGATGCCGCTCGGAGATTGGGAACGGCTGCTGGCTGGGCTACCGGGGCTTGAGATTGCCGATGTGACAAGCCTTGTCCAAGGGTTGCGTATGGTCAAATCCGCAGCCGAGATCGAAAAAATTGGGCATATCTGTGCCATTGGCTCTGCGGCGTTCGACAAGGTGCCAGAGATCATCCATGAAGATATGCCTTTGGAAGAAGTATTCCGCCAATTCCGTCTGACCGCAATCGGGAATGGTGCAGACGACGCACCTTATGTTGTTGGTGCCGTTGACCAAGGTGGCTATGCCGACGTAATCTCACCTCCATCGCGCCGGCCTTTGCAGCGTGGCGATGTGCTGATGCTGGATACCGGTTGCACATGGGACGGATATTTCTGCGATTTTGATCGCAACTGGGCCATCGGCCACGCCAGCCATGACGCCAAGCGGGCATATGACGTGCTGTGGCGCGCCACGCAAGCTGGGATCGAGGCCGCAAAACCCGGTAATACCTGCCGTGATCTGTTCATTGCGATGTCGACGGTCATTGCTGAAATGGACAGTTCTGGCGGCGATATCGGGCGCCTGGGGCATGGGTTGGGAATGCAACTGACCGAGCAGCCCTCGCACGTCGCTTTCGATGAGACTGAGATGAAAGAAAACATGGTGCTGACCATCGAGCCATCGCTGAGCTATGGTGACGGACTCATGATGGTGCACGAGGAAGACATTGTGGTGGGGGGCAGCGGACCAAAGCTGCTTACGTCGCGGGCAGCACCAGACTTGCTGGTCGTGTCCTAGGTAGTGACCCCTCGGTTACATGATATCCAATGACACCTTTACGCGATCCATGACGATCGAAGACGTAAATTTGCTGACGTTGGACTCGTCGAAAAAGTACTCTTGGGTAAATTCCTCGTATTCGGCAATGTCCTGCACGATCACGACCAGGATGAAATCGGCTTCTCCTGTCGCATAATAGCACTGCTGGACTGCCGGGGCGGTTCGCATGCGGCGTTTGAAATCATCCAAATGTCTGCGACTTTCGCGTTCAAGCATGACCTGGACAATGACCGTCATTCCCCGACCCAATTTGGTTGAAGAAAGAACCGCAATCTCCCGCTCGATCACCCCGGTCACACGCAACTTCTTTAGGCGTTTTTGGACTGCCGGCGGTGACAACCCGATCTCAAAACCAAGAGCTTCAGCCGTTAAGCGGGCATCGCTTTGAACAAGTTTCAGAATTTCGAGGTCTTTGTCGTCCATGCGTCGATTTAAATCGACGTTCTCACGTTACGCAACAAATTTAGTCGCAAGGACGTGTATTTTGACGAAATCGCTCCCTCACTGCTAATAAAGTAGATCTCATTAGTCGGGGCGAATCTAAAAACCTGTGCAGTAACGAACAATACGACTGAAGGGATGCCCTTTCTGTATGTTGCTCGCACACACTCCCCACGGACGCTACCCTTTTGGCGCGCGTCTGACTGAACAATGGCAAGGAGGAACACAGTCCATGAAACTTAAGAAAACCCTGATCGCAGCCAGCGTCGCAATCGCAGCTACAGCAACGACAACTTTGGCGGGTCCATTGCAGGAACGCATCGACGCCGGCGAAACAATCCGCATTGGTTTTGCAAACATTCCACTTTGGGGATACCCGGATGAGGACGGCAATGCGGATGGCTTCACAAATGACATCGCCATCCAGACGCTTGCCAAAATGGGGCTGACAAACGTCGAAGCGGTTGTCACCGATTGGGGCGGGTTGATCCCAGGCCTGAAGGCAGAGCGTTTCGATCTCATTACAGGTGGCATGTACATCCTGAATTCGCGTTGTGAGAATGTATCGTTCTCCGAGCCGGTAGCAAAATCCGGTGATGGCGTTCTGGTGCCTGCGGGCAACCCAAACAGCATCAACAATTACGCCGACATTCTCGAAGGTGGCTTCACGATGGTGACGGGTGCAGGTTACAACACTGTTGAGGCCGCAAAGCGCGTCGGAATCGACGGCGATACCCTGATGCAGGTGCCCGGCCCGACAGAAATGGTTGCGGCACTCAAGGCTGGCCGCGCTGATGCGGCGATCCTGACCTATTTCGAAGCGTCGCACCTGGCCGAAGATCACGATGAAATCGAGCTGGGAGACATCTCACTTATGCCACTCTGGAGCCAGAATTTTGCTGGCATCGGTTTCCGCCATGAAGATCAGGACTTCCTTGCCAGCTTCAACGAAGCCCTCGCTGGCTACATTGGCACCGACGAAATGATGGCGGTCGTCACTGAGCATGAATACACAGTGGATCACCTTCCAGGTGACACGACAGCGGAATGGGCATGCGCCAACCGCTAATTTCTGTTCGCAGACGGACGGAGTGGCAGGCCTCAGCGGGCCTGCCACAATTCTTGACACCACCAGATCTAGGCACTCCTAATGAGCTTATTTGAATTTCTGAGCCAATACTGGCCGCTCTTGATGTCAGGCACGGGCGTGACTGTCGCTCAATTCCTGCTTGGCGCGATCCTAACCGTGGGTCTGGCGCTTGTGTTCGGCTTGATGAAAATGTCATCAAACAGGGCGATCAAAGGGTCCGCTGTTGTCTACATCGAGATTTTTCGCGGCACCTCGCTATTGGTGCAGCTCTACTGGATTTTCTTCGTACTTCCGTTGTTCGGAGTGACGCTTGAGAAATTCACAGCCGGTTGGGTGGCTATCGGATTAAATGCAGGGGCCTATGGGGCAGAACTCGTGCGTGGCGGCATCATGGCCGTACCCAAAGGCCAATGGGAAGCGGCGACCGCCATCAACATGAGCGCAGCCCGCCGAATGTGGCGCATCATTCTTCCTCAAGCATTGGTGAACATGCTTCCAGCATGGGGTAACCTGATGGTTGAAATCCTGAAAGGGACGGCTTTGGTTTCGCTGATCTCTGTCGCGGACCTGATGTTCCAAGCCAAACAAATCAACGCTAGCACATATTTATCGGCGCAGATATTTGGCACCGCATTGGTCATCTACTATATTCTGGCACGCTTTTTGCTGACCCCGTTCATGCGGTGGCTTGAGGGCTTCATGGCCCGCAAATTGGGGAGAGCGTAAACCATGTTTGACTGGTTATTCACGGACGATTGGTTCCCAAAATTTGACTGGCGCTGGGATTACGCATGGGAAATCCTGCCGCGCCTGATTGAGGCAACAGGCAACACTTTGATCGCCGCAGCTGCGGGCTATCTTATCGCGCTTGTGCTCGGCTTGGCTTTTGCGCTTGCGCAGAGGAGCCAGAGCAGGGTTCTAACCTTTTTCGTACGCGAGTTCGTCGAATTTATCCGCTCAACCCCGCTTCTGCTGCAAATCTTCTTTATCTTCTACGTGGGGCCGCAGTTTGGCATCACGCTTAGCCCATGGATGTCGGGTATGATCGCCATCGGTTTGCACTATTCTTGCTATCTGTCCGAGGTCTACCGTGGAGGGATTGACAGTGTGCCAAAGGGTCAATGGGAAGCGGCGACCGCTTTGAACATGACCACCGCGCAGACCTACAAACGATTGATCATCCCGCAGGCGATCCCGCCGGCCATTCCGGGCTTAGGCAATTACCTTGTCGGGATTTTCAAAGACACGCCCATGTTGTCGGTGATCGGCGTTGCCGAACTGATCCATACGGCAAACGCAATCGGCTCAGAAACATGGCGCTACCTGGAAGCATACACCATCGTCGGTGTGATTTTTCTCGCGCTCTCACTGCCTGCCGCAGGCCTTATCCGCGCATTCGAAGGATTCGTGCGCCGTAAACCAGGAATGTAAGAAATGGAAGATTTGTCAGGTTTCCCACTCAAGATCATGGGAGAGAATTGTCCGATGGTGAGCTTCAAGAAGGTGCGCAAAGCTTATGGGTCACT
Organism: Roseovarius sp.; assembly: GCA_965207105.1. Classification (GTDB taxonomy): domain Bacteria; phylum Pseudomonadota; class Alphaproteobacteria; order Rhodobacterales; family Rhodobacteraceae; genus Roseovarius. The sequence goes on along the minus strand of CBDBLS010000011.1, from coordinate 16,803 downwards.
GGTGGTTCTGGATGACCTTGATCTGGACGTCGCAGCCGGTGAAATGGTGTCGGTTATTGGACCGTCTGGGTCGGGCAAGACAACCGTTTTACGCATGCTGATGACGCTGGAAAAGATCAATGGCGGGGTCATCTATGTTGATGGCAAGCCGCTAACCCATATGGCGCAGGGTGGCAAATTGGTGCCGGCAAGCGAGAAGCATTTGCGGGCCCGGCGCAGCGATATCGGTATGTGCTTCCAGCACTTCAACTTATTCCCGCACATGACTGCGATCCAGAACTGCATGGAAGGGCCAGTCCAGGTCCTTGGTTTGTCCAAGGGTGAAGCGCGCGACCGTGGTGAGGAACTGTTGGAGCTTGTGGGCATGGCCGATAAGAAGGACCAGCACCCGTCGCGGCTGTCTGGCGGCCAGCAACAACGTGTCGCGATTGCTCGTGCTTTGGCGATGCGTCCAAAGGTGATGCTGTTTGACGAGGTGACTTCGGCGCTTGACCCTGAAGTTATCGGCGAAGTGACGAATGTCATTCGCAAATTGGTGTCAGAGCATAACCTGACAATGTTGATGGTGACGCACCAGATGGGTTTTGCCCGCGACATCTCTGATCGGGTTTGTTTCTTTTACGACGGCAAGATTGAAGAGCAGGGATCTCCGGTCGAGTTGTTCGGAAACCCGAAACGCGAGCGCACACAACAATTCCTGAGCGCGGTCAAAGAAGCCGTCTGATCTTCTATTGCCACTTTCGGAGGGAGTTCCAATGTTCAAATCCGGTGATGGGGTCACGTCAAAGGTCTGGAAGCCAGTTCTGGACAACGGTCGCCACGATCGTGGGCAGATTGGGTTTATCCTGATGTCGACAGATCTTGCCAGTGAGCAGGCTTACCACCCTTCAATTTATCCACACCTCCCGGAGCTTGTGTATTTTGGCAAAGCCCGCGAGAGACCGCCGGATGGTGCGCAGGCCTGCCTTGAAGAGGGAACACAGGGATCGTCGAGCTTTCCGGACCCCCTTTTTTCGCCGCGTTGCGCGACAGGGTGTTCTTCTTTTGCCCCGGTTGAAACGGCCCGGTACATAGCGATTGCCAGAACCAGTATGAGCCGCTCCAATCGATCCGGCTTTTTGATCCGGCTTCGGGTGATGCCAAAGCCCCGGGTTTTGAAGTCGGAGAACATTGCTTCGATGCTCCAGCGCATCCCATAGTCGAGAACCCTGTATTCGGACGGGGCTGCGTTCATGGCGATGATCCATGGTTCCCTGTGGCCTTCTTCGTGGAGCACGCCGATGGCGGAGAAGACACCTGTCCCGTAAAGCTCCGCGTTTACAATGCCTTCGGGTATCAACCCGGCAATTTCCCGGGTCAGCAGTTCGCCGCCTCGATGCTGCAGCGTGATATTGCCCTTCATGCGAAGCCGACAGTCCCGGCCTGCTTCCCGACACCATCCGATCAGGCGGGCGGTCCCGCAGAACCGATCTCCGGTCAACCAAACGCACGGGCCTTCAGGCAACCGGGGGCGAATACTTTCCAGAAGCCCGTTTTGCACACGCCACCCGATTGCCCCTTTGGTTCGGCGCACACGCCGGGCTACAGGCAAGGCGCGGTCCCGCATCCGCACCGATACCATCAAGGCTTCGTGACCCCTGTTGACCCGGCTTTGGTCGAGAGCAGGCACAATCGTCTCTCCGGCATCATGCAGGCGGCGAAAAAGCTCCCCTGCGCAAGCACACATCACCTCGTCGGCATCGATACGGGAATTACTCGAAACCCGTGAAATGTACTGATACCGGTGGTCCACCGAGCCGATATCGCGCGGCAAGGCGGCTGCATTTTCCATCGAATCGACGCTCCGCGTGTTCAAAACCACACTTGCGATCAGCGACAGACCTTCACCGCGTGACTTGTGACAGCCGGGTAAACGGTCGACAAAGTCTGCCTGAACCCTCGAATAAAGTTCGGAAAAACAATTCGTTATCGCCACGACAGCCTCCGGTATCAACAGTGGAGACTCCTTGAATCACACAAAACCGCGAAATGTCAAATCACACGGAGAATTTGAAGGGTGGTAAGGTGAGCAGGACTTTTTCGATATGGCGCCGCCGGGTGTTGGCGTTCATATCACCCGGCTGAAGACCGATGACTACACCACCCGTGAAACGCTGGCGCAGCACATTGAACACATGGCTGACGCCGCATCACGATTACAACCTGACTTAAAGCCCAAAGTAATTAGCTATGGCTGCACTAGCGGGTCCATCGTCAATGGCGAACAACCCGTTTTTGACGCAATCATTCGAGGCGCGCCCTGGGCGCAGCCGATGTGTATTGTCACAGGTGTTGTTGATGCCTTGCGGGCTGTGGGTGCGCACAAACCAGTGGTTGGCACACCCTATCTGGACGAAATCAACACTGCCGAGGCAGAGTTCCTTGTTCAAAAAGGGTTTGATATCGTTGATATTCAGGGCCTCAATCTGGAAACGGGGATTGAGTTTGGACAGGTCTCCCCTGCTTATTGGAAAGAATTTGCAATTCAGATTGATCAGCCTGAGGCCGACGCGCTCTTTCTGTCCTGCGGGGGTATCCGTGCCCTGGAAGTGGCTGAAGAGATCAAGCAGATGATCTGTAGTAATTCAGACTTGATCTGACAGTTGGCCGTTTTTCCGGCGGCGTCTGTCAGGCCAGGTTCAGTTCACTGACTTTTCCTTCCAGATCTGCTTGCCCTCGATCATGGTCTGGAACGGCGTTCCACCGCAACACATTTTGCCCTGATGAGTTCGTTCGGTATTATAGTGTCGCAGCCATTCATCCAGATCAGCCTGCAACTCCTCGATGGATTGATAGACCTTTTTGCGGAACGTGATCTGGTAAAACTCCTGCAGGATCGTCTTGTGAAACCGCTCGCGGATGCCGTTTGTCCGAGGCGATTTCACCTTGGTTCTGGTATGGTCGATGTCGTTAATTGCCAGGAAGAGCTGGAAGTCGTGTTTGTCGACACGCCCGCAATATTCCGTTCCGCGATCTGTCAGGATACGCAGCACTGGCAGGTCGTGCTCTTCGTAGAACGGCAGCACCCGGTCATCGAGCAGATCAGCCGCTGTGACCGGCGTCCTGGTGGTGTAGAGTTCGGCATGCGCCACCTTGCAACAGGTGTCCACATAAGTCTGCTGACAGACCCGCCCAACGCCCTTCAGGGTGCCGACGTAGAACGTGTCCTGTGAACCCGGATAGCCAGGGTGGGCAGTCTCGATCTCACCGCAGGCCTCATCATCCAGCTTCTTCTTTTCCAGTGCCTGCACTTGTGCCTCCGTCAGGATGCCGCCGTCAGCGGCCACTTTGGCCTCCAGTGCCTTGAGCCGGGTTTTGAAGTTTGCCGGATCATGGCGCAGCCAGATCGACCGGACCCCGGATGGCGATACAAACACCCCCGACTTGTGCAACTCGTTCGAGGTGCGGGCCTGGCCGTAAGCCGGGAAGTCGGTGGCGGATTTGATCACCGCCTGTTCGGTGGCGTCATCAACCCGGTTTGCCGGATTGGGTTTGCGCCGGGTGCGTTCGAACAGCGCCTCGATACCGCCATCCTCGACCGCAGATTTGTAACGGTAGAACGTGTCCCGGCTGTAGCCCATGACCTGGCAGGCCTTCGAGACATTACCCGGTTCCCCGGCCAGGTTCAGCAGGCCGGTTTTGTGTTTGATGATCTTGTCGGTAGTGTTCAACATTATGGTTTCCTCGTTTTGTGGTTGGTGTGCACCACCATCAAAACGGATAACCATCATCTCCTTCAAGAGATGTGCCGTCCCCTTCTCAGCTGGCTGAGAAGGGGACGGTGTCAGATAAAGTCAGAACTAATACAGATTATCGGTAAGCCCGTGATCACATCCAATCAAGCCCAATTCTGGAGTTGCCTGCGGCGGGCAGGGATTCCTGACAAGCTATCTGGCTTTGGTCAGCTGTTCCAACACCCCGGCACAGAGCTTTTGCCCTAGTAGCCATCTGCCTTGTGCCCGAAGAATACTTTGGTGATGTCTTCGCTTACGTCCCAAGTCACCCTTTTGCCGTCATAAACGAACAAAGTGTCACCCGGGCCAAGGTCAATAGTTTTGCCGGTGTCGTGCTGAATGAGGCGGCATCGTCCGAACAAAACGGTCATCAGTTCATCCCCTTGTTCAGTGCATTCAAACGCACCCTTGGTACAGCGCCAGATCCCATATCGGGTTGTTTGTCCCGGACCGCCAGCATCAATGCGGCCATAGGTCTTTGGCGCACCATGGGTGATCACATAGTCGCTTTCCGGGGCGTCGAACGGCCAGTATTCAAGTGGCCCAACATCATCCCCGGGTTTGTATTTTGACATTTATGTGCCTCCGCAGGTCTGCATTTACTTTCCACAATCTGGTCTAAAGCCTCCGACTTTAGTCGGAAAAACATTCAAACGTGCGCCGAAGGCGCTCAAGACCCACTGAACCCTCTGACTTTAGTCGGAGGAGGTTCAGTCCATCACGCGGCCTCATGACCTTCCATAATCATGTTGAAGATAGTCTGATCAGTCACGCCTTCCGACCCGATCAACAATACACGTGACGTCGATGCCAAACCAAGTTTCTCGGCAAGGGATGTATCCGCCATCGCAGCGATCAAGGCAGCCAGTCCCGCAACGGCGCTTTCCCCTGCTTCGATTGCCGTATCGTTGCCAAGCGGTTTGGCCAACAATCGTACTGCCGGGGCAACCAGCACCTCGGGGACCGTCAGATAATCGGTAGCTTCCTCTGAGAGGACTTCCCACGCCAGGCCCGATGGTTCGCCGCAGGACAACCCGGCCATCAGTGTTTCCTCAGCAATGGCGACTCTCGTTGCCGCACCAGTCTTTGCGCTTTCAAACAGGCAAGCTCAGGCTCAACAATGATCGGCCGAGGGGAGGCTTCGCCCCAATACTGCCGCAGCGCCGCAATCACCCCGGCTGCCAGTCCACCAACACCGCCCTGCAAAAACACATGGGTCGGCGCCTGATCCAGCGCATCGCAGACTTCCTGAACCATAACGCCATAGCCGCACATCACGCCGCGCGGGGGCAACGAATAGCTGGGCCAGGAAGTGTCAGAGACTACGAACCAACCGTTGTCTTCGGCTTCCGACTTTGCAAGCAGGACCGACTCGTCATAGTCCCCTTCAATCCGAACCACGTCAGCCCCCAGACCGCGCATGGCAAGGGCGTGACCTTCGCTGACTTCAGCATGAACATAGATGCGGCAAGGCACGCCAAAGCGTTTGCAGCCCCAGGCAAGCGATCGTCCATGGTTGCCGTCGCTCGCAGACACAAGCGTGATCGCCGCGCATTCGTCGGCGTATTTCCCGTGTCTGATATCGGCAAGGGACACATCCTTGCCCAAGCGCTTGGAAATCTCGCGCTGCAGAACCCTAAGTGCAGCATATGACCCACCCAATGCCTTGAAGCTGCCAAGCCCGAAGCGGGGGCCTTCGTCTTTGTAAAGGATCTCACCGACGCCGACCTCGGCGGCGATGGCGGAAAGAGAGACCAGCGGGGTTGGTGCATAGCCATCCCATGCTGTAATTTCCCGGTTAGCAGTCGCGAAACTCTCAGCTGTCAGGACAGGATGCGCGGCATCTCCTTTAGTCAGCTTTGCGGCTACATGCCGGATGGGCGCTTTGGGAAGTAGAGTGGTCATCATGTGGTCTTTCGTTTTGGCAGGCGGTCCTTCACAAGCTGCGCCCAAAGAGCAGCACCCATAGGAAGGAGCGCATCGTTGAAATCATAGTCCGCAGCGTGCAGCGGTTGGCTAAAAGGTGGCTTTGTGCCATTTCCAAGAAGCAGGAAGCATCCCGGAACCGCCGCGCAGAAATGGGCGAAGTCTTCGGAAAAGCTCATGGGGGGACGATCGCCGATCGCGTTGAGGCCGACGTTTCTTGCGGCCTGAACCACGTCCTCGGTCGGTCCCTGAGCATTAATGGTTTCGATAAATTCCGTGTTGAATGTCGTTTCAACGCACACACCATGGGCGGCCGCAATGCCATCGGCGATTTGACGCATGAAGCGTTCGACGTCCTTTCTGTCCTGTGGCAGCCGGGTCCGCACGTCGCCTTTCAAAATCGCGGTGCCCGGCAAGACGTTGCGTTGTCCGTCAGTCAAGAACTCCGTCACAGACACGACGGCCCCGGCACTGGGCGCCAATTTCCGCGACACGATGGTCTGCAACGCTTGTACCATTTCGGCGCCAACCGTGATCGTATCGACACCGACCTGCGGCATGGCGGAATGGCCCCCCTGGCCTTTGATTTCGATCTCGAACAGGCTCTCACTCGCGCAGATTTGGCCTGCGCGGGTTGACACCTCGCCCAATGGCGCGCCGGGCAGGTTGTGAATGGCATAGACTTCGTCCAGCGGAAACTGTTCCAGCATGCCGTCATCCATCATCGCCCGTGCGCCCAGCCCATGTTCTTCGTTATACACGGAGTCCTCGAGCACCCGAGTTTTTGGGTTGACGTCTGGGCGTAGAACGATTCAGCTACCCGCATGATCCGTCCCGGTTTTCTTTCTCCCACGGAACGCCTTGAGCTTGAGGCCTGTGTTCGCAGCCAACGCGAAGACCACGGCGTCGCCCGGCGCGCCAATGCGATCCTGCTGCTTGATGACGGGAAGTCCTGTCAGACCATCGCTGAGTTTCTTTATCTGGACGACGATACCATTCGCGGCTGGCACAAGACTTACCGGAACGGCGGCCGGGACGCGCTTTCGACGGACGGTTGGAAGGGCGGTCAGTCCCGCATGACGTCAGCTCAAGAGACGGAGCTATGCGCGTGGTTGGACGAACGCTTCTGTCGATCGACAGTGGAGATCAGGGCGCATATCGCAGCTCGGTTTGGCATGGACTACTCTCATTCCGGCTGCATCAGGCTTCTGGCCCGTTTGGGGTTTGAATATCGAAAGCCGAAAGGGCTTCCACGCGTTGCATCTGCTGAGAAGCAGGCCGAATTCATCGATATGTACGAGCGCTTGCTGAACGAATTGGGCGCAGATGAAGCTGTGTATTTTGCCGATGCGGTGCATCCCGAATACCAGACAAAACCAAGCTATGGCCGGGTCAAGGCAGGCTCAAACCCCGCAGTCCCGACCACTGCAGGGCGAGGCCGCGTGAATATCCATGGCGCGCTCAATCCTGAAACCTTCGACACACCTTTTGTCGAGCCAACCACCGTCGACGGGGTCAGCGCCGCGCAGCTTCTCGCCAGGATTGAGGCGCGCAATCCTGACAAACACCTCATTCATGTGATTTGGGACAACGCGCCCTGTCACAAAGGGCCAGATGTCAGGGCGTTTCTCGCAAGACCAGACTGCCGCATCCACCTTATCCAGTTGCCGCCATACTGCCCGCACCTGAACCCGATTGAACGATTATGGGCCGTCATGCACCAATGCGTCACCCACAATCGCCACTACTCAACGCAAAAGCAGTTCGCGAATGCGATCCTCAGGTTCTTTCGAGAAACCCTGCCCAAAGAATGGAAAACCTTCCAAACCCAGGTGTCAGACAACTTCAGGGTTGTCACACACCAAAAATTTCGGGTTTTGGGGTAAGTCCGGTATAGGTTGGAAGATAAAGACGACTTTACCGTCAAAATCGGGGTTGCTGGTCAATAGTTCAACAGCCCCCAGGAGCATCGTGATATGTCCGTCGTGGCCACAGGCATGCATCACGCCGGCGTTTTGCGAGACATAGTCATGAGTGCTGATTTCCTGGATCGGAAGAGCATCCAAGTCAGCGCGCAGGCCGATGGTGCGATTGCCGCGGCCAGATTGAAAAACGCCGATAACTCCGATGCCTTCGTGCACTTCAACGCCGAGCGCGCGCAGGCAGCGGACCACCTTGGCCTTGGTGCGCACTTCGTCAAAGCCGACCTCCGGATCACGATGAAAGGACCGTCGCAGGTCAATCAAACTGTTCTGAAAGGCATTCATCTTCGTCTCTTGTTTTGTTTCCGCGTGATACTAGGCCGTATGAGCAGAAGTTATCATCAAAAGATCGCTAATCGGCGATGAAATTCTTCGTATTTTTTCGATTTCGCAACGCTTTCCAGAAGCTGACATGCGGGTCCCTGTGATTCTGCCTTCGGCGTTTGTTTGAGGCGGTCGGAAAGTGGTGTTGGACGGTGCAAAACCAAGGGACGCCGCCGGATTGAACTGCAAAATCATACTATGCGCGCAAGCCTCGAATTCTGCGCGATCGCAATCAATTTCGTCACGCTCAGGCGATAAATTGCGCTTTTTTCTCTTGAATCACAGCTACCCTGACGAGGGCTATTCCAACAAGACAGGGGAAGACGAGATGATTCCAGGGCTGGAAACCACGATCACGCATCAAGAGAGCTATGATCGCAATGTTGAAAGCTTGCACAACCTTGGGCTTGTGCTGCCGCAGATATCCGATTTGGCTGATCCTCCTGAAAGACTTGCTAGAAAAATGGCTGATATCACAGATGCGGATCCCGATTCACCAGATGCACGAAACCTCTTCCGTGTGCACTGGCATAATGGGGAAGACCGCCGCAGCCTGGTGTCGGTGCCGGAGCATATCGTTCTCCCCGATGCTCTGACAGGTGTGAAAGCAAAGATCGTTGTCGCCTTGGGCAATCGGTTCCCGATGATCAACACGCATAAGGTTTTGGCGGCGTATGGCTGCCTTATCCCGCGTTTGATGTCGGGCGCTTTTGACGCCACCCGGCATCGGGCTGTATGGCCCTCGACCGGCAACTATTGCCGAGGTGGGGTCGCAATTGCGACGTTGCTGGGCTGCCGATCAGTGGCCGTTCTGCCTGAAGGAATGAGCCAGGAACGCTTTGACTGGCTTAACCGCTGGCTGGCAGACCCAAATGACATTTACCGCACGCAGGGAACAGAAAGTAACGTCAAAGAAATCTACGACGCATGCCACGCATTGGCGAAAGACCCCGAGAACCTGATCCTCAACCAGTTTGGTGAATACGGGAATTATGTCATTCACCGCGCCGTTACCGGCCCCGCTTTGCAGCGTATCTTTGACCATGTAAACGCCGGCGGCACCCTGAGCGCCCGTGCCTTTGTCGCTGCGACCGGCTCCGCCGGAACACTAGCGGCAGGTGACCATCTGAAACAGGCGCTTGGCACCCAGACAGGTGTGATCGAGGCGCTGGAATGCCCCACATTGTTGTATAACGGATACGGTGAGCACAATATTCAGGGCATCGGTGACAAGCATGTTCCCCTGATCCACAACGTGATGGGGTCTGATTTTGTCATTGGGGTGTCTGATGCCACTTGCGATAATCTGAACCTTGTTTTCAACACATCTGCAGGTCGTGCCTACCTGTCGCAGCATCGGGGCTTGGCCCAGCAGCAGATTGCGCAGCTGGGCGATCTGGGCCTGTCGTCCATCGCGAATATCATCGGGGCGATCAAATACGCCAAGTTCAATGATCTTGGCGCAGACGAAGTGGTGCTAACTGTCGCTACGGATGGCGCGGATATGTATCACACGGAAATGGCCATTGCCGAGGACCGGCGCTTTGGCAGGCGCTTTGGCGAGTTGCAGGCCGCAGAGGCATTTGGACAGCACATGCTGGGCACCGGAATTGACCACACTCAAGAGCTGGGCCGATTTGACCGCGAGCGCATCTTCAACCTTGCCTACTACACTTGGGTTGAGCAACAGGGCACCTCGTTGGAAGCCTTCGACCGTCGCCGTGACCAGTCGTTCTGGGATGGGTTGATGGATTTGGTGCCGGTTTGGGATAGTATGATCGACCGTTTCAATGCCGCGTAAGACATCTGTTGAAGACATGCCGCTAACGGCCGCGCATTGGGGCGTCTACCGGGCAGAGGTCAAGGACGGCAAGCTTTGCGCCCTGCATCCGTTTGAGCAAGACCCTCATCCTTCTCCAATTGCCGATGGCTATCTTGGTGTGTTGGACGATGCCTTGCGGATTGATGCGCCCATGGTGCGCAAAAGCTGGCTTGAAAACGGACCCGGCAGCGCGACCCACAAGCGCAGCCATGACTCATTTGTTCAGGTCACATGGGATGAGGCCGAGACGCTGGTCGCCAATGAGTTGAGCCGCGTCAAATCAATGTATGGGAATGAAGCGATCTATGGCGGCTCTTACGGATGGTCGGGCGCGGGCCGGTTTCACCATGCGCAAAGCCAGCTCCACAGGTTTTTGAATTGCATTGGTGGCTACACAAAGTCGGTGAACACATATTCCCTAGCAGCCGGCGAGGTGATCCTATCGCACATTCTGGGCGATCCGGCGACGCTCATCCATAATCCGCCAAGCTGGCAGTCAGTGGTTGAAAGCGGCGAGTTGCTGGTGGCGTTTGGAGGAATGCCCCTGCGCAACAGCCAGATCAGCTCCGGTGGAACCGGCGCGCATCGTGCACGAACCGCGCTTTCAGAGGCCAAGAACAACGGCGTATCTTTCGTCAATATCTCGCCCGTGCGCAGTGATGTGGCCGCTGACCTGAACGCGGAGTGGATAGCTGCGCGACCCGGCAGTGATGTGGCCCTGATGTTGGCCATTGCCCATGAACTACTTAAGAACAGCTGGCATGACCGGGCCTTTCTCGACCGCTACACAACGGGTTTTGAAACCTTTGCACGATACGTGACTGGTCAATCGGACGGGGTCGTGAAATCTGCAGTGTGGGCGGCTGAGACCGCGCATGTTCCGGCTCAAACAATCAAGGATCTGGCCGCGCGTATGGCAAAGTCGCGCACTCTGATCTCGGTGAGTTGGTCATTGACCCGGCAAGAGCATGGCGAACAGCCGTTTTGGATGGCCACGACGCTGGCCGCTATGTTGGGTCAGATTGGGTTGCCCGGTGCCGGCATCGCCTTTGGTTATTGCGCCGCCAATTCTATCGGGATGGAGCGGAGGCCCGTCAAATTCGCCTCGCTTGCTCAGGGCACCAACCCGGTCAAAAGTTTCATTCCCGTGGCCCGGATCAGTGACATGTTGTTAAATCCCGGCGGCACATTCCGGTTCAACGGTCAAACGCACAGATATCCCGATATCAAACTCGTTTACTGGGCGGGTGGCAATCCGTTTCATCATCATCAGGACCTGACGAAACTGGAGCAGGCCTGGCAAAGGCCCGATACGATCATTACCCATGAGTGGTGCTGGAACGCACTGTCCAAACGGTCGGATATCGTTCTGCCATGCACGACGCAGTTGGAACGTCGGGACCTCATGATGACACCGCGCGATCCCTATGTCGTTGCGATGGAGGCAGTTGTTCCGCCCCATGCGCAAGCGCGCGACGACTACACCATTCTGTCGCATATTGGCAGCCGCCTCGGTGTAGAACAGTCCTTTACAGAAGGTCGAAGTAGCGAAGACTGGCTGCGTTGGCTCTATGATGAAAGCCGTGAAAGGGCTGCGACATTTGACATCACGCTGCCGGACTACGAGGAATTTACCGCCAAGGGGTGGCACTATATCGATCCTACACAAACAGGCAGCGGTGCCCTAGCCGAATATCGCAGAGCTCCTGAGGCAGCACCACTCAAAACGCCATCCCGGCGGATCGAGATTTGCAGCAAGAACATCATGGGAATTGGCAGCACCGGTGTTCTGCCGCACCCCGCGTGGTATCCGCCGACCGAGTGGCTTGGTAACGCTGCCAATCCGCGCGCCTTTCATCTGATTTCGGGGCAACCAGCAGACAAGCTGCACTCTCAATTGGATCATGGACCCGAAAGCAGGGCAGCGAAGCCAAAGGGTCGAACCCCTGTTGACCTCAATCCATTCGATGCGAAGGCGCTTGGGATTGTCGATGGTGATCTACTTCGGGTGTTTAATGATCGCGGCGCATGTTTGGCGAGTGCGCGACTCGATGTTTCAATAACGCAAGGCTGTGTGGCGATGAGCACCGGGGCATGGCTTGATGCCGAACGGCAGACAGATGGAACTCTGATTTGCCGCAACGGCAACCCCAATACCCTTACCCGCGACCAAGGCACCTCAGAACTCGCGCAGGGGCCAACCGCGCACAGTTGCTTGGTTGGTATCGAGAAGTTCTTGGATCAAACAGGACCAACCAAAGCCTATTCACCACCAGAAATTGAACGGGGTAAGGCAGGAAAAACATGAAAATGTACCCTAATTTGAAAGCACACACGTGAAGCATGGGATCAGCAAGCTGCCCTAGCGATCCATCGCACCCAAGGACTGGTTGTTCGCCAACGCACAAGGGTCATAACCATACTGCCTCAGCACTCTCACGGAGTTTGGAATTATTCTGCCTATGAGTTAGGTGCAGCCGAAGTACTCTGCCCTCCATAAGCACAAGATGGACAATGCGTCGTCTGGCAAAGTCTATTTTGGGGAATTCCACCAGGGCGTGAGTGGGCGAAATGACAGTCTGCTTCGAGTCATCAATTCCGAGAGCCAATTTGTCAGATTCGCTGAACCGGACATTCGCATGGTAAGACCTCTGCGTGATTGCGCTATTTGGTGATTTATTGATTTTTGAGCCAGCTTTTGGGTTCCGCCTCTGGATTTGAGGCGGATTGGTTTTGCGGGTTTGGTTTGCGCGATTGCCTGGGTTTGTTGGTTGAGAGTTATTTTGTTTGCGGCCTTGAGGAGGTTCTGCGAGATGGCGGCCATGACCATCTGCGCATGGGTTTTAGCGACACCGAAGTAGCGCGCGCGGTGTAGACCGAAGAGACGTTTCATCGTGCCAAAGCACTGCTCGACCCGGAACCGACGTTTGGAGATTTGCTTGTTGAAACGTTTCTCGGACTGGCGCAAAGGGCGGTTCCGTGCAGCCTTGCGCATGATGCCATCGCGGTGCTGTCCTTTCAGGGATGCCCGGTTGGCTTTGCCGGCGTAGGCTTTGTCTGCCGGCACACGTTGGCCGCTCGCCCCTTCAATCATTGTGCCAAACTCCGGGCTTTCGCCCACATTGGCGGGGGTCACGTGAACCTTGTCGATGTACCCCTCTTCGTCTGTGCGGGCAAAACCCTTGAAGCCCAGCGTGCACTTTGAGCCCTTCTTCACCCGGCGGGCATCCTTATCTGCGCTGTAGTGCACATCCGGGTTGTCCTGTGTGTCGCCTTCTTCGCGATCCTGCGGCACCTCGATATGGGTCCGCGGGCGGGCGGCGCTCTCTATCAGGGTTGCGTCGATAATCGCCGCCTCGGCTTCCTGGACCTTGAGGCCGCGGGTCTCGATCTGTCGGCAAACCTCGGCGAGAAGATCATCATAGACACCAGCGTGAACCAATGCATTGCGAAATCGACAGCGGGTGGTCTCATCTGGCACAGTGCCATGTAGATCAAGCCCACAAAACAGCATGAAATCCAGCCGGACCTTTAAGGCACGTTCAAGCTTCGGGTCCGACAAGCCATGCCACTGACCCACCAATAGGCACTTGAACAAAACAAGAGGTGTATAGCCGGAAGGGCCCAAACCAGACCGTCCAATACCGCGGTTCAGAATGGCGGAAAACTCACCCCGGTCCAAAAGCGCATCGATCTTGAAAAGCGGGTCTTCAAATCCAATCCGTCGCTTCACGTAAAAACAGATCCATATCGTCATCCAAATCCGATTGGCCTAAAGATATCAAAATCTAAAGTTTGGCGGAACCCTGAATTATGCAGAGGTCTTTTCGTAGAAATGCCTCCCTTCCACCGTGGGCGTCAACCCGCGCCCCACCCGCAAGAACAGGGGGAACCCGGCTGACTGTTCAAGATCGGCGATCAGCCTGCTGACGCTGGGCTGTGAGATATGCATCATCTTGGCTGCTTCGGTGATGGAACCACAGCGGATGGTTGATCTGAATGCCTCTAGGGTCTGTTGACAATCATCGTGTTGCAATGAGCATGGCACAGAGGTGCCGGTTGGCAGCGCAGCTTGTATCAGTCTTGTCGTATCGCGTTGCCATGCCTCTGAATTCCTTGATCTTTGCGAAGTAGTTTTCGATGAGACGGCGCCACTTGTACATGTGGGTATCGTAGTCCCGTTGAACTTTTCGGTTCGATTTGGGCGGGATTACAGCGGTTGCGCCACGCTCATCAAGGTCTTGCAGGAGCCGATCGGCGTCGAAGGCCTTGTCGGCCGGCAACGCCCCAAAGGAAGCCCCCTTGATCAGAGGAGCGACCCCCTTCATGTCGTGTGCCTGTCCCGGCAAAAGCAGAAACCGGAACAGGTTACCGAGCGCATCGACCAAGGGCCACGACCTTGGTCGTCAGTCCGCCGCGAGAGCGTCCGATAGCCTGGTGTTGAGTCCCGCTTTTGCGCCCGAAGCCTTCTGATGAGCTTGAACAATCGTCCCGTCGACAAGGGCATATTCCAGGTCCGGCTCGCCACTCATGGCATTGAAAAGACTCTCGAACACGCCGTTCCCGGCCCACCGACGAAATCGCTTGAACCGGCTGTTCCGGTTGCCAAACTCCTTGGGCAAACCCCGCCATGGGGACCCTGTGCGTACGCGCCATAATACTGCTTCTGTAAACCGGCGATTATTGCGCGCGGCAACACCCGGATCGCCTGCCTTGCCCGGTATAAGCGGCTCGATCTTCTCCCAAAGCTCATCGGAAACAGCCAAACGATTTGCGTCCATCAACACCTCCATTTTGGAAGCTTGAATCAGACTTCAGGCAAAATGGGAACCCCGAATGTCAACAGGCCCTAGTTGACGTAGATTCATTGGCGACCGTTCCTCAGATTTTTCTATGGGTTACCCTAATTCATTTCTTTTGCCTCTGTATAGGTGGAAGCTTTCCATCGGTTTTAGCTATGGGTGCATCGCCCGAAACCCGCACCCCGGGTGATCCATGAAACCCGCCTTGGCATCGTCGCCCCCTGATTTATGTCGCAAATGCGGCGATCAGGAGACAGCGAAACCGGCGGTTTGCCTGGCGAATGCGGGTTTACCGGCGGGCAGGCCCCCGGTAAAAGGCTTCACGGTGCAAACCGTCGGCGAATTTCCGGATGGACATCCGGCTACACCACCAGAAAGAACGGCCAGGGTACCTGTCTCAAGGGACTTTGCATTAACCGGACAGGATCCTTGCGATGAATATCCTCTTTGTACATCAGAATATGCCGGGCCAGCATCGGGAATTGCTGATGTGGCTGGTTGCACAGGGAGGACATCGGATCGTGTTCCTGACCCAGCGCAGGAATGCGCCCTGGATCGACGGGGTGATGACCGTGGTCTACAAGTCGCATCACAAGCCCGGGGCCGGGGCTTACGGGCTGTCCAAAGTCTGGGAAGCGGCCACCGGCGCGGGGTTCGCCGCCGCCATGGCTGCCCGCGAGCTGGAGAAGAACGAGGGCTTCCGGCCCGACCTGATCCTGGGCCATACCGGCTGGGGCGAGCTGTTGTTCATGAAACAGATCTGGCCGGATGTGCCGATCCTGGGGTTCTTTGAATATTTCTATAACGCCACAGGCGGTGTGGTGGGCTTCGACCCGGACGATCCGGTATCGGATCACACGCCGTTCCTGATGGAGGCCCGCAACGCGGTGCCCTATGCCAATATCCAGCATGTGGATCTGGGCCATGTGCCGACCGTCTGGCAAAAGAACACCTTCCCGACCTCGTTTCATCCGAAATTCTACACCTGCCATGACGGGATCCGTACCGACCGACTGGGCCCCGACCCGGATGTGTCCCTGTCGCTGGGCCGACTGGACCGGTCGGTCACGCGCGGGGATGAGGTGTTCACCTATATGGCCCGCAATCTGGAACATGTGCGCGGCTTTCACATTTTCATGGCCGCGCTGCCCCGGATCCTGGCCGCCCGTCCCGGGGCCCGGGTGCTGGTGGTGGGTGGCGACGGTGTTTCCTATGGTCGCAAGAGCGGGCACCCCGGGGGGTTGCGCGCCGAACTGACCGGGAAACTCGGCGACAGTGTCGACTGGAACCGGGTGCATTTCCTGGGGCGGGTACCTTATTCAAGCTTTTGCCAGGTGGTTCAGATCAGCCGCTGCCATCTGCATCTGACCATGCCGTTCGTGATGAGTTGGTCGCTGCTGGAATCAATGGCGATGCAGGCCACCATCGTGGCCTCGGACGTGCCTTCGGTGCGCGAGGCAATCACCCATGGCGAAACCGGATTGCTGGTGGATTTCCTTGATGCGGATGCACTGGCGGATCAGGTGATCGACGTGCTGGCCAATCCCGGCACCTACGAGCATCTGGGCCCGGCGGCGCGGGCGCATGTGGTCGGGACATATGATTTCAGGACCCTGTGCCTGCCGGAGCATATCCGGCAGATGAACACCCTCGTGCCGAAAAAGCTGCGGATTGCCGTGCCGGGCTGAAACCGCTTCGGGGCAGGGGCCGGTTGTCTATGGCACCCGCACCCTCCGCGGGTTCCTTGAAACCCGGCCCGCACCGCATCGTTGTCACCACCCCGATACACATCGAAAATGCCGCGATCAGGGACAGTGAACCCGGCGGTTGGCCCGGTGAATGCGGCCATCGAGGTTCCGGCCTGAATACCCGAAACGGATGATGAAATACGCCTGCAGAGACTTCCCGTGTATCGGGGGGTATATCCGCCCGGGTAAAGCGTCTCTGTCCGAAACATCGATTTTTAACCCACTGATACCAACGGCCCAATTAATTGACCTTTATCCATTCTCGATCTGTGATTGAAGTTATGCGTTCAGGGTCGTTCGCAAGGAAGTTCCAGGCCTGGGCGCATTTTTCGAGGATTTCTTCATATGTGTCGAAGACAGGGATAGCGGGTTTGTTCGACCGCAGATAGGCCCAAACGTTTTCCATTGGGTTCAATTCCGGTGAGT
>CBDBLS010000010.1:0-27683 GCA_965207105.1 Roseovarius sp. | reverse complement strand
GCTTCCTGATCCTTGATCGTCGCATGCCCCGCTCGCTCGCGTTTTGTACCGGTGCGCTGGTGGGCAATCTGAGCTTCCTGACCGACGACTATGGTGCAGAATCCGAAAGCCTTGAGATGGCACAGGCGTTTCATGCCCGGCTGAAGGATCGCGACATCACCTCGATTTTCGACGAAGGCCTGCACGAGTTTCTGAGCGCGGCGATTGCCAGCACAGCCGAGCTGGGGATGCAGATCGAAAAAGATTACAGGTTCAACGGCTAGATGCGACTGACCATCACCCACACCACCTCTTATTCCTATGACACGCCCGTCAAATATGCGTTGCAAAAGGTACGGTTGCGGCCCCCGCCCGGGGATCTGCAAGACATCGTCGCATGGGATTTGACCATCACCGGCGGCAAGATTGAGACAAGCTACCGCGATCACTACGGCAACCATGTTGATCTGGTCAGCGCCGATATCGGCACCCAACAATTGGCCATCACCGCCACCGGACAAATCGACACCAAGGACAATGCCGGCGTATTGGGCAAGGTCTATGGTCGCGCGCCGCTTTGGCACTTTCAGCAGGCCAGTAAGCTGACCAAGCCGTCACCTGAGATCGAAACCTTGTCTCAGACGATCAGGGCAGGCGACACCGTGCTGAACGGATTGCACGATCTGTCCGCTGCCATCCTCAAGGCCGTGCCTTACAAGGCCGAGAAAACCCATTCCGAAACCTCCGCGACCGAGGCGATCGCGATTGGCCACGGCGTGTGTCAGGACCATGCCCATATCTTTGCCTCCGCCGCCCGTCTGGCCGGTTTGCCCGCGCGCTATGTGTCGGGGTATCTGATGATGAATGACCGCGTTGATCAGGATGCCAGCCACGCCTGGGCCGAAGTGCATCTGGAGGATCTGGGCTGGGTGGCCTTTGATGTCTCAAACGGAGTGTCACCGGATGAGAAATACGTGCGCATCGCCACCGGGCGCGATGCCCATGATGCCGCCCCCATCTCGGGCCTGCGCATGGGACCGGGGGACGAAACATTGATTGTATCTTTACAGGTGCAGCAGTAAGCCAGAGCAGTGGCAATTTCGGCGGGCAGACCAGAATGACATATTGCGTAGGGATGCGCCTGAATCACGGGCTGGTTTTCATGTCTGACACCCGCACCAATGCCGGGGTAGATAACTTTGCCTCGACCCGCAAGATGTTCACCTAGAACGCCCCGGGCGAACGCGCGATCACCATCATGACCGCTGGCAATCTGGCCACAA
The DNA here is from genome assembly GCA_965207105.1 of Roseovarius sp. GTDB lineage: Bacteria > Pseudomonadota > Alphaproteobacteria > Rhodobacterales > Rhodobacteraceae > Roseovarius. The sequence goes on along the minus strand of CBDBLS010000010.1, from coordinate 26,421 downwards.
CGCAGGCCATGATCAGCCTGTTGCAGGAACGATCCGAGGCCGCCGAAGACCACGATCCGGGCATCCTGAGCCAACCGACGATGTTTCAGGTCGCCCGCCTTGTCGGAGCAACACTGAAAGAGGTGATTTCCTACAGCTCCCCCGCGGGCTCTACATCGGATGATCAGTTCAGCGCCTCGGCCATCGTCGGCGGGCAGATCAATGGCGGCAAGCCGACGATCTTCCTGATCTACCCGCAAGGCAATTTTATTGAGGTCAGCGACGACACGCCTTTTTTCCAGATTGGCGAGGCCAAATACGGCAAACCCATTCTGGTGCGCGCCTTTCATCCCGATCTGAGCTATAAAGAGGCGCTGCGGCTGCTCTTGATCTCGTTCAACTCAACGGTGAAATCCAATCTCTCGGTTGGCCTGCCCTTTGACGCGCAGGTCTATGAGAATGGCAGCTTTCATAGTGACCGCACTCTGAGGATTGAGGCCGATGATCCGGTCTATCAATCCATCTCTGCGGGTTGGGGTGATGCGCTGAAACGGGCGCTGGAACAGCTGCCCGACTACGACATTTGAGCGTCTCAGATTACCGCCTTTTCTACCAATGGCACGCCTGCCACGATGCGATCAAAATGGAACGGGCTGAGGTCAAGACTGCGATAGCTCCCATGTACCAGCATCTCGGCCAATCCGCGCCCCATGGCCGGGGATTGCTGTAACCCGTGACCAGAGAAGCCATTGATAAAATAGAAATTTTCGACCTCAGGATGTGGGCCTAAAATCGCGTTCTGATCTAACGTGTTAAAGGCGTAATGCCCGGTCCACTCCGATTGCACCTTGATCGCCTCGAACTGGGGAATACGCGTGGCCAGCACCGGCCAGATGTGGTTTTCCCAAAGCGAGAAATCCATGGTGAAATCGTCATAGGCGACGCCCGGATCAATCTCGCCGTGCCCCCCGGCCTGATAGGTGCCACCGCCGTTTTCGCGCACATGCACGCCCGAAGGATCAATGGTCAGCGGCAGGTCGCGATCCAGCGGTTTGTCGGCCTTGAAAATCCACGAATACCGTTTGCGCGGTTCCACCGGCATCTCGATCCCCGCCATGCGCGCAGTCTGCCCCGCCTGCGGCCCCGAGGCATTCACCAGTTTACCACAGGTGATCACCTCACCTGAGGCCAGCGTTACACCTTCAACGCCCGTGCCCGCTGCGCTCAGCGTCATCGCGACCACCTCGTTGTGGATATACTCCACCCCCTGCTCGCGGGCCTGACGCCGCCACCAGTCGCACACCGCGTTGCCGTCAAAATACCCCTCGTTCACACGGTTGATCGAACCCAGAACGATGTCATCGACATTGTAGAACGGGTAGTCGCGTTTGATGTCTTCCGAGCTCATCAACTTTGTGGCAGCCCCGGCAGCATTCTGCACTTTGACGTTCTGTCGCAGCACATCTGCAAAACTGTCATTATCGGCCAGATACATGTACCCAAAGCTGCGGATCGACAGGTCTGGGATACGCTCGTCTCCACCCATGTACTCGCGAATATCGGTCACAAAATCGGCGGCAAACTGCGAGATCTGCACATTCAGCGCCTCGGAAAACTGCTGACGCATGCAGCTGTTGGTATGTGTGGTCGAGGCGAGCTCGAAACTCGGGTCCCGTTCCACCATCAGAACGCGCCCGTCAAAATCCGCATCATCCGACAGGAACCACGCGGTCGATGACCCCATGATCGCACCGCCGATGATCACGATATCATAGCTATTGGCTTTGGGTGTTTTGTCCATCACTGCGATCCTCTCGGCAGAGCTTCATGCCCTATCCTTCGCATCCCTTGGCGCGGAAAAACAACCCCTGTGGCATCACAGCGTTGCACCTGCACCACAAGCCTCCTAGGCTCCGTCGGCGAACAAGATCGGAGCGCCCATGCGCATGTCATTGATATCTTCGGCCCTGGTGGCGGCAATGGTAGGCTACGGTGCCTCGGTCGCCATTGTGTTGGCCGCCGCCCAGGCTGTCGGGGCCAGCCCGGTTGAGGCCGCCTCGTGGCTCGCCGCTGTCTCCATCGCCAAAGGGTTGGGCATGGCATTCCTCAGCTATTCCACCCGTATGCCGGTGGTGCTGGCCTGGTCCACACCCGGCGCGGCGCTGATCGCGACAACCGCAGGGATCACCATGCCCGAGGCCGTCGGGGCCTTCCTGCTCACAGCCCTGCTTTTGATCATCACGGCGCTGTTGCCGCCTGTGCGCAAGGCAGTCAGCGCCATCCCCGACGGGGTCGCCGGGGCAATGCTGGCCGGTGTGTTGCTGCCGTTTTGCATGGCGGCGGCGGCCTATGCGGGCACCGATCCGATCTTTGCCCTGCCAATCATCGCGGCCTTCTTTCTGGTGCGGCTGATCAATCCGCTAATGGCGGCGATTGCCGCGATTGCCCTTGGCTTCACGCTGAGCGCGGCGACACTGCCCGCACCCGACATCCCGTTGAACCCGTTTGTCTTCATCCCCCCTGAATTCAACATGACCGTCCTGATCGGCCTTGGTATCCCGCTTTATCTGGTCACCATGGCCTCGCAAAACCTGCCGGGCTTTGCCGTCATGCGCGCACATGGCTACGAACCACCGGTGCCACAGGCGCTGGGGGTCACGGGCATCGGATCGGGCCTGTCGGCTCTGTTTGGTGCGCACACCCATTGCATGGCCGCGATCACCGCCGCCCTGTGTATGGGCGATGACGTACACCCCGACCGCGATCAGCGTTGGAAGGTGGGCGTGGTGCAAGGCGCGATCTGGGTGGGCCTGGGCTTTCTGGGGCCGTTCATCACGCAGGTGATTCTGGCGCTGCCCGTGTCGATCATCGGAACGGTCGCAGGGCTGGCGCTGATCTCACCCTTCCTCGGCGCGGTTCAAACCGCTTTCACGCCCGAGGCAACAAGATTTGCCGCCGCCGTCACCCTGATCACCACCGCCTCTGGCGTGGCGATCTTTGGCATCGGCGCGGCGTTCTGGGGTCTGGTGGCCGGGATCGTGGTGGCGGTGGCCGACCGGATGGTTAGGACTTAACCCCGCCGACGCCGCCGTCTGCCACTGCCATCCTCGCTTTCACCCTTGGTGTTAAAGCTGGGATTGGGCAGTTGGGTGATCTTGGCCAGCTCGGGGAACGGGTCGGTCTTGTGCGGGATCGCGTTGGCCGCGACGAAATGATCCTGGAACTTCGGCTCAATCGCAGTTTCGACCTTGGTGATCTGGCCCACAACCTTTTCGATTTCAGCACGCGCCGCCACGTTGCACAGTGCAATCCGCGCGCCAGTGCCTGCCGCGTTGCCCGCACTGGTGACCTTGTCCAGCGGCACATCGGGGATCATGCCCAACACCATCGCGTGCAGGGATGAGATATGTGCGCCAAACGCCCCAGCCAACACGACGCGGTCCACCTTGTCGACGCCGCGTTCGTCCATCAACAGGCGTGCGCCCGCATAAAGTGCGGATTTGGCCAGCTGAATGGCGCGAATGTCGCCCTGGGTGACGGTGATCTTTGGCCCACCCTCTGCGCTGGCATCATGCACCAGATAGGCATGGGTACGCCCTTCGGGGATGTTCCGTTCTGTCGCGGTTTGCGCAGCAGAGCCGATCAACCCGCTGTCATCCATCAGCCCGGCGATCCGCAATTCTGCCACCGCCTCGATGATGCCCGAGCCGCAAATGCCGGTGATCCCGGTTGCCGCAGTTTCTTCCCAGAAGCCATCCTCGTCTGACCACTTCTCGCAGCCGATCACGCGGAAACGCGGCTCTTTGGTTTCGGGGTCAATCCGGATTGCCTCGATTGCGCCGGGGGCAGCACGTTGACCGCTTGAAATCTGCGCCCCTTCAAAGGCCGGCCCTGTAGGCGAGGAACAGGCCAGAACCCGGTTCTTGTCGCCCAGCAGGATTTCGGCATTGGTGCCCACGTCAACAATCAGCGCAAGATCTTCGGATTTTCCCGGCTCTTCCGACAGCGCCACGGCAGCGGCATCCGCCCCCACATGGCCCGCGATACAGGGCAGAATATAGACCCGCGCGCGCGGGTTGATCGCATCCATGCCCAGCGCGCTGGCATCCAGCGTCAGACTGCCCGAGGTGGCCAGGGCAAACGGGGCCTGTCCCAACTCAACCGGGTCAATGCCGAGCAAGAGGTGGTGCATCACCGGGTTGCAGACGAACACGGTTTCCACGATCAGCATTGGGTCAATCTCGGCCTCAATCGCAATTTCACCGGCCAGCACATTGATCGCGTCGCGCACCGAGGCAGTCATTTCCTTGTCGCCACCGGGGTTCATCATCGAATAGCTGACCCGGCTCATCAGGTCTTCGCCAAAGCGGATCTGCGGGTTCATGATGCCGGAACTGGCCTTGACCTCGCCGGTTTCCAGATCGGTCAGATGGGCCGCAACGGTGGTTGAACCGAGGTCAATCGCCAGACCATACAGCCCGGATTCGTGCAGACCCGGCCAGATGTCCAAGACCCGCGCCACCTCTTCATCATGGTTTTTGTTCAGGGCGACCGTGACCTGAAATTTACCCTTACGCAGAACCGGTTGCAGCTTGGTCAACAGGGTCAGATCGGCACGGATTGCCGGAATCTCCCACTGTTCGCGCAGGCCCCGTTCCAGCCGCTCAAGATCGCCAGTGGGCTCGTGCATGTCGGCCTCATCGACCTCAATGAAATAGAGCCGTGTCGCCGGGTCCATTTCAATCACGCGGGCCGAGGCCGCCTTGCGTACAACCTGTTTGTGCACCTGAGATTCGGGCGGGACGTCGATCACCACATCGCCCATCACCTGCGCCTGACAGCCCAGACGGCGGCCCGGTTTCAGCCCGCGTTTTTCATCATACCGCGCCTCGACCTTGTTCCACTCCGACAGCGCGCCGTCCTGCACAGTCACCCCGTGTTTGGCAAATTCACCGTAGCCCGGCGTAATCTGACATTTCGAGCAAATGCCGCGCCCGCCACAAACGGAATCAAGGTCAACGCCCAGTTGCCGGGCTGCGGTCAGAACCGGCGTGCCAACGGGGAAATGGCCACGCTTTCCCGAAGGGGTAAACACGACGAGGGGGTCTTGATCGGACATCTGGATTCCATCCTGTTCAAAGCATTGAACGCGAACATAGGCGATTGATCCGGCATGAACAGCCTACAACCGTCAGAAAATGTCGGCCTAGCGTCATGCACCGCATTGCCCCGCGCCACCAATCCGCCTATCACCGCGCCAGAAAGACGGAGACGGATCATGGCGCACGCAGCCATCCTGCCCAACCATATGAAGCTGGGCCTGCGCCCCGCGCGGCTGGCGCTGGACGATCTGATCTGGCCGCTGGATCAGCCATCTGCGCTGCGCGGCGGGCAACTGGGCGACCTGGGCCGCGATGATCACCTGATCTGTTTCCCGCGCAACACGCTGCATATGCGCCCCGGGTTTGGCACGCGCGCGCAGGTTTCGATCATGGTACTGGAACCCGAGGCCATCCATGCCCGGCACCTGATGCGCCTGCGCAAGACCTATCGCCGCTTTCACCGTGTGCTCAGCGCCAACCATGCCTTGTTGGACACCATTCCCAACGGGATCTTCTTTCCCTTTGGCGGCACCTGGGTGGAAAACTGGCGTGATCTCAGCATAGAAAAGTCCCGCATGTGTTCGCTCATCGCGTCGGCCAAACGCTCGGAAACAGGCCATGTGCTGCGCCACGAGATGGCCGACTGGATCGCCGCCGAGGGCCGCGAGATTGATGTGATGGGCGGCGGTTATGCACCGTTCAAGACCAAGTCAGACGGTCTTGCCCCCTATCGCTACTCGCTGGTGATCGAGAATGTACAGGAACCGAATTACTTCACCGAGAAGCTGGTGGATGCTATCCTGTGCCAATGCGTGCCGATCTATTGGGGCTGTCCCAATATCGCCGATTTCATCGACCCCGCCGCGCTGATCATCGCGAACTCGGCCAAAGAGATGCAGGATGCAGTGCGCGCCATGTCCGAAGAGGATTACACCACCCGGCGGCCCGTCCTTCAGGCACAGCAAGACAAGGCAGCCCATTGGGGTAATGTCTATAGCCGCGCGGCGCGGGCGGTACTGGATTCGACCTCAGGCCAAATGCCATAACGCTGCGCCATCTGTGTCACGCATCGCTGATTTGCCTCGGCCCGGCTATGGCCATCCAACAGCTGATCCTGCAACCCATGTGCATCCTCAAAGACGGGATGGATGGCGCGCCGTGCCAGTGGCGCCTCGCATATCGCGATCCCTTTGGCGGCCAGATGCGCCGAGAGCCAGATATCATCAACAGATCGCGCAACCGGATCGGGCGGAGGGCGCACATCCGCAAGCCAATACGGGTCAACCAGAACTCCGGCAAAGCCCTGCGCGATGTCACAAAATCCATTCCCGCTGGGGGAGACACGACGCAGACGGTCCACGCCAAAACCTTGCCCGGTCACAGCATGACCCGGCTGCCACACGTCCAGAAGATGGCGCGCCCAATCGGGGTTCATCAACCAATCGTCGTCGCAATAGATCAACGTTTTTGCCCGCCCCCGCAGATGGCGCGCTGCAACAATCGCCTTCATCCCCGGCCCATGATCAACACCGCCCCGCAAAACGGTCACGCCCTTCGGCAGAAGGGTAAGTCAAAGGTGCCGGGAAATCGCTCGTATTGATCAGGAATGCACAAGAACACCTCGAACGGGGCAGGCCGTTGCGCCAGTAAACTGTCCAACACGCGCCCCAGCCTGTCAAAGCGCGGCGGGATCGTGGTGAGCGATATGGCGTAAGCTGCAGTTCCTGAATTCCTCATGGCCCCAAGCCAAACGCAAACGGGCCGCCCCGGCAAGGGCAGCCCGTCATAATGTTTGTCGTCGATCGGGTTTACCCGGCGATCAGGCCCATCTGCTCGAGCTTGAGAATCACCTGATGGGCGCAGTTATCCACTTCGACATTTTCGGTCTCAACGCGCAATTCAGGAGCACTGGGAACATCATAGGGGTCTGAAATACCCGTGAATTCCTTGATCTTTCCTTCACGGGCCAGCTTGTAGAGCCCCTTGCGGTCCCGGCGTTCGCATTCCTCAATGCTGGTCGCGACATGGACCTCGATAAAGGCTCCGAACGCTTCGATGTCTTCACGCACGGCACGGCGCGTGGTGGCGTAAGGCGCAATGGGCGCACAAATGGCGATGCCACCGTTCTTGGTAATCTCGGACGCAACATAGCCGATCCGACGAATGTTGAGATCGCGGTGTTCTTTGCTGAACCCCAGTTCGGAGGACAGGTTTTTCCGGACGATATCACCGTCCAGCAAGGTGACGGGGCGGCCACCCATTTCCATCAGCTTGACCATAAGCGCGTTGGCGATTGTCGATTTGCCCGAGCCGGAGAACCCGGTGAAAAACACGGTAAAGCCCTGCTGGCTGCGCGGCGGGCGCGTCTTGCGCAGCTCTTCCACAACCTCCGGGAAACTGAACCATTCGGGAATTTCCAGACCTTCCTGCAACCGGCGGCGCAGCTCGGTGCCGCTGATGTTCAGGATGGTCACCTTATCCTTATCGGCGATTTCGTCATTCGGCTCGTACTGGGCGCGTTCCTGCACATAGACCATGTGTTTGAAATCGACCATTTCGCAGCCGATGTCAGACTGATGCTCGCGATACAGATCCTGCGCATCATACGGCCCATAGAAATCCTCACCGGCAGAGTTTTTACCGGGACCCGCATGATCGCGACCCACGATGAAATGGGTGCAGCCATGATTGGCGCGGATCAGCCCGTGCCACACCGCCTCGCGAGGGCCGGCCATACGCATGGCCAGGTTCAGCAGGCTCATCGTGGTGGTCGATCCCTGATACTTGTCCAACACCGCCTCGTAACAGCGCACGCGGGTGAAGTGATCAACGTCCCCCGGCTTGGTCATGCCGACAATCGGATGGATCAGCAGGTTGGCCTGTGCTTCGCGTGCCGCACGGAATGTGAGTTCCTGATGCGCACGGTGCAATGGGTTGCGGGTTTGGAAGGCCACAACCTTGCGCCAGCCCAGCTTGCGGAAATAGGCGCGCAATTCGTTTGGGGTGTCGCGGCGACCACGGAAATCATAATGCACCGGTTGCTGAATGCCGGTGACCGGACCACCCAGATAAACAGCGCCCGCCGTGTTGTGCAGATAGTTGACCGCCGGATGCGCATCGTCATCGGCCCCGAACACCTTCTCTGCCTCGTTGGCCTTATTGGGTGTCCAGCGATCTGTCACGGTCATTGTCGCCAGGATCACACCTTCCTGGTCGCGCAGGGCGATGTCCTGCCCCAGTTCCAGCCCTTCGGCAAAACCGGCGCTGACATCCAGAGTGACCGGCATCGGCCAAAGTGATCCATCTGCCAGGCGCATTTTTTCGACAACACCCTCATAATCCTCTTGGCTGAGGAACCCCCTGAGGGGGTTGAACCCGCCATTCATCAACAATTCCAGATCGCAAATCTGGCGCGGCGTCAGATCATGGCTGACCAGATCGGCGGCTTCTACCTTCAGCTTCTGGGCACTTTCATACGAGACAAAGAGTTCGGGGATGGGGGCAAGATTGTTCTGCACGAGTTTGGTCCTGTGTTTAAGCGGCTCTAGTCCACTGGTGGTGCCGGTCAGCTCTGCATGAAGTGCGTCATATTCGGCGAATTTTCGGGTGAGAAATTGATCTGTGAGGCGCATCTTTTCCGCCGCGCCCTTGGTGGTGATGGCATAGGCGAACCGTTGGCGTTTGTCGGGTCCGGCACGGTCGCTGATTTTAACCAACCCCGCCTCGGTGGCACGGCGCAACAACGCATTCAGACGGCCAAGCGAAATTCCGATCGCAACGGCGGTTGCACGCTGAGACGCCTCGGGCGCCAGATCAAGCTGGCGCAAAAGGCGGAAAAGCTGATCCTGCTCTTCAAGGTTTGGTTTTGCGTCAGGGGTTATCATAACAGGCGATTCAAAGTATGTTCACGCGTGAACACATACCATGCTTTGCACAGTCTGAAAAGCCCCAAACAGCCAAGATCTCAAACCGTTGCACTCAGGTCACGTTGAGGGTTGGGCAATCCCGGGCCAAGGTCTGCTATGCAGGGCGACGTCGCCGGGCCAGCGCCGGACCGTGGGATGGCGCTGCAACGGTCATGTGGCACAATTAATTCCAGCCAAATCCGTACATCCTCTCTGCGGAACACCCAGCCTCACCAGAGCGCCAGCCCGGCGGGGCGGTCCGGCGCTGGCCCGGCGGCCTACGGCCTTGATTCCGGGTGGAGGTGGCAGAATGACCGCTCTGGACTCAGTCCCACCTTTCAGCCTCAGCCTTCCTGTTCAGCCAAAAACTTTTCAGCGTCCAGCGCGGCCATACAGCCCATACCGGCGCTGGTCACAGCCTGGCGGTACACATGATCGGTCAGATCACCCGCAGCAAACAGACCCGGAATCGAGGTGCGGGTGCTGCCCGCCTCGACCTGCACATACTCGCCGTGATGCATCTCGACCTTGCCTTTGACCAACTCGTTGGCAAGCGCATGGCCGATGGCGATGAACACGCCTTTACAGGGAATTTCATGGGTCTCGCCGGTCTTGGAATGCTTCACCCGGACACCAGTGACCCCCTTGGGATTGTCATCGCCCAGAACCTCATCCAGTTCGTGGAACCACAGCGGTTCGATCTTGGGGTGCTTCAGCAGGCGGTTCTGCAAAATCTTCTCGGCGCGCAGTTCGTCCCGACGGTGGATCAGCGTCACCTTCGAGGCGAAATTGGTCAGGAACAATGCCTCTTCCACAGCCGTGTTACCACCGCCGATCACAACGATCTCTTCACCGCGATAGAAAAACCCGTCGCAGGTGGCACAGGCGCTGACGCCAAAGCCTTTGAGCGCCTCTTCGCTGTCCATGCCCAGCCATTTGGCGCGCGCACCGGTGGCCAGGATGACCGCATCGGCGGTATAGATCGTGCCGCTATCGCCCTTGGCAACAAACGGGCGACTGTCGGTATCCAGCTCGGAAATGATATCGCCGATGATCTCACACCCCATCGCCTTGGCGTGGGCCTCCATCCGCACCATCAGGTCAGGGCCCTGCACCTCGCTATCGCCGGGCCAGTTCTCAACCTCGGTGGTGGTGGTCAGCTGGCCGCCCGGCTCAATCCCCTGCACCAGAATGGGGCTTAGCATCGCGCGGCTGGCATAGACGCCCGCAGTATATCCGGCGGGGCCTGATCCAATGATCAGCACTTTGGTGTGGCGGGTTTCAGCCATGGCGCAATGTCCTTTGTCAGCAGCAATTCGGGACACATATATCTGCGCATCCCGGGGCTTGAAACCCCTGCAATCCGGCATTGCACTCACAACAGGCCGCTTTTTAGTGATGAAACGATATTGCGCTGAAACGAAACATTATTGCGCATGCCTGGCCATTGATATAACAATCGCCAAACCAGAACTATTTTTCACGGAGAACCTTATGGCCACGTCCCGCCTGGACGAGATTGATCGCAAGATATTGGCGGAATTGCAGGCCGATGGCCGCATGACCAATGTCGAATTGGCCAAGCGCGTGGGCATTTCCGCCCCGCCCTGCCTGCGCCGTGTGCGCACGCTGGAGGATGCGGGCTATATCCGTGGATATCACGCCAATGTCGATCCGCGCGAGCTGGGATTCGAGGTGCAGGTTTTTGCCATGGTCGGGCTGCAAAGCCAGGCCGAAGTTGACCTCTCGGCCTTCGAGGCGCTTTGCAACAGCTGGCCTTTGGTCCGCGAATGTCACATGCTGAATGGCGAGGTGGACTTCATCCTGAAATGCGTCGCGCCGGATCTGTCGACCTTCCAGACCTTCCTGACCGAGCAACTGACCGCCGCCGACAACGTGATCAGCGTCAAAACCTCGCTGGTGATACGAGGTGCCAAGGATGATCCGGGCGTGCCCTTTGACGTGCTAGAAGAGCGCCTAAGCCAACTGGCCTAAGCCACCTCCAACCCCTCGGGCGATATCAAAGGTTCACGCGGATAGGTCATTGCGCCGAAATCCTCGGGGCGAATGATATGCGGGAACATAGACAGAAACAGCGACAGCGACAGCATGTTCTGCCCCATATTGCGCTCAAATCCGATACCGGGATGAAAGCTTTCCATTTCCAGCCCGTTGACCAGAATCGTGCCGTGTTTACGCAGGCACAGATGATGCACCATCACCGGGCTGGGCGGAACGATATCGATCACCTGCACACCGTCCGACAGATTGCGCACCGGCACCAGCATGTCGGGACCATCCCCCACCCCCTTGCGTAGCATCCGCGCACCAGGACCCGCCATCAGATCGCGCTCGGGACGGGTGAACCCGAAGGCATCCGACATGATCCGCGTCATCCGGGCGTCATGGGCAGACGTCGCCGTGGCCTGCGGCACCAGCCGCATTGCACCGATCCATTGCACAGGTTGGCTGCCATGTTCGCGGGTGATCAGCTTCATGCCCGGTTCCAGATCTTCGACCGCAACGGGACCGCGCGTGGTGGTCACCAGACTGCCATGGGCGAAGGCGGAATAGGCCGCCTCAAACGCGGGAACGGCAGGGCCAATATGATCCGTGCGCCGGATCTCGCCATCCGATCGCTGGTGGATCACCTCGAATTTGCGCATGACAATGGGCGTACGCTCGGCACGGGTATCCCCCACCGGACGCAGATTGCGTGATTGAAAAGAAGATCTGGCGTAGGGCAGGCCATCAAAGCCAGGCTGGGGTCGAATTACAGACATCGTGCGTCACCTTTTACGGATCGTCACAACCGCGCCGGCCCCCACCGACAACGACAGAAGGACTGTCATGGACTTAAAATCGTGATCAATTCCTGCCTATCAACGGGAATTTGGTCAAGTTTTGCGTATTTTTGTATTCTGGAGTCATGCCAATACCCGCAATCCTGCTGCATTGTCGTGCGCCCCGAAACCAATTTGCCACAATTGAAAGGATCAGCCCCCCGAATCAAAAGAGGCCGCCCCGATGTGGAGCAGCCTCTTTGGCACTGGTACAGTGGAACTACTGATACAAAACTCTAAATCGCGCGACGGCCTCAGACGCTTTTGCGCAGAGTCGGGGCCTCTTGCCGGTTGATACGGCGATTGCCACGTTGAAACGGCAGGACCGTTGTCTCGGACTTGCTGGCCTCAATTACCGATGTCATCCAACGCTTTTTCATGTCTCGTTCCTCATCTTATGGTCTGCCCGATAGGTCGAGTCTGTTTTGCTCTGACATCGAATATGGCCTGCCTTTCAGGCTTTGTTTTGGCAGGGAAAGGTGAATTTGAAGTTTATTCCAACTTTGTTTGGTTCAATTTGGGCAGAGAATGCCAGACACGCCAAACAGATTGAAAACAAGGGAACTGGGCCGGGCTTTACGGACAAACCGAGGCGTATGCGTCTGATTGTTTCTGCAATTGGGGCAATCCCATGGCGCACTTGGCCCGAAACCTGCCGCGATTCAGAGCCGGATGACCGAGATCAGCCGCCCGTAATCCGCCTCGCCCGCATGGGTGGCGCGACGATAGGAAAAAAACCGCGCCGGATCGCCATAGGTGCAATGGCGTGTCCAACTGGCGTCTTCCACACCGGCCTGCCGCAGCCGGTGCACTCCAAAACCCGGAAGGTCAAAGAGATAGCGATCTCCGCTGCCATTGATGAAAAACCGGCTGTTACCCGGATCATCCGCCATGAAATCTTCCAGAAACTCAGGGCCAACCTCGTAATTGGCCTGACTGATCAAGGGGCCGATCACTGCGTTGATATGGGAACGGCGCGCACCCAGCGCCTCCATCGCGTCCACTGTCGCCTCAAGCACGCCGTCCCGCGCACCGCGCCATCCGGCATGCGCCGCGCCAATCACGCCTGCATCGGCATCGGCAAACAGCACCGGCTGGCAATCAGCCGTCAGAATGGCCAGCGCCACACCCGGAGTGGACGTGACCATCGCATCCGCCTTGGAGCGCTCGGTCAGTGGCCCATCCACCGTAACAACATCCGGCGAATGCACCTGATGCGCGGTGATCAGATGATCGGGTGGCACCTGCATCGCGTCGGCCACACGGGCACGATTGATCTTGACCACCTCCGACTGATCGCTGGACCCGGTCCCGCAATTCAGCCCACCAAACACGCCAGAAGATGCCCCGCCCTTGCGGGTGAAAAACCCGTGCCGGAACGGCGTCAGGCTGTCAGAGGTCAGGATTTCCAGTGTCATGGCAGCGGTTTCAAACCTCCAATCCCGGGGGTGGGTGCCCGCCTTCGGGATAAAAGCCAAGCACCTTGAACAGCGTCCCCATTTCGTCCGGGTGGGTCAAGCGGTGATGTGCCGCGACATGTTGCTCCAGAGCGTCGCCTGTCAGGCGTTCGGCCAATGTCTGCGCCCGCGCGGTGATACCCAGCCGTTCCAGAAACACCCCTTGCGGGGTCAAGCGGCTATGGGCCGAAGGGGTGGCAAGCGCCAGCGCCTCAAAATCTACATGGGCGGTCAGATCGGCCTGCCCGGGATCAGCCAAAGGATCGGCGCTTTGGTGGACTTGCACGGCCTGAAACGTATCACCCTGCGCGCGCCAATCGCCGTAATCCACAATCAGGGCGGCCCCACCCCTCGCCCTGATGCGCACGCCGAGCGCCTCGGCCACCATCGTGGCGACCGGGCTGAACTCGACAATATCACCGCCCTTGGTGTCCTCCAGCCGGGGTTCCAACATCGGCAGTGACATGGGTTCACTCAGGCCGAAACTCAGCGCATCGCCCTTCACCCCGATCAGGCGTTCGCGCCATTGCGCCTCATCGCGCACAACCTGCCGGATGGGCAGGGCATCAAAGAACTCGTTCGCCACCAGAAACAACGGCAGATCAGGCAGGCTTTCGATGGTGTCATGCCAGATCGCATCGTACCCTTTCAAAGTGGTCTGCTGTACGTCGCGCAGATGCAGCGAGGCCTCAACCAGATGCACTTGCGCCGCTTCGTGAAACCCCGGTACGGATTCGGTGGCGCGCAGCATGTCGGCCATCAACGTGCCACGGCCCGGTCCAAGCTCGGCCAATGCGAAAGGCGACGGCGCGCCCTGATCCAACCAGCTTTGCGCCAGCGACAGGCCCAGCAATTCGCCGAACATCTGGCTGATCTCGGGTGCGGTGGTGAAATCACCACCCGCGCCCAACGGATCGCGGGTGGCGTAATACCCATGCTCGGGATGCATCAGGCAAATACCCATATACTCTGCCAGCGTCATCGGCCCACCGGCCACGATCCGCGCCGTCAGATCATCCTTCAGGCTCATGCAGCCCGCCGTGTACGCAGTACGAAAAACAGTCCCAATGCGATCATTGGCAGCGACAGGATTTGGCCCATGGTCAGCCCCCAGTCGCCCAGTTGCAACGCATAGCCCAGCGGATTGCCTGGACCGGTGAATTGGTTGTCAGGTTGACGCACGAATTCCACCGCGAAACGGTCCAGCCCATACCCGGTCAGGAATACACCCATGATACGGCCCGGAGCCTTCAGCGCATCGCGCCGATACGCCATGACCAGCAGAACGATGCCCAACAACAGCCCTTCCAGCGTCGCCTGATAGAGTTGCGAGGGGTGTCGCGCCGCCTCGGCTCCGGTATAGAACCACTCGCCCAGCACCTCGCAGCCCTGATAGGCCGTATCGCGGCACATGCTCGGAAATTTCACGGCCCATGGCACATCCGTGGCGCGTCCCCAAAGCTCGGCATTAATGAAATTGGCAACCCGGCCAAGGAACAGCCCCGCAGGCACGGCCATGGCCAGTGAATCGCCCATCGAGAGTTTGGAAATGCCTTCACGCCGGGCAAAGACCCAGGCCGCGATGATCACACCCAACAGGCCACCGTGAAAGGCCATGCCGCCATCCCAGACCCGCAAGATGCCCATCGGGTCCTGCAGATAGCGGCCTGGGTTGTAAAACAGCACAAAGCCCAGACGCCCGCCAACGATGATCCCGATGATGACCCAGGTCAGCAGATCCTCGACCTGTTTTTCACTCATCGGGCTCTGATTGCCCGGCCACAACGACGGACGACGCACCGCCCCCACGATCAGTCGCCAGCCAATGACAATCCCAACGATATAGGCCAGCGCATACCAACGCAGCGCAAACTCCATTCCAAAGAGGGGAATCGAGAAAATTTCGGGCGAAATTTCGGGAAAGGGGATAAGGGCCTGCATGTGCGTCTCTGTGCCTCTGCTAAAGCGTTTCGGCCTCTTGTTACCTTGAGGCAATATGACGAAACGCGTGCACCGTATCTGTCGTGCGGGCGTTTTGAAATCAAGTTGTGTCTCAACCTGATCTCGAAACGCTTTGTCTGGCGAAAGTCAAGCTTGAGACTGACCATGATCCACCCCATATAGGAAGGAACTGGCGAAACCGGAGACCCCTATGCAAACCCGTAACAAAGTTCTCGACGATATCTCGCAGCTGATGACCAACGCGATGGGCGTGGCACAAGGTGCCAAAACCGAGGCCGAAACCGCGATGAGTTCGATGATCGACCGCTGGCTGGCGGACCGGGATTTCGTGACGCGGGAAGAATTCGATGCCGTGCGCACCATGGCCCAAAAGGCCCGCGAAGAGAATGAGGCGCTGAAGGCGCGGCTGGACGCGTTGGAAAAAGACGGGAAGTAACCCAAGCCACAGGTGTTCTGTGCCGGGCCTGCGGCCTGTTAACCGGGCTGGAGAACCCTAGCGTTCCGAGCGCCAACGTTCGGCAATGCGGTAACGCTACAGCACCAGATGCGGCACGCCTGCATTGCCGAGCTCGCTCATCGCGAGGCCGGGATGGCGGGCACCTACGATCAGCGTATTCACCTGTTCAGTCAACATGATACCGCTCTTGCCCAAAGCGTCGCGCCTTTAACTTGAGACATCAGATAAAGGCGAGGCGCGTACAACGCTCATAGCCTGCACTGCGCTCCGCCAAAAGCTGCGATCCGGGGTTTTGGCGGAACGCTTTGGCACCCCGGTATAAAAGGCGGATGCGGTTGACGTCTTTTGCCCGCCCCAGGCAAAGCAGGAATTGGCTAAGCCCTGCCTGGGTTTTTCTGAGTGTCTGATTGGGCACGTGCCACGCAAACAGGCATATGCTCCTAAATATCGTGATGAATAGCAAGCCATCCACAACTTATTGAGGTTATCCACAACAAATAGCTTTACAGGTTCGCCGAATAGTCCCACCATATCTTGTATGGGCGGCGGGACTAGCCCCCGCCCGTAGAGCAGGCACCTAGCGTTTGGGGCCGGGCAAAGCCCCCGCGCTATAGCAAAAAAACGAGGTGGCGGCATGGCATTGTCCGAGCAGTTTTATCAAGATGACCTTCATCCCATTGATATCGTTGAACATCTGGCCGAGCATCACGATTGGGATTTCGATCGCATCGCCGATGATCAGATCGCCATGGCGGTCGAGGGGCAGTGGCGCACCTATTCGATCACACTGGCCTGGTCGGGTTATGACGAGACCCTGCGCATGGTCTGTACCTTTGAAATGGAGCCGCCCGAGGACAAATTGCCCGCGCTGTATCACATCCTCAACGATGTGAACGATCAATGCTGGGCAGGGGCATTCACCTATTGGAAAGAACAGCGCCTGATGGTCTATCGCTATGGTCTGGTGATGACTGGCGGTCAGGGTGCCAGCCCCGAACAGATCGACACGCTGATCAACGCCGCCGTCATGAGTGCCGAGCGGTATTACCCGGCCTTCCAACTGGTGGTCTGGGGTGATCGCACCCCGCAGGACGCCCTGCAGGTGGCCATCGCCGAAGCCTACGGGCGCGCATAATCAACCGGGTTTGACCTATAAAAGAGTGGCTTTGCCACGCTCGACAGATTGATTGGGGGCCAGCCCCCAAACCCCCGGGTTATTTCTGGCCAGAAGAAGCACAAAGACAGGGCAAAACACCGCCGGTTGCCTGATCTCCCATTGCCCCTTTTCACCTGCCCCCGTATCTGTTGGAAAACAACCAGAGGGGGACATCATGGACATGACGTATGTCGCGCAGAACGGGTTGGTTCTGCTGGGCTGTGGCAAAATGGGATCGGCCATGTTGCAGGGCTGGATAGAGGGTGGTTTGCCTCCGGTGTCTGTGTGGGTGATTGACCCGAAACCGTCGGACTGGTTGCGCGGAACAGGGGTGACGATCAACGCAGACCTGCCCGATCATCCTGCCATCGTCCTGATTGCCGTGAAGCCGCAGATGATGGGCGACGCCCTGCCCAGTATCGCCGCCATGGGGGGCGGGCAAACATTGTTTGTGTCTGTCGCGGCCGGCACGCCCATCGCAGCCTTCGAGGCCGCCTTTGGTGATGACAGCCCGATCATCCGTGCAATGCCCAACACCCCGGCTGCTGTCGCCAAGGGGATCACCGCCATTGTCGGCAATGCGGAAACGACCCCCGCACAACTGGATTTAGCTGACACACTGCTGTCTGCCGTGGGACAGGTGGTGCGATTGGACAGTGAGGATCAGATGGATGCGGTCACCGGCGTGTCGGGTTCTGGCCCGGCCTATGTATTTCACATGATTGAATGTCTGGCGGCCGCAGGTGAAACTGAGGGGCTGACACCGGATCTGGCCATGCAACTGGCCAAGGCGACGGTGGCAGGGGCGGGTGCTCTGGCAGAAACCGCCGACGAGGCCCCGGATCAACTGCGCGTCAATGTCACCAGCCCCAATGGCACCACGCAAGCCGGGCTTGAGGTGCTGATGGACGAGGCAAACGGCCTGCCCCCGCTGATGCGCACTACGGTCGCTGCCGCCACCAACCGCTCAAAGGAGCTTCGCAATGGCTGATGAAATTACCTTCGACGATTTTCTCAAGGTCGATATCCGGGTGGGCCGCGTGGTGCGGACCGAACCCTTTCCCGAGGCGCGCAAACCGGCAATCAAACTGTGGGTCGATTTTGGCCCCGAGATCGGCGAGCGTAAATCAAGCGCCCAGTTGACCGCGCGGCAGGTCATGGGTGTTGTCAATTTCCCACCCCGTCAGATCGGGCCGGTGCGATCCGAAGTTCTGGTGCTGGGCCTGGCCGATGAAGACGGCGGGATCGTTTTGATCACCCCGGACAAACCCGTCCTTGACGGCGAAAGGATGTGCTGATGCGCGTGCTGATGACCCGGCGCTATCCTGATCGGGTGGTTGCAGAGGCTCAGATTCATTTTGACGTCGAAATCCGCGAGGACACCGTGCCACTGAAACCAGGCCAGATGCGCGGCGCGCTGGCGCTTTATGATGGCATTCTGCCGACGCTGGGTGATGCGTTTAGCGCCGAGGTCTTTGACGGGGCCGACAATCCGCGCTGCAAAGTGCTGGCCAATTTTGGTGTGGGGTATAACCACATTGATACCGTCGCAGCCCACAGCGCAGGCGTCGTCGTCACTAACACGCCGGGTGCCGTCACCGATGCCACCGCTGATATCGCCCTGACTCTGATCTTGATGAGTGCGCGGCGCGCGGGCGAGGGTGAACGGCTGGTGCGGGCGGGCGACTGGAAAGGCTGGAAACCCACGCAGATGCTGGGCCTGCATGTCACGGGTAAAACCGTGGGCATCGTCGGGATGGGCCGCATCGGGCAGGCCATTGCACGGCGCTGCCATCTGGGGTTCGGCATGGACGTGGCCTACTTCAACCGCTCCGCCAAAGCTCTGCCATTTGAAGCACATCGCTGTGATACGCTGAACGAACTGGCGGACTTGGCCGATATCGTGGTGATTGCCCTGCCCGGCGGTGCCGAAACCAGACATACCATCGCCGCACCGTTCTTTCATACGATGCGCCCCCATGCCCATGTCATCAACATTGCGCGCGGCGATGTGATGAACGAGGCCGCCCTGATCACTGCCCTTCAGCGCGGCGAGATCGCAGGCGCGGGGCTTGATGTCTACGAGCATGAACCAAAGGTGCCCGAGGCGTTACGCGCCATGGAAAATGTCACCCTGCTGCCGCATCTGGGCACCGCCGCTTTGGAAGTGCGAGAGAGCATGGGATTGATGGCCGTCGAGAATCTGCGGGCGGCCCTGAACGGGGAAACACCACCCAATCTGGTGAATTAGCGGGCGATCTTTCGCGCCGTTACGCTTGACGAACCCGTTCGCTTGGGATGATCTGGTCGAACCCTTATCCGGAGCGCGCCCATGCACACCCCCGCCATCACCGGCACCGGTGTTTTCACGCCAGAACAAATCATCACCAATGACGAGTTGGTCGAGACCTTCAATGCCTATGCCGGACAGTTCAATGCAGAGAATGCCGACGCAATTGCCGCGGGCGAGGTTGCAGCCAAAGACACCTCGTCGTCTGACTTTATCGTCCACGCCTCGGGGACCGAACAACGCTATGTGATGAATAAATCCGGCGTGCTGGACCCGGATGTGATGCACCCCCATCTGCCTGCGCGCAGCAATGATGAGCCGGGGATCATGGCAGAAATGGCGCTGGATGCCTCTGGCAAGGCGCTGGCTCAGGCCGGACGGGCGGCGGACGAGATTGACCTGATCATCTGTGCCGCCTCGAGCCACGAACGCCCCTACCCCGCGATTGCCATTGAAATCCAACAGCTTCTCAACGCAGGTGGCTTTGCCTTTGACATGAATGTTGCCTGTTCCTCGGCCACGTTTGGTATTCAGGCGGCAGCCGATATGGTGCGGGCCGGATCGGCCAAATGCGCGCTGCTGGTCAGCCCCGAAATCTGCTCGGGCCATCTCGAATGGCGCGACCGGGATTGTCATTTTATCTTTGGCGATGTCTGCACAGCGGTGGTGATTGAACGCGCAGATCAGGCACAGGGTGCGCACTTCCTGATACATTCGACCCGCTGCGCCACGCAGTTTTCCAACAATATCCGCAACAACAACGGCTTCCTGCGCCGCACCCGCGAGGGTGGGATGGAAGACCGGCGCGATATGCTGTTCGTGCAGGAAGGGCGTAAAGTGTTCAAAGAGGTGCTGCCGCTTGTCTCGACACACATCTCTGCACATCTTGAGGAAGAAGGCATCAGCGCCGACACTCTCAAACGCCTCTGGCTGCATCAGGCCAATAAAACGATGAATGATTTTATTGGTCGTAAGGTCATGGGCCGGGTGCCCGAGCCCGAAGAGCAACCCAATATCCTGCAGGATTATGCCAATACCTCGTCTGCGGGGTCGATCATTGCGTTTTCTAAATATTCCGACGATCTGGAGGCAGGCGATACCGGCCTGATCTGCTCGTTCGGTGCGGGGTACTCGGTAGGGTCGGTTCTGGTGGAACGCGCCTGAGGCTCAAAGTGCGAAAACCCCTTGCCTAACGCACCATCCCGGCGTATACGCCACCCTTCACCGCCCGACCGGCCCACGTGGCATGCCGAGTCGCGCGCAATCGACCGAACCTTTAGAGGAGCCGGAAATGCCCAAGATGAAGACCAAATCGAGCTGCAAAAAGCGGTTCAAAGTGACGGCCAAGGGCCGCGTGGTGGCCGCTCAGGCCGGCAAGCAGCATGGCATGATCAAGCGTACCAACAAATTCAACCGCAATGCCCGTGGCACCACCACGCTTTGCAAAGCTGACGAAGGTATCATCAAACCGATGATGCCTTACGCACGCTAAGGAGGGTTTGAGATATGGCACGTGTAAAAGGTGGAACCGTCACCCACGCCCGTCACCGCAAAGTCGTCAAGGCCGCCAAAGGCTATTATGGCCGTCGCAAGAGCACCTTCAAGGTTGCCACGCAGGCCGTCGATAAAGCCAACCAATACGCCACCCGCGACCGCCGCAACCGCAAGCGGAACTTCCGCGCGCTGTGGATTCAACGGATCAATGCGGCTGTGTGCGCCCATGACGAAGCGCTGACATATTCGCGCTTCATCAACGGTCTGGACCTTGCCGGAATCGAAGTGGACCGCAAAGTTCTGGCCGATCTGGCCGTGCACGAACCCGCCGCATTCGGCGCGATCGTGGAACAGGCCAAAGGCGCTCTGGCCCAGTAAGCCAGCCTTAGATCCCTGACATCAGAAAGCCGTCCGATCATGACATCGGGCGGCTTTTTTCATATCTATACTGGGCGTTACGCCACTTCGAACCGGTAGGGAGATCCGGAGATCAAAGAGCTCAGCTCTGCCTCTGACACCGGTTTGCAGAAGTAATACCCCTGCGCAAATCGGCATCCAAGCTGGCGCAGTGTTTCAACATCGCCGTCGGTTTCCAGACCCTCGGCAATGATGTCCACGTCCAGATCCTGACCCAGCGTGACCAACATTTTCACGATGCTGCGCGAGACCGGGTTGTCATGGGTATCCCCTACAAAGGCACGGTCAATTTTCAACGAGGTGATGGGCAACGATTTGAGATAGGCAAGGTTTGAGTACCCGGTTCCAAAGTCATCAATCGAGATGCCGAAGCCCAGCGCGCGAAGCTGTTTGAAGTTTTTGTCTGCAATATTAAAATCGGGGATCAGGGCCGTTTCGGTCACTTCAAGTTTTATGTGCTTCGGATCTACATTGCTTGCATCCAGCACAAAGGCCAGAAATTCGACAAAACCATGTCGACCGATATCCTGGCCCGACACATTGATCGACGCAAAAAGCTGTTCAGGTGACCCGTCTAAAGCCCGTAGCCGCCGCAAGGCCGCGCAAGCCTCTATGACCGCGAATTCTGTTATCAGTTTGATTGATCCGGTTGTTTCAGCAACATCAATGAAACGATCCGGGGGCACATTGCCCATCTTCGGATGCTGCCAGCGCATCAACGCTTCAAACCCCACAATAACACCATCCAAAAGCCGCACGATGGGTTGGTATGCCAGCGAAAACTGCCCATCATCGAGGCCCCTGACGATATCCGTCTCCATCCTGAACTGCTCAATCAACTCATCAGAGTTACGCAATGTGCTTTCGGCAATGGGCACATCCTCGGCCGGGCCGGTGGTCTGTTTCATCAAGGTCGTCGTGAAAAAGATGGAGGTCTCGATACAGGCACGCAAAACCGGATCGAGTTTCTCAAACCGGTTCAGAATCTGTTCCGCAGAAATGCGGTAAACCGTGCAGGGCGTCAGCGCCTCGACCGTCACGGCGCGGGGTTGACCTGTGAGAATGGACAGCTCTCCAATGATGGATCCCGCGCCGCGCCGTTCAACATCGGTGCGTTTGCCAACACGCTTGCTGTACAGAATGACCTCGCCCCGTTCTATGACATAAGCATAGTCATTTGCGTCACCTTCGCGATACAAAAGATCGCCCGGAGACAACTGAATTTCTACAACCGATGTCATTCCTGGTTTTCCTGTCCGGGGCGCTCTGGCATGAGCTACCTCGCAATCTCATCGGAAAGGGTTTCAAAACCACTGCGAAGAGATGCGCATTTTAAGAGCAATTTTAATGACCTGGCGAACCCACCTTTCGGCACCGACTGCCCCATCAATCGCGCCACAATTCCCCGGTTCCGCCCCTTTTTGCCCACAACTCTCTGCCAGTCTTGCAGATAGGAAACCCCACCAAAGCCGGCGAACCGGCAGGAGAGCAGACTATGAGCACGCAAGCAAACCAGGCAGACGCCGTTCAGCAATCATTGAGCGAAAAGGCCCGCCGCCTTCTGGCCGCCCATGATCGCGAAGTTTCACAGATGACCCGCGAGCGCAGCGGACAAGTGTTCCAGATGGCCAGCTAAACACTCCAACGCTGAAATCCTGTTCAGCGCAGGTGCAAAGTAAGGTATCCATACCGCATCCCGGATCAACAGGCCCGAGGCAAGATGGATCACAAAGCCTTTATCGCCACTCTTCCACCGGATCGGTTGGCGACATTAAACGCGCTCAGCAATGCCCCCGGCCTGCGTCATCTGGCCGGGCATGCCGGGTTGATCCTGTTGTTTGGCATCTGGATTGCGCAGGGCTGGTGGCTGTGGCCGCTGGCCGTGATTGCGCAGGGCATCTGCATTTGTTTCCTGTTTACACTCCAACATGAAGCGACACATAAAACCCCGTTTGCCACGCCCTGGTTGAACGAATGGGTGGGGCGGGCCACTGGGGTGTTGATCCTGCAGCCCTTTGAGTGGTTTCGCTATTTCCATCTGGCCCATCACCGTCACACCAACATACCGGACAAAGATCCCGAATTGATCAGCGGCGCCAAACCCGAAACCTGGCGCGCCTACGGGGTTCACGTCACGGGCCTGCCCTATTGGCGGGGAATGGCCACGCAGACAATCCGCAATGCGATGGGCAAGGATCCCGGCGCATACATCCCCCAGCGTGCGCGCGCACGTGTGATCACCGAAGCACGCTGGATGCTGGCGCTTTATGCACTGGCGGCGCTCAGCCTGCTGGCCTCGCCACTGCTGTTCTGGGTCTGGCTTCTGCCCTGCCTGGTGGGTCAGCCGTTCCTCAGGCTCTACCTTCTGGCCGAGCATGGCCGCTGTGCGTTTGTCGCCAATATGTTTGAAAACACCCGCACAACCCTGACCAATCGTGCTATCCGATTTATCGCCTGGAACATGCCCTATCATATCGAGCATCACAGCCTGCCCATGGTGCCCTTCCACCGGCTGCCTGACCTGCATACCGACATGCAAGGCCACCACGGCGTCCTCAGCGATGGCTATGGCTTTACCCGCGAGTATACCGCAACCTTGCGCTAAGGCGCGCTGCCCTCTCTCTTGCAATCGCACCCTCACCCCGCTAGCACAGCCGCAACCACAGATGAGGACGCATCATGGACGATCTGCGCGACAAATATATCCGCCTGATTGGCGAAGCTGGTGACGAGGCCGCCCTGGAAGACCTGCGTGTGCAGGCCGTGGGCAAGAAGGGCGAAGTGTCGCTTCAGATGCGCGAGCTGGGGCGCATGACGCCCGAGGAACGTCAGGTTGCAGGCCCCGCCCTCAATGCCCTCAAGGACGAGATCAACAGCGCACTGGCCGCCAAGAAATCCGCCCTCGCCGATGCCGCACTGGACGAACGTCTGCGCACCGAGTGGCTGGACGTCACCCTGCCGGGCCGCCCTCGTCGTCCCGGCACGATCCACCCGGTGTCTCAGGTCTCCGAAGAGGTCACCGCGATCTTCGCCGATATGGGGTTCTCGGTTGCCGAAGGGCCGCAGATCGAAAGTGACTGGTACAATTTCGACGCTTTGAACATTCCCTCACACCACCCCGCTCGCGCCGAGATGGACACGTTCTACACCCATCGCGCCGAGGATGACGACCGCCCGCCGCATGTACTGCGCACGCACACCTCGCCGGTGCAAATCCGCACCATGCAGGCCCATGGCGCGCCCCTGCGGGTGATCGCGCCGGGCCGTGTGTACCGCGCCGATTATGATCAGACCCACACGCCGATGTTCCATCAGGTCGAAGGGCTGGCGATTGACCGCGATATCTCGATGGCAAACCTGAAATGGTGCCTTGAAGAATTCGTCAAAGCCTTCTTTGAGGTCGATGATGTCGAACTGCGCTTCCGCGCCTCGCATTTTCCGTTCACCGAACCTTCGGCCGAGGTCGATATCCGGTGCAACTGGGAGGGTGGCACGCTGAAGATCGGCGAAGGCGATGACTGGCTGGAAATCCTTGGCTCTGGCATGGTCCACCCCAAGGTGCTGGAGGCGGGCAATATCGACCCGGCGGAATGGCAGGGCTTTGCCTTTGGCGTCGGCATCGACCGGATTGCCATGCTGAAATACGGCATCCCCGACCTGCGCGCCTTCTTCGATTCCGACCTCCGCTGGCTGCGCCATTACGGCTTTGCCGGGCTGGATGTGCCGACGCTGCATGGTGGGTTAAGTAGGTAACTCTATGCCGCTTAGACGATACTACGCATGGTGCAAACGTGTTCAGTCTCGTCTAAAACGCTGGCATATCATACCCATTGGCTTTGGGCTTCCTATTGCTGGTTTTCTCATCATTGCCTCTCTGCCAAGGCCCTTTCTTTGGGTCTTCGTTCCCTTAGGCGGCGTTGCTTTTTTTGCCTGGAGTTGGTTTCTTTCAGCACATATGGATTATTGGTCCAAGAAAGACGAGTGGCTCCGGTCTGACAGCTACAAACGAACCATGAAAGTCCGCGACATCGTCGACAAGACCTATCGCAAACGGAAGTAGGAATATGGCAACTGGCAAACATCTCAAACTCGGCTAAAATGCCAAGGAAAGGAGCCTTCCTATGCCCCTCACCCAGCTTATCTACGCCTCCCGCCCCTCCAACTGCGTCAGGCTCGGCTTATCGACGCTGCATGGCGAGTTGAGCCGGTAAATGTACCTTATGGGCGTATGGCTGGCCGCTTACTACGACTGGTCGTACGCGCGCGCTCAGAAGCGGCCTGGCTGTGGTTGTTTCTCATCTTCATCAGCCAGTTTCCGATCTACTACCTGATGTTCCGCCTCTTTGAACTTGAGCAACGTCTCTGGGGCATCGCGCTCTACGTTGTCGCGGTGATCATTCTGGTTCCGCCTTTTGTCGCCAGTCGGCGTCAACTGAAGGCGCGACAGGACCAAGAAGCTGAGCGGTGACAACGGACCAAGCATATCTTGCGTCTCATTGATCAGGGCTCCAAGCGACACAAATAGCGCGTTCTCACCTGCCTCTAACCTATTCGTGACATGACATCCCGACCCTGTTCCTTATGGTCCGGCGCATGATGATCCGCTTTCTATTGCTGTTCTCCTTTCTGGCCTTGCCTGCCTTTGCGGCCCCGGACTGTCATGCAGACATCCCCTGCCAGTTGGGGGATCGCTCATACCATGTCAAAGAGCCGGATGACTGGGATGGCAAAAGCCCGCTGCCCGTCTTGTTGCACTTCCATGGCTGGGCGCGGCAGGGCGATCTGATCGTCAAGCATTCCCGGATTTCAGGGGCCACACGGCGACGGGGTGTTTTGCTTTTGGCTCCGAACGGGAACAACAGGACCTGGAACTTCTGGACGCCCGGCAGTGCGGACACGGCCTTCGCCGCACAGGTGATCGAGGATGCGGCCAAACGCTATCCCATCGACCGATCACGCATCTATGTGTCGGGTTACTCCTACGGGTCGGCCATGGCATGGCGTTACGTGTGCGAAAACGGCGACGAAGTTGCCGCACTTTTGGCCGTGTCCGGTACTTTGCAGCAATCCGAAACCTGCGCCACGGCCCCGCGCGAAATACGTCATGTGCATGGGACCTCTGACACCGTCATGGATTTCCCCTTGGGGCCGGATGGCGACACCACGCATCCTGTGCGCCTGTGGCGGGATCGGATGGGCTGTGGCGGCGACCAGATGAAAGATACATGGCGGGTCACCAAGTATGATGTGTTTGATCGCACAATTTGGGACAGTTGTGCCGAAGGCCGAGTGGTGTTGGACGTCCACGCGCGCGGCCATTTCATTCCGCGCGGGTAGGATCGCACGACAACTGGACGAA
>CBDBLS010000009.1:0-75089 GCA_965207105.1 Roseovarius sp. | reverse complement strand
CGGGGGCGTCCACACACGGGGCATCCGGTCACTTTTGGCGCGCCGCGTTGAGGCTTGAGGTTTTAACTATCATTTCGCGGCGGTTTCGTCACCTGATTTGGCCTCCTGCTTTCTGAACGATTGGCCTTCCAGCTCGACCCGGCAGGCGTTGTGTACGAGGCGGTCGAGGATGGCGTCCGCGAAGGTTGGTTCGCCGATGACATCGTGCCATGTGCCGATGGGCAACCGGCTGGGGCATTGCCAAGTTGGTCAGCGTTACTGATTTCGGTACAGGGTGGTGCATGAAAATACCGACGTCAATGCCCCGCCTGAAGGGGTCAGGGCAATCGCATCTGGAAATCCAGGCCCTTCGCTGACGAGCATAGCATGAACTTTTTGGCTCTCTACGTTGCGTTTCCGGTCAGGTTTTGATGTTTTTCAGCCTCAATGTGGCGGGACAAATCCAAATGCGATTGCCCTGCTGAAGGGGTACCGCTTTCCCCGTGAAATCACCGCCTGCGCCGTCCGGGCTTACCACCGGTTCGCGCCGGGCACGGCGGATGTTGAGGATCTGCTTGCCGAACGGGACGTGATTGCAAGCCGCGAAGCGATCCGTCTATGGGTCAATCGTTTCGGGGTGCATTTTGCCGCTTGCATCCGCCGTGACCGTCCACGCCCGAACGACAAGTGGCCCCTCGACGAGGTTGTGGTCCCGATCAACGGCGTGACGCATTGGCTCCGGCGCGCAGTCACCGCCGGGGGCCATCCATGCAACGGTGATACGCTCGATATTCCGGTTCAGACGCGCCGAAATGCCAAAGCCGCCAGGCGCTTCATGGCAAGGCTGATCGCGCAATCTGGCCAGCCAGGGGTCGTCATCACAGACAAACCGACCAGCTGCATCAAGCCGATTGCCCATCAGGCACCGGACGCCGGTCATCGCGCCCGCAAAGGCCTCGACAACAGGATTGAAGGCAGTCACAGGCCGACGCGGCGACGAGAGAAAACCATGGGGCGGTTCAGGTCGCCGGGACAGGCACAACGCTTCCTCACCGCACATGATCGGATCAATAACATCTTCCGCCCTCGCCGCTACCGCCTCCCGGCAACATCATACCGTCATGCACGGGCAGATGCCTTCTGCTTCCGGGCTGACTATGCCGCTGGGATGGTCGCTTGAAACCAGACGCTGTGCCCTCCCGAAATCTCGCCAAAACAACTTGGCAATGCCGTGGCTGCCTATCGCCCACATCCGTCGCGTCACACGCCACCTCGCAAGGAATTGAGAGCGTTCAATTGGTTTTAAATCAGATGGGGTGGTTGGCGCCCTCGGCAAACGGCATCGTAATGTGCCAGGATAGTGGTGTTTACAACCACTGAGCGGAAAGGACGGCGACCGTGGCGAAAGATATTATGATTGGGGTGGATTTGGCAAGGAAAGTTTTCCAACTCCATGCTGCATCGATGACAGGGCAACTGGAATTCCGCAAGAGATTGTCGCGGCAGGGTTTCCTCCGGTTTATGGCCAGGTATCCACCGGCTTTGGTTGTGATGGAAGCTTGTGGAAGCGCACATTTCCGGGCTCGCGAGATGGCTCGGTTCGGCCATGAAGTGAAATTGATTGCTCCCCACTACGTAAAGCCGTTTGTGAAGCGTCAAAAGAATGATGCCGCAGACGCCGGGGCCATTGCAGTCGCAGCTCAGCGGCCAGAGATGCGGTTTGTTGAGCCGAAGTCCACTGAACAACAGAGTAAGGCAATTTTATTCCGCGCCCGGGAACGGCTCGTCCATCAACGAACTGAACTGGTCAATGCAGTGAGGGCCTTTCTGTATGAATACGGTCATATTGTTCCGCAAGGTATCAACAATGTCGGCAAGATCGCCGACATTGTTGATGCACCCGGCAGTGACTTACCTGATTTAATGCGCGGGGAATGTCGGGATTTGTTGGAACAGATTGCTGAAAAGACGGTGCGGATCAATATTCGAACCAAGAAGATCAAAGCCCTGTCAGCCCAGACCGGCACATCGCGGCGTTTGCAGACGATGCCCGGGATTGGCCCCATGACAGCCCTGGCAGTCGAGGCTTTTGCTCCGCCGATGGAAAACTTCAAATGTGGCCGCGATTTTGCGGCCTGGCTCGGTCTCGTTCCACGGCAATTCCCTTCAGGTGGCAAAGAGCGTCTCGGGCGAATATCGAAGGCAGGACAGACTGACATACGCAGATTGTTGATTATCGGTGCGATGGGTATTGCCAAGTTGTTGGCGGCCGCTTGTGAGGCATTGGAAAAGGCAGGGTTATGCCGCCATTTCGGCGGTGTAATCGGCCCAGAGGCTGAACGCATCGCTGCGGGCGTGGCGGTATGAGGTTGCGGTGAGTTGATAGCGGCGGGGACGGAAAATCAGGTTGATCCATTGTCCGGCAGTTGCTGCTTGCAGCAATGAGAGGATGGTCATGCGCAGACAGAAACCTCTGAGCTTGTCGGTGGGATTTGAACCGCCCGAATATCTTCTCCCGTTTGCGGGTCGGCCGGTGCGATACTTCGACCGCGTTGTCGAGGCCTTTGTGGGCGCGATGGTCAGCGTCCGGGGCCAGTGTTTTGATCGGCTTGATGCAGCTGCGCAATTTGTCGGTGATGACGACCCCCGGTTCGCCGAACCGGGCAACCAATCGTTGAAAAAACCGCTTCGCCGCTTTGGAATTCCGACGCGTTTGTACAGGAATATCAGGAACATCTCCATTTGCGTCGATTGCGCGCCACAGCCAGTGCCTCTTGCCACGGATCGTGATTACGACTTCATCCATGCGCCACTTGTCGTTCGGTCGCGGTCGATCCCGGCGGATGCAATCTGCAAAGTGTTGACCAAAGCGATTGACCCACAGTCGGACCGTTTCCCGGCTGACAATAATACCCCGCGCAGCCAACAAGTCCTCAACATCAGCCGTGCTCAGCGCGAACCGGTGGTACGCCCAAACAGCGTACGCAATGATCTCACGCGGATAGCGGAAGCCTTTTAGGCGCGGCATAATGGTTGGGATGCTCATAGGATCAGTCTAACCTGATCATAACCACCGAACAACTTGATGAGTTGGACGGTTCCACCCACCGGCATCGCAATGTGCCAAAGTGCTGGGGTATGAACCAGCTTTGAAAGGAACCGCCCAGATGGAAATTACAACGATAGGGATCGACATTGCAAAGTCAGTTTTCCAGTTTCACGGGATCGATGCGACAGGACAAACCGTTCTACAGAAGAAGCTTCGCCGGAACGCAGTCCTAGATACTCTGGCTAAATTGCCACCTTGCCTGATCGGCATTGAAGCCTGTGCGACGTCCCACCATTGGTCGCGTGAGATCACAGCACTCGGCCACGAGGTGAAGCTCATCCCTCCCGCCTATGTAAAACCATACGTGAAGCGACAAAAGAATGATGCGGCGGATGCTGAGGCGATCTGTGAGGCTGTTACGCGCCCGAACATGCATTTTGTGGCCATAAAGAGCGTGGATCAGCAGGCAGTTATGATGCTGCATCGGGCGCGCGATCTTCTGGTACGGCAACGCACGATGCTGATAAATGCGCTGCGCGCCCACATGGCTGAGCTGGGGATCATTGCGCCTCAAAGGCCAGAAAATATTTCCCGATTGCTGCTACAGCTTGAAGAGGGTGCCAATGAAGACATCCCACAAATAGCGAGAACCGCTTTGCTGAGCCTGGCCGATCAGCGCGCAAACCTGAACCAGCAGATCCGCGCACTTGATAGTGAGATCCTTGTGTGGCACCGCCAGAACGATACCAGTCAGCGCCTGGCAACCATTCCAGGAGTTGGCGTGCTGACAGCGACAGCCCTGGCAGCTTCTGTCACGGACCCTTCGCAATTCCAGTCCGGACGCCAGTTCGCAGCCTTTCTCGGGCTGGTCCCCCGGCAAAACTCTTCGGGCGGAAAAGAGCGGTTGGGGCGGATTACCAAGATGGGTGATGGTTATTTGCGCAAACTCCTGGTGGTTGGGGCAACGGCCATTCTCAGGCATGTTGCTGATACACAAACCCGCACCGCTGCCTGGATCCGCAGCCTGCTGGAACGCAAGGCACCGCGATTGGTTAGTGTCGCAATGGCCAACAAAACTGCGCGGATCGTATGGGCGCTCCTGGCAAGAGGAGGAACGTACCAAGCCACATAAGCGCGCTCGGAAGACCGAGCACCAAAACTGCGCTTCAGGATGCAAGGGCAATAGACGTGATGATGATCAAAGCAAGCCGCAGTCAGAACACCCCGAGGTATTGCCAGGATACAAGTAGTCCGGCAACTTGATAGGGAACTGGCACGCGGACTTCATCAGGGCCAGCGGCCTTATTGCCGCAAAAACAGGCCGGACACATGACCGCAACCCGCTATGATCACGGCGTCAAAAAAAACCTTGCAAAACAGGAACCGTCCACACATGGCAATACCGACGAATGCGGTGGAACCCGCCTGGGAGCACATGGATGAGGAACCGGCGCAAGAACTCGTGCGTATCAAGCCGCATGACCTTCATACGGTCTCCACGTTTGATCCGGCAGTCTTTCCAGCGGAACACCACGGTTCGGGCATCAGCGCTGACAGGGCGGCTGTTGGAGATGGCAATCCGATGCGTGTAGCGGCTGAAGTATGCCAGTACGGCTTCGGGTCCGCCGAAGGACGGTTTGGCATAGACCACCCATTCGGACTTGCGAAACGGCGCAAGCCAGGCGGCAAATGCATCAACGTCTGCCAACCCGGCCAGATCGCCGAAGAAGGCGAGCTCTCCCGCCCGATGCAACGCGATCAGACCTTCGATGAACAGCCGACGGAACAGTCTGGACAGCACCCGGACATGCAGGAAGAACCCAGGCTTGCAGCCAACCCGACGGACGCCATCTTGCGAGAGCCCGCCTCCTGGTACGATCATGTGGACGTGGGGATGGTGCGTCATTGCCGATCCCCGGGTGTGGAGCACACTGGTCATACCGACGCGGGCACCCATACGCCTGGGAGCGGCGGCGATGGTCGTCACCGTCTCTGCCGATGCTTTGAACAGCAGGCCGTGGACGGCCTTTTTGTTCCAAAAAGCGATCCGGGCGATCTCGGCTGGCAAGGTGAAGACCAGATGGAAATACTCCACCGGCAGCAGATCATCTGCCCGCGCCGCCATCCAGTCACGCGCGGCTGGTCCCTGGCACTTCGGGCAATGCCGGTTTTTGCAACTGTTGTATGCGATGTGTTGGTGATCGCATTTGGTGCAAGCCGCCACATGCCCGCCGAGCGCTTCCGTCCGGCAAGCCTCAATGGATGACATCACCTTGAGCTGCGAGAGGCTCAGATGCCCTGCATTGGCCCGCCGGTAGGCTGGACCATGCGCACGAAAGATGTCTGCAACCTCCAGCGCGTGCCGCGGCACGCTGACCGATCCGTCAGGCCACATCCCGGATATGCTCGAATGGGCTGGCGACGTTGCGCAGTGTCTTGGCGGCGACATGGGTATATCGCGCCGTCGTGGTCAGCCTGGCGTGGCCAAGCAACACCTGTATTACCCGCACATCCGTATCAGCCTCCGGAAGATGGGTCGCGAAGCTGTGCCGGAGCGAATGCAGCGTCGCAGGCTTTTTTATCCCCACCATTGCTTTTGCCGAGTTGAAAGCCCTGTTCAACGAACGGGGTGACATCGGCTCGACCCGGCTTTGACCCGGGAACAGTCGGCCTTGCGGACGGGCCTCGCGCCAATAGGCCCGCAGCAACTCCAGCAGAGATGGCGACAGCATCACGTCCCGGTCCTTGCCGCCCTTGCCCCGCTCGACGTGGATCAGCATGCGGTCACTGTCGATGTCCCGGACCTTCAGGTTGGTCACCTCGGAGGCGCGCAGACCGGCACCGCAGCCAATGCTCAAAGCAGCCCGATACTTCATACCCGGTCCCGGTGCCGCCGCCGGAACCGCCGAAACCTCCTCGATGCTCAGAACAATCGGGAGCTTGCGCGGCTCGGTGCGGAACTGCATGTACTTCTTCATGTCCTCGCGATCACACGTCATGCCGAAAAAGAACCGCAACGCTGTGATCCGGGCGTTGTAGAGCGAAGGTGTGACCTCAGTGTCCGTCATATGAAGCTGACAGGCGCGCAACTCCTCCGGTTTCGCGGTGTCCGGTGAGCGCCCCGGAAATGCAGTGAAATCCTTGAGCGCCCGGATATGGGCTTTCTGTGACGTCTCCGCCATCCCGCGAATACGCATGTCCTCGATCATCCGCGCACGCAGCGGGCTCATCTTCTCCTGTGTCATGGGAACCTCCTGTCCAATTGAGAAAGCTCAATCGTCAGTCAGATCAGTCACATCGCAAAATGCGCGGCATCAGTGAAGTTGTCGTCCGTTAGCCACACGCGCCAATGCCGCGAGAGCGGCTTAGGGCCTGTTGAGATACAGGATTCCCATTTCCATTAATTTCTGATTCAAGTTTCCAAAATGGAGGCGAGAATGTTGAGTGACCGGTTTTTGATAAGTGACGGGCAATGGGATCTTATAGAGCCCCATTGCCTTGGCAAGAAGAGCGATCCGGGGCGGACTGGAGGTGACGCCCGTTTGTTTGTGGAGGCTGTTTTGTGGATCGCCCGGACAGGTGCGCCATGGCGGGACTTGCCGGCTGA
Source organism: Roseovarius sp. (assembly GCA_965207105.1). GTDB lineage: Bacteria > Pseudomonadota > Alphaproteobacteria > Rhodobacterales > Rhodobacteraceae > Roseovarius. The sequence goes on along the minus strand of CBDBLS010000009.1, from coordinate 68,454 downwards.
ATTTGGCAAATGGAATTCGATTTTCACACGGTTCAGATATTGGGTTAAACGGGACGTATTTCATCGTATGTTCAATGAGTTATCCGAAGATATCGACTTCGAATATACGATGATTGATGGCACGATCTGCAAGGTACACCGTCATGGACAGGGCGCAAAAGGGGGACTCAAAATCAGGCCATCGGAAAGTCTCGCGGCGGAATGACCACCAAAATTCTGGCGCTGACCGACGCCTTTGGCAACCTCATCGACTTCCGGCTGATGCCCGGACAGGCGCATGACCTGCTCAAAACACGTGAATTGCTGGCAGATGTTTGCTGCCGAAATCTGTTGGCAGATAAGGCCTTTGACGCGGATTGGCTTCGGGCGTTATTGGCAGAAAGGGGCATTGAAGCCGTTATTCCACCCAAGTCCAACCGCAAAAGCCCAGCTTCATGTGATATGGAAATCTATAAGTGGAGGCATCTCGTCGAAAACTTCTTTCAGAAACTCAAAGAATTCAAACGTATAGCAATGCGTGCCTGCAAAACCGACACCAGTTTCGAAGCCATGATCCACATCGGAGCGACAATAATCCGCACACGATGAATCTCAACAGGCCCTAGTCCAAGAGCCCTTTCTCGTCAATTAAATCTTGTCTTAATGCGAAAAGTTCACGATTGAGCGGAGTGCAGCTTTTTACCCATTGAAGACGAACGTGACTGCCAGCTGATGATCCTATGCGGTAGTGCCAGAGTAACCCGGCTTGAGTTTTGAGCATTGATTGAGAACTCAGCTCTCAGCGCGAAATATCACCCGAAATCTTTCGCATACAAGTGGCATCTCCTCACTTGGAGATCGTCCGAGGGCTTCGCATTGTTCGGAATAGTAGGCCCAACACTCCTTGCGCCATGTCGGTAGAGTGCAATCCCACTCACCGTACTCACAAGCGAATTTTTCATCGGCCAAAGAAAATGGCTGCACGGCAAGCCACATGGTTTCCACAACGCATATAGGTTCATTTCTTCCATTCAATACGATACTGAGATCGCCTTCCGATGGCATCCGTGACCCATCTACTTCGATCTCCCAAAGCAGCGTAGATGTTGCTGTTTTTGCCCCTAAATCTATCAGGTGTGCGCCTTCGTCTGCATCTTCTTCGGTCGCGCCAATCTGGAAAGCCTCAAAGAACCGGGCCTCTGCATCTTGCGGGTCATCACTCTGGGCTAGAAACGCATTCCAAAAGTCTTGAACCGCTGGCGACAATGTATGACAGACCGGCATAAGTTTACTCCGCTTGTATCTCCATACCCGCCATTGCCAATGGTGGTTTAGAGTGGAACTTTGGACAGGCTACTGAAAGCCCACTAATGGCACTCTTTTCCATTTTACGCGAGTCGCACACCGATCATTGAGCGCAGAACTCAATGTCTCAAAGGTCTAAGGTTTGTGGCTGTTGTCATCGTGAGATGCAGCGGCGACAAATCTGACAAGGAGGAAAGCGTGGGCGGATTTCGGTGCTATGGGGATTGTGTACTATGGCTGCGGTGATTGATGTGCAGAACTATCGGCTGCGTGATGACAAGCAGCGCTGATAAGTCGATTTTCCCAGCCCGATTTGGCTGATTGATATCCCGTTTTGCCGCCATTGGCCTGTTGTAGCGCAGGTTTTGGCGGGATGGTCGCACCGATGGGTCCGGCGTCCGCGTAATGAAGGACCCGATTTGATAGTCGTATCATGCGGCGTCCTCCCATGGCGGTGCGCGGGACTTGGGTGTTTGGCCCCGCATGAAGGTCTCGATGATGATCATTGCGCCACCGCATTTGGGGCACGGCTGGGACTGGTCTCGTTCGTCGGTATCGACACCTTGATCCTCATGGGCTTTCGGAATGGCGTCTGCTTCAACCTCCAATAAAGACCTGATCTTTGCGATCCTGTCGCGACGGATGCCATTCGCGAGGAAGCCTGTGTGGCGGATGCGGTGGAAGCCGGAGGGCAGGACATGGATCAGGAAGCGACGGATGAACTCGGACGTCGGCAGACGCATGACCTTCATCCTGTCCCCACGTTTGATGCGATAATCTTTCCACCGGAAGGCCACAGTGTTGGCATCAGCGCTGATCAGGCGGTGGTTTGAGATCGCCACGCGGTGCGTGTAACGGCTCAAGTACGCCAGCACGGCCTCAGGCCCGCCGAAGGGTGGTTTGGCATAAACCACCCAGTTGGTTTTGCGCAGCGGCGCGAGATGGGCGGCGAAGGTATCGGGGTCGGCCAGCTTTGCCAGTTTGCCGAAGAAGCGCAGCTTGCCTGCTTTGTGCAATCCGCTCAGCCCTTCGAGGAACAGGCGGCGGAACAAACGCGCGAGCACCTTTACCGGCAGGAAGAAGCCTGAGCGGCAGTTCTTCCAGCGCTTGCCATCGGACGACAATCCACCGCCCGGCACGATGATATGCACATGCGGGTGGTGCGTCATCGCGGATCCCCATGTATGCAGCACGCTCGTCATGCCAATCTTTGCACCAAGATGTTTTGGAAGGTCTAAGGTTTGTGGCTGTTGTCATCGTGAGATGCAGCGGCGACAAATCTGACAAGGAGGAAAGCGTGGGCGGATTTCGGTGCTATGGGGATTGTGTACTATGGCTGCGGTGATTGATGTGCAGAACTATCGGCTGCGTGATGACAAGCAGCGCTGATAAGTCGATTTTCCCAGCCCGATTTGGCTGATTGATATCCCGTTTTGCCGCCATTGGCCTGTTGTAGCGCAGGTTTTGGCGGGATGGTCGCACCGATGGGTCCGGCGTCCGCGTAATGAAGGACCCGATTTGATAGTCGTATCATGCGGCGTCCTCCCATGGCGGTGCGCGGGACTTGGGTGTTTGGCCCCGCATGAAGGTCTCGATGATGATCATTGCGCCACCGCATTTGGGGCACGGCTGGGACTGGTCTCGTTCGTCGGTATCGACACCTTGATCCTCATGGGCTTTCGGAATGGCGTCTGCTTCAACCTCCAATAAAGACCTGATCTTTGCGATCCTGTCGCGACGGATGCCGTTCGCGAGGAAGCCTGTGTGGCGGATGCGGTGGAAGCCGGAGGGCAGGACATGGATCAGGAAGCGACGGATGAACTCGGACGTCGGCAGACGCATGACCTTCATCCTGTCCCCACGTTTGATGCGATAATCTTTCCACCGGAAGGCCACAGTGTTGGCATCAGCGCTGATCAGGCGGTGGTTTGAGATCGCCACGCGGTGCGTGTAACGGCTCAAGTACGCCAGCACGGCCTCAGGCCCGCCGAAGGGTGGTTTGGCATAAACCACCCAGTTGGTTTTGCGCAGCGGCGCGAGATGGGCGGCGAAGGTATCGGGGTCGGCCAGCTTTGCCAGTTTGCCGAAGAAGCGCAGCTTGCCTGCTTTGTGCAATCCGCTCAGCCCTTCGAGGAACAGGCGGCGGAACAAACGCGCGAGCACCTTTACCGGCAGGAAGAAGCCTGAGCGGCAGTTCTTCCAGCGCTTGCCATCGGACGACAATCCACCGCCCGGCACGATGATATGCACATGCGGGTGGTGCGTCATCGCGGATCCCCATGTATGCAGCACGCTCGTCATGCCAATCTTTGCACCAAGATGTTTTGGATCGGCTGCGATTGTCAGCAGAGTTTGCGCCGCCGCCTTGAACAGGAGGCCGTAGACCACCGCTTTGTTCTGGAAGGCAATGTCGGCGATTTGCGATGGCAGCGTGAAGACCACGTGGAAATACTCAATGGGCAACAAGTCTTCCATGCGCGCCTGCATCCAGTCCTGCGCCGCTGCACCTTGGCACTTCGGGCAATGCCGATTGCGGCACGAGTTGTAGGCGATGTGCTGGTGACTGCATTTGGTGCAAGCGGCAACATGCCCGCCAAGCACAGCGGTCCGGCAGCTCTCTATCGCCGACATCACTTTTAACTGCTGTAGGTTCAAGTGTCCGGCGTGGGCCAGGCGATAGGTAGCACCATGGGCGCGGAAGATGTCTGCGACCTCCAGCTTGAGGCGAGACATGGAAGCCTAGTTTAACCGGGTCCGGCCTCCCGCCGCACCAGCAGATCAAACGGGCTGGTGACACTCTGGATCGTCTTGGTTGCCACCTTGGTATAGATCGTCGTCGTTTCCAGCTTGGCATGGCCCAGAAGCACTTGGATCACCCGGATGTCGGTCCCACCCTCCAGCAGATGCGTGGCAAAGCTGTGCCGCAGAGTGTGGGGCGACACCTGCTTCTTGATCTCTGCAAAATCGCATGCGACCCCAAAGGCCCGATTGAACTGCCGCGTCGAGATTGGATCGATCCGGTTACGACCCGGGAACATCCAACCTCTCGGCCGCACTTCTCGGTAATAGTCGCGCAACAGGCTCAGAAGGTTCGGCGACAACATGACCTGCCGGTCCTTACGACCCTTACCTTGCTCAATCCGGATCAGCATCCGGTCGCTATCTATGTCGCCAACTTTGAGATGGGTGACCTCGCTGGCGCGCAGCCCGCCACCATAGGCCACGCTGAAGGCCGCGCGGTATCGTAACCCAGGCCCAGGTGCCGCTTCGATAATACGCGCGACTTCCTCGGCGCTGAGCACAACGGGGATCTTCTTAGCCGCCCGTTGATAGCGCATATGCCGCTTCATCTCGGGACGCGGGCACGTCGTCGCAAAGAAGAAACTCAACACTGTCAGCCGGTTGTTGAAGGTCGGTGCGCCAATGCCGCGCTCCTTCATATCGAGCTGGAACGCCCGCAGCTCTTCCGGTGTCGCGCTATCCGGCGCGTGACCCAGAAACCGCGTAAAATCCCGCATCCCTCGCAAATACATTGTCTGCGTTTTCGACTGCAGCCCTTTGATCCGCATATCTTCGAGAAATCGCTGGCGCAGTGCAGGTACATATTGGTCTGACATTGAAACCTCCTATCGTCAGATTGAGAAGGTCCCAATCGTCCAACAGAATCGTCAGTTCACAAAATCACGGCGCTTCGATCAGCGCGAAACCCTCGACACAAGCGCCAATACCGCGAGAGCGGTTTCGTCCTTGTCCGCAAGGCAGACGTCACGCTCAACTCTCGCTCAGCGCCACTTTCATATCTTTGACTTCATAGATCACCTCGCCATCGGCCTCGACGATGCCATCGGCCACGCCCATGGTCAGGCGGCGGGTCTGGATCGCCTTGGTGAAATCAATCTTGTAAGTCAGCATCTTACGGTCAGGGCGCACCATGCCTTTCAGTTTCACCTCGCCCACGCCCAGCGCATAGCCACGCCCCTGCCAGCCACGCCAGCCCAGGTTAAAGCCGGTCAACTGCCACAGACCATCCAGCCCAAGACAGCCTGGCATGATCGGATTGCCCGGGAAATGGCAGGCAAAGAACCAAAGATCGGGCGAGATATCGAATTCGGCCAGCACATGGCCCTTGCCATGCGGCCCGCCATCGCCGGAGATATCGGTGATGCGATCCATCATCAGCATGGGTGGTTCGGGCAATTGCGCGTTGCCGGGGCCGAAAAGCTCGCCACGGGCGCATTTCAGCAGATCGTCGCGATCAAAGCTGCTTGGGTAGTCGGCCATGCAGATGGCTCCTTATTTGCCAGTCGGTCCTGTCCGCCAGACCTCTAACATCCGCCCCTTGCCGCTTGCAAGCCCGCCCCGTTGCATCGCCCAAATGCTGCGCTGCAACAGGATGCGCAAAAAGAATTGTCAATCTGGTGCCTGACGCCCTATATTGTCAGGAGAAAAACGGGAATGATCATAAAACGGGAATGATCATCATGACGCCACAAGCAACTTCACGTGGAACCGATTGGCTGACAGATGCCGGACTGCGCCCCACCCGCCAACGCGTGGCGCTGGCGACATTGCTGGTGGGCGATGGTCAGGATCGCCATGTCACCGCCGAAAGCCTGTTTTCCTCGGCCAAAGAACTGGGCGAAAGCGTGTCACTGGCAACTGTCTACAACACCCTGCGCGCCTTTTGCGAGGCCGGGATTTTGCAGGAGGTCACGGTGGATGGGTCAAAAAGCTATTTTGACACCAACACCCATGATCACCCCCATTTCTATTGGGAAGATGAGCATAAGCTGACCGATGCCCCCGCCGATCAGCTTGAAATCTCCCGCATCCCCGAGGCCCCCGAGGGTGCCGAAATCGCCAGTGTTGACGTGGTGATCCGCCTGCGTCGGAAATGAGCACCCGCCGTGGGGACGCGGCACAGATCATCTGGCTCAGCGACCTTCATTATGATGATGCCCCCGTGGTGGGCCACGATCCCGTTGCCCGGGTTGAGGCGGCGATTGAGTATGTGAATACGCATTACGGGGATGCCGACCTGTGCATGATCAGCGGCGATCTGGTCGAGACCGCAACGGCACAATCCTACGCCGCCGTGATCCGGCGTCTGAACCGTCTGGCAATGCCGTGGATGGCCGTGCCCGGCAATCACGACCGGCGCGCGCTGTTTCTGGATCATGTGCCGCAGCACGGCTCCGTGATGCCCGGATTCGCCCAATGCGTGGTCGACCTGCCCGGCCTGCGCGTGATCGGCCTTGATACGCTGGTCGAGGGCAAGGATCATGGCTGGCTGTGCGAGGTGCGGCTGGATTGGCTCAGCACGCAATTGCAGGCGGGCGACGACACCCCCGTGATTGTATTTCTGCACCACCCTCCGGTGGATCTGGGCCTGCCCATGCTGGACCCGGATCGCTTGCACAATGGTGAGGCTTTGCTGACCCTTCTGGCGCGCTTCCCATCGGTGAGGCAGCTGTGTTTCGGTCATGTGCACCGCCCTGTCGCGGGCAGCATAAGGGGGCTGGCCTATACCGGGCTGCGCTCGGCGCTCTATCAAGCGCCCCCGCCGGTGCCCGCCTGGGACTGGACCACCTTCAAACCGGTGCTTGAGGCCCCGGAACTGGGTGTTGTAACCTGCCATGCAGATCACATATCGGCATTCAGACCCTGCCGTTTTGCGACGCCGCTCTTGGCGTTACGACAGCACAGGGTTGAGCCCCTCGAAAGGAACAGACCATGCGCGCCATCAGCTATACCACATTCGGCCCGGCCAGTGACGTGTTGGAGCTGGGCGATCTGCCCACCCCGACACCCGGAGCAGGCGAAGTGCTGGTGCGACTGGCCCGCTCGGGCGTGAACCCATCGGACGCCAAAGCCCGCACCGGCGCACGCCCCGGCGTCACGAAACCCGCCTTTCCCCGCATCATCCCGCATTCCGATGGCGCTGGTGTGATCGAGGCGGTGGGCGACGGCGTTGAGGCCGCCCGTGTGGGAGAACGCGTGTGGGTCTGGAACGCTCAATGGCAACGCGCCCATGGCACGGCGGCCGAATATATTGCCCTGCCCGCCGAACAGGCTGTGGCGTTGCCTGATGACATCTCGCTGGATCACGGGGCGGCCTTGGGCATTCCGGGGCTGACAGCGGCGCATACGGTGTTTGGCGGCGGGGATGTTGGGGGCAAGACCCTGCTGATTTCCGGCGGTGCAGGCGCTGTGGGGCACAATGCGGTGCAACTGGCCAAATGGGGCGGCGCGACGGTCATCGCGACCTGTTCGTCGGGCGCAGCCGAGCGGGTGCGTGCTGCCGGAGCAGATCATGTGCTGGATTACACCAGCGCCGATCTGGCGGCTGAGATCACCGAGGCCTCAGGCGGCGGGATTGATCGCGCGGTTGAGGTGGAATTTGGTGCAAATGCCGCCATGCTGGCCGAGGTGCTGCGCCCCGGTGGAACGGTGGCCGCCTATGGCTCGGGCAAGGACATGACCCCCACCCTGCCTTTCGGCCCCTATCTATTCAAGGCGGTCACGATTGAAATCGTGCTGATCTATCTACTGGACGCCGCCAGACGCGACGCGGCCATCGCCCTGCTGCATGGCGCGTTGCAAGGCGGCGGGTTGACCCCGGCGATCCATGCGCAATTTGCGCTGACCGACTGCGCAGCAGCACATGAGGCGGTGATGGCACCGGGACGTGCCGGGGCAGTGTTGCTGGAATTGTAGATCCCCGGCCTCTTCCCCCGGACGCGCGGGACATTGATGTTTGGGCGGGTTTGGGGCGGCGGTATCTCGTCCGGGCTTGCCAATGCAGGCGGAAAAAGGCTGCTATCCTATGGATGGTCTTTATCCGGTCAGCTCATCTTTTGAAGTGATTTTGAATCGGAGAAACACATGCATTTTATCAAGACATGCCTCTTCGCCCTTGCCGTTGCTGGTGCAGCACAAGCGGAACCTGTGACGTGCCATTTCACCGGCAGCGAAGCCAAGCGCAACCTAGCGATCACCATTCAGGGAGAACCGGGACAAAAGCCAAGCTGGGTTGTGCAGGTTCTGGCGCTTCAGTCCGGGAGGACAAATGACGGTATGGGCATGTGGATCGGCGCCGCAGACAAGCGGGAAGAGCTGCGTCTCGCCGAGGTGTCGATCTCGGTCTTTCGCTGGAACAACCAGCCCGGCCTTGGCATCAGTGTGGCGTCCGCCCCGGTCATCGATGCGGTTTCTTTTGGGATGCTGCAGGCCGTTGTCGGATCGGCCCAGGCCATCGAACCAGTACTCTTGTGGGGTATCCTGAAGGTGGATGGGCTGCCTGTGCTGTCACAGCTTATGCACCCTCGCCCTTACGGTGGCGGCACGTTTCTGGAGATGAGTTCCGTCTTCCTGAACCGACCCGACGAGAACGCGCCTTTTGGTGTCGATCCCGAAGCTGCAGCTGCGTTTAAGGCTCTGCTGGCGGCAACGGCGACGGTGACACTGGAGATTCATCAGGTTTTCGACAGCCCTCCCAAAGCCCTGGCAGAAGGCCAGCAGCCCCTGGTCTCGTTCGGGTATCCGGCGGCCGCCTTTTCGGAGGGCCAGACCCGGGCCACAAAATCCTTTGGCTCAGCGCTGGCAGAATATGGCAAAGGCTGCCCAAACCACAAAGTTTCACCCTAGAGCGCCCGGGCGCAGGCAACCACGCAGGTCTTGATAAAGGGCACTGGAGAATCAACCGATCGAGATCAACTCAATATCAAAGGTCAGGTCATGCCCTGCCAGCGGGTGATTGGCATCCAGCTCCACTTCTTCCTCGGTTACCCCAACTACGGTGACAGGCATCACCTGACCTTCGGGGCCTTGCAACTGTAGCTGCGTGCCGATGTCCAGCGGGATATCTTCGGGGATTTCACTGCGCGGCACGGGCTGACGATTGCCCGGATCAATCGGACCATAGGCCTGATCCACGGGCACCTCGACGGTTTTCTTGTCACCCACGGCCATCCCCGGCAACGCCACATCAAGGCCCGGAATAATCTGGCCTGATCCGACCACGAATTCCAACGGATCATGCCCCGATGAGCTGTCAAACACGTCGCCGTTTTTCAGCGTGCCGGTGTAGTAGACCTGTTTCGCAATAGGTAGATTTCTGCCATTCCAGCTTCACCGAAGCAGTGGGGTTTGCCGGAATGGCCGTACTGAAAGTTTTACGGGCACGTCCAGAGTTGTTTTTCCGCCTTTCCGTAATACGTCCGGCGGATTTTGATGCTCCGGTTTGTCAGCTTCACCCGATTTGGCTTGCCGGTGAAGCCGCGCGTTTGTCCCGAAAGAACAGACAACGGGCCATCGGGGGCGGCAGGAAGTATCGGCTGCAACTGGCGGAACAGATGCTTTTGTGCCTGATCCATTACCGCACATACGCCGGCCAGGCCTTTGTTGGCCTGCTTTTCGACATTTCCAGCCCTACAGTTTGCCGCCGCGTTCGCGCCATGACGACGGTGATGGCTGGCCATTTCGCCATGCCGGAGCGCGGGATCAAATTATCGACACAGGAAAGAAACGATCTTCTCTATCCTGTGATCGATGGTACCGGGCGCCCTGTTCAGCGCCCCGGGACGCCGTCAAGGCGCAAAGCCAGTTATTCAGGAAAGAAGAAACGCCATACAGCGTCGCACCGGATCATTACCGACGACAGGAAAAGGATCCTGGCCGTTGGTCCTGCACAGCCCGGGCGAAAGCACGACAGGCGGATATATGATGAAGCGCGCGTGGACAAGCCCCCCGGTGTGCCTGTCCCGGGCGATCCCGGTTATCCGGGAACGTCGCTGGAAGTCCCGCTCAAAGCCTCAGGGACAGGGGAATCGCGCTTAAAGTTTGACAGCGGTTGCGAATTGGATTCTGGAGGTTTCATCACTTGATGGAGCTTCGCGATGCCCAACCTGGACAGCTGTTTCAATGAGATGGATGACCCACGCGGCGGCAATGCGCCACGTCACAGGTTCTGTGATCTTATGACGATCAGCCTTTTATGCGCGCTTTGCGGCGGCGATACAGCGGTCGACATGGAGTTTTTCGGTCATATGAAGGAGGATTTTCTGCGCGATTTTCTCGAATTGCCTCATGGCGTACCCTGTCATGACGCTTGTTCCCGTCTGTTCCGGATGATGAAGCCGACCGGTTTTCAAGCGTTTTATGACAAGTTTCGTGCCGATTTTACGGCTGGATGTGGAGAGGAACCAGCCATCGCTATTGATGGCAAAGAGATGCGACGCAGCTTTGACAAGGCCGCCGGGCAATCGAATATGAACATTGTCACGGCCTTTGCACATGGGGCGCGGCTGACCCTTGGCATCAAGCAAAGCGCCAGGGGCGGCGGCGAGATCCTGGCCCTGCGCGAGTTGATCGAGATGCTTGACATTCATGGCATCACCATCACCGCTGATGCGTTACATTGCCAGCGAGAGACCTGTGAATTGATCGTAAAAGAAGGCGGTAACCACTGCCTTCAACTCAAAGGCAATCAGGGCGACATGTTGGCCGATGTCCGGGCTTTTGTGGAAGACGAGGCTACTGATTACGTTGATGAATATAGCACTATTGATGCTGATCACGGGCGTGTGGAAGAGCGGTCATACCGCGTCCGCGATGTGCCGGAATATCTGATCAATACCCATAAGTGGCCGCATCTTCAGGCTTTCGTCCATGTCGCCTCCAGGCGCGCGGTTGGCGACAAAACCAGTCACGCCGAACGGCTTTATCCGCTCTCCAAATGTCCCGCGGCTCAGGGGGCCGCCACACTGATCCGCGGCCACTGGCAAATTGGGAACAGCTTGCATTGGTCTCTCGACGTGGTGATGAACGACGACCGACACCGCGCGCGAAAAGATCACGCGCCAGCCAACTTTGCCGCTTTGAGGCGGATTGCCTTGAGCATCATCAAGGCCAATCCTGCAAAAGGATCAAATCGCGGCAAATTCAAAAAAGCGGGCTGGAGTAATGATTTCCTGCGAACACTAATCAAAGGCTTTTGAAGCGCGATTGCCCTGGCCTCAGGGAACTATCCCCTTGCCAAAGAGCGGAAAAGCTGCAACACATGGCACGCAAAGCCGCGCATCGGCGTAGAGCATGGAAGTTGCCGCATGAAAAAGTTCGGGATTTTTGCCGATACCCATCGCAATAATGGCCAGGCGGATATGATCGCAAGGAATGTAGCGGCCCTGGCAAACCTGAATTTGAAAACAGCCTGACCAAATGGGCAGGGATACCTCCGTTCAAAAATAACCGCCCTTATTGCGAATCGAGTCTAGTGAATACGCACGGTGTCGCCCGTGTTAACCTGTGTCATGAATGATCCGATCCTGAGAGGGGTGTGAATGGCAAGGCCGGGCGGGGTTGCACCGGTGCTTGATGGAATGCCCGTCACGGTAATCAGGTGAGGCTGAGATTGCAAATCGGTCAAGCGGTCCGGCCGCATCCCCCCATTGTCACTCATACAATTCGCCTCTTTCCCCCCTGCCCCCGACATGCCAATCTGCGCTCAAGCACGGAGGACACCATGCCAATCACCACCTGTATTTTCGACGCCTACGGCACGCTGTTTGACGTCGCTGCCGCCGCCCGGATTGCGGCGGAAGAACCGGGGCGCGCCGCCTTTGCCAAGGCCTGGCCTCAGATCGCCGCCCATTGGCGCGCCAAGCAGTTGCAATACACTTGGCTGCGCGCGGTGATGAACCAGCACTGCGATTTCCGGGATGTCACGCAGGACGGGCTGGACTGGGCGCTGGAGGCCGAAGGGCTGGGCAATGATCCCGAGTTGCGCGAACGCCTGTTGCAGCTTTACTGGGAGCTTGAGGCCTACCCCGAAGTGCCCGCCATGCTGGCCGCGCTAAAGGCCAGGGGCATGAACACCGCGATCCTGTCCAACGGCTCGCCCCCCATGCTGGAAGGGGCCGTGCAATCGGCAGGGATCGGCGATGTGCTGGATGATGTGCTGTCGGTGGAAAGCGTTGGCATCTTCAAACCTGCGGATGTGGTCTATGATCTGGTCTGCGGGCGATTTGGCTGTGTGCGGGACGAGGTGTTGTTCGTGTCCTCCAACGGCTGGGATGCTGCCGCTGCGGCGGGCTATGGGTTCACCACCGCCTGGGTCAATCGCGCGAATGAGCCGATGGATCGCCTGTCGGCCAAACCCGGCACGGTGCTATCTGATCTGACCGGCATTCCGGAGCTGGCCGTCTGATGCCCCGGTTTGAAACCTCAGACGGCGTCACCCTGCATTACGAGGATCAGGGCAACGGCCCTGCGATCCTGTGTCTGGCCGGGCTGACCCGGAATGTGACCGATTTCACCTATCTGATGCCGCATCTGCCCGACCACCGCGTGATCCGCATGGATTATCGCGGGCGCGGACAGTCAGACTATCCGGACGACTACATGAGCTACAACATCATCCGCGAAGGCCAGGATGCGATGGAACTGCTCGATCATCTGGGCCTCGACAAGGTCACCCTGATCGGCACCTCGCGTGGTGGGCTGATTGCGATGTTGCTGTCGATCACCGATCACGAGCGGCTGAACGGCGTGGTGCTGAATGATATCGGCCCCGAGGTGACAGCCGAGGGCATTGAGCGGATCATGGATTACGTCGGCAAAGAGCCGCCCTTTGAGGATCTGGATGCCGCCGCCGTGGCCTTGCAGGCCGGTCATGCCGCAGGGTTCCCCGATGTGCCGCTGAGCCGTTGGCGCGAACAGGCCGAGTTCATGTGGACCAACAAACCCGGCGGCGGGGTTGGCCTGCGCTATGATGCGAGGCTGCGCGATGCCTTGATCGGGCAGGCGGGCGTGGGCGAGGCCCCGGACCTCTGGCAATTGTTTGACGGGCTGGACGGGCTGCCTCTGGCGGTGATCCGCAGCGAGAACTCGGATTTGTTCAGCGCGGGGACTTTTGAAAAAATGGCCGCTCGCAACCCCGCGATGATCGGCGTCATCGTGCCAAATCGCGGCCATGTGCCGTTTCTGGACGAGCCTGAGGCCATCGGCGCAATCCGGTCAGTATTGGAGCAGGTGACATGAATATCGAGATGATCCGCGCCGCCGCCAAACGGCTGAAGGGCCATGCCCGGCGCACCCCGCTGCTGTCCTCGCCATTCCTTGATGAGATCGCCGGGCGGCGCGTGCTGGTCAAACCGGAATGCCTGCAACACACCGGCAGCTTCAAGTATCGCGGCGCACGTTCGGCCGTCTCGGCGCTGGACGATGCGACGCGATCTAAGGGTGTACTTGCGTTTTCCTCGGGCAATCATGCGCAAGGCGTGGCGCTGGCGGCGCGGGAATTCGGCACCACTGCGGTGATCATCATGCCCGCTGATGCGCCCCGTCAAAAGATCGACAACACCCGTGCTTTGGGTGCCGAGGTGGTTCTGTATGACCGGGCAAATGGTGAAAATCGCGAGGCGTTGGGCGATGCGCTGCAGGCCGAGCGTGACCTGACCCTGATCAAACCCTATGACGAGCCACAGGTGATCGCCGGGCAAGGCACCACGGGGCTGGAGATTGCTGCACAAGCCGCTGGGATGGGCGTTGAAAGCGGTGACGTGCTGGTCTGTTGCGGCGGTGGCGGGCTGACCAGCGGCATTGCTTTGGCACTTGAGGCTGACGCCCCGGGCCTGCGCGTGCGCCCTTGTGAACCTCAGGGATTTGATGATGCCACCCGTTCGCTCGCCTCGGGCCAAATCGAAACCAACGCCACCCAGTCAGGCAACATCTGTGATGCGATCCTGACCCCCGCGCCGGGGCAGATCACCTTTCCAATCATGCAGCGGCTGTGTGGGCCGGGCCTTGTGGTCAGCGAGGATGAGGCGTTGCGGGCCATGGCCCTGGCGTTTCAGCGGCTGAAACTGGTGGCCGAACCGGGCGGCGCTGTGGCGCTGGCGGGCGCACTGTTCCACGCCGATCAGATCAAGGGGGAGGCGGTGATCTGTACCATCTCCGGCGGCAATGTGGATAGCGAGATGTTCCAGAGCGCGCTGGAACGGTTCGGGGGCTGACGTTATGTGCCTCGGCGTTCGCCCCTGCCCATCATGTCGGGAATAAGGATGGGGGGCAGCATTGAGGACAGCTTGCAGGTTGTCTGGACCGCGGCGACTGTCAGAAGTGCGATACGTCTTGAAAGGATCGACCCGTGAAGATCATGTGCCTGAATGGTTGGGGTGGCAAACTGCACGAACAGCTGTTGCCCTATATCGCCGCCTCTGCTCCTGACGTCCTGTGCCTGCAGGAAGTCGTCCACAGTCCCGCCTCTGACAAAGACTGGCTGACCTACCGCGATGGCGATCACATCCTGCCGCAACGGGCAAATTTCTTCCGTGACGTCTCCAGGGCATTGCCTGGCCACGTCGCGATTTTTTGTCCGGCAGCACAGGGCGTTCTTTGGGACCAAGACCAGTCGATCCCCTCACAATGGGGGCTGGCCACATTTGTGCATAAATCAATTCCGGTCATTGGACAGGTGCAGGGTTTTGTTCACAAAGACTATTCACCTGTTGGCTACGGAGACCACCCGCGATCACGCAGCGCCCATGGTGTTCGGGTCTATGACTACAGCTCTGATCGTTCCATCAGCGTCACGCATATGCATGGGCTGCGCGATCTGAACGGAAAAATGGATACGCCCGAGCGGGCCGCGCAGGCACAGCGGCTGCTTGAACTGTCGCAGCAGGTTTCAGAGCCAGACGACGTGATGGTTATCTGCGGTGACTTCAACGTCGAACCGGACAGTGAAACGCTTGGGATATTGGCGAATGCCGGTTTGTCTGAACTGGTGACCGGGCGCGGCTTCACCAGCACACAAAATTCACACTACAAAAAGCAGGGCAAATTCGCTGACTATATGCTGATCAGTAACGCAGACGCGGTGAAGGGATTTGATGTGGTGTACGGTCCAGAGGTTTCGGATCATTGTCCGTTGGTCCTGAGCCTTTAGTCCGGGCTCGAACAAGCCGCCACGCACCGCCAGGCAAAGCCTCGCAAACGCGCCCTAACCGGTTTAGGCTTTTACACGATCAAAGGCCGCTGTGAGTCGGCCCCAAGACATGTCACAGGACCAGACCCATGACCGAGTTCACCATTGCCAGTTTCAACGTCAAAAACCTGATCGGGCCGGATAAGGAATATTACCAGTTCCAGACCTACACGCCCGAGGAATACGCCTGGAAAGAAGACTGGCTGGCTGATCAGTTGCTCAGCATGAATGCCGATGTGGTCGGCTTTCAGGAAATCTTCGAGCAAGAGGCGCTGGAGGCGGTGATCACGGAGACGGATTCGCGGGCTGGGACGCTGAACGCGGCCACGATCCCGGATAAATCCAAGCGCTATCATCGCAAGGTGATTTTCCGCAAACTCTCGGTCGAACCCTACACGGATGCCGCGCTGGCCTTCGCGCCCAATGCGGCGGACGAAGGCGTGCCGGGCAAACGGCGCCCCGGTGTGCCGGTGCTGTCACGTCTGGGTTTTGTCGGCGCGCCTGAGGTCATTCAGGACCTTGAAACGCCGGTGACCATCCCGTTCCAACCCTTGCGCGGGATGCAGGGTGGCAATGACGCCGGTCAATACGTGCTGCGCCGCCTGTCGCGCCCCATTCTCAAGGTGCGCATCCCGCTGGGCGATCAGGTGATCACCGTCTTCAACTGTCATCTGAAATCCAAACTGGGTGAGCATTTCAAACCCGAAGGGGCCGAGTTCGCCCCCGAGAAGGATCTGACGCAATACGACCCCGTCGGCCGCGCGCTGGGATCATTGCGCTCGGCTGTGCGGCGGATGGCCGAAGCCTGGGTTCTGCGCCGTGAAATCGTCAAGGAATTGCGGCTGGGCAACCCGGTGATGGCGATGGGCGATTTCAACGATGGCGAACATGCGGTGAGTTCGGAAATCATCGCCGGTGAGACCCCGTTCAAGAATTACCAATGGATGCTGCGGCACGATGCCAAGGAATACTCGGACCGTTACTCGGCCGAGGAAAACACCCAGATCAAAGAAGACATCGCCCGGATGCGCCTGCATTCGGCCGAAAAGATGTTCGTGCGCAAATCCCTGCGCGACATGGTCTATACCTCGGCCTTTGGCGGTGTGTTCGAGAGCATCGATCAGATCTTCATGTCGCGCCATTTCCACCCCGATCATGAAGGGCGGATTGGCGAGATGACCTATTTCAGCGCCTTCAATGATCACCTGACCGATGGCTCGCATGCCGAAGCGCCCTATAACAAGCTGGCCTCAGACCATGGTCAGATCATGGCCCATATGCAGCTGCGCTAGTGTTCAGCACCTGACATAAGATTCCCACTGTCGGTTTTCTGTGCCATACCCGGCCCATGAGACGCACTGACATGTGCCTTTACCTTGGCCCCGCCGAGCGTTCTGAGCTTCAAGCCCTGATCGCCAACCGCAACAGCCCTCGCAAACTGGTCTGGCGGGCCGAGATCGTACTGGCAACGGCGGATGGTTGCGGCACGTTTGAGATCATGCGGCGGGCGGGCACTTCGAAACCTACCGTGTGGCGTTGGCAGCAACGCTATCTCGATGAGGGTGTAGCTGGCCTCAAACGTGACAAGACCCGACCTTCGCGGGTGCCGCCGCTGCCGATTGCGACACGATTGAAGGTGATCGCCAAGACAGTTCAGGAGTCCCCTGCGAATGCCACTCACTGGAGCCGCAGCCTGATGGCCGAGGCCGTGGGTATTTCGCCTTCGAGCGTGGGACGCATATGGGCCGAGGCGGGCCTGAAGCCGCACCTCACGAAAGGGTTCAAGGTGTCGAACGATCCGCTGTTCGAGGAGAAAGTCGCCGATATCGTCGGGCTCTACCTTGACCCGCCGGAGCGGGCGGTGGTGCTGTGCGTCGACGAGAAGTCGCAAATTCAGGCACTTGATCGCACCCAGCCGGGATTGCCGCTCAAGAAGGGTCGCGCCGCCGCCATGACCCATGATTACAAACGCCACGGCACGACCACGCTGTTCGCCGCCCTTGATGTGAAGACGGGCACGGTCATCGGCAATTGCATGCCCCGCCACAGAGCCAGGGAGTTCCTGAAATTCCTGCGCAGTATCGACAAGGCCACGCCAGTGCGATGCGAGGTCCATCCGGTGCTCGACAACTACGCCACCCACAAGACACCCGAGGTCAAGGCCTGGCTCGAAAAGCACCCCCGCTTCAAGCTGCATTTTACCCCCACCAGCGCCTCATGGCTGAACCTGGTCGAGCGCTTCTTCGCCGAGATCACCGCAGGGCGCATCCGACGCGGCAGCTATTCCAGCGTCGATGACCTGGAGGCTGCGATCTACGACTATCCGGCGCTCCACAACGAGAAACCGAAGCCTTTCAAATGGACCAGGAGCGCCAAGGATATCCTCACCCGAGAACGCCGCGCACTCGACACGCTGGATGAAATCCGCGGAAATAGGTAAGAAGTGTCAGACTCTGAACACTAGATGGCGTTTGCCGATCTGCCCGACCTGCGGATGCATTACCGCGATGATGGCCCGCGCGATGGTGCAGTACTGATGCTGGCCCATGGCTTGGGCATGGATATGCGGGTCTGGGAGGCGGTGATGCCCGTGCTGCCAGATACCTTACGCGTGATACGCTATGATGCGCGGGGGCACGGTGGATCGGGCTGCCCCGCTCCGCCCTACAAGATGGGCACGCTGGTGCGCGACGCCGAGGCGCTGCTGGATCACCTGAAGCTGCGCGACTGCGTCTTTCTGGGCCTCGCGATGGGGGGCATCGTGGCGCAGGGGCTGGCTGTGAAACGGATGGACCTCTTGCGCGGGCTGATCCTGTCCAACACCACCGGCAAAAGCGGGCCGCCCGAGGCGTGGCACGACCGGGCCGAGGCGGTTTTGCGGGGCGGGATGGCAAGCGTGGCCGAACCGGTTCTGGCGCGCTGGTTCTCCAAGGCCTTCCTGGCCTCTGGCGCCGCAGATCCATGGCGCGAGATGTTGCTGAGCCAAAACCCGCAAGGCTATGCCGGGGGCTGCACCGCGATTGCGGGCACGGATTTCTACACCCCAACCAGCGGGTTACGCCTGCCTTGTCTGGGGCTGGCCGGGTCCGAGGATCGTGCGATTCCGCCTGACCTGGTACGCGAAACCGTTGATTTGATCCCCGGATCGCAGTTCCGGCTGCTGCGCCGGGCGGGCCACCTGCCCTGCGCCGGTCAGCCCGAGGCCTTTGCCCAGGCGGTGGGCACCTTTCTGCACGAAATCGGCCATCTTTGAGGAAGGATCCTGACGAGTGCGCGAAAACGACCCGCTCCGTCGCAAAGCATACAGAAGCAGGGAGCGCCAACCCCCTTAGTGTCTGATCAGAAATGAGTTGAGTGAATTCAACAGGGTGTGATTCTGTTCGGTTATGAAATTGAACGGAGATCACAATGGCCTGGACTGAATTCACCCGTGCGCAGCATATGCGCGAAACAAAGTGCTATCCAAGTGATTTGACCGATGCGGAATGGAATATCGTGCGGTCATTGTTACCCGGCCCTAACCGCCCTGGGCGTCCGCGAAAGGTGCATTTGCGTCGGGTCTGGAATGCGATTCAGTATCTTGCCGCCGCCGGGTGCGCATGGTCGCTCCTGCCGAAGGACTTTCCTGCGGTCTCGACTGTGCGTTACTATTTCCACCTCTGGCGAGATGATGGCCTGCTGGCCCGGATCAACCGCCACCTGGTCGCGGCCGTGCGCCTCGCGGCAGGCCGCGATGTGCAGCCGACAGCCGGTGTGATCGACAGCCAGAGCGTTAAAACCTCTGAAAACACGTCCCTTTCCGGCTACGATGCGGGCAAGCGGATCAAAGGTCGAAAACGCCACATTATCACTGATACCTGTGGCAATCTGATCGCATGCGAGGTCCATACGGCCAACATTCAGGATCGTGACGGTGCGCCCGGGGTCTTCGCCAGGCTCCGCCGTGAGGCCCCGAAACTGCGCCACATGTTCGCGGATGGCGGCTATGCCGGGCCGAAGCTGCGGGGTGCCCTCGTGCGCCTCGGACGCTGGACGCTACAGATCATCAAGCGCTCCGACACCGCCGGGGGCTTCGAGGTGCTGCCACGCAGATGGGTTGTGGAACGCACCTTCGCATGGCTCGGTCGCTGCCGTCGTTTGGCAAAGGATCGGGAGAAATCCATCGAAAGCGCCGAGGCCTGGCCGCTCATCGCCCACATCAGGCGCGTGACCCGACTACTTGCAACAGATTGAAATCCTTCATCCCATTTTGAATCAGACACTAAGGTCGAGAGATGTCCGACACCGCCCTTCCCGATATTCGCCGCAGCTATGCCATGGGGCTGATGGTGATCAGTTCGATCCTGATCAGCTTTGGCGGGTTGATCATCCGGTCGATGGAAGAGGCGGATGTCTGGCAGATTCTGGTCTACCGTTCAGCCGCGTTGATCCTTGTGATGGGGCTGGTGATGGTGAGCCGGTTTGGGCGCGCAACGCCAGCCACGATACGCGCCATCGGGCGGCCCGGGCTGCTGGCGGGGCTGTTCATGGCCGGGGCGACGTTCTGCTTTTTGCAGTCCATCACCAATACCAGCGTCGCCAATACGCTTTTCATGCTCAGCGGCATCCCCTTTTTCACAGCCGCCCTGGCCCGTCTGATCCTGAAAGAGCCGCTGACCCGCAGTACCCTGATCACCATGGGCTTTGCGTCGGTTGGCGTCACTGTGATGGTGGCGGGCGGCATCGGCGCAGGCTCGCTCTATGGCAATCTGATGGGGCTTTTGCTTTTCGGGATATGCGATCATCGTACGCCGTCATCGCGGGGTCGAAATGCAGCCGGTCCTGCTGGTGGCGGGCAGTCTGGTGCTGAGTGTCTCGCTGGTCGTGACATGGCATGATCTGGCGATCCCGCTGCACGACGTTTTCCTGTGTTTCCTGCTGGGCGGGGTGCTGTCCGGCGGGGCCAATGTGATGTTCATTCTGGCCGCCCGGCATATCGCAGCCGCCGAGCTGACGATCTTTATGTTGCTGGAATTTGCGCTTGGCCCGCTTTGGGTGTGGATGGTGCTGAACGAGGTGCCCCGCAGTGCCACGCTGATCGGCGGGGCCATTGTAATCACCTCGGTCGGGCTGCGCACGCTGACCGAGCTGCGCCGGACGCAACGTCGCCCCCCCGCGATACCGCTTTGAACTCTTGCAACCCCGGTCCGCCCCGGTAGGGTGCACGAAAAGGGCGCGTTGCCCGCCGGAGACGACACCCATGCGCGCGCGCCTGCCCACTGTTTTCATCCTGCTGACGATCATGATCGACGCCATGGGCATTGGTCTGATCATGCCGGTCATGCCTGATCTGATCCAGGAGGTACAGGGCATTGGCCTGTCAAATACCGCGATCTGGGGCGGCATCCTGACCACCACCTTTGCGGTGATGCAGTTCCTGTTTGGGCCCATAATCGGCAACCTGTCGGACCGGTATGGGCGCAGGCCAGTCCTGCTGATCTCGCTTTTCGTGATGGCCGCCGATTACATCGTGATGGCCCTGGCGGGCAGCATCTGGCTGCTGCTGGTGGGCCGCATCGTGGGCGGGATCACGGCGGCCACCCATTCCACCGCCTCGGCCTTCATGGCCGACACGCTGCCACCGGAAAAACGCGGTCAGGGTTTCGGGCTGGTCAGCGCCGCCTTTGGCATGGGCTTTGTGCTCGGGCCGCTGATAGGCGGGGTGTTGGGCGACCTTGGCACACGCGCGCCGTTTTATGCTGCCGCAGCACTGGCGGGGGCCAACTTCCTCTTTGGTCTGTTCATTCTGCCCGAAACGGTAACGGATAAAAACCGCCGCCCGTTCCGCTGGCGGCGCGCCAACCCGCTGGGCGCATTTTCCAGTGTCAGTGCCATGCCCGGATTGGGGCGCATGCTGCTGGTGTTCTTTCTCTATCAGGTCAGTTTCAACGTCTACCCGGTGATCTGGTCTTACTTCAGCACCGCGCGGTTTGGCTGGGACAGCAGTATGATCGGTGTTTCGCTGGCCGCCTTTGGCATTTCGATCGCGATTGTACAAGGCGGGTTGATCCGGCTTGCCCTGTCCTGGCTGGGCGAGCGGCGCACTGTCCTGACCGGGTTCGTTTTTGGCATCATCGGGTTCATGTTACTCGGCTTTGTGACCAGTGGCTGGCTGGCCCTGGTGCTGACTCCGTTTGCGGCCATGATGGCAATGGCAACACCGGCGCTACAGGCCCTGATGTCGCGCGAAACCGGCGCGGATGCGCAGGGCGAGTTGCAGGGCGTTCTTGCCTCGGTCTCGGCGCTGGCGATGATCGTCTCACCCCTCCTGATGACCTGGGTCTTTGCCTATTTCACCGCGCCCGATGCGCCGGTCTATCTGCCGGGCGCACCCTTTCTGGCCTCGCTTGTCCTGCTGTGCATCGGTGGGGCGCTATTTGTGACGCAGAACCACGGACGGGTAGCCAAAAACACCCCCTGACGCCGCTTTCGCGCTTGAATGCGGCAGGGAATCGCTGTCAGGCTGGCCGGAAATCTGTTGAGGAACAAGATCCATGACCACAATCAAAGCCGCCGTGTGCCATGCCTTTGGCACCCCCTATCCGTTGAAACCATCGAGTTACGTGCGCCGCAAATGGGCGAAATCGAGGTGGATTTGCACGCCGTGGCGATCTGCCATTCCGATATCACCTTCGCCGACGGCGGCTGGGGCGGGTCATTGCCCGCGGTCTATGGCCACGAGGCAGCGGGGCGGATCAGCGCGCTTGGCGAGGGTGTGACCGGGTTGCGCATTGGTGATCCCGTGGTGGTGACGCTGATCCGCGCTTGCGGGCATTGCCCCAGCTGTGGCGAGGGCCGCCCGACAGGCTGTGAGACGCCTTATGACGGCGATACCGGCCCTCTGAGTATGCCCGACGGCAGCAAACTGCATCAGGCTATGGCCTGCGGTGCCTTTGCCGAAAAGGTCGTCGTGGATCAATCCCAGGCCGTGCGTATCCCCGAGGACATGGCCATGGATGCCGCCAGCCTTCTGGCTTGCGGGGTGATCACCGGCGTTGGTGCTGTGGTCAACGCAGCCGGGTTGCGCGCCGGGCAGGACGTGGTGGTGATTGGTGCAGGCGGTGTCGGCCTCAACGCCATTCAGGGCGCGCGGATCGCAGGCGCGCGGCGCATCGTGGCCGTGGATATGAGCGAAGAGAAGCTGGACGTGGCCCGCCAGTTCGGCGCCACCGACGGTGTGCTGGGTAGTCAGGACACGCCCTGGCGCGCCGCCAAAGAGGCGATGGGGCGCGGGGCCGATGCCGTTCTGGTGACTGTAGGTGCAGCAGCCGCCTATGATCAGGCCCCACGCTATCTGGCGGGTGGCGGCAAGGTGATCATGGTAGGGATGCCTGCCTCAGGTTCGGAGTCCCGTTACGAGGCCGCCAATTTCGCCGCCGTCAGCCAATCCATGGTCGGCTCGAAAATGGGCAATGTGGTGATCAAACGCGACATCCCATGGATGATCGACATGTATGGACAGGGACGCCTGCTGCTGGACGAGCTGATTTCGAACCGCTGGAGCCTTGATCAGATCAACGAGGCCATCGCCGACACCAAATCCGGCTCGGCTCGGCGCAACGTGATCATGTTGAAATAGAGAGATGACAGAGCACCAATTTGCCGTCCCGCCCGGCCTGTCCGGGCTGCGTCTCGCCGACCGGCAGGGGGGTGCGTGCAGCCATCGAAATGTGACCTCCCCCCGGAGGGCGCTTTTGCCCTGTCCTATAACGAACCAGCGACGCGAATTGCTGAGACCTGGCACGCCAAGTATCTGTTTCGTAACGCGCTCCAGGTCGGGCGCGGCCCGGACACGCCATGACTGAGCTTTGCGCTCTCAGCGCCGCGCAGGTGCTGGACCGGTTCAAAAGCCAGGTGCTGTCGCCAGTTGAGTATCTGGATGCGTTGATCGCCCGCACTGCGGCGGTGAACCCGGTGATCAACGCCTATACTGAGACCTATTTTGAAGAAGCGCGCGATCAGGCCAGGCTGGCCGAGGCGCGCTATGGCGATGGCACCGCCCGCGCGCTGGAAGGCCTGCCCGTGGCGGTCAAGGATGTGCACAGCTGGGCGGGCAAACACACCACCCAGGGGTCCTACGCGCTGGGGCACGAACCCGACGCCACCACCGATCCGATCCTTGAGCGGCTGGGCGCGGCAGGGGCTATTTTCCATGCCCGCACCACCACGCCCGAGTTCTGCATGTCGGGGACCTGCCATTCCAAACGCTTTGGCATCACTCGCAATCCGCATAATCCCGAGTTTGCGCCCGGTGGATCATCGGGTGGGTCAGCCGCCGCCCTCGCCGCCGGGATGACGCCGCTGGCGACGGGCACGGATGTTGGCGGGTCAATCCGCATTCCGGCCTCAGCCTGTGGGCTGGTCGGGTTCAAGCCCCCGCATGGGCGCAACCCGGATGGGCCGCCGTTCAACTTTGACCGCTACAATCATTGCGGGGTGCTGAGCCGCAGCGTGGGCGATACCGCGCTGGCGCAGAACATCATCTCAGGCCCGCATCCGCGCGATCATGACAGCCTGCGCGAGCGGGTGGTAATCCCGGATCAGTTTAAAAAACGTCCGCTGAAAATCGGCTGGTCGATGGATTTGGGCTATGTGCCCATTGATGCGGATGTGCGCGCGGGCACGCTGGCCGCACTGGAGGTCTTCCGTGATCTGGGCTGCACAGTTGAGCCCGTTAAGATCAACTGGAGCGACGAGACGGTGGATGCCCTGCTCAACTGGTACTCGGCGATGCACTATGGCCGCCAGGTGCTGTGGCTGCGCGAGACCTATGGCGATCAGATGACCGATTATGCCCTTGCTGCGGCCAAAGCGGCAGAGGCGTTGGAACCAGACGCAGTGGCCCGGTCATGGGAGGTGCAGCATGGCATGTACCAGACCATCGGTGCCCTTCACGAGAGCTATGACATCCTGATCTGTCCCACTTTGGCGGTTGGGTCGATGCGGGCCGATCACGATGTGTTTGACGACAGTTTCCGCGTGGATGGAGAGATTGCGGACGCTGATTTCGGCTGGGCCTTGACGCATCATTTCAATATGCTCAGCAATTGCCCGGTGATGTCCGTCCCTTCAGGGCGCGACCGGCATGGCGTGCCCACCGGTGTGCAGATCATCGGGCGCACCTTTGACGACCTCACGGTGTTCCGCGCCGCAATGACGTATGAAGCCGCCGCCCCGGCGCAGTTCCTGCCCTCCGCAGGCCTGCCGGATATCGGCCAAACGATCTAGACCTGGGAGAGAGACATGCACCTCAAGGACCTTGATATCATCGTCACAGCGCCCCCCGCCCCCGGTTGGGGCGGGCGTAGCTGGATATTGGTCAAGCTGACCAGCGACAATGGCATCGTCGGCTGGGGCGAATGCTATGCCTCCTCGGTCGGACCCGAAGCGATGCGCGGGGTGATCGAGGACGTGTTTGCCCGGCATATGGAGGGCGAGAACCCCGAGAATATCGAGCTGATGTTCCGCCGGGCCTATTCCTCAGGCTTCACGCAGCGGCCAGACCTGACCGTTATGGGCGCATTTTCCGGGCTTGAGATTGCCTGCTGGGACATCCTTGGCAAGGCGCGCGACCGGCCGGTCTGGGCCCTGCTGGGCGGACGGATGAACGAGAATGTGCGCGCCTATACCTATCTGTATCCTCTACCCCATCACGACATCGCCGAGTTCTGGACCTCGCCCGAGATGGCGGCGGAATCGGCGCTGGATTGCGTCAATCGCGGCTACACGGCGGTCAAGTTTGACCCCGCTGGCCCCTATACGCTGCGCGGCGGGCATATGCCTGCGATGACCGATATTTCCCTGTCGGTTGCCTATTGCAAAGCCATCCGCGAGGCGGTGGGCGACAAGGCCGATCTGCTGTTTGGCACCCATGGGCAGTTCACAACCGCCGGGGCAATCCGGCTGGCCAAGGCGCTGGAGCCCTATAACCCGCTGTGGTTCGAAGAACCCATTCCGCCCGACGCCGTCGGTGAAATGGCCAAGGTGGCAAGCGCAACGTCAATCCCCGTGGCGACGGGGGAACGGCTGTGCACCAAGGCTGAATTTGCCCCTGTTCTGCGTCAGGGGGTCGCCACGATTCTGCAACCGGCGCTGGGGCGTGCAGGCGGCATCTGGGAGATGAAGAAAGTCGCCGCCATTGCCGAGGTCTATAACGCGCAAATGGCCCCGCATCTTTATGCCGGGCCGGTGGAATGGGCGGCCAATATTCATCTGGCCATGTCGATCCCCAACATCCTGATGTGCGAATGCATCGAAACCCCGTTCCATGATGCGCTGGTCACCCGCTCGATCCGGGTGGAGGACGGGTTTATCAAGGCCCCCGAAGGACCGGGGCTGGGCATCGAAGTGGACGAAGACCTCGCCCGCGCGCATCCGTTCAAGGGCACCGGGCTGCATCTGGAAATGCAGGAAGACCCCTGTGATTATGCCAATGGCAACGCGTTTCAGGGGGGTGCCCCGGCCGAGGAATGAATCGGCTGTGGCCTGTCCGGAGCATTTCGGCAGAGCGATATCATGGGGTGCCCTGTACACGACAGTAGGGGTGGTTGAGGGTATCGATTTGTGATTTTCGGAGGGATTCTTCAGTTTGCGTAGGAGCATCCCATGATCCGCAAAGCGATCGACACCCTCGCGTTGAAACTATCCGGTGGGCTATCGCCAAGCAATAGCCGCCTTGAAACTCTTTGCCTTTTGGTAGTCGGCATCGCGAGTGCAGGAACGGTCAATCTGAGCCATATCAGCGCCGAGATGCCGACAGAGGCCAAGGTGGAAAGCACGTACCGCCGCTTGCAGCGTTTCTTTCAATTTGTTGATCTTGGTGAAGACTGGTCGGCGCGCTTGGTTCAACAGATGCCCGGGCTCTCGGATAAGTGGTACCTGTGCCTTGACCGCACGAACCGGAAGATCGGACGCAAGGATGTGAACCTTCTGGTTCTCGCTGTCGCCACACGTCGCTATAGGGTACCGCTGATCTGGACGGTTTTGGGCAAAGCCGGCAACAGTAACACCGGCGAGCGCATGACGTTTGTCAATCGCAGAGTAAAATGGGTCCATGTCGCGGCGTAAAAATGGGCCACTTCGGTTGATGTTTTGTGGCGCTTTTGCACGCGTGCTCGTCACAAAGCTGAAGCGTGCCAAAGCGCATGCTGGCCATAAGGCCAGCATTATTCTGACTGTGATTGCGGGCTGGTTATTTTCGGTTGTTGCGACTGTGTTTGAGCCGATAGCTTTCGCCATTCATCTCGAGGATGTGGACGTGATGGGTTAAACGATCGAGTAGCGCACCGGTCAGCCGCTCAGAGCCAAAGACTTCAGTCCATTCATCGAAGGGCAGGTTCGAGGTTATGATGATGGAGCCGCGTTCATAGCATTGGGATATGACCTCGAAGAGCAGCTCTGCGCCAGATTTGCTGAGCGGTACGAAGCCCAGTTCATCAATGATCAACAGGTTCTGGCTGGTCAGTTGCTTTTGAAGGCGCTGCAATCTCCGCTCATCTTGAGCCTCGATCAGATCATGGACTAATGCCGCAGCCGTTGTGAAGCGCACCTTCAGTCCTCTTTGACATGCAGCCAGCCCAAGTCCCAGGGCGATGTGTGTCTTGCCCGTGCCTGACGGGCCGAGCGCGATGATGTTCTCCCTGCGATTAACGTAATCGCATCGTGCCAGATCCATCGTCAGGGGCTTGTTCAAGCTTGGCATGATCTTGAAGTCAAAGCTATCCAAGCTCTTGGTGCTGGGGAACTTCGCCGCTTTGATGCGCCGTTCAATCATCCGGCGTTCGCGGTCGATCAATTCCATCTCACACAGCCGCGCCAGATAGTGGATGTGATCTTTGTTCTCTGCAGCACAGAGCTGCGCCTGTTTGGCATACTCGCCTTGGAACGTTGGCAGTCGCAGTTGTTTAAGATGATGCCGTAGAAGAATCCGAGGGGCTTCGGTCATGCCGCGGTCCTTCCCATCAAGCTCATGTAACTGGATGGGCGTGTTGTGCCGACATTGGCCTTGGGCAAGTATGGATAGAAGTCCAAATCCAATCGTGGTGGCCGCTTCTCAACCCGACACAGTACAA
Organism: Roseovarius sp.; assembly: GCA_965207105.1. Lineage (GTDB taxonomy): Bacteria > Pseudomonadota > Alphaproteobacteria > Rhodobacterales > Rhodobacteraceae > Roseovarius. Next base: position 41,073 of record CBDBLS010000009.1, on the reverse strand, counting down.
GGTGTTTTACGGCGTCATAGCCAATTGCACCCATATCTATTGCCTGCTGGATTGCGCCTTGCACAACATCCATTTCGAAGGTCTCCAAAAGGCGCAAGACTTGAACGTATTCTCGCTTGCCCGGCTTACCCATTCTGGCTTCAAGCAGTCGGTGCAGCGTGGCAAATACATCTGGCAAATGCCAACCCTGCAAAGGCGCGGCCTGATCCAGGGCACCCACCTTTTGTTCAAGCAGGGGCAAAAAGTGCAATGGGTCAAAGACCATATCCGCTGATGTGTAGGATCGTTTGTGCCGCGCAATAATCTCATTGCCGCAGCCGATGATAACCTCATGCACAAACCCACGCACATGAACATCGTGGTGCGCATAGGCTACTGGCACCGAGTAATCATTGCTGCGATAGCGCACCATTGAGATCGACGTTGCACGCGTGCTGACGTGATCGCAGGCTTCATATTCTGCGACGGGCAATCCCATCAGAGCATCCAAATCCGACATCAGGCGTGCGCCTATGGTTTGGGTGTGACCCCGCAACGTATCGGCCTGACGTGCTAAACACTTCTCTTCCAAATGTGCGTTCAGATCATCAAAGCTGTCATAGCGAGGTGCGGGAACCATGAAGTTGCGGCGGGTGTATCCAACCATGCCCTCAACGTTGCCTTTATCGTTCCCTCGCGCGGGTCTGCCAAACTTGTCATCAAACAAGTAATGCGACTGCAGTTCCGTAAACCGACGTGTGCGGATGCGCGTCTTATCCCCGAGTATCCGAGCCACGGCGATCTTGGTATTGTCGTAGAGAATGGATTGCGGAATGCCGCCAAAGAATGCAAAGGCGGACACATGGCCATCGCAAAACGCCTCGGTTGTCTCAGCTGGATATCCCTTCACAAACACCGCATCAGAATGTGGCAAGCTCATCACGAAGAAGTGGATCTTGCATTCCACGCCACCGATCACGCCCAGCGTCTCACCAAAATCAACCTGCGCATGGCCCGGCCGATGCGACAACGGCACAAACACCTCTTTGGTGCGCCGTTTTTGCTCGCGCACGTAATAGGTCACCGTGGTCAGGCTGCCGGCATATCCATGCTCATCGCGCAGCCGTTCAAAGATGCGCTTGGCCGTGTGTCGCTGCTTTTTGATCAGGGCTTTGTCTGTGCGCAGTATCTCATCGACCACACCAACATAACCATCAAGCGTTGGCCGCCGAGGCGCTTCCGACCGACGATACCCAGGCGGAAGTTCATGGCGCAGCATCTTCGCGATCGTCTTACGATCTTTGTTCTCTAATCTGTCAATGCGTGTTTCCTGAGTTTCCTGCTTTTGATGTCAGAGGTTGCCTTTGTTCTCTTCGAACTCTGAGGTTCATGATGGGGTTGGCTGGGTGTGGGTCGGCAATGTTGAAACCGCAATCATACCGTTGGTCTTGGCTGTTGCTACAGAATCGGCGCCGTGTCTCACGCCCTCCCTCGGGCATCGTCCCAGATGGGAACTTTGATTTAGGAATCCTCGTTGTCGCCTCGTAAGCCTTACGCGGACTGGAAGTCAGTTTTGTCTCGCATAATGGCATGAAGTATGATTGCCAGACGACGCGCCAGAGCCACTCGGGCCTTTCTCATCGTTGAGCGCGCACCGATTGCGAGGGCCCATGTCTTCAATTTGAGCGGAGCGGCATACCGCGTCAGCATCACATTGGCGGCCTCATAGAGAAGCGTTCTGACGCGCACGTCGCCCCGCTTTGAGATGCTGCCCGTGTAGTCGATTTCACCAGATTGATGCCGTCGCGGCACCAGTCCAAGATACGCCCCCACATCACGCGATTTCCTGAAACGCGACGGATCATCAATTGCTGCGGCAAAGGCCAATGCTGTGATCGGACCGACCCCTGGTACCGTCATAAGGCGCTGGCAGACTTCGGATTTGCGGGTCATCTTTTTGATGTCGCCATCAATGGCTGCAACCGCCGCGAGGATTGCTTCGCGTGCTGCGAACAGTCCGCAAATTGCGGCATGGAGGCCAGGCACTCCATCGCTAACTTTTAGCGCCGCGTTTTTGAATGCCGGAGACAAAGCTCGTGGCAGCCGCACGCCGAAGACGACGACCAGACCGCGGATCTGATTGTCGAGCGTCACACGCTGTCCGACCAGCTTCTTGCGGGCTGCGATCAGCGACCGGATTGCGTGCGCTGACAGTGATTTGACATGGGTCGGCTTGTAGAATCCCGTCCGCGCCAGGTGTGCCAAACCGCGGGCATCATTGCGGTCCGTCTTGTGGCCGGCCAGAGATTTAAGGGCCTGATATGCTTGCCTGCTCTCGATGCAAACAACCGGGACACCAAGCTCCGTCAGCCCATGGTAAAGCATTGGTGCCATCCGTCCCGTTTCAAATACAACTTTGGCACATGGTGGTCCAGAAGCGAGGAAGTCAGCGATCGCTTTTGGTGTTGAGCTCGCTTTTCCTTCACGAATAAGGGCCCCTTCACGATCCAGAATGCAGATATGCGTCTCTTCCATGGACACATCCAAACCAGCAAAATATTCCATTGGTCAGTCTCCTTTTCAATTGCATGTGCATCCAGAATAACAGGGGTAACTGAGTGCTGATCCTGATTACGCCATGTTGAAAAACCGCGCCGCTTCTCGGCCAGACATACCGTCCTTCAAACAAGCACGGCGCACACGACTATAAATATCCACAGAATACATCTCCCGCCCTCCGAATAAACGAAGGGCACAAACTGGCGGACTTTTACTCCGCTACAACTGCGATATGCAGCCGCTTCTGTGGCCCAATATTGCTCCGCGTTTTACAACGTTGATGACGCGTTATTTTGATCGGTTTGGAGCGGCGAGTGTCAAATACCTCTTGGCGGATCGTGAGTTTATCGGACTGGATTGGTTGACTTTTCCGGTGGCTCAGGACGTTCCTTTCATCATTCGGGTAAAGGCGAACCAGTATGTGACGACATCGAATGGGACACGCCAAAGCCTGAAAGACTTGTTGCGAACGTGCCGAGGGCCGAGATGTTTTTCCGCCCATTTCGGACGCGCAGGGGATGCAACAGCCCTCTGGCTGAACTTTGCCGCCAAGCGCCTCAAGAGCGGAGAGTTGCTCATTCTTGTCACCAACCGGCCTGCGCATCATGCGTTAACAACATACCGCAAGCGGTGGGCCATTGAATGCTTGTTTGCGGAGACTGAAACCCGCGGCTTCAACCTCGAAGATACCCGCCTCACCATCGCCAAAAAACTGAGCCTGTCAGTCGGCGTCCTCGCTCTCGCTGTAGCATGGGCGGCAAAAACTGCATCTGCCAAGCTGGGAACCCGAAAGCGACCCGGAAAATCACACGGGCGGTTCGCAAAATCCATCTTCCGCATTGGGCTCGACGAAATCAGGAGGCTCCTGCGTTTCGATCCAGGCCAAGCCTTCCAAAATTGGCCCAGGGCCAAGCACAAAATCGGGTGAGTCGTGTACAGGGCATGGGGTGTTTAAAGGCCGGTGTGCCGAGATGAAGCGTTTCGCGACACTCAGCGCAATACTCCGGCCTTGATCTGCCCGTCATAGCCGATTTGACCTGAGCGGTATCGTTTTGGGGTCAGTTCAAAATGCGCGCCCACACTGCGGGAGGGTTTGAAGCGCTCCGGTGCGTGCACGCCAGCCATGTAAGTGAGTGCCACAATCACACCCACTCCCGGCACTGTCATCAAACGCCGACAGGTTGGGTCGCGCCCAAAGCGCTTCGGAAGAGGAAACCAGAACATCTCGGTGAGATATTGCAGATCTTGATCAACCTGAAAGCGCTGTTTGACTGTTGCGGCAACATGACACTTTCCAGGATGAAGACCCAACTGCACCTCTTCAGAAACCGTCCAAGAAAGGAAGCGCCGCTCGTTCCTTTAAAAAGCTGAACCTTTACTATAGTCGTTACTAGGAAAGTCCGGACCGTAAGGGATGCCTGGCCAGTGTCAGGGATGCGGCCCTCACCATCCCGGAGAATGATGTATTCATACTTCATATCCTGGCGCAGGGATGGCACATCGGTGACTGAGAGTCGGTCCGCCACGGTAAAAACAAATGGCTCAATTAGCATTTATTATGCGTGGCGACCTGTGATAGAACACACCATGAACAAAATTATGGGTGCGGCACATGGATCATCAGGCTTTTTTGGTGTGGCTTAACGAGATCGACAACCTTTCATCGAAACAACGGGCTGAAACCGGACGGCTCGTTGCCGGGGTTTCGTCGCTGGAAAGCGTGATCGATCTCCCTGAGGCGACTGTTCGCGAGGGGCGTATCTGTCCGCACTGCGCTTCGGGCGGTGCGATCATCAGAGGCCATGCAAGTGGCCTGACGAGGTTCTTTTGCAAAAGCTGTCGCAAAACCTTCAACGCGCTGACCGGGACGCCGCTTGCCCGCTTGCGCCACAAGGACAGGTGGGCAGAGTTTGCAGCTTCCCTGCGCGACGGCGAAACGGTAAAGGCGTCCGACGGGCGTTGTATGGTGGCCGACACCACAGCTTTTCGTTGGCGTCATCGCTTTCTTCAGGCTGTAACGGTCGGTGCGGTCAAGCTGTGCGGGATCGTCGAAGCCGACGAGACGTTCTTTCCGCACAGCCGGAAAGGGGAGCGTAATCTCTCTCGAAAAGCCCGCAAACGCGGGGGAAAGGCCTCAAAACGCGGATTGTCGAAGGAGCAGGTTCCGGTCCTCGTTGCAGTCGACCGATCAGGCACCACCATCAGTGCTGTCTTGCCTGCGGTGACAGCCGAACATCTCAAAACGGTTCTGCAGCCACGTCTTGATGGGGACGCTCTCCCGGTGACCGATGGCTGCACCGGTTACCCGCCCTGCGCCGCAGAAACGGGCGTCAGCCATGAAAGTCTCGACCGGACCGCCGGAGAACGTGTCCGTGGTGAATTGCACATTCAAACCGTGAACAGTCGGCATGAGCGGTTAAAGACCTTTCCGCGCCGCCATCGGGGCATCGCGAGCAAATACCTGGACAGCTGCCTTCGGTGGTTCCACCTTGCCGTCCTTCCGAGCCACCAAACGCCGCGCGCGATACTTGCCGCAGCAGCAGGCATCCTGCCTGTAATACGCCACGCATAATCAATGCTAATTGAGCCAAACAAATACTATCGGGCGGTCAGGCTTGCAAAACTGGCGATCCCGCGAAGAAAGGTAACAAGATGTGCCCTGCACCCGTTGAACACCATACCCCGCGCGGCTTCATCATCCCGATCGGCGGAGGTGAAGACCGCGTGAAGGAAATGCAGATTCACAGCAAATTCGTCGAGCTTTCTGGCGGGGCGGATGCCGATATCGTCGTGATCCCAACAGCCTCAATGCTGGAAGAGACCGGCCCCGATTATAACCGCATCTTTTCTGAGCTTGGCGCGGGCAAGGTTGAGTTTCTACCTATTTCGCGCCGGGCGGATTGCGATAATCCTGAATTCTGCGAGATGCTGGATCGCGCGACCGGGGTTTTCATGACAGGCGGGAACCAGTTGCGCCTGTCTGCGATTCTGGGCGGCACACTTGTGGCTCAGAAAATCCGGCGCAGGAATGCTGCAGGTGTGCCAGTCGCCGGGACGTCAGCCGCTGCGTCTATCATGTCCGAACACATGGTGGCGGGCGGAAGCGGCAATTCGGCGCCTGCCGAGGGCAATATAACCCTGGCGCCAGGTATGGGTTTGACCAACGCCGTCATCATTGATCAACATTTCACCCAGCGTAACCGACTGGGGCGGTTGCTGACCGCATCATCGTTTAACCCCTTTCTGATCGGGCTGGGCATCGACGAAGACACCGCCGCGTTCATCGGGCCGGATAACGTGCTGGAAATTGTGGGCAGTGGCACGGTTACAGTGGTTGATGCCAGCCATCTTACACATTCCTCGATGTGGGACGCGCGCGCAGGTCAGGCCATCAGCCTTCTGGGTCTTCGGCTTGACGTTCTGGGCGAAGGCTGCCGTTATGATCTGACTGCACGCATCGCTTATCCGCCTGACGAGCATATTGCGTTCTGCACGCTGCCGGTTCTGAGTGAAGATAACTTGGTTCAGGGAGAGAAAAGCTAAAGCGAACGGGGAGCACCATGAAAGTAATTTCAACCAATGTTTTCGTCGGCCCGAATGTCTGGGCAAGCTTCCCGGTCATACGACACGTCATCGATCTGGGTATTCTGGAAGACTGGCCATCCGCGAAAATCGGACCCGCGTTTACCGACGGGTTGATCGCGGCCCTTCCGGGTCTTGCGGAACATGGGTGCTCGTATCGGGAACCGGGCGGCTTTGTGCGTCGTCTGCAAGAGGATGACGGGACCTGGCTGGGTCATGTGCTGGAGCATTGCGCAATAGAAGTGCAGAATGTTGCAGGCACGGATGTCACCTTTGGCCGTACGCGCGGCACCGGGGTTATCGGTCAATACAACATGGTCTATGAGTACCATCAGCGCGATGTCGGCCTTGCGGCGGGCAAACTGGCGATGCGGTTGTTGATGCACCTTTTGCCCCAGGTGCTGAAGGATCAGATCGAATATGATTTCGATCCTGACTTTGACTGGGAAGAGGAGTTGCGCAGCTTTGTCCTTAGCGCGCAGCGCAAAGAGTTTGGCCCCTCGACCGGGTCGCTGGTCAAGGCCGCCGAAGAGCGTGATATCCCCTGGATCAGGCTCAATCAGGGGTCGCTGGTTCAATTTGGACACGGCAAATATCAAAAGCGTATTCAGGCCACGATCACCTCGGAAACCAAACATATCGCCGTGGAAATCTCCTGCGACAAGGAAGACACGCATAATCTGCTGAGCGATCTCGGTTTGCCGGTCCCCCAACAGCGCATGGTCTATAATGCGCGCGAGGCCGCGCGGGCGGCGACACGCATCGGTCATCCGGTGGTGGTCAAGCCGCTGGATGCCAATCACGGGCGTGGCGTGTCGATCAACCTCAACACAGACGACGAGGTCGAAGCCGGGTTTGCCGAAGCCAAGGAACATTCCAGAAGCCGCGCCATATTGGTGGAAAGCTTCATCACCGGCTTTGATCACCGCATGCTGGTCATTGACAGCAAGCTGGTCGCGGTGGCCAAGCGGGTGCCGGGCAATGTGGTGGGTGATGGCACGCATACCATCGCGGAACTGGTTGATATCGTGAACGAGGATCCGCGCCGTGGCATCGGGCATGAAAAAAAAAGTGCTGACCATGCTGGAAATCGACACGCAGGCCAAACGCCTGATGGAAACGGCCGGGTATACCGTGGACACGGTGTTGGCCGATGGCGAGGTCTTTTACCTGCGATCAACGGCAAACCTGTCCACCGGGGGCACGGCGATCGACCTCACGGATGTGGTCCACCCCGACAATCGCGACATGGCCGAGCGCGCGATCATGGCCGTGGGACTGGATGTGGGCGGCGTCGATTTCCTCATCGAGGATATCACCAAGTCTTACAAGGACATCGGCGGTGCGATTGTCGAAGTGAACGCGGCGCCAGGCTTTCGGATGCATGTTGCTCCCTCCGAGGGGCAGCCGCGCGATGTGTCAGGCAACGTGATCGATATGCTGTTTCCCCTCTGGTCAGGAAACCCGGATACCGATTGCCGCCATTACCGGCACCAACGGCAAGACCACAACCTCGCGGATGCTGGCACATATCATGAAGGCCAGCGGCAAAATCGTTGGCCTGACCTCGACCGATGGCGTCTATGTGGACGGCAAGCTGAGCGTAAAGGGCGATATGACCGGCCCCAAATCGGCACAGATCGTGCTCCGTGATCCTGCGGTGGATTTCGCCGTGATGGAGACCGCGCGCGGCGGGCTTGTGCGGTCAGGCCTTGGATATCAGCGCTCCGATGTGGCGGCATGTCTGAATGTCGCGGCCGATCATCTGGGGCTGGGTGGCATCAACACGGTCGAGGAACTGGCCGTGGTCAAACGTGTGGTTGTGGAAAGCGCCACTGGCACTGCGGTGCTGAACGCGGATGACATCAATTGCCTCAAGATGGCGGATTACGCCGGTGCCCAGACAATCCTTTATGTCACCATAAATCCGGGCAACAGCCTGGTGAAAGAACATATCAAATCAGGGGGCAAAGCCATCGTGCTCGAACACGGCATGAATGGCGATATGCTGACCATCTATGACAATGGGCTACATATCCCCATTCTTTGGTCGCACCTGATCCCCGCGACGCTGGAAGGCAAGGCGATTTTCAATGTGCAAAACGCCATGTTCGCCGCCGCGATGGCCTATAGCTTCGGGGTTGACCTCGACAATATCCGCCACGGGCTGCGCACATTTGACACCAGCTACTTCCAGGCTCCGGGCCGGATGAACGTCTATGACGAACACCCCTTCAAGGTCATCCTTGATTACGCCCATAACCCCGCTGCTTTGGGCGCGGTAAGCGCCATGGCGGATCGTATGGAAGTCAGCGGCAGACGGATTTGTGTCGTCTCCATACCGGGGGATCGCCGCGACGAAGACGTGGCAGACGGGGCCGCCGCACTTGCTGGACACTTCGATCATTATATCTGCAAGGCCGACGACAATCGGCGTGGTCGCGGTGAGAGTGAGATCCCCGAAATGCTCAAGGCGGGCCTGATAGCCAAAGGGGTTTCCGAAGATGCCATAAGCGTTGTCCCGAACGAGGTCGACGCAATTGACGCAGGCCTGGCCAAGGCCGCTCAGGGCGATTTACTTGTGATCTTTGGCGATGACACGGCGCGGTGTTGGAAACAGATCATCTATTTCAATTCCGGAGAAAACCCCGAGACCACGACGTCTGCCGAGCCAAAGCCAACAGCCCCTCAGGAATTTGAAGACCTGTTCGACAACGACCAAGCAGTGATCCGGGATGAACGCGGCGTGCGCCTTGCCCGGGATGTCAGCGAAGATGCCGATTAGAGAGGCTGGGATGGACCGGATAGACGAGCTGGAAACCGCGCTGAGCATTCACAGCGCGCAGGCCGATAACATCCGGGTGGACGATGTGCGCCGTCTGACCGGGCCGGGACTGCTCTGGGACCATCCCGGTGCGGTGCTGGATGTCTTTTTCGAAGATATTCCACCAGAGCCCATAATCGAGTTGTGGAAGCGTCATGCCCGCCGCGTGCTTGATGCGCTTGGCTGGCAGGAAGAGGATCTGACACACCGGATCTTTAGCGGTGGTGTAAATCTCGCAATCTCGGCCCCGATGGATCAGCTTTATTCGGCAATCTTTGCGGCCCAAACGGCCTGGCATTTCTGTGCGGCAGAATTGCTGAACGTACCCCCTGACGATTTCGATGCGATGATCGCCGATGTGGCGGGCGTGATGACGAAAGAGGCCAATCCGCCGCTGATTTCACTGATCAGGGCGGCGACCCAGCATGGCATCGACATCCTTTGCGACGATGATGAAATCTCGATTGGCCATGGTATCGGCAGTCAGACCTGGACCTTTGACGCGCTACCGTCCCCGGATGAGGTGGATTGGGGCAGCTTGCACAACATACCTGTCGCCTTCATCACAGGCACCAATGGCAAAACCACCACAACCCGCCTGCTGGATGCGATTTCTCGCGCGTCCGGCAAGGTTTCCGGCCTGACATCGACCGAATTTGTCCGCGTGGACAATGACATACTTGACCGGGGCGACTATTCCGGCCCGGGCGGCGCACGGATGTTATTGCGGGACCAGCGGCTGGAGATTGCCTGCCTCGAAGTGGCCCGTGGCGGTATCCTGCGCCGCGGTTTGCCCACCCGGGCAGCGACGGCAGCGGCGGTCACCAATGTGGCCAACGACCATCTGGGCCAATATGGCGTCAACACGGTTCCGGAACTGGCGCAGGCAAAATTTGCAGTCCACCGTACTCTGGCAGAGCAGCGTATTCTCGTCCTCAATGCCGATGACGCGTTTGTCCGGGCCGAGGCAGAGAACACACAGGCCACTATCTGGTGGTTCTCTCTGGACCCTCTGAATGAAAAGATCAGGCAGGCACGGGAGTCCGGCGATCATTGTGCATATCTGAACGACGACAGCATTGTCTTTTTTGATGGCACCACTGAACGACAGGTTTTGCCGGTCGACGGTGTGCCGATCACCATGGGCGGCGCGGCGCGCTACAATATCCTCAACGCGTTGGTCGCGCTCAGCCTCGCGCGGGCGATGGGCCTTTCGATGGAGGCTGTTCAGGCCGGGCTGTCCGGGTTCAAACCAGATGCCAGGGACAATCCGGGCCGCTGCAATGAGTTTGCCTACAATGGTGCAAGGGTCTTTGTCGATTTTGCCCATAACCCGCATTCCATCGCCGCCGTCTGCGAAGCCCTGTCCGGACTGCCCGCCAGGCGCCGCTTTATCATGTTAAGCCACGCAGGCGACCGTTCGGATCGCGAAATTCAGGATGTCACGGTGACCGCACTGAATTTCAAACCGGATGTCTTGGTTGCAGCCGAGTTGGAGGATTATTTGCGCGGGCGTGAATTGGGAGAGATTCCGGTTCTGATAGAACAAGCGGCCCTAGATTTCGGATTTGACCGCGATCAGATACTCAGCGCCCCTTCGCCTTCGCAGGCCGCCGCCAGAATACTGGAGTTGATCGAGCCTGGTGACCTCGCCCTGCTCTTGGTTCTGTCAGAGCGCGAAAAAGTCCTGTCTCTGCTTGAGGGCTGATTGGACGCGCCTTCTCACTCGAACATGTGTGCGTGTGGCGCATGGCAGAGGTGTTCCAAGGCGCTTTCATTATCGATCCGAAAATGCCGGGCTGTTCGTCATCGTCCGGTTTGACAGCCGCATCACAGCAATTTGCCGCCTTGATCAAGATCGGATGAGAGCCGACCTGCGCAGATGTCATTTTCCGAGACCCTCTCCTTAATAGATAACCCATTGGTTTCTAACAGGGGCCGCGCTTGGAAGTGGCGCGCATCGCCGGGTCTGATCTGAACCGAGAATGAGCCGCTTAAAACAGGCGTCAGGACCCGGCAGTGTCTGCTTCCAAACCAGAGGGATCGTGACCACTCTTAGGGCTTTGGGCAGAAGGCAAGCGGGCGTCTGACGCGTGGAATGCGCATTGGCCCCGGCGGATTGTAAAAAGCACTTTGTTGTTCTCAATATCAGCAGGGTTTTCCAATGGATCACCCATGAGCACGACAAAATCTGCCAACTTACCTGATGTGATCGAGCCGCGCTCGCCCTCCTGAAACACCTGCCAGGCCGCGTCGATGGTTTGCGCCCTGAGAGCAGAGTGTATTGAAACCTTTTCACCTTCGCCCAGAACACGCCCTGATGCTGTTTTTCTGTTCACCGCGCAATGGGCCAGGTGCAGCGGGCGGGTTGGCGTGACCGAAGCGTCATTGTGGATGGTGTAGCGAATGCCCCATCGTTCGGCTGAGGCGGCGGGCGATATTTGCGCCGCGCGCTCTGGCCCCAGAAACGTGTCATGATGCCTGTCACCCCAGAAATGAATATGGGCGGAAAAGAAGCTGACAGTGACACCCAGTCCGGCGATACGCTGCAATTGATCCTCGCGCAGCACTTGGCCGTGGATGATGGTGTGGCGATGATCGCTGCGTGGTGCCGCCTCCAGCGCGGCCTCGACCGCGTCCAGAAACATGTCGGTTCCGGCGTCGCCGTTGCAATGGCAATGGACTTGAAACCCCAGTTCATGCAGCTTGCGCACTTCGCGCATATGCGTGTCGCGTTCAACATAGGGCATCCCGCAGGGGGCGCCCGGATCTGATGGTTTGTGATAAGGCGCGCTGAGAAATGCGGTCTGCATCTGGAACGCGCCATCGGTGAACAGCTTGCGCGGCCCGAGGCTGAAATAGGGTGTCTCGGGCCATTCAAGCCCGATCGCCCCCTGGCTCAGGTCCGGCTCCAGTTCAGCGATGGGCAGCAGCATGATGTTGATACCCGGGTCATCGCCCTCGGGCAGGCTGGCAAAATGCGTCAGCAGATCCAGTGACGCCCAGGCATTCTGGGCATAGGTCACCCCATGCGCCAGATACTCGTCGCGGCAGGCCGCAAACCCGTCCCAGAACCGCGCGCGGTCGATCAGAAAATCCGTGTCGCCCATCGCGCCCATGGCCGAGATGCCCTCGATCACGCCGGTCAATGCGCCGGTTTCGGGATCATGCCCAAAGCGGCCTCCGACAGGGTCGGGTGTGTCACCGTCAATGCCTTGCAGCCGCAGGGTGTATGAATTGGCCGTCCCATTGTGCCCCGATGCGTGCAGCGCCCAGACCGGATGATCGGTCGATACGCTGTCCAGCTCGGCGCGGGTGGGCATCCGCCCTTCGGCAACGGCGGTGTTATCAAAGAGAACACCCATCACCCACTCGCCCTTGGGCGTCTGTGCCGCCTTGGCGCGAAGACGCTCCAACGCGGTCTCCATGTCCACACAGTCCCCACGCGGTGGGGCCGCCAGATCGACACGAAACAGCTGAATGAACCCCGGATCGGGAAAATGCCCATGCGGGTCGATAAAGGCGGGCAACATGGTGTGGCCCTGCAAATCAAACTCTGCGACGTTATCGGATGCCTGATTGCGCAGATCATCTTCGGCGCCAACGGCCAGGATACGCGCGGCCTGCGTCAGAACCGCGCCAGCCCTGGGCTGTGCGTCATCCATCGTCAGGATCGTGCCGTTAAAGTAGAGAGTTTGCCTGTCGCCCATGTGTTCGCCCCGTCCGAGTCATCAAATCAAAAACCTTCCGCGCCGATCCGGGCGCGGAAGGTCTGATGCAACGAGGGAGGACGTTACACCATCCACCACCGCTCAAGGATACGACGGCCATCAAAGCCACGCACCCAGGACAGATCTCCATGGGCGATCTTGTCGTTGCGGGCATGCACCTCGTTGGCGAACATCGGAACGATGTTGCCGCCCTCATCACGCAGGATGATCTGAATGTCGCGGTACATCTCGGCGCGCAGCCCTTCGTCCAGCTCGGCCCGGGCCGCCACCAGAAGCTCGTTGAACTTCGGGTGATCCCACTGGGTGTCGTTCCACGCAGCTCCCGGCGCAAAGCCGGTGGACAGCATGGTGTCCTCGGTGGGATAGCCACCCCAATAGCTGGCGCTCCACGGTTTCTTCATCCAGACATCCGACCAGTAGCCATCATTGGGCTCGCGAACCACGTTGATGTTGATCCCTGCGTCCTTGGCCGAGGCCTGGAACAGCACGGCGGCATCCAGCGCACCGCTATAGGCCGCATCCGAGGCGCTGAGGTTGATCTCAACATCCCCCAGTCCGGATTTCTCAAGATGGTGGCGCGCCTTGTCGGGGTCATAGCTGTTCTGCTCGATATCCGCCGCGTGATAACGGTAGGACGGGCCGATGGGGTGGTCATTGCCCACCACGCCATGGCCAAACAGGATCTTGTCGACGATGTCCTGACGGTTGATCGCGAACTTGAGCGCCTTGCGCAGTTCAAGGTTATCGAAGGGCGACATCTTGGTCATCATCGGGAAGGTGTAGTGCAGCGGCCCTGCGCCTTCTTCGATGATCACACCCGGGGTGCGCGACATCAGTGCCAGCGTCTTTAGCTCGACCCGGTCGATGCAATCCACCTCGCCGGTGATCAGCGCGTTCTGACGTGCTGCCGGGTCGGTGATCGATTGCAGATCAATCGTGTCGGCATGGGCAGCCCCGTCTTTCCAGTAGTTCGGGTTGCGTTCAAATTCATACCGCTGACCGGGCTGTTCGTTTTTCAGGATATAGCCACCCGAACCGCCGCCTTGCCAATCAATGCTGTTGTCCTTGGCAGGGTACATGCCAAAGGTTGCTTCGTTGAAGTTGAAGGGGAAATCTGCGCTGCCCGCCGACAGAGTCACCACGATGGTGTTGCCATCAGCCTTGATCTCGGTGACGGCATCCATCACCGGCTTGCCAACGGAGGTTGAATCCTCACCGCGGTGGTAGTTAAGCGAAGCAATCACATCCTCGGGGGTCATGGTCTTGCCATTGTGGAACTCAACCCCGTCCCGCAGCTTGAAGGTCCAGATTCTGGCGTCGGGGGATGAACTCCACTCCGTGGCCAGTGACCCCACCAGATTGCCCTCGGCGTCCAGTTCGGTCAGCGTGTTGGCCACACCGTAAGCGACCACCCATTGCAACCCGTTGGTCAGGGTCGCCGGATCGCGTGTGTCAGAGGTGGAGCCATGCCCCATCGCCAACCGCATATGCCCCCCCTTGCTGGGTGTGGCGGCCTGCGCCTGTGAGAAAAGCCCGGTCCCGACGCCAAGCGCCATCCCAAGGGCTGTGGTGCGGCCCAGAAACTCCCGGCGCGACATGCGGCCATTTTTGGCCTGTTCCAGCAGCCATTTTGCGTGTTTTTCCTGCGTGTTCATGTGGTTTCCTCCCAAAAATCTCACAGCGCATAGCGATGTATTGCCTCAAGCTTGCCGTTCTGCTTGATTCTTTAAACTGCGCGAGTTTATGTATATGTACGCATTTAGACGCTATCCTGCTAACAATAGAGACTGAAAAGCCGCCCGATGGAAAACTTTCCTGAGAATTTACGAAGCATCTGCGCCGAGCATGGCTCAATTGCACAGGTCTGTCGTGAGATTGGCATCAATCGACAACAGTTCAACCGGTATCTGAACGGTGGTGGCATGCCGTCGGCGCATAATCTGCGCCGGATCGCGCGGCATTTTGATCTGTCTGAGGCGGATTTGTTTTCGCGTCATGATGAGTTTACCCGCCGCCACATCCTGAACCAGAAACGCACCGCCAGCGGACCTGTTGATCTGATGATCGGGCCTTTTCGGGATCAGACACAGGCGCTGCGGCGATATCTCGGTTTTTATCATTCGCATTTCCAGACGCCCACATGGGATGGGATGATCCTGCGCAGCCTGATCTCGCTTTATGAGAAAGACGGCTATGTGATGTCCCGCTCGGTCGAACGCGTGATCGCAAAAGATGGCAGCGTCAATCAGAAGTCCCGATATGAAGGGATGATCTCGCAACGGGGAAACCGGGTTTATGTTGTTGAGCATGAAATGGTGCGGGACGGCAGCATTGTTGAGACTATTCTGACGCCGTCGCACCGCCAACAGGTCAAGTTCCTGCGGGGGATGACGATGGGTGTCGCCTGGCGCCCGCATATCAGCCCCTATGCCTCGCGCGCCATCTGGAAACGGATTGAAAGCAAAAACTCTCTGCGCGAAGCCCTGAAGGCCTGCGGTGTCTATTCGCATCAAAGCCGGAACATTGATCCGGTGGTGCGTGCCTATTTAAGCGAACAGCAAGACGATTCCCCGTCGAACGCTTCAAGGAATGTTCTGTCCTGAGATGTGAAATCAGGCCCGGCGCCTTCGGCGGGAAACTCAGGTTTCGGTTTGAGCGTTTTGCATGCTTATTTTCCGGGTGTTTGGGCAAGATCACGACAGGGGCGGGCGTCAGGCCTGAGGTGCGATGCCCCTAAGTCGTCAGCGCAACGTGCCATAGACAGCAGAGTTTTGTCTCCGCAATACAGAGCGCAGCACATGTTGCGCGCGCGGCAATCCGGGCTGGGCCGCCCAAGATCAGAATTCAACGCCTTGTTGCGCCTTGATGCCATCGCGGAAGGGATGCTTGAGCGCGCTCATCTCGGTGACCAGATCAGCGATCTCGATCAGCTCGGGCTTGGCGTTGCGCCCGGTCAGCACCACGTGGGACATCGCGGGTTTCTTGTCACGCAGGAAGCGCACGACCTCGTTGATATCCAGATAGTCATAACGCAGGGCGATGTTGATCTCGTCCAGCAGCACCAGGCGCAGAGTGTCGTCCAGAATCAGGGATTTGGCCTTTTCCCACCCCGCCTCGGCCGCGGCAATGTCGCGGGCCTTGTCCTGTGTCTCCCAGGTGAAACCTTCGCCCATGGCGTGAAACTGGCACAGATGCGCAAAGTGATCTTCAAACACCATGCGTTCACCGGTTTGCCAACTGCCCTTGATGAACTGCACCACGGCGCAGGGCATGTCATGGGCGATGCAGCGCAGAATCATGCCAAAACCTGCACTGCTTTTGCCCTTGCCGGGTCCGGTATGGACGATGATCAACCCTTTCTCACCCGTGGTACGGACCATCATCTTGTCGCGGGCCACCTTTTTCTTGGCCATTTTTGCCCGGTGCCGCGCCTCTTCGTCAGGGTCGATCTTGGACATCGCATTTCCTTTGCTTGACAAGATGGGGCGGAATGCCGCAGGACACACACGCGCTGGTTTCTGTTTTAGGACAGACGAAGAGGGAATGCGATACGCCCATGCGACCCATCGGGGGTCAGGGCCGAAACGCAGCCGCCCCCGCGACCGTGACCGGAAAGGGTTACCTAACCACTGGCCCCGACGAGGGCTGGGAAGGTGGGTGGACCGCCGGGCCCCTGGCCCGATATCCGCAAGCCGGGAGACCTGCCAGCGCATGACGTAACGGGCGAACGGGGTGTTTCGCGACCGGCTATCGGATTGCCTGTCGCATGTGCATCCCTTGCTGGCCCGACCCGCCTCTCGCCACAGCAGGAAAAGACGCGATATGGCTGGGATCACTGTTACCATCTGCACCACCTGCCGGGCCGGAATGGACCCGGATGCGACAGGCACGCGCCCCGGGGCGCGCCTGCACGCGGCCCTGTCAGGGGGCGAATTGCCCGATGGCGTGACGCTGCGCGAGGTGGAGTGTTTGTCTGCCTGCTCGCGTGGCTGCTCCTTGGTGATCGAAGGCGGCCCGGCCCGCTGGACCTATATTTACGGCGACATGGACCCGGATGTGCATGTCCCCCAGATCCTCGACGGGATCACCGCCTATTCTACCACCACAGATGGCATCGTCCCATGGCGCGAACGCCCCGAGGTGTTCCGCAAACAATCCATTGCCCGCATTCCCCCGAAGGAGCCACTCGTTGACTGATCTTGCTAAAATCCCCGTGACCATTGTGACCGGCTTTCTTGGGGCTGGTAAAACCACCCTGATCCGCCACCTGATGCAGAACCCGCAGGGCAAACGCCTGGCTGTTCTGGTGAACGAATTTGGCACCGCCGGTGTGGATGGCGACATCCTGAAAACCTGTGCGGATGAAAACTGCCCGGCGGAAAACATCGTCGAGCTGGCCAATGGGTGCATTTGCTGCACCGTGGCCGATGATTTCATCCCCACCATCGAAACGCTGATGGCCCTGCCGAAAACGCCTGATCACATCCTGATCGAAACCTCCGGGCTGGCCTTGCCTAAACCACTGCTCAAGGCCTTTGACTGGCCCGCGATCCGCTCGCGCATCACCGTCGACGGCGTGATTGCCCTTGCCGATGCCGAGGCCGTTGCCAGGGGGCAGTTCGCCCCTGATCTGGACGCCGTGCAGGCCCAGCGCGAGGCCGATGAAAGCCTTGATCACGAAACGCCCCTGTCCGAAGTGTTCGAAGATCAGGTCGCCTGCGCCGATATCGTTCTGCTGTCCAAGGCCGATCTGGCTGGCGAAGACGGGCTTGAGGCCGCGCGCAAGGTGATCGAGGCGGAAACGCCACGCACCCTGCCGATCCTGCCGATGACAGATGGCATCATCGACCCCCGCATCATTCTGGGGTTTGGGGCGGCTGCCGAGGATGATCTGGACGCGCGACCCAGCCATCACGATGGCCATGACGACCACGAACATGACGATTTCGACAGTGTCGTGATCGAAATGGGCGAAGTCTCGGATGTCGCCGCATTGGAAGCCGCCATTGTCCGTCTGGCGCGCGAGCAGAACATCCTGCGCGTCAAGGGCTATGTCGCGGTTGAGGGCAAACCGATGCGCTTGCTGGTCCAGGCCGTCAGCGAACGCCTGCGCAGCCAGTTCGACCGCCCCTGGGGCAGCGATCCGCGCCGCACCCAACTGGTGGTCATTGCCGAGCATGACCACATTGATCCCGCAGCCATCCGCGCCGTGCTGGAGGGCTGACGCGCCATGCATGTCATCTTTCGCCAAAGCCACGGTCTCGACCAGAGCGACACCCCGATGGACCTGGGCCAAAGCCCGGCGGACCTGGTGGTATTGTCGTTCTCGGACAGTGACCTGGGCGCTTTCGCGGCAGGATGGCATCGCGCCGGGGGCGCATTGCCCAGTCTGCGGCTGGCCAATCTGGTGGCGCTGAAACACCCCCTGTCGGTGGATACCTATGCCGAGCAGACCCTGTCCGGGGCTAAGGCGGTTCTGGTCCGTCTGATCGGCGGCGAAAGTTATTGGTCTTACGGGCTGGCCGTGTTGCAGGACATGGCACGACGTCAGGGGATCGCCCTGGCGATTGTCCCTGCTGACGGGCGCGATGACCCCCGACTGGATGAGTTATCGACCCTGCCAGTCTCCACCCTGCGGCGCCTGCAACATCTCTGCGAGGCCGGTGGTGCTGTTGCCGCGCAGGCCGCGCTGGCCCAGCTGGCACTGGCCGTGGGGCTCTATGCCGGGCCGGTGCCGGGCCTGAAGAACGTACCGGAGACCGGATTCTACCGTCCCGACAGCGGCGTGATCGCAGCGCCGAACCCCGGCGACAGCCCCCTCGCACTGGTGACGTTCTACCGCACCTATCTGACGGCGGCGGACACCGATCCGGTGGACCGGCTGATTGAGGCGCTTGAGGCACGGGGCTTTGACGCGGTCGGCCTGTTCGCAGCCAGCCTGAAAGGCCCATCCGCCCCTTGGGTGCAGGAACAGGTCACCCGGCTGGACCCGGCAGCGATCATCAACGCCACGGCCTTTTCGGCGCTGGGGGCGGGTGGCGCGCCCTCACCGCTGAATGCAGCCGGATGCCCGGTGTTTCAGGTGTCCCTGTCCACTGCGCGCAAGCGGGACTGGAAAAGCACCGAACGCGGATTGCCCCCCGCCGATCTGGCCATGCATGTGGTGTTGCCCGAGGTGGATGGCCGCATTTTTGCGGGCATCACCAGCTTCAAACAGCCCAGCAAGCAAGACAAGGACCTGCAATATAGCCGCTTTTCGCACCGGGCCGACACAGGCCGGATCGCAGCGGTGGCCGACCGCGTGGCGGCATGGCATCGCCTTTCGGCGCTGGGGAACCAAGACAAACGCATCGCCGTGATGCTGTCCACCTATCCGGGTAAGGGCTACCAACTGGCCCATGCGGTGGGGATGGATGCGCTGGCTTCGGTCAGCGAGTTGACCCGCGCGTTGGCATCCGATGGCTATGACATCACCGATCCCCGATCGCTGGAGCAGCGACTGGACAGCGAAACGCTCAGTTGGCCAATCGAAGACTACCGCACGGCACTGGCCACCCTGCCCCAATCCCTGCAGGACGAGTTGGCCGAGGTCTGGGGCGATCCCGAGGTCGATGCCATGGCCCATGACGATGCGTTTCATTTCCCTGCACTGCGGGCAGGCAAGGCCCTGATCGCGCTACAGCCCGAACGTGGTGATATCACGCAGCGCGAGGATGAGTATCACGACCTCTCCCGCACCCCGCGCCATGGCTATGTGGCCTTTTACCTGTGGATGGCACAGCAGGCCGATGCCCTGATCCATGTGGGCGCGCATGGCACGTTGGAATGGCTGCCGGGCAAATACGTGGCCCTGTCCGAGGCATGCTGGCCCGAGGTGCTGATCGGGTCCATGCCCGTGATCTACCCCTTCATCGTCAACGACCCCGGCGAGGCCGCGCAGGCGAAACGACGCATTGGGGCGGTCACTTTGGGTCACCTGCCGCCACCCCTAGCACAAACCAAATTGCCCGAAGGCCTGGGCCGGTTGGAGGCTCTGCTGGATGAATACTCCACCGCCGACGGGCTGGACCCGGCACGGCGTGACCGGCTGATCGGTCAGATCCGGGACGAGGCGCAAGGGCGCGGGGTCGAGGCCGATCTGAGCCTGCCGATCGATGCCTCGGTCGCCGAGGCGATCACCCGGATCGACCGTTTTGTCTGTGATATCAAGGAAAGCCAGTACGGCGAGGGGTTGCATATTTTCGGCGCAGGCGATTGTGGTGATCAGGAACGCGGTGGGCTGCGCGCCGCCTTGCAGGGGCGGTTTGTCACGCCCGGCCCCTCGGGATCTCCCTATCGCGGGCGTTCTGATGTGCTGCCCACCGGGCGCAACCTGTTCACCACCGATCCCCGCGCCGTGCCCTCCCGGTCGGCCCATGCCCAGGGCGTGAAACTGGCCGAAGAACTGCTGCGCAAACACCTGCAGGACCACGGCGACTGGCCCAAGGGGCTGGTGGTAGACCTGTGGGGGTCCGCCACCATGCGCACAGCGGGCGAGGAATTTGCCATGGCCCTGCATCTGGCCGGGTTGGAACCACGCTGGGACGACGGCTCGGAGCGGGTCAGCGGGTTCGATATCCTGCCACTGGCGATGCTGAACCGCCCCCGGATCGACGTGACCTTGCGGGTCTCTGGCCTGTTCCGCGATGTCTTCCCCGGGCTGGCGCAACTGTTCGAAACCGCCGCTGCCAAGCTTGCCGAGCGGGATGAGACGTCCCAGGACAACCCCTATAAGTCCGTTATCCCGCGCGTGTTCGGCCCCAGACCCGGCCACTATGGCCTGGGAATTGGGGGCGCCCTTGATGACTATTCAGACGAGGCCCGCGCGGCAGCGGGCGAGGCGTGGCTGGCTGCCTCCTCTCACGCAATTGACGCACAAGGGGATGTGCATCCCGCGCGCGAAGCTTTGGAAACCAGATTGTCCACCGCAGATAGCTTTGTGCACCTGCAGGACCTGCCCGAAACCGATCTGCTGATGGCGTCGGATTATGCCGCGCATGAGGCCGGATTTGCCGCCGCCATGGCACGCCTCGGGCAGAGCGCCCCAGCGCTCTACCATCTGGATGCCACGCGCCCTGACACTCCCCATGCCCGCATGCTGAGCGAGGAAATCGCCCGCGTCACCCGCGCCCGCGCCGCCAACCCCGACTGGGCCACCGGCATGATGGCACACGGGTTCCGGGGGGCCGCCGAGATCGCCGCTACGCTGGATCACATGGCCGCCTTTGCCCATCTGGCCGAGGCCGTGCCTGCGCATCTGTTTGATCTCTACTTCGAGGCCACATTAGGCCGCGACGACCTGACCGCTTTTATGGAAGAGGCCAATCCGCAAGCGCTTGCCGCGATGCGGGCACGCTTTGAGGCGTTACAGCAAGCAGGTCTCTGGAGCACACGGCGCAATTCCATCGCCGCCAGCCTTGAGGCGCTGTCATGAGCGCGCCACGCGTCTATGGCTGGTGCCCCGGCGCCTTGCGCCCGATGATGTCGGGCGACGGGCTGGTCGTGCGGGTCCGTGCCCCGATGGGTCGGCTTACACAACAGCAGGCACGCGGTGTGGCCGCCCTGTCGCACCGCTTTGGCAGCGGCGTGATCGACCTCTCGGCCCGGGCCAACCTGCAACTGCGCGGTGTGGATGAGGCAGGCCATCCCGCCCTGATCGACAGGTTGCGTGACCTTGGCCTGATCGACCGGGATATCGCCGCTGAAAACCGCCGCAATCTGGTGATCCAACCGTTTTGGCGGACAGGTGACGACACCCATCAGATCGCGCTGGCGATGACCCATGCGCTGGCGGCCGAGGACGCCCCCACCCTTCCCGGAAAGTTCGGCTTTGCGGTAGATGCGGGGCCTCGCCCCATTCTGCAGGATGTTTCGGCTGATATCCGGATCGAACGTGGCCAGGACGGGTTGATCTGTCGCGCGGATGGAGCCTCTGCCGGTATGGCTGTCACCCGCGGCACGGCGGCAGAAACGGCTCTCTCATTCGCCCACTGGTTCCTGCGCACGGGCGGCGCATCAAAGGGCCGGGGGCGCATGGCCGACCATGTTGCGAAAAACGGCGCACCGGAGGGCACGGATGCACCCGCACTGTTCACACAGTCAGCCACTATGCCCGGTCCCGGGCTGGCTGAAACAGGCGCACTTGTCGCGCTTGAATTCGGGCAGATGCAAGCCCCGACCCTGACGCGCCTTGCCGATCTGGGGCCGGTGCGCGTGACGCCCTGGCGCATGGTGCTGATCGAAGGGCAGAACAGCCTGCCAGTGCTGCCTGACTTGATTACCGATCCATCCGATCCCCGCCTCAATGTCAGTGTCTGCACAGGCGCACCGGGATGCCAGCAGGCGCTGTCGCCCACCCGTGACATTGCCCGCGCCCTCGCACCGTACATGCGCGACAGGCTGCATATCTCGGGATGTGCCAAGGGCTGCGCCCATCCGTCCGCCTGCGCCGTGACCCTTACCGCCACTGCCGAAGGGCGTTTTGATCTGATCGAAAATGGCCGGGCGTCTGATACGCCCCTCCACCGGGGCCTGAGCCCGGCAGACCTTATGACCGGAGAGCTGTGAATGCCCCACACCTACGAAACCAACGGCGCGGCGATCTATGCCGAAAGCTTTGCAGCCATCCGGGCCGAGGCCGATCTGGATCGCTTTTCCAAGGATGAGGAAAGCGTCGCAGTTCGGATGATCCACGCTGCGGGCATGGTGGGTCTGGAACAGCATGTACGGTTTTCCCCCGGCATGGCGGAAACCGCCCGTGCGGCACTTGCGCAAGGTGCGCCGATCCTGTGCGATGCCTACATGGTGTCCGAGGGTATCACCCGCCCGCGCCTGCCTGTGCAGAACGAGGTGATCTGCGCCCTGCGCGACCCGCGCGTCCCCGATATGGCAAAAGAGATGTCCAACACACGCTCGGCTGCCGCGCTTGAGCTGTGGCGCCCCCATCTGGACGGGGCGGTTGTGGCCATCGGGAACGCGCCAACTGCCCTCTTTCATCTGCTCAACATGCTGGAAGACGCGGCCTGCCCGCGCCCGGCGGCCATCATCGGGTGCCCGGTGGGCTTTGTCGGAGCCGCTGAATCAAAAGACGCGCTGATGCAGGATCTGCCCGTCCCCTCGATGATCGTCAAAGGCCGCCTTGGCGGGTCGGCCATCACCGTCGCCGCCGTCAACGCGCTGGCAAGCTGGAAAGAATGACCATGGGCAAGGTGATCTGTGTCGGGCTCGGCCCCGGCGACCCGGATTTGATGAGCGTGAAGGCACATCGCCTGATCATGCAGGCTCATCACGTGGCCTATTTCCGCAAGAAGGGTCGTGCGGGATGCGCACGCACGACGGTTGAGGGTATTTTATCACCCAACGCCGCTGAACATGCGATGGAATATCCGGTCACCACGGAAATCCCGTTCAGCGATCCCGAGTACAACCATCTGCTGGCCGCCTTTTACGACGATTGGGCGGATCGCCTGACCAAGCTGGCGGAACGCGAAGAGGTCATCGTGCTGTGCGAGGGTGATCCGTTTTTCTTCGGCTCTTTCATGCATTTACATACGCGTCTGCAAGGGCGCGCCGAGGTCGAGGTGGTGCCGGGGATCACCGGCATGTCCGGCTGTTGGACGGCGACCGGCCTGCCCATCACTTGGGGCGATGACGTGATGACCGTCGCCATGGCCACGCTGCCCGAAGACGAGCTTGCCGCCCGCGCGGCCAACACCGACGCGCTGGTGGTCATGAAGATCGGGCGCAATCTGGACAAGCTCAAGCGCGCGCTTAACTGCGCCGGGCGGATGAACGACGCGTGGCTGGTCGAGCGTGGGACAATGGAAGGACAATCTGTGCAAAAGCTCTCGGATGCGCCCGAGAAAGTCCCCTATTTCTCAATAGTTCTGGTGCATGGCCAGGGACGCCGCCCATGAACGGCTGGGTGCAGGTGGCGGGCCTTGGACCCGGCCATGACGGCATGATCACCGACGAGGTGCGCACCGCCCTGGACGAAGCGACGGATGTGGTCGGCTACATCCCCTACGTGCACCGCATCGCGCCCCGGCCCGGCCTGACCCTGCACGAAAGCGACAACCGGGTGGAACTGGAGCGTGCCAGTCATGCTCTGGAAATGGCGGCTGTTGGTCACCGCGTCATCGTGGTCTCCTCCGGTGATCCGGGCGTGTTCGCCATGGCCTCGGCGCTGTTCGAGGCGCTTGAAGCCGGACCAAAGGACTGGCTGAGCCTTGATATCCGCATCCTGCCCGGCATCACCGCGATGCTGGCCGCCGCTGCGCGGTTGGGCGCGCCGCTGGGGCATGATTTCTGCGCGATTAACCTTAGTGATAATCTCAAACCATGGTCTCTGATCGAGCACCGGTTACGGCTGGCCTCGCAAGCCGGATTCGCCATGGCGTTTTACAATCCACGTTCAAAATCCCGGCCACATCAATTTGCCGAAGCGCTGGATATTCTGCGCGCGGAATGCGGGCCTGAGCGTCTGATTTCATTTGCACGGGATGTAACCAAACCCGATGAACGCCTGACAACGGTCACCTTGGGCGAAGCGACACCCGACATGGCCGATATGCGCACCGTTGTGATTGTCGGCAACCCCGAGACACGGCGCATCGGCAATCACGTCTACACGCCAAGGTGGGCCGGATGATCCAGCCAGTTCAGCACATCCTCCAGCCGCGCCAGAACCGGGCGGGTGGGCACCTTTGGCCGCTCGATCAGGATGACGGGCACGCCCAGCTGGCGGGCAGCCTGCATCTTCGCTGCGGCCCCTGTGCCTCCGGAATTCTTGGCCACGATCACATCAATGTCATGGGCGACCAGCAACGCGCGGTCCCCGGCAACGTCAAACGGACCACGGGCAATCACCGCCTCGGCATTGGGCAGCGGCAATGGCCCGTCGGGCGCATCGACGAGACGCAGCAGGTACTGATGTTGGGGCCGCGCGGCGAAGGCCTCAAGGGTCTGTTTCCCGATGGCCAGAAACACCCGGCTGGGCGCGTCGGGCAAACCCGCAACCGCGCTCTCCAGGTCCGGCACACAGCGCCAGTCATCGCCCGACTCAGTCTGCCAGGGCGCGCGCTCAAACGCCACCAGCGCCACCTGGGCTTCGGCGCAGGCGGTCACGGCATTACGGCTCATCTGGGCGGCGAAGGGATGGGTGGCATCAATCACATGGGTTACGCCCGCATCTTGCAGGTATCTGGCCAAACCGTCTGCGCCGCCAAACCCGCCAATGCGAGTGGGCAAGGGTTGGTCCACCGGGGCCGCTGTCCGGCCCGCATAGGAAAACACCGCATCATCGCCGCGTTCGGCCAATGCCCGTGCCAGGGCCGAGGCTTCGCTGGTGCCACCCAGAACAAGGATGCGGGGCATGTCTGAACCTTTCGCGTCTGCGTGGTTGACCCTGATCGGTATCGGCGAAGATGGACTGGCAGGCCTTTCCGATGCAAGTCGTTTTGCGCTGACTGAGGCCAAGATCGTCTTTGGCGGCGCGCGGCATCTGGCGCTGGCCGGGATCGGCGACAAAGGACGTCCCTGGGATGTGCCATTCTCAATCGACCCCGTGCTTGCCGCGCAGGGCAAGAAGGTGGTCGTTCTGGCCTCGGGCGATCCGTTCTGGCATGGCGTCGGCGGTACATTGGCACAGCATCTGCAGCCCGGCGAATGGCGCTGTCTGCCAGCGCCGTCCTGTTGGTCGATAGCTGCGGCCAGAATGGGCTGGCGATTGGAAGACATCACACCGCTGGCCCTCCACGCCGCCTCGTTTGAAAAAGTGGTGCCGCTGTTGGCCAGGGATCAGAGGGTGCTCTGTACGTTGCGCGATGGCCAGGCCTCTATGGCCTTGGCAGAGTGGCTGACACAGCAAGGGTTCGGGGCCAGCGACCTGACCGTGATGGAAGCCCTGGGCGGTCCGCGCGAACGGCTGCGCACGACCACCGCTGATTGTTTCGATCTGACGGATGTGGCGGCCCCTGTGATGGCTGCTGTCACCCTCAAAGGCAGCGCAGGCCTGTCGCAAACACCCGGACGCAGCGAAGATATCTTTGCCCATGATGGCCAGATCACCAAGGCTCCGATGCGCGCCTTGACGCTCGCCGCTTTGGCCCCGCGCGCGGGGGCGCACCTGTGGGATATCGGGGCCGGGTCTGGGTCTGTCTCGGTGGAATGGGCGCTGGCCGCGCGTGGCGCAAGGGCCACGGCGATTGAACCGCGCGACGACCGATGTGAAAACATTGCCGAGAATGCCCGGCGCTTTGGTCTCAGCACCCGTATCAAGGTGATCACCGGCACCGCCCCTGCCGCGCTGAAGGGCCTGCCCCGCCCCGATGCGGTGTTTCTGGGCGGAGGCGCGGACGAGACGCTGCTGACATCTCTCTGGGATAGGTTGCCCAAGGGCACCCGGCTTGTGGCCAATGCCGTGACCCTGGAAAGTCAGGCCTTGCTGACCCGCTGGCACGGCGCGACGGGCGGCCAGTTGCTCAGGATCGACCTTGCGCAGGCTGGTGCATTGGGCCGGATGTCGGGCTGGCAGGCGGCCCGCTCGCAGGTGCAGTGGAGCGTCACGCGATGATCGTGGCGGGCATCGGATATCGCAGTGCGGCGCAGGTCAGCGACCTTTTGGCGGCGTTGGAGCAGACCGGGCACAGCGTCGATGCGCTGGCCAGCATCGCAGCCAAAGCGCAAGGCCCGCTGGCCGCGCTGGCCGCACGCCTGAACCTGCCCCTGATCACCATCAGCGAGGCACGGATCGCAGGGATCGATACACCCACCCGCTCGAACCGCATCCAAAGCCGGTTTGCCACCGGATCGCTGGCCGAAGCAACCGCACTGGTGGTCGCTGGCCCCGGCGCGCAGCTGATTGTTCCGCGTGTGAGCTGCCCAAACGGGCTGGCCACGGCGGCCCTTGCAGAAGGACACCCCTCATGACCGTTCATTTCATCGGCGCAGGCCCCGGGGCCGCCGATCTGATCACCCTGAGGGGTCGCGACCTGATCGCGGCCTGTCCGGTGTGCCTTTATGCTGGCTCACTGGTGCCCGAGGCGCTGCTGGAGCATTGCCCCAAGGGGGCCAAGATCGTGAACACTGCGTCGATGTCACTGGACGAGATCATCGCCGAGATCGAAACCGCCCATGCGGCAGGTCACAACATCGCGCGCCTGCATTCCGGAGATCTGTCGGTCTGGTCGGCCATGGGCGAACAGCTACGTCGCCTGCGCGCGCTTGATATTCCTTATGATGTCACCCCGGGCGTGCCCGCCTTTGCGGCCTCGGCGGCGGCCCTTGGGACCGAATTGACCCTGCCGGGCGTGGCGCAGTCGCTGGTGCTGACGCGCACGACGGGGCGGGCCTCGTCCATGCCCGAGGATGAAACGCTGGAAAACTTCGCCGCCACCGGGGCGACGCTGGCAATCCACCTGTCTGTGCATGTGCTGGACGACGTCGTGGCCCGGCTGACGCCCAGATATGGTGCCGATTGCCCGGTGGCCGTGGTCTGGCGGGCCAGCTGGCCGGATCAAAAGATCATCCGCGCCACGCTGGGCGATGTGATCGAGGCCACGGGGGGCGAACGCGGGCGCACCGCGCTGATCCTTGTGGGCCATGCCCTTGGCGCGCAGGAATTTGATGAAAGCTGCCTTTACGCCGGGGATTATGACCGCCGCTTTCGCCCCGTCGGCACAGAACCCCGTTTTCCGTAGGAAACACCATGAGCCTGCCAAATGGATTGATGATTTCGGCCCCCGCCTCGGGCACCGGCAAGACGACGTTGATGCTGGGATTGCTCAATGCGCTGGCCAAGCGCGGCGTGTCCGTGCAGCCGTTCAAAAGCGGCCCGGACTATATCGACCCGGGGTTTCACCGCGCCGCAGCCGGGCGGGCC
The DNA here is from genome assembly GCA_965207105.1 of Roseovarius sp. Lineage (GTDB taxonomy): Bacteria > Pseudomonadota > Alphaproteobacteria > Rhodobacterales > Rhodobacteraceae > Roseovarius. Next base: position 13,478 of record CBDBLS010000009.1, on the reverse strand, counting down.
TCGTTCAACCTAGACAGCTGGGCGATGGGGCCGGGCATGCTGGGCAACCTCATGATGGCCGCTGATGGGGCCGATCTGGCCCTGGCCGAAGGCTCCATGGGCCTGTTCGACGGGGTTGCACAGCCCGGCGAGACGGGCTCGGGGGCCAGTGCCGATATCTCGGCCATGACCGGCTGGCCGGTGATCCTGATGCTGGATGTCTCGGGACAGGCGCAATCGGCTGCTGCCACGGCGCTGGGGTTCAAGATGATGCGGCCCGATGTGACGCTGGCCGGTGTGGTGCTGAACAAAGTGGCCAGCCCCCGGCACGAGATGCTGTTAAGCCTTGGGATGGAGGCCGTGGGCGTGCCGGTGCTGGGCGCGCTGCCCCGGCGCGGCGCGGTGGAATTGCCCGAGCGCCATCTGGGTCTGGTGCAGGCCGAGGAACAACCCGAATTGATGTGGCTTCTGGAGGCGGCGGGCGATTTCATCACCGACCATCTTGATCTGGACGCGGTACTGGCAGCCGCCGGAACAACGTCGCAACCGGCGGGCGCATCCCAGATGCCGCCCCCGCCCGGTCAACGCATCGCACTGGCGCGGGATGCGGCGTTTTCCTTTGTCTATCCGCACCTTCTGGACAGTTGGCGGGCAGCCGGGGCAGAGGTCACGACCTTCTCGCCACTGGCGGATCAGGGCCCTGACAACAGCGCCGACATCTGCTGGCTGCCCGGCGGCTACCCCGAGCTGCACGCAGGTCAGCTTGCAGCCGCGGAAACATTCCGCACCCGCCTGCAGGCCTTTGCCGAAACCCGGCCCGTGCACGGCGAATGCGGGGGATACATGGCCATGGGGGCTGGTCTGGTGGATAAATCCGGCGCACGCCACCAGATGGCCGGGCTGTTGGGGCTCGAGACCAGCTATGAAAAGCGCAAGATGCATCTGGGTTATCGACTGGCCACTCTGCAGACCGCTTTGCCCGGTCAGGCGGCAGGCACGCGGTTGCGTGGGCACGAATTCCACTATTCCACCATCCTTGCACAACCGGATGCGCCGCTTGCCATGGTGGTGGATGCCAACGGCGTCGAAGTGCCGGAAACCGGATCGCGCCGGGGCCATGCCACGGGCACGTTTTTCCACCTGATCGCGGGCGCATCATGAGCGGGTTTGTCTCTTTCGTCTCCTCCGGGCCGGGCGATCCCGAGCTGTTGACGGTCAAGGCGGTCGCGCGTCTTCAATCTGCCGAGGTGGTCTTGTTTGACGATCTGTCCTCGGGGCCGATCCTGTCGCATGTCCGCACTGAGGCCGATCTGATCGGGGTCGGAAAACGTGCGGACCGTGCCTCGCCCAAGCAGGATCACGTGAGCCGTCTGTTGGTGGAACATGCCACGACCGGAGCCAAAGTGGTGCGCCTGAAATCCGGCGATGCAAGCATCTTTGGGCGCCTTGAGGAAGAGATCACCGCCCTGTCTGACGCAGGTGTTCCTTTTGAGATCATCCCTGGTGTGACAGCAGCCTCCGCTGCGGCAGCCGCAGCCTCAATCCCGCTGACACGGCGACTGACGGCGCGGCGCGTGCAATTCATCACCGGCCATGACGTGGCCGGGGCCTTGCCCGGGGATCTGAACATGGCCGCCCTGGCCGATCCACTGGCAACCACAGTTGTTTACATGGGGCGACGAACCTTTGCGGCACTGGCAGAAAAGCTGATCACAGCAGGGCTGCCCGACAACACACCGGCATTACTGGCAGAAGCGGTCTCAACTCCTCAGCAACGCCTGACCCGGCATTCGGTGCGCAGCCTGTCAGAGACAACGCCTGACATGTCATCAAATGCCCCCGCCCTCATTCTTTATGGCCCCTTGGCAAACGAGGGGGATTGACAGACCAAGCATCCGCGTGACACGCAGATAAGGACGGTTCCCCAGAAAGACGCCAAGCGTTGGGGATAAAAGGGAATACGGTGAGGTGTAGCCATCAGGCGCCAAACCCGTGACTGCCCCCGCAACTGTAAGCGGCGAGCGACCCGCACTGCCACTGGGCACCCGCCCGGGAAGGCGCGGCAAGCAACGACCCGCAGAGTCAGGAGACCTGCCGTCAAGGGGCCTAAACCCCAACTCACCGGCCCATCAGGGCCATCAAAACAACCAAAGCCGTCGGGGAAGACGGCATGGAGACAGTGATATGCATATTGAACCCGGAATTGTGGACGGCGCGAAAATCGCGCTGTCATATGCCACCGCAGCAGGCGCAGGTGCCGTTGCCGCCAAGGCAGCTTTTGACATGGTGCGCGAGAACGGCGCGCTGGCCTTTGCTGGCCGCGCGGCGATCGCCACCGTCCTGACCTTCATCTTCTTTGAGGTGCTGCCGCACTATCCCGTCGGCGTCAGCGAAGTGCACTTCATCCTTGGCTCGACGCTGTTCCTGTTGCTGGGCGCGGCTCCGGCGGCGTTTGGTCTGGCGCTGGGTCTGCTGGCGCAGGGCGCGCTGTTCGCACCCTTCGATCTGCCGCAGTATTTCATCAACGTGACCACGCTGTTGGTGCCGCTCTGGGCCGTTCGTGAGATCGCCAAGCGGATCATCGCCCCCAACACCGCCTATGTAGACCTGAAATACAGCCAGGCGCTGGCGCTTTCGACAGCCTATCAGGGCGGCGTTGTGGTCTGGGTTGCGTTCTGGGCGTTCTATGGTCAGGGCTTTGGCGCAGAAACCATGACATCGGTTCTGACCTTCGGCGCGGCCTATATGCTGGTGATCATCATCGAGCCGATTGCAGACCTCGCCGTTCTGGCCGGTGCCAAGGCGATGCGCGGACTGACGACTGGGGCATTGTTCAATTCACGGCTGCACACACCAGCCTGATCCAGTTTAAATCTAGGCGCGGCCTCTGCTTTGGGGGCCGCGTTTTTTGTTTCCGGAACCCTGCCATGTATATGCTATCTCTGGTCGGAATCGGCACTGGCAATCCTCAGCACCTGACGCTGCAGGCGATTGAGGCGCTGAATGCCTGCGATCTGATCCTGATCCCCCGCAAGGGAGCGGACAAGGACGATCTGGCCGAGGCACGCCGCCAGATCTGTGCCAGCATCCTGCGCCCGGACGAGCCGGAGTGTATCGAGTTTGACCTGCCGGTGCGCGACCCCAAAACCCCGGATTACCACGAGAGGGTGAACGATTGGCACGATGCCATCGCCCGGGTCTGGCACCACGAAATCATGACGGGATTGCCCGGTGGCGGGCGAATTGGTTTCCTGGTCTGGGGGGACCCATCGCTGTATGACAGCACGTTGCGCATCGCCGAACGTCTTCAGGGGCAGATGGATGTGCAGGTCGAGGTCATCCCCGGCATCACCTCAATCCAGGCGCTGACCGCCGGACATGCGATCCCGCTGAATACGATTGGCGCTCCGGTGACCATCAGCACAGGCCGCCAATTGCGAGACACAGGTTGGCCAGAGGGGTGCGAAACACTTGTCGTGATGTTGGATGGCGGATGTGCGTTTCAAACGCTGGCGGGCGACGGGTTTGACATCTGGTGGTCGGCCTATGCCGGAATGCCGCAAGAACTGCGTGTGTCGGGCGCATTGGACCGGGTTGGCGCAGACATCGTGAACACGCGGGCGCAGGCACGGGCTGACAACGGATGGATCATGGATATTTATCTCTTGCGAAAGCGCCCCGCCTGATCCGTTAGCGCGCTCGGGCTGTACAGAGAGCAGGTTCTAAACCTGCCGATACCCTCATACAGACCTATGATAATGCGCGCAAATTCTTCTCTATCCCGGGACTCTTTCAATTTACGGCACGGTTCGGTGAGCTGTTGGACGACCCTCCAGAGTGGCGTCATCCATATCGAGCGGCGTGTAGTTGGCAACCGCATCCATAAGATGCATACGAACGACATAGATATCGTGCATCGATTGCAGATCCATCGCGGTCACAATCGTCCCGAGGCCGCGCTGGCTTTGGATAAAACCCTCATTCTCAAGGCGTTTCAAATCCGAACGCAATGGCGTTCGGCTGATCCCGAACGCCTTCCCGAGGTCACGTTCGTTCAACCGGAGCCCGGGCTCATAGGTCAGCAGGCAGATACCTCTGCGCATTTGCGTCCCGGCGCTTGAATTGGCATAGGACCGGCCGCGTCCCGGATCACGTCGATCATCAGCAGGCTCACGTCCCGATTTGCAATGTTGCCGACCGGGCGCGCAGCAGGGCGATAACGCTTTGCGGGGTGATCAGGCCCGTTGCCGGGTTCTCGGGTGACGGGCGGCCCTGGATTGCCACGGTGAAATCCGAACTGTCCGATGTGACCCGCACCTTATGCGTGTTCCGCTCCAGCGTAGGATCAGCCCAAACCTCCATGCGGGTCCGGTCAGGCCCGATGCCCGCAAGACTGAGGGCCGCCGCGACGTTCACATTGGCCGGAAATTCGCGCGCCACCTCGGTGACCGAGCCTTCGGTCACCCGGACCGGCCCGGTGATATCGCTCAGGTCAATCCCCGCTTTGGCCAGATAAGGCGCATTGATCAAACCCGCCACCGGTTTGCGCGTTTCGATAACGACCGACTGGATTTCGCCAATCGCCGCAGCCTTCAACGCATCAAGCCCCAGCATTGCGCCGGACGGGACAATGATCCGCGCGCCATGGTCGCGCGCATGGGCGATCAGATCCTGATGTTCCAACAGCTGACTGCACGACAGCACAATCAGCGCCTTGCCCGCCGACAGAACCGGCTGTGCAAGATCGCGAAACAGCATCGGCGGAAGCCCTTCGAGAACCCAGTCACAGTTTTTCGCCAGCGCATCGAAACTCATCCCCGGCACCGGTACCGAAAGCTGCGCGTTCAACTCATCCAACCTGTCCTGACGGCTTGCCGCAATGCCCGCAAGCGCAAAACCCGGCACATCGCCACGATCCAGCGCCCTGGCCACATTGGCCCCAATCGCGCCCGTCCCGGCAATTCCGATTTTTTGAAGCTCTGTCATCCTTGGTCTCCTTTGCCCTGCCCGTCCCCGGGGCCTTCCGTCGTCATCAGATAGGCATCCCGATGGCAGAAACCTGCCCGTTGTCCGGGCTGAACAGATACGCGTTCATAGGTCACCCGCGCCCTGCGCCTGAGCGGGTTCGAATGCGCTGTCCCACTTGCCCACGTCCGGCAATGAAATTGCGAAATCTTCATTGCGCTCGATCGCATGGCCCGCGCGCAGAACCGTGCTTTCCTCAAAATAGCGGCCAACAAGTTGCAGCGCGACAGGCAAGCCTTCTGAATGCATCCCGCAGGGCATCGTCAGCGCCGGGTGCCCTGTCATATCGAAGAAGGACGTGAAACGGGTGATGGCATTGCCCACCGCCTCGGCCACACCGTCGCGCACGGCCTCAACCGTGCCGATCTTCTGGGCGATTTCGGGTGTCGCGGGCGTCAGGATCACGTCCACCTCGTCAAACAAAGCGTTGGTTTGTCGCCGGTACACCTCGATAAAACGTTTCGCGCGCACGTAATGCTCAGCCAACAGGCATTGCCCCAGAGCCAGCCCTGCACGCAGGTCCTGCCCATACAGATCGCCGCGCTATTGCAGATATGTCGAATGCGCACTCAAGGCCTCGAGCATCTGCACCGTCAGCGAGATCGTCCGGCTATGCTCCATGTCCGGAAAAGTGACCGGAACCAGCCGGGCCCCGCACGCCACCAGATGCGCCTTGACACGCTCCATCGCGCCCAGAATTTACGGATCGGGGCGCTCGTAATAAAAATTTTCCGGGATGCCGACACGCAGGCCCGAAATGTCACCATCCAGCGCCGCCGCATACGCCTCGACGGGCTGGTCGACCGAGCTGGGATCCTGCGGGCAATGTCCTGCAACCACGCCCAGAAAATCGGCGCAGTCAGACACCGTGCGCGTCATCAGCCCCACATGATCCAGTGTCCAGCAAAAGGGCACAACGCCCGTGGTCGGGACGCGACCGATCGTCGGCTTCAGCCCGACCAGACCGTTCAACGCAGCCGGGGCCCGCACCGATCCGCCGGTATCGGTGCCCAGCGTTGCTGGGACCAGACCAAAGGCAAGGGTCGCCGCCGACCCACTGGACGATCCGCCCGCCAGGCGCGACGGATCATAGGCATTGACGCAGGTGCCATAGACCTCGTTTTCGCCGGTGGCCCCATAGGCGAATTCATGCAGGTTCGTCTTGCCCATGCTAAGGGCGCCAGCGCGACGCAGCCGGGCAATTGCAAACGCATCCCCGGTGGCAATCCGGTCATGAAACACGCGCGATCCGCCAGTGGTCTTTACGCCCTCAATGTCGAACAGGTCTTTGCTGGCAAAAGGAATACCTGCAAATGGCGATTGCAACAGATCATCCGCCGTCAACCGGGCCGCGGCCTGCGCCGCCTCGTCCCCCGTTACCGTGATAAAAGCGTGAGACAGATCGTTCAAACGGGCGATCCGGGCGGCAAATTCGGCGACCAGCTCGCCTGATGTGATCTTGCCCGCCACCATCAGTCGCCTCAGCGACCGGACATCCTGAAATGCAATGTCATGCGTCATGTCCGATTAACCTTTTTGCACCGCACTGGCAGGTGGAATCGTGCCCAGATCGATCTGGCGCAATGTCTCCAGCTCGCGCAGCAGGTCCTGAAACCCGGTAATGATGCCAAGCTTTGGGTCAACCAGCTCGTCCAGCTCTGCGTCGGACCAGTCGTGGCTTGCCATTTGAGAGGTAATGCCTGTCAGGGTACGTTTTGTAAGGGGCGTCATAGGTGATGTCTCCGTTCAGATACGCAGGATGCGGCGGCCCGTCGAAAACCCTCAGCGGATGACAAGAGTTTCCGGCGTTTGGTTGGTCAGGACTTCGGCACCATTTTCGGTCAGCAACACGGTGTCAGAGATGAAGTACTCCACCACATCCGTATCAGTGAACCACGAGTGCGCATGGAACACCATGCCCACGTCCAGCCTTCGCTCTGAGTTTGGGAAAAGCGAGGCCACCATCGCCCCTCCGGTCCAGCTGGATGAGACGCCGATACCGACCATCTACCCGCACTGATGACATTCATAATCATGCAATCCGTCCGACGCGGCCATCTCGCGCCAGGTCGTGTGTTCTTCGCCCAGCCGTGTCGTGGGCCTGAAGAATGGGCCAAAGCCGGGGTATGCGCTGCCTTCCAGAATGCTCCTGTTGTGATAGGCGGCGGAAATCTCGTAATCGGTTGCACCGTCGCGGACGGCCTCGATGGCGGCCAGCGTGCCCGGATCAGCGGCCCGGGCGGCCTTGCGGGTATAGTCCATTTCAAGCGGTGATCTGACCTGACGCAGATTGTCGATGATGCCCGGCGCATCCCCGACTGGATAAACTCGGCATGGCGCGGCGTCATGCTTACCTGAATATCTGTGACAGCTGTCGGCAGGCGCGTTTTGCGCGGTCGATCTTGCCGGTCTCGATAAACCCTTCCAGCCGCGACAGCGCGGGCCCGGTGCAGAGTGTGTCAAATACGTTGCCCGCATCCGCATCAGGACGACGGATGGCAAAATACTGCAACGCCTTGCCCTCGGCCCCATAGCTGAATTTATAGGCTTCATCGCCATGGCCAAAATCATAGGTCTCGCAGCCGAGAAAGATGGCCGATTCAATGCTGTGAAAATGCAGGGCAGAGCCGATAAACATCTCTTCGGCATCCGGGTCGCGCCCGGCGATGATGAAATGCATCGCACCGGTCCGCGGGTCCATAACATGCCCCAAAGCGCCCAACGGGGTCTCGCCGCGCCAGAGCACCGGCAGGAAAAGCCCGTCAACCGCATGGGCCGCGCGCAGCATCTTTTCGAAATTCCCCGCGACCTGTTCGGCGGACTGCGCGCTTTTCTGATCAATCCATCGCTTCTTCCACAGCTGCGTCAGGATGTTGAGGTCTGCGTCCAGACTGTCTGTGTCACAATGGGTGAAGTGATAATCGCCCTTCGCGAAATGCTGACGCTTGAACCGGTTGTACCGCTGGCGCGTGTTGGCGCTGATGCTGGTCTGCAGGTAGGTCTGAAAATCGTCTGGCAAACGCACTTGGGGACAGATCAGATTATCGGTCTCACCCTTGTTGATGCGATACTCCTTCCACTCCACGCCATAGCCCATCTGCTCGAACGCTGCGCAAAATCGCTCGGCCCGTTCGGCCTGTGCAACATAGCGCATGGACAGTATGGCCCAAGGCATCATCCCAAGATGGCGCGCGAGGTGGCGCAGGGACAGCTCTTCAAAGGCCGGGTCACATAGAAAGCCGGTATATTCGCTGAACAGCAGGCGCCCTGCCGCTTCCAGCTGGGTCTGAAACTCATCCTGAGAGCGGCTCCAATGGACGCGGTACTTCAGGGGCAACAGGGCGACAAAGCCGTCTGCCTGCCCCGGGGCCAGGACCGCCAGAACGCTCCACCGATAGGGGTTGTCGCGAAAGGCTTCTGCCATCCAGTCCCACGACAGGAACACGGTTGTCTGCGGATCGCGATCTTCCAGCGCCTTCCACGCAGCCTCCGCCGCCAGAAAGGCCGGATAGGTGTCGATCACCTCGACCCGCATCGGCGCCTGATCCACAGGTTTTCGCGTCATGTCATTCATGCGGGCACCCCCAGACCGATCTTGGGATGATCCCCCTGACGGATCACCTCCTGAAACACGTTCTCGGCATCCTCAAAGTCGCGTCCGATCGGCAATCCCATTTGACAAACTGTGTGGCCGGACAGGCGATCTGCTCGGCCAAGGCTGTGCGATCAACGGCCATGCCGCGCCCCGCCGAGAAGGGTTCAAGTGCTGCCACCGCATCCACAAGATTAGCAATCCAGTCATCGTTCACGCCCAGATGCGGGGGTCGCATTGTGCAAATCCGCCTTGCGCGCAGCGGACTGAATCCGAAAGATCGCGGCGACCGCCTCATGGGCCACATCGACGCGGCGTTTGCGATTCAGCTTGACGATTTCCTGGTTCAGCCGCCGACCGCCGACATCGGATTGAAACAGGATGTCACCAACCACACCCAGACATTCCGGTTGATCCTGGACGTAGTCATAAAGCCGGGTCAGGACGAAAGCCTCAAGATGTGTGCGGCGGAAATTCGGGCGCAGCGTTGCGATCACCGACCGGCTTTCCAATTCAAGACGCCAGCTTGCACGCCCCTCGCCGCCGGGGGCGGATGTCTGCAGGACTGGTTCGCCGAAATGCGCTTCTGCGGCGTCCACAAGCTTGACCAGACGCCGCTTGTTGCTGCTCTTTCTCATGCCGATACGCCCTTTCGATTCCTCTGTTACACCCCGCCGACGGCCCCTGATTTCGGGTCCACCCACTACGTCCGATCTTTTCCTTAGGCCGCAATCGTGGCTAAAGTTTGAAGCAATTTGGGCCACCTGCGAATCGCCATGCGTGGGTGCCCTGCTGATTCTCAACGTCCGGATGAGGCATTGATGCGATCCTGACAGCAGTAATCCGAAAAGCCGGGAACTGTTTCGAAATCAGCCTGCAATGCGGCCGAAATTCGATGAAAATACGCTGAAAATTTGGCGCAAAACCACTTGTTCGCTAGCCTTTCCGCTTATCCGCAAACCTCGCCGCAGGACCGTTATGGATCGGTCCGCAGGCTTGAGGCGGCACTATGATTACTGGGGAAAGGGAATGGGAATGGGACGACGTTGGCGACATAGGGACGACGACAGACGCGGTTCAGGCGGGACACGCGGTTCGGGGCATGACAAGGCAAGCGCCTCAAAGTCGTATCATAACGGCGGGGTAGAAGGCGGGGCCTTCTCCAGATGGTACGACAAATACCTGGCCAAACACGCAAAAGACATTGAAGAGGACTCTGAAGGCTCAGGCGGCACCAAAGGCTCCGGCTCAGGCGGCACCAAGGGAACGGACAATCACGACAACGACACCGGCGGCGATCCAAAGCCAAGCGAGTCCGTTACCTTCGGCGACCCGCCACAAGTCACCGTGACAGCCACTGCAACCGCGGCAGGACAGATCTTTATCGACATTCAACCTGTCTCCTTTGACGGCGAGGTCGCGGATGTTGATGGTCTGGCCTTCAATCTGACAAGCAACGCGACACTGGACGGGCTGAACTTCTTCTCCGATCCGCTGTCGTTACCCGTGACCGGCTTTACCGCCGCCGCGGACGCGGTTGACGCGCTGCCGAATGGCGAAGCTGTTGGCGGCACCTTTGATGCGGCCGTTCAGTTCGGTCAACAGGAAGGCAGCACCGACGGCGTCGTGAACACCGTTAACTTTACGCTTTGGTCAGACAATGGCCCGTTGACGCTGGACGATATCGACCTTTCGGACATGTCGCTGGTGGTCACCGATGCCGATGGCCAGACGCAAATTCTGTCTGGTGAACTGGCTGAGGACGATGAAAGCGATCCTGAAGGCTCCGGCTCCGGTGGCACCAAGGGCTCAGGCTCAGGCGGCACCAAGGGCTCCGGTTCCGGCGGCACCAAGGGCTCCGGCTCCGGTGGCACCAAAGACTCAGGCTCCGGTGGCACCAAAGGGTCCGGTTCAGGCGGTACCACTGGTGGACACGGCCAATGGACAGGTCATGATGCCTCGGTGGCGGCCAGCGCCCTGCCGACTTACAAAGCCTATCCGGAGGATGCGGAGGACAACGGGGCAAATGATGAATTTGCCGCGCTGATCACACATGATGCCGACGCAGAATACGATACGCCTGGCACCGCAACCGCTGGCGACGCCGAGATCGATTTCTTCTAGGTCAGTCCGGACAGATCTCGACACAGTTTCAGGTGGCGGCCACATGGTCGCCACCTGTTTTTTTGTCGCCCGGCCAAGAAACCGTGACAGACACGCCCCTGATAGAGTCACACCTCTGGCACCAACATCCGGTCGTGATTGCTCAGGTTTACCGGCGACTGAGCGCAATATACCCCAGCGTCATGACCACCAGAGCGGCTCTTCGATATTACAAGCGAAACACCCACCGAAAGACTGAAAGCGTCACCTACGAATGGATGCGCTTACAGACCTTGACGCAGAGCGGATATTCTCTGAGGTTGCCTCTGCCTCCGCTGGAACAGGCTCAGGACTGCCTCAGATCTATCTGACTGTTTTGATTGGGCATTGAGGAATCGAGTGTTTTGTGGTCTGAGGTCTTATTGAGCAGCCAAGCCATGCGTGTCCCGGAGCTAGGCTGTTTCGTCGCAAAAGGACTGCACTGGACCGCACATGATCCAAGATCGCCTGCCTGCCCGCCAACGCCAGACCTGCCCGTCAGCCAGGGGGCTTGCTGCTGGCCTGAGTTTGACCCTCGGCCTGATGGCCCCCGTCCCGGCTCTGGCGCAATCCGAGACCGAGATCAAGGATCAGGTCTTTATCGAGCTGAACACCACCCAGAGCGGCGACAATGCCTGCACGCTGACCTTTCAGGTGGTGAATGGCCATGCCGCGCAGATCGACAAGGCGGTCTATGAGGCGGTGCTGTTCAATACAGACGGGCAGGTTGACCGTTTGACCCTGTTCGATTTTGGCACCCTGCCCCCGGCCCGCCCCCGGGTGCGACAATTCTCTCTGACAGGCACCACCTGCGACGGGCTGAGCCGCATTCTGATCAACGGGGTGCATGCCTGTGAAGGCACCGGGGTGCCCGAAGGCGCCTGTCAGAACAAGCTGGATCTGGCCACCCGCACAGAGATTGAGATGATCGGATGACCGGCCTGTTTGAGAACATCGCCCGCATTGCCGATCTGGGCGGGCCGGTGGTGATGCTGCTGATTGCAGTGTCGATCCTCACCCTGGCCGTCGTGATCTATAAGCTCTGGCAGTTTTCTGCCGCAGGCGTCGGTCGTCACAAGGCCGTGGCCGCCTAGGATCGTGGCGACAAGGCCGGTGCGCGCGCCGCTCTTGCCACCTCCAAAAGCTACCTCGCCCCGGTGATCGAAATGGCACTGGAGGGTGACCGCGACAGCGCCAAACGGCTTGAGGCCGAAGCGGAAAGCCGCTTTGCCCAGCTGGAAGGCGGCTTTCGCTTTCTCGATTCCGTTGCCCAACTGGCCCCGCTGCTGGGTCTGTTCGGCACGGTTCTGGGTATGATCGACGCGTTCCAATCTTTGCAGGCCGCCGGGGATCAGGTCGATCCCTCGCTGCTGGCCGGGGGGGCATCTGGGTGGCGCTCTTGACCACCGCCGTTGGCCTTGCCGTGGCGATGCCAACGTCGATGCTGCTCAACTGGTTTGAAAGCCGGATGGACACCGAACGCGTCACCGCCGAGCGCGCCATCGCCACCATTCTAAAACCGCAGGGCACCCCCCGGGGCCACTCCGGGCACGGCCAAAGGACTGGCCCGTGCGTAGGCGCAAATCCAGACGCAGATTGTCGATGACATCGCTGATTGATGTCATTTTCCTGCTGCTGCTGTTCTTCATGCTGTCCTCGACCTTCTCGCGTTTTGCCGAAATCGAATTGGCAGGGGCCAGCGGAAGCTCTGCACAAGCCACTGATATAAAACAACAGTTCCTATACCTTGAGCCGAAAACGCTGTCGCTGAACGGGCAGGAAGAAACCCTGAACACGCTCGCCGCCGCCCTTGCCCCACTCAAACCCGACGAAGGCCCGATCACCGTGATCGTCAGCCTGCGCGACACTGTGACGGCCCAACGCCTGACCGATCTGCTGGTCACTTTGCGCGGTGTCCAGGGGGTGAATGTCACCGTGCTGGAGGCCTCATGAGACGCGCACGGACCCGCACGAAAAAAGAGCCGACCATCGCGCTGATCAACATCGTGTTCCTGATGCTGATCTTCTTCATGGTCGCCGGGACGCTGGCCAAGCCGCTCGATAAAGACCTCAGACTGGTCAGCACCGCCGAGCTGGAGGGCCGCCCGCCACCCGACGGTCTGGTGCTGCATCCCGACGGGCGCATGAGCCATCATGGCAAGGACGTCGCGTCAGCTGCCAGCTATCTTGAGGGCCAACCGGACGACGCGCGCGACGTGGTGCGCCTTGTCCTGGATCGCGATTTGCACGCCCAGACGCTGGTGGCGCGCGCCAATGAGCTGCGCGCCGCCGGGGCCAAACAGGTGCTTGTCGTGACCGAAAGGGCGCTCAAATGATCGCCTCGTCAACATCCGCCAAAGTGATCGCCGTCTCGGCCGCCTGCCTTCTGCATGGCCTGGTGGTCTGGGGCCTGACCGGCGAGGCGGAGGTCGAAATGGAAGGCGCCGCCGGGGCCACGCAGGTCAGCCTGGGCAGCAGCTTTGCCGATATGGCCGTCGGCATGATGACGGCGGAGGCGACGCTGGATGTGACCGAACCGGTTGACCCGCCAGACACAGCCAGGCCGGTCGAGCTGAGCGACGTGGTGCCAGATGTTACCCCGCCCGAGGCGCTGCCGGAGATACCGTCGAGTGAGGCGCAGCTGCTACCCGCACCCGCGTTTGAAGCGACCGTGCCGGTCCTCCCACGCCGCCCGTTGAGACAGCTCAACCCGCCGGGATCGAACCGGTCGAGGCATTGG